>NZ_MSIT01000001.1 GCF_002094885.1 Salibaculum halophilum
GGTCGCGGTCGCGGCCTCGGCCGCGGTCGCGACCGCCTGCCAGGGCGTGTCGCGGGGCAGGTGCGCGGGGTCGCCGATCCACAGGATCGGCACGGTGTCCTTCAGCGTCTGCCAGGCGGCTGCGGCGATCTCGGGGCCGATGCCGGCCGGCTCGCCGCAACTGACCGCGATGGGGCGCATCAGTTGCGCGTGATGCGGGCCGAGGCGCGCAGCTCGGCCAGCAAGGCCTCGGCATAGCCCGACAGCCGCTGCGAGCGCAGCTGGTTACGCACCGCGTCGCGATCCTGCGCGCCCGCTTCGGAGGGGGTGCGCCCGCAGAGCATCAGCAACACCAGCGTGTCGCCGCCCGCGCGGGTCAGCGCCGCGGAGGTCTCGCCGGGGTCGAGCTTGGCCAGTTCCGTCGCCACGTCCTGCGGGATCTCGGCCGGGGGCAGGGTGTTGCGCTCGAGAACCCGTGGCGGCTGGTCCCGGGCCACGCCGTAGAGGTCGTCGCAGGTGTCGACACGGCCGGCCACGCGCGCGGCCCGCTCCTGCGCCGCCGGTGCGCGGCCGCCGTCGATGTAATAGGCGGCGTAGTCGATCTCGGCCGGGGCGGGGGTGGCCCGGGCCACCTCGCGCACGTCGCGCAGCTGGAACAGGGCGATGCCGTTCTCGATGGGCAGCGGATCGGTGACCTCGCCCGGGGCGAGGCCGAGGAAGATCGGGCGAAGCGGGGCGGGGAAATTGCTGATTGGCAGCCAGTCGAGCCGGCCGCCAGACTCGCGCGAGGGCAGCGCCGACACCCGGCGCGCCTCGGCCTCGAAGGCCGCCTGGGAGGTCAGCGCGCTAATCTGTTCGGCCCGTTGCATGGCCGCCTCGGCGCGGTCGGGCGGGGCGGGGATGATGATCTCGTTCAGCAGCACCTGGATGCCGGCGCCGCCCTCGGACTGGCCCAGGGCGCGGTCGACCTCGGCCTCGGTGACCTCGGCCCGCGAACCGTAGCGCTGGCGGATGTAGTCGCGCCAGGTCGCGTTGACCCGTACGAAGTCGCGCAGGGTTTCTTCCGCGATGCCGTTCTGGCGCAGCCCGGCAAGGAACTGGTCGAGGTCCTGGTCGGCGCGCGCGGCGAAGTCCGTCATGGCCCGTTGCAGGCCCTCTTCGTTCAGGCGCAGGCCGGCGCGGTTAAGCTCCTGGGCCTTGAGACGTTCCTCGATCAACTGGTCCCGCGCCACCTCGGACAGGTTGCCCGGGGTGCCGAAGACCTCCAGCATCCGTTCGCGCTGTTCGATCTCGAAGGGCGTGATGACCGCGTCGTTCACCGTGATCGCCGGCGAGAACTGCGCCTGCGCGGGCAGGGCGAGGGAAACGAGAAAGGCGAACAGGATCGGAACGGCACGCATCGGAACCTCTTGGCTTTGGTTTGTGTTTCAGTCCTGGCAGCGTCGGGCGGCCCCCGCCCCGGTGCGCCCCGCGGAAAAGCCGTCCAACCCCACGACCAGGCCGAAATCGGTCGTCGGTTGCACCGTAGTCGAAGACGTGAAGCGGCGCGACACCGAAAAATCCACCGTGATGCATTCGTTGCGCCAGCCCAGCTCCAGCCCGGCGGTGGAGGGTTCGCCGTCGGCCAGATCGTAGCGCATGTCGAGACCCGCCGCCCAGCGCTCGTTGACGCGGTAGCGGCTGTCGAGCGTGATCTCGCGCACCGCGCCGGAGCGGTCTTCCTCGGCATCTTCCGGCAGAAAAATGTAACCCGCCGCGAGGGTCAGCCGGTCCGTGCGCCAGTCCAGCAGGGCCTCGGCGCGGGTCACGGCGATATCATCGTCGATCAGGGCCCGGCCGCGCAGGCCCAGCTCGCTGCCGGTGTCCAGCGCGCCGGCCACCAGCCAGTCCGAGGCGGTGCCGTCCAGCCCCGAGGTCCTTGTGAAGGCGGGGTTCTCCGCCCCGCGCAGCACCCGCCCGAAGGTCAGCCGGCTGTTCAGCCCGTCCCGCCCGCGCCGGGTCCAGGTCAGCCCGAGGGCGGCACGCGGGCCGGTTTCGGTGGCGTCCTCGCCGGGAAAGCGCGACAGCGCGAACAGGCTGGCGACGTCGAATTCCGCCGTGCTGCTGTCCTCGTTGGGCACGGGGCCGCCGGTGGTGTCCGACCAGGCCAGTTGCGCCACGGGTTCGAGCACATGCGCGGCCCGCGGCCCTTGCCGGATCAGCGGATAGCGCAGGGTCACGGCGGCCTGGGCCGTTGCGCGCGTGGTGTCCCGGGCAAGGGCGTCGGGCGAGAAGGCGTAGTGGTCCAGCCGCAGGCCCGTGCGGGTCTCGACCACCAGGCCGGGGCCGGTGACACGGGCGCGGTGCCAGTCGGCCCAGACCCCGGCGCGCAGCGCGTCGCCCAGCCCGTCGGGCCCGGCGTCCAGCGTGCGCAGGTGGCCCTGCAGACCCGCGCCATAGCTCAGCGTGCCGCCGATGGCCGGGGTGGCACGCCTTTCGCCGCGCGCCTCGGCCACGACGGGGGGCAGGCGGTCGTTGTCCTCGGCGGCGCGCAGGCTCTGGTAGACGGTCAACCGGGCGCGGCGCATCTCGCGGTCGGTGATCCGCGACAGGCTGATCTCGCTGTCGAGGCGGTCCGAGTCGTCGATGCCGTAGTCCAGCAGATAGGCATCGTCCGAGGCAGTCTCGACATCAAAGCGCAGCCGCGTGCCGCCGGCGAGGTGAAAGGCCCCGTCGGCGAAGAAATAGCCCCGCGTGCCGCCGACGAGGCTGTCGCGCGTCATGGCGCCGCTGACCTCGATCTCGCCGCGCAGATAGGCCTGGCGGTAGCGGGCCTCCAGCGTGGCGCTTTCGGGTGTCAGATAGGGTGTCACGGTCAGGTCGCGATGGTCCCCCAGGCGAATGAAATAGGGCAGCTTGAGGCCCGGCCCCAGCTGGTCGGTGGTCCGCAGTTGGGGGATCAACAGCCCCGTTGCCCGGCTGACACCGGGCTCGGGCAGGCGCAGCCGCGGCAGCCAGAGGATCGGCACGCCGCGGACCCGGAACCGCGCGTTCTCGAAATAAAGCCGGCGCGCCTGCTGGTCGTGAATGACGCGGGCGGCGCGGATGTCCCAGAGCGGCGGGCGGCCGTCGTCGCAGACCTTGCAGGAGGTCGCGGCGCTGCGGCTGAGTTGCGTGTAGCGCCCGCCGACCCGGTCGATGCGGTCGGCGGCAAGTTGCAGCCGGTCGTCCAGGATCAGCCGCGCCCCGCGCAGCAGCCCGTTTTCCAGCCGCGGATCGAGACTGGCGCGCTCGGCCGTCAGAACCTCGCCCGCCTGCGTGCGGATGAAGATCGGGCCGGTGATCTGCAGCCGGTCGGCGGCGCGATCATAGGTTATGCGCGCGGCTGACAGCCGCGTGCCCTCGAACACCACCTCGACGTTGCCCTCGGCGACCAGTCGGTCGCTTCCGGGCGGGACGGTCACGCGGTCGGCCAGCAGCGTGGCGGGGGCCTGCGCGGCCAGCGACAGCGGCCAGAGCCACAGAAGGAGGATAAGCGCAAGCCGCGGCATCAGCCGTCCTCCAGGTGGAGCAGCAGGCCCAGCGCGGCCGCGATCCCGGCGACGGGCGGCGCCCAGGCGGCAAGGGCCACGGGAATCTGGCCGTTGTCGCCAAGGATCTGGGCGAAGTTGCGCAGAAAGTAGAGGCCGAAGCTGAGAACCACCGCGGTGAGCACCAGCAGCCCCACGCGCCGCCCGCGCTGGGGGCGCATGGTGAAGCCGGCGGCGATCAGCACCATGGCGCAGAGAAACAGCGGCTGTGCCAGTTCCATCTGGAACCAGACCCGGTGGCGCAGGGCGGAAAAGCCGGCGGCCTCCAGCCGGTCGATGAATGCGGGCAGGTCCCAGACGGGGATCGAGCTGGGGGTGCCGAAACTGTCGCGGATCCGGTCGGCCGAGAGCGTCGAGGGGATGCGCAGGCTGGCATGGGTGGTCGCCCACTGCTCGGCAACGCGGGCCTCCGACAGGGGCCAGGACTTGGCATCGCTCAGGACCCAGGCCCCCCGGACCAGCGCGGCGCTGTCGGCCTCGATCCGGCGTATCGGCCCGCCCTCGCGCGTGAAGGTGATGAAGCTCACGCCTTGCAGCACGGTGCCGTCGAGGTTGGTCGCCGCGGCCCGGATCACCGTCTGCCGCGCCGCATCGCCCTGGCGCAACCAGAGCCCGTCGTCCGAGATCGACAGGATGCTGGCACGGTTGTCGCGCAGGCTGGACGAGCGGTCCTCGTATTCCTTGAGCGTCGCGGCGACGATGGGATTGAAAACCGCCACCGCCAGCCCCCCGATCAGCAGGGTCATCAGCAGCGGCCCCGCGAAGGCGCGCAGGGCCGACCGCCCCGCGGCGCGTGTCACCACCAGTTCCGAGGACCGGGCCAGCCCGAGGAAAAGCGCGATGGCACTGAGCACCGTGATCAGGGGCAGCAATTCGTAGAGGGCCTGAGGCAGGTTCAGCAGGGTCAGCGCCACCACCTGCGCCGTGCCGGCCTCGGTCCCGGCGAACCGGCGGCCCTGCTCGACCAGGTCGATGAACCCCTGCAGCAACAGGAAGATGCCGAAGGTGCTGGCGAAACTGATCACGAACCGGCGCGAGAAATAACGGTGCAGGATCATGCCGCGCCCCCGGCGGGCTGGCGCGGGCGGCGGCGCAGCAGCGCGGGGCGGCTGCTGACCAGCAGCAGCGCCAGGCTGGCCGCCAGGCCGAAGGCGATCCCTGCATAGGCGGCCGGCCAGGCGCTCACCGCCGCGCGGGCCGCGCCCATGCCGGCGCTTTCGGCGGATTTCATCACCACCACCAGCGCAACCGCGCCCAGGATCTGCTGCCACAGCCCGAACCGGCTGAACCCGCCGACCAACAAGGCGGCGAAGCCCAGAAGTGCCCCGACCAGGGCCGTGAGAGGCTGCACGAACCGGTCGTGGCCGGCGTGCAGCAGGTAAGCGGCGCTTCGGCCGGTCTCGTCCTGCAAGGCGGGGGTGGGCGACAGAAGCTCGGCGGTGGTCAGCTCGCGCGCGGCGCGGTCGCGGTCACCCACGTCGGGCACCAGCGCGCTGACATCATAAGCGAAATCGTCGAAACGGGTGGTGAACAGGCGCTGATCACCGTGCATCAGGGTCTGCGCCAGCCCGTCGATCATCACCAGTTGCGGGCCGGCCTCGGCCCGCACCAGAAAGGCCCGGCTGGCGGTGTAGCCGATGTGGCGGTCGTCGCGCCGGCTGTCGGACAAAAAGACGTCGCGCAGCTCGCCCTGTTCGGTGACCTCGCGCACGAAGAGCGTCACCCCCGCGGCGGGCGACATGAACTGCCCCGCGGTCAGCAGCCGCGCCGAGAGATTGCGCGAGATCTCGGCCTCGCGCGCGTCGAGGCGGCCCTGGCTGAGCGGGACCAGCACGTGGGTCAGCACCAGCATCAGCGCGGTGACGATCGTGCCGAAGACGACGACGGGCCGGGCCAGCCGGAAGGCGGAAAAGCCGGTGGCCTGGACCACGACCAGTTCGCTTTCCGACGCCATGCGGTTGGTCACGTAGACGGCCGATGCGAAAGCCGCCAGCGGCAGCACGATCTGGATCAGCGCCGGCAGCGACAGCGCCGTGAGCTCAAGAAAGACCCAGGCCGACTGCCCGTCGGCAATGATCCGGTCGAAGAGCTGCACCGCCTGGTTGACCCAGTACATCAGCACCAGCACCAGTGCGAAAAAGCCGAAGACGGTCAGGAACTGCGACAGCATGTAGCGGTCGAATCGCGGCACCTGGCTTCCCCCGTGTCGTGCTGGCCCCGTGTCGTGCGTGTCCCGGGCCGCTGGCAGTCACGGCACGCTATCCCAGTTTGCGGGGCAACCCAAGTGCTCTCTGGCCATCGGGCAAGGGGCAGGCTAGGTCTTGCGCGACCGCAGGACACAAGACACCAAGGAGCGCCCCATGTCCCGACCCGCCGAAATCCGCTTTCACGAGACCGACCTGGACGGGCTGGCCGCGCGCGAGGGCCGCATCGCGGTGATCGTCACCCCCGACGGCAAGCTCGACCGCGGCGCTCGGCGGGTCAACAGCCTGACCCGCAAGGCGGTGGCGCGGCTGGCCGAGAGCGACCGTTTCGAAAAGGCGAAGACGGGCGACGTGATGGCGCTGGACTGGCCCGCCGGGCTAACCGCCGAGGCGGTGCTGGTGGTCAAGCTGCCGCGCCGGCCAGCGGTGGACGAGGCGCGCCGCGCCGGCGCCGAACTGGCCAAGGCGCGAGGCACGGGCGCGCTGCTGGTGCTGCTGGGCAGCACCGGGCGCGGGGCGGACCTGTCGCTGGGCCTTGCCCTGCGCGGCTACGGCTTCGAGACTCACAAGACCGACCCCGCCGAGGCCCCCGGCGCGGTGGACATCATGGCCGCCAAGCCCGAGGATCTGGCCCGCGCCGCCGCCCCCATGGCCGCCGTGGCCGAGGGTGTCTTTTTTACCCGCGACCTGGTCAATGAGCCGGCCAACGTCCTGACCACGGACGATTTCGCCGCGCGCCTCGCGGCGATGCAGGACCTCGGGCTGGAGGTCGAGATCCTCGAAGAGGCGGATCTCGAAAAGCTCGGGATGGGCGCGCTGCTGTCCGTGGGGCAGGGCAGCGCCAGCCCCTCCAAGGTGGTCGTTATGCAGTGGCGGGGCGGCGACGATGAGCCGCCCCTGGCGCTGGTCGGCAAGGGCGTTGTCTTCGACACCGGCGGGATCAGCCTTAAGCCGGCCGCAGGCATGGAGGACATGACCATGGACATGGGCGGCGCGGGCGTCGTCGCCGGTGTCATGCGCGCGCTTGCCCTGCGCGGGGCCAAGGCCAATGTCGTGGGCCTTGTCGGGCTGGTCGAGAACATGCCCTCGGGGACGGCCACGCGCCCCGGCGACGTGGTGAAAACGATGAAGGGCGACACCGTCGAGATCATCAACACCGACGCCGAGGGGCGCATGGTACTGGCCGATGTGCTCTGGTACGCGCAGGACCGGTTCAAGCCTGCCGGCCTGATCGACCTGGCCACCCTGACCGGGGCGATGATCGTTGCCCTGGGCCACGAGAACGCGGGCGTCTTTGCCAATGACGATGCGCTCGCCGGGGCCTTTCTCAAGGCCGCCGGGGCCGAGGGCGAAGGCGCATGGCGCCTGCCCATGGGCCAGGCCTACGACGACCTGCTCAAAAGCCGCATCGCCGACATGAAGCACGTCGGCGGCCGCACCGCCGGGTCGATCACCGCCGCGCAGTTCCTGGGCCGCTTCGTGCAGGAGGGCGTGCCCTGGTGCCACCTCGATATCGCGGGCGTGACCGTGCAGACCAAGGACACCACGCTGGCACCCAAGGGGGCCACCGGCTGGGGGGTGCTGACGCTCAACCGCCTGATCGCGGATCGCTACGAAGGCTAGGCCGATGGGCGCGGCCTACTTCTATCACCTGACGACGCAACCGCTGGAGCGGGCCCTGCCCATGCTGCTGGGCAAGGCGCGCGGCGCGGGGTGGCGCGTCGAGGTGCGCGGCCACGACGCCGACCGGATGGCGGCGCTGGATGCCGCCCTCTGGGCCGGCCCCGAAGAGGGGTTCCTGCCGCACGGGTTGGCCGGCGGTCCGCATGACGCGGACCAGCCGATCCTGCTGACCACCGGCGGCGGGGCGACCAACGCCCCCGCCTGCATCATGTCCGTGGACGGCGCCGATGTCGCGGCGGCCGAGGTGCAGGCGATGGAGCGCGTCTGCTTGATCTTCGACGGTCACGATCCAGAGGCGGTGCAGGTGGCCCGTGATCAGTGGAAGGCCCTGACGCAGGCCGGCTGCGCCGCGCAATACTGGGCGCAGGACAGCGGCCAATGGGCCATGAAGGCCCAGGCGGGCGGCTGACCGGGCCAAAAGGGGCCGACCCGGCGCAGACGGCGGGTGCGGATGTTGCCGGGCGCGCGGCGAACATCCGGTCCGACGCGCGCGGTCAGCCGCGGCACCCTGCAACACCATGGGTCGCGGGGTGATTTCCGAGCTCAATACTCAGGTATTGCGAATCCCGACTGTTTTGGTCATCTTTCTCTCAGCGTAGCCGATTCACAACGGGATGCAGAATGACGGACAGGCTTTCGGACCCCGGTGACCTTTGCCGATGCGACCTGCTGCAGCTGGCCTTCGACGGGCTTGCCTGGCCGGATCTGTCTGTCGAGCGTCTGCTGGATCGGGTGGCAGAGTCCGGTGATCCCGGCCCCGCCGGCATGCGCGATCCCGGACCACAGAACAGGACAGAGAGATGCTCCGCACCGTATTGACCACCACCGCCCTGGCGACGGCCCTGACCGGCGCAGCCCAGGCGCAGACCGCCACCGAGGTGCTCGACACCTACGCCGATATCGCCGAGGCCAACTACGGCGACAGCCTTGAGGCGGCCCGCGCGCTGCAAGAGGCGGTAAACACCCTGATCGACAGCCCCTCGGCCGAGGCCATGGCCGCCGCGCGCGCGGCCTGGCTGGAGGCGCGCGTGCCCTACCAGCAGACCGAGGTCTACCGCTTCGGCAATCCGATCGTCGACGACTGGGAAGGCAAGGTGAACGCCTGGCCGCTGGACGAGGGCCTGATCGACTATGTCGACGGCGCCTATGCCGGGCCCTCCGACGCCAACCAACTGGCCGGGCTGAACGTGATCGCCAACCCCAGCTTCACCCTTTCGGGCCAGCAGATCGACGCGACCGAGATCACCCCGGAACTGTTGCAGGACACCCTGCACGAGGCCGACGGGATCGAGGCCAACGTCGCCACCGGCTATCACGCCATCGAGTTCCTGCTTTGGGGGCAGGACCTGAACGGTCATGGCGACGGCGCCGGCAACCGGCCCTGGACCGACTATGCGCCGGGTGACGACTGCACCAACGGCAATTGTGAACGCCGGGCCGAGTATCTGTCTGCCGCGACGGACCTGCTGATCTCGGATCTGGAATGGATCACCGCGCAATGGGCCGAGGATGGTGCCGCCCGCGAAGACCTGATGGCCGACGAAGAGGCCGGGCTGACGGCGATCCTGACCGGCATGGGTAGCCTGTCCTATGGCGAGACGGCCGGCGAGCGGATGCGCCTCGGCCTGATGCTGAACGACCCCGAGGAGGAACATTCCTGCTTTGCCGACAACACCCACAACGACCATTACTACAACGGCGTCGGCATCCGGAACATCTACCTCGGCCGCTATGTGCGCACCGATGGCACCACCGTCAGCGGGCCGTCGCTGTCCGACCTGGTGGCCGCCGACGATCCCGCGCTCGACGCCGAGATGCGCGGGCGGCTGAACAACACCGTGATGGAACTGGGCCAGATCAAGCGGGCCGCCGAGGCGGGCTTTGCCTATGACGAGATGCTGGCGCGCGGCAATGACGGCGGCGAGGCGCTGATCATGGGCGGCGTGAACGGGCTGATCGACCAGACCCGGTCCATCGAGCGGGTGGTCGCCGCGCTCGACCTCGGCGGGATCGAGGTCATGGGCTCGGACAGCCTCGACAACCCCGACGCCGTGTTCCAGTAACCTTCCCCCGGGGGCGTGGCTCGGCCGCGCCCCTGCCATCCGACGTGAGCCCGATGCAAAAGGTCCTTCCAGTCCTGCTGCCGCTCTGCGCGGCCCTTTCCGTGTCGGCCATGGCGCAAGAGGCCGCGCCACCCTGGGACGGGCTGGCCGATCACCACCTTGACGTCATTCCCCGAACCGACGAGGAGCGCGCCCGCATCGCCGATGTCACCGCGCCGCCGACGGATTTCTCGGCGCCCTGGGCCTTCGAGACGAACCCCGCCGGTGGCCAGACGGTGCGCGCGCGCGATACTGCCGATGCCTTTTCCCAGCCCGCCGGCAACCTGACATTCGAACAGCAGATGGACTTCCGGCTCGGCAACGGCATGTTCGACCGCGTCTGGGTCTCGGCCCCGGCCTCGACCCTGGCCTCTGACGGGCTGGGGCCGCTCTACAATGCGCGCTCGTGCCAGCGCTGCCACCTCAAGGACGGGCGCGGCCACCCGCCCGAAGGCCCCGACGACAGCGCCGTGTCGATGTTCCTGCGCGTTTCGGTGCCGGCGCCACGGGTCGATACCGCCGCGATCGAGGGTTATATCGCGGGCACGCAGGTGACGGCGCCCGAGCCGACCTACGGCACGCAGATGCAGGATTTCAGCCTGCCGGGCCACGCGCCCGAATACCGGCTTCAGGTCGACTACGAGGAGATAGAGGTGCCGCTGTCGGGCGGGCAGGTTGCCACCCTGCGCGAGCCGACCTACACCGCCGCGGACCTCGGGTATGGCCCGCTGCACGACAGGGCGATGCTGTCCCCGCGCGTGGCGCCGCAGATGATCGGGATGGGCCTGCTGGAGGCGATCCCGACGCAGGATATCCTGGCCTGGGCCGACCCGCAGGATGCCTATGGCGATGGCATCTCCGGCCGGGCGCAGGTGGTCCGGTCCGACGTGCACGACCGGCCCATGCTGGGCCGCTTCGGCCTGAAGGCCGGCAACCCGACGGTGCTGGAACAGACCGCAAGCGCCTTTGCGGGCGATATCGGCATCTCCAACCCCATCCATCCGGCCGGGGCAGGCGAGTGCACGGATGCCCAGACCGATTGCACCGCGGCGCTGCATGGCGGCGACCCGGAACAAAGCGGGTTCGAGATCGACAAGGTGGGGCTCGACCTCGTGACCTTCTACAGCCGGACGCTGGCCGTTCCGGCCCGGCGGGACGTGGACGATCCCGAGGTCCTGCGCGGGCGCGAGGTCTTTTTCGAGACCGGCTGCGCCGAGTGCCACCGGCCCAACTACGTCACCCACAGGCTGGAGGGCGACGATCCGGCCAGTTTCCAGTTGATCTGGCCCTTCACCGACATGCTGCTGCACGACATGGGGCCGGGGCTGGCCGACAACCGCCCCGAGGGCCGCGCCTCGGGGCGCGAATGGCGCACTGCGCCGCTCTGGGGGATCGGCATGACCCAAACCGTTTCTGGCCACAGCTATTTTTTGCACGACGGCCGCGCCCGGTCGCTGCTGGAGGCGGTGCTCTGGCACGGCGGCGAGGCCGAGGCCGCCCGTGACCGCGTGGTCGAAATGCCGCCCGAGGACCGCGACGCCCTGATCCGCTACCTGGAGAGCCTATGAGACTGTTCGCCATCCTTGCCCTGGCCCTGGGCCTTGCGCCACCGGCCGGCGCCGGCGTCGACGCGGCGCTCGACGACCATATCCTGCCCGGGTTCGCGGTATTCGCCAGCCGCAGCGCGGACCTTGCAGACACCGCCGCCGAGGACTGCCGGCCGCAGGCCCTTCGCCCGGCCTACCACGCGGCCTTCGACGCCTGGATGCCCGTGGCCGACCTGCGCCTCGGCCCGTCCGAAACCGGGGCGCTTTCGGTCGGCTTCTGGCCCGACCCGCGCGGGTTCACCCCGCGCAAGCTGACCCAGTTCATCGCGTCGCAGGACCCGATCGCCCGCGACCCGCAGGGGTATTCGGATGTCTCGGTCGCGGCGCGCGGTTTCTTCGCGCTGGAGCGGCTGATCTTCGACCCGGGCTTTTCGGATTATGCCCGCGGCAGCTATACCTGCGCGCTTGTCACCACCATCGCCGCGGACCTGGCCAATCAGGCTGCCGCGCTGGACGCGGGCTGGCGCGAGGATTTCGCCGAGACCCTGCGCACGGCGGGGACACCGGACAACGCGACCTTCCTGAGCGGGCAAGAGGCCCTTCGCGCGCTCTACACGCAGGTGGCCTCGTCACTCGAATTCACCGCGCAGGAGCGGCTCGGCGCGCCGATGGGCACCTTCGAGCGCCCTCGGCCGGCGCGGGCCGAGGCGTGGCGCTCGGGGCGGTCGCTGCGCAACGCGCGTCTTGCGGCCGAGGCCGCGCACGGACTTGCCACCGCGCTGGCCGACTGGCCGACCCCGCAGAGCGATGCCGCCCTAGACGCGCTGCAGGCTGCGGCCGCACGGATCGAGGACCCGGCCTTTCAGGATGTGGATACGCCGCAGGGGCGGCTGCGCGCCGAGGTTCTGCAACAGGCTGTCACCGGGCTGCGCGCGGCGATCGCCACGGAAATCGGCGCCCGCTACGGGATCGCGCCGGGGTTCAATTCACAGGACGGAGACTGACCCATGACCACGCGCCGCGGCTTTCTCGCCTCGCTCATGGCGGTCGGCACCGCCCCGCGCCTGGGCTGGGCGGCGGTCGGCAACCCCGACTTTCTGGCCGCGGCAAAAGACCCTGACGGGCGCTTCGCCCTTTACGGCCTGTCCGCCACGGGGGCCACGACCTTTCGCGTCGCCTTGCCCGCGCGCGGCCATGCCGGGGCGGCCCATCCGACGCGGGCCGAGGCGGTGGCCTTTGCGCGCCGCCCCGGCGACTTCGCGCTGGTGATCGACTGCGCGACCGGCGATGTCCTGCACCGGCTGACGCCGCCCGCGGGGCATCACCTGAACGGGCACGGGGTTTTCGCCGAGGGCGGCGCGCTGCTGCTGACCAGCGAGCAGGTCGCCGAGACAAGCGACGGGCGCATCGGGATATGGGATGTCAGCGCGGGCTATGCCCGCATCGGGGCCTTTGCGACCGGCGGGCTGGGCCCGCACGAGATCCGGCTCATGCCCGACGGGGAAACATTGGTCGTCGCCAATGGCGGGATCGCCACCGACCCCACCGACCGCAGCAAGCAAAACGTGGACACCATGCGGCCCAGCCTGGCCTACCTGTCGCTCGACGGCGACCGTAAGGACGAGGTCGACCTGCCCGCGGAGCTTCACCGCAACTCGATCCGGCATCTCGCGGTCCGCGCGGACGGGCTGGTGGGTTTCGCCATGCAATGGCAGGGCGCCTCCGGGGCGGCGACGCCGCTGCTGGGCCTGCACCGGATGGGCGAAACGCCGGGTCTCGCCCCGGCGCCGCTGGCCGATGAACTGGCCATGCAGGGCTACGCGGGCAGCGTCGCCTTCGGCGGCGACGGCAGCGAACTGGCCATCACCTCGCCGCGGGGCGGCCGCCTGCACCGGTTCGCCCCCGACGGGGCCTTCATCGGGGCGGTGACGCGCGCGGATATCTGCGGGCTCGCCCCGCTCGACACGGGCTACCTCGCCAGCGACGGTCTGGGCGGGTTAATTGCCCTGGGGCCGGACGGCACGCGCGCCCTGGCCCGACAGGACGTGGCCTGGGACAATCACATCGTCACGCTGTGACGACGCCGCGACCGGGCGCGATCGGCAGCGGCGCGACAACCCCATGTAGCTGCGCCAGCGCGAGGTTTGCCACCCTATCGCGTGAGCAGAAGCCGGTCGTTCTCGATCTCGATCCGGTCGAAGCGGTTGAGGTAGGCCATGCCCAGCAGCGACTGTTCCATCTGCCCGCCGTTGACCGAGGCGCGCAGGTCGCGGTCCTCGATCGGGCCTAGCGCGACGCGGTCCAGCACCACCGGCGCGATGCGCACCTCGCCGTTGGCCGTCCGGGCGGTGCCGATGAAGTTAAGATCCGCCGGTTCCAGCCCGACGCGCGCGGCGTCTTGGCGTGTCAGCACCACCTGCGTGGCCCCGGTATCGACCAGAAAGGGGACGGTGACGCCGTTGATCTGCAGGTCGAGGTGGAAATGCCCGTCGCGGCCGCGCGGCACCTCGACCACGTTCTCGGCCACGACCGCCTGCGAGACGCGCATGTCGCCCCGCATGTCCTGCCAGAGCCCGGCGGCGGCGACGGCGCCCACGAAGATCAGCACCCAGATCATCGCCTGCTGCGCCATCTGCGAGGCGCGCAACCGGCTGTGCGCCAGGTAGGACCCGAGGATGGCCACCCCCAGCAGCGCCAGGAATACGAAGGATGCGATCTGGTCTCCGGTCATTGGCAAGAGATAGGGGTTATCCGCCCAGACCGAAAGACCTCAGCCCGTCGAGCACGAATTGCACTGACAGCGCGGCCAGCAGCATCCCCAGCAGCCGGGTGACGACATTGATGCCGACCCTGCCCAGAAGCCGTTCCAGCAGCCCTGCACCCAGGAACAGCACCAGCACCAGCGCCAGCACCGCCAACAGCACGCCCATGGTGGCGACGAAGCCGAGCGGACCCGTGCTCTGGCCCACCAGAAGGATGATCGTCGCGATCGCCCCCGGCCCGGCGATCAGCGGAATGGCCAGCGGGAAGACGGACGGGTCCTCGTCGTCCTCTTCCTCGTCGTCGTCCTCGTCGGCCTGGTCGCGCCGGCGTTTCTGGCGGCGCTCGAACAGCATGTCCAGCGCGGTCAGGAACAGCAGGATGCCGCCGGCGACCCGGAAGGCGGGCATGGAGATGCCGATGAAGCCCAGCACCGCCTCGCCGAACAGCGCGAATACCAGCAGGATCGCGAAGCTGATGACGCAGGCGCGCACTGCCAGCGCCCGGCGCCGGGTCGCGCTCATGCCCCGGGTCAGGGCCACGAAGATCGGGGTCAGCCCGATCGGGTCGATCACCACGAAGAGGGCCGCGAAGGCGGTGACGAGAAAGGCCGGGTCGATCATGGGCGCGAGCCTAGGCGGCCACGGCCCGCATGACCAGCCCTGGCGAGGCGCGCCGGCATTGACAGCGGGTTGCCCGCGCGCCTACCCATTAGAAGACGGTTTCCGGTGGCCGCGCGCCATCGGGTGAAAAGGGAACGCGGTGCGCCCGAACCGGGCAAATCCGCGGCTGTCCCCGCAACTGTAAGCGGCGAGCGGCACCGATGCTGACCACTGGGGCATGCCCCGGGAAGGTCCGGTGCCCGCCCCGACCCGCGAGCCAGGAGACCTGCCGTCATGACTGTCAACCCGGGCGGGGTGCCCCGGCACGGCGTCTGCGACGACACACGACCCGTCCGACCAGCGCCGCGCCAGCCCCGTTCACAGGCGCGGAGGGCGCGATGACCCTGAACGATATCCTGACGGCCATGCGGGTGCCGAACAGCTCGGAGGCACGGGCGCGGCAACTCGCCCACATGGGTTATGTCGAATGGCTGGGCGCGTTGCCCGGCGGGGCCAACTACCCCGAGGCGGCGGTGCGCGCGCTGGCGGCCGCGGCCCCCCTGCGCGAGGATGACCCGGCCGTGGCCGAGTTCTGCCGCCTGCTGGAGGACAGCCTCAACCGCCCGCTGGTGCCGCTGACGCTGATCCCGCCGCGCCCGGGCCGTCGGGGCGGTGCGCGCGGGCGGCGGGCGATGCTGTGAACCGCGTCGCGACGCCCCGGAGCGGCGTTACGTCGTTCGGGCGGGCCTTGTCGCGGCTCCCGCAGGTGTCACCGGCCTGCGCCTGGCCGCAGCCGGGTCCAGGGGGCGCCGCCCCCTCTGCCTTCGGCATTCACCCCCGCGGTATTTGACACCCAAAGAAGCGGGGGGTGTCGCGCGGGCGACAACGGTCGGCATACCGGCGTCGGGCTCGTGGCGCGCTAGCCACGGTGAGGGGCGGCAGGGACGGTGCGCGCGGTCCGCGGTTCCGCCGGCGGCCCGGGGGCTGTAGGTCGCTATTGTGCGTGCAGGTAATCGGGTGTCTGACATGGTGCGTGTAATCGTTGTATTGGTTCTGGCCGCGATACCGGGGCTCGGGCGTGCCGACCCGGCGCCCCGTCTCTTAGTGGCGGTTCAGGAGCGTGACGCGGTCGACCAGATCGTCCTGCGCAACACCGGCGATTGCGCGCTGGCCAGCGGGCACCTGGTGCTGGACATGCGCGCCTCTCGGGGTAGCGTGGGGATCGACACGGCCGTGGGTGGACGCGGCACGAAGGACGCCTGGCCGGTTCGGGTCTTCACCGGGCCAGTCCGGCTGGCGCGGCCCGTTGCCGATGGCGCGCAGCGTCTTGGCCTGACCCTCGACAGGCTGGCGCCGGGGGCCAAGGCCCGGATCACGCTCGATGTCGACAACGAGCGGGCCTGGGTCCGGGCCGGGCGTGTGTCGATCCGGCCCGAGGACCTGCGCGACAGCCGCGCGATCTTCACCCCCGAGTCCGGGGCGCCGGCGCCATCCACCGTCCCGATGGGCTGATCACGACGACGGCGGGGCAGCCGCGCCGCGCTCAGCCGGCTTCGGCGGCGTCGAGCTTTTCCTGCGCGGCCAGCCAGAGGGTTTCGGCACGCTCCAGCCCCTCCATGACCTCGACATACTTGCGGTTCCAGGTCTCGAGTTCATTGGCCTGCGCCGCCTCGTATAGCGCGGGGTCGGCCAGCTTGGCGGCCAGTTTCTCGCGCATCTCCTCGATCCTGGTGACGCGGGCCTCGCATTTGCGCACCTCGGCGCGCAGTTCGAGGATGCGGTCGCGCGAGGGGCGGGGCGCTTTCGGCTTTTCGGGTTTCGCCGGCTTGTCGCCCGAGATCAGCAGCTTGCGATAGGCCTCCAGATCGTCGTCGAAGGCGGTTACGCGGCCGCCCTTGACCAGCCAGAGCCGGTCGGCCACGAGGCTGAGCAGGTGCATGTCGTGGCTGACCAGCACCACCGCGCCGGAATAGGCGGTCAGCGCCTCGACAAGGGCCTCGCGGCTCTCGATGTCGAGGTGGTTAGTCGGCTCGTCGAGGATCAACAGGTGCGGTGCGTCGAGCGTGGCCAGCAGAAGCGACAGCCGCGCCTTCTGTCCGCCCGACAGCTTTGCCGCGGGTAGCTCGACCTGATCGGCCGTCAGCCCGAAGCCGGCCAGCCGCGCGCGCAGCCGGCCCGGGGCCTCGTCGGGGCGCTCGCGGCGCAGGTGATCCAGCGGAGTCTCGTCAGGGCGCAGCTCTTCCAGCTGGTGCTGGGCAAAATAGCCCACGCGCAGCTTGCCATGCGCGGTGAACGTGCCGGTCTGGGGTTGAAGCTTGCCCGACAAGAGCTTGGAAAGCGTTGATTTCCCCTCGCCGTTGCGGCCCAGAAGTGCAATCCGGTCGTCCTGGTCGATGCGCAGCGACAGCCGATCCAGAACCGTGGTGTCGCCATAGCCCACGGCGACGCCATCGGTGGTGATTATGGGCGGCGACAGCTCCTCGGGTTCGGGAAAGGAAAAGGCGCGCAGGGCGGCCTCTTGCGGGGTCGCGGTCAGGGTGATCCGTTCGATCATCTTCAGTCGCGATTGCGCCTGTTTCGCCTTGGAGGCCTTGGCGCGGAACCGGTCGACGAAGCTTTGCAGGTGGGCCTTGCGTTCCTGCGCCTTGCGGTTCTGCGCCTCGGCCACGGCCAGCCGGGCGGCGCGCTGTTCGGCAAAGCGGTCGTAGGGCGTGGCGTAATAGGTGAGCTTACGGTCCTCCAGGTGCAGGATGCCGCCCACCGCGCGATTGAGGAGCCCGCGGTCGTGGCTGATGACAAGCACCGTGTGCGGATAGCGCGCCAGGTAGCTTTCCAGCCAGAGCGCGCCTTCAAGATCGAGGTAGTTCGTCGGCTCGTCCAGCAGCAGCAGGTCGGGGGCCGAGAACAGGACCGCCGCCAATGCGACGCGCATTCGCCAGCCGCCCGAGAAGCCCGAACAGGGCATGCGCTGCTCGGCGTCCGAAAAGCCCAGGCCCTTGAGGATGGCGCTGGCGCGCGCCTCGGCCGACCAGGCGTCGATATCCGTCAGCCGGGTCTGGATCTCGGCGATGCGGTGGGGGTCGTCGGTGTCCTCGGCCATCAGGGCAAGCCGTTCGGTATCGGCGGCGAGCACCGTGTCGAGCAGCGAGGTGTCCGAGCCCGGCACCTCCTGGCTGACACCACCGATGCGGGCCCCCTTTGGCAGGTCGATCGTGCCGCCCTCGAGCGTCAGTTCCCCCCGGATCAGGCGGAACAGCGTGGTCTTGCCGGTGCCGTTGCGGCCCACCACGCCGACCTTGTGGCCGGTGGGGATGACGGCGCTGGCGGCCTCGATCAGGGGGCGGCCCTCGACCGAGTAGGTGATGTCGGAAATACGCAGCATGGCGAAGGGCCTGCCAGAGGGTGCCGGCGGCGTCAATCGCGCCTTTTCAAGGCGCACCCCCCATGCTATCGGCGCGGCGATATTCACCGACCATCGAGGAAAGACCCATGGCCACCGAACGCACCCTGTCGATCATCAAGCCCGACGCCACCGCCCGCAACCTGACCGGCAAGATCAACGCCAAGTTCGAGGAGGCCGGCCTGCGCATCGTCGCCCAGAAGCGCATCCTGCTGACGAAGGCCCAGGCCGAGCAGTTCTATGCCGTCCACGCCGAACGCCCGTTCTTTGACGAGTTGACGGGCTTCATGGCCTCGGCCCCGGTGGTCGTGCAGGTGCTCGAGGGCGAGGGCGCCATCGCCCGCAACCGCGAGGTCATGGGCGCGACCAATCCGGCGGATGCCGCCGCGGACACAATACGCGCGGAATTCGCCGCCTCCGTGGGCGAGAACTCGGTCCATGGGTCCGATGCGCCGGAAACGGCCGCGGAAGAGATCGCCTTTTTCTTCTCTGGCCTCGAACTGGTCGGCTGAGCGCGAACAAAATTCCAGAATTTTGTTGCCGCCCGGACCTACCCGTCCGGGCGGTTTTCCTTTGCCAGCGCCCATTGCGTCAGGGGCGGGCCGATCACCTCGAAGACCACCGTCGCGGCGATGGTGACGGCCAGCACCACCTCGCCCGCCTGCGGAAACCGCTCCGCGGCGACCAGTGCCATGCCCACGGCCACCCCGGCCTGCGGCAGCAGGGCGGCGGCGGTGCGCGCACCGCGGGCCGGGCGCATTCCGGCCAGCGGCCCGCCGAGCGCGCCGCCGGCCAGGCGCCCCAGCACACGCAGGATCATGTAGGCCACTCCGGTCCCACCTGCCGCGACGAGCGCGGAGACATCCAGCGAGGCCCCGGCCATCACGAAGAACAGCAGCAGGAAGGGCCATTCGATCCGCTCGATCTCGTGAAAGGGGCGGTCGTGGTGGCGCGCAAGGTTGGTGACAAGCGCGCCCGTGGTCATCCCCGCGATCAGGAAGGACACCTCCAGCCAGAGCGCCAGGCCGGCGATGACCAGG
Organism: Salibaculum halophilum; assembly: GCF_002094885.1. Taxonomy (GTDB): domain Bacteria; phylum Pseudomonadota; class Alphaproteobacteria; order Rhodobacterales; family Rhodobacteraceae; genus Salibaculum; species Salibaculum halophilum. Next base: position 18,887 of record NZ_MSIT01000001.1, read on the forward strand.
ACAAGCCCCAGCGCCTCGATCAGGGTGGGCTCGCCCGGCTTCACGCGCCCGGTCAGGGCGGCGGCGGGCAGCCCCAGCACGAGGCCCAGCACGACGGCGCCGCCGACCTCGTAACCGGCATGGGCCAGCGCGGCGGTGTCGCCGTCTCCGCCAAGCATGGCTGCCAGCGTCAGCAGCAGCGAGAAGGCCAGCAGCCCCCAGGCGTCATCGATGGCCACGATGCCGATCAGAAGCTTGCCGAAGGGGCTGGTCTGGGCGCCGCTCTCGCGGATCACGTCCAGCGTGGCCGCCGGGGCCGTGGCGGTGGCGATGCCTGCCAGCAGCAGCGCCGCCGCCAGGGGGGTGCCCAGCGCCCAGAGCCCCAGCCCGACCACCAGCGCGGTGCCCGCCACGACCGCCAGCGACAGCACCAGGATCGCGCGCCCCCGGGCGGCCAGCGTGCCCCGGTCGAGGCTGCCGCCCATCAGGAAGGCGACCATGGTCAGCGCCGTCGGCGCCAGCACCTCGTGCGCCGACTCGATGTCGATGGGCAGCCAGTTCAGGCCCGGCGGGCCGACCAGCACGCCCAGCAGGATCAGCAGCGTCACGCGGGGGACGTGGACCAGGTGCCCGACCGCGTCCAGCGCCAGCCCGGCGAGGAACAGCAGCCCCACGGCAAGCATCACGATTTCCGGTGTCATGGCAGCAGCCTAGGGCGCGCGGGGCCGGGCCTCAAGCGCGGCAATGGCGTGCGACCTCGCGGTCACGCAGCCCGGTTTCCACCAGCAGGCAGCGGTCGCGTGCCGCGTAGTAGTAGCCGCGCGCATACCATTTTACTGCCGCGTCGATGTCGCGGTCGGCCACGATCCAGGCACCCCGCAGGTAACGGCCCGCGTATTCCAGGTTCGTCTCGGCATCGAGCAGCGCCTCGGGCGGGCCGTCATGGCCCATCTGCGCCGCGGTCTCGGGCAGGATTTGCATCAGGCCCCAATAGGGGCCGTTGCGCGCCCGCGGGCGGTAGTCGCTCTCGCGCTGGATGACCCGGTGCAGCAATGCCTCGGGGATATCGTGGATCTCGGCATACTCGACGATCAGTGCCCGCATTTCCGGCGTCTCGCCGGGATGGAGCGCCGGGGAGTCCGCCATCTGGGGCGCGGGCGGCGGGCCGGTGCCGCAGGCCGACAGAAGGGCGAAAAGACACAGGACCCGGATCAAACGCATGCGACATCGTAGCTCGAAGGCGCCGGGGGCGCAAAGCCCGGTCGGGCCGGGTCGGCAAGGCTTTGCCATCCGGGCGATGGCAGCATTGCGGTCGCCGCGGCTGTCGATCCCGTCGCGGCCGCCGGCGCTGCGGTACCGGAAACTGTTTCGGGCCCGTGATCCCGCGCCTGCGCGCAATGGCCACGACCGAGTGCAGAGAAAAAGGCGAACCGGCGCCGGGCGGCGCGGTGGGAGAAGGCCGCGCGCCCGGCCGCCGATCCGCGGGTCTGCCGCGTGCCCCGAAAGGAGGAAAAGGCACGCGGGCGGGTGCAAAGCCCCTCAGATGCTGGCGAAATCGCGGAACACCACCGGTTTCGGGGGGCCGGGGCGCCGCCGTGTGCCAGCGTTAGTGGGCATCGGCGCCACGGGGGGTGTGGACCCTTTCCTCGGGTCCTCTGCGCTGTCCTGTGCCATGACGGTCACCTGCTCTGCGTCTTGCGGTCTGCCTCGCCGGTCTTTCAAGGGGCCTCTTGGTGGGCCGTAGCATCACGCAAGCATGCGCAGTGGGCGGGGAAAGGGCCGAAATGCGGCAATTTCGTGGCAGTGTCCCGCCTGTCGCGCGCCGGGCCGGTCAGTTCTGCATCGGGATGCCGTCCTCCCAGCGGAATCCCACGCCGCCGCCCTGCCAGACCCCGTCGCCGAATGGGCTGGACCCGTCGATCGGCAGGGTGGGCGGCAACCCGGTGTCAGGCACCAGGTCATGCGTGCCCCGCACGGTGCTGCGATGCATGATCCGCAGGCCCTGGTCCTCGGCGGGCATATGCGCTTCGGGGGCCGCGCGATGGGCCACGGCCAGGTTGTCGATGAAGACGCAGTCGTTTTCGCGATACTCATAGGCGGTGGCATAGCCGCGCTCGAACCCGGCGTTCAGGATATCGTTGTAGCTGTGACAAAGGGCCTTGAGCGCGTCGGCATCCAGCAGGCGTGCCCCCTCGGCGCCGGGCAGAACCTCGACAACCGCGCCAGTCATGCCGAGGTGCAGCCAGATGCAGGACTGTCCCGACACCGGGTGGCGATGGACCAGCGGGTGCACCACGCCCGAGGCCGAGTTGACCGAGGCCAGCCGCGCCCAGTAGGACTGCGTTTCGGGCGACAGGGCGTCATGGGCCAGCCCCTGATGCGCGAACCAGGTACCGCCGCCGTTCTCGGCCGGGCGCACGATATGATAGCCCGAATGCGAAAAGGTCGCGGGCAGGAAACTGCCGTCGTTGTGCCATTGCGGCCCGACACCGGGGATGCCATGGCGGCGGTCGTTGGACAGCCGGAAGATGTGCGGATTGCCGCCGGGCGTGGCCGGGTGAACGCCATGCGTGCTGTGCAACTCGCGTCCGCCCCACCAGCACGAGGCGCGCAGGAAGTCCTCGGGATCTACGGGCCGATCGTTATTGAAGACGAGGAATCCGTGCAGGGCCATCTCGTGTTCGAGGGCATCAAGCACCTCGCGGGGCGGGACCTGCTCGGCGGACAGGTCGACGCCGTGAACCTCGGCGCCGATGGGGTCGAGGGGGCGGACCTCGGCCCCCGCGGATGCGATGATGGCCTGTCGATCGGCGGCGGTCGTGTGCGGCATTTTCATGGGCGCACCTCCTTTCAGCCTTCTTCCACCTATGTCGCGCCGTGAGGGTCTGAAAGGGGCGCGCCGCTGGCCCGGTCAGTCACTGCGGCTCCGGGGGCGAGGGGGCCGCGCGGCGGGGCAGGGGCGTGTCCAGCCCGACGTCGCCATAGGCGCGGACCCTGTCCTGGCCGCAGCGGAAACCGGGCGCCCGGGCGTCGGCCACCTTTCGAGCCACAGTATTGGCCCCCGCGGTGCGACTGGCGTCCACCACGCCGACCATGCAGCTTTCCTCGGCGGCGCCCCCCGCAGCGGTGCTGACGATCAGGATCTCGCGGGGATCGGGGTCTGGCCCGACGAACCAGCGATGGATCGTGGCCACGATACGCGGTGTGCCATCCGTTTCGTGGCGGCGCCACTCCACGGTGTCATGCACGCTGCTGAAACTGGCGAAGCTTTCCCACGGGCCGAAGTCGGGCGTGCTTCCGTAATCCATCGAGATGCGCGCATCCCCGTCGGTCAGCATAACATACATCCCGTCCGGGCCGGGGCAGACCATGCGAAAGCCCATGCCGGCCGCGTCGGGCGGCACGTCCTGATCGAGGGTCCGGCAATCCTCGGCCCAATCGTAACTCGTGTAGACGCTGTCAATATCCTGCGCCTGCACACCAGCAGGGAGCGCCAGGACGAGTAGCGCCAGCCGCATCATTCGTCGCGCTCCAGCGGGACCTCGGCAAAGCGCAATGTCACGCTGCCCGCCCCGTCGACTTGATCATGCGCATCCAGATGTGCCGTTACGTTGCCGGACAGGCGGCCATCCTGGTATTCAAGGTGGCCCTGGCCCCGCACGGCCACACCGGCGAAGCTGATCGAGGCGGGCGCATCCGGCCCGGCGGTGAAGGCGCCGCGCGCTCCGGCGGGAAGGCGCAGCTCGAGCTTGGGGCCGAACTCGCCAAGGGAAAGCACGAGGCCATCAGCTGTCTCGACGGCTTTCGCGGGGGTGAAGAAGTTGATCAGCGGATCATCCGGCATCGACTCGTCCAGCGCCGTGACGGCCCCGGTCGTTTCGACCAGCGCGACCTCGGGGCCAACCTCATAGGGGATCGCGTTGAACGCGGCCGAAAGCGTGATCGTGTCGGCCGGGTCATCGCGCGAGACAAACGTGATGTCGACCTCGCCGGAAATCGCCATTTGGTCGCGGCGCGTCAAGGTCAGGCTGCCGCCGCCTTCGGAGGTGTAAGTGGCCGGCTGCGGGGCGTTCGGGCCAGCGTCCCGGACGCCCAACCACAAATAAGCCGAGGGTTTGTCATCTGCACTGGTTGGACCGAGGGCATGCTGACCGGGCCCGATACCGGCAGGCAGGCCGAGGCTCAGCGAGCCACCCACTGTCTTGCCCTGCCACTTTGCCGCTCCCAGCGAAAGCGACAGGCTCCAGGGGCCACCCGCATTCGTGGCGCCTTCCGTGCCGTCCATTTCGAAATCCGAAAGATTGCACGGTGCATCGGAACGGCGCGGGGCGACATCGCCCTCGACCGCCCCCGAAAGCGCCATGCGATAGGCCCCGGGCGCAAGATCGCCGCTGTCCGTGGTCGTTGGCAATGCGGCCACACCCGGCGCGCGACGACAGGCGGTCGAATCTATGACCGTCGCGCCATCGGTGTCGAGCCAGACCAGTTTGTCGCGCGCCCACGGCAAGTGCCAGAGCATGGTTTCCGGGCCGATGCGGGGGTCGCCCGGCCCTTCGTAACTGATGTCGGGGGTATTGCCGCAGATATTGGTCCCGTCACCGACAACCAGAGGCAACAGCCCGCGGTGATAGGATGGAAGACGGGCCTCGTTGCAGATCGTCAGACGCGATCCCGCTTGCGGATCGACCGCGACCCTGCCCTCGGTGTCGATCCAGACGGGGCCGGGCTGCACGGCTGCGCGCCCATTCGAGAAGGGCGCGGCCGCCTCGATCTCGCGCGTGCCGCCATCGGCCAGTGTCATCTTTTCGATCGCCCAATCCGATGTGTCGATGTAGCCGACAGTGCTCTTTCGGCGCACCGGCGCAAGGCCGCCGGCGTATGGACCTGCTTCCTGCAAGACGAACTTGCGGGGGAAAGCCAACTCACCGGAGGTGTCGATATAGCCCCAGAAGCCTTCGTTGATCGCGGCGGCCGCGCGCCCGTCCGAGAAATCGCCGCCCGCGTGGAACTCAGGGGCAATTGCCCAGTCACCGGACGTGTCGATCCACCCGACCTTGGAGCCGTCGTCCGTTGCGACACGCACCCAGGCCAAGCCCTCGGAAAAGCTGCCCAGGTCCAGGACCTCGGCATCCGCCAGTGCGGGCGGCGTCCAGGTGCCGCCGGCCGCGCTGACATAGTGGGGCATGCCGTCGGCAGGCGTGGCCGCGCTGCAGCCCTGCGACATCGGCTTGTAGGGTGACAGCGCGTAATCCTGCCCCGCGATCACCACGCGGTCGGCATCCTGCGCGCCCGGCTCAACGATATAATCGCCATTGCGGTCTATAAGGCCCCAGCCCGCGGCGGTTTCGACCGCTGCAGCACCTTCCGAAAAGGGCCTGACCCGCCGCCACGCCGGCGCAAGCCGCCATTCGCCGTCGCGTCCGACAAAGCCCCATTCGTCCCCCTCCGGCAACGGGTAAAGCCCGGCCGCGTCCGCATCGCCGGGCGACGAGCAGGGCTGCGCCGCCGCGCCGGGGCCTGTGGAAACAAGGACGGCACAGGCGCAGGCGAAAAGGACGGGGAAACGCGCGACCGGCGTCATTGCACCTCCGTAATCTCGACGCGGTCAAACTCTGCGACCGTCTGTTCGGGGCCCATGGTGCCGGCAAAGATCGCGGGCGGCCCCTGCGTGCGCAGCACGGTGACCGGCTCGGTCTCCAGCACCTCGGGGCCGTCCGGCTGCATGGACCAGCCGTTCATTTCGAGCCGCGCGCGATAGTCGCGGCCGCTCTTGACCAGGCTGAGCGTGGCGCCCTTTTCCTCGAAGTCGGACAGGATGCGGCCGAGGTCGTAATCGCGCGGACAGCAGGAATCGCTGGCGATCTCCAGCCCATCGCTCGTTTCGTCGCCGCCGGTGACGGCCAGCAGCTTGAGCCACATGTCGTCGTTGGAATTGCCCTGGCGGTAGACCTCGGCCACGACGTAGTTGTCGGGGTCGGCATAGCGGCCGACCTGCAGGATCGCGCGGCGGCCGCCCAGCGTCTTCACCTCGCCCATGCGGGCGGTGAAGTCGGCGGCGATTTCCCAGTCGCCCCCGGGCAGTTCGGCGGCGGTCCAGGAAAAGACGTTGGGCTGGTCGGGCTTGCCCAGATAGCCGTTGGCGACGGTCATGGTCATCAGCGCACCCTTGTCGAGGATAAAGCCGTTCGGATCGGGCTGTTGAACCGCCCAGTCGCTGCCCAGCTCGGCGCGGTCGAAGTCATCGACGTAAAGCGGCCCCGCCGGGTCCGGCGCGGGCTGGCTGACCGTCTGCAGGGCATCGGTCAGGCCGGCGGCGTTGTTCGCGCTGAGATACTGCCCGCCCGTCGCCTCGGCGAGGCAGGCAAGCTGGCCATCCGCATCCGCCACGTCGAATCCGATTACATGCGCGGTCAGGGGCGTGCCCGATTGCGCCAGTTCGTCGCCCAGCGCGCAGAGATCGGCGCCGCAGTTTTCAAGCCCGTCGGTGACAACCACCACCGAGGCGCCGGCGTCGTTCGCGCCAAGGCTGTCGCGCGCGGCGCGCACGGCCGCGCCGATGGGGGTCTTGCCGCGCGGGCTGATGCCGTCCATCAGGCTGCCGAGGGTGTCACGGTCCAGCGGGGCGGGGGCGGCCAGCACCTCGATGTCGTCGCAATCTCCCTCGCGCCGGTGGCCGTAGGCCATCAGGCCGAGGGCGCGGTCCTCGGGCCAGTCCGACAGCATCCGGTCGATCGACCCGCGGGCGATCCCGATCTTGGCCTGACCGTCGATCTGGCCCCACATGCTCCCCGATCCGTCGAGAATTAGCATCGTGGACGGCGCCCCGCTCTCCTGGGCGGCGGCCGGGGTGGCGGCGAGGGTGACGGCGGCGGTGAGGCGGACGAGATCGGCAATAGGTTTCATGGTAAGGCTCCCAGTGTTGAAGCCGGAGGCGGCCGACGCGGCCGGCCGATTGGGACAGGCCCCCGGAGGATCGAATCGACCCCATGCTTGCGGATCACCCCGGCACGGATCAACCCGGCGTGCCGGTGCACCTCATGTGCGACCTGCCGGCGGTTTGGACGGGGTCTGCCCAAGCGCGTCGGCAAAGGTGGTTGAGCGGTGTGAATTTGCCGGAAGTGTCGTGGGTTCGGACGCGACGGTAGCGGTTTGCATCGCCCCAAGCCGGCCGCACTCACCGACACCGTCAAGTCCGCGGCTTGAGCTTCGACCAATGCAGCTGTCGCACCCGCTGCGCGCGGCAGAGGCGCGCATTTCGCCGCCGCACGCGCCGTTACCCCCGCCAGATCCAGCCGCCGCCGAGGATGCGGGTGCTCTCGGTGTCGTAGAACACGCAGGCCTGGCCGGGGCTGACGCCTTCCTCGGGGGTCAGCAGCTCGACCTCGGCCTGCGCGTCGGACAGGGGGCGCAGCACCGCCGGGGCCGGCGGCCGGGTGGAGCGCACCTTGACCGCGATCTCGCGTTCGCCGGCATCCGTGAAGCCGCCATCGCCCAGCCAGTTGACCTCGCGCACCGGCACGGTGCGGGTCGCCAGCATGTCCTTGGGGCCGACCACGACGCGGCGGTTTTCCACGTCGAGGCGGACCACGTAGAGCGGTTCGCTCAGCCCGCCGATCCCGAGCCCGCGGCGCTGGCCGATAGTGTAATGAATGACGCCCTTGTGCGTGCCCAGCACCTTGCCCGCCGGATCGACGATCTCGCCCGGTTCGGCCGCGCCGGGGCGCAGCTTTTCGATGACGCCGGCATAGTCGCCGTCGGGCACGAAGCAGATATCCTGGCTGTCAGGCTTGTCGGCCACGCGCAGGCCGTAGCGCGCGGCCAGCTTGCGGGTCTCGTCCTTGCTGGCCAGGTGGCCCAGCGGGAAGCGCAGGAAATCCAGCTGGTCCTGCGTGGTCGAGAACAGGAAATAGGACTGGTCGCGGGTCGCATCCGCCGCACTGTGCAGCTCGGCCCCGCGCGCACCCATGCGGCGCTGGATATAGTGGCCCGTGGCCATGCAGTCGGCGTCCAGGTCCTTGGCCGTCTCCAGAAGGTCCTTGAACTTGACGCGCTCGTTGCAGCGGATGCAGGGCACGGGCGTCGCCCCGCCAAGGTAGCTGTCGGCGAACTCGTCCATCACCGCCTCGCGGAAGATGTTTTCGTAATCCAGAACGTAGTGGGGAAAGCCCATCTCCTCGGCCACGCGGCGGGCATCGTGGATGTCGCGGCCCGCGCAGCAGGCGCCCTTCTTGGCCAGCGCCGCGCCATGATCGTAAAGCTGCAGGGTCACGCCGACCACGTCGTAGCCCTCGTCGGCGAGCATGGCCGCCACGACCGAGGAATCGACGCCGCCGGACATGGCCACCACGACACGGGTGTCTGCGGGGGCCTTGGGCAGGCCGAGCGAGTTGAGCGCGGTGTCGAGGGACATGGAAGCGACCTTTGCCGGAGACGGGCGCAATATAGGAAAATGCAAGATACTCTCAAGGGGCGCCTTTACCCCGCCTTAGCCGAGATCGCGGCACCTGAACGGCATGTTCAGTCACGACAGAGGGGTGAGGACATGTATCTGCGCAAGACGGAGGGGCCGCGCGCGGTCACCCTGCCGGACGGCACGGTGATGACGCGCGCCGACCTGCCCGAGGCGACGACGCGGCGCTGGGTGGCGTCGCGCAAGGCGGCCGTGGTGCGTGCGGTGGCCCATGGGTTGATCACGCGGGAGTGGGCGAAATCGACCTACGGCCTGTCCGAAGAGGAACTGGCCGAGTGGGAGTCGGCCGTCCTCAGACATGGGGAAGCGGCGCTCAAGGCCACCGCACTTCGAAAATATAGACAACCTTAGGTAGATTCGTAAACTGACAACCGGACGGTAACGTGTGGTTAACCTTCTGCCCCCTAGGTTTGGTTAACGCACGAACGAACGGAGAACAGTCATGCGCGTCTTGCTCGTCGAGGATGATCCGACCACCGCCAAGAGCATCGAATTGATGCTGGGCCATGCCAACCTCAACGTCTACACCACCGAGCTGGGCGAAGAGGGCATCGACCTGGCCAAGCTCTACGACTACGACCTTATCCTGCTGGACCTGAACCTGCCGGACATGCCCGGCCACGACGTCCTGCGCCAGCTGCGCCTGGCCCGGATCGAGACGCCGATCCTGATTCTCTCGGGCGAGGACGCGACCGAGTCCAAGCTCAAGGGCTTCGGCTTCGGGGCAGACGACTACCTGACCAAGCCGTTCCACCGCGAGGAACTGATCGCGCGGATCCACGCCATCATCCGCCGCTCCAAGGGGCACGCGCAGTCGGTCATCCGCACCGGCAAGGTCTCGGTGAACCTGGACGCCAAGACGGTCGAGGCCGGGGGCGAGCCCGTGCATCTGACCGGCAAGGAATACCAGATGCTGGAGCTTCTGAGCCTGCGCAAGGGCACCACCCTGACCAAGGAAATGTTTCTCAATCACCTTTACGGCGGCATGGACGAACCCGAGCTGAAAATCATCGACGTCTTCATCTGCAAGCTGCGCAAGAAGCTCTCCGAGGCGACGGGCGGCGACAGCTACATCGAGACCGTCTGGGGCCGCGGCTATGTCCTGCGCGACCCCGATCAGGGCGCGGATTCCGAACAGGTCGCTGTCGGGGCCTGACGCCGCGGCGGCGGCGACGGGCTGGACGATGCCGGGGCGCCCCCCTATCACTTACGGCAGGTGAACGACGGGGGACCGACGGTGAGTGACACGACCGCGACAGGCGACGAGGCGACCCTCGCGCCCGAGGCCCTGACCGAGGCGCATGCGGCGGCGGAACTGGCCCGCCTGGCCGGGCTGCTGGCGCGGGCCGACGCCGCCTATCACGGCGACGATGCCCCCGAGATGAGCGACGCCGAGTACGACGCGTTCAAGCAGCGCAACGCAGCGATCGAGGCGCGCTTTCCGGCGCTCAAGCGCGCCGACAGCCCCTCCGACAAGGTCGGCACCACCCCGGCCGAGGCCTTCGGCAAGATTACCCATGCGGTGCGGATGCTGTCGCTGGCCAATGCCTTCGACGCCGGCGATGTCGCCGATTTCGACCAGTCGATCCGCAGTTACCTCAACCTCGGCCCCGACGCCCCGCTGGCCTATACCGCCGAACCCAAGATCGACGGGCTCAGCCTGTCGCTGCGATACGAGGGGGGCGCGCTGGTCCATGCCGCCACGCGCGGCGACGGCGCGACCGGCGAGAATGTCACCGCCAATGCCCGCACCATCGCCGAGATCCCCACGCGGCTGGACGCGGCGCCCGAAGTGCTGGAGGTGCGCGGCGAGGTCTACATGGCCCACGACGATTTCGCGGCGTTGAATGCGCGGCAGGCCGACATGGGCGGCAAGACCTTCGCCAACCCGCGCAACGCCGCCGCCGGGTCGCTGCGCCAGCTCGACGCGGGCATCACGAAATCACGCCCGCTGCGCTTTTTCGCCTACGCCTGGGGGGAGCTGTCGGCACCACTGGCCGAGACACAGAAAGGCGCGCTCGACCGGCTGGCCGGTTTCGGCTTTTCCACCAACCCGCTGACCCGGATCTGCGAGACGGTGGAGGACATGCTGGCCCATTACCGCGAGATCGAGGCGCAACGCGCGACGCTGGGTTACGACATCGACGGCGTGGTCTACAAGATCAACGATCTGGCGTTGCAGCACCGGCTGGGCTATCGCTCGGCCACGCCGCGCTGGGCCATCGCGCACAAGTTTCCCGCCGAACTCGCCTGGACCCGGCTGGAGGGGATCGACATCCAGGTCGGCCGCACCGGGGCGCTGTCGCCGGTGGCGCGCTTGCAGCCGGTGACGGTGGGCGGTGTCGTCGTCTCCAACGCGACGCTGCACAACGAGGATTACATCGCCGGGCGCGGCGCCTCGGGCGAGGCGATCCGCGGCGGCAAGGACATCCGCGCGGGCGACTGGGTGCAGGTCTACCGCGCCGGCGACGTCATCCCCAAGGTGGCGGACGTGGACCTGTCGCAGCGGCCCGCGGACGCGGTGCCGTACAGCCTGCCCAACACATGCCCCGAGTGCGGCTCGCCCGCGATCCGCGAAGAGGGCGACGCCGTCCGCCGCTGCACCGGCGGGTTGATCTGCCCCGCGCAAGCCGTGGAAAAGCTGAAACATTTCGTCTCGCGCGGGGCCATGGACATCGAAGGGCTGGGCGCCAAGCAGGTCGAGGCCTTCTACCACGACGACCAGCTGCCGGTGAAAGAGCCGGCGGATATCTTCACGCTGCAACGCCGCGATTCGCAGAACCTTTCGAAACTGGCCAACCGCGACGGCTGGGGCGCGACGAGCGCGAATAACCTGTTCCAGGCCATCGAGGAAAAGCGGAAAATCCCGATGGCCCGTCTGCTGTTCGGGCTTGGCATCCGACACGTGGGCGAGGTCGCCGCGCAGGACCTCGCGCGGCACTACGGCGGCTGGGCGGCGATGACGGCGGCACTGGACAGCGCCCGACCCGCCGCGCTGGCCCATCGCGCCGCCGACGAGGCCGCCGACGCCGAACGCCGCCGTGCAGCCGAGGAGGGCCGCCGGGCCCGCGTTGCCGAAGCGCGCCGACGCACCCTCGAGACGGCCGAGACCCCGGTTGCGGCATCCGAGGCCTGGGACGACCTGATCGGCGCCGACGGCATCGGCCCGGTGCTGGCCCTGTCGCTGTCGGATGCCTTTGCCAATGCCCACGAACGCGCCGCCATCGACCGGCTGATCGCGGAACTGATAGAGATCACGCCGCCGGAGCGCCGCGCCGGGGACAGCCCCGTGGCGGGCAAGACGGTGGTCTTCTCCGGCAGCCTGGAAAAGATGACCCGCGCCGAAGCCAAGGCCCGCGCCGAGGCGCTGGGGGCCAAGGTCGCGGGCTCGGTCAGCGCCAAGACAGACCTGCTCGTGGCCGGGCCGGGCGCCGGCTCGAAGGCCGACAAGGCCGCCGCGCTGGGCGTCGAGACGCTCGACGAGGACGGCTGGCTGGCGCTGATCGGCGCGGCATGAGCGGCCGCCCGGAAATTCTGTTTCCGCTCTTTGCCGGGCTGACGACGCTTGACGGGGTCGGCCCGAAACTGGCCCAGCGACTGGAGGCGGGCGGCATCGAGAAACCGCGCGACATGGTTTTCACGCTGCCCTACAGCGGCGTGGACCGGTCGCGCCGGGCCAGCGTGCGCGATCTTGTCCCGCCGGCGCATTGCACCGTCGAAGTGGTGGTGGGCGAGCACCGCCCGCCGGCCCAGCGCGGCCGGCCCTACCGCGTGACGGTCGAGGACGCGCAGACCTCGTTTCAACTGGTTTTCTTCCATGCCCGGGGCGAGTATCTGCGCCGCATCCTGCCCAGCGGCCAGCGGCGGGTGATCTCGGGCAAGGTCGAACATTTCGATGGCATCGCCCAGATGGTCCACCCGGACCATATCCTGCGCCCCGACGAGGCCGGGCAGATCCCCGCGTTCGAACCCGTCTACCCGCTGACCGGCTCGGTCACCCAACGGGTGATGGCCAAGGCGATCGGGGCGGCACTGGCTCGGGCGCCGGACCTGCCCGAATGGATCGACCCGGCCCTGCGCGCGCGCGAGGCCTGGCCGGAGTGGCGCGCCGCTCTGGAGGCAGCCCATGCGCCGCTGTCGGGGGCCGAACTGGCCGCGACCGCGCCCGCGCGGCAGCGGTTGGCCTATGATGAGTTGCTGGCGCATCAACTGACGCTGGCGCTGGCGCGGGCCACGCAGCGGCGCGGCAAGGGGCGGGTGACGCAGGGCGACGGCCGGCTGCGCGCCACGGTGCTGGCCGATCTGCCCTATGCGCCAACCGGCGCGCAGACCCGCGCGGTCGAAGAGATCACCGCCGACATGGCCGCTCCCAAGCGCATGAACCGGCTGCTGCAGGGCGACGTGGGCGCGGGCAAGACGCTGGTGGCGCTGCTGGCGCTGCTCACGGCGGTCGAAGCGGGCGGGCAGGGCGTGATGATGGCCCCGACCGAGATCCTCGCGCGCCAGCACATGGAGGGGCTGGCGCCCCTGGCCCGCTCGGCCGGTGTGCGGCTGGCGTTGTTGACGGGCCGCGACAAGGGCGCTGAGCGGCGCGCCAAGCTCGCCGCGCTCGAAAGCGGCGAGATCGGCATCCTGGTGGGCACCCACGCGGTGTTCCAGCAGGACGTCGCCTTTCACGACCTGCGGCTGGCCATCGTGGACGAACAGCACCGCTTCGGCGTCTCGCAACGCATGCAACTGGGGGCCAAGGGGGCCGCGGTCGACGTGCTGGTCATGACCGCCACGCCGATCCCGCGGTCCCTTGCGCTGGCGCAGTTCGGCGACATGGACGTCTCGGTGCTGGACGAAAAGCCGCCCGGGCGCACGCCGGTCACCACCAGCGTGGTCAGCACCGGGCGCCTGGACGAGGTGACCGAGCACCTGCGCAAGGCCGTGTCCGAGGGGCGGCAGGCCTACTGGGTCTGCCCGCTGGTCGAGGAATCCGAGGTCAGCGAACTGACCGCCGCCGAGGACCGGTTCGCACGGTTGCGCGCCACGCTGGGCGAAGGTGTCGTCGGGCTGGTTCACGGCCGCATGGACCCGGCCGACAAGGACGCCGCCATGGCCCGCTTCGTGGCCGGCGAGACGGGCGTGCTGGTGGCGACCACGGTGATCGAGGTGGGGGTGAACGTGCCCAATGCCTCAATCATGGTGATCGAACGCGCCGAGAGCTTCGGCCTGGCCCAGTTGCACCAATTGCGCGGCCGGGTCGGGCGTGGCGCGGCGCAGTCCACCTGCCTGCTGATGTATCAGCCGCCCCTGTCGGAGCCGGGCCGGCGGCGGCTGGAGATCCTGCGCGAGACCGAGGACGGGTTCCGCATCTCGGAAGAGGACCTGGCCATACGCGGCGCGGGCGACGTGATCGGCACAGCGCAATCCGGGCTGCCCCGTTTCCGCATCGCCGATATCGAGCGGCAGTCGGCCCTGATGGCGCTGGCCCAGCAGGACGCGCGCAAGCTGCTGGCCGACGACGCGGATCTGAGCAGTGAACGGGGACAGGCCGCGCGCGTGCTGCTCTGGCTCATGGAACAAGACCGGGCGATCCGTTTGATATCAGTGGGTTAGCTGCAAACTGGTCTTTTTGTTCACGAATGTTCTTAAAAAGTTCTTGCGTTAAGGCGTGGTTAATGAGAACAAAGTGGCAACAAAGATGTGAGAAGGAGCACCGAAATGGCCCGGGAAATCAGACAGGCGATCGCCCGTTCGCGTGACACACTGGTGGCCGATGCCTTTGGCGCGGCCGCACTGATGGTCCTGCTGGTTGTGTCGCTGCACCTGCCCGCGTTCTTGTGATCTGCCGCGCGCCCCGGGCCGGTCGTTCCGCATCGCCTGTCCCATCCGCGATGCCATGACGGCCCTCCACGGCGGCTCTGCCTCCGCCGCACACCGCCCGGGATCTGCCTCTCCCGACCGCGGCCGGACTTTCGGGGCGCACACCTGCCGCCGCGTTCCCCTGTCCCGGGGCGCGGCGGTTTTTTCTGTTCGGGGAAGCGCCTGTCAGGCGCAGTCGGCCTCGCGCGCGGCCTTGAAGGCCTCCAGCGTGGCATCCAGCGCCAGCAGGATCGAGGCGTGACGGTTCTTGTAGTCCCGCGCCGGTTGCAGCACTTCCAGCCCGTCGAAGGGTGCCGCCGGCGGCGGGCCGTCCTGCTTGAGCATGGCGTGCAGCGCGTCGCGCGCCTGTTGCACCTGCGGTTCGGTCGTGCCGATGACATTGGCAGCCACCACGGCCGCTGCGGCCTGGCCCAGCGCGCAGGCCTTCACGTCCTGGCCGTAGTCGGTCACCTTGCCCTCGGCGACACGCAGGTCCACCGACACGGTGGACCCGCAAAGCGGTGAGCGCACCCGGCCGCTGCCGTCGGGGGCGTCCAGCCGCCCTAGCCGTGGAATCTCCGCCGCCAGCCCAAGAATCCGGGTGGAGTAGAGCTTGATCATGTCGGTTTCTGCGGTCATGGGTTTGCCCTCGGCTGTCTTGCCCAATAAATAGGCTGGCCGATCCCAGATGCCAAAGGAAATTCGACATGGCCTTCGATCCCGCGACGCTGACCTTTGACGCCGACGGGCTTGTCCCCTGTATCGCGCAGGATGCCACGGACGGCACCGTACTGATGATGGCCTGGATGACCCGCGCGGCCGTCGAGACCACGCTGGCCACCGGCCGCGTCACCTACTGGTCGCGCTCGCGGCAGGCCCTCTGGGCCAAGGGCGAGAGCAGCGGCCACGTGCAGGAGCTTGTCGACCTGCGCGTCGATTGCGACCGCGATTGCCTGCTGGCGGTGGTGCGCCAGACCGGGCCGGCCTGCCACACCAACCGGCGGTCGTGTTTCTATACCTCTGTCACCGGCGAGGCGGAGCGGGAGCTGATGCGCCCGGTTGACGGCTAGGGTGCCTTGGTCTGGCGTTTATCGGCCCGGATGATGCGGTGTCAGAGTCCAACGCGCGCGCGGATGTCGGCCGGGGTCGCGCCCGCGGCGCGCAAGCTGGCAAGCGATGTCGCGGAGTCGATCTTGGCCAGGCGCTTGCCGCTGGCGTCGTGGATCAGCCCGTGATGGTGATAGACGGGCACCGGCCAACCCATCAGCGCCTGCAGCGCCACGTGCAGGAAGGTCGCGTGCCAGAGGTCGACCCCGCGCACGACGTGGGTGATGCCCTGCGCCGCGTCGTCGACGGGGCAGGCGAGGTGATAGGCCGGATCGCCGCTGTCCCTGCGCCGCAGCACCGGGTCACCGATCAGGCCGATCAGCTGATCCGGGTCGGGGGTGTGCCGGCCTGCGTGCAGCGGGCCGATCTCGGTAAAGGCGGGCAGGGGGCCGGCCTGGTCGAGCGCGCGGGCGAGGTCGAGCCGCAGCGCGTCGCCGGGCCGCGCATCTGACAGCGGGCGGTGGCGGCAGGTGCCGGGATAGACCAGCCCGTCCCACCCGGGCCGCGCGCCCGCCGCCTTTATGGCCGAGCGCGAACAGGAACAGGGGTAGAGCAGCCCGCGCGCCGCGATGGCATCAAGCACGGCGGTGTACTCGGCCAGGTGGTCGGACTGCCGCCGCACCGGGTTGGGCCAGTCCAGCCCAAGCCAGCGCAGATCCTCCTGTATCGCGGCCTCGTACTCGGGGCGGCAGCGGGTGCTGTCGGTATCCTCGATCCGCAACAGCGCCGTGCCGCCCATGTCACGCGCCACCTGCAAGACGGTCAGCGCCGAAAAGGCGTGGCCCAGATGCAGCCGCCCCGTGGGCGAGGGCGCAAAGCGCGTGATCATCCCCGCCGCAGAACGATCACGTCCGAGCCCATGTCCTTGGCCGCCAGGTGCGGGCCGTGCTCGCGCGAGAGCAGCGCGACGTCCCCGGCGGCGACATGGGCGTCGAGCACGGCGTCATATGTGCCGTTCTCGATCGTGGGGTCGTTGAAGGACATGGCCAGGATACCGCCCGGCGTCAGGTGCCTGATCAGCAGGCTGAGCGTCTCGGGCGGGGCGGCGCCGAGGCTGACCACGCCGACGGCGACGATGGCGTCATAATTGCGTGGCAGGGCCGCGCCGGGGGCGCCGACCCAGAGGTCGTCGTAGAGGTTCTTGTCGCGGGCGATCTCGACCATTTCGGCCACGACATCCGTGCCGTGCAGGTGGGCGAACCCGGCCCGCAGCAGGGCGGCGCCGGAAATGCCTGTGCCGCAGCCGAAATCGAGCACTGTGGTCTCCGCGGCCACATGGCGGGCCAAGGCCGCGGTCAGCCGGTCCGGCGTGCGATAGTCGAAGGTTTCCAGATCGGAGTCGTAGGCCCCGGCCCAGTCGCGGTAGACGTCGATCGTCTCCTCGACGGGCCGCGGGGTCCAGAGGTTGGCGGGGGTTGAAGTGTCATCGGTCATGACGGGCAGGCTAGTGGCAGGGTCAGGCGGCGTCCAGTGCCGTAGCCGCCAGCCAGGCCCGCCAGTCGGCCTTGGCGCGGTCGGTGTAGGCGCGATAGCGGTCCTTGCGGCCGCGCCGCCCGCCTTTGAGCCCCTCGACCGGGGGGAACAGCCCGAAATTGACGTTCATGGGCTGGAAGGTCTTGGCCTCGGCCCCGCCGGTGATATGCGTGACCAGCGCGCCCATGGCGGTGGTCTGGGGCACCGGCGGCAGGGCGGTGCCGGTCATCTCGGCCACGGCGAGTCGCCCGGCCAGAAGGCCCATGGCCGCGCTTTCGACGTAGCCCTCGACGCCCGTGATCTGGCCGGCGAACCGGATGTTGGGCCGTGATTTCAGCCGCATCTGCCCGTCCAGCAGCGTCGGCGAATTGAGGAAGGTGTTGCGGTGGATACCGCCGAGGCGGGCGAACTTCGCGTCCTGCAGGCCCGGGATCATGCGGAAGACATCCCCTTGCGCGCCATACTTCATCTTGGTCTGGAAGCCGACGATATTATAGAGCGTTCCCAGCGCGTTATCCCTGCGAAGTTGAACCACTGCATGAGGTTTTTCCGCGGGCGCGTGCGGGTTGGTCAGGCCGATGGGCTTCATGGGGCCGTGGCGCAGGGTTTCGCGGCCGCGTTCGGCCATGACCTCGATCGGCAAGCAGCCGTCGAAGTAGCCGGCCGTCTCGCCTTCCTTGAAGGCGGTCTTGTCGGCGGCCAGCAGCGCATCGATGAAGGCCTCGTACTGGTCGCGCGACAGCGGGCAGTTGATGTAGGCTTTTTGCTCGACCTCGGTTTCGCCCTTGTCATAGCGCGACTGTTCCCAGGCCTGCCCCATGTCGATGGTCTCGGCATAGACAATGGGGGCGATCGCATCGAAGAAGGCCAGCGCCTCGGCGCCCGTTTCGGCCCGGATCGCCTCGGCCAGCGGGCCCGAGGTCAGCGGCCCGGTGGCGATGATCCAGTGGCCGTCGTCGGGCAGGCTGTCGATCTCCTCGTAAGAGACGCTGATATTGGGATGCGCCGTCAGCTTGGCGGTGACGGCCTCGGCGAAGGGGTCACGGTCCACGGCCAGCGCGCCGCCCGCGGGCAGCTTGTGCGCGTCGGCGGTGGTCATGATGACCCCGCCCGCCTGGCGCATTTCCCAGTGCAGCAGGCCGACAGCGTTCTGCTCGTCGTCGTCCGAGCGGAAGGAGTTGGAACAGACCATCTCGGCCAGGTGGCCGGTGCGATGGGCGAAGGTCTCGACCCCCGGGCGCATCTCGTGGATGACCACGCGGCGGCCCGCGTTGGCCGCCTGCCAGGCGGCCTCGGACCCGGCCATGCCACCGCCGACGATGTGAAGTGTTTGTGTCATGCGCACTCAAATAGTGTTGCCGCGGCCCGCGGGAAACCCCGGGGCCGCGTGGTCAGTCCTCGCCCGTGGCCTGATCCGCGGCCTGGTCGGCGATCCAGGCCACCGACACGACCTCTTCGCCCTTGCCGGTGTTGAAGACCTTGACGCCGCCGGCGCTGCGCGAGCGGAAGGAAATGCCGTCCACCGGCACCCGGATCGACTGGCCCTTGGAGGTGGCCAGCATGATCTGGTCGTCCATGTCGACGGGGAAACAGGCGACGATATCGCCACCGCGCATGGCCTTTTCCCAGGCGGTGACACCTTGGCCGCCGCGCCCGCGCACCGGGTAGTCGTGCGACGACGACAGCTTGCCCAGACCCTTGGCGGTGATGGTCAGGATCAGGTCCTCGGCAGCCGACATCGCCGGGTAGTCGATTTCGGCCGGGGCGTTCGGCGCCACCTCGTCCTCGTCCACCTCGGCCTCGTCGGTCAGCCCGGCCATGGCGCGGCGCATCTTGAGGTAGGTGGTGCGTTCCTCGCTGCTGGCCGCATGGTGGCGGATCACCGACATCGACACGACGCTCGCCCCGGCGGGCAGGCGGATGCCGCGCACGCCGGTCGAATCGCGGCTCTGGAAGACGCGCACATCCGTCGCGCGGAACCGGATCGCACGGCCCGCGTCGGTGACCAGCATGACATCGTCGTCCTCCGAGGCGATGCGCGCGGTCACCAGGCTAACGCCCTCGGGCAGCTTCATGGCGATCTTGCCGTTGGATTTCACATTGGTGAAATCCGACAGACGGTTGCGGCGCACGTCGCCCGCGCTGGTGGCAAAGACGATCTGCAGGTCGTTCCAGTCCTTCTCGTCGCGGTCCACCGGCATGATGGCGGCGATGGAAACCCCGGCCGGGATCGGCAGGATATTGACGATGGCCTTGCCCTTGGAAGTGCGCCCGCCCTGCGGCAGGCGCCAGGTCTTGAGCTTGTAGACCATCCCGTCGGTGGTGAAGACCAGCAGCTGGGTGTGCGTGTTGGCCACGAAAAGCGTGGTGACGACATCGTCCTCCTTGAGGCTGCCGCCCGACAGGCCCTTGCCGCCGCGCTTCTGGGCGCGGAAATCGGCCAGCGCGGTGCGCTTGATGTAGCCGCCCTGGGTGACGGTGACGACCATGTCCTCGCGTTCGATCAGGTCCTCGTCGTCCATGTCGCCGGACCACTCGGTGATCTGGGTGCGACGCGGCACGGCGAACTGGTCGCGCACCTCGCGCAGTTCTTCGGCGATGATGCCCATGATGCGGTCGCGGCTGCCCAGGATATCGAGGTAGTCCTTGATCTTGCCGGCCAGGTCCTCGAGCTCCTCGGTCACTTCCCTGACGCCCAGCTGGGTCAGGCGCTGCAGGCGCAGGTCCAAGATCGCCCGGGCCTGGGTTTCCGACAGGTTGTAGGTGCCGTCGTCGTTGACGGGGTGCAGCGGGTCGTCGATCAGGCGCAGGTATTCAACGATATCGTCCGCGGGCCAGCGCCGCTCCATCAGGCGGCGCCGCGCCTCGGGGGCGTCGGCCGAGGAGCGGATCGTCGCGACCACTTCGTCGACGTTGGACACGGCCACCGCCAGCCCGCACAGGACGTGGCTGCGCTCGCGCGCCTTGCGCAGCAGGTAGGCCGTGCGGCGCGCGACAACATCCTCGCGGAAGTCAATGAAATAGCTCAGGAACTTGCGGAGGGTGAGGGTTTCCGGCCGGCCCCCGTTCAGCGCCAGCATGTTGCAACCAAACGAGGTCTGCATCGGCGTGAACCGGTAAAGCTGGTTGAGCACGACCTCGGCGGTGGCGTCGCGCTTGAGCTCGACCACCACGCGCACGCCCGACCGGTCGCTTTCGTCCTGCACGTGGGCAATGCCCTCGATCTTGCGGTCGCGGGCAGCCTCGGCGATGCGGTCGATCATCGTCGCCTTGTTCACCTGAAAGGGGATCTCGTTGACGACGATGGCCCAGCGATCCTTGCGCAACTCCTCGACCTGTGCCTTGGCGCGCACCACGACCGAGCCGCGCCCCTCCAGGTAGGCCTTGCGCGCGCCCGACCGGCCCAGCATCGTGCCCCCTGTCGGGAAATCGGGGCCGGGGACGTAGTCGATCAGCGCCTCGCTCGACAGGTCGGGGTCCTCGATCAGCGCCAGCGTGGCCTCGCAGACCTCGCCGAGGTTGTGCGGCGGGATGTTGGTGGCCATGCCCACCGCGATGCCCCCCGCGCCGTTGACCAGCATGTTGGGAAAGCGCGCGGGCAGCACGCTGGGCTCGCGGTCGCGGCCGTCGTAGTTGTCCTGGAAATCGACCGTGTCCTTGTCGATGTCCGAGAGCAGCGCGCCGGCGGGCTTGTCCATGCGCACCTCGGTGTAGCGCATCGCCGCCGGGTTGTCCCCGTCCATCGAGCCGAAGTTGCCCTGGCCGTCCAGTAGCGGCAGCGACATGGAAAACGGCTGCGCCATGCGCACCAGCGCGTCGTAGATCGCGCTGTCCCCATGAGGGTGATAGGTCCCCATGACGTCGCCCACGGCGCGAGCCGACTTGCGATAGGGCTTGTCGTGGGTGTTGCCGGCCTCGTGCATGGCGTAAAGAATGCGCCGGTGCACGGGCTTGAGGCCGTCGCGCAGATCGGGGATCGCGCGCGAGACGATCACGCTCATCGCGTAATCGAGATACGCGGTCTTCATCTCGTCCGAGATCGAGATCGACGGGCCATCGTTCCCCGGCCCCTCGGGCCGGTTTTCGTCTTCGTTTTCCGGGGGTTCGGGCGTATCGCTCATGTTGTCTGCCTGTTGGGGCCGCGCGTTTCAGGACCCGTCAAGATATTGTTTGAAAGGGTATATCACCCCCGAGGGATGGGGTGCAATGGGGGCCGGGGCGCGCGGCTGTCAGCCACCGCGCACCCCTGCCAACAGCCTGTTTTCATTGACAGGTTAACCGCTGGTGCCGTCACATAGTGGCCATGACGACAGCGGAGCAGGATATGACACAAGAAACGGAGCTGATGCTGCGCGGCTACGGGTTGACCACGGCAGAGATGTTCTACCGCATGCCGGACTATCCCAGCGTGCTCAACACCTTCATCTGGCAGGACTACGACCTGGCGCCGGATCACGACAGGCTGATGGGGTTCATCGACTTCTGGAAGGCCGAGATAGAGGGCCGGTTGCACTCGGTCCGGTTTACCCATCGCAAGCTGATCGCGCCGGGCGAATGGCGCAACGTCGTGGGCGAGATGACCTGCCACTGAGGCCGGTCAGACCGCGTAGGTCGCTGTAACCCTTTAGACGGCCCGGGCCAGCATCCCGTAAAGATCGCGCGGGTCGTCCGGGTCGGCCAACAGGTCCAGCAACTGGTAATGATCGCTGCCCGCTATGGCGTCGCGGACCACCTTGAGCGCCGAGAAATCCTCGATCGCGAAGCCCACGGAATCGAACAGCGTGATCTGCGCGGCTTCCTTGCGGCCTGCGGCCTTGCCGGCCAAGACCTGCCAGAGCTCGGTGACGGGGTGATCCTCTGCCATCTGCTGGATCTCGCCCTCGACGCGGGTCTGGGGCGGGTATTCCACGAAAACCGAGGCCCGGTCGAGGATGCCCGGCGCCAGTTCCGTCTTGCCCGGACAATCGCCGCCTATGGCGTTGATGTGCACGCCGGGGCCGACCATGTTGTCGGACAGGATCGTGGCGTATTGCTTGTCGGCGGTGCAGGTGGTCAGGATCTGCGCGCCCTCTATCGCCTCTTCGGCGCTGGCGCAGGGCAACACGGTCAACCCGCTGCCCGCCAGATTGCGGGCGCATTTCTCGGTGGCCGCGCGGTCCTTGTCCCACAGCCGCACGGTGTCGATGCCGCAGATCGCGCCGAAGGCGCGGCACTGGAACTCGGACTGCGCGCCGTTGCCGATCATCGCCATGGTGGTGGCGCCGCGCGGTGCCAGGTGTTTGCCCGCCAGCGCCGACATGGCCGCGGTGCGCAGCGCTGTCAGCAGGGTCATTTCCGTCAGCAGCACCGGATAGCCCGTCTCGACCGAGGCCAGCAGGCCGAAGGCGGTGACGGTCTGCAACCCGGTGTGCGTGTTCTTGGGGTGCCCGTTGACGTATTTGAAGCCGTAGAGCGTGCCGTCCGCGGTTGGCATCAGTTCGATCACGCCGAGGGGCGAATGGCTGGCCACGCGCGGCGTCTTGTCGAAGCTTTCCCAGCGCAGGAAGTCGGCCTCGATGGCGCCCGCCAGGCGGCGCAGCATCTCGTCCAGCCCGGTCTCGTGGACCAGGCGCATCATGTTCTCGACGGAAACGAAAGGCACGAGGGCCCTTTCGGAGGGATCGGTCATGCGTAGCTCCGTGTCGGGCGGTCGAAGATGCGCCGCCCCAGGAGTGAGGCCACCAGGTCCACCATGACGCTGGCCGTGCGGCCGCGTTCATCGAGGAAGGGGTTGAGTTCAACGAGGTCCAGCGCGGCGAGGCAGCCGCTGTCGTGCAGCAGCTCCATGACGAGGTGCGCCTCGCGGAAACCGGCCCCGCCGGGCACGGTGGTGCCCACGGCCGGGGCGAGGCCGGGGTCCAGGAAATCCACGTCGAGCGAGACATGCAGCAGCCCATTCGCGGCGCGCACCTTGTCGAGAAAGGCCGCCAGTGGCCCGGCGATGCCGTGTTCGTCGATGGCGCGCATGTCGGTCAGCGCAATGTCCGTCTTGGCCAGCAGGGCCCGTTCGGCCGGATCGACCGAGCGCAGGCCGATCATGGCGACGCGGTCGGTGGGGATGGGCGCGGCGAGCGGTGGAAAGTCATCGAATCCCGGCTGGCCGGTGACATAGGCCACCGGCGTGCCGTGCAGGTGCCCGGTCTCGGTCGATTTCGGCGTGTTGAAATCAGAATGCGCATCGAGCCAGAGCAGGAACAGCGGCCGGCCCTCTTCTGCCGCGTGACCGGCCATGCCGGCGACAGACCCAAGCGACAGCGCGTGATCGCCGCCGAGGAAGATTGGCAGACCCTCGGCCGCGGCCTGCCGCGCGGCGTGCGCCAGGGTACGGGTCCAGCCGACATTGGCGGCCAGGTCGTGGATATGCGGGTGCTCGGGCAGGGCCGGGGTTTCAGGTGAGAGGTTGCCCCGGTCCTCGACACTGTGGCCAAGGGCGGTCAACTGCTCTGGCAGGCCCGCCACGCGATAGGCGTCGGGCCCCATGAGGCAGCCGGCGCGGCGCTTGCCGCTGTCCACGGGGGCGCCGACGAGAATACAGTGCGTTTGATCCATGCCGACATGATCGCCCGGAACACCACAGACATGAACTGGTCAAATTGCGCAAAGTGGGTTATCATTGCACAAAACTGTAAGACATCATGGACAATCTGGACAATGAGCTGATCGCCGCCCTGCAACGCGACGGCCGCGCCAGCCTGTCGGAACTGGCGCATGATCTGGATGTGACGCGCGCCACGGTTCGAGCGCGGCTGGACAAGCTGCGCGCCAGCGGCGAGATCGCCGGCTTCACCGTGCTGACCCGCGCCGACGTCTCGCCCCACCCGGTGCGGGGCCTGATGATGCTGGGCATCGAGGGGCGCGGCACCGAACGGGTGATGCGTGCCCTTGCCGTCATGCCCGAGGTCCGGGCTGTGCATTCGACCAACGGCCATTGGGACCTGATCGCCGAGATTGGCGCGCGCACGCTGGTGGAACTGGACAACACCCTGTTCCGCATCCGCCGGATGGACGGCATCACCCGCTCGGAAACCAACCTGCTGCTGTCCACGCGGCGCGGTTAGCGGCGCGCTGCCAGCACCCACAGCGCGGCCAGCGCGAAGGAAAGCAGCGCGTTGTAGCTGGCCATGGACAGCCCCAGGAGCGACCAGGCCACCTCGTCGCACATCACCACCGGCGCGATATCGGTGGACAGCAGGTCGCCGCCCAGCCCCGCGCCCGCCCCGGTGCAGCTGGCAGGCCCCTCCCACCAGCCGCGCTCGACGCCGGTATGGTAGACACCGAGACCCGCCGTGGTGGCCGCCGCCAGCGCGCCCAGCAGCAGAAGGGGCCCCGCCGGGCGCCAGACCACCAGCGCGACCGCCCCGATCACGATCGCCGCCGCATGCGGCCAGCGTTGCCACAGGCACATCGCGCAGGGCGGATAGCCCAGCGCCTGAAAGAAAAAGGCGCCGGCCAGCAACGCGAATGATCCGCCGGCGGCCACGAGGGTCAATCCGGATCTGGTCATAGGTATCGCACCACGTAAAAGCCTCCGATGAGCACGAGGCAGAACAGCAGGAACATCAGCCCGAGGCGCCGCTCGATGAAATCGCGGATCGGGGCGCCGAATTTCCACAACAGCGCGGCGACGATGAAAAACCGCAGCCCGCGCGCGAGGATCGAGGTCACCACGAAGGTGCCCAGCGGCATCGCCGTCCAACCCGACATGATGGTGATGACCTTGTAGGGAAAAGGGGTCAGCCCGGCGACCAGCACCGCCCAGAAGCCCACGTCGTTGAAGCGCTGGTTGAAGGCGGCCATGGACTCGGTCTTGCCCAGCGCCTCGAGGATGGGCCGGCCGACGGAATCGTAGGCGAAGGCCCCGATGGCATAGCCCAGCATCCCGCCCAGCACCGAGGACACCAGGCAGACGCCCGCGACGAGCCAGGCTCGGCGCGGTGCGGCCAGGATCATCGGGATCATCAGCACATCCGGCGGTATCGGAAAGACAGAGCTTTCTACGAAGGACACCAGGGCCAGCACCCAGAGCGCGCGCGGGTGGTCGGCCATGGACATGGTCCAGTCGTATAGGCGGCGGATCATACGGGTGTCCGGGATGGCAGGCATCGTTGCAGCGTCTTAGGCCACGGAACCCCCCGGGGGTCAATAGAGGTGGAGGCCCCGTTTCCGCGTTGACCGCGCGCGGGCGCGCGGTTATCGACCAATTCGGCGGCCGGTGTGGCGGAACGGTAGACGCAGGGGATTCAAAATCCCCCGATGGCAACATCGTGAGGGTTCGATTCCCTCCACCGGCACCAGCGCCGCACAGGGTCCGCGGCGTTAATACAGCAGCCGCTGACAGGGGCGCGCCATCACGATCCCGCCACATTTCACGATGCGGAACCTACGGAAGGCGAATCAAATTGTTCGCGTTTGCAGAAAGATACGGGATTGCCACGTGGATTGATCTGCATTCGATAACGGCTTGTTTACTTCCGTTGCCGGGCCGCTCTGTCTCGACTTGAAGAAAGCCAGGACACCAGCCCACCCGGCCTGACTGACGCGATCACCGGTGAACTCGCCTTCAGGTGGTAAAATTCGGGCCAGATTTGAGGGTTGGCTGTCCTTTTGGGCAGTCGTTATTTCCGTAATCGAAACAATCCACTTGTATAGCGGCGATTTTTGCCCGTCGCCCAGAGCCAATCGCGACCATAATCAGGCGGTTGCGGACATCTTTCCGACATTTTTCCCTTTCTCAAAGCGTGCCGTGGGTTTACTCATTCAACCCGGGGGCTGAGGTGCCGTGGTGCACCGTGCCGATGCTACAGTCGGTTTTCAGATTGTCTGCAGCTTGGGGTGTCAGCTCCACTGTCGTGACAAGACAATGATTGATCAGCTGGCCCCGTTGGGGTCGGCACCATCCGGGCTGTGTTCCGGAGGGGATGTTTTGGACAAGTGGCCGCGCGCGTGGCTTACGGGAGACGCCGAGATGACAAACGTGAACCTGACTTTCGATGACCTGAATGCCGGAACGGTCGTGGATGATGAATACCAGGCGCAGGGGGTCACGATCTCGTCGATCGTGAACGACGACGTCAATGACGATGAAACGCCTGCAATGGTCTTCGACACCAGCCATCCGACCGGGGGCGACGACGACCTGGCCACCGAAAACCTCGGCAACGTCCTGATCATCCAGGAAGAAGACGACGAGGAGGACGACGAGGAAGACGACGAGGAAGACGACGAAGAGGACGGCGAGGAAGACGACGAAGAAGACGGCGAGGAAGACGACGAGGAGGACGGCGAAGAAGACGACGAAGAGGACGACGAAGGAGACGACGAGGGAAGCGACCACCCAGAGCCCGACGACCGGGCCGACGGCGGCACACTCCGGTTCGACTTTTCGGATCCCTCGACGATGAATTCGCTGACCCTGCTCGACGTCGAGGAATGCGCGCGTATCGAGCTGAAGGATGAAGACGGCCATGTCCTCTATGCCGAGACCCACGGGACCTCGAACAACGGCCAGAAAGACATCGATTTCGGCGGCATCGAGGGCGTCGCGACCATGGATGTCACCTTCTACGGGTCGGGCGCGCTTGACAACGTGAACTTCGACACGCCCGCCGAGCTCGACGGCATCGTAGAGGGCACCGCCGGCGACGACGTGATCGACGTGGCCTACACCGGCGACCCCGAGGGCGACATGGTCGACAATGACGACGCGATCCTGCCCGGAGATGTCGGCGATGACGACTTGATCGAAGCTTACGGCGGGGATGACACGGTCCTGGCCGGCAAGGGTGACGACGAGGTCTACGGCGGGTCGGGCGATGATGACCTGACCGGCGGGTCGGGCAACGACACCATCTTCGGCGGCACCGGCAACGACAAGATCGTCGGGGACGGCCCCGACGGGGTGGCGAACCCCGCCCCCGAGGCCAAGACGCTGGTCTGGGAAGATGTGGCCCCGGATCATACCGAGTTGAGCGGCACCACGACCTACGATGCCGGCGGCATCACGGTGGATATCGGCTATAACCCGCAGGACCACGGCGCCACGGCGACCATTTCCGACGAGGAGATGTATGTCGAGACGGGCGAGGGCTTCGACGCAGACTCGAGCCTCGAGCTTTACGGCAAGGGCGGTGAAGGCGGCTGGGACGACACGTCGACGACCACGCTCGACTTCTCGTCCACCTCGCCGGCCTACGGGGACGAGGTCCAGAACGTGACCTTCCGCATCAACGATGTGGACCTGGCGACAAACCCTCACGACACGCATGTCGACCGCGTCACGATCAATGCCGTGGACGCCGAGGGCAATCCCGTCGATGTCGAGATCACTTCGGAGACCGGCGACCAGATCGTCGATGACAACCAGGCCACCGGCGACATCGAGCACGACGATGGTGTGATCCCGGCCGCGCAAAAGGGCTCGATCCTCGTGTCGATCGCCGGGCCGGTGTCCAACCTCTCGATCGACTATGACAACGAGGCATTCACGGACCAGCAGGTCAACGTTTCGGACGTCACCTTCGAGACCATCCCGGTGACCGGGACCGGCCCCGAGGGCAATGACGTGCTCGTCGGCGGCGATGGCGATGACGTGATCGAGGGCAACGACGGGGATGACACGATCTCCGGCGGCAACGGCAGCGACACCGTCGATGGCGGTGACGGCGACGATATCATCGACACCAGTTCCGACGTGGTCCTGCCCAGCCCGGATGTCGGCTATCCCGGGATCTATCATGCGGATGCCGACCCGAATGACGACAAGGACATCGTCTCGGGCGGCGCGGGCGATGACACCATCATCACCGGGGATGACGACGACACTGTGTTTGGCGGGGCCGGGGATGATGACATCAGCACCGGTTTCGACGACGACTACGTCGAGGCCGGCGCAGGCGACGACACGATCACCGGGTCCGAAGGCAACGACGAGATCTACGGCGGCGATGGTGACGATACCATCTACGGCGGGCTGCCGCCGGGGCCGACGGATGCGCTGAACCTTCCCGACGATCTGGACGGCGACGGCGACAGCAACGACCCGGGTGAAGACCTCGTCACCAACAACAACAACGACACGCTGGTCGGCGGTGCGGGCGACGACACGATTTTCGGGGCCGACGACGACGACACGCTGGTCGGCGGCACCGGGGATGACACGCTCGACGGCGGGGTCGACGACGACCACCTGACCGGCGGCGAGGGCGAGGACACCCTCACCGGTGGCCAGGGTGCCGACGAACAGGACGGTGGCCTCGGAGATGATCTCTTCATCGTGGACACCGCCGGCGATGGTGCCGATGACATGGTCATTGGCGGCGAAGACCCCGATCTGAACGGCGACGGCGAGTCCGACGACGTGGACGTGCTCGACCTGACCGGGTCCAATGTCCTGAACATCGACTATACCGATCCCGGCGTCGGCGGCGGGGCCGGGGATTCCGAATCCGGGCGCGTGTTCTTCCAGGACGGCACCACGATGACCTTCGAGGAGATCGAGAATGTCATCCCCTGCTTCACGCCCGGCACCACCATCGCCACCCCGCGCGGCGAGCGCTTGGTCGAGGACTTGCGCGCGGGCGACCGGATCATAACCCGTGACAACGGCATTCAGGAGATCCGCTGGGTCGGCCGCAAGGACATGACGGGCCAGCAACTGGCGCGCAATCCGCATCTCAAGCCGATCCTGATCAGGGCCGGGGCGTTGGGCAACGGTCTGCCCGAGCGCGACACCGTCGTCTCGCCCAACCACCGCGTGCTGGTGGCCAGCGACCTGACGCAGCTCTACTTCGAAGAGCGCGAGGTTCTGGCCGCGGCCAAGCACTTGGTGGGCAGCGAGGGTGTGCATGAACTGGACGCGATGCAGACAAGCTACATCCATTTCATGTTCGACCGGCACGAGGTGGTGTTGTCCAACGGCTGCTGGACCGAGAGCTTCCAGCCCGGCGACTACAGCCTCAAAGGTCTTGGCAACAGCCAGCGCAACGAGATCTTCGAGTTGTTCCCGGAGCTGGCCGGCAAGCCGGGGCTGGAGGGCTACCAGTCCGCGCGCCGTGCCCTCAAGAAGCACGAGGCCAAACTGCTCGTGAAGTGATATGCAGCTGCGCCCCGGGTCCACGCCCGGGGCCGCAAGACCGGACCGGGGCGCGATGTGGCGCCCCGGTTCATTTCATTGGCGGGTTTGGCGCCAGCGGGCCCAGTCCTCGGGGGTGTCGAGGTCGACGCGCGCGCGCTGGCCGGGCAGTGGGACGAGGTGGCGCCGGCCGCCATGGGCCGAGAGGATCGCCCGCGCCCCGGTATCGCCGCCCAACCCGGCAAAGCCGTCCCGCACCGAGGCGTCGAAAAGCACCGGGTGACCGGGTGTGCCGTCTTGCGTCGTGGCTTGCCAGATCAGGGCGTCTGGAGCCGAGACCCGCGCCGCGACAACGCGGGCGATATCCGCGCCGGTGATCTCGGGCATGTCGGCGGGCAGGACGATCAGGTCGTGTGCCGCCGGGATTGCGGCATTGCCCGCGCGCAAGCTCGCCGACATGCCCTCCTGCCAATCGGGCACCGCGACGATGCGGGCCCCCTGCGGCAGGACCGCGGCACGCGGATGGTCCGCCTCCGGCAGGGTCACAAAGACCGGCCCGTGAGGCATGCAAAGCGCCACAATCCGGCGCAGCAGCGGCTGGCCGTCCACCCGTTCCAGCAGCTTGTCACGCCCGGCCATCCGGGACGAGGCCCCCGCCGCCGGTATCAGGATCGCCACGCTCACCCGTGCCTCCGCGCCGCGGTCGCGTCGAAGCCGGGATCGCCGCCGATCAGCGGAGGCTGTGTCGCGCTCTTCATGAGGGCTCCCGCGTCCGCTCCGAGCCGAGACCGTGTCGTGTTCCGTCGCATTCCCCCTCACTCCACGTTTTGATACCGCATGGCCGAGCCGGGCAAAACCGCGACCCGCTTTCGGGCGACCTGCGCGCGACGCGCCAACGCACGCCAAAGCCCAGTTGCGACAGGATTCGTCGCGAAGCGAAAAGGAATCGTGACCGCCCGCGCGCAGGTTGGCGCCGAAGGAGAGACAACATGCGCACTCATGCAAGGGCGGTCGTCATCGGGGGTGGCGTCATCGGCTGTTCCATCCTCTACCACCTGACCCGCGCGGGCTGGACCGATGTGGTGCTGCTGGAACGCGACGAGTTGACCAGCGGCTCGACCTGGCACGCGGCCGCCAACATCCACGGGCTGCACGACAGCACCAACATCAGCCGCATCCAGCACTACACGATGCAGCTTTACAAGGATCTCGAGGCCGAGACGGGGCAGGGCTGCGGCGTGTTCCAGCCCGGCTCGCTCTACCTCGCGCAGACCGAGGCGCGCGAACACCAGCTGCGGCTGCAGGCGGCCAAGGCGCGCTATTACGGGATGAATTTCCACGAGGTCAGCCGCGACGAGGCCGAACGCCTGCACCCGCTGGTGGATTTCGACGGGGTGCGCTGCATCATGTTCGAACCCGAGGGCGGCAACGTCGACCCCTCGGGCGTGACCAATGCCTATGCCATGGGCGCCCGGGCTGCGGGGGCGGAAATCCTGCGTTTCACGCCCGTCACCGCCACGCTGCCGCAACCCGACGGCAGCTGGATCGTCGAGACCCCCAAGGGCGAGATCCGCACCGACTGGGTGGTGAACGCCGCCGGCCTCTGGGGGCGCGAGGTCGCCGCGCTGGCGGGGATCGAATTGCCGCTGCAACCGACCGAGCACCAGTATTTCGTCACCGAGACCATGGACCGGATCGCCGGGCTGGACCGGCGCCTGCCGTCGGTGGCCGACCGCGACGGCGAATACTACCTGCGGCAGGAGGGCCAGGGCCTGCTGATCGGGGCCTATGAACGCGACGTGCGCTTCTGGGCCGAGGACGGCACGCCGCCGGATTTCGCCCATGACCTCTTTCCCGATGACCTCGACCGGATCGAGGACAACATGATGCGCGCCATCGACCGCGTGCCGGCGGTGGCCGAGGCCGGGATCAAGCGCGTCATCAACGGGCCGATGATCTGGTCGCCCGATGCCAATGTCCTCTTCGGCCCGCACCCGGACCTGCGCAATTACTTCTGCTGCAACGGCATCATCCCCGGCTTCAGCCAGTCGGGGGGCATGGGGCTGATGGCCGCCGACTGGATCACCACCGGCGAGGCCCGCTACGACATGTTCGCCTGGGACGTGGCCCGGTTCGGCAAATGGGCCGATGCGGCCTTCACCAAGGCGCGGGTCGCCGACCAGTACGCCCACCGCTTCGCCGTCCATTTCCCCGGCGAGGAACGCAGCGCGGGCCGGCCCGTGCGCACACGGCCCGTCCACGCAATGCAAACGGACCTCGGCGCGGTTTTCGGGCTGAACTACGGCTGGGAACATCCCGCCTATTTCGACGCGGCGACCCCCGACAGCGCCGGGTTCACCCGCCAGCCCTGGTTCGACAGCGTCGGGCGCGAGGCGCGGATGCTGCGCGAGAGCGTCGGCGTGATCGACATCTCCAACTTCGCGAAATACCGCGTCACCGGCCCGGGGGCCGAGGACTGGCTGAATGCCGTCTTCGCCAACCGGATGCCGCGCGCCGTGGGCCGGTCCTGCCTGACGCCGCTGATCGGGGTGCGCGGTGGCATCGCGGGGGATTTCACGGTCACACGCCCGGGCGACGACGAGTTCTGGGTCATCGGCTCGGGCATGGCCGAACGCTATCACCAGCGCTTCTGGGAGATGGTGCCGCGGCCCGCCGGGACGACCTTCGAGGTCATGACCGAGGGCTGGTGCGGTTTCAACATCGCCGGGCCGGGGTCGCGCCGGGCGCTGCAGAGGCTGACGGATGCGTCGCTGGCAACTGCGGACATGCCCTTCATGCGCTCGGCCTGGATCGAGGTAGCCGGCGTGACCTGCCTGGCGCTGCGGGTGTCCTTCACCGGTGACCTCGGCTGGGAGCTGCACTGCGCCACCGCGGATCAGCCCAGGCTTTACGCGGCGCTGCTGGACGCGGCCAAGGCCGAGGACGGCGGGCCGGTGGGCAGCCGCGCGCTGATGGCGCTGCGCGTCGAGAAGGGCTATGGCAGCTGGGGCCGCGAGTATTCACCGGAATACTGGCCGCAGGAGGTCGGGCTGGATCGCCTGGTCAAGCTGGACAAGGATTTCCTGAACAAGGCCGCCTACTTGCAGGTCAAGGATAATGCGCCGCGTGAAGAACTTCGACTGGTCCATGTGCAAGAGGTGGACAGCGCCGACGCCACCGGCGGCGAGCCGATCTTTCTGCCCGACGGCACGCCCGTGGGCCGCGTGACCAGCGGCGCCTACGGCTACTCGGTGGGAATGTCGCTGGCGCTGGCCTACCTGAGCGATGTCACGCCAGGGCAGGCCGTCGATGTGATGATACTTGGCCGGCCGCATCGCGGCGTGGTGCTGGCCGAGCCCCCCTTCGATCCCGCAGGCGCGCGCCTTCGGGCGTGAATTGCGCGCGCCAGGCCCCTGATGTCAGGGGATGATACGGGTGTACTTCGTTCCTTCGAGGGTGGCGCCGACGCGCAGGCCCGCCTGGGCGAAGATCACAGCGATGACCGGCGCGAGCTGGGTGGTGGTCTCGGCCCGCAGGTTGCCGCCCTCGGACCGGACCGCATACTCGGCATCGGCCCCCAGCGCCCAGCCGGGCGAGGTGCGGAACTCCATCAGCGCCTCGTCGGTCATGAAGAACAGCACGTGGGAATACTGCTGCGCGCCGATCTGCAAGCCGGCACTGCCGCCCGCGATAGCGTAGTAGTCGACGGTGCTGTCGCCGATGCGAAGGGCGCCGCGCCCGTAGGAGCCGCCCAGACCGAATCCGGCCTCGGTCACCAGCGGCATGACAAGTATTCCCGAGGCCTTCTCGGCCAAGTCACGCGTGCCGGGGAAACGTTCGTACATGAAATTCAGCGTGGTATCGACGCGGGAGTCGATGCGGTCGCCGCCGCGTGATCCGATGCCGTTGCCGCAGGCGGCAAGACCGGTTGTGGCCAGTGCGCCAAGCGCGAACCCGCGTCGGGAATAGGTGCTCATAATATCGCCTCGTGCCTGTGGGGCGGTCTCTGCCGCTTTTGCGGCTTAGCATAGGCGCATGGGCCGCGCCTGTCAGCACAAAGATGCCCGGACGCCGGCCTGCGCGAGAATCAGCCGCCCAGAACCTCGGCCGCTTCGGGGGCAAAGTAGGTCAGGATGCCGTCGCAGCCCGCCCGCTTGAAGCACATCAGGCTTTCCATCATCGTCGCGCGCCCGTCGAGCCAGCCGTTCTGCGCCGCCGCCCGCAGCATCGCGTATTCGCCGGACACCTGGTAGGCGAAGGTCGGCACGCCGAAGCGATCCTTCACCCGGCGGCAGATATCCAGGTAGGGCATCCCCGGTTTTACCATGACCATGTCGGCCCCCTCTGACAGGTCGCGGGCGACCATGCGCAGCGCCTCTTCGGAATTGGCCGGGTCGATCTGGTAGGTGGTCTTGTCGCCCTTGAGCGCGCCGGAGGCGCCCACGGCATCGCGGAACGGGCCGTAGAAGCCGCTGGCATACTTGGCGGTGTAGGACAGGATGGTTGCCTTCTGGTGGCCCTCGGATTCCAGCGCATCGCGGATCGCGCCGATGCGGCCGTCCATCATGTCGGAGGGGCCGAGGATGTCGGCCCCCGCCTCGGCCTGGGCCAGGGCCATGCGGACAAGCGCGGCGACGGTTTCGTCGTTGACCACCTCGCCGCCCCGGACATAGCCGTCCTGGCCGTTGATGTTGTAGGGATCGAGCGCGATATCGGTCATCACCGCGATCCCTGGCGCGGCGTCCTTGATGGCGCGGATCGCGCGGTTGGCGATGTTGTCGGTCGACCAGGCGACGGCGCAATCCTCGGTCCGGTCCTCGGGCGCGGTATAGGGAAAGACGCAGATGGCCGGAATACCCAGCGCCTCGGCCCGCCGGGCGGCCCGCGCGACACGGTCCACCGTGCGGCGCACGACACCGGGCATGGAGGGCACCGGTTCCTCGGCGTCTTGACCGGCCATGACGAAGATCGGCCAGATGAAATCGGCCGGCGACAGCGCGCTTTCGCGCACCATGGCGCGCAGGGCCGGCGTGGCCCGCAACCGGCGCGGCCGGGCGGCGGGAAATCGGGGCTGGGTCATGGTCTTGGCCTTTCAGTCACACCTGCGGTCGCGCCCCGATTTTTTGCCGGACCGGGGTATGGGCATTGCCGGGGCGCGCCTATAGGTTGCCGCAAAACACGACAGGCTGCCATCCCCCGTGAACTGGACATCCACCCTTTTCGAAGTCATCGACATGCGCTCGTTCTCGAACCTCTGGTTCTGGATCGGGCTTGCGGTGATATGGTCCTCGGTCAACCACTGGGTGCTGGGCGTGCCCTACGACATGATCACCCGCGCCCGGCGCCACGGTGGCAAGGCGCAGGAGGATCTGGAGCTACTGGTGCGCATCAACGCCGACCGCCTGCTGCATATCGGCCGCGTCTCGGGGACGGTGACGTTGGGGTTCCTGGCCTTCGTCCTGACCTCGCTGGCGATCCTCGCCTTCTGGTACGGAGTCGAATTTGCGCAGGCAATCTTCCTGCTGGCGCTGCCGCTGTCGATGGTCGGGGCGCTCAGCCTTGCCGCGGCCCGGCGGATCGCGCAGGAAAATCCGGCAGGTGCCGATCTGCACCGGCACCTGGGGCGCCACCGGCTGAAGACCCAGGTCATCGGCATGGTGTCGATCTTCGTCACGGCCATGTTCGGCATGTATCAGAACCTCGCCGTCAGCCCCGGCTTCTAGGCATTGCGAATTGACACCGCAGGGCAGCGGGGTAGGTGAGGCGCTGATGAGTGCACCCGAACATATCACCGTTGGCGGCGCCCCAGAGGGGTTCGACGCCCGCCTGATCCTGCAGGAAGTGGCCCGGCGCGACGGCCCGGTGCTGCACGTCGCCCGCGACGACAAGCGGCTCGAAGCCATGCGCGCCGCGCTGGCCTTCTTCGACCCCGGCATGCCGGTGCTGCATTTCCCCGGCTGGGACTGCCTGCCCTTCGACCGGGTGTCGCCCAACGCCGATATCTCGGCCGCGCGCATGGCCACGCTGGCCGCGCTGGTCCACGAACGGCCCGCGCGGTTCGTGCTGCTGACGACGCTGAACGCCGCGACCCAGCGCATCCCTGCCCGTGCGGTCCTGCAAGAGGCCGCCTTTACCGCCCGCGTGGGCGAGCGGATCGACGAAGAGGCCCTGCGCGGGTTCCTCGTGCGGATGGGCTTTGCCCAGGCTCCCACGGTGACCGAACCGGGCGATTACGCGATCCGCGGTGGTATCATCGACATCTACCCGCCGGGCCATACCGGGCCGGTGCGGCTGGACCTCTTCGGCGATGTCCTCGACGGGGCGCGCCGTTTCGATCCGGCCAGCCAGCGCACCACCGAAAAGCTCGACAAGGTCGACCTCGCCCCGGTGTCCGAGGTAATCCTCGACGAGGCCGCGATCACCCGGTTCCGGCAGAACTACCGGCTGGAGTTCGGGGCGGCCGGCAACGACGACCCGCTTTACGAGGCGGTCAGCGCGGGGCGCAAGCATCAGGGCCTTGAGCACTGGCTGGCCTTCTTTCACGAGCGGCTGGAGACGCTGTTCGACTACCTGCCCGAGGCCACGCTCACGCTGGACGAGCACAACGCAGCCCAGCGGCAGGCGCGCTGGGACACGATCGCCGATCAGTACGACGCCCGGCGCGAAGCCATGAGCGCCAAGGGCCGGGTTGATACCGTCTACAAGCCCGCCCCGCCGGAAACGCTCTACCTCGACCCCGACGCCTGGGCGGCCGCCACCGCCCCGATGCGCGTTCTGCAGTTCTCGGCCCTGCCACAGGCGACCGGGCCGGGGGTGATCGACGCGGGCGGGCGTGTGGGCCGCGATTTCCTGCCCGAGCGCCAGCAGGAAAGCGCAAGCCTTTTCGGGGCCCTGGCCGATCATATTCGCGCGAAACTTCAAGAGGGCCCGGTCGTCATCGCCTCCTATTCCGATGGTGCGCGTGAGCGGCTGACCGGCCTGATCGAGGACGAGAACCTCGCCGAGGCGATCCCCATCGGCGATTTCACCCGGGTCGGCCCGCGGGGGCTGCACCTGGTGGTCTGGGCGCTGGAACACGGCTTCGAGGCGCCGCAGGACGCGGGCCGCCTGACGGTGATCTCGGAACAGGACGTCCTTGGTGACCGTCTGATCCGCCAGACCAAGCGCCGGCGCAAGGCCGAGAATTTCCTGACCGAATCCCAGGCGCTGACCCCGGGCGATCTGGTGGTTCACGTCGATCACGGGATCGGGCGGTATCTCGGGCTCGAAGTGGTCAGCGCCGCCGGGGCCGCGCATGAATGCCTGGTGCTGGAATACGCCGAGGGCGCCAAGCTTTACCTGCCGGTCGAGAACATCGAGCTTTTGTCGCAATACGGCCACGAGGAGGGCCTGCTCGACAAGCTGGGCGGCGGCGCTTGGCAGGCCAAGAAGGCGCGGCTCAAGGAACGCATCCGCGAGATGGCCGAACGGCTGATCCGGGTCGCCGCCGAACGCGAGCTGCGCACCGCCCCGGCCATGACCCCGCCCGAGGGCATGTGGGATCAGTTCCTGTCGCGCTTTCCCTACCAGGAGACCGAGGACCAGTTGCAGGCCATCGAGGACGTCACCGAGGACCTGGAATCAGGCCGGCCCATGGACCGGCTGATCTGCGGCGACGTGGGCTTCGGCAAGACCGAGGTGGCTATCCGCGCCGCCTTCCTGGCCGCCATGTCCGGGGTGCAGGTCGCGGTGATCGCGCCGACAACGCTGCTCGCGCGCCAGCACTACCAGAGCTTTGCCGAGCGGTTCCGCGGTTTTCCCGTCAACGTGCGGGCGCTGTCGCGCTTCGTCGGCACCAAGGAGGCCGCCGAGACCCGCGATGCCATGGCAAAGGGCACGGCCGATATCGTCGTGGGCACCCATGCGCTGTTGGCCAAGAGCGTGAAGTTCCAGAACCTCGGGCTGCTGATTATCGACGAGGAACAGCACTTCGGCGTCCAGCACAAGGAACGGCTCAAGCAGCTGCGCACGGATATCCACGTGCTGACCCTGACGGCGACGCCCATCCCGCGCACCCTGCAACTGTCTCTGTCGGGGGTGCGCGAGTTGTCGGTGATCGGCACCCCGCCGGTCGACCGGCTGTCGATCCGCACATATGTCAGCGAGTTCGACACTGTCACGATCCGCGAGGCGCTGCTGCGCGAGCATTACCGCGGCGGGCAGTCCTTCTTCGTGGTGCCGCGGGTCTCGGACCTACCCGAGATCCAGGCCTTCCTGCGCGACGAGGTGCCCGAGGTGACGGTCGTCACCGCGCATGGCCAGATGGCCGCCGGCGAGCTCGACGACCGCATGAACGCCTTTTACGACGGCAAGTACGACGTGCTGCTGGCCACGACGATCGTGGAATCGGGGCTGGATATCCCCACCGCCAACACGATGATCGTGCACCGCGCCGACATGTTCGGCCTGTCGCAACTCTACCAGATCCGCGGCCGGGTGGGGCGGTCGAAGGTGCGCGCCTATGCCTACCTGACCTACCGCCCGCGCCAGCGCCTGACCCCGCAGGCCGAAAAGCGCCTGCGCGTGCTGGGCACGATCGACACGCTGGGGGCGGGCTTCGCGCTGGCCAGCCAGGACCTGGACATTCGCGGTGCCGGCAACCTGCTGGGCGAGGAACAGTCCGGCCAGATGCGCGAGGTCGGCTACGAGCTTTACCAGTCGATGCTGGAAGAGCAGATCGCCAAGATCAAGGCGGGCGAGACCACCATGGTCGACGACGGCCAGTGGGCACCGCAGATCAACCTCGGCGTGCCGGTCCTGATCCCCGAGGACTACGTGCCTGACCTCGACGTGCGGCTGGGCCTGTATCGCCGCCTGTCGGGCTTGCAGAGCAAGGTGGAGCTCGAAGGCTTCGCGGCCGAGCTTATCGACCGCTTCGGCCCGCTGCCCAAGGAGGTCAACACGCTGATGCTGGTGGTGCGGATCAAGGCCATGTGCAAGCGCGCGGGGATCAGCCACCTCGACGGCGGCCCCAAGGGCGCGACGATCCGGTTCCACAACGACACCTTCGCCTCGCCGGATGGCCTCGTGCAGTTCATCAAGGACCAGCGCGGCCTGGCCAAGGTCAAGGACAACAAGATCGTCGTGCGCCGCGATTGGGCGAAAGACAGCGACAAGATAAAGGGCGCCTTCGCCATCGCGCAGGATCTGGCCAAGAAGGCGCAGGAGATGCAGCCGGCCTGACACGGGCCGTCGACGGCCCGTGACCGCCTGCGTCGACGCAGGCGGGGCGCGCTGTCGACAGCGCGCGGTTACGGCCGTGCGCCCCGCTCAGTCGGTGTCACGCCGGATCATCGCGGTCAGCCAGAGCGCCAATGAGGCACACAGGCAAACCGCCACCGCCAGCGGCAGCGGCGTGCCGTCGAAGGCCAGCCCCACGGGCACGGCGATGAGCACCGCGCCCACCGTCCCGATCGAGGCCATGATCGACGCGGCCATGCCGGCGATATGGCCCACCGGCTCCATCCCCAGCGCGTTCAGGTTGCCGATCGTCAGCCCGGCCTGGAAGAACACCGAGGTCGTCCAGAACACGTAGAGGTAGAACTCCAGCCCGCCGAGAGCCCCGGCCCAGATCGCGGCCGCGGTCAGCGCCGACAGCCCGATCTGCACGGTGAACATCGCCTTGACGATGGCGCGCATGCCGACGCGCATGACGATCTGCGAGTTCAGCACCGTGGCCGAGGCGGCGGCGATGGCGATGGCCCCGAACCAGAGCGGGAAACTCTCGGCCCGGCCGTAGGTCACGTCGAAGATCTGCTGGATCGAGCTTATGGTCGAGAACAGCATCCCGAAGGCGAGGGCCTGCACGGCGATGGAGAGCCGCACCGTGGGATGCGCGGCCATGTCCCGGATCGCGGCCCAGAGCAGCGAAAGCCGCAGCGGCCGCCGGTCCGCGGCGGCCAGCGTTTCGGGTTGGCGCAGGCCCAGCCAGGTCATGCCGATCAGCGAGAAGACGACGAAGGCGAGGAAGATGCTGCGCCAGCCCGACAGGTCGATGATGACCGCGCCGAGGCTGGGCGCGATCGCCGGCACAAGCGAGAAGATCATCATCACGAAGGACATGATCCGCGCCATGCCGCGCCCGGCGTAGAGGTCGCGCACCAGCGCCAGCGCCACCACCCGGGGCGCCGAGGCGCCCAGCCCCTGGACCACACGCGCGGCCAGAAGGGTTTCCAGCGTCGGCGCAAGATAGGCCGTCAGCGCGGCCGCGCAGTAGAGCAGCGCGCCGCCGATCACCACCGGCTTGCGCCCGAAGCGGTCCGACAGCGGCCCGGTGAAGAGCGTGCCCAGCCCCATGCCCAGCACGAAACTGGTCACGACCAGTTGCGCCAGGTTCGGGGCCTCGGGCGTCAGCTCCGCGCCGATCTGCGGCAGGGCGGGCAGCATCGCGTCGATGGAGAAGGCGATCGAGGCCATGAGCATCGCCATCAGGGCGATGAATTCCGGCGTCGGCAGGCGCCGCGGCGGGGTCGGGGCGGTCGGCACCGCCGCGGTATCGGTCATGCGTCCGGTCCTTTTTCCTCGTGGGCCTGCAGGCGCTTTTCCGCCTCGGCGGTCTTGCGCCGCGCTTCACGCAACTGCGCGCGCGCGCGCATCCGGCCCTTCAGGGTCACGGTGCTGACCTGCCGGATCACGGCGGCAAAGACACCAAGACCCGCGAAAATGAATACGGTCGTGGCCAGCTTGCCGATCACCGTTTGCGGCACGAGGCTGCCGTAGCCCACCGTCGACAACGTCACAACCGTGAAAAAGAAGCTGTCGACCCAGGACCAGCCCTCGACCAGATGATAGAAGACCGTGCCGCCCCCGATCAGGACCGCGAGCGCCCCGACCAGCCCCCAAATCCCGTCATTGCGCATCGCCCGCATCCTCGAGCTTGGCCATGATCTCGCCGGCGACCTGCACCCACAGATCGGGGGACTGGGCCCCGGGCACGGCGTGCTGGCCGGCCACGATGAAGGTGGGCACCGATTGCACGCCCATCTTGCGGGCCTCGGTGTCGCGGTTGCGGATCTCCTCGGCGTCGGCTCCGGCGGCCAGCAGGCGGGCCACCACGGCCGCGTCCATCCCGGCGCTGTCGGCGATGTCGCACAGCGTGTCGCGCAGCCCGATGTCGCGGCCTTCGGTGAAATAGGCCTCGAAGAGCGCCTGCACTACCGCGCCCTGGCGCTGCTCGATCCCGGCCCAGTGGATCAGGCGGTGGGCGTCCAGCGTGTTGGGCGTGCGCGCGATCCTCTCGAAGTCGATCGTCAGCCCGGCCTGTTCCGCCTGGTCCTGCACCGGTAGATAGGCCTTCACCGCGCCCTCGCGCCCGCCGAACTTGGCGTCGAGGTAGGCGCGGCGGTCCATCCCCTCGGGCGGCATCTCGGGGTTGAGCTGAAAGGGGTGATAGGCGATCTCGAAGGGGTGGTCGCCGACCTGCGCCAGCGCGTGGTCGAGGTTGGTCTTGCCGATGTAGCACCAGGGGCAGACGGGGTCCGAGAAGATATCAAGCTTGACCATGGTCGGTCTCCCACTCCTGGCGCAGCACGCGGCGCAAGAGCTTGTTGTTGGCCCCCCGTGGCAGGGCGGCGCGGTGGATGAACAGCCTCGGGCACTTGTAGCGGGCGAGGCGACGGGACGCAAAAGCGGCAAGCTCGGCCTCGGGAAGGGGTGCCGGGCCGGTATAGAAGGCGGCAATGACCGAGGTGTCGGCCTTTACGCGCAAGTCCACCGCCGCGGCCTCCTCGATGCCGGGGTGGGCGACAAGGGCGCTTTCCACCTCGATGGGCGAGACGCGGTGGCCGCCGGCTGTCATCATGTCGTCGGCGCGGCCCTCGTAGCGGATCGCGCCCGCGGCGGTGCGGTGGCCGATGTCGCCCGTCAGGAACCAGTCACCGGCAAAGCAGGCGGCCGTCGCCTCGGGCTGGTCGAGATAGCCCAGCATCAGGCCTGTGTCGTCGCGATGCACGGCGATGGTGCCCTGCTCGGCCTGCTGGCCGGTCTCGTCGATCAAGGCGATACGCCGCCCCGCCTGCGGATAGCCCAGGGTGCCGGCCGGCGCCGGGGCGTCAGGCGCGCCCGATACGAAGGTGGAACATTCCGACAGGCCGTAGGCCTCGTGGATCGTCGTGCCCGTGGCCTCCTGCCAGGCGGCGCGGGTCGTTTCGGGCAGTTTCTCGCCCGCGGACAGGCCGTGACGCAGTTTCGGCAGAGGCGCAATTGGTGCGCGCAGCAGCTGGCGATACACACCGGGGACGGCGGCGAAGATGCTCGCATCGTGCCGTTTCAACAAGAGCGGCAGGGCAGCGCTGTCGGTGCCGGGCGCGGGGACAAGCGCGGTGGCCCCCATGGTCCAGGGGTCCAGCAGCCCGGTGCCCAGCGTGTAGGTCCAGTTGAAGGCGCCGGCATGGAGCAGGCGGTCGGTCCGGGTCAGGCCGTGCCATCCCCGGATCATGTGCTGCCGCGCGAGGATCGCACGGTGGGCATGGAGGACGCCGCGCGCGCGGCCGCCGGTGCCCGAGGTGAAGATCACATAGCCGGGCCGGTCCGGGTCGCCCATGGCGTAGTCCGCGGGCGGCAGCGCGTGCCAGGCGGCGAGCTGCGCGGCGGGAATGACCGGGGCGGTGTTATCGGGCAGGGCGATGCCATCGCCTGCGATAATGCAGGCCGGGGCGAGCGTGCCGCAAATCTCGGTGATCTCGGGGCCGGTAAGATGCGGCGACGTCGGCGCCGGCACCAGATCGGCCGCGAGGCAGGCCAGGAAGGCAACGGGAAACTCGGGCGTGTTGCCCAGCCGCAAGAGGACCCGATCGCCGGGGGTCAGCCCGGCCTCACGCAGCCCGGTGGCGACGCCGCGCACCGCGCCCTCCAGCCGGGCGTAGGACCAGCGGCTGGCCCGCGCGGGGCCGAGAACCGCCAGGGCCACCTTGTCGGGGTCGTCGGCGGCCCGGGCCAGCACGTGGGCGGCCATGTTGAACGGGGCAGGGCGCATGGCCCTGCGCTATCCGCGCCGGGCACCGGGCGCAAGTGGGCAGACCGGGCCGGACAGGCCCGGGGCCGCGTTAGCCCTCGGCCTCCCACCACCAGACATCGGGCAGCCAGCCGGGCCAGTCGCCGAAGATCGGCATGGTCTCGGGGTAGTGCAGGCGGCGGTCGTGGGCGATGCGGGTGACGTTCCACTGATAGATCGGGATGGCGTAGCGCCCGGCGGTCAGCAGCCGGTCGAGCGCGCGGGTGGCGGCGCGGAAATCCTGCTGGCTTTGAGAGGTCAGCAAGCGGTCGATCATGGCATCAACGGCTTCCGACTCCACGCCCATGAGGTTGCGCCCGCCGGGTTCATCCGCGCGGTCGGAGCCCCAGTAGAGGTATTGTTCGTTGCCCGGCGACAGCGACAGCCCGCGGCGGAAATAGGTCATGTCGAAGTCGTAGGCGTCGATGCGTTCGCGGTACTGCGCACTGTCGACCACCGTGACCGTGGGCGTGATCCCCAGCCGGGCCAGCGACTGGACGTAGATGTCGATGATCGTCTGGGTCTCGTCGCTGCCCGATTGCAGCACGATCTCGAAGGTGAAGGGATCGCCCTGCGCATCGGCCATCACGCCGTCCTGCACCGTCCAGCCGGCCTGTTTCATCAGGTCCAGCGCCGCGGTGATGCCGGCGCGATTGCGCTCGGTCCCGTCCGAGACGGGCAGGGCATAGCCCGACAGCGCGTCCTCTGGGATCTGGTCGGCGAAAGGTTGCAGAAAGTCGCGCACGCGGCCCGTGGCCGGGCCCTCGCGCATCGCCAGCGGCGAGTTCGAGAAATACGAGGTGATTCGCGGCTGTGCGCCGCCGGTCAGCGCCTCGTTGATGAACTCGAAGTTGAAGGCGTGCAGCATGGCATCGCGGACGCGGATGTCCGAAAACTGCGGGCTGCGGGTGTTCATCACGAAGCCGGTCATCCCCGAGGGCCGCTCGTGGGGCAGTTCGGCCCGCACCACCTCGCCGGTCTTGACGGCGGTGAAGTCGTACTGGCTGTTCCACTTGGCGACGTTGAATTCGCGGTTGAAGTTGACCGTGCCGACCTTGAAGGCCTCGAAGGCGGCGGTCGCATCACCGAAATACTCGATCCGCAGGGTCTCGAGGTTGTGCGTGCCGGTGCGGAAGGGGACCACGCCATCGCCCCAGTAGTCGGGGTTGCGGGTGAACTCGACGAAGCGGCCCTGCTCGAAATCGCTGACGACGTAGGGCGACGAGGTCACGGGGATATGGTCGAACCCGTCGGTCTCGGCGAAATCAACGCCGTCGTATTGTGCCTTTTTCAGGATCGGGC
Organism: Salibaculum halophilum; assembly: GCF_002094885.1. Lineage (GTDB taxonomy): Bacteria > Pseudomonadota > Alphaproteobacteria > Rhodobacterales > Rhodobacteraceae > Salibaculum > Salibaculum halophilum. The sequence continues at coordinate 62,207 of NZ_MSIT01000001.1, forward strand.
GCATGCCGGCCAGTAGCGCCAATTCGCGATCCGCGGTGTCGAAGGTGAAGCGCACCGACCGCGGCCCGGACTGTTCCATGGTGGCGACCTTGGACCAGAAGCCGGCGTAGCGGCCGTGTCCCTTGGTGCCCAATGTCTCGTAGGACCACATCACGTCCTCGACCGTGACGGGGCTGCCGTCTGAGAATTCCGCCTCCGGGCGCAGGGTGAACTCGACCCATTCTCGATTCGGCCCGGTCTCGACCGATTCGGCCAAAAGCCCGTAAAGCGAGAAGGGTTCGTCCAGCGATCGCGCCATCAGGCTCTCGCCGATGAGAAAGCGCAACTGCCAGGGAACCGACCCCTTGCGGACGAAGGGATTGAGGCTGTCGAAGTTGCCGACGTTCGCCGTGACCAGTTCGCCGCCGCGGGGCGCGTCCGGGTTGGCATAGGGCAGATGCTCAAAATCTGGGGGCAGGTCGGGGTCGCCATACATAGCTATGCCATGCCGGGGCTCGCCAGCCGCCGTCGTGGCCACGAGCGTGGCGGCGAAAATGGCGCCGATCCGGCTGCGCCGGACGAAAAACTCTGATCTCATTTCGTGGACAATCCCCCTGCTCCCTGCGTTATTTGACGTTTAGCCTAGAGAGCGCCGCCAGCCATTTCAAACTTTTAGCTTGGAACAGCGCGACGGATTGCTTATAAAGAGGGCACTGCTCGATAGGTTTCTTGCCTGTATGAAACCTGCCTCAATAACTGAACGCCGGCCTTGTGCCGGCGTTTTTTTCTTTGTGGCAAGGCCAGGGGCCAGGCGCACCGATCAGATCAGGTTGGGCGGCATCCGATTCCCGGTGCAGCCCGCTTGAGACAGGTCAGCGCCATGGGCAAAGCCGCCGTTACCGTGTGTTCGGTCCACCGACTGATCGGCGCCGTCCGGCCAAAGCGGCACGCCAACAAAAAAGGGCCGATCCGCTGCTCCGGCGGATCGGCCCCACGGTGGTCAATGAACCGTCGCTGGTTGCGCGGTCACTCTTGCACTGTCGATGAACTGCCCGCGGCGGCCGCGATCAGCGCGATCAGGATCAGCGGGACAATGAGATTGGCGCTGGAGCCGCCTGTTTCCTCGACGACCTCGACGGGTTCCATCTCGATGGCCGGGGCCATCCCGCCGGCCATTGCGGTGCCAGCACCGAGCGTCGCGGCCAGCGTGACGGCAGCGGTTCTTTTGAAAAAGGTCATGCGACTATCCCCTCTGTCGGTTGTTTTCACCAAATTAGTCTTGTCGATTTCAACCCGTGGATCAAGCCCTTCGATGCGTCGGGGCGGGCGGTACTGTCAGTCCTCGTGGCGGTGATGACCGATCCGGTCGGCCAGCTGGTCCAGCGCCTCGGGCATTTCGACGTCTTTCTCGCCCGGATAGACCAGCCCGGCCGAGATCACCAGCTTCGCGGCGTCCTCGACCGTCATGTCGAGTTCGATCACGTCGGCCTCGGGAAAGAACAGCAAATACCCCGACGTCGGGTTCGGCGTCGTCGGCACGAAGACCGAGATCATGGGGCCGACGCCGGCCTTTTCGACCAGTTCGCCCTTGGTCTGGGTCGAGACAAAACCGACTGCCCAGATGCCGCGGCGCGGATACTCGATCAGGCAGGCGCGGTCGAAACTCGTCTCGGTCTGGGCGAATACGGTCTCGGCGATCTGCTTGGCCCCGTTGTAGACCGAGCGCACCACCGGCATCCGTGAGACCAGCCCCTCGCCCCAGGCCAGGAACGACCGCCCGATCAGCCCCTTGGCGATCCAACCGACGATGAAGGTGAAGATCAGGAAGATGACGACGCCGACGCCGCGCACGTTGATCTCGATGTAATTGGGGTGGGTCGGATCGGCGCGGCCGAAATCGTTGACATGGCCCAGCAGGCGGTTGACCAGTTCCTCGGGGTGATAGGCCTGCGGCACGAAGGGCCAGACGAACCCGTCGACCCAACCGATCAACGTCCAGATCAGCCAGACCGTAAGCCCGATGGGGGCGATCACGATAATCCCGGCGATAAAGTTGTTGCGCAGGCCCGTGATGAGGCTGCCGCGCGGCCGGGGGGGATCTTTGGGCGGTCGGGTCACTGTGGCGGTCGCTCAGCTGTGGCTTGTCTGTCTATGTAAGCGATCCCGACCGGCCCGACAATGCGGCACTGTCCGCGGCTGTCGCCTCAGCCGCGGCGATTGCACAGGCTTTTGGCGATCTCGGCGGCCAGGCGCGCATTATTGCGCACCAGCGCGATATTCGCGGTCAGCGAAGCGCCCCCGGTCAGCTCGAAAATGCGCTCCAGCAGGAACGGCGTGACGGATTTCGCCGCGATGCCCTGCGCCGCGGCCTCGGCCTGGGCCTGCGCGATGAGCGGCGCGAGGGTCTCGGCGGGGATCTCGTCGGCCCGGGGGATCGGGTTGGCGACAAGCTGGCCGCCGCCAAGGCCCATCGCGGCGCGGGTGGCATGGGCGGCGGCGATCCTTTCGGGACTGTCCAGGCGCAGCGGCGCGGGCAGATCCGAGGTGGCCGACCAGAAGGCGGGCAGGGTGTCCTGGCCGTAGGCGATGACCGGCACCCCGAGGGTTTCGAGCACTTCCAGCGTCTTGGACGTGTCGAGGATGGCCTTGGGGCCGGCGGCAACGACAGTCACCGGCGTGCGCGCCAGTTCCTGCAGGTCGGCGGAGATGTCGAAGCTCGTCTCGGCGCCGAGGTGGACGCCGCCGATGCCGCCCGTGGCGAAGACGGCGATCCCGGCCAGATGCGCGGCGATCATGGTGGCGGCCACGGTGGTGGCCCCGGTGCCGCCCGTGGCGATGCAGGCGGCCAGATCGGCGCGCGAGAGCTTGGCCACCTCCGGCGCCGCGGCGAGCCGGTCCAGCTCCGCGGCGGTCAGGCCGATGTGCAGCCGCCCCGCCAGCACGGCGATGGTCGCGGGCACCGCGCCGGCCGCGCGGATGTCGTCCTCGACCGCGCGGGCGGTCTCGACATTCTGCGGGGCGGGCATGCCGTGGGTGATGATGGTGCTTTCCAGCGCCACGATCGCCCGGCCGGCGGCGCGGGCCTCGGCCACTTCGGGCGAAAAGTGCAGGTCGATCATTGCGGGTGGTCTCCGGAAATGTATGCGGCGGCGGCGGCCAGGGCACGGGGCAGGGCGGCGTCGGGGCGCGCGCCACGGGCTTCGGCGGCAATATGGGCAGCCATGAAGGTATCGCCTGCGCCGGTGACACGGGCCACGGGCACCGCCGGGGGGCAGGCCCGGCGCAGGGTGTCGCCGCAGGCCTCGGCGGCCATGTCGGCACCGTCAGTGACAAGGGCGCGATGCACCCCGCAGGCCACGAGGCCATGCGCCGCCGCTGCGGCGTCCGCGAAGACGGTATCGCAGATCAGGCCGGCCTCCTCGCGGTTGACGTAGAAGGTGGCCGTGGGGTGGCCGACGAGGGCCAGAAGGCGGTCGGCCTTGCCCGGGCTGGCCGGGGCCACGCGCAGGTCAGCCGCACCGAAGAGCGGCGACTGCGCGATACGCGCTAGCAGGTCGCGGGTGAGGTTGCCGTCGATTGCGACCAGCCCGGCCCAGGGCGCGGCCGTGCTGCCCAGGCGCCCGTCGGCGAGGGGGGTAAGGATGCTATCGCCGGCCTTTTCGAGCGACTGGGCGTCGGCGATGGCCGCGATCAGCCCGTTGGCCCCCTCGATGGCCATGTAGCTGTCGGTGGGCAGATCCGCGGGGCGGTGGAGCGTGGCCGTCTCCAGCCCCAGCCGGTCGGCCTCGGCCACCAGGGCGTCACCTGCGGCATCGCGGCCCACGGCCGACAGCAGCGCCGGGCGCAACCCGAGGCGCGCCAGGGTCATGGCAATGTTCATGGCCACGCCGCCGGGCACGCGGGTGATGCGCCCGGGCACGTCGGAGCCGGCCCGCATCGCCACGGGGGCGCGGCCGATGATGTCCCACAGAACGGAACCGATGCAGAGGATGTCAGGCGACGTCATGGCGTGCAGCTATTGCGCGCGCCGCGCCGGGGGTCAACCGCTGCGAAGCGGTGTGCTGCGCACGCAGGTTTAGTGGGAAAAGGGGGCCGTCTGCCCCCTCTTGGCCTGCGGCCAATTCACCCCCGAGGATATTTCCGGCCAGAAAACGCCTACTCTGGGATCGCGACGGTGCGCCCGGCCTGGAGGGTCTTCCGGACGACGTCGCGTTCTTGGTCTGCCCGGTGTCGTCAAGAACGGCGACCGGCGGCTTTTCGTGGCGCGAAGAGGCCGCGCTGAGTCCGTGTCGGGCAAGCGGTTGACCCGGCACGGACGGTCGGGTCGTGGCAAGCCTGCGCGTGACTGCGGCCGCGCCGTCGCGGGCCCACGAGGTGCTGCCACACTCGGCGACATGCAAGGCCGACGGCATGGTCGCGGGGTGGTTGCGGTGATCGGGTCGGCTTAACGCGCCGCTTACCGGCGCCGCGCTAGGACTAGGCTGATCTGCAGTCCATCCCCGAGGGAGCGCGCCATGAAATACCGTCCGCCGCGGCTACCCAGCGACCTCGGCGTCACCCTTGTCAGCGGTGGCAAGCGCCACCGGGCGCGTGTCGTCAATGTCAGCCAGACCGGGGCGCTGGTGGCCGGGCCGGAGGATATCGGGGTCGGTGCCCGGGTCGATCTGGTGGCCACGTCGCTGCGTCTCTCGGCGCGGGTGGTGCGGGCGGACCCTGCCGGCCTGGCGCTGCGTTTCGCGACCGAGCTGTCGAAGTCGGACCTGACGCGTTTGCGCCGCGCCGTGCACCGCGGCGGCGCGGGCGCGGAGTTTCGGCCGGGTCAAAGATTTCGCGAGTTGTGAGGGGGGACGGGCCCCGGGTGCACCGAGGCCCGCCCGCGGCCATCACTGGGCCTCGACACCTTCGAGGTCGGTGCCGTCGGCGATGTCGCTGTCGATCAGCGTGAGTTCGCCCGTCCCGGCGTCCTCCTGCACGGCCTCGATGCCGGTGTCGTCGCTGTCGTCATTGTTGGCGGTGGCCGAGGCTTCGGCGGTCACCGAAAGGTCTCCGTCGCCCTCTTCCTCGAAGACCGCGCCCTTGCCGCCGTTGGCGGTGGCCGAGGACCGCAGCATCAGGCCGGTGACCGATCCGGCATCTTCCTCGGAGTTCTTGTAGCCGTCGTCGGTGTTGCCCTCGGCGACGGTGTCGATGAACTGCACGTCGATGCCGCCCGTGCCGGCCTCGTCGAAATCCACGCCTTCGTCGAGGTTGTTCGAGATGGTCGAGCGCAGGAAGACCGCATGGACCGACCCGGCGCCGCCTTCGTCGAAGTCGATGCCGTCGTCCAGGTCGATGCCGAATTCGTAGGCCTCGACGCTGCCGTCGTCGTAAAGGTCGACCTCGCGCTCGACGCAGGAATCGTCGGCGGTGCCGGTGACGGGGCCGGGGATGTCGGACTCGGCGGCCTCGCCTTCCTCGAACTCCACCTCGTCTGGGTCGGGGATCGCGTCCTCGAACAGGGCCGGGGCGCAATAGGCGCCGTTATCGACCAGGCTCGTGTCGATCACGACGGCCGTGTTGTCGCCCGCGCCGCCTTCGTCCAGCTCGATGCCGTCAGCGCCGGCCCGCGACACCGAGGAGCCGGTGATCATGGCAGCGATGGCGCCCGGGCCGCGTTCGTCCACGCGCAGGCCGTCACCGTCGAAGGTGCCGTTGCCCACGTCTTCGATCGTGACGTTGCGCAGGGTCACCGAGATGCCCGCCTCGGAGCCGTCGCCGTCGCCGGTCTGGCCGCCGCCGCAGTCATCGGCCAGCGTGCAGTCCGACAGGTGGATACCGTAGCCCGCCACGCCGCTCAGGGTGACGTCCTCGGCCACGAAGGACACGGTGCCGGTCTGGTCATCGCGCAGGTCGACGAAGATGCCCTTGGCGGCGGCGCCGTCGATGTCGCCGCGGTTCTCGACCGTCCAGCCACCGGGCCCGGTCAGGGTCAGGCCGGCGACGTGCATGTCCGCACCTTGGGTGGCGGCCAGCAGGGTGACGTTCTTGGCGGTGGAAATGGTCTGGCCGTTGCCGATCAGCGCGAGGGCGGACTGGCCGTCATAGGACAGCGGCGCGGTGATCTCGACATCGCCTTCGAAGGCAAGCACGACCGTGCTCGCGCTGTCCGAGGCCGCGGCGGCGGCAAGCGCGTCGGTGATCGCGGCCTCGCTGGCCTCGGTCACGGTGAGGGTCTCGGCCAGGGCCGGCGCGGCCAGGCAGAGGGCCACGGCGGTGCTGGTCAGCAGCGTCTTGTTGGGGGTCCCCATGGGTGGTCTCCTTTGTTTCAACGGGGCCAAGGGGTAGGGGCCGCATGTGACAGGCACATAACAACCGCGCCCCCTTGCCAAGCCGTCCGCCGGTGACTATACGCGCGACACTCAATCCCGCAGGCGGGGGCGGGTGCGCCGGACAGACATCCCGGCCCATCCACCGGTTGGCGCAATGCTGATCCCCCGTCGAGGCATGAAACCGGAAAGGAAACGACCCATGGCTCTTCCAGAGTTTTCCATGCGCCAGCTGCTCGAGGCCGGCGTTCACTTCGGCCACCAGACCCAGCGCTGGGATCCGAAGATGTCCCCCTTCATCTACGGCGCGCGCAACGGCATCCACATCATGGACCTGACGCAGACGGTCCCGATGATGGACCAGGCCCTGCAGGTGGTGCGCGAGACCGTCGCCAAGGGCGGGCGCATCCTGTTCGTCGGCACCAAGCGCCAGGCGCAGGCGCCGATCAAGGACGCCGCCGAGAAATCCGCGCAATTCTTCATGAACCACCGCTGGCTGGGCGGCACGCTGACCAACTGGCAGACGGTGTCGCGCTCGATCGGCCGGCTGCGCGCCATCGACGAGACCGCCGAGGGCGGTTTTGCCGGGCTGACCAAGAAGGAACGCCTGCACATGGAGCGCGAGCAGGAAAAGCTCGAGGCGACCCTGGGCGGCATCCGCGAAATGGGCGGCCTGCCCGACCTTCTGTTCGTGATCGACGTCAACAAGGAAGACCTGGCCATCGCCGAGGCGCGCAAGCTGGGCATCCCGGTCGTGGCCGTGGTCGATACCAACTGCTCGCCGCTGGGTGTGGACTACGTGATCCCCGGCAACGACGATGCCTCGCGCGCGATCACGCTATACTGTGATCTGGCCGCCCGCGCCGCCATGGACGGCCTGTCGGCCCAGCTGGGCGCCGCCGGCATGGACCTGGGCGAGATGGAACCGACGCCCGAGGACGCCGCCGCCGAGGCCCCGGCCGAGACCACTGCCGCCAGCTAGGGCCGGCCGGCGTCGCAAAAGTGACACCGGGCGCGGGCATATCCCGCCCCGGACAGGATCAAATCTACAGGAGAAAGAGCCATGGCGATTACCGCTGCTCTCGTGAAGGAACTCCGCGACTCCACCGGCGCGGGCATGATGGACGCCAAGAAGGCGCTGACCGAAACCGATGGGGACATGGACGCCGCCGTCGACTGGCTGCGCACCAAGGGCCTGTCCAAGGCTGCCAAGAAATCCGGGCGCACCGCCGCCGAGGGCCTGGTGGCCGTGAATGTCACTGGCGGCAAGGGCGTGGCCGTCGAGGTCAACGCCGAGACCGATTTCGTCGCCAAGAACGCCGAGTTTCAGGAGATGGTCACCGGCATCGCCCGCGCGGCCACCGATGTGGACAACGTCGAAGCGTTGCTTGAGGCCGACATGGGCGGCAAGACCGTCGCGGATGCCGTGACCGACAAGATCGCCACTATCGGCGAGAACATGTCGGTGCGCCGCATGGCCGCCGTCGCGGGCGACACCGTTGTCGCCTATATCCACAACGCCGTCGCCGACGGCATGGGCAAGATCGGCGTGCTGGTCGCCACCAATGGCGGCGGCGACGACTTCGCCCGGCAGGTGGCCATGCACATCGCCGCCGCCAACCCGGCCGCGCTGGACGAGGCCTCGCTGGACGCCGACCTGGTCGAGAAAGAGCGCCAGATCCAGGTCGACATCGCCCGCGAGAGCGGCAAGCCCGAGCAAGTCATCGAGAAGATGATCGAGGGGCGCATGAAGAAGTTCATGGCCGAGAACACCCTGCTGGGCCAGGCCTTCGTGGTGAACCCCGACCTGACGGTCGAAGCCGCCGCCAAGGAGGCCGGGGCCGAGATTACGGCCTTTGTCCGGCTGGAAGTGGGCGAGGGCATCGAGAAAGAGCAGGAGGATTTCGCCGCCGAGGTGGCCAAGGCGGCCCAGGGCTAGGCCTCGCACACCTCCGCGATCCGGACCCGCTGCGACGGCTACCCCTCGGGGTGGCCGTTTTCATTTGAAAACATGGGGTTCCGTCGTGTTTTGAAAGTAGAGACGGCCCCGCGTCGGGAGCGCGCGGAGCCGCAGGGGCAAGCCACGCCGAACTGAAATGCTGGGGCGACGCGGCCAGCCGACCACCGGGCCTGCCCGGATCAAGCCCGGGCAGACCGGCAATCTTATAACCGTGGCGCGGGCGGCTTGCCTTGTAATCGCAAGGGGTCCGGCCCGCTGTTCCCTGGCCCAAGGCCACCACTCACGGAACATCGACACCTTGCCATTAACCCCACGTCAATCCGAGTCAGGGAATCCCTACTTTCGTGTGTCAGCCGGGCAGGTTGTCGGACTCAAGAATGAACATTTGATTGCAGAACGCCGCCTTTAGCACCGCCTGCGCCGTCGTCTCGACGTCCAGCGCCTCGCGCGCGAGGCGCAGGTGCTTTTCCACCGTGGCTGGAGTCAGGCCGAGGATCGTGGCGATGTCCTGTGTCGTCTTGCCGTCGCCGACCCATTCCAGAACCTCGCGCTGGCGCTTGGTCAGGCTGCGCGTGGCATGGGGCAGGGTGAGCATCTTGAGGTAGACCACGTTGCTCATGACCTTGATGTCCGCGCCATGGCGGGACCAGATCTTCTCGACCTCGTCCTGGCTGATCCCTGGGCGGGCCGTGATCGCCGCCGCACCCTTGGTGCGTTGGCTGACCGAGCGAAAGCTGATCGTGTAGCCCGCGGTCACGTTCATGGCGCGGTTGAACTCGGCCACGCGCTGTTCCTCGGGCGTGAGGTTCGCGGGATCGCCGATCCAGGACCAGCTGCAGGCGCCGTCATTGGCCAGGGCCCAGCGGACCATCGGGGCGTGGTAGATGTAGCCGTCGCCGAGAAAGCGATCCATGTAGGCATCGCCGTGGTTGGTCAGTACGACCCAATCCTGCGGATCGCCCAACGAGGCACCGCTGCGATAGCGCGTGAAGCCGTAAATCAGCCGATCGAAGCCCAGTTCCGCCATGCGCGCAGTGTGCAGGTCCCAAAGCGTTTCGATCGTGGGCGCATTCGTCAGCGCGTCGAGATGGGCGACGAGGGATGTCATGCCGAGTCGGTAGCACCCAGGCGACATGTTACAAAGTCATTTTTGCATTCGTTGCGATCCGTGGCCGCGTAATGGCTAAGCCGCGGGTAATCGCGATGCCGGACCAAGTTTTTACATAATACCGATTATACGAATCTTAGTCGACTAGACGTCAGGCCTTGACGACCAGTCCCGAAGGCGTACCCGACAGGTTCTCGTGCCCTGTCCCGGTGATGAGGATCGGCTCGGTGGTTTCCAGCCCGCCATCGTCGAGCCAGATCGCGGGCATGAAATGAAAGGTCATCCCCGGTTCGAGGATCGTTCGGTCGCCCGCGCGAAACGACATCGTGCGCTCGCCCCAGTCCGGCGGATAGGACAAGCCGATGGGATAGCCGCAGCGGCTGTCCTTTATGAAACCGTGCTTGCCCAGCGTGACGTTGAAGGCATTGGCCACATCCTCGCAGCGGTTGCCCGGCCGTGCCTGTTCCAGCGCCACCGCGGTGGCATCCTCGACCGCGGCCTGCGCATCGAGGTATTTCTGCGGCGGCTTGCCCAGGAACAGCGTGCGCGACTGCGGACAGTGATAGCGCCGGTGACACCCCGCGATTTCGAAGAAGGTGGATTCGCCGGTGCGCAGCGGCGTGTCGTCCCATGTCAGATGCGCCGCCGTGGCGTCCAGCCCCGAGGGCGCCATGGGCACGATCGCCGGGTAATCGCCGAAATGGCCGCCCACGCCGGTGATGCCCGTGTGGTAGATCTCGGCGACCAGGTGGTTCTTGGGCAGACCGGGTTCGGCCAGTTCGACAATGCGTTCATGCATCGCCGTCACGATGTCGGCGGCGCGGCGCATGTAGGTGATCTCGGTCTCGGACTTCACCGCGCGCTGCCAGTTCACGATGCCCGTGCAATCGCCGAATTGCGCCTTCGGGCAATGCTTTAGAAGTTCGGCATAGGCCTTTGCACTGAAATAGTAATTGTCCATCTCGACACCGATACGCAACGCGCCCCAGCCATAGGCCTCGATCAGTCGGGCCAGGTCCGACATCGGGTGCTTGTCGGGGTTCATGACATAGCTGTCGTCGTAGCCGTGGATGTCGTCCTCTTCCATGAAGACGGTGCGCATGGCCCCGGTTGCGTCGATCGCCCGGCCCCACCAGACCGGGTCCTGGTCCATGGGCAGCAGCACCGCCTGGTGGACGTAGAAGGACCAGCCATCATAGCCCGAGATCCAGGCCATGTTCGACGGGTCCGACAGGATCAGAAGGTCGAAGCCGGCGTCCTCCATCGCGCCGCGCGTCTTCTCGATGCGGTCGTAGTATTCCTGGTCGGGAAAGGACGGGCTCGTGCGGCTGCTCGGCATGGCGGACTCCTTCTGGTTTGGCCCCAGCCTCGCCCCATAACGCCGCGATTTCCAGCCGAAAAACGGCGCGCCGGGGTCAGCCCGCGTCCTCGGGCGCCATGGCCGGCAGGATCACCGTGAAGGTCGAGCCCTGCCCCAGTTCGCTGCTCACGCGCAGCCGCCCGCGATGGCGGTTGACGATGTGCTTGACGATGGCCAGCCCCAGCCCCGTGCCGCCGATCTCGCGCGAGCGGTGGCTGTCCACCCGGTAGAATCGCTCGGTTAGCCGCGCGATGTGATGCACGGGGATGCCCTCGCCCGCGTCGGTCACCGACAGCCGCAGGCCGGTCTGGCGCAGGCTCGTCTCGTGCGCCGGGTCGGACAGTGTCAGGTCGATGGTGCTGTCCGCGCGGCCATACTTGATGGCGTTCTCGACCAGGTTCGTGACCACCTGCGCCAGCTGCGCCGCGTCGCCGGCGACCCGCACCCGGCGTCCCGGCGGCTGCCAGGCGATTGTCATCCCGCGCTCGGCCGCCATCGGGCGCAACGACTCCAGCGCGCCCTCGACCACACCGGCGACGTCGACGGCGGTGCGGGGGCGGTTGCGCTCCTGGTCCTCGACGCGGCTGAGCGACAGCAGGTCCTCGACCAGCCGGTGCATCCGCCCGGCCTCCTTTTCCATGATATCGAGAAACCGGTCCCGGGCCGCCGCGTCGTCGCGCGCCGGGCCGCGCAGGGTCTCGACGAAGCCCAGAAGCGCGGTCAGCGGCGTGCGCAACTCGTGGCTGACGTTGGCGATGAACTCGCGCCGCATCTGGCCTGCCTCCTCGACCGCGGTGACGTCCTGGTACGTCAGCACCACGGCGCGGCCGCTGGGCAGGACCGCGCCGGTCAGGGTGACGTCCCAGGTCGTGTCGCGCGCCCCGTCGCTGCCCAGGAACCGCGCCCTGCGGTGGCCGCCGTCGCGCAGGCAGGCCTCGACGGCATCCAGCAGGCCGGGTTGCCGCAGGGCGGTGATGTAGTGCCAGCCGGTGCAGTCCATGCCGATCAGCGTCTGGGCGTGCTGGTTGATCCGGCGGACGCGCTCGTCGGCACCGATGACCATGGCCGGCACCGGAAGCGCATCGAGCAGGGTGAGTTCGCTGTCCTCGGCCATGGCAACCTGCTCGCCCATCTTTCCGGCAAGATCAAGGCGCAAGGGCGCCGGGGGTGCTGCGCCGGCCATGTGATCCGACGGTTGAACCCGCGCGGCTTTGCCCCGAGGGTGGAGGCGGAACAGGAACCTGGGGACTTCGTTTGACACCTGCCAACCCCTCGAAGACGACAACCGCGGATTCCGACAGTTTGGTTGTTCTGGTTGTCGGGGACATGACGAAACAGCAACAGCCCGGTGAAATCGGCCCGGCCGGAGTGGATTTCGTCGCGCCGACCGCGCTTGCAACGCGGCTGACCGGCAGGGCGGCCCCGGCGCTGGTGCTCTCGCCGCTGTCGGGGCGGGGGTTCGACGCGGTCACGATCGCCCAGACCCTGCAGGCGGCGGCCTATCGCGGGGTCTATTATGCCACCACGCGCGCCCTGCCCGACCCGGCGCTTGTCCGGGCCGAGGTCACTCGGGTTGCGCCAGACCTGGTCTTCGACCTGCTATTGCCCGAGGACATGGCCTGGCTCATGCGCACTGCGCGCGGCTGACCGCGGCCGCGAATTCGCCGATCAGCATGTCGGGGTCTTCGAGCCCCACCGAGACGCGGAAAAACCCCTCGCTGATCCCCAGTGCCGCACGGCCCTCGGGCGTGAGGCCGCGGTGCGAGGACGAGGCCGGATGGCTCAGCGTGGTGCCCACGTCGCCCAGCGTCGGGGCGAAGGCGATGTCAGGGGCGGCGCGGGTCAGGGCATTCGCCGCCGCGCGCCCGCCGGCCACCTCGAAGGACAGCATGTTGCCGGGCCGGTCGCCCAGCACGGCCTGCGCGCGGTTGTGGTCGGGGTGGTCGGGGCGGCCGGGGTGCAGCACGCGGGTGACGCCCGGCATCCCGGCCAGCGCCTGGGCCAGTTTGGTCGCCGTCGCCTCGGCCCGGTCGTAGCGCAGCTCGAACGACTGCAACCCGCGTTCGGCAAGCCAGCAATCGAAGGGGCTCGGCGTGGCCCCCCAGGTGACATTGGCGGTGCGGATCCCCTCGGTCAGCGCCGGGTCGCGGGCCACGGCATAGCCCAGCGTCGCGTCGGAATGGCCCGCCAGCAGCTTGGTGACGGAATGCACGACGATATCCGCGCCGTGCTCAAAAGGGCGATACCCGCGCGGCGTGGTAAAGGTATTGTCCACCACCAGCAGGATGCCACGGTCGCGGGCCAGCTGCGCGATCCCGGCCATGTCGGCGATGCGGATCGTGGGGTTCGAGACGACCTCGACCAGGATCATCTTCGTCTCGGGGCGCAGCGCGGCTTCGATGCGCGTGGCGTCGGTGGGGTCGGCCAGCGTGGTGGCGATGCCGAGCCGCGGCAAATCCTCGGTCATCATCCGCAGCGAGCGGCCATAGAGCTGATCGCCGCCGACCACATGGTCGCCGGCCTGCAGCAGCCCCAGAAAGACACTGCCGATGGCGCCCATGCCAGAGCCGGCGATGACGCCGCCTGCGGCGCCCTCCAGCCGGTCGATCTTCTGCGCCAGCACGGTGGCGTTTGGGTGGCCTTCGCGCGCGTAGGTATAGCCCGAGCCTTCGGCATACTGCCGGTCCAGGCCGTCGGGATCCTCCGAGGCATAGACGACAGAGGGTTGCAGCGGCGTGACAACGGGGCGCGAGGTGCTGTCGGGCCAGGGGGTGCGGCGCACGATGGAATCGGACATTCTCAGACCTCCGTCAGGCCGGCGCGGAACCGCGCGGCGTTGTCCTGGTAGTGCCGGGCCGAGTCGGCCAGCGCCGCGATAGCCGCGGCGTCGAGCTGGCGGACGACCTTGCCCGGCGCGCCCATGACCAGCGATCCGTCCGGGATCTCCTTGCCTTCCGTCACCAGCGCCCCGGCCCCGATGAGGCAGTTGTTCCCGATCACGGCGCCGTTCAGCACCGTCGCCCCCATGCCGACCAGGCTGGTGTCCCCGATGGTGCAGCCGTGCAGCATCGCCTTGTGGCCGATGGTGCAATTCTCGCCAATGGTCAGCGGATAGCCCATGTCGGTGTGCAGCACGCTGTTTTCCTGCACGTTGCTGCCCGCGCCCACGACGATTGCTTCGTTGTCGCCGCGGATGGTCGTGGAAAACCAGACCGAGGCGCGCGGCCCCAGCACCACCTGCCCGATCAGGTGGCAGCCGGGCGCGACCCAGGCAGTCTCGTCGATCTGCGGCGCATGGCCGTCGAGGGCATAGAGGGTCATGTCATCTCCTCGAATTCGCGGTGCAGGTCGCGGACATGGCCGACAAGGTCGGGCTGCTGTTCGCGGCGCAGGCGTTCTGCGCTGACGATAGTCTTGAGCTTCGCCTCGGTGCGGTCGAGGTCGTCGTTGATCAGGACGTAGTCGTAAGCGTCCCAGTGGGAAATCTCGTCCCAGCTTTTCTGCATGCGCCGGGCGATTGTCGTGGCGTCGTCCTGCCCGCGGCTGCGCAGCCGGTTGGCCAGTTCCGCGATCGAGGGCGGCAGCAGGAAGATCGACAGCACGTTGTCCTTGAGCGGCGAGTTGCGGATCTGCTGGGCGCCCTGCCAGTCGATATCAAAAAGCACGTCGCAGCCCCGTTCGATGGCGTCGCGCACGGGCGGCAGGGGCGAGCCGTAGTGGTTGCCGAAGACATGGGCGTGTTCCAGCATCTCGCCTTCGGTGACCATGCGCTTGAAGGCGGCCTCGGACCGGAAGTGGTATTCCCGTCCGTCCACCTCCGACGCGCGCGGTTCGCGGGTCGTGGCCGACACCGAAAAGCGGATCGTGTCGTCCCAGGCGCGCAGCCGGTTCGAAAGCGTCGATTTCCCGGCGCCCGAGGGCGAGGACAGGATGATGAGAAGGCCGCGTCTCGGCATGGCTACTCCAGGTTCTGGGTCTGCTCGCGCATCTGGTCGATCACCGCCTTGAGGTCCAGCCCGATGCGGGTCAGCGCCGTGTCCTGCGCCTTGGAACACAGCGTGTTGGCCTCGCGATTGAACTCCTGGGTCAGGAAGTCGAGCCTGCGGCCCACAGCCCCGCCCTGCCCCAGTAGATCGCGCGCTGCCTGCACATGGGCGCGCAGCCGGTCCAGTTCCTCGGTCACGTCGGCCTTGACGGCCAGCAGGGCCAGTTCCCGGGCCAGGCGGTCCTCGTCCACGGGCGCGGCCTCGGCGGTGATCGCGTCCAGCGCGCGGCGCAGGGCGGCGCGGGTCTGCTCGGCCCGGTTGGGCAGCCGCGCCTCGGCCCGGTCCACCAGCGCCGCGATCTCGTCGATCCGCGTGGTCAGAGCCGACGCCAGCGCCGCGCCCTCGGCCGCGCGCATCGCGTCGAACTCCGCGATCAGTGCATCGAGATCGGCCAGAAGCGCGGGCGACAGCTCCGGGTCGGCCTCGGGCCGGGCCTGGGTCAGCACGCCGCGGTGCGCGAGCACGTCCGCGGCAGTGGGCTGGCCCAAGGTCACGCCCATGTCGACGGCGCGGCTCTGCACCGCGTCCAGCGCCGCGAGAACCCGGGCCAGCTCATCGTCATCCAGCACCGGCCCCTGCGCGGCGTCCGACCGGGCCAGCTTGAGCGTCAGGGTGACGTTGCCCCGGCTCAGCGCGGCGGCCAGCCGGGCCCGCGCCGCGGCCTCCAGCCCCTCCTGGCCCTCGGGCAGGCGCAGGCGCAGATCCAGCCCGCGCCCGTTCACGCCCCGCAGGTCCCAGGTCCAGCCGGCGGGGCCGAGGCTGCCGGAACGGCTGGCAAAGGCGGTCATGGATCGGATCACGCGGGACGTCCCAGTAAGTGGCGGGTGTCGGCGCACCTAAAGGCAAAGCCGGGCCAAGGGCAAGCCCGCCCGCCGCCGTTAACCCTTTGGACGTTTAGATAGGGAAAATTGAGCGAAAAGGCGGTATAAATCATAAAGACTTGGCAGCAGGAGACGCAGGATGGCACGGTTCTGGGGCATGACGGATGACGCGGGCGACCGGACGGGGGACGACTTCGTGGTCACCAACCCCACCGCCCTTGTCGAGCTTGAGTCCTACTGGCGCGGCCTCGCGCCGACGGGCCGGGTGCCCCGGCGCTGCGATCTGGACCCCGCGGCCATGGGCGACGTGATCGAGGATGCGCTGATCGTGGAACGGGTGGCCCCCGGCGTGGCGCGCATCCGGGTGGCGGGCCAGCGCATCGCCGCCCTGACCGCCGCCGAGCCGCGCGGCATGCCGCTTTCGGTGCTCTTCACGCCCGAGGCCCGCGGCCGGCTGGCCACGCAGCTCGAAGTGGCCTTTCGCACGCCCTCGGTGGTGGAACTGCCGCTGACGGCCGCGCGCGCGCCGGGGCGCCCCGCGCTCTCGGGGCGGCTGTTGCTGCTGCCCCTCTGCGACGATACCGGGGCGGTTTCGCGGTGTCTCTGCGCGCTGGTGGCCGACGGGCGGTCGGGCCGTGGTCCGCGCCGGTTCAGCCTCCTTGACGACGCGCGCATCCGCCACGAACCGCTGGACCTTGACCCGCTCGACCCGCCTCGGCCCGCGCGGGGCACCCCGCTCCGGCTGGTGGTCGACAACGGCTGAGGCGCGGCCTCAGCCCGTGGCGGCGGGGGCGACGGACCGGCGCCGCGCCGACAGTTCCTCGGCCACCAAGAACGCCAGCTCCAGCGATTGCGAGGCATTGAGCCGCGGATCGCAGGCGGTGTGATAGCGGTCTGACAGGTCCTCTTCGGTGACGGCGCGCACGCCGCCGGTGCATTCGGTGACATCGTCGCCGGTCATCTCGAAATGCACGCCGCCGGGGACCGACCCTTCGGCGTTGTGGACGGCGAAGAACTCGCGCACCTCGCGCAGGACGCTGTCGAAGGGCCGCGTCTTGTAGCCGGTCGAGGACTTGATGGTGTTGCCGTGCATCGGATCACAGGTCCAGACGACCTCGGCCCCCTCTTCCTGCACCGCCCTGACCAGCCGCGGCAGGTGTTCGCCCACGCTGCCCGCGCCGAAGCGGGTGATCAGCGTCAGCCGGCCCGGTTCGTTCTCGGGGTTCAGCTTGGCCATGAGCGCCTTGAGATGGCCCACGGTCATGCTGGGCCCGCATTTCAGGCCGATGGGGTTTTGCACCCCGCGCAGGAATTCGACATGCGCGCCATCGGGCTGGCGCGTGCGGTCGCCGATCCACAGGAAATGCCCCGACCCGGCCAGCCACTGGCCCGAGGTGCTGTCGAGCCGCGTCAGAGCCTCTTCGTATTCCAGCAGCAGTGCCTCGTGGCTGGTGTAGAAATCCACCGTGGCCAGTTCATGGTTGTTGTCGCCGTTCAGCCCGGCGGCGTTCATGAAGTCCAGCGCATCGCCGATGCGGGCGGCCAGGTCGCGGTATTTCCGTGCCTCCTCGCCGTGGGTGAAGCCCAGCGTCCACTGGTGGACGCGGTGCACGTCGGCAAAGCCGCCCGTGGAAAAGGCGCGCAACAGGTTCAGCGTGCCCGCCGCCTGGGTGTAGGCGCGCAACATCTTGTCCGGATCGGGGATGCGGGCGGCCTCGGAGAAGTCCAGCTCGTTGATGATGTCGCCGCGGTAGCTGGGCAATTCCTGCCCGTCCACCGTTTCGGTCGGGGCCGAGCGCGGCTTGGCAAACTGCCCGGCCATGCGCCCCATCTTCACAGTGGGCACCTTGGCGCCGTAGGTCAGCACCATGGCCATCTGCAGCATCACCTTGAAGGTGTCGCGGATGTGATCGGCGTCGAAATCGGCAAAGCTCTCGGCGCAGTCGCCGCCCTGCAGCAGGAAGGCCTCGCCGCGCGACACCGCGGCCAGTTCCGATTTCAGGCGCCGCGCCTCGCCGGCGAAGACCAGTGGCGGATAGGAGGACAGCCGGCCCTCGACCTCGGCCAGGGCCGCGGCGTCGGTATAGTCCGGCATCTGCACCCGCGGCTTGTCGCGCCAGTCGGATTTGGTCCAGTCCGCCATTTTCTCTGCTCCGGATCGGGCCCCAGATCGGGGCGGTTGACGTTACCGCGGGTTTATAGCGGGGCCAGTGCACGGGGCCAATGCCCTTGGGCCGCATTTTTGCAGCGATTGCTGTAGCCCCCGGCCCGCTTGCCTCTTGATACCGCGGCGCAAAGGTGGTCATGTCCTGCGTCAACTTGGCAAGGGCAGGCTGATGGACCGCAAGCAAACGTACGCCACGACACCCGACGCAGGCGCGCCGCGCCGCTTCGTTTTCGTGTTGCTGGATAACTTTACCCTGCTGTCCTTCGCGGCGGCCGTGGACTGTCTGCGCATCGCCAACCTGATGGCCGGGCGCGAGCTTTACACCTGGGTGCTTGCCGGCGACGGCGGTGACACCGTGGTCTCGGCCGGTGGGGTCAGTTTCAACCTCGACATGGACTTGGAGGAATTGCGCCGCGACGACCACCTGATGATCTGCGGCGGGCGCGACGTGCAGTCGGCCACCACCCGGCGCATCGTCAGCTGGCTGCGCCGCGAGGCCCGCCGCGGCCTCGTCATCGGCGGGCTGTGCACGGCAGCGCATACGCTGGCACGCGCGGGACTGCTGGACGACAAGCGCGCCACCATCCACTGGGAAAACCAGGACAGCTTCGCCGAGGATTTCCCGGACGTTCAGCTGACCAAGTCGGTATTCGTCAAGGACGGCAACCGCTGGACCACCGCCGGGGGGACCTCGTCGATCGACCTGATGCTGCAGGTCATCGCCGACCAGAACGGTGAGGACCTTGCCAGTTCCGTGGCAGACCAGCAGATCTATTCCTCGATCCGCACCGACCAGGACACGCAGCGGCTGTCGATCCCGACCCGCATCGGCGTGCGCCACCCCAAGTTGTCGCGTGTCATCCAGATGATGGAACAGAACATCGAGGAGCCGATCAGCCCCGCCGTTCTGGCGCGCGAGGTCGGCATGTCCACGCGCCAACTGGAACGTCTGTTCCGGCGCTACCTCAACCGCAGCCCCAAGCGGTACTACATGGAACTGCGCCTGCAAAAGGCGCGCAACCTGCTGATGCAGACTGACATGAGCGTGATCAACGTGGCACTCGCCTGCGGTTTCGCCTCGCCCTCGCATTTCTCGAAATGCTACCGGTCGCACTACAACACCACACCCTACCGCGAACGCGGGGCGCAGGCGGCCCGCCTGTCGATCTGAGGCCGCGGGCGCGAAAACCCCGCGACGCCTTTTCTTTTCGCGAATCGGCGCCTAATCTCGGGGCCGGAAATTCCGTTCCAACTGGGAGTAAAGAAATGAAAAAGCTACTCATGGCCGCTTCGGCCAGTGCCCTCGTCGCCGGCGGTGCCCATGCGCAGGCAGAGGGCGACACCGTCAAGATCGGCGTCATCCTCGGGTTCACCGGGCCGATCGAATCGCTCACCCCGCAGATGGCCGACGCCGCCGAACTGGCGATGACCGAGATCAACGATGCCGGCGGCGTGCTCGACGGTTCGATGCTCGAATCGGTGCGCGCGGACAGCACCTGTATAGACAACGGCGCGGCCACGGCGGCCGCCGAACGCCTCGTCACCGGGGATGGCGTCGCAGCGATCATGGGCGCGGACTGTTCCGGCGTGACCGGCGCGGTGCTGGCCAACGTGGCCGTGCCCAACGGCGTGCCGATGATCTCGCCCTCGGCCACCTCGCCGGGGCTGTCCACCGCCGAGGACAACGGCCTGTTTTTCCGCACCGCGCCCTCGGACGCTCGCCAGGGTGAAGTGCTGGCCAATATCCTGGCCGACAAGGGCATCGACGAGGTCGCGGTGACCTTCACCAACAACGACTACGGCAAGGGGCTGTCCAACAGCTTCATCTCCAGCTTCGAAGAGGACGGCGGCACCGTGACGATCTCGGCCGCGCACGAGGACGGCAAGGCCGATTACTCGGCCGAGGTCGCCTCGATGGCCTCGGCCGGCGGCGAGGTGCTGGTGGTGCTGGGCTACGCCGACCAGGGCGGCCCGGGCGTGATCCGCAGCGCGCTGGACAGCGGCGCCTTCGACACCTTCATGATGGGCGACGGCATGTTCGCCGACAGCCTTGTGGAAACACTGGGCAGCGACATGGAAGGCTCCTTCGGGGCGGTGCCGTGGTCGCAGGGCGCGGGCGCCGAGGCCTTCACCGAGATCACCGAAGCCGCGGGCGTCAACGGCGACAGTTCCTTCACCCGCGAAAGCTATGATGCCGCGGCACTGCTGGCGCTGGCCATGGAGGCCGGCGGATCGGCCGACAGCGCCAGCATCGCCGAGAACGTGATGGATGTCGCCAACGCCCCGGGCGAGGAAATCCTGCCCGGCGAGCTGGGCCGCGGGCTCGAGATCCTGGCCGAAGGCGGCGAGATCGATTACGTCGGCGCCACCAACGTCGAGCTGATCGGCCCGGGTGAGGCCGCGGGCACCTACCGCGAGTACACCATCACCGATAGCGACTACGAGACCGTGCAGTTCCGCTGAGACCGGCACGGGATGACAGCGGCGGCGCGGGGACACCCCCGCGCCGTTCGCCGTGACCAAGACATGACCAAGACGGGCGCCAAGGCCCGCACAACGTGGGCACCGGGGGACAGTGGCGATGATCAGGGTCGAGAATGTCGTCAAGGCCTTCGGCGGCTTCCACGCGGTCGACGGGGCCACGCTGGAAATCGAACAGGGCACGATCACCGGCCTGATCGGGCCAAACGGGGCCGGTAAGACCACGCTTTTCAACGTGATCGCCGGCGTTCTTCCCCCGACCTCCGGCACGGTCACGATGCTGGGCGAGGACATCACCGGCCTGCCGCCGCACGATTTGTTCCACCGCGGCCTGCTGCGCACCTTCCAGATCGCGCACGAGTTCCACTCGATGACCTGCCGCGAGAACCTGATGACCGTGCCCTCTGGCCAGTCGGGCGAGACGCTCTGGAACACCTGGTTCGGCCGCCGCCGGATCGCCGAGGAGGAACGCGCCCTGCGGGCCAAGGCCGACGAGGTGCTCGAATTCCTGACCATCGAACACCTGGCCGACCATCCGGCCGGGACGGTCTCGGGCGGGCAGAAAAAGCTGCTGGAACTGGGCCGGACCATGATGGTCGACGCGCGCGTCGTCTTTCTCGACGAGGTCGGCGCTGGGGTGAACCGCACCCTGCTCTACACGATTTCCGACACCATCAAGCGCCTGAACGAGGAGCGCGGATATACCTTTGTCGTCATCGAGCACGACATGGATTTCATCGAGCGGCTGTGCGACCCGGTCATCTGCATGGCCGCCGGCTCGGTACTGGCCGAGGGCAGCCTGTCGCAGATCAAGACCAACGAACAGGTGATCGAGGCCTACCTGGGCACCGGCCTCAAGAACAAGGAGACGCTGGGCGCATGAGGACCGCGGCGCATGCAGTCTTGATGATGGCGCTGGCCGGGCCGGTCGCGGCGCAGTCAGACGACTCGGCGATCGACATGCTCAACAGCCTGGCCGGCGACTGCACGCCCCTCTCCGCCGGCGTGAAGGTCTGCGATGTTTGGGATCTGGGGTGGCTCAATTACAGCCCGGTCGAGGGTGGTCGCTTGAGCGTCGCCATCGGCGATACGACCGCCACGATGGGCTCCGGCACGGCCGACCTCGTGACGGCGGATATGTCCGAAGCCCGGCGGCGCGAGGTGCAGGCCCGCCTGCTTCAGGACTTCGCGGCGTCCTTCCTGGCCGGGCGCGGCGTCGCTCCTGCCGATGTCGCGGTGGGCCATGTCCTCGCCGTTCCCGTGGGCAACGACGGAGCAGACCGGCCGGCGCGGCTCGAAACCATGATCATCGGCGAGGCCGGTCAGGAAACGACCCACGGGATCACGGTGTTCCTCGACCAGACCCATTTCGTCTACATGCTGAGCAACAATCGCGGATCGACTGCGAGCGAGGATCATTTCTTCGCCGTGGAGGAGCTGATGCGCGCCGTGGAGATGCCACAATGAGCGATGCCTATTCCGGCCGCGGCAACAAGGACGCCTCGATCGCCCAGCCCGGCCTTCGGTCGGAACTGGCCGGGGTGGCGGATGGCGCGGCGACGCCGGCCCCCGGCACCGGCCCCTTTCTGTCGGGCACGGGCATGACCGGCGGCTACGGCAAGGGCCCCCACATCCTGCACGACTGCACCATCGCCGTGGACCGGGGCGAGATCGCGGTGATCGTCGGCCCCAATGGCGCGGGCAAGTCCACCGCCATGAAGGCGATCTTCGGGATGCTCGATCTGCGCGCCGGGCACGTCACGCTCGATGGCGAGGATATCACCGCCCTGTCGCCGCAGAACCGGGTGCGCCGGGGCATGGGCTTCGTGCCGCAGAACCGCAACATCTTCCCGTCGATGACCGTCGAGGAGAACCTGGAGATGGGCGCCTTCATCCGCGAGGACGACATCGCGGCCACCATGGAACAGGTCTTCGAACTGTTCCCGATCCTGCGCGACAAGCGCGGCCAGGCTGCTGGCGAGCTGTCGGGGGGCCAGCGCCAACAGGTGGCCGTGGGTCGCGCCCTCATGACCCGGCCCAAGGTGCTGATGCTCGACGAGCCCACCGCCGGGGTCAGCCCCATCGTCATGGACGAGCTCTTCGACCGCATCATCGAGGTGGCCCGCACCGGACTGCCGGTCATGATGGTCGAACAGAACGCCCGCCAGGCGCTGGAGATCGCAGACCATGGCTATGTGCTGGTGCAGGGCCGCAACGCGCACACCGGAACCGGCAAGGAATTGCTGGCCGATCCGGACGTCAGGCAGAGTTTTCTTGGAGGATGACAATGAGTACGACAACGAAAAGCGTCGGGATAACGGCCGCCACGCTTGCTTTCGCGGCAAGCGCCCTGACCGCCGAGACGGTTTGCACTTTCGATCGCGACTGCAAGACATTAGACGATTGCACGCAAATCGACTATCCCATCACGACGAGCGGCCTATACGGACCAGTGACCCTCACCCTTCCGGATCAGAGTGCCCCGCTTGATGGCGCGGCCAATCCGACGTCGGAAGGTCGCATTGTGGTCAATGGGTCGGACCGTGAACTTTTTGTCCTCATGAACATTAATGCCGACGCCACCGCGCACGCCTTGGTGGAAACGCCCACCGACGCACGCATCTTGTTTGGGCGCTGCGCTATGAACGGCACCTCATGACCCCGAGATGCCCTGACCGGCGCGGCAGGCAGGTGACGTAATGGACTTTCTCAACGCCATCGTCGCACTTGCCAACTTCGTGCTGATCCCCGCCACGGCCTACGGCGCCCAGCTGGCGCTGGGGGCGCTGGGAGTGACGTTGATCTACGGCATCCTGCGGTTTTCCAACTTCGCCCATGGCGACACCATGGCCTTCGGCACGACCGTTACCATCCTGTTCACCTGGTGGTTCCAGTCGATGGGGGTCGGGTTCGGCCCGCTGCCCACCGCGCTGCTGGCGCTGCCCTTCGGCATCCTCGGCTGCGCGCTGCTGCTGCTGGGCACCGACCGGGTGGTGTTTCGCTTCTACCGCGCGCAGAAGGCGGTGCCGGTGATCCTGGTGATCGTCTCGATGGGGGTGATGTTCGTCTACAACGGGCTGGTGCGCTTCATCATCGGGGTCGATACCCAGCGCTTTGCCGATGGCGAGCGGTTCATAATCTCGGCGCGCGACTTCAAGTCGGCGACCGGCCTCGACGAGGGGCTGGCGCTGAAGTCCACCCAGGCGATCACGCTGGTGGTGGCCGCCATCGCGGTGGCGCTGCTGTTCTGGTTCCTCACCCGCACGCGCACCGGCAAGTCCATGCGCGCCTTTTCCGACAACGAGGACCTGGCCCTGCTGTCGGGCATCAACCCCGAGAAGGTGGTCACGGTGACCTGGCTGATCGTGGCGGCCCTGGCGACCATCGCCGGCACGCTCTATGGCCTCGACAAGAGCTTCAAGCCCTTCACCTACTTCCAGTTGCTGCTGCCGATCTTCGCGGCCGCCATCGTCGGCGGGTTGGGCAGCCCCGTGGGCGCCATCGCGGGCGGCTTCGTCATCGCCTATTCCGAGGTGATGATCACCTATGCCTGGAAGAAGGTGGCCGGCTACCTCCTGCCCGAAAGCCTCGCGCCGGACGGCCTCGCCCAGTTGCTGTCCACCGACTACAAGTTCGCGGTCAGCTTCGCCATCCTGGTGGTGGTGCTGCTGTTCAAGCCCACCGGCCTGTTCAAGGGAAAATCCGCATGACCCAGTCGATGCGCGCCCCGCTTCTGTTCGCCTTCGTCGCCGCGCTGTTCCTGCTCGAGGCGACGACCCAGGTCTGGATCTTTTCGGGGTCGTGGAACACGGCGCTGGGCATCCTCAACATGGCGCTGGTCTCGGCCGTCATGGCGCTTGGCGTGAACCTGCAATGGGGGTTTGCGGGGCTGTTCAACGTCGGCGTCATGGGCTTCGTGGCGCTGGGCGGGCTGGCCACGGTTCTGGTCGCCATGCCGCCCTCGCCCGGGGCCTGGGCCGCCGGGGGCTATCAGATCGTGCTTGGCCTGCTGCTGGGCGCGGCGACGATTGTCGGCGCGATCCTGGCCTGGACGCGCCTGCCGCGCGGCCGCATGCGCACCGCGCTCATGCTGGCGATCCTTGTGGGCGGATTTTTCCTTTACCGCTGGGTCTTCGACGCCGGCGTCGCCGCGGTCGAGGACATCAATCCGGCCGTCACCGGCAACCTTGGCGGGCTCAACTCCTGCGGCGACTACCGCGCCTGCGGCTGGCTGACCATCATCGCCTGGCCCGTGGGCGGGCTGCTGGCGGCCGGGGCGGCCTGGATCATCGGCAAGACGGCGCTGGGCCTGCGCTCGGACTACCTGGCCATCGCCACGCTGGGCATCGCCGAGATCGTCATCGCCGTGCTCAAGAACGAGGACTGGCTCAGCCGCGGCGTCAAGAACGTGATCGGCATCCCCCGGCCCGTCCCCTACGAGGTCGACCTGCAGAACGACCCCGCCTTCGTGGCCCGCGCCGCCGACCTTGGGCTCGAACCGACCATGGCCTCCACGCTCTACGTGAAATTCGGCTACGCGCTGCTCTTCACCGCGGTGCTGATCGTGATCCTTTGGCTGGCGCAAAAGGCCCTGGCCAGCCCCTGGGGCCGGATGATGCGCGCCATCCGCGACAACGAGACCGCGGCCG
This sequence comes from Salibaculum halophilum, assembly GCF_002094885.1. GTDB lineage: Bacteria > Pseudomonadota > Alphaproteobacteria > Rhodobacterales > Rhodobacteraceae > Salibaculum > Salibaculum halophilum. The sequence continues at coordinate 87,083 of NZ_MSIT01000001.1, forward strand.
AGGCCATGGGCAAGGACGTCAAGGCGCGCCACCTTCAGATCTTCATCCTCGGTTCGGCGGTCTGCGGCGTCGCCGGGGCGATGATGACAACGCTCGACGGCCAGTTGACACCCGGCACCTACCAGCCGCTGCGCTTCACCTTCCTGGTCTGGGTGATGATGATCGTCGGCGGCTCGGGCAACAACTACGGCGCGGTGCTGGGGGGCTTCCTGGTCTGGTGGCTCTGGGTGCAGGTCGAACCCCTGGGCGCCTGGCTGGCCGAGCTGGTCACCGGCGGGCTGGCCGAGGACAACGCCTTCCGCATGCGCATCATGGACGCGGTCGCCCACATGCGGCTCTTCACCATGGGCGTGGTCATGCTGCTGATGCTGCGCTTCGCCCCGCGCGGCCTGCTGCCCGAACGCTGAAGCCTCGGCAAGGTCCACCTGCATCTTCTGGCCCCAAATATCCCGGGGGAGCGCGAGGGGGCAGCGCCCCCTCGCCCCGGTCGGATTGGCGCAGCCAATACGACACCGCTACCCGTCCAGCGCCCGCAACCGCCGGATCAGGCTCGACGTGTCCCAGCGCCCGCCGCCCATTGCCTGGACCTCCTTGTAGAACTGGTCCACCAGCGCCGTGACCGGCAGGGCCGCGCCGACCTCGTCGGCCGTCTTCAGGCAGATGCCAAGGTCCTTGCGCATCCAGTCCACGGCAAAGCCATGATCGAAGGTATCGTCCAGCATGGTCGCATGGCGGTTTTCCATCTGCCAGCTGCCGGCGGCCCCGCCGCCGATCACATCGACCACGGCTCGGCCGTCCAGCCCGGCCTTGTCGGCGAAGTTCAGGCCCTCGGACAGGCCCTGCAGCAGTCCCGCGATGCAGATCTGGTTGACCATCTTGGTCATCTGCCCCGCGCCGCTCTCGCCCAGGCGGCGGCAGAGCTTGGCGTAGCTGGCGATCACCGGCTCGGCGCGGTCATAGGCTGCCGCGTCACCGCCGCACATCACCACCAACTGGCCGTTTTCCGCCCCGGCCTGCCCGCCCGAAATCGGCGCATCCACGAAGGACAGGCCCGCGGCGCGCGCGGCCGCGTCCATCTCCGCGGTCACCTGCGCCGAGACGGTCGTGTGATCGACCAGCACCGCGCCCGGGGCCATCCCGGCAAAGGCGCCCTCGGGGCCGGTGCAGACCGCGCGCAGATCGTCGTCGTTGCCCACGCAGGTCATGACGAACTCGGCGCCCGCCGCGGCCTCGGCCGGGGTCGCGGCCATCGTGCCGCCGTGCTCGGCGACCCAGGCCTCCGCCTTGGCCGTGGTGCGATTGTAAACGCAGACCGCGTGGCCCGCCGCCGCCAGGTGCCCGGCCATGGGATAGCCCATGACCCCCAGTCCCAGGAATGCTGTTTTCGCCATGCGTGTCCTCCGCTTGCATCATGTCCTTGCCTGATGGATAGGTATCCAACCAGACGCCCTGGCACCAGTGCCGATCCGGAGGAGACATGGCCGTCCTTTTTCGCTGGCTGATCCGCCTTGCCTCGGCGCTGGTCCTGCTGGCCCTGGCCGTGGTGGCGCTGGCGGGGTATTTCGCCGCACGGTCCCTGCCGGATTACGACACCACGCTGCAGATCGCCGGGCTGGACGCGCCCGTCGAGATCGTGCGCGACAACGCCAATGTGCCGCACATCTTCGGCGAGACGGACGCGGACGTGTTCCGTGCGCTGGGCCTGGCCCACGCGCAGGACCGGCTCTGGCAGATGATGATGCTGCGGCGCACCGCGCAGGGCAAGCTGTCCGAGCTTTTCGGCCCGCGCACGCTGGAGACCGACAAGCTGCTGCGCCGCTTCGACATCTACACGGCAGCGCGCGACTCGGTCGAGGCCATGGATGCCGAGACGCAGGCGGCGCTGGCCGCCTATGCCGAGGGCGTCAACGCCTGGATCGGCCAGGTCAACGCCGGCGCCCGCGGCCGTGGCGCGCCCGAGATGTGGCTGTTCAACCACGCGCTGGCCCCCTGGCAGCCGGCCGACAGCGTGGCCATCGTCAAGCTGATGGCGGTGCAGCTTTCCGGCCATCTGGAAGAGGAAGTGCTGCGCGCGCGCACCTCGCTGGCGCTGGACGATGCCGCGCGGCTGGCCGATATCCTGCCCGACCACCCCGGCGGCGGGCTGGCCGCCCTGCCCGACTACGCCAGCCTCGTGCCGGACCTGCCCAAGGCCCCGACCGGCCCGCGCATGGCCGAACGCATCGCCGCGGACCCCTTCTGGCCGATCCCGCCGCGGGGCCGCGCCGGGGCCTCGAACGCCTGGGCCGCGGGCATCAGCCGCTCGGCCACCGGGGCGACGCTCTTGGCCAACGACCCGCACCTGGGGCTGTCGGCGCCGGGGCTGTTCTACCTCGCAAGGCTGGAGCTCGCGGAAGGTGGCGTCATCGGCGGCACCATTCCCGGCGTGCCGCTGGTGCTGACCGGGCGCAACGCGCGGCTGGGTTGGGGGATCACCTCGTCCTACCTCGACGATCAGGACCTGTTCATCGAGGAAGTGAACCCCTCGAACGCCGCGCAATACCGCACGCCCACCGGTTGGGCCGATTTCGAGACCCGGGACAGCGTCATCCGCATAAAGGACGAGGACCCGATCACCATCCAGCTTCAGTGGACGGACAACGGCCCGGTGCTGTCGCCCGACCAGTTCGACCTGCGCGAGATCCGGCCCCCCGGCCATGTCGTCGCCCTCGGTTGGACCGCGCTGTCGCACGCCGACACCACGATCGAGGCCGGTATGGATTTGATGCGCGCGCAAACGGTCGAGGCCGGGATCGCCGCCGGCGAGGGCTTCGTCGCCCCCGCGCAGATGCTGACGCTGGCCGACCGCAACACCGTCGGCCTTAAGCTGATCGGCCACATGCCCGCGCGCGACCCGGACCACGTCACCGAGGGGCGGATGCCGCATTTCGGCTACCTGCCCGAGAACCGCTGGCAGGGCCGCCGCCCCTATGCCGAGAACCCCGAATGGGTGGCGCCCGCGGGCGGCATCGTCGGCAATACCAACAACAAGATCACCGACGCGCCCTTTCCGGCCCATGTCAGCCACAGCTGGGGTGACAGCCAGCGCATCAACCGCTGGCGCCGGCTGATGCAGGACCGTCGGGTGCACACGCGCGAAAGCTTCATCGAGGCGCAGCTCGATACCGTGTCCTTCACCGCGCGGTCGCTGCTGCCGCTGATCGGCGCGGACCTGTGGTTCACCGGCGAGGCGGCGGCCGAGGGCACGCCGCGGCGGCTGCGCCAGGACGCGCTGGAGCTTCTGTCGGAGTGGAACGGCGAGATGAACGAGCACCTGCCCGAGCCGCTGATCTACGCCGCCTGGCTGCGCGCCTTGCAAGAGCGGCTGATCCGCGACGACCTCGGCCCGCTGGCCGACGAATTCACCCATGTCGAGCCGCTGTTCATCGAGCGCGTCTTCCGCGACGTCGACGGCGCTGCCGCCTGGTGCGACATCAGTCGCTCCGCCCCCGAGGAGACCTGCACCGACATCGCCCGGCTGGCGCTGGACGATGCGCTGGTCTGGATCACCGAGCGCTACGGCGACAACCTGGAGTCCCTGCGCTGGGGCGACGCCCACGAGGCCACCCACGATCACCCTGTCCTGGGCGAGGCGCCGGTGCTCAGCTGGTTCGTCAACATCCGCCAGTCGACCAGCGGCGGCGACAACACCCTGATGCGCGGGCGCACCGCCGGCGAGGGGCTGCGGCCCTTCCTGAACGTCCATGCCGCCGTCTACCGCGGGGTCTACGATTTCGCCGACCCCGACAGTTCGGTCTTCATAACCTCGACGGGGCAATCCGGGCACCCGCTGTCGCGGTATTACGACGACCTGGGCGAGCTGTGGCGGCGCGGCGAATACATCCCGATGTCGCTGGACCCGGCCCTGGCCCGCGCCGGCGAAGTCGGGATCACGGTGCTGGAACCGGCGGAGTAAGGGCGACGCGCCGGGCGCGGCCCGTCTAGACCTTGTCGAAGCGCGCCTTTTGCAGAGCTGTCCAGCGCACGGTCAGGCTGTAGCCGTCGTCGCCGGTGCTTTCGTCCTCGACCACCGCCTGGTCGTGCAGCCAGGCGCGTTTGCGGGCCTCGCTGTAGGGCAGGAACATCGTTTCCGTCGTCTTCGGCGCGCTCAGCCGCGCCGACACGCGCTCCAGCATCGGGCGCAGCCCCTGCCCCGTCACCGCAGAGGTCACGAAGATATCCGGATCGCGCTGCGCCCGGGCCCGATGCGCGGCGGACGTCTCGGCATCCAGCAGGTCGCCCTTGTTCCAGACCTCGATCAGCGGCGTCGCCTCGGTCACGCCCATGTCCGACAGGATCGCCATGACCTCGGCGCGCTGGCTTTCGGTCTCGGGGTGGCTGATGTCGCGGACATGCAGGATCACGTCCGCCTCCAGCACCTCTTCGAGGGTGGCGCGGAAGGCGGCGACCAGTTGCGTGGGCAGATCGGAGATGAAGCCCACGGTATCGGACAGGATGACCTCGTCGCCGGCGTCCAGCGTGACCTTGCGCATGGTCGGGTCCAGCGTGGCAAAGAGCATGTCATCGGCCATGACCTCGGCCCCGGTCAGCCTGTTGAACAGCGTGGACTTGCCGGCATTGGTGTAGCCGACCAGCGCGACGATGGGAAAGGGCACCTTGGCGCGGGCCGCGCGGTGCAGCTTGCGCGTCTTGACCACCTTGTCGAGCTGCTTGCGCAGGCGGTTGAGCTGGTCGTCGATGGCGCGGCGGTCGGCCTCGATCTGGGTCTCGCCCGGCCCGCCGACGAAGCCCAGCCCGCCGCGCTGGCGTTCAAGGTGGGTCCAGGCGCGCACCAGCCGGGTGCGCTGATAGGACAGATGCGCCATCTCGACCTGGAGCACGCCTTCGCGCGTGCGGGCCCGGTCGGAGAAGATTTCCAGGATCAGACCGGTGCGGTCCAGCAGCTTGGTTTCCAGCGCCCGTTCCAGGTTGCGCTGCTGCACCGGCGTGACCGGCCCGTCGACCAGCACCAGCCCCGCCCCGGCGGCCTTGATACGGTCCTTGAGTTCCTCGATCTTGCCCGAGCCGAACACGGTGCCTGGATGCACCTTGTTCAGCGGCACGATCTCTGATCCCGCGACTTCCAGGTCGGGCAGCGCCACGGCCAGTGACACGGCCTCCTCCAGCGCGGGGCCGGGGGCGTGGCGGTCGGGATCGGTGCGGATGTCGGGGTGAACGACATAGCCCCGTGTGACGGGCCGGTCGTCCTGCAATTATTCTTCACCGTCGTAGAGATTGATCTGCGTGGCCGGCATGATGGTGCTGATCGCGCCCTTGTAGACAAGCTGCGACTGGCCATCGCGGCGCAACAGCACGCAGAAGCTGTCGAACCAGGTGATGATGCCCTGCAGCTTGACCCCGTTGACCAGGAAGATCGTGACCGAGATCTTGGACTTGCGCACGTGATTGAGAAAGGCGTCCTGCAGGTTCTGCTTGTCGTTGGCCATCGTGTTCTGTCCCTTGTTCTTGTCGCCGCGGATCGGCACCGGAATTGGTGGCCAGTATGTCGTGCAGATGCCGGAGTTTCCAGCCCAAATTCCCGATGGTGCTAGCGGCGCCAGAATTCCGGGTTCAGCAGGGCGATGATGGCCAGCGCTTCCAGCCGGCCGAGGATCATCGCGAGGGCCAGCACCACCTTGGACAAGTCGGTCAGCCCGGCGTAGGAGATCGGGTCCTCGGCGCCGACCACCGCCAGGGGCCCGGTGGTCGACAGCGCCGAGACCGCCAGCACCATGGCCGTCTCGAACTGGACACCGGTCAGCGACAACAGCACCATGACCCCGGCGATGGAAATGGCGAAGATCATGAAGAAGATCCAGGCGATCTGCGCCCCCTGGCGGCGGATGCGCCGGGCGCGTGCCCCCGACCCGCCGACCGAGGACGGATGCACCAGCCGTTGCAGCTCGCGCTGGGAATGCTTGTAGAGCGCGTAGACCCGCAACAGCTTGATTCCGCCCGCCGTGGTGGCCACGCCGCCGCCGATCACCGACAGGCCCACCAGCATCAGCCCCGGCGTGGACAGGCCCGACCAGCTCTGGGTGACGGACCATTGCGCGGATTCGAACCCGGCGGTGGTCATGAACGACAGGATCGTGAAGACCCCGCCCCAGGCCGCGGCGAGCGCCGTAGTCAGACTGTTGTCGGCCCCCTCGGCGCCCATCTCGAAGACATGGCGCGCCACCAGCGCCACAGCCAGCACGCCCACCAGCGTCAGCCCGAAGCGCAGTTCCGCGTCGCGGGTGACGACCGAGCGCGGGTCCTCGCCCGGGGCGCGGGTAAAGGTCAGATGCGAGAGCGCGAAGACCAGGAACAGCGCGATCATCACCTCGCCGCCGATGCCGGCGGTGGCATGGTAGAGGCCCCCGACGGGCGAGATGCCCGAGGTCGAGAGCGTCGCCATGGCATGGCACAGCGCGACGAAGGGCACCTCTCCGGCCATGGTCAGCCCCAGCCAGAGCAGCAGCGTCAGCCCGGTGTAGAGCGGCACGAAGCGCAGGATGTAACGGGCCAGCCGCTCGGGCGGGTCGATGCTGCGGCCGATCTGGGCATAGCGCTCCTGGCCGGCTTCGGCGTTGCCCTGCTGGTAGACCTCGAAGCCGCCCAGGTTCAGCGGCAGCAGCACCGCCATGGCCGCGATCCACATCAGCAGGCCGCCCAGCCAGCCCACCAGCGACCGCCACAGATGCACCGAGCGCGGCAGGCTGCGCGGGTCGTCCCAGAGCGTGGCGCCGGTCGTGGTGAAGCTCGAGACCATCTCGAACCAGCCGTCGATCAGCCGCGCGCCCGGCACGGCCTCGACAAAGGGAATGGCCAGCATGACCGGCAGGAAGGCGAAGGCCGCCAGCAACGACACCAGTAGCCCGCGCAGCCCGAAGCGCGGCTGGTGCCCCTCGGTGGCCAGCGCCACGAAGAGCGTGATGACCGAGAACAGCAGGAAACCGTAGAAGAAGATGCGCATGCTCGCGTAGTCCTCGACCACGCGGGCATGGATCGCGGGCACGATCATTGCCAGCGCACCCAGCCCCATGAGCAGCACGAAGAACGGCCGGCGCGACAGGAACCCGGCCATCAGAAATAGTCGATCGAGACCTGGAGCATGCGCTCGACCTCGGCCACCTGCCGCGACGTGGCGAAGATGGCGACGACGTCGCCCTCGTCGATGCGCAGGCTGCCGCGCGGTTTCTCCATGCGCCCGCCCTTGAGGATGCCGCCCAGCAGCACGCCCTCGGGGAAGTCCACGTCGCGCAGCGGTTTGCCGGCGATCGGCGAGGTGGTCAGGACCTGCGCCTCGATTACCTCGGCCTCGGCATCACCGATGGAATAGACCGACCGCACCCGGCCGTGCCGGATGTGGCTGAGGATCGAACTGACGGTGGTGGCGCGCGGGTTGATGTAGGCGTCCACGTCCAGCGGGCCCATGAGCGGCACCAGCGTCGGATCATTGGTCAGGCTGATCGCCATGGGACAGCCCAGGGCCTTGGCCCGCACCGCCGCGAGCAGGTTGGTCTTGTCGTCGTCCGTCACCGTCAAAACCGCGTCGGCCGACCCGATATTGGCCTCTTGCAGCAGCGCCGCATCCAGCCCGTCGCCGTTGAGCACGATGGTCCGTTCCAGGGCGTCGGCGGTGCGTTCGGCGCGGGCGCGGTCGCGTTCGATCACCCGCACGCGGATGCGCTTTTCGCGGTGTTCCAGCGCCTGAGCCACCGACAGTCCGACGTTGCCGCCGCCGATGATGACCACGCGCTCCTGCTTGGCCTGCGACTTGCCGAAAATCTCCAGCGTGCGGGCCATGTCCGGGGTCTCGGTGAAGACGTAGCAATCATCGCCGGGAAAGATCTGGTCGCCGGCGCTGGGGGCAAAGAGCTTGCCCTTGCCGTTGCGCCGGATGCCCACGACAACCGCCTTGAGCGTGGTGAACAGATCCGACAGCTGGCGCAGCGGCGTGTTAATGACCGGGCAATCCGCGTCGATATGGATGCCCAGCAACTGCGCGTTGCCCTCCAGAAAGCTCTCGGTGTCAAAGGCCGCGGGCGCCGCGAGGCGTTGCAAGGCGGCCTCGGCCACCTCGCGTTCCGGGCTGATGACCACGTCGATGGGCAGGTGATCGCGGCGGTAGAGATCGGCATAGATCGCGTCGAGGTAGCTCTGCGCGCGCAGCCGCGCGATCTTGCGCTGCACGGCAAAGACCGAATGCGCCACCTGGCAGGTGACCATGTTGACCTCGTCGGAATGGGTCGCGGCGATGATCATGTCGGCGTCGCGGGCACCGGCCTTGTCCAGCACGTCCGGGAAGGAAGCGAAACCGGCGATGCCCTGCACATCCAGCGTGTCGGTGGCGCGGCGGATCAGCTCGGCATTGTTGTCGACAACCGTCACGTCGTTTTTTTCCGAGGACAGGTGCCGGGCAATCTGCCAGCCCACCTGCCCGGCGCCACAGATGATGACCTTCATGCCTGGTCCCTCGCGGATGCGTCACCGCGTCGTGACAGAGCCCGCATCGCCGGTCAAGCCGGCCCGGTCACGCCGGGCCGCTTCCCTCAGCCCTCGACCTCGTCGACATGGGCGATGCGCGCGCCGGCCTTGCTCGATGTCACGACGCCGAGGGATTTGAGCTTGCGGTGCAGCGCCGAGCGTTCCATCCCTACGAAATTCGCGGTGCGGCTGATGTTGCCCCCAAAGCGGTTGATCTGCGTGAGAAGGTACTCGCGCTCGAACAACTCGCGCGCCTCGCGCAGCGGCAGGGTGGCCAGTGCCCCCGACAGGATCACCCGGTCCTCGTCGGCCGCGCCGGTCTCGCCCCCGGCGGGCACCTCGCGAGTGACGATCGGGTCCTGGCTGTCGCCCAGGATCAGGATGCGTTCGATCACGTTCTTGAGCTGGCGGACGTTGCCGGGCCAGGGCATGGTTTGCAGCAGCGCGCCCGCCTCCTCGGACAGGGTGCGCCGGGGTAGGCCCTGCTCTTCGTTCAGGCGCGCAATGAAATACTCGGCCAGCCGCGGGATATCCTCCCGCCGGTCCTCGAGCGAGGGAACATGGATCGGCACCACGTTGAGCCGGTGGTACAGCTCCTGCCGGAACCGTCCGGCCTCGATCTCGGCCTGCAGGTCGCGCCCGGTTGCCGAAATGACCCGCAGGTCCACCTGCACCTTGTCCGAACCGCCGACGTGCTGGAACTTCTGATCCACGAGCACCCGCAGGATCTTGGATTGCGTCCCCTCGGGCAGGTCGGCGATCTCGTCGAAGTAGATCACGCCGCCGTCGGCCTCTTCCAGCAGGCCGGGAGCCACACCGCGCCCCTCGGTTTCGCGCCCGAAAAGCATGTCCTCCATCTGGTCGGGCGCGACCGCGGCGCAGTTGACGCTGACAAACGGCGCGCCGCTGCGGTCGGAATTGGCGTGAATGTAGCGCGCCGCCGTCTCCTTGCCGCTGCCGGGCTGGCCGGTCAGCATCACCCGGCCGTTGGATTTCGTCACCTTGTCGAGCTGGCTGCGCAGGGCGCGGAAGGTTCCGCAATCGCCGATCATAGCGATCTCGCCGGTCTCGCCGCGTTTGAGTTCAATGTTCTCGCGGCGCAGCCGGCTGGTTTCCATGGCGCGGCGGATCACCACCATCAGCTGGTCGATGTTGAAGGGTTTCTCGATGAAGTCGTATGCACCCTGCTTGATCGCCGCGACCGCGATCTCGATGTTGCCGTGCCCCGAGATGATGACGATGGGCACCTCGGGGTGCTCGCGCTTGACGTGCGACAGGATGTCGATCCCGTCCATGGCGCTGTCCTTGAGCCAGATATCGAGGACGATCAGCGAGGGCAGGCCGCGGCCGATCTCGGCCATGCAGTCCTCGGAGCCGCCGGCCAGCCGCGTCGTGAACCCCTCGTCCTCCAGAATATCCGAGATCAGTTCCCGGATGTCGCGTTCGTCGTCCACGATCAGAATATCGCTCATCATCCCCTCACGCTGTTTTCGCGGCCGTTGTCTCGGCCCCCGTTTCGGTTTCTGTCAGTATCGGCATCTCGATGGTGGCCATGGCGCCGCGGTGCGCGGCCCCGTCGAAGGCAGGCGCATCGCTCAGGGTCAGGCTGCCGCCGTGTTCCTCGATGATCTTGCGCACGATGGGCAGGCCCAGGCCGGTACCCTTCTCGCGCGTCGTCACGTAAGGCTCGAAGAGCTTGGCACGGTTCTCGGGCAGGCCGATGCCGTTGTCGGCGATGGTGATCCGGGCGCTGGTCTCGCCCACCTCGAGCGCCACGCGCACCTGCGGCTCGAACCCGTCGGGCGCACCTTTTTCCATCAGGCTTTCAATGGCTTCGCCGCCGTTCTTGATCAGGTTCGTGAGCGCCTGCGACAGCATCGTGCTGTCTACGCTGGCCAGCACCGGCGGGTCGGGTAGGTCGAGGGCGATGGTCACGCCCGGCTGGCCCGCCTCCTGCAGCGCGGCGGCGTCGCGCACCAGGCCGACGATGTCATACGGCGCCCGGTCGGGCTCGGGCATGCGGGCAAAGCGCGAGAACTCGTCGACGATGCGGCGCAGGTCGTTGGTCTGGCGCACGATGACCTCGGTCATCTGTTCCAGCGCCTCGACGGACTCGGCCGGCACCTCGCGGCGGAACTTGCGCTTGATGCGTTCGGCCGACAGCTGGATCGGGGTCAGCGGGTTCTTGATCTCGTGCGCGATGCGGCGCGCCACGTCGCCCCAGGCGGCCATGCGCTGAGCGCTGACCAGATCGGTGACATCCTCGAAGGCGATCACGTAGCCCTCCAGCGCGCCGCCCTCGCCACGGCGCGGCGACATGCGCACCAGCAGGGTCTCCTGCTCGCCGCCGCGCACCAGTTCCACCTGGCCCTGCACCACCCGGCGGCCCCGCTCGGTCAGCTGCGCGAACAGCGGCGCGAATTCCGGCACGGCGGCGCTCAGCGGCGTGCGTTCGGCGCCCTTGCCGACCTCCAGCAGCCGCGTGGCCGAACGGTTCACGAAGGTCACGCAGCCGTCCTGATCGAGCCCCACCACGCCCGAGGGCACGGAACTGAGCACGCTGTCGAAAAGGCGGCGGCGCTCTTCAATCTGGCGGGTGTTGTCCAGCAACGCCTCGCGCTGATCGGCCAGTTGCGCGGTCATCTGGTTGAAATAGCGCCCCAGCTGGGCGATTTCGTCGTCGCCGGGGTCCTCGCGCACGCGCACCGAAAGGTCGCCACCGCCAACCCGCTGCGAGGCACCCACGAGGCGACCGACGGGCCGAGACAGGCGCTCGGCGAACCACAGCCCAGCCCAGATCGCCGCCAGGATCAGGATCACCGCGAAGCCGAGGTAGATCAGGCCGAATTCGAACAGCACCCGGCCGCGCTCGTTTTCCAGTTGGCCGTAAAGCTCGACCGTCGCCTGCGTCTCGTCCAGCAATGACAGGATCTCGCCGTCCACGGGCCGCGTGACGTAGAGGTAATTGTCGGTGAAATTCTCCAGCGGGATCAGGGCGCGGAACTCGTTGTTGGCCCAGTCCTCGATGATGGCGATGCCCGCGTCGCGGGCCTCGGCCAGCTGATCCTCGGTGGGCTTTTCGAAGTAGAACTCGTAGGAGCGTTCGCCGCGCACCTCGATCTCGCCCGCCCCGTCGAGCACGAAGACCTCGGACAGGCCGCGTCCGATCTGCGGCGCGACGCGCGACAGCGCCTGGCGGATCTCGCCGCGCTCCATGAAGAAGGTCTGCATCCGCTGCGTTTCGAGAAAGTCGGCCAGCGCGCGGCCGTCGCGGGCGACCTCCTGGCGGTGTTCCTCCTCGTAGGCTTGGGCGGCTTCCAGCGAGTTGCCGACGACGTTGCGCACCCGTTCCGAGAACCAGCCCTCCAGCCCGATGTTGATCGTCAGCACCGAGAAGATGGCCACGGCCACGGTGGGGATCAGCGCCAGCAGCCCGAAGACCCCGGTCAGCCGCAGGTGCAGCCGCGACCCCGCCGACCGTGCACGCCGTGCCGCCACCATGGCCGCGATGCGCGCCAGCACCAGCGCGGTGACGACGAGGATATAGACCAGGTCCACCAGCAGGATCAGGCGCAGGACCTCGGTGCGGCCGGTCTGGTCCAGCGGGCGCAGCGCGGTGATGGTCAACAGCACCAGCACCGGCGCCAGCAGCACCAGCACCAGCGTCATGACGTTCTGCACCCGCCGCGTGCGCCGCCACCGGCTGATCGTCGAAAGATTGATACCCAGAAGGGAGCGCCGCACGCCGGGGGCCTCGTTCATTGCCGGACCGGGACCGACCCCGGCCGCTTGGCCATCCGGGGCACGGCCCGGACCCATGCGGCAAAGTGGCCACGGTTCTGTTGCGCTTTTACATCAACTTCCGGCGGCGTGTCACGGGGATATCCAGGTCGGTGATCTTTTTCCGCAGCGTATTGCGGTTGATGCCCAGAAGATCGGCGCAACGCGCCTGATTGCCGCCCGTGGCATCCAGCGCGATCTCGATCAGCGGGGCCTCGACCTCGCGCAGGATGCGCTGGTAGAGACCCGGCGGGGGCAACTCGCCGCCGTGCAGGTCGAAGTAGCGGCGCAGGTGCTTGGCCACCGAGGCCGAGAGCTTGTCGCTGTCGCCGCCCTTGATAGGTTCCATCGCCGGCTGGTTGCCCAGCACGATCTCGACCTCGCTGCGAGTTATCTCGGCCTCGGGCGCGGTGGCCACCAGGCGCAGCACCACGTTTTCCAACTGGCGCACGTTGCCCGGCCAGCTGTAGGCGCGGCACAGGTCGAGGGCCGCGTCGGCCAGCTGCCGCGGCGGGGCGCCGTCGCGTTCGGCCCGGGCCAGGAAATGCTCGATCAGCAGCGGGATGTCGTCGACCCGGTCGCGCAGGGCGGGCAAGGTCATGGTGACGCCGGCCAGCCGGTAATAGAGATCCTCGCGAAAGCCGCCGTCCTCCATCTGCTCCAGCAGCCCCCCGCGCGAGGTGGCCATGATCTGCGGCGCGCCATCGCCCAGCGTGTCGAGCATCCGCACCACGCGCGCCTGGGTCTCGACGGGCAGGTCGCCGACCTCGTCGAAGACCAGGGTCCCGCCCTTGGCTCGCGCAACCAGGGCCGAGGGGCCGTCCATCCCCTCCAGGTCGTTGGTCGCGGCCACCACGAAGGGCAGCGTGCGCCGGTCGGAAAAATCGTGGATGGTGCGCGCGATCAGGCTCTTGCCGGTGCCGCTCTCGCCGGTGATCAGAACCGACAGCGGCGTGTTCATGACCCGCGCGACAAGCTGATATATCGCCTGCATGGCCGGGCTCCGTCCGATCAACGGCAGGTCGGTGTCGGCGCCGTCGTCCTGTGCCTCGCGCCGGACCGGCGCGCGCCGCTTGACCTCGAGCGCGCGGGCCGCGCGTTTCATCAGGTCGGGCAGATCGAAGGGCTTGGGCAGGTAGTCGTAGGCCTCGGCCTCGGCGGCCTGGATCGCCGTGTTGATGGTGTTCTGCGCCGAGATCACGATGACCGGCAGGCCCGGACGCGCCTCACCGATCCTGGGCAGTTGTTCCAGCCCGTTGCCGTCGGGCATGATCACGTCCGAAATCACCAGATCGCCCTTGCCCTCGTCCACCCAGCGCATCAGCGTCACCAGCGAGGATGTCGCGTGCACCTTGCAGCCCGCCCGCGTCAGGGCCTGGGTCAGAACGGTTCGGATCGTGCGGTCGTCGTCGGCGACAAGTACGGTTCCGTCCATCAGTCTGTGTCCTCTTCACTGGCGGCGATGTCGCGGGGCACGGTGGGCAGGGCCACGCGAAAGACGGTGCGGCCCGGCACGCTGTCCACCGAGATCCAGCCACCCATGTCCGCGATCAGCTTGCTGACTAGCGCCAGGCCCAGCCCGGTTCCGTTCTCACGGCCCGACACGAAGGGCTCGAATACCTCGGCGGCGATGTCGGGCGGCAGGCCGGGGCCGTCGTCGATGATTTCCACCTGCAGCGGCAGCCGGCCCTGGCTGCCGTCGCGGCGGCGCAGGCGCAGCGCCGGATCGTAGAAGGTGCGCAGCGTGATCGCGCCGCCCGGCCCGCCCGCCTGCGCAGCGTTCTTGAGCAGGTTCAGGAACACCTGCTGCAACTGGTCGGGGTCGGCGTGGGTGTTCGGCAGCGAGGGATCGTAGTCCTCGATCATCAGCATGTGCGCGCCAAAACCCACCGAGGCGGACTGGCGCGCCCGGTCCAGCACGTCGTGGATGTTGACGGGCCGCAGCCGGGGTGCCTGAACATTGCCGAACTGTTCGACTTGGTCGAGCAGCTTGACGATGCGCCGGGTCTCCTCGACGATCAGATGTGTCAGTTCCAGGTCTTCGCCCGACAGCCCCATCGACAGCAACTGCGCCGAGCCCGCGATACCAGCCAGCGGGTTCTTGATCTCGTGGGCCAGCATCTCGGCCATGCCGATGGCCGAGCGCGCGGCCCGATAGCTCTGGGCGTTCTGCGCGATGCGGGTGGAAATCTCGCGCGGGGAGATCAGCATCAGCATCTGGTCGTCGGTCCCCGACAGCGGGGCAAACTGCACGTTGCACTGCAAGGGCGGGCGTTCGCCGCTGCCCACGTCCACGTCGTTGACGAAAAGCGGCGTCTGGGTGTCGCGGGCGCGGGCGTAGGCCTCTTCCAGCGGCGCGTCGATCATCACCTTGTCCCAGACCAGCGCCCCGGACAGAGCCTTGGTCGAGAGGTTGAGGAAATTCTCGGCCGCAAGGTTGCTGTCGGCGATGGTCTCGTCGGCCTGCAGCAGCAGCGCGGGCACCGGCAGGGAATTCCACAGCTCCGCGTCGATGATCATGCGGCCTGCCTCTCGGTAAGGGCGTCAGGCAGCAGGGCGAGCACGCGGGCCGGGTCATCGGCGGTCAGCACCGCGCGGCGCAGCGCCGGATCGGGGGTAGCACTGTCCATGTACCAGCCCAGGTGCTTGCGGGCGACGCGGACGCCCAGGGCCGTGCCGTAGAACGAGAGCATCGCCTCGTAATGGCCTGACACCATGTCGACAAATGGCCCACCCGCCGGGATGTGCGGCGCCGGGTACCCCCAGAGATCGGCGGCGACCTGCGCCAGCAGCCAGGGCCGGCCCTGCGCCCCGCGCCCGATCATCACGCCATCGGCGCCGGAGCGGGCCAGCGCGGCGCGGGCGGTGCTGGCATCCACGATGTCGCCGTTCGCGATGACGGGGATCGTGACAGCCTCTTTGACCGCGCGGATCGCGGCCCAGTCGGCCCGGCCAGTGTAGAATTGGCACCGGGTGCGGCCATGGATCACGATGCGCCGGATGCCCGCGCCTTGGGCCCGGCGGGCCAGTTCGGGCGCGTTCATGAGGCCCTCGTCCCAGCCCAGCCGGGTCTTGAGCGTCACCGGCAGGTGGGTCGCGCCCACCACGACCTCGATCAACCCCAAGGCGTGGTCGAGGTCCTTCATCAGGGCCGAGCCGGAATAGCCCTGCGTCACCTTCTTGGCCGGGCAGCCCATGTTGATGTCGATCATCGCCGCGCCCTGGTCGGTGACGCGCCGCGCCGCCTCGGCCATCCAGCGCGCCTCGCGCCCGGCCAGTTGCACCGCCGTCGCAGCCTCGGTCAGGCCCAGTTCGGCCTTTTCGCGCACGCCCGGTTTCGCCTGGACCATTTCCTGGCTGGCGACCATCTCCGAGACGACCCAGCCGGCCCCGAACCCGGCCACCAACCGCCGGAACGGCAGGTCGGTGATCCCGGCAAGCGGGGCCAGGGCGGCGGGAAACGGGGCGGCAGGCAAGAACATGCCTTGCAGATAGCAGAGGCCCCACGAGCCGACAATTGAATTGCGGTCAAAAAATGTGCGGCGCCCGTGAAATGATTAAAAGTTGTGCAGCTCTTCCCCGAGCGTTGCGCAAACGGCCTCTTTCCCGGCCCCGAGCCAGCCGCTAAGCAGCGCGTTAGACGCAAGCGAGAGGCTGCGATGCAGACCACGGCCATTATCGTCGCCGCCGGGCGCGGGCAGCGAGCGGGCGGCGAGACGCCCAAGCAATGGCGCCGGATCGCGGGACGCACGGTTGTCGAACATGCGCTGGAAATTTTCCGCGCCCATCCGCGCGTCGACGACATCGTTCTCGTGATCGCGCCCGCGGATCAGGACATCGCGGCGCGCCTCGGCCTCTCGGACCGCGTGACGCTCGTTCCCGGCGGGGCGACCCGCGCACTGTCGGTGCTGGCGGGGCTGGACAGGGCGCGGGGCGCCGCGGTGTTGATCCACGACGCCGCACGCTGCTGCACACCGCCCGCCGTGATCGACCGGGTGCTCGACGCGCTCGCGACGGCCCCCGGCGCGGCCCCGGCCCTGCCGGTGACGGATGCGCTCTGGACCGGGGCCGGGGGCCGGGTCACCGGCATCGCCGAGCGGGACGGCCTGTTCCGAGCGCAGACCCCGCAGGCGTTCCACCGCGAGGCGATCCGCGCCGCGCAAGCCCGCGCCGACGGCACCGCGGCCGACGACGTGGCCATTGCCCGCGCCGCCGGGCTTGACGTGCAGATCGTCGCGGGCGACGAGGACAACATCAAGATCACGCATCCCGGCGATTTCGCCCGGGCCGCGCGCATCATGGGGGCGCAGATGGACATTCGCACCGGCAACGGGTTTGACGTGCACCGTTTCGGGCCGGGCGATCACGTCATGCTCTGCGGCGTGGCGGTGCCCTTCGACCAGGGCCTTCAGGGCCATTCGGATGCCGACGTCGGCATGCACGCGGTGACCGATGCGATCTACGGCGCGCTGGCCGAGGGCGATATCGGCACGCATTTCCCGCCCAGCGAGGCGCAGTGGCAGAACGCGGCGAGCGCGACCTTCCTGGCCCACGCCTGCGCGCTGGCCCGATCGCGCGGCTACGCGATCACGCATCTGGACTGCACCCTGATCTGCGAGGCGCCCAAGATCGGCCCCCACGCCCCCGCGATGCGCGCCGAAATGGCCCGGATCACCGGGCTGGAGGACAGCCGCGTCAGCGTCAAGGCGACCACCTCGGAACGGCTGGGCTTCACCGGGCGCGGCGAAGGCATCGCCGCCATGGCCACCGCGACGCTGGTGCAATCATGACCCGCGCGGCGCATCTTATCGCCACGGTCCTCTACGTGGGCCACCTGCGCCCGGCGCCGGGCACCTGGGGGTCGCTGGTCGCGCTGCCGCTGGCCTGGGGGCTCTGGCAACTGGGGGGCATGTGGCTGTTTCTGCTGATGATTCCGGCGGCCTTTGCCGCCGGGCTCTGGGCCACGCGGGTCTACACGGCGCGGGGCCCGGATCACGACCCCTCGGAGGTGGTCATCGACGAGGTCGTGGGCCAGTGGATCGCCCTCGCCCCGGTGATGGTGGGCGCGGCAGCCGCCGGCCAGCCGGTGCTGGCGCTTTACCCCGGCTGGATCGCGGCGTTCGCGCTGTTCCGGCTGTTCGACGTCTGGAAACCGCTCATGGCCGGGCGGGCCGACCGGCGCGGTGACGCCATGGGCGTGATGCTCGACGATGTCTGGGCCGGGCTGTTTGCCGCCGTCATCACGCTGGGGCTGGCGGGGCTGTCGCATGTGGTGATCGCGCCATGAGCGCCGCCGCCCTGATCGAGACGGCCCGTGCCAACGGCCACATGATCGCCTGCGCCGAAAGCTGCACCGGCGGGCTGCTGGGCGCCGAAATCACGGCCGTAAAAGGGGCCTCGGACGTCTTCGAGCGGGGCTTTGTCACCTATTCCAACACCGCCAAGGCCGAGATGCTGGGCGTCGATCCGGCCACCATCGCCGCCCATGGCGCGGTGTCCGAGGCCGTCGCGGCGGAAATGGCCGCGGGGGCGCTGGCCCGGTCGGCGGCCACCCTAGCGGTGTCGATCACCGGCGTCGCCGGCCCCGGCGGGTCGGACCACAAGCCCGAGGGACGGGTCTGTTTCGGGCTGGCCAGGGCGGCGGGCACCCGGGCGGAAACGGTGGAGTTCGGCGCGCGCGGGCGCGAGAGGGTGCGCGCGGCGTCCGTGGACCACGCGCTGGCCCTGCTGGCGGGGGCCGCTCAGCCGTAGAGGTCCTTCGCGCGGGCCTCGAAGGCGCGCACGATCCGCTGCATCGCCTCGTTGAAGAACATTCCCGCCGCGCCGCGCAACATCCTGTTACGAAACTCGAAATCCACCCGGAACGAGACTTCGCAGCCGCCCTCGGCCTCGCGGAACGCCCAGGTGCTTTCGAGATACCTGAAGGGGCCGTCGATGTAGTCGGTGTCGATCTGCCGCGCCTCGGGCCAGAGCGTCACGCGGCTGCCGAAGCGTTCGCGGAAGACCTTGAAGGAAACCACGAGGTCGGCCAGCATCACCCTGTGATCGCCGTGATCGTCCACCCGGCGCACCCGCGCGGCCGCCGTCCAGGGCAGGAACTCGGGGTAGCGGTCGACGTCGGCGACAAGGTCGTACATCTGCTGCGCGCTGTAGGGCAAATGCCGGGTCTCGGAATGGGCGGGCATCCGCTGTCCTTTGTCTGCGTGACTCTCGCGCGAGATGTCGTAGAGTGCGGCGCGGAAATCAAGCACGACCGGGGACTTTGGGGCCAGATGACGCAACAGGACTATGCCATCGACGAAATGATCTCGGCCAAGACCATCGCCGCGCGCATCGAGGAGCTGGCGCGCGAGATCCGCGCCGAATTCGACGGCAGCGACAAGCTGGTCGTGGTCGGGTTGCTGCGCGGCTCTTTCGTTTTCATCGCCGATCTGGTGCGCGAGCTGGACATGAACGTCGAGGTCGATTTCCTCGAGGCCTCGTCCTACGGCAATTCCATGGAAAGCAGCCGCGAGGTGCGTATCCTCAAGGACCTGCGCGGCGGTATCGCGGGCTGCGACGTGCTGGTGGTCGAGGATATCGTCGACACCGGCTATACCATGAAACACGTGCTGGGCTTGCTGGGCGCGCGGGGTCCGCGCAAGCTGCGCTCGATCGCGCTGCTCGACAAGCCGACCCGCCGCGAGGTCGAGGTCAAGGCCGACTGGACCGGCTTCGAGATCCCCGACGAGTTTGTCGTCGGCTACGGCATCGACTACGCGCAGCGCAACCGCAACCTGCCCCATATCGGCAAGGTGCGCATGCTTTAGGCCAGGCGTCAGGGCGGTGCGCCCCGGGCAATCCGGGCGGCCCGGTCTTGCAAGCCGGCCCGGATACGCGCACGAAACGCCCGCAGCCGCGACGAGCCGCCGATATCGGCGTGGCTGGCGACCCAGATGGGGATCTCCAGGCGCATCTCGGGCCGGCCCAGCGGCACCAGCCGCGGGTCCTGCGCGGCCAGCACGTCGGGTAGGATCGCGTTTCCGAGGCCCTCGGCCACCATTTCGCGCAGGACGGCGAAACTGTCGGCCGCCGCGCACAGGGGGCCGGGTCCTTCGCGGTCCATAACCTCGGCCATGCGCGAGCGGTTCAGCGGCCCGCTCAGGCCCAGCCAGCCCGCGGTCGGCGCCATTGCCGGCCCGTAGGCCGCCAGCCCCAGGACCCCTGCCTGTTCCCCGATCAGCCCCTCGGGCAGGCGCACGGCGGGGCGCACTGTGATATCGGCCTCCATCCGCGACAGGTCGAGCCGGGTATTGGTGCAGGACAGCTCGACCGTCAGCCCGTCCCCCTCGGCGGTCAGGTCCCGAACGAGACCGGGCAGGACCGTCTGGCAGAAGGTATCCGTCGAGGTCACGCAGAGCCGCCCGGTCAGCCGCATCTCGACCCCCTGCGCCACCCGCTCGACCGCCGCGATGGCGGCGGCGGCCTCGCGCGCGGCCTCGATGACGCGGCGGTGATCGGGCGGGATCACGTAACCGCCGGCGGTGCGCTCGAACACTTGCAGGCCGACCCGCGTCTCGAAGGCGGCGACCCGCCGCAGCACCGTGGCGTGATTGACCCGAAGCCGCCGCGCCGCTGCACTGACCGAGCCCTCTTCGGCCACGGCGAGGACGAAACGCAGGTCATCCCAGTTCTGGCTGTGCATGGAATCGGACCCCTTGCGCGAAATTTGGGAGTGGCTTGGAGTTTACTCACAGGTATCGTCGAAGTCATCGAAACTGATTGAATCAGGAGTCTTGCCGTGAAACCCCTTGCGACTGCCCTTACCGTTCTGAGCCTCACCGGCCTTGGCACGACCGCCTTGGCCGACTCCCACGTCGACCCGGCCATCGCCGGCGCCATGAAGGCTCGCCAGGCCCATATGCAGCTTTACGCCCACAACATCGGCGTGCTCGGCGGGATGGCCCGCGAGCGGATTCCCTATGACGCCGAGGAGGCCAGCGCCGCGGCCTCGAACATCGCCGCGCTGTCGAAGCTGGACCAGTCCACCTACTGGCCCGAAGGGTCGGACAACTCCGTCGAAGGGTCCAAGGCGCTGCCGGCCATTTGGGAGAACCTCGACGACGTAATGTCCAAATCCGAGGATCTGGTCATGGCCGCCGGTGCGATGGAAGACGCCGCCGGCCAGGGCCTCGGCGCGCTCAAGGGCGCGATGGGCGGGCTTGGCGGGGCCTGCGGCGCCTGCCACGAGGACTACCGCGAAAGCGACGACTGATCCGTGGTCGCGCCGGTGCTGAGATGGGCGGCGGCGCTGGCCGTCGCCGGGGGCGCGGTTGGCTGGTGGCTGACCGCGCCCGATCCGTTGCCGACTGATCACCTGGCGGGGCTGGACGGTGATGCGGCGGCGGGCGAGCAGGTCTTCATCGCCGCCGGCTGCGCGTCCTGCCACACCGCGCCCGGGGTTGAGGAGGCCGACGGCCCGCCCGTCCTGGCCGGGGGCCAGCGGTTCGAGACCGACTTCGGCACCTTCGTGGCCCCCAATATCTCGACCGATCCCGCGCATGGCATCGGGGGCTGGTCCGACCTGGAGCTGGCGAACGCGATCCAGCGCGGGATCTCGCCCGAGGGCGCGCACTACTACCCCGCCTTTCCCTATACCGCCTACGCCAGGGCCGAGCGCGAGGACATCGCCGACCTGATCGCCTACATGCGCACCCTTCCCGCCGACGCCACGCCCAGCCAG
Organism: Salibaculum halophilum; assembly: GCF_002094885.1. GTDB lineage: Bacteria > Pseudomonadota > Alphaproteobacteria > Rhodobacterales > Rhodobacteraceae > Salibaculum > Salibaculum halophilum. The sequence continues at coordinate 108,096 of NZ_MSIT01000001.1, forward strand.
CCGCACGAGATCGGCTTTCCCTTCAACATCCGCCGCAGCCTGGGCGGCTGGAAGCGGCTGTACGCGCGGGACGACTGGGTGGTGACGGGCGAGCTGGACAGCGAGGTGGCGCGCGGCCGCTATCTGGTCGAGGCGCTGGGCCATTGCGGCGAATGCCACACGCCGCGCAACGCCCTTGGCGGGTTGGACCGGGACAACTGGCTGTCGGGGGCCGACAACCCCGAGGGCGACGGCCGTATCCCCGATATCACGCCCGCGGGGCTGGGCTGGTCGGCGGCCGATATCGCGGCCTACCTCGAAAGCGGCTTCACACCCGAGTTCGACACGGCCGGCGGCAGCATGGTCTCGGTCATCGAGAACACCAGCCGGTTGCCCGAGGACGACCGCGCGGCGATCGCCGCCTACCTGGTGGCCCTACCCTAGACGGCCGCTTCGCCCAGCTTTTTCAGACGGTTCTCGCGCAGGCGGGCGAAATCGTCGCCGGCGTGATAGCTCGACCGGGTCAGAGGCGTCGCCGAGACCATGAGGAACCCCTTGCCGTAGGCGGCCTTTTCGTAGGACGCGAATTCATCGGGGTGGACGAAACGCGCCACCGCGTGGTGCTTGGGCGTGGGCTGCAGGTACTGCCCGATGGTCAGGAAATCCACGTCGGCGCTGCGCATGTCGTCCATGACCTGCAAAACCTGCGGGCGCTCTTCGCCCAGCCCCACCATGATGCCGGACTTGGTGAACATCGTCGGGTCCAGGTCCTTGACCCGCTGCAACAGGCGCAGACTGTGGAAATAGCGCGCGCCCGGGCGGACCTCCTGGTAGAGGCCCGGCACGGTTTCCAGGTTGTGGTTGAAAACATCCGGTTTCGACTCCACCACCGTTTCCAGCGCCGAGGGCGGGCATTTCAGGAAATCCGGCGTCAGGATTTCGATCGTGGTGCCGGGCGAGCGCTTGCGGATGGCGCGGATGGTCATGGCGAAATGCTCGGCCCCGCCGTCGTCAAGGTCGTCACGGTCAACGGAGGTGATGACGACGTGGTTGAGGCCCAGTTTCTGCACCGCGTCGGCCACGCGCCCCGGCTCGAAGACGTCGAGCGCATCGGGCCGCCCCGTGGCGACGTTGCAGAAGGTGCAGCCGCGGGTGCAGACCTCGCCCATGATCATCATGGTGGCGTGCCCCTGCGACCAGCATTCGCCCGCGTTGGGACAGCCGGCCTCTTCGCAGACCGTGACGAGGCCGTTCTCGCGGATGATCTCGTGGGTTTCGCGGTAGCCCTTGGAGGTTGGGGCCTTGACGCGGATCCAGTCGGGCTTGCGCGGCTGGGCATTGTCGGCGCGATGCGCCTTTTCCGGGTGCCTGGTTTCGGGGATGTTCAGGTCGCGCACTTGAGCCTCCTCCTGCGTCTGTCTCGTTAGAGGTAGGCCGGTCGCGCGAAAAAAGCAATGAAACCCCGCGTTGCGCCGGGCGCATTTCTCGGCCCCCGGTGCTAGCCGTAGCGCGCGTGAAGCTGGCCGGTCTGGCGGTAATGTTCGACCAGCCGGTCCAGCGCGATGCGCAGCACGATCTTGCCCGAGCGGGCCGACCAGCCCATGCGCTGTTCGGTGGTCTCAAGCCCGTCGAGCAGGCAGCAGGTGCGATAGACCACTTCGGCCAGTCCGGGTCCCAGCGCCTCGAAGGCGGCGGCGACGCGCGCCTGCACGTCCAGCCGGCCGCCCGTACCAGCGCCGTGGCCCTTGTGCGGACCGGTCATGAGCGCCTGCCAGTCTTGGCTGACCGACTGGCCGACATGGGCGATTTCGAAATCCTCGCGCAGGCGTTCGGCGGCGCGCACCATCTCGGCGGTCAGGAATGGGTCGCCGAACTTGTCCTTGCGTCTGGCCAGCGCGCGCACCGGGCTGTCGGCCGCCGCCAGCCGGGTGCTGCGCTGTGGCATGTCGTCGTCTTCGGCGGCGGCCGCGCCGGGGGCATGGGCAAAGGGGGTCTGGGCCTCGGCCATCTCGCGGGCGCGGTTTTCCGAGCGCGCGATCAGGTCGCGCAGCGCCGCTCGCCCGGTATGCGAGATCCGGTAGCGCACGATGCGCCCCCCCAACGCCCCGGGATCGAGGAAGTCGCGCAGGGCCAGCGCCCGGGCCACGCGCAGGTCGAGCGGCGCGCTTTGCTCGGGCGCGTCGCCCGCCCCGTCGCGAACGACCACGCCGCGGCCCATATCCGCGGCCACGGCCAGCAGCGCACCGGGCTCGCCCAGGCGCCGCAGCGCCTGCAACTGTTCCAGGTTCGACACCGCCGCCGCACCGCCCGCCCCTTCCGAGGCCAGTACGCGCAGCGCCTCGTCGATAAGGGGGTCCTCGCGGCGCTGTTCGACCTTGCGCACCTGTCGCATGATCGTCGAGGCATGGCAGTCGGCCCGACGCGCCAGCGCCCGGATCGACTGTCCGTAGACGGTGTGCAGAAGATAATGCCGGACATGGTCCGGCACCCAGGTCGGCAGTGACACCGACGACTTGTGTTCAAATGACATTGTCCGTTCCCATCCTTGCCGCGCAACGCGCGCGGCCTGTCCGGCCCATACCCACCCGGGACACCGTTCCTCTTGCGGAAACATTATCCACAGTTTGAAAGCATGGTTTCCAAATCGTAAACGATTGTTAACGGCGCGTTCGCCCGTTGTTATCCACACGCAACACACGTTCCGGTTGTGATATAAGCGTTGAAAATCAACTGGGAGATCGTCATGGAAGATGTTCTGACACGCGTTTCGCGCCTCGAAAGACCGCTGATCCTGGTGCAGACCGCGCGCCAAGGGTTAACGGATTACTGCCGAAATCGCCACCTTCGCCGGGTGCTAAGGGCCGAGGTGCCGCCGCGGTCAAGCGACGCGGTGGTCCAGCTTCTGGACATCGAGGCGGCGCTGGATTGCCAGCGCCGGCAGGACCGGGCGGCCTATTCGATCGCCCGGCACGTCGAGGTGCTGATCGCGCTGATGTCCGAGGCGGCCGCCCTGCGGGCGATCCGGCGATCGCGCCGCAGGCTGCAGCCCATGGGCTGAGGGTTCAGCCGAAAGCGTCGGGCATGCTGTCCTTCTTGGCGGCCACGTAGGCGTGCAGCGCCTCGTTGATCGCCGGGTCGAGGGCTGGCTGCTGGTAGTCGGCCAGCAGCTTCTCGACCCGCACCCTTGCGAGTTGGCGGGTGTCGCGCCCGCCTTCCTCGTCCCAGGTCTCGAAGGGCTTGTAGTCCAGCACGTCGGACCGCCAGAAGGCGGACTTGAAATTGGACTGGGTATGGGCGCAGCCGAGGTAGTGCCCGCCCGGGCCGACCTCGCGCAGGGCATCCATGGCCTGGGCGTTCTCGTCGATGTCGACGCCTTTGGCGATGCCGTGCAGCGCACCCAGCTGGTCGGCGTCCATGACGAATTTCTCGAAGTCGGCGACAAGGCCGCCTTCCAGCCAACCGCAGGAATGCAGCATGAAGTTGACCCCGGCCAGAAGCCCGACGTTCAGGCTGTTGGCGGTCTCGTAGCCGGCCTGCGCGTCGGGCAGTTTCGACCCGTTGAACGACCCCGCCGAGCGGTAGGGCAGTCCCAGCCGCCGCGCCAGTTGCCCCGCGCCGTAGGTGATCTTGGCCGCTTCGGGCGTGCCGAAGGTGGGCGCGCCCGAGTTCATGTCGATCGAGGTCACGAAGGTGCCGAAGATCGCCGGCGCCCCGGGCCGGATAAGCTGGCTGTAGGCGACGCCGGCCATGACCTCGGCCAGGACCTGCGTCAGCGTCCCCGCCACCGAGACCGGCGCCATGGCCCCGCCGACGATGAAGGGGCTGATGATCGCGGCCTGGTTCTTGGCGGCATAGGCTTCCAGCGCGCCCATCATGGTCGCATCAAACGTCAGCGGCGAGTTTATGTTGATCAGCGAGGTCATGACCGTGTTGGTGTCGACGAAGTCGGCGCCGAACAGGATCTCGGCCATCTCGATGCTGTCACGCGCCCGGTCGGGATCGGTGACCGAGCCCATGAAGGGCTTGTCCGACAGGGTCATGTGCGCCAGCAGCATGTCCAGGTGGCGCTTGTTGACCGCCACGTCGGTGGGTTCGCAGACTGTCCCGCCCGAGTGGTGCAGCCACTTCGACATGTAGGCCAGCTTCACGAACTTGTGGAAGTCGTCCATCGTGGCATATCGGCGCCCGCCGTCCACGTCGCGCACGAAGGGCGGGCCGTAGATCGGCGCCAGCACCAGGTTGCGCCCGCCGATGACCACGCTGCGCTCGGGGTTGCGGGCGTGCTGGGTGAACTCGGAGGGCGCGGTCTTGATCAGCTCGCGCGCCAGCCCGCGGGGGATGCGGACCCGCTCGCCGGTGACCTCGGCCCCGGCGGCGCGCCAGCGCTCGAGCGCCTGCGGGTTGTCCACGAAGGCCACGCCGATCTCTTCGAGGACCTGCTCGGCATTGGCCTCGATCACCGCGATGGCCTCCTCGGTGAGGACCTCGAAGTTGGGAACGTTGCGTTCGATGTATTTCGCCGTCTCGAAACTGACCGCCGAGCGCTGTGCCCGCCGCGCGGCCCCGCCACCACCGCGGCCCCTGCGCCCTGCCCGTGCCGTGCTTGCGTCGCTCATGCCGAGTCTCCCTGGTCTCGTTGCCTTGGGCGGGTGATAACCCCCTGCGCGCTGCGGATGGATCGGATTTGCGCCCCTTTGGGTGCGAAAGCGACATACGGGCTGTGATATTGTCATCACATCCAAACATTTAGGCGGACGAAGGCGTTGCCCCGTGCGCGAAAGGATGAGACTAAATAGAATAGTTACCATATTTCTGGGGGATGCCATGAAATTGCTTACCACGACACTTTTCGCGTTCGGACTGGCGAGTGGGGCGGTATTAGCCGAATCGGCAGATGAGGCGACATCCGACCCCGCCACCTCGACCCCCGAACTGGACACCGTCATGGACTGGTCCGGCGCCTATGTCGGGGGGATCTTGTCTTTTGGGTCGGGAGTCTATGGGAACGACGCTATCTTCCCAGGCGACGGCGAGGGCGAATTGAGTGGCCCCGGTGTCGGCGGTCTAGTCGGATACAACTTCCAGAACTCTAAATTTGTGTATGGTGCCGAACTGGCGCTGTCGGCCAGCAGGCTCCACGGCACCGAGGAGTGCAACAACCCGGATTTCGAATGCGCGCTCGAATTCTCGACTGTCGGGTCGCTGCGTCTGCGCGGCGGTTACCTCGCCTCTTCAGATACACTCATCTACGGGTTGGCTGGGGTCGCCGCGGGCGATGCCGACGGATTTGTCGACGACGGCAGCGGACCGGAGGGCGAAGTCAACCGGCTGAACGGGACGGTGTTCGGCATCGGCGTGGAACGGGCATTCAAAGAGCGCCTTCGCGGCCGGATCGGTATCAACCGCTATACCTTCGACGGGCAGGATTTTCAGACAGATCAAGTCTATCCTGACGTGAGTTCGTCCTTCAACGAACTGGAGGCGGCGATCATCTACTCGTTCTGATCGACGCCAAGATCGCGTGGTGGCCCCAGCCGTTTGTGCGGGGCCACCACGCTTTGCGCTTGCCTGCCAGTGCGATCGTGCCTATCCGAGCGGCATGACAGATAACGCCTCTAGTATCTCCGATCGGCACAGACGCCTCCTAATCATCGACTTCGGCAGCCAGGTCACGCAACTGATCGCGCGGCGGCTGCGGGAATTGAATGTCTATTGCGAGATTCACCCCTTCCAGGCCGTCACCGAGGCCTTCCTCGATGATTTCGCGCCGCGGGCGGTGATTTTCTCGGGCGGGCCGGATTCGGTGATGCGCGCGGGAAGCCCGCGCCCGCCGCGAGCGGTATACGAGCTGGGCGTGCCGATCCTGGGGATCTGTTATGGCCAGCAGGTGATGATGCAGGACCTCGGCGGCACCGTCGAGGCCGGCGCGGCCGCCACCGCCGAGTTCGGCCGCGCCTGGGTCACCCCGGCCGAGGGGACCCGACCGGATTTCCTCAACGGCTGGTTCATGGACGGCTCGGGGCGCGAGCAGGTCTGGATGAGCCACGGCGACCATGTCTCGAAGCTGGCCCCGGGCTTCGAGGTGCTGGGCACCTCGCCCGGCGCGCCCTTCGCCATCACCGCGGACCTGGATAGGGGCTTCTACGCGGTGCAGTTCCACCCCGAGGTGCACCACACCCCCAACGGCAAGACCCTCTACGAGAATTTCGTGCGCAACGCGGGCTTTGCGGGCGACTGGACCATGCAGGCCTACCGCGCCGAGGCCATCGCGAAGATCCGCGCGCAGGTGGGCGACAGCAAGGTGATCTGCGGGCTGTCGGGCGGGGTGGACAGTTCCGTCGCCGCGGTGCTGCTGCACGAGGCCATCGGCGACCAGCTGACCTGCGTCTTCGTCGATCACGGGTTGCTGCGCCAGGGCGAGGCCGACGAGGTCGTCACCATGTTCCGCGACCACTACAACATCCCGCTGATCCACGCCGACGAGGCCGAATTGTTCCTGGGCGAGTTGGACGGTGTTTCCGACCCCGAAACAAAGCGCAAGATCATCGGGCGATTGTTCATCGACGTCTTCCAGAAACATGCCGGCGATATCGCGGGGGCGGATTTCCTCGCGCAGGGCACGCTCTACCCCGATGTCATCGAGTCGGTCAGCTTTTCCGGCGGGCCGAGCGTGACCATCAAGTCGCACCACAACGTGGGCGGCCTGCCCGACAAGATGGGCCTGGAGCTGGTCGAACCGCTGCGCGAGCTGTTCAAGGACGAGGTCCGCGCGCTGGGCCACGAGCTGGGCCTGCCGGCCAGTTTTATCGGCCGCCACCCCTTCCCCGGCCCCGGCCTGGCCATCCGCTGCCCCGGCGAGATCACCCGCGACAAGCTGGAGATTCTGCGCAAGGCCGACGCCGTCTACATCGACCAGATCCGCAAGCACGGGCTGTATGACAAGATATGGCAGGCCTATGTCGCCATCCTGCCGGTGCGCACCGTGGGCGTGATGGGCGACGGGCGCACGTATGACTATGCCTGCGCCCTGCGCGCGGTGACCTCCGTCGACGGCATGACGGCCGATTACTACCCCTTCGATCACGACTTTCTGGGCGAGACCGCCACGCGCGTCATCAACGAGGTCAAGGGCATCAACCGCGTCACCTATGACGTGACCTCCAAGCCCCCCGGCACCATCGAGTGGGAATGACCCGCGCGGCGGCCCTCTTGCCCGAGGCCCTGCGCGCGGCGCTCTGGATGGCCGGCGCCATCGCGTCCTTCACCTCGATGGCCGTCGCTGGGCGCGCAGTCAGCGTCGAGCTCGACACCTTCGAGATCATGCTCTACCGCTCGGCCGTCGGCGTTGTGCTGGTGCTTCTTGTCAGCAGCCTGGCGGGCACGCGCGGCCAGATCACGACCGACCGGCTGGGCCTGCACGCCCTGCGCAACATCGCGCATTTCGCGGGCCAGAACCTGTGGTTCTTCGCGATCGCGGCGATCCCGCTGGCGCAGGTCTTCGCGCTGGAGTTCACCTCGCCCATCTGGGTGATCCTGCTGGCCCCGCTGGTGCTGGGCGAGCGGATCACGCGCACCGGCGCGCTGGCCGCCGCCATCGGGTTTGCCGGGGTGTTGATCGTCACCCGGCCCGGGGTCTCGGCGCTGGAGGTGGGCCATCTGGCCGCCGCCGGCGCGGCGGTGGGCTTTGCCCTGTCGGCGCTGTTCACCCGGCGGCTGACGCGGGGGACGACGATCACCGGCATCCTGTTCTGGCTGACGGCGATGCAGCTGGTCCTGGGCCTGATCTGCGCCGGGGCGGACGGCGCCATCGCCCGACCCTCGCCCGGCAGTCTGCCATGGCTGGTGCTGATCGGCTGCGCCGGTCTTCTGGCGCATTTCTGCCTGACAACGGCGCTGTCCATCGCCCCGGCGGCGGTGGTCATGCCCATCGACTTCGTCCGCCTGCCGGTGATCGCCGTGGTCGGCGCGCTGGTCTACGCCGAGGCGCTCGACCCCTTCGTGTTTCTGGGGGCGGCCTTCATCTTCGCGGGCAATTACCTGAACATCACGCACGGCCAGCCCCGACCGACGGTACGCGCCGCCACCGCGCGAAAGTGACGCCGCGACGCCGCGACGCCGTATCAACCTGACGTCGCGTCAAGAATTGACCAAGCGCCCCAGCGCTTCCTAGGGTTTGCCCGAGGAGAGACACCAGTTCAGGGATGAGGGACATGAACAAGATACTCGGCGCGGGCGCCGCGCTATTGATGACGACCGGGCTTGCCAGTGCCGGCGGGCTCGATCGGTCGGGGCAGCCGGTCGGCGCAATTTTCGAGGAGGGCAGTTATGCCGAGCTGAGCTTCGGCCTGGTCAACCCGTCGGTCAGCGGCAACATGAGCTCCGCCCTGCCGTCTATTCTGGGTGGTGGCGCACCCTCCGGCGACATGGCCCCCAGCTACGCGCAGTTCGGGGCGGCCTACAAGACCGACCTGTTCGAGGGCACCGCGCTCGCCATCATCCTGGATCAACCCTATGGCGCCGACGTCGACTACGACGACACGACCGCCTATGCCCTGGCCGGCGCGAAGGCAGAGGTCGACACCACTGGGCTTACGGTGTTGCTGCGGTTCCGGATCGACGAGAATTTCAGCCTGCACGGCGGGGTCCGCACGGTGACGGCAAGCGGTGTCTACGACGTGCCGGCGGTGCCCGATCTGGACGGCCCGCAAGGGCCCGCGACGGCATCGTCCGCCTACGCCTCGACCTATTCCAGCGATACCGGCATGGGCTATGTCCTGGGCGGGGCCTACGAACGCCCCGACATCGCCCTGCGCGTGGCGCTGACCTACAGCAGCCCGGTCGACCTCGCCCTGGACGGATCGGTGGGCGACCTCAGCACCACCATGCCCGAAAGCGTCAACCTCGACGTCCAGACCGGCATCGCGCAGGACACGCTGCTGTTCGGCTCGGTCCGCTATGTCGCCTGGGACGGGTTCGCGCTGACCGACAGCCGCGCGGGTGATATCCTCGACTACGACGACGACGTCTATACCTACACCCTTGGCGTCGGGCGGCAGTTCACCGACAAGCTCTCGGCCTCCTTCTCGGTGGGCTACGAGGAGTCCACCGGAGAGCCGACCGGCAACCTCGGCCCGACGGATGGTTACGTCAGCTACCAGCTGGGCGCGGCCTACATGATCGCCGACGGGGTCGAACTGTCGGGGGGCATCCGCTACATCGACATCGGCGACGCGACGACCACCATCGGATCCGACTTCAGCGACAACTCGGCCGTGGGCCTCGGCGCGAAGGTCGCCTACTCCTACTGACCGGACCAGGACCACACCGAAAGCCCCGCCCCACCCGGCGGGGCTTTTTCATGGCGGGCCAATTCGGGCTTGGACCCCGGGCGCGCCCGCGCTAGGCACGGGCCATGATTTACGAGAGCGCCGCCGACTGGACCCGGGCCGCCCACAAGCGCGTGGTCTTTTTCGCCATGTCCGGGCTGGGCAAGACGCATCTGTCCAAGATGCTGGCGGGCACCGGCGACTGGTTCCATTACAGTGTGGATTACCGCATCGGCACCCGCTACATGGCCGAGCCCATCGCCGACAATCTCAAGAAACAGGCCATGCAGGTGCCCTTCCTGGCCGAGATGCTGCGCGCCGATGCCATCCACATCGCCGCCAATATCCACGACGATGACCTGACCGCCGTTTCGGCCTATCTCGGCAAGCCCGGCGACCCGGCCCGCGGCGGCCTGCCGATGGCCGAATATACGCGCCGCCAGGACGAGTTTCGCGATGCCGAGGAACGCACGCTGCTGGATACCGGGGCCTTCATCACCCGCGCCGAAGAGGTCTACGGCTACCCGCATTTCGTCTGCGACACCGGCGGGTCGATCTGCGAATGGGTCGACCCCGACGACCCCGACGACCCGATCCTGCGCGCCCTGTCCGCGCAGTGCCTGCTGGTCTGGATCAAGGGCAGCGACGCGCATACCGACGAGTTGATCCGCCGCTTTGACCGGGCGCCCAAGCCGATGTCCTATCAACCCGAGTTCCTGGCGCAGGCCTGGGCGGAATATCTGAGCGAAAACAACATGCAAGAGGGCGACGTTGACCCGGATGCCTTCATCCGCTGGGCCTATGCACGGGCGCTGGCGCACCGTCAGCCGCGCTATGCCGCAATGGCGCGCAACTGGGGCGTGACCGTCGATGCCGAGGCCATGGCCCGCGCCCGCGACGCCGCCGACATCGAGGCAGTCATCGCCACGGCCCTCGACGCGCCCCGCTGAGCCCGACACCCCGCGAAAGAGACCGACATGCCCATCAAGCTGCCCCGTTCCCTGCCCGCCTATGACGTGCTCTCGACCGAGGGCGTCATGGTCATGGGCGAGGGTCCGGCCAGCCAGCAGGACATCCGGCCCTTGCGCATCGCGCTGCTCAACCTGATGCCCCGCAAGATCCAGACCGAGATCCAGTTCTCGCGCCTGATCGGGGCGACACCGCTGCAGATCGAGTTCAGCCTGATCCGCATGACCGGCCACGAGGCGCGCAACACCTCGGCCGATCACATGGAGGAGTTCTATCGCCCATTTGCGGAGGTCCGCGACGAGAAGTTCGACGGGCTGATCATCACCGGCGCCCCGATCGAGCATCTGCCCTTCGCGGAGGTCACCTACTGGGACGAGCTCTGCGAGGTTTTCGAATGGACCCAGAGCCACGTGCATTCCACCTTCGGGGTCTGCTGGGGCGGCATGGCGATGATCCACTACTTCCACGGGGTGAAGAAGCATTTGCTGGAGCAAAAGCTTTTCGGCTGTTATCGGCACATGAATTTTGCCCCGCAAAGCCCCTACCTGAGGGGGTTTTCCGATGATTTCGTCATGCCCGTCAGCCGCTGGACCGAGATGCGCCGCCCCGAGATCGAGGCCGCGGGCCTGCCCATCCTGCTGCACTCCGACGAGGTCGGCCCGGCGCTGGTCGAGGACCCGGCGCACCGGGCGCTCTACGTCTTCAACCACCTGGAATACGACAGCGCCACGCTGGACGAGGAATACCGCCGCGACCTAGCCGCCTCGCAGGTCGAGGGCGCGGATGTGCTGATGCCCGTCAACTATTTTCCCTTCGACGATCCCGCGCGCGCGCCGCAGAACCGCTGGCGCAGCCACGCGCATTTGCTTTATGGCAACTGGATTTCCGAGATCTACCTGACCACGCCGTTCGACATGGGCCGCATCGGGCAGGAAGTGTCCGACCTGCGGCGCTGACGCTGCGGCGCGTCTCGACCCCGGCGCGGCCGGGCTTATCTTGCGATCACCCGGCCTGCGTGGAGACCTGTCATGAAGTTCCTTGTTTTGTTGCTGATCCTGTTCGGTCTCGCGCTGGCAGTTCATCTGCGCGCCGGTGCCCGCGAGGCACGGTGGGAGGCGCAGTACCCGCCGCTGGGCCAGGTCATCGAGGTGGACGGCACCCGCGTGCATGCCCTGGTCAAGGGTGATGGTCCCGACCTGGTGCTGATCCACGGGTCCTCGGGGAACCTGCGGGATTTCTCGTTTCGGATGGTCGACAAGCTGGCGCAGGACTACCGCGTGATCACCTTTGACCGGCCCGGGCTGGGCTACACCGAACGGCTGCACGACCGCGGCGCGACGATCGCCGAACAGGCCGCCCTGCTGCAAAAGGCGGCGGCGCAGCTGGGCGCGGACCGCCCCCTCGTGCTGGGCCAGAGCTACGGCGGCGCGGTGGCGCTGGCCTGGGCGGTCAACCACCCCGGGGCGGCGGTGGGGCTTGTGCTGGTCTCCTCGCCCACGCACCCGTGGGACGGGCATGTGCCCGCGCTCTACCGGGTGAACGGATCGGCGCTCGGGTCGGCCCTCGCGGTCCCGCTGATCACCGCGCTGGTGCCGCGGTCCTACATCCGCGACCAGGTGCGCACGGTGTTCACCCAGGAGCCGATGCCCGAGGGCTACGACAGCTACCTCGGCGCGGAACTGGCCGCGCGGCGCGTCAGCCTGCGTGCCAATGCCAGACACCGGGTCGCCCTGCTGGACCAGATCACGCAGATGCAGCCGCGCTATGACGCCCTGACCCTGCCCATCGAGATGATCCACGGCACCGCCGACACCACCGTCGGCCTGTCGATCCATGCCGAGAAATTCATCCTCGAGGTGCCGCAGGCCCAGCTGACCCGGCTTGAAGGGGTAGGCCACCTGCCCCATCACACCGCCCCCGACGCGACCCGCGCCGCCATCGACCGCGCCGCTGCCCGCGCCGGGCTGCGGTAAACCGGCCGTCTTGTCACCGCGCGGCGCGGCCACTAGCGTGAGCCAGGCGTCGGCCAACAGGAGGGCGGAGATGCAGTTTGAAGAACGGGCACCGATCGAGGAGGGGTTCTCGGCTGTTTTCGAGGCCGAGATCGCGCCTGACCTAGACCGGATCGAGACAGACCGGCAGGCGCTGCTCGGCAAGGCCAAACGGCATGCGGGCATCCCGCTGGGGATCGGCGGCATACTGGCGATCTGGAGCCTCATCGGCGCCGACGACTGGGAAGGTCGGTTGGTCGGCGCGGTCGTGGCGCTTGTCTTCGGAGGCCTGATCGCCTGGTTTCTCTGGTCACGGCAGTCGAACCGCTGGGGCAATCGCCTGGCCGACACCGTGATGCCGGTGATCTGCCGCTTTCTGGGTGGCCTTGACTACGACAAGACGGCGCGCAAGCGCTTCCCGCTCGACCGCGTGCAGGGGCTCGGCCTGATCGGCAACTACAATCGCTCGACCCTGGAAGACCGGCTGGAAGGCACCTATCGCGACACGCCGTTCGAACTGGTCGAGGCGAAACTCCAGCACAGGTCCTCGGGCGGCGGCGGGGACAACGACAGCAGCACCACGACAATCTTCAAGGGGCTGTTGATGCGTATCGGCGTGCCCGAGTCCGTGGGGACGGACATTTTCATCGCCCGCGAGCTGGGCGGCTTCGGCAACAAGTTGGGAGAAATGTTCGCCTTCGGCGGCGGGCGCAGCATGCCGCGAGTGGAATTCGACCATGACGCTTTCGAGGCCGCCTTCGCGGTCTATGCCGACGATCCGGACGAGGCCCGGCGGATCATGCCGGCGGGGTTCCTCGAAACCTTGCTTGGGATCGCCGAGTCGGAGGGTGGCGAAAAGGGTGCGCGCGCCATACGGGCCGGGTTCCAGCATGACTCCTTCTATCTTGCGCTGGAACGGGGCGGCCCCTTCCTGGAGGTCGGTAGCCTGACAACGCCAATGCACGATATCGAGGACGACCTGCACGGCGTTTTCGAGGACCTTGCGCTGATCCGGCGGATCATAGATCGGCTTCACGGGCTGGCACCGAGTGTCTAGACAGACGTTCACGCCGGTCCCCGGCCCGGGGTCCACACAGGAGAGAGCGATGCGGGACCTGCCCTTCGATGGGGCCATAAGCCAGTATTTCCGGCACGAGGCCCCCGCCGAGGTGCGCCGCGAGATCGAGGACTGGGGCAAGGGCGAGATCCTGTCCAGGTACCACCCCTATGCCCAACGCTGGAAAAAGAAGGTCTACAAGGCCCGCCTGCGGGCCTGCCAGGTGGAGCTGGTCAAGCTGCAGCGCTGGCTCAAGGACAGCGGTCAGCGCGTCGTCATCGTTTTCGAGGGGCGCGACGCCGCCGGAAAGGGCGGCACGATCAAGCGGTTCCGCGACTACATGAACCCGCGCGGCGCCCGTGTCGTGGCCCTGCCCAAGCCGACCGAGACCGAGGCGACCCAATGGTATTTCCAGCGCTACATCGACCACCTGCCCGCAGGGGGCGAATGCGTCTTCTTCGATCGGTCGTGGTACAACCGCGGTGTCGTCGAAAAGGTCTTCGGCTTTTGCACGGATGAAGAGCGCGCGCATTGGTTCCGCCAGGTCGGCCCCTTCGAGAAGATGCTGGTCGACGAGGGCATTCACCTGTTCAAGTTCTGGCTGAACGTGGACCGGGCCGCGCAACTCAAGCGCTTCCTCAAGCGCGAGCAGGACCCGCTCAAGCAATGGAAGCTGTCGGCGATCGACGTCGAGGGGCTGAAACGCTGGGAAGCCTACACCGGCGCCATCAGTGAGACCCTCACCCTGACCCACGAACCCGACGCGCCCTGGACGATCATCCGCTCGGACGACAAACGCCGGGCGCGGGTCAACGCCATCCGCACGGTGCTGCACGCGCTGGACTATGACCGCAAGGACCTGTCGCAGGTCGGCCCCGTGGATTCCATGATCGCGGGGGGGCCGGACCTCTGGCATGGCTAAGCGCGGCTATCATCACGGCGACCTCAAGCGCGCGCTGGTCGACGGCGCCCTGCGCCTGATCGAGGAAAAGGGCCCGACCGGCTTTACCCTGTCCGAGGCCGCCCGCGAGGCCGGCGTGACCCCGGCCGCCGTCTATCGCCATTTCGACGGGCGCGAGGACCTGATCGCCGAGGCCGCCCGGCAGGGCTATGTCATCTTCGCCGACCTGATGGAACATGCCTACGAGAAGGGCCAGCCCTCGGCGCTGGCCAGTTTCGAGGCTACGGGGCGCGCCTATCTCGCCTTCGCGCGCCGCTTTCCGGGGCACTACGTGGCCATGTTCGAAAGCGGCCTATCCGTCCAGCGCACGCCGGAGCTGGCCGCCGCCGCCGGCCGGGCCATGGGGGTTCTGGAAAAGGCGGCCGCCGACCTGTCGCAGCATATCCCCGAAGACAAGCGCCCGCCGCCGCAGATGTTTTCGGCCCATGTCTGGGCCATGTCGCACGGCGTGGTCGAACTCTTCGCCCGCGGCAGCCCGGGAAGCCGCGGGCCCTTCCCGCCCGAGGACCTGCTGGAAACCGGGATCGGGATCTACCTGCGCGGGCTGGGTCTGATCCGGCCCGACGCGGAAGCCGATCCGGGGGACACCGAGGGCTGAAAAAGGGCTGGCCCGGCGGGCGCAGGACCGGTATCCAACGGGAAGACCCGGACCGGAGGCGCACCGATGGATGGCACCCTTGCCGCGATCTACCTGATTGCCAGTCTGTTCGACATGGGAATGACCCATTGCCCACAGGGCTGCCTGACCCGCGAGGCGGCGCCCGCGCGCCTTTCGGTGCAGGCCGGCGACGTGATCTTCCAGGAGGACAGCATCGGCGAGGAGGTTTTCCTCGGCTACGACCTCAACCATGCCTATGGTCCGTTCCAGCCGACCGTCGGGCTGTCGGTGACCGACCAACGCGCGGGCTGGATCGGACTGGGCGTGAAATCCCGCTTCGAGATCGGCGCGGGCGGGCTGTTCGCCGAGGGCTCGATCATGCCGGGCTATTACAGTGCCGGCGACGGGCCCGACCTGGGCGGCACCCTGCAGATCCGCTCGGCCCTCGGGCTGGGCTACGAGTTCGGCAACGGGGCCACGGTGAGCGTGCTCTACGATCATCGCTCGAACGCGGATACTCGAGCGCGCAACCCCGGTCTGGAAACCCTGGCGATCCGCTATCAGGTGGCGCTCGACTGAGCCGTGCAGGAGGGGCGCTGCCCCTCTTGGCCTGCGGCCAATTCACCCCGGGATATTTTTGGCCAGAAGAGGCGCGGGCGCGGGTCAGCGGCCGAGCAGGACCAGCGAGCGTTCGTCCCAGGCCACCCGCGTGGGGCTGCCGACGTCCAGCACCGGTCGGCCGATGCGGTTCTTCATGGACAGGGTCAGCGGTTTGTCGATCCCGGCGACGGCGACGTCGTAATAGGTCATGTCGCCGTAGTAGACGACCTCGTCAACACGGCCCGCGACTTCCATCCGGTCGGTGCGTTCGCCCTCGAAGAGCAGCGAGAGCGTCTCGGGGCGGATGCCGATCGTGACCGGCCCTTCCTCGACCCCGCCGGGGGCCTGTTCGGCCGGAACCCGGTAACGGCCGAGCCCCGCGACCTCGACCGCGATCTCGGGGCCGGTGGCGGTGACCCGGCCGTTGAGGAAGTTCATCATGCCGATGAAGCCCGCGACCCGTTTCGAGGCGGGTCGGCGGTAGAGCGTCTCGGGGTCGTTCAGCTGGCCGATGCCGCCCTCGAACATCACCGCGATGCGGTCGGACATGACCAGCGCCTCTTCCTGGTCGTGGGTAACGAGGATGAAGGTGATGCCGACCTCGCGCTGGAGCTTCATCAGTTCCACCTGCATCTGCTCGCGGATTTTCTTGTCCAGCGCCGAAAGGGGTTCGTCCAGCAGCAGCACCTTGGGCTTGAGGATCAGCGCGCGGGCCAGGGCAACGCGCTGGCGCTGGCCGCCCGAGAGCGCATTGGCCGCGCGGATGCCATAGCCCGCAAGGCCGACCATCTCCAGGGCCTCGTCCACGGCGCGGGCCCTGTCGGGTTTGTCCATCTGCGCGCGGCGCAGGCCGAAGCCCACGTTCTCGGCCACGGTCAGGTGCGGGAAGATGGCGTAGGACTGGAACACCATGTTGGTGGGCCGCAGGTTCGGCCCCACCCCGGCCATGTCGCGCCCGTCGATGTGAAGGGTGCCGATGTCCGGCGCCTCGAAGCCCGCGATGAGGCGCAGCAGGGTCGTCTTGCCGCAGCCCGAGGGCCCCAACAGCGAGAAGAACTCGCCCTCGCGGATCTCCAGGTCGATATCGCGCAGGGCGTGGTAGTCGCCGAAATGCTTGTTCACGCCCGCCAGGCTGATCAGCGTCACAGAAAGCCCCCCCTGTCCTTGAGACCGGCGCGTTTGAGGCCGCGCCGCCGCATGATCTCGGCGATGATCAGCAGCACGATCGACAGCGCCACAAGGATCGTCCCCAGCGCCATCACCACCGGCAGCTGCCCGGGAAAGCGCAGCAAGCCCCAGATATAGACCGGCATGGTCGGATTGGCGCCCGACAGGAAGAAGGCGATGATGAATTCGTCCAGCGAGATGGTGAAGGCGATCAGCAGCGACGAGACGATCCCCGGCATCACCAGCGGCAGGATCACCAGCCGAAAGGCGCTCAGCCGTGTTTCGCCCAGGTCGAGCGCGGCCTCTTCCAGGGCCGGGTCCAGGTTCTGGAAGGCGCCGTTGAGCACGGCGATGGAGAAGGGCATGCAGATCAGCGTATGCGCGGCGATGATCGTGGTGTTCGACAGCCCCAGCCCGAAGACCTGCACCACCAGCACCAGCAGCGAGACCGCGACGATGATCTCGGGCAGGACCAGCGGAAGCATGATCAGCCCCATCATGGGCCGCTTGAGCGGCCAGTCGGCCATGCTGGCCGCGCGCGCGGCACAGACGCCCAGCACAGTGGAAAGCACCGCGGTGGTGGCGGCGATGATGAGCGAATTGCGCGCCGCGTTCAGCAGGCTCGCACTTTGGGTCAGCTCGGCGAACCAGCGGGTCGTGGCCCCCGACAGGGGAAAGGCGATGATATCCGCGTCGTTGAAGGCAAAGAGCGGCAGCAACGCGATGGGCGCGTAGAGAAACACCAGGTAGGCGATGGCATAAGCGCGCAGCCCGGTCATTTCGGCCCCCGCAGCCAGCGCCGGTTGAGCCAGATGAAGAGCAGCGAGACGGCCGTGACCGAGAGCATGGCCAGCACCGCCAGCGTCGCCCCCATGGGCGCGTTGTTGAGCTTGAGAAACTGCGTCTGGATCATGTTGGCGATCATCAGGCCATCCGGCCCGCCCACCAGCCGCGGCGTGACATAATCGCCGATGGTGGGGATGAAGACGATCAGCACGGCCGCGACCACGCCCGGCATGGCCAGCGGCAGCGTCACCCGCAGGAAGGTGGTCGCGCGCGTCTCGCCCAGGTCCATCGAAGCCTCGAGCAGCGACCGGTCGATTTTTTCCAGCGCCACAAAGATCGGCAGGATCGCGAAGGGCGCAAAAGCATGGGCCAGGGTGATGACCACGGCGTTGGCATTGTAGAGGATGACCGACAGCGGCTCGTCGATCAGCCCCAGTCCGGTCAGGCCGGAATTGAGCACGCCGTTGTAGCCCAGGATCACCTTCCACAGGAAGACGCGGATCAGGTAGCTGGTCCAGAAGGGAATGGTGATCAGGAACAGCCACAGCGACTTACGCCCCGGGGCGACGTGGAAGCTGACGAAATAGGCGATGGGAAAGGCCAGCACGACGGTCACGAGGGTCACCGCCCCGGCGATCAGCAACGACCGGCGCAGCAGTTGCATGTAAAGCGGATCATTGAAGGCCTCGACGTAATTGGCGAGGGTGAACCGGGTGTCGATGTCCAGGTAATCCTGGGTCCAAAAGCTGAACAGCAGGATCGTCGCCAAGGGCACCGCCAGCAGAAGCAGGGCATAAAGGAACGGCGGGCTGACCAGTATCAGCCCCCGTTTGCCGCCCGCCGTCAGTGCCGCCCTGGCCATGCGCACCCCGATTCCCGAAAGACCTGCCATCCCCAAGGGACCGAGAAACGCCGGAAAGATCAATGCCCCGTCGGCCCGGTGCGATTCGGCCTGTCCTTATAGCCAGTCAAGGTGAGGTTTTCCTTAAACTTGGATGCCAAATCCTGTTGTTCGTCGCCGCGGCACCGGTCCGCGGGAAACGGGAAAGACGACGATTTGGCACTGCACAACTGGGACGATCTGCGTTTCTGCCTCGCGCTGGACCGACACAAGACCATGACGAAAGCGGCGGAAAGTCTCTCGGCGAACGTGGCCACGGTGTCGCGGCGCATCGAGAAGCTGACCGAGGAACTGGGCCAGTCGCTCTTCATAAAGCACGCCAACACCTGGGAACCCACCGAGGCCGGCCGCCGGCTGATCGCGCTGGCCGAGACCGTCGAGCAGGATCTCGATGCCTTCGCGTTGCAGCAGGACATGACCCCTTCGCCCGGCTCGGTGGTGCGGGCGACGGTGTCGCTGACGATCCTGCAAAGCGCGCTGAGCGGCTGCGGGCCGGCCTTCCTGCGCCGCCACCCGGACCTCGGGCTTGACCTGACCATACGGCATCGTTCGATCGCCTATGCCGAGGCGGATGTCGCCGTGACCTATACCCGGCCCACGCAGGGCCTGCTGACCTGCCGCAAGCTGGGCGAGCTGGGCCTTCGGCCCTACGTCCGGGCGGGCCTTGACGGCGCGCCCTCGGGCTGGCTGACGATCGATTACGACGACGCCGCGCGCCAGGTCGAGGTGTTCCAGACCACCCAGGCCGACCTGCCCACGCGGCTGCGGATGGAGGGGCTGTCGCCCGCGGAGGGCGTGCTGATGGGCACGGACCTTGTCGCGACCCTTCCCGAGCGGTTCGGCGATGCGCGGCCCGACCTGAAGCGGCTGACACCGGACGGCCCGGTGGAAATGCTGGAGGTCTGGATCAGCTTTCATCGCAGCCGCAAGCTCGACCCGATCGTGCGGCTGGCCGATGCGCTCGTGTCGGAGTGCTTTGGCCAGGCCGAGGGCTGAAACCCGGGCACGAAATAGGGCCGCCCGGCTGGGCGGCCCTGAAAAACGGCGGGGCGACCTAGATCAGCGCTTGGAGAACTGGAAGCTGCGGCGGGCCTTGGCACGGCCGTACTTCTTGCGTTCCACCACGCGGCTGTCACGGGTCAGGAACCCGGCGGCCTTGAGCGGGGCACGCAGCCCCGGATCGTAGAGTTGCAGCGCCTTGGAGATTCCGTGGCGCACCGCCCCGGCCTGCCCCGACAGCCCGCCGCCCTTGACGGTGGCCATGACGTCGAACTGATCGCTGACACCGGCCACGTCGAAGGGCTGGCGCAGCAGCATCTGCAGCACCGGACGGGCGAAATAGGTGTTCAGCGCCTTTCCGTTCACCGACATCTTGCCCGAGCCGGGCTTGATCCAGACGCGGGCGACCGCGTCCTTGCGCTTGCCCGTGGCATAGGACCGGCCCAGGCTGTCGCGAACGGGCTCGCGCGGGGTTTCTTCGACGGCCGGGGTTTCGGCGCCCTCGGCCACCTGGCCCAGCTCTTCGAGGGATTTGACTTGATCGGCCATCAGTATGCGCTCCGCGTGTTCTTGGTGTTCATGGACTTGACGTCCAGAACCTCGGGCTTCTGGGCGTCCATGCCGTGCTCGGCCCCGGCGAAGACACGCAGGTGGGTCATCTGCTTGCGGGCCAGCTTGTTGCCCGGAAGCATCCGCTTGACGGCCTGGGTGACGACCCGCTCGGGGTGGGCGCCGTCGAGGATCTGCTCGGCGGTGCGGTTCTTGATGCCGCCCGGGTGGCCGGTGTGCCAGTAGTAAGTCTTGTCGGTGCGCTTCTTGCCCGTCATCTGCACCTTGTCGGCGTTGATGACGATGACATTGTCGCCCATGTCCATGTGCGGCGTGAACGACGGCTTGTGCTTGCCGCGCAGGCGCATGGCCACGATCGAGGCAAGGCGGCCCAGAACGACGCCCTCGGCGTCGATCACGACCCAGCTCTTCTCGATATCTGCCGGCTTCGCAGAATAGGTTTTCATGTGTATCGGCCCTGGTTGGGTTTCGGATGGGCGCGTTTTAAGGGTTTGCCCCGCGCAGTCAAGCGTCTTCGGTGCCGATTTTCCGTTCATTTTCTGAGGCTTGATAATTAGGTATCAAGATACCCCATCATTCGGGGCGGCAGATCTCGCCACGGGCGACGGCGATGCCCGTCCGCACCGCCAACCCCAGCACCACCAGTATCAGCAGGCCGAGCGTGACCGCCCCGATCAGCAGGTGCGCCAGGGTCCCCGCGAGCGCGGCAAACCGGAACGAGGCGATGGCCAGCGCGGCCAGCGGAAAGCTCAACGCCCACCATGACAGGGCAAAGGGCAACCGCACCAGTTTGGGCACTTGCACAATAACCAGCGCGGCAAAGATGTAGGCGGTATAGATCAGCCCGCGCGCCAGCCCGTCGAGCCCGCCCGCCAGCGCCACATGGGCCACGAAGGCCACCGAGGGCGGGGCGATCAGGATCACCATGGTGGGAAACAGCCGCGCCGGGATCGGGTCGTGAAAGATCAGGCGGTTCATCACCAGTGTCAGCAGCACGACCCAGAACATCAGCCCGCCCGAGAAGAACAGCCACGAGATCTCCACGTACCCCATCGGCAACCCGGCCACGGGCACGATGACATTGCCCACCGCCGGGATGAACCACGCCGGCGTCAGGTGCCCAACCTGAAAACTGCGATGGCTGATCCAGCCGCTGATGACCGCCACGGTCAGCGCCCCCTGCCCGATCACGCCCACAAGCCAGACGCTCCGCGCCAGCCCGGGCCAGACCGACCAGAGCGCCGTGGCCAGCAACAACAGCGAGATCGTGATCGTGGGAAAGAAGGCCAGTTTCACCGGGTGCTGCCATTCCGCGGCGACCGCGCCGGGATGGCGCAGCACCTTGAGGACGTAGAGCGCCGAGATCACCGCCAGCGCCAGCAGCGACAGCCCCAGCATCCCCGACGACAGCGCCCCGGCCGGCGCCCAGACCGGCGCCGCGGCATGCAGGGCCAGCGTCAGGCCCAAGAGCCCCATCACCACGGCAAAGAAGGTCACCGGGAAATGCGTCAGCCGGTCCGCCGGGGCCGCGTCAACGTGCGTTTTGGTCATCGGAAACTCCTCGGGGGCAAAGGCCCGGCCTGTCTGGCACGGGAAATATGCCATTTCCCTGATTTGAATCAACGGGGCCGGGTCACCCCGACCGCTCCGGCGGGATCGAATAGGTCAGGCCGGCCCGGGCCACGGGCGCCTCCGTGCCCTCGGAATAAAGCCGCACCTCGATCACGCTCAATGCCCGCCCCAGTTTCAGCACTTCGGCCCGCGCCAGGATGTCGCACCCCGCCTGCGGCTTGCGCATGAAGTCGATCGAGCAGTTCGTCGTCACCGCCAGCGCCTTCGGCCCGATTCGCGCCATGGTCGCCACGTAGGCCGCCACGTCGGCCAGGCCGAACATGGCCGGCCCCGAGACGGTGCCGCCCGGGCGCAGGTGCCGCTCGGCCACCCTCAGGCGCATCACCAGCCCCTCCGCGTCCATGCGCTCGATCCCCACGTCGTCGCGCACCTGCGGAAAGACCTCGTCGAGGAACGCCGTCATCTCGTCGATGCTCATCTGCACTGTCATCTCTCGCTGCCTCTTTCGCCCTGCCCGACAGACCACTAGGTTTGGCCGGAAATCGTGAAAGGAACAAGCCATGGCCCTGCTCGACCGCACCGACCGCAACCATGTCGCCCACCTGTTGATGAACGGGCCCGAAAACCTCAACGCGCTGTCCGACGCGATGCTGGCCGCGCTGCAGGAAACCCTCGACGAGATCGCCGAGAGCGACGAGATCCGCGCCGTCACGCTCGCGGGCGCGGGCAAGGCCTTCTGCGCGGGACACGACCTGAGGGAAATGCAAGCCGCGCGGCAGTCCGAGGACGCCGGCGCGGCCTATTTCGCCGATCTCTTCACCCGCTGCACCGGGGTGATGCAGACCATCCAGGCGATCCCGCAGCCGGTGATCGCGCAGGTCCACGGCGTCGCCGCCGCCGCCGGCTGCCAACTGGTGGCGACCTGCGACATGGCCGTGGCCGCCCACGGCACGCGCTTCGGCGTCAACGGCGTCAACATCGGGCTGTTCTGTTCCACCCCCATGGTGGCCCTGACACGCAACGTGCCGCGCAAACGCGCCTTCGAGATGCTCACCACCGGCCGCCTGATCGAGACCGACGAGGCCGCCGAAATCGGCCTGATCAACCGCGCCGTGGCCGCCGAGGACCTGGAAACCGCCACGACCGAGCTGGCCGAGACCGTGGCCGGCAAACTGGCCAGCGCCGTCCGTGTCGGCAAATCTGCCTTCTACGACCAGGCCCAGATGACGACCGAGGCCGCCTATGCCCTCACCGGCGACGTCATGGTGCGCAACATGCTCGAGCGCGACACCGACGAGGGCATCACCGCCTTCCTCGAAAAGCGCGCCCCTGACTGGGCCGGTTGATCCGGCCGCCCGCGTCTTCTGGCAAAAAATATCCCGGGGTGAATGCCGCACGGCAGAGGGGCAGCGCCCCTGGCCCGCAGGCGGCGCGCCCGCGCCGCCGAGACATCGTGCGTGGCGCAGCCACACCGCTTGGTCACACCCCGTAAAGCCCGCCGAACTTTTGTTCGAGGTAGTCCAGCAACGGCGCTTCGCTCGGCGCGTCGCCGCAGGCCTGCCGGATCGTCTCGCGCGGGGTCTGCAGGCCACCGTGACCCTGCACCGTGTCGCGCAACCACTCGGTGGCCGGGGTCAGGTCGCCGATGGCCAGGCCGACGTCCAGGTCCGGCACCGCGCGCCGCATGGCCGCGTGCAGACAGCCCGCGTAGACATTGCCCAACGTGTAGGTCGGGAAATAGCCGAACAGGCCCACCGACCAGTGCACGTCCTGAAGGACCCCGTTCGAGGGCCGGTCCACGGCAACGCCGAAATCCGCCTCGAACCGGTCGTTCCAGGCCGCCTCCAGGTCCTCGACTTCCAGCCGCCGCGCGATCAGGTCGCGTTCCAGGTCGAACCGCATCAGGATGTGCAGGTTGTAGTGCACCTCGTCCGCCTCGGTGCGGATGTAACCCGCCCCGACCCGGTTGATCGCGGCGTAAAGCGCTTCCGGGTCGGGCAGGTTCAACGCGCCGAAAGCCTGCTGCATCTGCGGGTAAAGCCAGCGGGCGAAGGCCTGCGACCGGCCCAGCTGGTTTTCGTAGATGCGCGACTGGCTTTCGTGCACCCCCATCGAGACCCCCTGCCCCACCGGCGTCAGCAGGTGGTCTGGATGAATGTTCTGCTCGTAGGCGCCGTGGCCGACCTCGTGTATCGTCGAATAAAGGCTGTTGAAGGGATCATGCGGGTTGGTGCGCGTGGTGATCCGCACGTCCAGCCCCGAGCCCGAGGAAAACGGATGCACCGCCTTGTCCACCCGGCCGCGGGCCATGTCGTAGCCGAAGGTCTTGGCGACATGGCGGGCCAGCCGCATCTGCGCGCCCTCGTCGAAGGTGCCGGTCAGGGCCGTGGGCGCGGGTCTTTCCAGCACCGCCGTGCGCAGGGCCACCAGGCGCGGGCGCATCCGCGCAAACATCGCCTCCAGCTCGGCCGCGGTGGCCCCCGGCTCGAAATCCTGCAGCATGGCGTCGTAGACATCGGCCCCGTCGGCCAGGGCCGCGCCCTCTTTGCGTTTCAGCGCCACGACCTCTTTGAGCGTGGGCGCAAAGGCGGCGAAATCATCCTCGGCCCGGGCCTTGGCCCATACCCCCTGCGCCATCGAGGTGACGCGCGCGATCTCGGCGGCCAGCCGCGCGGGCACCTTGCGCGCGCGCTCGTACTCGCGCCGGATCAGGCGCAGGTTGGCCGCGCGCACCGGGTCGTCGTCCTCGGGCACGGCCGCCAGCCACTCGCCCACGCGGGGATCGGTGCGCCGCGCGTGCAGCACCGATTCCATCGCGGCCGTTTCCTCGGCCCGCTGGGGCGCGGCGGCGCGGGGCATCATGGTTTCCTGGTCCCAGCCCAGCCGGCCGGCGACCTGCGCCAGCGCTTGCGTGGTGCGGGCATATTCCATCAGCGCGTCGTAGGCGGACATGTCAGGCCCCCCTCAGCGATTGCGGCAGCGGATAGCGCGACAGGTGCCGCGCCCGCAGGATCAGCACGAAGACCAGCACGGCGACGGCTTGGTGCACGATCGCGATCTGCCAGGGCGCCTGGTAAAGCACGGTGGCGATGCCGATCAGCATCTGCACCGTTATCGCGGCAAAGGCCGCGTTGAAGGCGACCCGCGTCGCGGGGTTTCCGGCCCCGCGCCCGCGCCACCAGACGACCGCTGCGAAGATGAACAGCAGGTAGCCCCAGGTGCGGTGGATGAACTGCACCAGCCCCGCGTCCTCGAAGAAGTTGCGCCAGAGCGGCGTCAGCTCGAAGGGCGCGGGCGGAAAGATCCCGCCGGCCATCAGCGGCCAGCTGGGAAAGGCCCGGCCAGCGTCGATCCCGGCCACCAGCGCGCCCAGCAGGATCTGCACGAAGGTGACATGCATCAGCCCGGTGGAAAGCGAGACCAGTCGCGAGTCGCCCAGCCGCCGGGCCTGGATCAGGTCCGCCTCGGGCCGGCCCAGTTGAAAGACATACCAGGCGATCAGCCCGAGGATGGCAAAGGCCAGCCCCAGGTGCGTGGCCAGCCGGTAGGAGGCTACGTCGAGCATCCCGTCCTGCAGGCCGGAATGCACCATCCACCAGCCGATCGCCCCCTGCAGCCCGCCGAGACCGCCCAGCAGCAGCAGGCGCCCGGTCCAGCCCGCGGGAATCTTGCGCGCCAGCAGGAAGCCTGCAAACCCCAGCGCCCAGACAAGCCCGATCACCCGGCCCAGTTGCCGGTGACCCCATTCCCACCAGTAGATCACCTTGAACTCGGCCATCGACATGCCGGCGTTCTGCTCGATGTATTCGGGGATCTGCTTGTAGGCCTCGAACTCGGCCTGCCAGTCGGCCTGCGACAGGGGCGGCACGGCGCCGCTGATCGGGGCCCATTCGGTGATCGACAGGCCCGAATCCGTCAGCCGGGTCAGCCCGCCCACGGCGATCATCACCACCACCAGCGCGAAAAGCGCCATGAGCCAGGCCCGGATCGCGCGGCGCGCGCCCGCGCGGCTGCCGCGGGCGATACCGCCGGGTGCGGCGGCGGGTTTCTCGGCCGTCTCGACCTCCTGAAAGATGCTGCGGTTCCTGTCGGCCATCCGGCGTCGCCCTTGTTGCTGTCCTAGCGCGGAAGTTATGCCGCCCGCCCGCGCGGGGCAAGCGAACGCGGCCACCTGTCTCAGGGCTCGTCGCGGCGGCGGACCAGTTGCCGCAGCACCCCGTGCAGCATCTGCACGTCGGCCCGCGTCAGCGGCATCCGCGACCACAGGTTGCGCAGGTTCAGCCGCATCGACACGGCCTTCGTCTCGGGAAAGAAGAACCCGGCACGCTCCAGCCGGTCTTCATAATGGCGGGCCAGGGCCTCGATCTCGGCGCCCTCGGCCAGCTCGGTACGCTGGCCGTGCAGGGTCACTTCGGGGGCTTCGTCGACCGCGCGTTGCCACTCATAGCCCATCAGCAGCACGCATTGCGCCAGGTTGAGCGAGGGAAACGCCGGGTTGACCGGCACCGAGACGATGGCATTCGCCCGCGCGATATCGGCGTTCTCCATGCCCGCGCGCTCCGGGCCGAACAGCACGGCGACCCTTTCGCCCCGCCCGATGCGGGCGGCGGCGTCGCGCATGGCGGCCTCGGGGGTGAAGACGGGCTTTGTCAGCTCGCGCGGCCGGGCCGTGGTGGCATAGACATGGGTGCGGTCCGCGATGCCCTCGGCCAGGTCACCGGCCAGGACCGCCTCGTCCAGCAGCCGCCCCGCCCCGCTGGCCATGGCCACGGCCGCCGGGTTCGGCCAGCCGTCGCGCGGGGCCACCACGCGCATCCGGTCGAGGCCGAAATTCCACATCGCCCGCGCGGCGGCGCCGATATTCTCGCCCATCTGGGGGCGGATCAGGACGAAGGCGGGCTGCGGCGTGTCGCTGGGCATGGCGGTCTCGGCTGGTGGCGGCCCCGCGCTGATACGCAAGCTGGCCGGGCGCGGCAAGCGGTGGCCAAGCCGCGCGTTCCCCGCTATAGCGGCGCAGCCCTTTCAAGACCTGTGGACATCCCCATGGCCGACGACGCAGAGCAGCCCCAGATCTACCTGATCACGCCCGCCGAAATCGATGTATCGCGCTTTCCCGACACCCTGGCTCGCGTGCTCGACAGCGTCGAGGTCGCCTGCGTGCGCCTGGCCCCGGGCACCCGCGACGAAACCCTTATCGCGCGCGCCGCCGACGCCCTGCGCGAGGTCACCCATGCCCGCGACGTGGCGCTGGTGATCGACAGCCACATGCTGCTGGCCGAGCGGCTGGGGCTGGACGGGGTGCATCTGACCGACGCGGCGCGATCGGTCCGCAAGGCGCGCAAGGACCTGGGCGATGATGCCATCGTCGGGGCTTACTGCGGCGCGTCACGCCACGACGGCATGACCGCGGGCGAACTGGGCGCCGATTACGTCAGCTTCGGCCCCTGCGGGCTGACGCCGCTGGGCGACGGGCGGCAGGCCGATCCCGCGCTCTTCGCCTGGTGGTCGCAGATGATCGAGGTGCCCGTGGTGGCCGAGGGCGCGCTCGACGCGCGCCTGATCCGCGACCTAGCCCCGGTGACGGATTTCTTCGGCATCGGCGAGGAAATCTGGGGCGCCGACGATCCGGTGGCGGCCCTGCACGACCTGCACAACGCCATGATGTAGCGATCAGGCGTCAGCACCGCCCGCCGCGTGCAGGCCATCGCGCACGGCGCGTTCCAGTACCGCTGCCAGGGCCTTGCGGTCGGCGAAATCGGCCACCGCGACGGGGGCATGATATCTCACCGTTACTTGCCCCTGCGGGTGCTGTGCCAGCGTGGCCAGCAGGTGCGGGACAAAATCCATGTCACCCCACCAGCCGTAGGCCCGCGGATCCGCGCCGGGCGGCGTGCGGTAGATCACCGAAACGGGCTGGATGCGCATCCCCGCGCGCAGGGCCGGGTCGAAAAAGGCCTCGAACAGCGTGGGCTTGAAGGGCAGCACCCGCCGCCCGTCGGTCGAGGTGCCCTCGGGAAAGAAGGCCAGCGTGTGGCCCTGCGCCAGGCGCGCGCGAAAAGTCGCGACCTGGCCGCGCGCCGCGCGCCGGTCACGGGCGATAAAGACCGTGCCAGTGGCGCGGGCCAGCCAGCCGATCCCGGGCCAGCCCGCCACTTCCGCCTTGGCGACGAAATAGACCCGCTGCGGCGCATTCAGCGCGAAGATATCCAGCCAGCTGGAGTGGTTGGCCACCACCGCGCCGGGGCAGGTCATGGGCCGGCCCTGCGTGCGGACCCCCAGCCCCATGATGCGAAACGCGTTGCGGCAGACGACTTGCGTCACGGCAGGCGTCCAGGGCCGGCCTCGGCCGAAGATCGGCCGCTCGACCAGCCGCATCGCCAGCAAAACCACCAGCCCGCCGAAGACCAGCGCCGCCAGCGGCACGAGGCGCAGCCCGACCCTGAGCCGCGCGCGCGTGTCGAGACGGGGGACAGCGGGCCGATCGTCGGCGTGCCAGGTGCTCATGCCCCTGCCCCGGCATAGAGCGTGCGGCCGCGCGCGCTCAGCTGCGCGGTGTCCACCACCAGGCACACATCGGTCGTGTTGAAGGCGTGATCGACATAGGCCCCGTCGCCAACGCCCCCGCCCAGCCGCAGGTAGGCCTTGATCAGGGGGGGCATCTGCCGCAGCGCGGCAAGGCGGTCGATCCGGTCCTCGGCCAGCCGGTCCATGGGCTGAAAGACCCGCGAGCGCACGCGCAGCGCCGCCGGGGCCAAGTGCCGGTGATGCAGCAGCGACAGCGGCTGGGCCAGCGCCTGAGGGTCGGTGCCGTGGAAACTGGCCACGCCGAACAGGATATCGGCACGGCTGTCGCGCACATGGGCGGCCAGCCCCTGCCAGAGGTGAAACAGCGCCTGCCCGTCGCGATAGTCGGGATGCACGCAGGACCGCCCCATCTCCAGCAGCCGCCGCCCCCTGGCCCGCAGCGGCGACAGGTCGTATTCCGCTTCGGAATAGAACTGCCCCGCCGCGCGGGCCGCGGCGTCGTCCATCAGCCGGTAAACCCCGACCACCTGATCGCCCTCGGGCCGGGCGCGGTCGCGCAGCAGCAGGTGGCTGGCATAGGCATCGAAGTCGTCCTGCTCCAGCCCGGCCGCATGATCGACCTCGTCACCGCCCGCGCCCATTTCGGCCACGAAGACGCGATAGCGCAGCGCAAGCGCGGCGCGCCGGTCCTCGGGCGTGCGGGCCAGGGTAGTCTCGAACAGGGGGGCGGGCCGGGGCATTGGGCGATCACGGGCAGGTCGGGGCGGCTGCGCGCTGTCTAGGCCGCGCGGGCGCGCTTGGCAACGACGCGCCCGTTGCAGGTGCGGCAATACAACCCTTGCGTGTTTTTCCGCAGATGGCTAACGTCACGTCAGCCTTCGCCGACGAGGACCAGCATGATGCGCCTGCCATCGATGACGACCTTGCCCTCGTCGGCGAAATTCACCGTGACCCGGCCGCCGATGTTCGATTGCACCTGCCCCACGCCCCACTCGGGGTGCGCGGGATGGCGCACCAACATTCCCGGTTCGAGAAAGCTGTTCTGATCGTCCATGTCCACACCCGACCTTTCCGCCCTCATCGGCTCTCGCATCTGCCACGACATCATCAGCCCACTTGGGGCGATCGGCAACGGTGTCGAACTGCTGTCGTTGTCGCAACCCGCCCCGACCGAGGAAATGGATCTCGTAAACCAGAGCGTGGCCAACGCCAGCGCCAAGGTGCAGCTGTTCCGGCTGGCCTTCGGCACCGCCGATCCGGGCCGGAGCCTGCCCGCGCCCGAGATCGGGGCCTTGCTGGAGGCCTATTTCGCCGAAACCCGGACCCGCTGCGAGGTGACATTGCAAGAGGCCGTGCCGCGCCCCGAGGCCAAGGCAGCGCTGCTGGCGGCACTTTGCCTGGACAGCGCCCTGCCCCGCGGCGGCACGATCAGCCTGAGCCGGTCGGGCGGCATCTGGACGGTGGCGGCCATCGGCCCGCTGCAGCCCGACCCGGACACCTGGGCGGCGCTGGAGGGCACGGCCCCGCCGCCACCGCCCACGGCGAGCACGGTGCATTTTGCCCTGCTGCCGCAGGCGCTGTCCGACCTGGACCGGCGCCCGCGGATCACCCGCGCGCCCGAGCGGCTGGCCATCGCGTTCTAGCCGCGCACCGTGCCGTCGCCCTCGACCAGGTACTTGAAGCTGGTCAATTGCCTGGCCCCCACGGGGCCGCGGGCGTGCATCTTGCCGGTGGCGATGCCGATCTCGGCGCCCATTCCGAATTCGCCGCCATCGGCGAACTGGGTCGAGGCGTTGCGCATCAGGATCGCGCTGTCGAGCCGGGCAAAGAAATGCGCCGCCGCCGCGTCGTCCTCGGTCAGGATCGCCTCGGTGTGGCTGGACCCGTAGCGCCGGATGTGTGTGATGGCGTCGTCAATATTATCAATCACTTTCGCGGCGATCTTCATGTCGAGGTATTCCATGCCCCAGTCTTCCTCGGTCGCGGGCACGGTGCCCTCCAGCCCCACGGCATGAACCTCGACGCCTTCGGCCTTCAGATCATTCACGATATCCTGCCCGAGCGCCTGCGCGTCGCGGTGCACCAGCAAGCATTCAGCGGCGCCGCAGATGCCCGTGCGCCGGGTCTTGGCGTTCAGGACCACCCGCCGGGCCTTTTCGGGGTCGGCCGCCTTGTCGATGTAGATGTGCACGATCCCCTCGAGATGGGCAAAGACCGGCACCCGCGCCTCGCGCTGGACGAGACCGACCAGCCCCTTGCCGCCGCGCGGAACGATCACGTCGATGGTGTCCACCATGGTCAGCATCTGCTGCACCGCCGACCGGTCGCGGGTCGGCACCAGCTGGATGGCGTGTTCGGGCAGACCTGCGGCCCTGAGCCCCTCGACCATGCAGGCATGGATCGCGCCAGAGGAGTGGAAACTCTCCGAGCCGCCGCGCAGGATCACGGCGTTGCCGGCCTTGAGGCAAAGCGCGCCGGCGTCGGCGGTCACGTTGGGGCGGCTTTCATAAATCACGCCCACCACCCCCAGCGGCGTGCGCACCCGGCGGATGTGCAGCCCGCTGGGCCGGTCCCAGGCCTCGATCACCTCGCCGACCGGGTCGTCCTGCGCGGCCACCGCGCGCAGCCCGTCGCACATGCCGTTGATGCGAGCCTCGTCCAGCATCAGCCGGTCCATCATGGCGGGGGACAGCCCCTTGTCGCGGCCGGCCGCGAGGTCGGTTTCGTTGGCCGCCATGATCTCGGCGCGGGCCTGCCAGACGGCATCGGCGCCCGCCTCCAGCGCCTGCCGCTTCGCCGCGGCGGGGGCAGAGGCCAGCGCGGCGGCGGCGTCCCTGGCGTTGCGGCCCAGCTGGGCCATCGTCTGTTCGATCTCGGTCATGTCGCCCCTTTTCCCCTCATGTCACCAAGTCGTCGCGGTGAATCAGCACCGCGCGGCCGGGATAGCCCAGGATATCCTCGATCTCGTCGCTGCGGTGCCCGGCGATGGCGCGGGTCTCGCCATCGCTGTAGCGGCTCAGGCCCGTGGCCAGCACCGTCCCCGCCGGATCGGTCACGCTGACCGGGTCGCCGCGCTGGAACTGGCCCGACACGCCCGCCACCCCGGCGGGCAGCAGGCTCTTGCCCCCCGCCAGCGCCTGCGCCGCGCCCGCGTCCACGGTCAGCGTGCCGCGCGGCCGCATCGCCGCGATCCAGCCCTTGCGGGCGACGTGCCGGTCCTGCTGAGGTGGAAACCATGTCGCCGGCGCCCCCTCGGCCAGCGCCGTGAGCGGGCGCAGCTTCGCGCCTTCGGTGATCGCCATGGCGCAGCCCGAGGCCATGGCCGTCTTCGCCGCCGAGAGCTTGGTGCGCATCCCGCCCCGGGACAGACCCGAGCCGGCGTCGCCGGCCATGGCCTCGATCTCGGGCGTGATCTCTTTGACGATATCAAGGCGCCGCGCGCCGGGGTCGGTCTGCGGGTTGCCGGAATAGAGCCCGTCGACATCCGACAGCAGGATCAGCTGATCGGCGAGCACGGTCATCGCCACCCGCGCGGCCAGCCGGTCGTTGTCGCCGTAGCGGATCTCGTCGGTGGCCACGGTATCGTTCTCGTTGACGATGGGCACCGCGCCCATGCCCAGCAGGGTTTCCAGCGTGGCGCGCGAATTGAGAAAGCGCCGGCGGTTCTGGGTGTCATCGAGCGTGACCAGCACCTGCGCGGTGGTTATGCCGTACGGGGCCAAGGCCTCTTCGTAGGCGCGGGCCAGGCGGATCTGGCCGACCGCCGCGGCCGCCTGCGATTGTTCCAGCGTCAGCGGGCCGGGGCCGAGGCCCAGCACCCCGCGCCCAAGCGCGATCGAGCCCGAGGAGACCAGCACGACATCCGCGCCCAGCCCCTTGAGCCAGGCCACGTCCTGCGCCAGCGCCTCGAGCCAGCCCGCGCGCAGGGTGCCGCTGGCCCGGTCCACCAGCAGGGCCGAGCCGATCTTGACGACAACGCGCTTGGCTTCGCTCAGGGCTGCCACGTCGCCGCGTCCTCTTGCGCGTCTTGGCTACGGCGCAGGCGGTCGGCGTCGATCTGCCCGCGCAGGGCGCGAAGAACCTCCGTAACACCCTCGCCCGTGGCGCCCGACATCTGCAGCACCTGCGCCCCGGTGCCGGCGGCGATCTCCTCGGCCAGAAAGGCGCGTTCCTCGGGGTCCAGCGTGTCGATCTTGTTGAGCACGGTGACGCGGGGCGTGTCCGCCAGCGCCCCGGCGTAGGACTCCAGCTCGTCGATAATGGTGCGATAATCGCCCACCGGGTCGCCCGAGGTGCCGTCGATCAGGTGCAAAAGCACCGCGCAGCGTTCGACATGGCCGAGGAAGCGGTCACCCAGACCGCGCCCCGCGTGCGCCCCCGCGATCAGGCCGGGGACGTCGGCGACCACAAATTCCACACCGTCGACACCCACCACGCCCAGGTTGGGCACAAGCGTGGTGAACGGGTAGTCTGCCACCTTGGGCCGCGCGTTCGAGGTGGCCGCCAGAAAGGTTGACTTGCCCGCGTTGGGCAGGCCCAGCAGGCCGACGTCGGCGATCAGTTTCAAGCGCAGCCAGATCGTGCGCTCGACCCCGTCCTGGCCGGGGTTGGCGCGGCGCGGGGCGCGGTTGGTCGAGGTGGTGAAGCGCAGGTTGCCCCAGCCGCCGTTACCGCCCCGGGCCAGCACGACTTGCTGGCCCACCTCCGTCAGGTCGGCGATCACGGTCTCCTGATCCTCGTCGAGGATCTCGGTACCCACGGGCAGGCGTAGCACGATGTCGTCGCCATCGGCGCCGGTGCGCTGGCGGCCCATTCCGCCCTGCCCGTTGCTGGCAAAGAAGTGCTGCTGGTATCGAAAGTCGATCAGCGTGTTGAGCCCCTCGACCACCTCGGCCACGACCGAGCCGCCCTTGCCGCCGTCGCCGCCATCGGGGCCGCCGTATTCGATATACTTCTCGCGCCGGAAGCTGATGCAGCCATTGCCCCCGCTGCCCGAGCGAATATTGACCTTGGCAAGATCGAGGAATTTCATGGGGCGCGGGCCTTTCGCGGGCTTTCAAGTGCGCGGGATACGCCATTGCCGCGGGGCGCTCAAGGGGCTGCTGGCCGGGCGGGCCTAGCGGCGTGGCGACGGGTCGGCCCATCGCCCCCGCGCCAGGATCATCTGCTGCGCGCGCATGACCTGGCCGGTCGCGCGGCAGGTGACCTCGCGCTGGCCGGTCTCTTCGAAGCCGAGCCCCGTCAACACCGCGGCCGATCGCGCATTGCCGAGAAAGTACTCCGAGTGCAGCACCTGCGCCCCGTCCGCGCGAAAAAGATGCCCGACCATGGCACGGGCGGCCTCGGCCATCAGGCCCTGCCCCCAAGCATCGCGGCGCAGCCAGTAGCCGAAGGTGCCCTGCCCGCCGATCATGCCCAGCACCCGGTCATCGCCGTGGCGGGTGATGGCGAGGGAGCGGTCCCGCCCTGCCGCGCATTCGCCGATGAACCAGTGCGCGTCGTCGAGCGTGTAGGGGTGCGGCACCACTGTCAGCCACCGGCTGACTTCGAGGTCGTCGAGCCCCGCGACGATATCGGGGCCGTCACCTGTTACGGGCGGACGCAGCCGCAGTCGCGCGGTGGAAAGGACGCCGGGCGTCACCGGTCCAGCTTGCGGCTGTATGTCCAGGTGCGCACGATCGCGCCGCGGGCGACGCAATAGGCCTCGGCATCGCCAAGGTAGTCGAACCCCGCGTTTGTCAGGACCCGCGCCGAGCCGGGATTGTCCTGGAAGGCCTCGGCAAAGACATGCGCGGCCTCGTGGGGATTGGCCGCCAGCAGGGCCTCGACCGCCGCCGTCGCGATCCCCGCGTTCCAGAAGGCCGGCGCCACCCAGAAGCGGATTTCCGATTGCTGCCGGTCCATGCGTTCCAGCTTGAGGATGCCCATGACCTCGGCGTGGCCCAGCCGCGACCCGTCGATCACCCAGACATCCACTGAATGGTCGGGGTCGGCGGCGGTGCGCAAAAGCGTCTCGACCGTGCCCGGCGGCAGGGGATGGGGAATGTCACGCGTCATCCGGGCGACCCGCGCGTCGCCGGCGTAGAGCTCGATCAGCCCGGTGTCGGAGCGCCGCATGGGGCGCAGGACGAACCGGTCCGTTTGGATGCCGGGAGCAGCCTCGGTGCCGGGTGGCAGATCCTTGTCGACGATCATCGGCTTTCCTCCTCCGAAAGCCCGGGAAAATTGGACATGGGGCGGCGCGCACCCGGGCACAAGCCGCCATAACGAAAAAGGGACCGGCGGTTCCGCCGATCCCTTTCCAAGTGTCTTGAAACCTCGGGTCCGGCCTACTCCGCGGCGTCCGCACGCGGGCTTACGGAAATGAAGGTGCGCCCCTTGAGGCCCTTGTGGAAGGTCACGTTGCCTTCAACGGTGGCGAAGATCGTATGATCCTTGCCCTGGCCGACGCCGTTGCCCGGCCACCACTTGTTGCCGCGCTGGCGCGCGATGATGTTGCCGGGAATGACGGTCTCGCCGCCGTACTTCTTGATGCCAAGGCGGCGACCGGCAGAGTCGCGGCCGTTGCGGGATGACCCGCCTGCTTTCTTGTGTGCCATCGTGTCTCTCCTCTCGGTCTCTTACTTGGCCAGCGCCTTGGCCTGGTCAACCCAGCCCTCACGCTCGATCCGGCCCTTGAAACTCAGCTTCTCGTCCATATCAGCAATGTCGGCCTCGGTCCACGCCGCGATCTGGGCAAAGGTGGTCACGCCGGCGGCGTGCAGCTTCTTTTCCAGGGCCGGGCCGACGCCGGACAGCTGCTTGAGGTCGTCGCCGGCCGTGCCCGCGTCGGCGGCCGGCGCGGGGGCGGCCTTGCTGGCGGGCTTGGCCGCTTTCGGCGCGGCAGCGGCAGGCGCCCCGGCCCCGCCCAGGGCGGCCTTGACGCCCGATTTGTCGGCGCCCTTGTCGAGGATGTCGGTGATGCGCACCAGCGTCAGCTGCTGGCGATGCCCGCGCGTGCGCTGCGAGCCGTGCTTGCGGCGGCGCTTGACGAACTTGAGGGTCTTGGGGCCCTTGATCTGGTCGATCACCTCGGCCTGGACCCCGGCCCCCGCGACAGTCGGGGTGCCGACGGTGCCGTCGACCATCAGGACCTCGTTGAACTGGATCGTCTCGCCGGCTTCGGCGGCGATCTTCTCGACACGCAGCACGTCACCCTGGGTGACCCGGTACTGCTTGCCGCCGGTTTTCATGACCGCGAACATGCGTCTTTCCTTTTATTGCCGCGTCCTGTGGCCCCCGCGGTGGCGGGTGTTGCGGGCCTTGCGCCCGCCTCGGACAGCGCCCCTTGCGGGGGATGGTGCAAATGCGAAACCGGCGCGTCACCACGCCGGCCGCGCTGCTATGCGCTAATGGATGGCGGGTGTCAAGGCGCGCGTGGACGCCGCACCCTAGAGATCGCGTGCAGCCATTTCCTGCGCCGCGGCGCGGCCCAGCGCGCGGCTGATGTCCTCGAATTCGCCATCGAAGGCCTCGAAAAGCGCCCGGTTGATCCGCTGGCCGGCGTCCGTTTCGGCGAAATCGGCGTAAGCGGCCAGGTCGGCATCATCCAGCGGCTGATAAGCCAGCATGGTGAAGGCGTAGACCCACTCGGTGGTTTCCTTGCGGATCTGCGGCTCCTGCGCCCAGACATCCGACAGGATGCGCTCCTCGCTCATGTCTCCCCCGAAAGCGCCGCCGTCGGCCAACCCCAGCAAAAAGGCGTAGTTGGCGTTCATGGCACCCGTGACGTTGCGGTCAACGAGACCGTTAGCCTCGACGAAGCGGTCGACGAGGCGATACCGGTCGGTCTCGTCGGCCATGGCGACCGTGGCCCGGTCGCGCGCGGCCTCCTCAACCTGATCATCGAGCAGCGCCTCGCGTGCGCTCAGTTCCAACGAAATGATCTCGCGACCGAGCGCCGAGCCGTAAAAGTCGTGCAGCGCGGCCAGGTCGGCCCCCTCCAGTTCGGCGACGAAAGCTGTGCGAATGTTGGAGACCATGCGCGCCTCGTCGTAGATCGCCGCCACGGTGTCCTCCCAGTCCGGGCCTGGGTTGCCGCCCAGCATGTCGCGCGCCAGCGTCTCGCCGTAATCGAGGCCCTCCTGCCGCATGACGCCGATCATCTGCGGCAGCTTCATACGCTCGAAAAGGGCCTCGGCATCGCGGTTCTGAGCGGCGACCGGCGCGGCGAGCAGCATGAGCAATGCGACAAGCGCGGCGGGCAGGACGGCTGGGTGAACGAGGCGCGGCATGGCGGCTCCCTTTCTGACTCCTGACCCAAGGAATAGAGCGCCACCCCGGGCATTCCAAGGGGTCGCGGGCCGGCTGCGCGCGTGCTGACGCGATTGTCAGGAAAGGGCTTGCACAGTCCGGCCGGCCCGATTATTCCCCGCCCAGACCCCCGCGGAGAGGTGCCGGAGTGGTCGAACGGGGCGGTCTCGAAAACCGTTGACCCTTCACGGGGTCCCAGGGTTCGAATCCCTGTCTCTCCGCCATTTCCATATATATCAATGGCTTAAGAGTTGGACGGGCAAGTGCGACACATAGTGGAGCACACGCCCATGAAACTGTCAGCCCTCTGACCAGCCCCCCCCCCCCGAAACCACTTATATTCTGAGGTGGAGTTTGCTCAAACTTTCGATGGAGCAAGCAGATACGAAAGAGCCGTTTCACCGAGGCGCAGATTATTCGGTATCATCAAGGAGCAGGGTTCAAGGGTTTGACGATTGAGCCCGTCAATCAATCGTATCGCCGAACGGGATTTTGACGGCAGAGGTCTGCAGCAAGCACGGTCTCAGCAAGGGGACGTTATACAAATACAAGTCCAAGTATGGCGACATGGAGGTGTCTGACGTCGCCAAGCTGCGGACACTTGAGAACGAGAACGCCAAGCTCAAACGCCTGCTGTATGACACGATGCTGGACAATGTCGTGCTGAAGGACTTGCTGGGAAAGAACTGATCGTGAGCCATCGAGTATGTTGCCAGTGGTTGTGCCACTGGTTTGAGCAACCATTGGCGACCGTTCGAGACCGATGGCAAGCGATTGACCGTCGAGAGGCAGTACTCAGCGCGAAGCGGGAGTAAGCCCGCGAACGCCATCGGTCCGAGAGAGTGGGCGAACACCTCTCGCAGCGCCGGGTCTGCCGACTTGTCGGTGTCGATCCAAAGACGGTCCGGCGTGAACGTTGGTCCCGCCTGCCCCGGCAGTCGAAACGCAGGTACTAAAAGAGGGGATGACCCAGGGACACGCAACAAGAAGAAGACCGTCGCAGTCAAGCGCCATCGGTTCGGCTACCGGCGGATCGGCGTCATGCTGGAGCGGAAGAGGATGAACCAATCCGGAGTGCGTTTAGCAGATGGTCTTGGGGATTCTTGTGGGGCGGAGCGCTCTACAGACTCTACACGGATGAGACGCCGGGCGTCCGGCGGCGAAAGGGCCGCAAACCGGCCCGTGGCTCGCGAACTTCGATGCCGGAGGCGCTCAGGCTGAGCGAACGCTGGTCGCCCGACTTCTTGTCCGACACCTTCGGCGCATCCCGTCGGTTCCGCATCCTGGCCGTGATTGATGATTGCTGCGGCGAGAACCTCTGCCAGATGGCCGATACCAGCAACTCGAACGCACGGGTTGCGCGGGAACTGGACGCGCTGGTGCGCATTTGCACGCAGGCTGGCCAGCATTGTAAGTGACAACCGGACGGAGTTCACAGGTCGCGCGATCCTGAAGAGGGCGAACGACAATGGCGTGGACTGGCATTGCATTGATACGGGCAGCCGCAGCAGAACACGGTCATCGAGTCATTTAGCGGGAGCCTGCGCGACGAGCTTTGGAACGAGGAGATGTTTGACAGCCGGGACGACGCACGCCGAAAGCTGGCGCTCTGGCGCTACGACCACAACACCGTCGGGCCGCACTCGTCGCTCGGCAATCAGGCCCCGCAAAAGCGCACCGGACACCTTAGCAAATTGCGGGCTCCGCGCCCGGCGCGCTTGCCCAAACTGATACCAAAAATTTCGAAACCGGACCTGCAAACTCACCTAATTTATAAAGGAGGAGCCTCGGGGGGCAGGTCAGGCACGGATTTTGCATCCCGAAGGTGAACGACGACGTCAATCGGGAATGCCGCGCCTGGGCGGTTGACTCCTCGCTGCCAGATATCCGCGTCTCGAAGGAGTTGAAGGGAATGCGGAGGATAACCGCCGGTCAAGAGCGGACCACACCCTTAGCAAAGCTGAACAAGACCAGCCGACTACAAGGGGCGCAGGTCTGGCCGCTACCGTTGCCGGGCCCGGACCACGATCGGACGAATCGGTGACCGCCGCGCGAGACGTCCCGACGAGAGCCGGGAAAACCGGGACCCCTGCCTCACTTGAAACCGGGATGGTCGTCTGGCCGC
Organism: Salibaculum halophilum; assembly: GCF_002094885.1. Lineage (GTDB taxonomy): Bacteria > Pseudomonadota > Alphaproteobacteria > Rhodobacterales > Rhodobacteraceae > Salibaculum > Salibaculum halophilum. Next base: position 146,514 of record NZ_MSIT01000001.1, read on the forward strand.
AAAAAACCGGACCCGGGTCAGAACGGCACGTCGTCCGCCTGCCCGGCGGCGACCACGAACTTGCCAACCACGCGCTTGTCCCCGGCCTTGTCGAAGGTGATCAGCAGCTTGTCGCCCTCGATCTCCATGACCTCGCCATAGCCGAACTTCTGGTGGAAGACCCGATCGCCCACGGTGAAGGACGACACCGCCTGCGCGTCGATCACGAGGTCGCGGGCCTCGCCGGGCTGGGTCATTGGCCGACGGTCGCGCCGGGCCTGCATGCGCCGCCAACCGGGCGAATTGTAGGCGTCGGCACCCGCGGCCCGGTCGGGCAGGTCGGACTGCGGCAGGTCCATGCCCCCGCCCGTATGGCCATAAAGCCCCGGCGGGGTGAGAACCTCGACGTGATCCTCGGGCAACTCGTCGATGAACCGGCTGGGCATTTGGCTCTGCCACTGGCCGTAGACCCGGCGGTTGCCGACAAAGGAAATGGTGCAGACCTCCTCGGCGCGGGTGATGCCGACGTAAGCCAGGCGGCGTTCCTCCTCCAGGCCATTGAGGCCGCTTTCGTCCATGGAGCGTTGCGAGGGGAACAGGCCATCCTCCCAGCCCGGCAGGAAGACGGCCGGAAACTCCAGCCCCTTGGCGCCGTGCAGCGTCATGATGGTGACCTTTTCCTCGCTTTCCTGGCTTTCGTTGTCCATGATCAGGCTGACGTGTTCGAGGAACCCCTGAAGGTTCTCGAACTGCTCCAGTGCCTCGACCAGTTCCTTCAGGTTCTCCAGCCGGCCCGGGGCCTCGGGCGTGCGGTCGTTTTGCCACATGGCGGTGTAGCCCGACTCATCGAGGATCACCTGCGCCAGCTCGACGTGGGTGTCGGCCTCGGCGCGCAGCTGTCGGTGCCAGCGGTCCAGCCCCTGCACCAGCCCGGCCAGCGCGCCGCCGCCCTTGCCCTTGACCAGCGCGCCCTGCACGCAAAGCCGCGCCCCCTCGACAAGGCTGACGCCGTTGTCGCGCGCGGTGCGCTGGATGGTCTGCACCGCCTTGTCGCCAAGGCCGCGCTTGGGAGTGTTGACGATGCGCTCGAAGGCCAGGTCGTCGTCCAGCGACACGGCCAGCCGGAAATAGGCCATGGCATCGCGAATCTCTTGCCGCTCGTAGAACCGCGGTCCGCCGATCACGCGGTAGGGCAACCCGATGGTCAGGAAGCGATCCTCGAAGGCGCGCATCTGGTGGCTGGCGCGGACGAGGATGGCCATGGCGTCCAGGCTCATCGGGTCGCGCCCGCGGGTGCCGCGCTGCAGCGCCTCGACCTCCTCGCCGATCCAGCGCGCCTCTTCCTCGCCGTCCCAGTGGCCGATCAGGCGGACCTTCTCGCCCGCGCCCGCGTCGGTGAAAAGTTCCTTGCCCAGGCGCCCCGTGTTGGCGGCGATCACGCCCCCGGCCGCGCCCAGGATATGCCCGGTCGAGCGGTAATTCTGTTCCAGCCGCACGACCTTGGCGCCGGGAAAGTCGCTTTCGAACTTGAGGATGTTGCCCACCTCGGCCCCGCGCCAGCCATAGATCGACTGGTCGTCGTCGCCCACGCAGCAGACGTTGCGGTGCCCCTGCGCCAGCAGCCGCAGCCAGAGGTACTGCGCGACGTTGGTGTCCTGGTATTCGTCCACCAGGATGTAGCGGAACCAACGCTGGTATTGCGCCAGAACGTCCGGGTGATCCTGAAAGATGGTGACCATGTGCAACAGAAGGTCGCCGAAATCGACGGCGTTCAGTTCCTTAAGGCGGCGCTGGTAGGCGGCATAGAGCGGCACCCCGCGCCCGTCGTAGGCACCCGTTTCGGCCACCGGCACGGTCTCGGGCGTCCAGGCCTTGTTCTTCCAGCCGTCGATGATGCCGGCCAGCATGCGCGGCGGCCAGCGCTTGTCGTCGATGTTCTCGGCCGCGACCAGTTGCTTGAGCAGGCGCTTCTGGTCGTCGCTGTCGAGGATGGTGAAGTTCGATTTCAGCCCCACCAGTTCGGCATGGCGGCGCAGCAGCTTGACGCAGATCGCGTGGAAGGTGCCCAACCACGGCATACCCTCGATCGTCTCGCCCATCAGCGCCCCGATGCGGCTTTTCATTTCGCGCGCGGCCTTGTTGGTGAAGGTCACCGACAGGATCTCGTTGGGCCGAGCCTTGCGGCTGTCCAGCAGGTGCGCGATGCGGCAGGTCAGCGCCTTGGTCTTGCCGGTGCCCGCGCCCGCCAGCATCAGCACGGGGCCGTCCAGCGCCTCGACCGCTTCGCGCTGGGCGGGGTTCAACCCCTCGAGGTAGGGGGCGGCGGGCCGCGCCATGGCGCGCTGGCTCAGCGGCACGGCGGCGTCGAAGGCATCGTCGTCGGAAAAGCTGCTCATGCGCGGCAGACTAGCGTGACTCGGCCCGAGGGGGAAGGACTGTTCGCCCAATGTTCCGCGCCCCGATCACGCGCGAATGTTACCGCTAACGGCCACCCGGTTCTCCGCTGTTTACACCCGTCGCGAAATCTTCATAGATTGCTGCAACTGCAAAAAGGGGAGCCTGACCCGTGGCCGATTTCCAGAAGATCCTTGTCGCCAACCGCGGCGAGATTGCCATCCGCATCATGCGGGCCGCCAACGAGATGGGCAAGCGCACCGTCGCCGTCTACGCCGAAGAGGACAAGCTGAGCCTGCACCGTTTCAAGGCCGACGAGGCCTATCGCGTGGGCGAGGGGCTGGGCCCGGTGCAGGCTTACTTGTCGATCGAGGAAATCCTGCGCGTGGCCCGGGCCAGCGGCGCCGATGCCATCCATCCCGGCTATGGCCTGCTGTCGGAGAACCCCGATTTCGTGGATGCCTGCGCGGAGGCCGGGATCACCTTCATCGGCCCGCGCGCCGAGACGATGCGTGCGCTGGGCGACAAGGCCAGCGCCCGACGCGTGGCCATCGAGGCCGGCGTGCCGGTGGTGCCCGCCTCGGACGTGCTGGGCGACGACATGGCGGCGACCCGCAAGGCCGCCGCCGAGATCGGCTTTCCGATCATGCTCAAGGCCAGCTGGGGCGGCGGCGGCCGCGGCATGCGGCCCATCGCCTCCGAGGAAGAGTTGGAAGAAAAGGTTCTGGAAGGCCGTCGCGAGGCCGAGGCCGCCTTCGGCAGCGGCGAGGGCTATCTGGAAAAGATGATCACCCGCGCCCGCCACGTCGAGGTGCAGATCCTCGGCGACAAGGCCGGCGAGATCTACCACCTGTGGGAACGGGACTGTTCGGTGCAGCGCCGCAACCAGAAGGTCGTGGAACGCGCGCCCGCGCCCTACCTGACGGATGCCCAGCGCGAGGAATTGTGCAGCCTGGGCCGCAAGGTCTGCGCGCATGTCAATTACGAATGCGCCGGAACGGTCGAGTTCCTGATGGATATGGAAACCGGTGCGTTTTACTTCATCGAGGTGAACCCCCGCGTGCAGGTGGAACACACCGTGACCGAAGAGGTCACGGGCATCGACATCGTGCGCGCCCAGATCCTGATCGCCGAGGGCAAGAGCCTGGTCGAGGCGACCGGCACCGCCAGCCAGTACGACGTGAAACTCGACGGCCACGCCCTGCAGTGCCGGGTGACGACCGAGGACCCGGCCAACAACTTCATCCCCGACTACGGCCGCATCACCGCCTATCGCGGGGCCACCGGCATGGGCATCCGGCTGGACGGCGGCACCGCCTATTCCGGCGCGGTCATCACGCGCTATTATGACAGCCTGCTGGAAAAGGTCACCGCGTGGGCCCCCACCCCCGAGGCCGCCATCGCCCGGATGGACCGCGCCCTGCGCGAGTTCCGCATCCGCGGCGTCAGCACCAACCTCGATTTCGTCATCAACCTGCTGCGCCACCCGACGTTCCTAAACAACGAGTATTCGACGCGCTTCATCGACGAGACCGACGCGCTGTTCGATTTCAAGCCGCGGCGCGACCGGGCCACCAAGCTGCTGACCTACATCGCCGACATCACCGTGAACGGGCACCCCGAAACGGCCGGCCGGCCGACGCCCGGCCCGGCGGCGATCACCCCGAAACCGCCCGTGCGCACGGCCGACACGGTGCCCGACGGCACCCGCCAGATCCTCGATCGCAATGGCCCCGCGGCGCTGGCGAAATGGGTACAGGACCAGCCGCAGCTGCTGGTCACCGACACCACCATGCGCGACGGGCACCAGTCGCTGCTGGCAACCCGGATGCGCTCGATCGACATGATCAACGCCGCGCCCAGCTACGCGGCGAAGATGCCCGGGCTGTTCTCGGTGGAATGCTGGGGCGGGGCGACCTTCGATGTCGCCTATCGCTTCCTGCAGGAATGCCCCTGGCAGCGGCTGCGCGACATCCGCGCCAAGATGCCCAACATCCTCACGCAGATGCTGCTGCGCGCCTCCAACGGGGTGGGCTACACCAACTACCCCGACAACGTGGTGCAGGAATTCGTCCGCCAGGCCGCCGCGAGCGGCGTCGATGTCTTCCGCGTCTTCGACAGCCTCAACTGGGTGGAGAACATGCGCGTGGCCATGGACGCGGTGCAGCACGCGGGCAAGGTCTGCGAGGGCACGATCTGTTATACCGGCGACATCCTGGACCCGGACCGCGCCAAGTACGACCTGAAATACTACGTCGGCATGGCGAAAGAGCTGGAACAGGCCGGGGCGCACATGCTGGGCCTCAAGGACATGGCCGGGCTGCTCAAGGCCCCGGCGGCCGGGGCGCTGATCCGGGCGCTGAAGGACGAGATCGGCATCCCGATCCATTTCCACACCCATGACACCTCGGGCGCGGCCATCGCAACGGTGCTGGCGGCCTCGGACGCGGGCGTGGACATCATCGACGCGGCGATGGACAGTTTTTCAGGCAACACCGCGCAGCCGACGCTGGGCTCCATCGTCGAGGCGCTGCGCCATACCGACCGCGAGACCGGCCTCGATATCGCCGCCATCCGCGAGATTTCCAACTACTGGGAAACCGTGCGCGCGCATTACACCGCCTTCGAGAGCGGCCTGCAGGCGCCGGCCTCCGAGGTCTACCTGCACGAGATGCCCGGCGGCCAGTTCACCAACCTCAAGGCGCAGGCACGGTCGCTGGGCCTCGAGGAACGCTGGCACGAGGTCGCCCAGGCCTATGCGGACGTGAACATGATGTTCGGCGATATCGTGAAGGTCACGCCAAGCTCCAAGGTGGTGGGCGACATGGCGCTGATGATGGTCAGCCAGGGCCTGACCCGAGCCGAGGTCGAGGACCCGGCGGTCGATGTCTCGTTTCCCGACAGCGTCATCGACATGATGCGCGGCAACCTCGGCCAGCCGCCGGGCGGCTTTCCCGACGCCATCGTGCGCAAGGTGCTCAAGGACGAGGCGCCCAACCTCGACCGGCCCGGCAAGCACCTTGAGCCGGTGGACCTCGAAGCCGTGCGCGCCGAGGCCAGCGAAAAGCTGGGCGGCATCGAGATCGACGACGAGGACCTCAACGGATACCTGATGTATCCCAAGGTCTTCACCGATTATGCCCGGCGGCACGAAACCTACGGCCCGGTGCGGACCCTGCCGACCGCGACCTTCTTTTACGGGATGGACCAGGGCCACGAGATCAGCGCCGAGATCGACCCCGGCAAGACGCTGGAGATTCGCCTGCAGGCCATCGGCGAGACCGACGAGAACGGCGACGCGAAGGTCTTCTTCGAGCTCAACGGCCAGCCCCGCACGATCCGCGTGCCCAACCGCAAGGTCAAGGCCGACAGCAAGCAGCGACCCAAGGCTGAGGCGGGTAACCCCGCCCATGTCGGCGCGCCGATGCCGGGCGTGGTGGCCAGCGTCGCCGTCCAAGTGGGCCAGACGGTCCGCGACGGCGACATGCTGCTGACCATTGAGGCGATGAAGATGGAAACCGGCCTGCACGCCGAGCGCGACGGGGTGGTCAAGGCCGTCCACGTCCAGCCCGGCGGCCAGATCGACGCCAAGGACCTGCTGGTCGAATTCGAATAGCCCGGATGGCGCTGCCCGCGGGCGGAAATTTCTGCCGCGCGGGCAGCATTTTCCGCTTGCAGGCCCGCGCCAGTTTTCCTAAACGATCGCCTACCGACGGATGCGGGTGTAGCTCAGGGGTAGAGCATTACCTTGCCAAGGTAAGGGTCGTGAGTTCGAATCTCATCACCCGCTCCAATCGGTTCTCCTGAAAGGGAAGAAAAAAGCACGTGGTGCCGACCGGCAAGTGCGGACTCCGGGGTTGCCGCGGGGCCTCTGGCGCGCCATGCTGTCGCACAGTCATCGTCCAGGGGGCCGACGGATGTGGGATTTCTCCATGAGCCGCGCCATGGGCATCATGCGCGCGACAACGCCGTTCCTCGTGTTCCGCATGGCGGTCTATTTCGGCATCGCGCTGGCCTATGTTCTGGTCACTGGCACCGGCGCCGGGATCGGCTGGGGAATCGGCAATTTAGGCGACGAAGAGTTCCGCGCCGGATCGACGTTCTATGGCGGGATCGCCGGCTTCGGCCTGACCGCGGGGGTGATCTACTTCCTGCGCGAATACCTGCTTTACGTGGTCAAGGCCGGCCACATCGCCGTCATGGTCGAGATGATCGACGGGCGAGACCTGCCGCGAGGCAAGGGGCAGATCTCCTACGCAAAGGACATCGTGACCGCGCGCTTCGGCGAGGCCTCGGTCCTCTTCGCGGTGGATCAGCTGGTCAAGGGCGTGATCCGGGCCATTACCGGGCTGGTGCAGGGCCTGATGAATTTCCTGCCGGTCCCCGGGCTGGACCGGATCATGGGCGTTGTGCGGGCCTACCTGCGCCTGGCGGTTGGCCTGATCGACGAGGTCATCCTGGCCCACGGTATCCGCACCCGGGCCGAGAACCCCTGGGACAGCGCGCGCGAGGCGCTGGTGCTTTACGGCCAGAACGGCGGGCCGATGCTGCGCAACGCGGCCTGGCTGACGCTGTTCACCTACGGGCTGTCGATCCTCGTCTTCCTGGTCATGCTGGCCCCGGCGGCCCTGGTCGTCTACCTCATCCCGGGCGCGTGGTCGGCCGGCGGGCTGGTCTTTGCCTTCGTCTTTGCCTGGGCGGTCAAGGCCGCGCTGATCGAGCCCTTCGCCATCGCCTGCCTGCTGCAGGCCTTTTTCACCATCATCGACGGTCAGACGCCAAACCCCGACTGGGAGGCGAGGCTCGACGGGGCTTCGCGCAAGTTCGCCCGGATCAAGGATCGCGCCATGAACTGGACCACCGGCGGCCGCGCCCCGGACGCTACCGCCGACGCCTGAGCGGCAGCAGAGCGCCGGCGCGCTTGTCTGACGCCTGCCCGGCGGGCTAAACTTCCACCGGCGGTGATTGGCGTGCGCGCGCCGCCCCGGATGCAACGAATGACGAGGTCCGCCATGACCGTCCCCATCCTCTTTCAATCCATCGAGGGGCAGACCCGCAAGGTCGCCGATTTTGTCGCCGAGGTGGTGCGCGGCTCCGGCAAGACGCCGCAACCCGTCGACATGTCGGATCCGACGGTCGAGGTCCCGCTGGACGACGCCGAAAAGGTGATCCTGGCCGCCCCCGTCCACGAGCGGCGCCACCCGCAGGAATTCGAGCTTTTCCTGACCGCCAGCAAGAACGAGTTGGCCGCTCGGCAAACCCTGATGCTGTCCGTCAGCATGAACGCCGCCTTCCCCGAGGGCCGGGACGAGGCGCAGGACTACCTGACCGAGATGCAGATGCGCACCGGCTTCACCCCCGATGCCAGCGCGCTGGTGGCCGGGGCCGTGCAGACGCCGAAATACGACTATTTCGCTACCCAGGTCGTCCAGCACGTGGTGCTGAAGGGCAAGGACTTCGACGCCGAGGCGGCGGAACACGAGTTCACCGACTGGGACGCGCTGCGCGCCACGCTGACCGAGTTCCTCGCCTGAGGCCTACAGGATCGGCACCTGCGGCGCGGCATCGCGTGGCAGGACCCCGGTCAGGCGCGGATCGTCGGCCACCTCGACCTGGCGGGCATACGGCGTGAAGCCCGAGCGGATGTAGAAGGCCAGCGCGGCGGGGCTGTCGAGGCTGCAGGTATGGACATGGAACCGGGTGATCGACCCGGCCCAGGCCAGGTCCAGCGCCCGCTCCATCAGCCAGCGCCCGGCCCCCTGCCCCTGCAGCTGCGCCGCCAGCCCGAAATAGGCCAGTTCGCAGGCGCCGGCCACGCGGAAGTCAAGCTCCAGCAGGCCAAGGTCCTGCCCGCCCTGCCGCAGCGAAAAGACCTGCACGTCGGGGTCGTGCAGGATGGCCCCCAGCGCCGCGTCCTCCAGGCTCAGCCGCGAGAACCACAACCAGTCGCGCCCCACGCGGGTGAACAGCGCGCGATACCAGGCCGGGTCGGGGCGGTCATGGGCCACCAGGTCGGCCGCGACCGGTGGCACGGGCCGCGGCGCGGGGCGCTGGACCATCTGCAGGTGCGTGACCACCGCGGCCAGCTTGCCCGGCGGGACGTCCCGAAGCCCGTCGAGCAGCATCAGAAGGCCTTGAATGTCAGGGTCGTCAGGCTGCGTTCGATGCCATCGATGTCGAGCAGGTTCTCGTTGATATAATGCCCGACGTCGGCGGTTTCGGGAACGTAGAGCTTCATCAGCAGGTCCCACTCGCCCGACGTCGAGTAGAGCTCGGAGTGGATTTCGCGGAACGCGATGGCATCGGCCACGCGGTAGGTGGTGCCGGGGCGGCAGCGGATCTGGACGAAGACACAGGTTGTCATGGCGCGGGTCCTTGCGGTTTCGGCGCAGGCTGGCACGGGCGCGCGCCAGGGGCAATGCGATGTCGCCGCGCGGTCACGCTCCGGCGCGGGCCGCATGCAACGGGGACCGGGGGCGCTGGTCCACGCATCCGAAAGGCGCTACAAGAAGAAACGGGTGCCGCGCGCAGCAGACAGGAGTTGCATATGACCAAGGCCATGTTCGTGATGTCGACCGGGCGCTGTGCGACGCAGTTCCTGGCCCATGCCCTCGAGGACCGGGCGGGGGACGTCGTGGTCGAACACGAGCCCATCGGGCCCCGCTATCGCCCGCGCCTGGGCTATCGCAAACCCAACAAGCTCTACGAGACGCTGGGCCGAAACCTGCACATCCAGCGCAAATTCTTCGAGGTCGAGGAGCACCTTTCCGCCGGACGGCGGTATGTCGACGTGGGCTGGCCCACCTTCGCCTGGCTGGACTACCTCGAAGCCCGTTTCGGCGACCGGTTCGAATTCATTCACCTGGTACGGAATCCTTTCCACGTCGCGGCATCCACCCTGACCCACGGGGCCTTTGCCGGACGCGAGGACATGCGAACGCGAACCTGTTTCATCCGCGGCACCGACCGCAAGGTCATCCACGGCGAATTCGCCGAGACCTATGACGACTTCACCCCCTTCGAGAAAGCCCTCTACAGTTGGCTCGAGATCAACGCCCACGTACAGGGCGCCCATGACAAACCCGGCTTTCGAGGGTTGTTCCGGTTCGAGGAGCTGTTCTCGGGCGATAAAGGGGCGCTGGATGGCATCGCGGCCACGATCATGGGCCGCCCCATTACCGGCCTGACATCCGATCCTTATGACCAGCACAGCGGGCGACTGAAGGCGGGAATAGAACTAAGAAACGAGGCCCTGCATCGCACCGTCGTTGATCGCGCGGTTTCCCTGGGTTATGACCGGGACGATCTGGAGAGCTCGCTCGATGTGCCGGAACTGGAAGCGCTCTACATGGCCAAGCGGGTCGCAAAAGCCACCTGAGGCAGCGATACTACTTGGTTGGCGGAGGCTCCCGGAGGCCCTATAAGCACCATAACCAGAACCTGAAAGGCGCCGCCGCAATGCGCAAGGCCGCGATCAGCCGCACGACCGCCGAGACCGGGATCACCGTCGAGATCGACCTCGACGGGACCGGCCAGTATGACAACCGCACCGGCGTGGGGTTCTTCGACCACATGCTCGACCAGTTGTCGCGACATGCGCTGATCGACATGTCGGTGCAGGCGACGGGCGATCTGCACATCGACGCGCACCACACGGTCGAGGACTGCGGCATCGCGCTTGGCCAGGCGCTGGTGCAGGCGCTGGGCGACAAGCGTGGCATCTCCCGCTACGGGGAATGTCACCTGGCCATGGACGACGCGCAGGTGCGCTGCGCGCTGGACCTGTCGGGCCGGCCCTACCTGGTCTGCAATCTGAACCTGCCCGCCGAGCGGATCGGCACCTTCGACACAGAGCTCGTGCGCGAGTTCTTCCAGGCGCTGGCCACGCACGGCGGCATCACGCTGCACATCAACCGGCTGCACGGGTTCAACAGCCACCACATCGCCGAGGCCGCCTTCAAGGCCGTCGCGCGCGCCCTGCGGCAGGCGGTGGAACCGGACCCGCGCAAGGGCGATGCCATCCCCTCGACCAAGGGGGCGCTGTGACCACCGCGCTGATCGACTACGACAGCGGCAATCTGCACTCGGCTCAGAAAGCCTTCGAGCGCATGGCGCGCGAGGTGGGCGCGGGCGATGTCGTCGTCACCTCGGACCCCGACACGGTGCGCCGGGCCGACCGCGTGGTGCTGCCCGGCGACGGGGCCTTTCCCCATTGCCGCGACCAGTTGTTCGGCCTGTCGGGCATGGCCGAGGCGGTGACCGAGGCCGTCGAGACCCGCGCCGTGCCCTTCCTCGGTATCTGCGTGGGCATGCAGATGCTGGCGACGACGGGCCATGAATACAGCGAAACGCCCGGCTTCGGCTGGATTCCGGGCGAGATTTGCCGGATCACCCCCGACGATCCCGCCCTGCCGGTGCCGCACATGGGCTGGAACGACCTGCGGGTGGACCGCGCGCACCCGGTACTGGCCGGGCTGGACCAGGGCGATCACGCCTATTTCGTCCACAGCTGGGCGATGCGGGTCGCCGACCCCGGCCACCTGATCGCGCATGTGGACTACGGCGGACCGGTCACCGCGGTCGTGGGCCGCGACACCATCGTCGGCACCCAGTTCCACCCGGAAAAGAGCCAGGCCACCGGCCTGCGCCTGATCGCCAATTTTCTGTCCTGGCGGCCCTGAGCAGCGCTACGGCCCGCGCGGTGGGGGTAGTCATTTCCGTCGGGATTCAATTGCATCGGCCGCGCAATTGCAGCATATCTCGGGGAACGAAACAACGCGCAGGGGGCAGGCCGGCCGATGAGCGAGGGAAACGTCTTTCTGATCATCATTGCGCTGTTGCCCTTTGCCGGGGCCCTGATACCGGGGCTGATGATCCGGGCCGGGCGCAATGCCTGCGCCAGTTTCACCGCCATTCCGACGGCCCTTGCCCTGACCATGCTGATAGTGCTGGCCCCCGGCGTCATGCGCGGCGAGGTGATCCAGTACGAGTTGCAATGGCTGCCGCAACTCGGGCTATCGGCCTCGTTCTTCCTCGACGGGTTGGGGCTGCTGTTCGCGGGGATGATCCTCGGCGTGGGGCTGCTGATCACGCTCTATGCGCGGTTCTACCTGTCGGGCGAAGATCCGATGGGGCAGTTCTACACCTACCTGCTGCTGTTCCAGGGTGCGATGCTGGGCATCGTGCTGTCCGACAACATTCTGCTTCTGCTGATCTTCTGGGAGCTGACCTCGCTGTCGTCCTTCCTGCTGATCGGCTATTGGAAGCACCTGCCCGAGGGGCGCCAGGGCGCGCGCATGGCGCTGGCCGTGACCGGCGCGGGCGGGCTGGCGATGATCGGCGGCATGCTGATCCTCGGCAACATCGTGGGCAGCTACAACCTGACCGACATCCTCGCCGCAGGCGACCAGATCCGGGCGCATGAGTGGTACATGCCCGCACTGATCCTGATCCTGCTGGGCGCCTTCACCAAGTCGGCGCAGTTCCCCTTCCATTTCTGGCTGCCCCACGCCATGGCCGCGCCGACGCCGGTGTCGGCCTACCTGCACTCGGCCACCATGGTGAAGGCGGGGGTCTTCCTGCTGGCGCGGATGTGGCCCACGCTGGCCGGCACCGAGGCCTGGTTCTACATCGTTGCAACCGTGGGCCTGATCACCATGGTGCTGGGCGCGGTGATCGCGCTGTTCAAGGATGATCTCAAGGCGCTGCTGGCCTTCTCGACCGTCAGCCACCTGGGCCTGCTGACCATGCTGCTGGGCTTCGGCACCGAGGCCGCAGCCATCGCCGCGACCTTTCACATCATCAACCACCTGACGTTCAAGGCCGCGCTCTTCATGACGGCCGGCATCGTCGATCACGAGGCGCATACCCGCGACATCAAGCGGCTGGGTGGGCTGGCCCGGCTCATGCCGGTCACGACAGTCATCGGCACCGTTGCGGCGCTGTCCATGGCCGGGATACCGATGTTCAACGGCTTCATTTCCAAGGAAAAGATGCTGGAAGAGGCCGCGCATACGGTCTGGTATGACAATCCCTGGATCGTGCCCGCGCTGGCCACGCTGGGGGCGCTCTTCTCGGTGGCTTATTCGCTGCGCTTCATCTTCCATGTCTTCGGCGGGCCGGTGCGCGACGACTACCCGGCCAAGCCGCATGACCCGCCCTTCGGCATGTGGGCCGCGCCGGCGCTGCTCTGCGTGCCGGTGGTGGTCATCGGGGTGCTGCCGCATCTGGCCGAACCGCTGGTCAATGTCGCCGCCGGGGCCGTCACCGGCGTGGAACAGCACGCGCACCTCAAGCTTTGGCACGGGCTGACCCCGGCGCTTTACATGTCGGTCATCGCGGTGATCGGCGGCGCCGTCCTGCTTTTGCTGCACCGCCCGCTGGACCGCGCCTGGATTGCCGCGCCGCGCCCCGAGGCCAAGGTGATCTTCGACGCGCTGATCGGCGCCGCGGTCACCCTGACCCGGGGCGTGACCGACCGCCTGTTCACCGGTCAGATCAGCCGGTATCTGGCAATCTTCGTCGCGGCCTCGATCGCGCTGGGGCTGGCGGCCTTCACCGGCGGCGGCCTGGCCCCCGCCAACCGTGCGCCCCTTCCCGTCGATCCGATTGTCTGGGTCGGCTGGCTGCTGCTGATCGGCGCCACGGCCCTGGTCGTGGTGATGCACCGCCACCGGTTCCGCGCGCTTGTGCTGATCGGGGTGATCGGCCTGATGATCGCCTCGGGCTTCGTCTTCCTGTCGGCCCCGGACCTGGCGCTGACCCAGATCTCGGTCGAGACGGTCACCATCATGCTGCTGCTGATCGCGCTGCACTTCCTGCCAAAGGAAACCCCGGCCGAGAGCGGCCCCGGCCTGCGCCTGCGCGACGGCGCCATCGCCACGGCCGCGGGGGGCGCCGTGGCGGCGGTGGCCTACACCTTCATGCGGCGCGACGTCGACACGATCTCGGACTATCACCTTGCCAATTCCTACGAGGGCGGCGGCGGCACCAACGTCGTCAACGTCATCCTCGTGGATTTCCGCGGCTACGACACCTACGGCGAGATCATCGTGTTGGGCATCGCCGGGCTGATCATCTACGCGGTCATGGAGACCCTGCTGAACGGCCCGGCCGCGCGGCGGCTGCGCGCCATGGAACTGTCGCAGGACCGCTCGCGCGACCGCCACCCGCTGATGATGGTGGTCGCCACCCGCGTAATGATGCCCATCGCGCTGATGGTGGGCATCTACATCTTCCTGCGCGGCCATAACCAGCCCGGCGGCGGCTTCGTGGCGGGGCTTGTCGTCTCGATCGCGCTGCTGATGCAATACATGGCCTCGGGCTTTGCCTGGACGCAGAACCGCCAGCGGATCAAGTATCACACCATGATCGGCTGGGGCGTCCTCATCGCCGGGCTGACCGGCGCGGGCGCCTGGCTGGCCGGCAAGCCCTTCCTGACCAGCGCCTTCGGCTACGTCCACTGGCCGCCCATCGAGGAGTTCGAGCTGGCCACCGCCATGGCCTTCGACCTCGGCGTCTTCCTGGCCGTGCTGGGGGCGGTGATGCTGATGCTCTACAGCCTGTCGCGGCTGGCCCGCCACGCCGGCGAGACCGTCAACCTGGAACCTATGGACTACGACCCCGTGGTGCGCGAGGACAAGCGCGAGGAGGAGGCCTGACATGGAGATGATCGTCGCCAGCGCCGTGGGCGTGCTGACCGCCGCCGGGGTCTACCTGGTGATGCGCCTGCGCGCCTTCCCTGTGATCCTGGGGCTGGCGCTGCTGTCCTACGCGGTCAACGTGTTCCTGTTTTCGGCCGGCAAGCTGACCACGGACATGCCGCCGATCCTGTCGCCCTACGGCGAGGCGAGCTATACCGACCCGCTGCCGCAGGCACTGGTGCTGACGGCGATCGTCATCTCCTTCGGGATGACGGCGGTGCTGGTCATGGTCGCGCTGGGGTCCTTCCTGGAATCCGACAGTGACCGCATCAACCTGGGCCGGTCCGAGAACGCCCCGATGCCGGACGACGACGGCGAAGGGGACGCGACATGAGCCACTGGATCATCGCGCCGGTCATCCTGCCGGCCCTTCTCGCCCCGGTCATCGGCTTCGTCATGCGCCACGACATCCGCCTCGCGCGGGTCTTCTCGCTGGCCGGGGCGCTGGCGGTGCTGGCCATCGCTCTGGGGCTGGTGGTCCAGGCCGCGGGCGGCGAGACGAGCGTCTACCGCCTGGGCGACTGGCCCGCGCCCTTCGGGATCGTGCTGGTGCTGGACCGGCTCTCGGCGCTCATGGTGCTGCTGACGGCGGTGCTGGCGCTGATCGTGCTGGCCCATGCCAGCGCCACCGGCTGGGATGCCCGCGGGCGGCATTTCCACGCCCTTTTCCAGTTCCAGCTCATGGGCATCTGCGGCGCCTTCCTGACCGGCGACGTCTTCAACCTCTTCGTCTTCTTCGAGATCCTGCTGATTGCCTCCTACGGGCTGATGATCCACGGCGGCGGGCGCGACAGGATGCGCGCGGGCCTGCAATACGTCGTCATCAATTTGGCCGGTTCGACGCTGTTTCTGTTCGCGCTGGGGGTGCTCTATGCCACCACCGGCACGCTTAACATGGCCGACCTGGCCCAGGAGGTCCCGCAGATCCCGTTGGAAGAGGCCGCGCTGGTGCGCCTGGCCACGATGCTGCTGCTGGTGGTCTTCGCGGTCAAGGCCGCGCTGTTTCCGGTGCAGTTCTGGCTGCCCGGGGCCTATTCCAACGCGCCCGCGCCGGTCGCCGCACTGTTCGCCATCATGACCAAGGTCGGGGCCTATTCGATTATCCGCATCCACACCACCGTCTTCGGCCCCGGCGCCGAGGCGACCGAGGGGCTGGCCGGCGACTGGCTGTTCCCGGCGGCCGTCATCACGCTGGCCATCGGGGCCGCGGGCGTGCTGGGCGCGCGGCGGCTGGGACCGCTGATCGCCTTCTCGGTGCTGGGCTCGATGGGCACGCTGATGCTGGCGGTGTCGGCCTTTGCCCCCGCGGCGCTGACCGCCGGGCTTTACTATCTGGTGCATTCGACCTTTGCCGCCGCCGCGCTGTTCCTGGTGGCCGACCTGGTGATGGCCCAGCGCGGGGGCAACGACACGCTGACCACCACCCTGCCTGCCAGCGCGCAGAACGGGCTGTTGGCCGCGCTGTTCTTTGCCGCCGCCGTCGCCATGGCCGGGATGCCGCCCCTGTCGGGCTTTCTGGGCAAGCTGCTGGTCATGGACGCGCTGCGCGCGCCCGGCGTGATCGGCTGGGCCTGGGCGGCGATCTTGGCGGGGTCGCTGGTGACGATCGTCGGCTTCGCCCGCGCGGGCAGCGTGCTGTTCTGGAAATCGACCGCGAAGGCCCCTGCCCCCGACCCCGAGGGACGCGGGACCGCGGCCGCGACCGGGGCCGCCGGCCCCATGCAGGTGGCCCCCGTCCTCGTCACGGTCGGCATCCTCGGGGCGCTTGCCATCTTTGCCGGGCCGCTGGCCGGCTATCTCGAGGCCACGAGCGGCCAGATCTTCGACCGGGCGGGCTATATCGGCGTCGTGCTGGGCACGAGCGGGGGGTCCTGATCCATGGTGTCACGCCTTCTTCCGCATCCGCTGCTGAGCCTGACGCTGGTCCTTGTCTGGCTGGGCCTGGTCAACACCGTGACCCTGGGCAACCTGATCCTGGGCAGCATCTTCGGATTGATCGTGCCGCTGCTGACCTCTCCCTATTGGCCCGACCGGCCGCGCATCCGGCGCCCCGTGAAGGTGATCGAGTACATCCTCGTCGTACTCTGGGACATCGTGGTCGCCAATGTCCAGGTGGCGCTGATCATCCTGTTCAAGCGCAACGCGGCCATCACCTCGCGCTGGATCACCGTGCCGCTGCAACTGACCTCGGCCGAGGCGATCACCGTTCTGGCCGGGACCATCACCATGACGCCGGGCACCGTCTCGGCGTCGCTGTCGGCCGATGCCGGCGCGATCCTCGTTCACTGCCTGCATACGGATGACCCGGACGCCGTGCGCGACCAGATCAAGGCCCGCTACGAACGTCGCCTGATGGAGATTTTCGAATGATCACCGCCGCGCTTGTCTTCGCCTTCGGCTGTTTCGGACTGGGCTTCCTGTTCAACCTCTGGCGCATCAGCACCGGGCCGGACGCCGCCGACCGCCTCCTGGCGCTCGACACGATGGTCATCAATGCCATCGCGCTGCTGATCCTCTACGGCATCTACCGCGGCACGGCCATGTATTACGAGGCCGCAATGCTGGTCGCCATGGTCGGTTTCGTGTCAACCGTCGCTTATTGCCGCTTCGTGCTGCGCGGCGACATCATCGAATGAGGCCGGCATGTCCCTAATCGCTGAAATCACCATCAGTTTCTTCCTGGTCGTCGCCGGCATTTTCGGGCTTGTCGGCTCTTTCGGGCTGATCAAGCTGCACGACAGCATGCAGCGCCTGCACGCGCCGACCAAGGCGACGACGCTGGGGGTGGGCGGCGTGCTGATCGCCTCGATGCTCTATTTCCTGCTGGTCAAGGAAACGCTGTCGTTCCACGAGCTACTGATCACGCTGTTCTTGTTCCTGACCGCGCCGATCACGGCGAATTTCGTCGCCAAGACCTATATCACTCGCAACGTGCGGCCCCAGGACCTGCCCGAGACCGACCGCCGCTACGGCTGGGCCCCCTACGACGACCCGCCGCCGCAGGAAACCGCAGTGCCAGAGGAAAAGACCAAGCACTGAGGCCCGGCCCCGAGGGTGCCCTGCCCCCGGGGCCGGCCCGGCGCGCGGGCCGCGGCTATTCCGCCGCCTCGCGGTAATCGGCCAGCGGCGGACAGGTGCACACCAGGTTGCGGTCGCCATAGACATTGTCGACCCGGCCCACCGGCGCCCAGTACTTGTCCACCTGGAAACTGCCCGCCGGAAAACAGGCCACCTGCCGCGAATAGGGCCGGTCCCAGTCATCCTTGACCATGTCCTGCATGGTGTGCGGCGCGTGTTTCAGCGGGTTGTTGTCCTGCGGCCAGTCGCCCGCGGCGACCTTGCGGATCTCCTCGCGGATGCCCAGCATGGCGTCGCAGAACCGGTCCAGCTCGGCCTTGGTCTCGCTCTCGGTGGGTTCCACCATCAGCGTGCCGGCCACCGGCCAGGACATGGTCGGCGCGTGAAAACCGCAGTCCATCAGGCGCTTGGCGATGTCATCGACCGTCACGCCGACCTCGGCGAAGGGCCGGGTGTCGATGATGCATTCGTGCGCGACATGGCCCTTGTCGCCCGAAAACAGGACGTCATAGGCGCCTTCCAGCCGCTTGGCGATGTAGTTGGCGTTGAGGATCGCCACACGGGTCGCCTGGGTCAGCCCCTTGCCGCCCATCATCAGCACATAGGCCCAGGAGATCGGCAGGATCGAGGGCGAGCCATAGGGCGCCGCCGAGACCGGCCCCTGACCGTCGCCCGCCAGCGGATGGCCCGGGAGGTAGGGCGCCAGCTGTGCCTTGACCCCGATCGGCCCCATGCCGGGGCCACCCCCGCCGTGCGGGATGCAGAAGGTCTTGTGCAGGTTCAGGTGGCTGACGTCCGCACCGATCTCGCCCGGCTTGGACAGGCCCACCATGGCGTTCAGGTTGGCCCCATCGAGGTAGACCTGGCCGCCGAAGGCGTGCGTGATCTCGCAGACCTCGCGCACGGTATCCTCGAAGACGCCGTGCGTGCTGGGATAGGTGATCATGCAGGCGGCGAGGGTGTCGCCCGCGGCCTCGGCCTTGGCGCGGAAATCCTCCACATCGATGTCGCCACGGTCGGTGCAGTTCACCACCACCACGTCCATGCCGCACATGTGCGCGCTGGCCCCGTTGGTGCCGTGCGCATTGACCGGGATCAGGCAGGTCTTGCGCCCGGTGTCGCCGCGGGCGGCGTGATAGCCCATGATCGCCAGCAGACCGGCGTATTCGCCCTGCGCGCCCGCGTTGGGCTGCATCGACATCGCGTCATAACCGGTGATGGTGCACAGCTTGTCGGACAGATCCGCGATCAGCTCGGCATAGCCCGCGCACTGGTCGGCCGGGGCGAAGGGGTGGATCTGGCTGAACTCGCGCCAGCTGACCGGCATCATCTCGGCGGCCGAGTTGAGCTTCATGGTGCACGAGCCCAGCGGGATCATCGCCCGGTCGAGCGCCAGGTCGCGGTCGGACAGGCGCCGCATGTAGCGCATCATCTCGGTCTCGGCGCGGTTCATGTGGAACACCGGGTGATCCATGTAGCCAGTGCGCCGGTGCAGCGTTTCGGGCACACGATATTCGGGCGTCAGGTCGTCATCCTTGCGGTCGATGCCGAAGGCGCGCCAGACCTTCTCGATCACGGGCCGGCGCGTGGCCTCGTCCAGCGAGATGCCGATGGCCGTCTCGCCCACCGCGCGCAGGTTGAGGCCCTCGTCGACGGCCGATTTCATCACCGCCCGTTGCAGTGGCCCGACCTCGACGGTGATGGTGTCGAAAAACGCCCCCGGCGCGACCTCGAAGCCGGCCTCCTCCAGGCCCTTTGCCAGCCGCACCGTCTTGCGGTGGATGCGCTGCGCGATGGCCTTGAGCCCCTCGGGGCCGTGGAACACCCCGTAAAAGGACGCCATGACCGCCAGCAGCGCCTGCGCGGTGCAGACGTTGCTGGTCGCCTTTTCGCGGCGGATGTGCTGTTCGCGGGTCTGCAGCGACAGCCGGTAGGCCTGGTTGCCGTGGCTGTCGACGCTGACGCCCACGATCCGGCCCGGCATGTGACGCTTGTAGGCCGTCTTGCAGGCGAAGTAGGCGGCATGCGGCCCGCCCATGCCCATGGGCACGCCGAAGCGCTGGGTGTTGCCCACGGCGATGTCCGCGCCCATCGCGCCCGGCTCCTTGAGCAGGGTCAGCGCCAGCAGGTCGGCGCTCACGATGCCGATCGCCTTTTGCGCGTGCAGCGCCTCGATCTGCGGGGTGACATCGCGCAGCCCGCCATGGGTGCCCGGATACTGGAAGATCGCCCCGAAGACGGCGGCGGCGTCCATGTCCTCGGGCGCGCCGACGATCACCTCGATGCCCAGCGGCGCGGCACGGGTCTGCATCACGGCGATGTTCTGGGGGTGGCAGTTCTCGTCCACGAAGAACCCGGTAGCCTTGGACTTGGCCACCCGCTGGGCCATGACCATGGCCTCGGCGCAGGCCGTGGCCTCGTCCAGCAGCGAGGCATTGGCGATCTCCAGGCCCGTCAGATCGGCCACCATGGTCTGGAAGTTCAGCAGCGCCTCGAGCCGGCCCTGGCTGATCTCGGGCTGATAAGGCGTATAGGCGGTGTACCAGGCGGGGTTTTCCAGCACGTTGCGCTGGATCACGGGCGGCGTGACGGTGCCGTGATAGCCCTGCCCGATCAGGCTGGTCAGGACCTTGTTCTTGGCCGCGACCTGGCGCATGTGATTGAGCAGCTTGCGCTCGGACATCGGTTTGCCGAAATCAAGCGGCTCGGCCTGGCGGATCGCCTGCGGCACGGTTTCGTCGATCAGACGGTCGAGGCTGTCCACGCCGATCACCTTGAACATCTCGTCCATCTCGGCGGGCGAGGGCCCGATGTGGCGACGGTTGGCGAAGTCGTAAGGAAGATAGTCGGTCGGGGTGAAGGGCATCGAACACCTGTTTCCTTGGGTTGAAAGTCGCGCGCGGGCGGGCGGTGCCCCTTACGCGCCGATGAAGTCCTTGTAGGCGGCCTCATCCATCAGGCCGTCGAGCACCGACATGTCGGCCAGCTTCATCTTGAAGACCCAGGCCTCGCCCAGCGGGTCCTCGTTGATGAGCGCCGGGTTGTCGGTCAGCGTCTCGTTGATCTCGACGATCTCGCCATCGACGGGGGCGAGGATGTCCGAGGCCGCCTTGACGCTCTCGATCACAACGACCTCGTCGTCCTTGGCCACCTCGCCGCCCGGCTCGGGCAGTTCCACGAAGACCACGTCGCCCAGCTGGGTCGAGGCGTGTTCGGTGATGCCGACGACGACAAGATCATCCTCGACGCGCAGCCATTCATGTTCCTCGGTGAATTTCATCTCTGTCTCCTTCAGGTCTTGTAGCTGGATGGCCGGAACGGCAGGTCACAGACGGTAACGGGCAGGCGCTTGCCGCGCACCTCGCCCCACAGCGGCGTGCCGAGGCTGGCATGCGCCGTGCCAACGTAGCCCATGGAAATCGCCGCGCCGATCGAGGGGCCATGGGCGCCCGAGGTCACAGCGCCAACCGGGGTGGTCGCGTCTTCGTCGGCGAAAAGCGGCGTGCCCGCGCGCATCGGCGCGCGGCCCTCGGGGCGCAGGCCGACGCGCAGCCGCGCGGGGCCGTCGACGAGGTGGTGCCGGATACGGGCGAAGCCGGGGTAATCTCCCGTTTCGCGACGGGCCTTCTGGATTGCCCAGGTCAGGTTGGCTTCGACCGGGGTGGTGGTCTCGTCAAGGTCGGCCCCGTAAAGGCACAGGCCCGCCTCCAGCCGCAGGCTGTCGCGAGCGCCCAGGCCCACCGGCGCGACCGCGTCATCCGCCAGCAGGGCCCGGGCCAGCGCCGCCGCGCTGTCGGCGGGCACGGAAATCTCGAAGCCGTCCTCGCCGGTATAGCCCGACCGGGATATCCAGAGCGCGCCGAAGTCGGAGGCATGGGTCTGAATGTCCATGAAGCGCATCTCCACGACGTCGGGCACAAGCCGCGCCAGCGCCGCCTCGGCCCGCGGGCCTTGCAGGGCCAACAGCGCACGGTCGGTTATCTCCTGCACCTGCGTCGTTGGCAGGCCCGCGCGCATGTGCGCGATGTCAGCCGTCTTGCAGGCGGCATTGACCACCGCGAACAGGTCATCGCCGCGGTTGGCGATCATCAGGTCATCAAGGATGCCGCCCGCATCATTGGTGAAAAAGGCATAGCGCTGGCGGCCCGGTTTCAGCGTCTGCAGCGCCTGAGGCACGAGCGCCTCCACCTCGGCGGCGGCCTGCGGCCCGTGCAGGATCACCTGGCCCATGTGGCTGACATCGAACAGCCCGGCACTCTCGCGCGTCCAGAGGTGTTCTTTCATGACGCCGGCAGCGTATTGCACGGGCATCTCGTAGCCCGCGAAGGGCACGAATTTCGCGCCGAACTCGGCGTGCAGGTCGTAAAGCGGTGTTTTCTTCAGGTCGGCCATGCCGGCTCCGGTCCATGTCTGGGCCGGGGGCGGGCCCCCGGGCATTGGTTGCGGGCGCGGCCCGCGATCAATGCCCCCTCTGTCCGTTTGCCTGAGATCGCTATCCCTTCGGCGGGTGCAGGTGGCACCACTCTCCAGAGTCCTGTCGCGCGGCGGTCCTGAAGCCTGAGAGTTTACCGGGGCGGTTGCTCCTTCGGCACTGGCACTGCCAGTTCTCCCGTCGCGCACAGAGACACTAGCGCGACCGGCCCCCAATCACAAGCCCCCACCCCGGTGCGTCCCGCAAAGGTTTGGCTTTGCCGTGACGCGCGGCATGCTTTAACATAGAGAAAATTGAATATGAAAACCGGGAGGACACCATGCACATCGATCGCCGCACCCTGCTCTTGACCGGCAGCGCCGCCCTCGGCGCCGCCGCCCTGCCCCGCTGGACCCACGCGCAGGTCACCCTGGGCGATATCCGCATTGACACGCTGAGCGACGGCAACCTGGTGCTGCCGCGCGACTTCCAGTTCGGCGGGTTGCCGCAGGACAAGGTCACCGCCATCCTCGAACGCCACGGCATCACCGGCAACGAGCTGACACCGGACTGCAACATCACGCTGATGCGCGACGGCACCAACACGGTGATCTTCGACGTGGGCGCGGGGCCGAACTTCATGCCCACGGCGGGCAAGCTGTGGCAGGCGCTGGACGCGCTCGGCGTCGCGCCCGCGGATGTCACCCACGTGGTCTTTACCCATGCCCATCCCGATCACCTCTGGGGGCTGCAGGACGATTTCGGCGATCTGGTCTTTCCGCAGGCCGAGTACATGATCGGCCGTGTCGAGCGCGACTACTGGCTCGACCCGGCCACGCCCGACACCATCGGCGAGGCGCGTCTCGCCTTTGCGGCCGGCGCGATCCGCTACCTTGGCGCACTGGAGGATCGGCTGACGGTCTTCGAGGACGGCGCGGAAATCCTGCCCGGGGTCGCCGCCCGCGCCACTTTCGGCCACACGCCGGGCCACATGGCCTTCGAGCTGCGCGGCGGCAATGAAAGCGTCATGGTGCTGGGCGATTGCATCGGCAACGACCACGTCGCCTTCGCACGGCCCGAGTGGCCGTACGGGTCCGACCAGGACCCGGAGTTGGGCGCGCAGACCCGCACGGCCCTGCTGGACCAGCTGGCCAGCGCGCAGATGGCGGTCGTCGGGTTCCACCTGCCCTATCCGGGGATCGGCCGCGCCGAGAGGTCGGGCGATGCCTATCGCTTCGTCGCGGCCTGACGGCCGGGCGGGCGGCGGGGCCGGTTTTCCGGCCCCGCGAACAAATTTCTGGAAATTTGTTCCGCGCTACTGCGCCGCCAGGGGCTGACGGGCCAGCTGGCACTGGGTCCAGAGATCGCAGAGCGCCCCGACCAGCCGCTCGATATCGGCTTGCGCGTGGACCGGCCCGGGGGTGATGCGCAGCCGCTCGGTACCCTTGGGCACGGTGGGATAGTTGATCGGCTGGATGTAGATTCCGAACCGGTCCATCAGCGTGTCGCTGATGAACTTGCACTTGACCGGATCGCCCACCATCACCGGGATGATATGACCGGGGTTCGGGATGTGCGGGATGCCGATCTCGTCGAGCCGGGCGCGCACCTGCGCGACCTTGTCCTTTTGCAGGTCGCGTTCGGCGGACGAGGCCTTGAGGTGCCGGATCGAGGCGCAGGCCCCCGCCGCCACCGCCGGCGGCAGCGCCGTTGTGAAGATGAACCCGCTGGCAAAGGAGCGCACGAAATCCACCAGGTCGCTTGAGGCGGCGATATAGCCGCCGACCACACCGAAGGCCTTGCCCAGCGTGCCCTCGATCACCGTGAGCCGGTCCATCAGCCCCTCGCGCTCGGCGATGCCGCCGCCGCGCGGGCCGTACATGCCCACCGCGTGCACCTCGTCGAGATAGGTCATGGCGTTGTAGCGGTCGGCGAGGTCGCAAATCTCCTGGATCGGGGCGATGTCGCCATCCATGGAATAGACGCTTTCGAAGGCGATCAGCTTGGGCGCATTCGCCGGCAGGGCCTGCAGCTGCACCTCCAGGTCCTGCAGGTCGTTGTGCTGCCAGATGACCTTCTGCGCCTTGGAATGGCGGATCCCCTCGATCATGCTGGCGTGGTTGCCCGCATCCGAGAGGATCACCAGCCCCGGGATCTTCGCCCCGAGCGTGCCCAGGGTGGCCCAGTTGGACACATAGCCCGAGGTGAACAGCAGCGCCGCCTCCTTGCCGTGCAGATCGGCCAGTTCACGTTCGAGCAGCACGTGATGATGCGTGGTGCCGGAAATGTTGCGCGTGCCGCCGGCCCCGGCCCCCACGGTATCGAGCGCCCCATGCATGGCCGCCAGCACGTCGGGATGCTGGCCCATGCCGAGGTAATCGTTGGAACACCAGATCGTCACGTCGCGGACGGCGTCATCCAGATGGTTCCGGGCCTTGGGAAAGGCGCCGCGTTCCCGCTCCAGATCGGCGAAGACACGGTAATTGCCCTCGTCCTTCAGGCGCGTGAGTTCGGCGCGGAAGTAGGCGTCGTAATCCATGTCCGGTCAGGTCCCCGCGGCGGCCTGGACGATCTCGTCCAGAAGGGTTTCGACGGTCTGCATCGGCCCGTCCGGGTAGGTGCGATGCCCGATCATGACCTCGCCGTCACGTTCCGTGACGAAGATGCCGTAGGGGCAATGCGCGATGTTCATCGGGTCGGCTTCCATGACCTCGCGCGATACGGTGGCCGAGCAGAACAGGAAGACGTCGGCGGCTTCGAAGATGGTGACGTCCGAGCCGACATCTTCGCCGGTGCGGTTGAGCATGTCGCCGACGTGGCTGACATAGTCGATCACCAGGCCGCGGCCGATGATCTCGTTCTCGACGGCGAAGGTGGCATCGTCGAAACTGCCCTCGAAGGGGGTCATGACGGCCTCTTGCGCCAGTGCGGTTGATGCGGTCAGGCACAGGGCCAGGGCGGCAAGCGTTTTCATGGGGTCTCCTCCGTGTTGGGCGCCATTTTCACCGACAGGCATTCCGCGGGCCTTGACCTGAATCAAGGCCCGCGGGACCGGTCGGTCAGCCGAACATGTCGGCGGTGATTCCGTCGTACCAGCCGATCGACTCGCGGTAGGTCGCGGCCCGGACCTCGGCGCTTTCGCCAGTGTCCGAGATGAAGCCGTCGACCTTGGCGATCTTTTCCTCGGTGGCCTCGTAGGTGGCGCCCACCTTGACCCCGTTGTCGGTGTCGATCAGCGACCAGCAAGTATTTGCGAAGCGCGCCGGGAAGACGCTGGAGCCGGTCAGGGCCCCGCGCACGGCGTTGGCGCAGACCTTGGCCTGGCTGTTGGCCGCGAAGCCGGATTTCGGCATGTCGCCCTGCGCCGCGCTATCCCCGAGCACATGGACGTTCTCGTCCATGGTGCTGGACAGGTCGGTGGCGTTGACCGGCGCCCAGTTGCCCTCGGTGACGCCGGCGATCTCGGCGATGCGGCCGGCCTTCATGGCCGGGATCACGTTGCAGACATCCACGTTCTCGACCGCGCCGCCGATCGATAGGGTCATGGCCTCGGGGTCGACCTCGACATCGTCGCCACCGAAGTCCGGGCCGATGCGCTCGATCATGCCGGCGTAGTTGTTGCGCCAGCCGTCCTCGAAAAGCGCTTGCTTGGAAAAGTTCTGCTTGGGATCGGCGATCAGGATCTTGGCCGTCGGATTGATCTCGCTCAGCAGGTGGGCGACCATGCTGACCCGTTCGTAGGGGCCCGGCGGGCAGCGGTAGGGATTGGGCGGGGCGACCATGGCATAGGTGCCGCCCTCGGGCATGGCCTCGATTTGCGCCTTGAGCAATTCGGTCTGACTGCCGGCCTTGTAGGCATGGGGCATCCGGTCCTGGGCGCTGATGTCCCAGCCGGGCACGGCCCCGTCCACGAAGTCGATCCCGGGCGACAGGATCAGCCGGTCGTAGCCCAGCGTGTACCCCCCCGCGGTGGTCACGGTCCGCGCGTCGCGGTCCACGCCGGTGGCCCAGTCGTGCAGCACGTTGATCCCGTAGCTGCCCGCGAGCGTGCCGTAGGAATGGCCGAGGCTATCCATCTCGCGGAAGCCGCCGATGTAGAGGTTCGAAAAATAGCAGGTGTAATAGGCGCGTGTCGGCTCGATCAGGGTCACGTCGATCGCGCCGTTCGAGTCCTTGGCAATGTAGCGCGCCGCCGTGGCCCCACCTGAGCCGCCGCCGATGACGACGACGCGCGGGCGGCCGCTGTCCTGGCCCATGACGCGGGGCGCCGAAAGCGTGGCCGCGCCCGCGGCCGCGGTGCCGATGAAGGCTCTTCTGTTCAGTTTCATGTCGGGTCTCCTCCCTTTATTGCTTGGCGCGCCGATTGGCCCGGCGTCGTTGTGGTCCGGCTGCCCGGTCCCCCTTGGTGGCGGAGCCCTCCCGACCCCGTCCTGTCCGTCCCTATTCGACCGTCGCGAAATAGGCGGCCAGCGCCGCGATCTCCTCGTTCGACAGGCGGCTGGCCGTCATCTGCATGACGTTGTGCTGACGCACGCCCTCCTTGTAGGCGTGCATCGCGGTAACGAAGACATCCTCGGGCCAGTTGGTGATCGACGGGATGCCGTTGGCGGCGCCGCTTTCCTGATGGCACGAGGTGCACTCGCCGGACAGGTATTCACCATAGGCCGGGTCGCCCACGATGGCGAGGATTTCCGGGTCGACCGAATGATCCACCGCCGCCGCCGTGGGCGCGGCCTCCGGAATGTCGGCCGGGTCGGCCGAGAACAGCCGCAGGTAGGCCAGCAGGTCGGCGCGATCCTCGGCATCCGCCATCCCGGCGTAGTTCATCCGGGTGCGGCTGACGAAGACACGGGGGTTCTCGATGTAGCGGTCCAGCGTCTCGAAGGTCCACTTCAGACCGGCATCCGCCCGCAGCATCATGTCCTCGGAATAGCGGAAACCCTCGATGGCGCCGGCGCGGCGATCGAAGATCCCGTTCAGATGCGGGCCGACCCGGTTGCGCGCGCCCTGCCCCACCTGGTGACAGGACGCGCAGTCCGACTGAAAGAGCGCCTCGCCGCGGTCGGGATCGCCCCCCACCTGTGCGGCGGCGCTGCTGCCCAGGCCGGCGAGGATCACCGCCGGGAGAAGCGCCCGGCGGATCATCACTGCGCCTCGAAGGTCGAGAGGTAGGCGGTGATCGCCGCGATCTCGTCCTCGCTGCGCAGGCCGGCGAAGGACATGTTCGTGCCCGGCATGGCGCCGCGCGGATCGGCAAGGTATTCCCCGAGGCGCTTGGGGGTCCAGACCTCGCCCGCGGCGTTGGCCTCCTCGAAGACGCCCGAATACCGGAAGCCCTCGATCCCGCCGATGGCGCGCCCCAGCACGCCGTTGAGATGCGGGCCGACGCCGTTGCGCGCGCCGTCGCCGACCTGGTGGCAAGCCTGGCACTTGCGGAAGACGCCCTCGCCTTCCTCGACCAGCGCCGGATCGACCGCGGCGACCTCCTCGGTGGACTCCGTCTCCGACGTCTCGGCCGCGGCCTCTTGCGTCTCCGTCTCGCTGGTGGTCTCGGCGGCGGCCTCGGTCGCCTCGGCCTCTTCGTCCTCGGGTGTGACGTCCAGCACGCTGGCGCGCATGGTGATCTCGACGCTGTCCTTGCAGTCCTCCATGCAGGGCTCTTCGCTGAAGGCCGGTATCTCGCCCTCGGCGCGGTCATCCATGAAGAAACCGTCCTCGTTGGGCAAGCTGACCTCGGTGAAAGTGTCCTGCGACAGCTCGAAATCGTCCTCCACGAGATTGTTGAGATAGAGGATATAGGCCGTGACCGCGTAGACCTCGTCGTCGGTCAGGCTCTGGGCCTGGCCGTAGGGCATGGCCCGGTGCACGTAGTCCCAGACGGTGGACAGGTAGGGCCAGTAGGAGCCGGGGGTCTTGACCGGGTCCTCGCGTTCCAGCGTGTCCCAGCCCCCCGAAAGCACGGGCCAGCGCGCCCGTCCCTCGCCGAAGTCGCCGTGGCACTGGGCGCAGTTGTCGATGTAGACCTCCTCGCCGGTCCAGACATCGCCCGAACCCGCGGGCAGGCCGGCGCCATCGGGGCGGATGTCGATGTCCCAGGCGGCAACTTCCTCGTCCAGCGCTTCGCGGCCGAGGTCGAAACTGATGCCGTCAAGCTCGCCGATCATGGGGCTTTCGTGGCTTTGCGCCCAGGCGGCCCCGACGAAAAGCGCGGGCGACGAGGTGCCGCCCTCGAAGGTGTCGCCGGCCTCGGCGCTCGCCTTTGCCGTGACGGTTTCGGTGGCCGCGGCGTCGGCGGGGGCCTCGGCCTCGGCAGGGGCTGTTGCCTCGGCAACGGTGTCCTCGGTGCCCTCGTCGACCGCTTCGGTCTCGGCGGGTGCAGCGTCCGCGACCTCTTCGGTTTCGGTGGTTTCGGCGTCGGGGGCGGTGGCCTGCGCGGCCATGGTGTCGGCCTCGGCCTGTGCCGCGGCGGCGGCGACCTCGGCGGTGTGCGCGGCGCGCTCGGACAGGCCGACGCTCAGCGCGATGACCGAGGTCGCAGCCACGGCGACCAAGGCGAGTTGGTTAGGAAATTTCGACATTCTCGGCCTCGCCATTCTCGTTCACGTACCAGGTCTGGATACCGTTGTTGTGGTAGATGGAGTTCTCGCCCCGCCAGTCGCGTAGCTGGTGCTTGGTGGGCTGCACGTACCCGGTGCTGTCGTGGGCGCGGCTTTGCAGTAGCAGCGGCTTGCCGTCCCAGTCGAACTCGAAATAGAAGCGGTGCATGGACTTGTTCATGCTCGGGCCGGACATGCGAGCTTGGTGCCAGCTCTTGCCGCCGTCCAGCGTCACGTCCACCCGCGGGATCGTCCCGCGGCCCGACCAGGCGACACCGGTCAGCACGGTATAGCCGGGGCCATGGGTCAGCGGCGCCTGTGGGCTGGGGTTGGTGATGACCGATTTGGCGTCCATCTCCCAAGTGAAGCGGCGCGCCTCGCCGTTTTCCAGCAGGTCGGTATACTTGCTGGTCTCCTCGCGGTGGTGCCAGGGCTTGTCGCCCACCTCGATGCGGCGCAGCCATTTGACCCACATATTGCCTTCCCAGCCGGGAACGACCAGTCGCACCGGGTAGCCCTGTTCGGCGCGCAGGGCCTCGCCGTTCATCTTGAAGGCAACAAGGCAATCGTCCAGCGCCTTTTCCATGGGGATCGAGCGGGTCATGGCCGCGGCGTCGGCGCCCTCGGGCAGGACCCACTTGGCGTTGGTCTTGATGCCCGCCTCGGCCAGCAGAAGCTTGAGCGGTATGCCCGTGTACATGACGTTGTGGATCATGCCGTGGGTGAACTGGCAGCCGTTGAGCTGCGCCCCCGCCCATTCCATGCCGGTATTGGCCGCGCATTCCAGGAAATACACGTGGTTTTCCCGCGGGAACCGCATCAGGTCGTCCATGGTGAAGACCAGCTCGCGGTCCACCAGGCCGTTGATCATCAGGCGGTGCTCGGCCGGGTCGATCTCGGCGGCGCCGCTGTGATGGCGCTCGAAGCAGACGCCGTTGGGCGTGATGATTCCGTCAAGCTCGTGCAGCGGCGTGAAGTTGATCGACGAGATATTGTCGGCCGTCAGCCAGTCCACGGTGCGGCGCACCACGTGGCGTTCGTGCTTGGACGGCATGCCGTAGGGGGCGGCATCGACGCCGTCGCCCAGGTAGACCTGCCAGTCCTGCAGCTCGGTGATCGCCGGGTCGGGGGCGGTCTGCCCCTTGGCGACGGTGGCGGCGACGCTGCCGGCGCCGGCTGCCGCCGCCCCGGTCAGGAAGGACCGCCGCGACGGCTTCTTGCCCTTGAACTTCATGTCCATGTCTCGTCCTCTCGATGCGTCAATCGGCTCAGGCGCCCACGACCTTGACGCTGGTATTCGGCGTCACGGTCACGGTGCCCTGCTTGCAGATGTGGTCCTCGACCACGTCCCAGATCTGCGGACCCTCGGTGCCCTCGTTCACGGAGGCCCAGCCGGCCACCACGTAGCTCTTTTCTGGGTCGATCGGCGCGCCCGTGGACAGCAGCGTCATGTCCGAAATCCGGCTGCCCTGCGGCTTGGTCACGTCGATACGATAGCCCATGCCGCCGATGCGGACCATGTCGCCGCCCTGCTGGTAGTAGGGGTCGGGGTTGAACAGGTTGTCGCCCACGTCCTCCAGCACGGTGTGAAGAAACTCGCCCGTCATCTCGGTGCGATAGGCGCGGCCATAGGTCATCGAGGTGACGTTCCAGATATCCTCGCGGGTGATGTCCTGGCCCGGCAGGATCGACGGCCCCCAGCGCACGCCGGGCGACATGGCGATGTCGGCCTCGCGTTCGCTCATCAGCGCGTCGCAGATCAGATCATCCCAGCTGCCGTTGAAATTGCCGCGGCGGTAGAGCAGCCCGTCGGTCTGGCCGATGACCTCGTCCAGCTGATCCTTGAAGGGCGCGCGCTGGTCGTCGATCAGGCCGGCGACCGTCGGGTCGGGCGCGATCACGTCGGAAAAGATCGGGATCAGCTTGTGCCGGAAGCCCATCATGCGGCCGTTGCGGATATCGAGGTCGACGCGGCTGACGAACTTGCCGTTCGAGCCCGAGGCGACGACGATCGTGTCGCCGACCGTCACCGGTTCGGGCAGCGCGTCGTGGGTGTGGCCCGACAGGATCACGTCGATGCCGGAGACGACCGAGGCCATCTTCTTGTCCACGTCGAAGCCGTTGTGCGACAGGCAGACCACGCATTCGGCGCCCTGGGCGCGCACCTCGTCGACCATCTTCTGCATGTGCTCGTCGCGGATGCCGAAGGAATAGTCGGGGAACATCCAGCCGGGGTTGGCGATGGGCATGTAGGGGAAGGCCTGGCCGATCACCGCCACCTTGGCGCCACCGCGCTCGAAGAACCGGTAGGGTTTGAACTCGGCCGCCGGTTCGTCCCACATGGCGTCGAAGATGTTCTGGCCCAGCGCGTCGAAGGGCAGGTCGGCCACGATCTCGCGGACCCGGTCCTGGCCCAGCGTGAATTCCCAGTGGAAGGTCATCGCGTCGGGCTTGAGGGCGTTCATCACGTTGACGACATCCTGCCCCTCGGTCTGGTAGCAGGTGTAGGAGCCGTGCCAGGTGTCGCCGCCGTCCAGCAGGATGGCGTCGGGCCGGTCGCCGCGGATCGCGTTCACCACAGTGGCCACGCGGTCCATGCCGCCCATCTTGCCGTAGGTCCGCGCCAGCGCCGAGAAATCGTTGTAGGTCAGCGCGTAATGCGAGGGGCTGCCGTCCTCGATCCCGTAGAGCTTGCGGAAATCCGCGCCGGTGACATGCGGCACCACGCCCCGGTTGTCGCCCACGCCGATGTTGACCTCCGGCTCGCGGAAATAGATCGGCTTGAGCTGGGCGTGAATGTCGGTGATGTGGATCAGCGAGACGTTCCCGAAGGTGTCGAACTGCAACAGCTGGTCCTGCGTGAGGGCCTGCTGTGCGGCCAGCCTGCTCCAGTTGCCGAAGCCCGAGGCCCCGACAAGGGCCGAAGCGGCCATCGAGGCCTGGAGAAAATCGCGACGGGAGATCATGAGCGGATCCTTCTGGTCTTGGTCTGCCGGGTCGGGGTCGCCGGGTCCCGGTCCCCTTTTGCGGATCATATGCGCAAAAGTGAATATCTGAGATCAAAGAAAACCCGCACCGGCGGAACCGGCGCGGGCCTTCGGATCAGTTGCGGACGGAGGGCGTTTCGACGTCGAGGCCGGCCCCGCGCGAGGCCACGTAAAGCTCCAGCGCCTTGAACTCGTCCGAGCCGCGGTTGTACGGCTCTGCGCGGATGTTCTTCATGCAGCCCTTGAACCGGCGGTGGATCGACCCGAGCCCGCCCCACTTGAGGCGGTAGACCGGAAAGCCGTTGATCTGGCCCTGCGACAGATGATCGGCCCGGATCATGTTGTCGTAGTTGTCCTCGTGGCAGTTGGCACAGGCCATGTCGAGCTGGCCGACGCGCTGATAGTAGAGTTCTTCACCGCGCTCCCACCACTCGCGGGCCGGGCCGTCGATTTCCACATCGACGGGCATGCCGCGCGACTGCTTGCCGATGGCCGCGGTCATGGCCAGCATCTCGGAGGATTCCCAGGCCCATTCGTCGGCCTCCATCCGCTCGGTCCGGCAATTGTTGATGTTTTCCTCGAGCGTCCAGAGATCGGTGCCCTCGGGGTTCATCTTGGGCATCGAGGCGCGCACGCCTTCCATCGACTCGGCCATGTCGCCATGGCAATCGGCGCAGGACTCGCCGGTCTCGCCGTCGCCGGTCTGCCAGAGCGACATGCCCTGGTCGACGAAGATCATGCCGGGGTTGTCGAAATCGTCCATCTGCAGGACCTGCGTCTCGGGCGACCGGAAGGTCCAGCCCGACCGAACCACCGGCACGATCCCCTTCATGTGATCGGCCGGCTGGACCTCGGTGTTGATCTCGACCTGGCCGTTGATCAACAGATCCTCGGCACTGGCGGCCAGCGGGGCGGCCACGAGGGCCAGTCCGCAGGCCGCGGTCTTGAGTGTCGACAGTCTCATTATTGTTGTCCTCCCTGTGGTCCGCCAGCCTCAGCTGACGGCGATGTCCTTCGATTCCTCGTAGATCGACCCGTCGTCGTCGTACCAGGTGAAGGCGAAGGTGCCGCTTTCGGGTACGGTCGCCTGAAACTCGATGAAGGGGTTGGTGGAAATCGCCGGTTCGAGGATCATCTCGACGACGCTCTCGCCGTTGAACTCGCAGGTGAAGCGGTTGATGATCGACTGTGGGATGGTGTTGCCGTCACTGTCCTTGCGCTGTCCGGACTCCATGGGGTGCGAGATCAGCGTCTTGATGGTGATGGTGTCGCCGGCGGCGGCATCACGGGGGACGCGGACGCGGGGGGTAACGTTGTCTGCCATGTCTTCAATCCTCTCGTTGGGTTAGCCGCCGCAGCCGCCGATGGTGACCTTGACTTCCTGGCTCGCCTGCACGAACGAGCCGTCGTTCATCCGGGCGATGGCGATCACGTCCTGCGTGCCGGCCAGGCGCATGCGGGTTGAGGCGGCCTGCGCCCCGGCCAGCGGGCCGAAGTTGAAGGTGGCGACATCCGGGGTCGGGTTGTCCGCGGCCAGGATGGTGATCGCGGCGGCGCCGGGGGCGCTGACCTCGATCGGAACTGTGTTGCCGTTCTCGGCGATCTCGGGCGCGGTCAGGGTGATGCCCCCTTCCGTCGGCTCTGCCCCGTCGGTGAAGGCGGCAATGGCATCCTCGATGGCGGCGCGGGCCTGCATCGGAAGCGTGGTCGCCGCCGCGGCCCCCAGCGCCATCAGGATGGTCTCTCTACGCGAAAAGCTCATGATTTCTCCTCTCGGGTTCGCGGTTCCCTGACCTCGGCTCAGTCGGTCAGGGTCATAAGGTAGGCGACAACGTCCTCGACCTGCTGGGCCGTCAGGATCGTCTCGCCCTCGAACTTGTCCTGGTTGCGGGTGAAGTCGTCGGCGACATAGAAGGCCGGCATGATCGTTCCCTGGAACGTCTTCTTGGAATTGATGATCATGCCGCGCAGCTCCGCCTCGGTCCGGTAACTGCCGATGCCGTCGAGGGGCGGCCCCACCTCGCCGTGGAACGGCTGGTCGGCCATGTCCGAATTGGCGTGACAGGCGAGGCAGTTGCCCAGCTTGCGCGCCAGAAAGACCTGGGCGCCATTCTCGGGGTCGCCGGGCGTGCCGGTCAGAGACTGCTCGACCGCGCCGTAGTCGCCGTATGTGACGTCGGCCGGGGCCAGCATGTCGGCCAGCGCCACGCTGCCGCCCATGGCCACACAAACGGCCAATGCAAGTGTTCGCTTCATTGTTCCTCCCTGGTGTCCTTCTGAGGTCTTTCGACTTTCTTATTGTGTATACCGTAGCGCACAGAACGGGCGACTCGCAACATCAAATTCATAAGCGTGAATTCATGCGCGCCAACGCAATCCCCGCCACGCGGGAGTTAGGGGGCTGCCGGGCTGCCACGTCGTGAGGCCGGTCAGGCGCGGCGCTACTCGCCCCCCTCGGCATAGAGCCCCTCGCCCGCGTTGAATATGCGCGCGTGATACTTCTGAAAGTTTTCCTCTTGGTAAACCCCGTCGCGCACGTAGGTCAGCATGTTGTGGAACATGCCGGGGCTGAGCGCGCCGGGCACATAGGCGGCGGCCACGCGGTTGGCGGGCGCCTCTTGCGTCACCTCTTCGGGGAAAAAGTAGATGGTCGGCGTGTACATGGCGCCCCACTTCTGCACCATCTCCTTCTCGGGCAGGGATTCACCATCGAAATCCGTAACCTCCAGATCGCCGAACATGTTGATCTGCACGACATAGAACTCCTCGTGCAGCAGCGCGTCGATCTCGGGGATCGGGTAGACCTCCTCGTGCATCTGGGTGCAGTAGATGCAGCCGCGCTGCTCGATCATCACCGCGAGGCGCTTGCCCTGCGCGGTGGCATCGGCGTGATCCTCGCGCAGGTCAAGGAACGTCTGCTGCATCCAGTCGGCCTTGTGCAGGCCGTCGTCGCCCAGCTCCGCCGCCTGCACCGGGGCCATGAGGGTCAGCGCCGCAAGGGCCGCGATCACGGGTTTGAACACTGTCTTGAACATCGGGTCTCCTCCCTTTTTCGATGTCGGCCGGTCTAGCCGAGGTTGCTGAACGCCGGGAACGTCTCGATCATCCAGTTGCCGATGGCGTTGATCGTGTTGGTCGCGATCAGGATCGCGAAGACGATCAGCAGAACGCCCATGGCCTTTTCCACGTGGGCCATGCGCGCCCGGTGCCGCTGCATGACCCCCAGAAACGGCTTGGCGAAGAACGAGGCGATGACGAAGGGCAGCGTCATGCCCAGCCCGAAAACCGCCAGCAGTAGGGTGCCCTGCAAAAGGTCGCCCATGCCGCTGGCCATCATCAGGATCGTGGCCAGCACCGGCCCGACACAGGCGGTCCAGCCGAATCCGAAGGCCAGCCCCATCACGTAGGCCCCCAGCACCGTGGAGGGGTCCGAGGTGCTTTCCATGCGCGCCTCGCGCATCAGGAACGGCAGGCGCAGCACCCCGAGAAAATGCAGCCCGAAGACGAAGATCACCGCGGCGGCGACGTAGCTGAGCGGCTCCTTGATGGCGGCGAAGGCCTGGCCCAGCGCGGTGGCCCCCAGCCCCAGCAGCATGAATATGGTGGTCACGCCCAGCGCGAACATCAGCGCGGAAATGGTCAATCGCTTCTGCGCGCCCGGCGCGATTCGCCCGTCGCCGCGCAGTTCAGCCATGGAGATCCCGGCCATGTAGGAAAAGTAGAAAGGCACCATGGGCAGGATGCAGGGCGTCAGAAACGCCAGCAGCCCGGCCAGAAAAGCGCCCATGAAAGACACGTCGAACATGCCGGCTCCTTGAAGAATTCACATATTCAAATTATGCTAAGTGAAAACGATAGGTCAATTGCGTCATGCTCCGCTTCCTCGCCGCACTCTGCCTCGCCCTGGCCCCGGCCCTGTCCGGCGCCCCACAGGCGCGCGCGCAGGACACGCAGGCCGGCGCCGAGGTTCAGATGGTCATGGTCGAACAGGCCGGTTGTGCCTATTGCCAGCGCTGGGACGCCGAGATCGGCCCGATCTATCCCAAGACGGACCTCGGCGCCGCGGCCCCGCTGCGCCGGATCGACCTGCACGACCCCGTGCCGGCCGACCTTGAGCTGGCCCGCCGCCTGACCTTCACCCCCACCTTCGTTCTGGTCGTCGACGGGGTCGAACTGAACCGGATCGAAGGCTATCCCGGCGAGGACTTCTTCTGGGCCCTGGCCGAGCGGATGGCGGCCGACGCCGGCCTGATCGAGCCGGCGGCTGAGGGATGAAGGACGCCCCGCCCCCTGTTGCGCATAACGCGCAAGTGACCGCGGACGCGCCCGGGGCACCTTTCGCGCCCGGGCCCGAAACCGGTAAGGTCTGCGAAACCCGCGGAAGGTGGATCATGGGGCTTCCCGTCATAGACAACGACATCCCGCCCGAGGAACTCGACCGGATGGCCGAGCGCGCCACCGAGGCGTCGAATTTCCTCAAGGCGATCAGCCACGAGGGCCGGCTGATGATCCTGTGCCACCTGGCCACGGGCGAGAAATCAGTGACCGACCTGGAGAGCCTGCTGTCGGCGCGGCAGGCCGCGGTCTCGCAGCAATTGTCGCGCCTGCGGCTTGAGGGGCTTGTCACCCCCCGGCGCGAGGGCAAGACGATCTACTACCGCTTGACCGACGACCGGTCTCGGCAAATACTGGACCTCGTCTACGACATGTTCTGCCGCGACGGCTGAGCCTGTCGCAGGCAACCGGGAGGAGAAAATGCTGGAGACGATCGGCTACGCCAACGCGGCGGCCCTGGTCGGGCTTTGCGGGGGCGTTTTGCTGGGCCTCGCGGCCCGTTTCGGCCGGTTCTGCACGCTCGGCGCGATCGAGGACTGGCTTTACGGACATGACGATACCCGGATGCGGATGTGGGCCGTCGCCATCGGCGTGGCGGTGATCGGCAGCTTCGCGCTGGTCGGGCTGGGCGCCTTCGACGCGGGCCAGAGCGCCTATCTCGCGCAGGCCTGGAACCCGCTGGCCTCGATCGTGGGCGGGCTGATCTTCGGCTACGGCATGGCCATCGCCGGAAACTGCGGCTACGGCGCGCTGGCGCGGCTGGGCGGTGGCGACCTGCGCTCTTTCGTGATCGTGCTGGTGATGGGGCTGTCGGCGCTCATCACGCTGTCGGGGCCGCTGGCTTGGCTGCGGGTGGCCGTCTTTCCCGAACCGGCGGCCACCGGCACGCCGCCGGGCATCGCCCACGGGCTGGGCGCGCTCACCGGGGTGTCGCCGGTGATCTTCGGCCTCGGTCTCGGGGGGCTGATCCTGGCCTTTGCCCTGCGCTCGCCCCTGTTGCGCGCCGCCCCGGCGGCCATCGCCTGGGGCACCGTCGTGGGGCTGTCAGTGGTGCTGGCCTGGGCCGGCACCCAGTGGCTGGCTATCGAGAGCTTTGCCGAGACGCCGGTGCAATCGCACACCTTCACCGCGCCGGTGGGAGCGACCATGCTCTACGCCATGACCGCCTCGGGCAACGAGCTGACCTTCGGGATCGGCTCGGTGGTGGGCGTGCTGATAGGCGCCTTCATCGGGTCGCTCATCAAGGGTCATTTCCGCTGGGAGGCCTGCGAGGACCCGCGCGAGCTGCGCCGCCAAATCCTCGGCGCGGCCCTGATGGGTGTCGGTGCTGTGGTGGCGCTGGGCTGTTCCATCGGCCAGGGCCTGTCCGCCTTTTCCGTGCTGGCCTGGAGCGCGCCTGTCACCTTCGCGGCGATCCTCGCCGGGGCGGCCCTGGGCCTGCGCCAGCTCATCACCGGCTTCCAACCGGCCGAGTAGGCCGCCCCACCGCCGGTCTGGACCCCACCCTGCCGGCCCTTTAGGTGCATCGGCATGAGCACCCTCGACACCCCCGCGCCCGACCGCATCCTGCCCGGCATCCTGTTGATGATCGGGTTCTGCATGTCCGCGCCCATGCTGGACGTCGCTGCCAAGCTGGCCGCCCGGACCCTGCCGGTGGGCCAGATCACCGCCGCGCGCTTCGTGATACAGGCCGCGCTGATGCTGCCGGTCTGCCTCTGGCTGGGTCTGCGCCTGCGGCCCGGCCCGGGCACCACCGCCCTGCTGCTGTGGCGAGCGCTGTTTCTCGTGCTCTCGACCTATTTCTTCATCGCCGCGATCCGGGTCATGCCGATCGCCGACGCGCTGGCCATCGTCTTCGTCGAGCCCTTCATCATCCTCTTTGTCGCGCGCTTCCTCTTCGGCGACGAGATCGGCCCGCGCCGCATCGGCGCCGCCGTGGTGGGCTTTGCCGGGGCGCTTCTGGTCATCCAGCCCAGTTTCGTGGCCTTCGGCCATGTCGCATTGCTGCCGCTGGGGACCGCCGTCAGCTTTGCCGCCTACATGTTGATCACGCGCGGGCTCTCGCGGCGCATGCACCCGGTAACGATGCAGTTTCACACCGCGGCGATCGCGGCGCTGGCAACGGTGCCGGTGGTCTGGCTGGCCGACGGGCGCGGCTGGCCCACGCTCGACCCGGTGATGCCGGAGGGGACGGCCTGGCTCTGGCTGCTGGGCGTCGGGGGTTTTGCCACGCTCAGCCACATGATGATGACCCAGGCCCTGACCTTTGCGCCTTCGGCCACGCTCGCCCCGCTGCACTACCTGGAAATCGTGATGGCAACCGCGCTGGGCTATCTGGTTTTCGGCAATTTCCCCGATCCGCTGACACTGGCCGGCATCGCGGTGATCATGGGGGCGGGCCTTTTCGTGATCCACCGCGAACGCCAAATCTCGCGCGCCGACCAGGCCACCAAGGCCCCGCCGGGCAGCCCGGTCTAGAGCAGCTCGACCCCGTCCATGCGGCCGATCCGGGCGCAGTCCTCGGCATAGAGGTCCGAGAGCGCGGCGCGCGTCTCCGGCTCCCACGGGTCGTAGGGGCCGCTCCCTTCGGTGCCCTGCCGGATGCGGCGCACCTGCGCGCCGGGCAGACGCGCGCCCCCGGCAGCGGCACTGGCTGCGGCGATGCCCGCCATGGCGCCGGCGCTGAGCGCCCCCATTGCGCCGGGCCCTGCCAGGTCGATCTCGAAGGGGCCGCCGGCCATGGCCTCGACCACGGCCTGGCCGGTGGCGTGCAACTCCTCGTAGCGCCAGACGGTCAGCCGCGCGGCTGGAAGGGTGGCACGGATATCGGCCACCACGTCGGGCCAGCGCCGGGGCATCCGTGCCAGCGCCGCCCGTTCCTCGGCCCCGAACGGCACCCAGACGCCCTGTTGCGCCACGGTGCTGTGGCACGAGGCGAAAAAGCCCGCGTAATCGCGGATCGACAGGAAGACATGCGTGCCGGCCATGTCCCAGTCCGCCGGAAGCGCCCCCAGACGGGCCGTCAGCCCGGGATAGAGCGCGGCATGGCGCAACATCAGGCGCGGCGTGCCGAGGATGTTTTCCTCGCTCAGCAGGAGCCGGCTGCGCCGCGCGCCCAGGGCGGCGGGCACAAGGGTGTCCAACACGCGCGCCGTGCGGCCCTGAACCTGCGCGACGCGATCCGGTGCCATCTCGGGCTTGGGAAAGACCAGGTCCGGCTCATCGCGCAGGTCACCGGGGCCGAGGTATCCGGTGCCAAGGCGCAGCAGTTCGCGCCGGCGCGAATCGAAGGCACGCTGCAGCGTCGTCGTCGCCGTCTTGTGCGCGCCCAGGTGCAGGGCCAGCGTCGATAACATGGGGCGCGTCCGATCCTATCAGTCCACAGCGATCTAGCCAGAGCGGCGCGCCCTTGTCCACGGGGCCGTGCCGCCCCTTGCGCCCGCCCGCACGGGCTGTAGCGTGCCGGGATGGACGATGATCGGCCCTATCTCGGCATCCTGTTGATGCTCGCCTTCTGCGTGCTCGCCCCGCTGGGCGATGCCATCGCCAAACTGCTGGGCGCGACGCTGTCGATCGGCGCGCTGGTGGCGGTGCGCTTCGGCGCCCAGGCGGTGACGCTGCTGCCGCTGGCCCTGGCGTTTCGGCTGCCGATGCCCCGCGGCAACGGGGTTCTCTGGCTGATCGCGCTGCGCACGGCGCTGCACGTTCTCGGGATCGGCCTGATGTTCACGGCGCTGCGCCACTTGCCGCTGGCCGACGCGCTGGCCATCGTCTTCGTCATGCCCTTCCTGATGCTGCTGGCCGGTTGGCTGCTGCTGGACGAGGCCGTCGGCCCGCACCGCCTGGGCGCCTGCGCGGCCGGGTTTGCCGGAACGCTCATGGTGATCCAGCCAAATTTCGTCGAATCGGGCTGGCCCGCGCTGCTGCCGCTGGGCGTCGCGCTTGCCTTCGTCGGCTTCATGCTGGTCACGCGCAGGATCGCCAAGGCGGTGGACCCGATCGCCCTGCAGGGCGTCTCGGGGCTGATGGCCATTGCCGTTCTGGCGCCGCTTGCGCTCGCGCTGCCCGGGCTGCCGCTCCTGTCCTTTGCCGGGCTCGGCACCAGCAATCCCGGCCTGCTGGCGTTGATGGCCCTGATCGGGACCGTGGCGCACCTGTTCATGACATGGTCGCTGCGGTTTGCGCCCTCGGCCACGGTGGCACCGATGCAATACATGGAAATTCCCTTTGCCACGCTGATCGGCTGGCTGATCTTTCGCGACCTGCCGGGCGGACTGGCCGCACTGGGGATCTGCGTGACCGTGGCGGCGGGACTTTACATCATAGGGCGCGAGCGGGCCATCGCCCGCCGCCCGCGCCCCCCGACGCCAGAAGCGACCTGACCGTCACGTCCAGACGGGCGCGCGGCAGGATCACCAGCATGCCCGGCCCCTCGGGGACAAGGTACACCGGCCCCGTGGCACGGTTGGATGTGCCCACGCGCGCGTCCGCCGCGAGGTCCAGGCCGGTCGTCGGCCATTTCAGCCCGTGGCTTTCCACCCGCCCCGGTGCCAGAGGATAGACCGACACCGTGGTGCCCGGGTCAAGCGCCAGCCGCAGGCGCGGCGGGCAGAGAAACACGAGGCTGTCGTTGCCGATTACAAGGCACGGCCGGTCGGGGTGGCGCGCCAGCACGGTCAGGGCGGCAAGCTCGTGGTCCATCCGCCCGCCCGAGACCCCGACAGCCAGAACCAGCGGCGCGTCGATCGCCCGCAACGCCTTGTCGAAATCGGTGGTCTCCTGTTCCGTTACCGGGTGCAGGACATCGCGCAGGACCTCCCGGCCCGAGGCCGACAGGCTGTCCATGTCCCCGATCACCGCCTCGGGCGGCTGCCCGGCCAGCAGCGCCGCGTCACCGCCGCCGTCGGCGGCTACCAGTCGCGGCCCCCAGCCCAGGGCCGCGTGCAGGTCGGCCTCGGCATGATGCGACCCGCCCAAAAGCGTGATCGGTGCCCGGCTTGAAACAATGGCCCGACTCACGCTCCACTATCCATAACTGTGCTGCCTCGCCACAAAAGGGTCACTAAATAATACTCCTCTTAACGTTCTTTCGTTCCGGATCACGAACCAATTGATGGTAAACCCGTCGATGTTGGGTAGACAGAAAGTGAGCATTCCATGGTTGGAACAAGCAAGATCCTGACGGTCTCTTACGGCACCTTCTCGTGCACCTTGGAGGGGTTCGACGACTCCTTCAACACGATGAAGGCCATTGCCGAGTATTTTCGGGACCTCGCCTCGGACGATCGCTATTTCGGGGCGGAACCGCCAACCCCGGATGCCGAGATGCTGGCCCGCATCGCCGAAAAGGAAATCTCGCGCCGGGTCGAGGCGCGCGCCGAGGATGACGGTATCGTCCTGCGCCCCGCCCTGTCCCGGCCCGACGCCGAGGCCCCGGCCTCCCCGGAGAGGCCCGGTCTGGACGCGGCCGCCGCGCCGGGTGAGACCTCGTCCACCGCCATTGCCGCCGCGGTCTCGGCCGCGGCCGCCGCGCCGTCGCGCCGGGCGCCGGCCGATGGTCCCGCCAGTGCCGACCAACCGCCCGCCGCGCCGCAGGAACCGGAAACGCCCCCTGAGGCCGACGCGTCCGGTGACCAGGATGAACAGGCTGACGATACTCAGGCCGCGGTGCATGACGACGATTCGGCCGAGGCCACCGACACCGGTCAGCCCGACACGCCGCCCACGGCCACCGGGCAACCGGCCGAAACCGATCCGCCGGAGGACGCCGACACACCCCCCTCGGCGGCTGCCCGGCAGACAGAGGAGTTGCCCGTCAAATCCCTCGCCGAGGCCCCGGCCCATCCCGATGCCAACAGCGTCGCGGCCAAACTGCAGCGCATCCGCGCTGTCGTCGGGCGCGACACCGCCGAGGTCTCTGGATCGGACTACACCGAGGACCAGGGCGGCACGGACGCGGCGCAGATGGGGCACCTGCCTGATATCACCGATCCGGCCGCGACGCCGGCGACGGACACCGAAAAGGCCGTGACCGCCACGCCAGAGGCCGAGGCCGCCGACCCTCCTGTCGAACGCGCCTATCACCGTCTCGAAGAGGGTATCGACGGCTTGGTCGAGGCGCCTGCCGACGCCACCCCCGCCACGCCGCAAGAGGACAGCCCGGCCGCGTCGGACACCGACCCCGATCCGGCAGGCCACGACGCGGGAGACGACGCACCAGCGGCGCCCGATCTGGCCATGCTCGACGGGGCGGATGAACTGGACCAGTATCTTGGCGCACAGGGCGATGCCGATCTCTCGCCCGAGGAAGAGGCGGACCTGCTCGAAGCCGTAAGCGGCGACACCGACACCGCGGCCGAGGCCGCCACCGGTGCCGGGGCCGTCGGCGGCGACGACAACACCGCTGCCGAGGCTGAGACTGGTGCCGACGCTAACACCGGCCCCGAGGTTGACGCGGACGCCGCGATTGACGCCGGAGCCGGGGAAGATCCGGCCACCGGGGAGGAGACCGCGACGGCCCAGCCTCGCGGTTTTGCTGCCACCCCTGAAGAGGACGAAGACGCCCTCGCCCGGCTGCTGGACGAGACCGATGCCCAGATGAAGGAACCCGAGGGCAATCGCCGCCGCGCCGCTATCGCCCAGCTCAAGGCCGCCGTTGCCGCGACCCAGGCCGAGGGCCCGACAGGGCAGGCCGGCAACCGGAGCGACACCGGCGAGGTCGAGAATGCCTTCCGCGAGGACCTCGATGAGGTGGTGCGCCCGCGCCGCGCGCCACGGCCCGACCAGGCTCGCAGAGGGGCGCAGAGCGAACGCCCCCGCCCGGCCCCGCTCAAGCTGGTCGCCTCTCAGCGCGTCGACCTGAACAACGAGGGGGCCGAGGCCGAAACCACCCCCGACCAGCCGGTGCAGCCCGTGCGTCCGCGCCGGGTGCAGGCCCGGACCCGGGCCGAGGGCACCGGCACCGAGGGGTTCGCCGACTTCGCTGACCGCATGGGCGCGCGCGACCTGCCCGATCTGCTGGAAGCGGCCGCCGCCTATACCGCCTTCGTCGAGGGCGCCGAGGAATTCTCGCGCCCGCAGATCATCCGCCGCGTACGCCAGGTGGCGCCGCCGGGATTCAACCGCGAGGACGGCCTGCGCAGCTTTGCCGACCTGCTGCGCGAAGGCCGGCTGAACAAGGTGCGCAACGGCCGTTTCCAGATCGCCGAGGACACCCGCTTCCATCCGCAACGGCAAGCGAGCTAGGCACCGGGATCAAACCTGGGCGAAACGGGGCGGGATTTCCCGCCCCGGCGCGCGTTTTCGGGGGCGCCCGCGCAAGGATCCTGTCAAGCGGGAAAGACCGCCGCTCTGGCGTGACCCGTGGCCGATCGCCCCAGGGCGGGGTGTCTACGGCACGAGCCTCTTGCCGAGCCTCAGCAGATCGCCCGCGTCTTGCCGGACATACCCCCTGGCAAGATAGAACCGTTCGGCCGTGTGGGTGCTTTCGAGCTGCATCGCCTCGGCGCCCCGGGCAACGGCCCGCGCTTCGAGGGCGGCCAGCATCGCCGTGCTGATCCCCTGAAAGCGTGCCTCGGGCGAGACGTAGTTCAACAGGATCTCACCGCGCGACCGCACCATGCCGACCCCGCAGACAAGTCCCTCCCGGTCCGCGACCAGCACGTCAGCCTCGGGGTGTGCCACCCACAGGGCCCAGGACTCGGCCGTCTTGTTGGCCAGCCAGGCCTCGATCTCGGCAGGGTCAACGCGATGATCCTTGACGCACAGCTCCCGGATCGAGCGGCGAAGAACATCCACGGCCCGCGCCGCGTCACTTGGTTAGGCCGCGCGTATCCGCATCGTCATCGACCGCCGGAGTCCGAAACAGGCCCCGAGACGCGGGGCCGTCGGTCGACGGGGGCACCGCGCGCTTGGTCTCGCGGGCCCGCCACTCGCCGCGTCACTCGCCTTGGCCCACGCCTTTGAACACCCATTTCAGCGGAAAGGCCCAGAGGACGCCCAGCGCCACGTAGATCGCCAGTTCCGCGCCCAGCGGCGGGCGCGACAGCGGATCGGGCCAGATCCAGTTCACTACCGTGACGCTGACCACGATGTAGACCGGCAGGCCCACCACGAGGATCAGCAGCGACAGGCGCTTGCGGGCTTTGAGCGACAGGGCCAAAGGTCCTCCTCAGTCGGCGAAGGGGTCGGTCACCAGGATGGTGTCATCCCGTTCCGGCGACGTGGATAATAGCGCCACCGGGCACTCGATCAACTCTTCCACCCGACGGAC
Organism: Salibaculum halophilum; assembly: GCF_002094885.1. GTDB lineage: Bacteria > Pseudomonadota > Alphaproteobacteria > Rhodobacterales > Rhodobacteraceae > Salibaculum > Salibaculum halophilum. The sequence goes on from NZ_MSIT01000001.1 coordinate 190,268, forward strand.
GTACTTGATGGCGTTGGCGGGCAGGTCGGCCCAGCTGCGCGCGCCCTCGGTGCTGTCTTGCCAGCCGGGCAGTTCCTCGTAGATCGGCACGCAGCGCGCCTGCTTGTCAGCGGCGGTGGGCAGGTAGTCCAGCCGCTCGCCGTCGAGATCGTAGCCCACGCAGATTTTCAGAGTCTCGAAGCCGTCCAGCACGTCGAGCTTGGTCAGCGAGATGCCGGTCACGCCCGAGGTGGCGCAGGTCTGGCGCACGAGGGCCGCGTCGAACCAGCCACAGCGGCGCTGGCGCCCGGTGGTGGTGCCGAATTCGTGGCCCCGCTCGCCCAGGCGCTGGCCGTCGGCGTCGTCCAGTTCCGTGGGAAACGGCCCCTCGCCCACGCGTGTGGTATAGGCCTTCACGATGCCGAGGACGTATTCGATGCTGCCCGGGCCGACGCCGGTGCCCGTGGCCGCCTGCCCCGAGATGACGTTCGACGAGGTCACGTAAGGATAGGTGCCGAAGTCGATGTCCAGCAGCGCCCCCTGCGCCCCCTCGAACAGGATGCGGCGGCCCGCCTTGCGCTTGTCGTTCAGCACCTTCCAGACCGGGCCGGCAAAGGGCAGGATCCGCGGCGCGATCTCTTCGAGATGCGCGATCAGCGCATCACGGTCGATCGCCGCCAGCCCCAGCCCGTGGCGCAGCGCGTTGTGGTGCACCAGCGCGCGGTCGACGCGGGTCTGCAGCGTCGCGCTGTCGGCAAGATCGGCGACGCGGATGACCCGGCGGCCGACCTTGTCTTCGTAGGCCGGGCCGATACCGCGCCCCGTCGTGCCGATCCGGGCGACGGTGTTCTGGCCCTCGCGGGCCCGGTCCAGCTCGCCGTGAAAGGGCAGGATCAGCGGCGTGTTCTCGGCGATCATCAGCGTTTCGGGCGTGATCTCGACCCCCTGGGCGCGGAGCGTCTCGATCTCCTCGACCAGGTGCCAGGGGTCCAGCACCACGCCGTTGCCGATGACCGACAGCTTGCCGCCGCGCACCACCCCCGAGGGCAGCGCGTGCAGCTTGTAGACCGCGCCGTCGATGACCAGCGTGTGGCCCGCGTTGTGCCCGCCCTGGAAGCGGCAGATCACCTCGGCGCGTTCGCTCAGCCAGTCGACGATCTTGCCCTTGCCCTCGTCGCCCCACTGGGCGCCGACCACGACCACGTTTGCCATACAAACCTCCGGATTTGAAACCGCCGTTGCAATACACGCGGGGGCGCGGCCGCGAAACCGCAAACTTCGCCCCGCTTCGCCACTTTGCCGAACATCGCCACACTGCTGCCAGGTTGTACACGCAGACCGCAGCGGCATGACCGACCGAACACCCAAGATCCTGACCCTGCTCGCGATCCTGTTCGTCCTGCTGACGGTAGGCTCAGGGCTTCTTTTCTACTTCGAAGGCGATGACGAATTCGGTGGATTGACCGGGCTGCTCGGTTTCCTGTTCATCGTTATCCCCTCGGGTATGGCATCGATCGGCCTAGCGGCGGCCGCGCTGGGAAGCTGGGTGGGCAACCGTCGCCGCTAGACATGATGGATGGTTGGGACCGACCCATCGCTGCGGGCGGCTGTCTGCGAGGCGGGCCGGAAGGATGCGCCCACCACCTCCGCGACACTCGCTCAAACAGTCCAGACAGGCACCAAAGCCGCCCCGGCCATCATTAGAAACCCCACCAGCCTTCACAACGCGACGGTATTGCGGTGCGCGGATGGGTCGGGCGGACGGGGTCTGGGTCATGGCATCCTTACGTACTCGCACAACCGCCCATTTACAGCAGCGTGGCGACACGGGTAAAGGGCGAATGGGGTTGCGGGCGGACGCTTTGGCTTCTAGATACGCCGATGTCGCGCAACCGAAAGTCCGCCCCATGCAGAACGTCGTTCTTGTCATCCACCTGCTGCTCGCGCTTACCCTTATCGGCGTCGTGCTGATGCAGCGCTCCGAGGGCGGTGGCCTGGGCATGGGCGGCGGTGGCGGCGGTGGCGGCGGCGGCCTGGTGTCGTCGCGTGGCGCGGCCACGGCGCTTGGAAAGCTGACCTGGTTCCTGGCGGTTGCCTTCATCAGCACCTCGATCGCGCTGACGATCCTCGCCGCGCGCGAGGCCGCCGAAAGCTCGGTCGTGGACGGGGCCGTTCCGGCCGAGGCGGCCGAGGAGGACACGACGGCGCCGACGCTGGACGGCGACGCGCTGTTGCCGCCTTCGAGCGACGGGTCCGACGGTGCCACGGGTGATGCGCCGCTGGTACCAGACGCGAACTGACAGCCCGGCACCTGCCACAACTTTTTGCGGGCGGGGCCGCCCCCGCACCATGATATTGCGTTACCGGTTGCGTTTGCGGGGCGAATCCGGATACTCTCAAATCCCGTGATATCGGGCCTTATGTGGGCCCACGTCCAGACCGATACGAGATTTCACGGGGGCATCCGGCACATGGCGCGCTATATCTTCATCACGGGCGGCGTGGTCTCTTCGCTTGGCAAGGGGCTGGCCTCGGCCGCGCTGGGGGCCCTGCTGCAGGCGCGCGGCTTCTCGGTGCGGCTGCGCAAGCTGGACCCTTACCTCAACGTTGATCCCGGCACCATGTCGCCCTTCGAGCACGGCGAGGTCTTTGTCACCGACGACGGCGCCGAGACCGACCTGGACCTGGGCCACTACGAACGCTTCACCGGGGTCGCCGCGCGCGGGACGGACTCGGTCTCGTCCGGGCGCATCTATTCCAACGTGCTGGAGAAGGAGCGCCGCGGCGACTACCTGGGCAAGACGATCCAGGTTGTTCCGCATGTCACCAATGAAATCAAGGATTTCATCGCCATCGGCGACGACGAGGTCGATTTCATGCTCTGCGAGATCGGCGGCACCGTCGGCGATATCGAGGGCCTGCCCTTCTTCGAGGCGATCCGCCAGTTCAGCCACGACAAGCCGCGCGGTCAGTGCATCTTCATGCACCTGACCCTGCTGCCCTATATGGCCGCCAGCGGCGAGCTCAAGACCAAGCCGACCCAGCACTCGGTCAAGGAACTGCAGAGCATCGGCATCGCGCCGGACATCCTGGTTTGCCGGTCGGAACAGCCCATCCCCGACAAGGAACGCGAGAAGATCGCGCTGTTCTGCAACGTGCGCAAGGGCGCCGTGGTCGCCGCCTACGACCTGAATTCGATCTACGAGGCGCCGTTGGCCTATCACCGCGAGGGGCTGGACCAGGCGGTGCTGGACGCCTTTGCCATCCACCCGGCACCACGGCCCGACCTGCGCGTGTGGGACGACGTGGCCGACCGCATCCACAACGTGGACGGCACGGTAAACGTGGCCATCGTCGGAAAGTACACGCAGCTGGAAGACGCCTACAAGTCCATCAAGGAGGCCCTGTCGCACGGTGGCATGGCCAACCGGGTCAAGGTCAATGTCTCCTGGGTGGATGCCGAGATATTCGATCAGGACGACGCCGCCGCGCACCTGGAGGGGTTTCACGCGATCCTCGTGCCCGGCGGCTTCGGCGAGCGCGGCACGGAAGGCAAGATCAAGGCCGCGCAATTCGCCCGGACCCGCGACATTCCCTATCTGGGCATCTGCCTGGGCATGCAGATGGCGGTGATCGAGGCGGCGCGCAACGTGGCCGGTGTCAGCACCGCCGGCTCGGAAGAGTTCGACCACGAGGCCGGCAAGAAGCGGTTCGAGCCGGTGGTCTATCACCTCAAGGAATGGGTGCGGGGCAACGCCAAGGTCAAGCGAAAACACACCGACGACAAGGGCGGGACCATGCGTCTTGGCGCCTACGACGCGGTGCTGGCCGAGGGCTCGCGCGTGGCGGGCATCTATGGCACGCCGGCAATCGACGAGCGGCACCGTCATCGCTACGAAGTCGACGTGAAATACCGCGAGACGCTGGAACAGGCCGGGTTGGGCTTCGCGGGCATGTCGCCCGACGGGCGCCTGCCCGAGATCGTGGAATGGCGCGACCACCCCTGGTTCGTGGGGGTGCAGTTCCACCCCGAGTTGAAATCCAAGCCCTTCGCGCCGCATCCCCTCTTCGCGGATTTCGTCCGCGCCGCGGTGGAAAACTCCCGGCTGGTCTGAACGGTTTCGGATCGCCTGCGCGATCCGACCGGGTGGGGGGCCAGCCCCCCACACCCCCCGGGATATTTTCGGCCAGAAGAAGCCGGACCTTGTTCCTGTCCATCTGGCCGCCGCGCCGGGCGCGGCGATCGGTGGCGTGACCTTGGCGTCCGGAACGAGTATCGCGGAGTGGTTCGTCGGTCAGCGGCCTGCGACCAGCCATCCGCGCGGCCCGGCACGGGATTTCGCGGTCAAGCCAACCGTGCCGATCCGCCGGACAGGTGCCCGGCCTGCCGCTCGGCTGCGAGTGCGCCGTTACGTCCGGGTGGACGCAGGCGTGGCGCGCCCGTTGCCAGGCTACTGATCGCGCCGCACGCCCCCGGCGAGATCGCGCTGGACGACATCCTTGTCACCGCTGTCGAGGGCATTGGCGGTTTTTCCTTGCACCCGAACGGGGGCCGCGCAGACTACGCTCTAGCGACTCGGAAGGAACAGGCACCGCGATGCTGGAAAAGCTGTTGGCCCGGCTGCACCTGGCCGATCCGCCCGAAACGCCGATGCCGCCCGCCGATGCGCAGCACGCCCTTGGCGCCCTGCTGGTCCGGGTGGCGAAGGCCGACAAGACCTACCTGTTTTCCGAGATCCACGAGATCGACCACCTGCTGGCCGACCTCAACGGGCTGAACCCGGTCGAGGCGGCCCAGCTGCGCGCCCAGTGCGAAAAGCTCGAGGCGGCCATGCCCGACAGCGGTGCGTTGGCCCAGATCCTGCAGCCCGGGATCAGCGAGGCCGACAAGGAGGCCTTCGTGCGCGCGCTCTGGGCCGTGGCCGGCGCCGACGGGGTGCGCCACGAAAGCGAGCGCCTGGTCGTGGCCCTCGCGCACGAAGCCCTCGGCATGGCGACGGACCGCGCCGAGGCCCTGCGCGGCCCCGACTGAGCGGCGTGGCGCCGGGGGGATTGGCCTTGCGGCCTGCGCGGCGTATATCTGGAGCATGATAGCCGACCTTTTGCGCGCCCTGACCGCCCCGACCCCGCAGGCCATCCCGGCCGATGACTCGCACCTGGCCCTGGCCGCGCTGCTGGTGCGCATCGCGCGCTCGGACGGCACCTATGATGCCAGCGAGGTGGCGCGCATCGACGCGGTGCTTGGCAAGCGGTTCGACCTGACCGCGCAGGCCGCGACCGAAATGCGCCGCGAGGCCGAGCAGGTCGAGGCCGAGGCCCCCGACACCGTGCGCTTCACCCGTGCCATCAAGGACAGCGTGCCCTACGAGGACCGCGAGGGCGTGATCGAGGCGCTGTGGGAGGTCGTGCTGGCGGACGGCGTGCGCGACCACGAGGAAAACGCGCTGCTGCGGCTGGTCGCCCCGATGCTGGGGGTGACCGACCAGGACAGCGCCCATGCCCGCCGGCGCGTCGAGGCCCGGCAGGGCTAGCCACGGCGTGATCGCCGCCCTGCCCATGTATGACCGGCCCGAGACGCGGGCGGCGACCGATCGGTTCTGGGCGGGGGTCCGCGCCGGCCTCGCCGCGCGCGGCATCGACGCGCCCGAGGCACTGACCCGCGACCGTGATCCGTGGGACGTCTGGCAGGCCCCGGACCTTGTGCTGGCCCAGGCCTGCGGGCTGCCCTACCGCGCGCGGCTGCATGGTACCGTGACCCTGATCGGGTCCGGCGACTACGGGCTGCCGGGCTGCGCGGCGGGCGACTACAACAGCGTCATTCTCGCCCGATCACCGACGCCGCCGCCAGCCCCGGTGCTGGCCGTGAACGAGGTGCTCAGCCAGTCCGGCTGGGCGGCGCTGGCGGACTTCTGCCGCGATACAGGGCTGTCGCCGCGCGGCGTCGTGCTGACCGGCGCGCATCGCGCCTCGGTCTGTGCCGTGCTCGACCACCGGGCCGACATCGCCGCCTGCGACGCCCAGACCTGGTGGTTGATGCAACAGCACGACGCCTGGGCGCGCGACGCCACCGAGATCGCGCGCACGCCACCGGCCCCGGGGCTGCCCTTCATCACCCGCGCCGGGCAGGATCCTGCACCCTACCGCGCGGCCCTTGCCGCGGCCTGCGCCGCGCTGGCCCCGGCGGACCGCGCCGCGCTCAACCTGCGCGGGATTGTCGCCCGCGTGCCCGGCGATTACACCGCCCTGCCCATTCCGCGGGCACCGGACGGCGCGGCGGTCTGACCCGCCGCCGCGGCGACGGAAACCGTTGCAATCCGCGCGGAATCACGCCCTAGTGCCTCATCAGTCAGCACCAAGAGGCCCCGTGACCGACCCGGCACCCGCCCCCGTTCTGAAGATACGCAACCTGCACAAGGCCTACGGGGCGCTCGAGGTCATCAAGGGCGTCGACCTGTCGGCGCCGCCCGGCCATGTCCTCAGCCTGATCGGCTCGTCGGGGTCGGGCAAGTCCACGATCCTGCGCTGCGCGAACCTGCTCGAGGACAGCCAGAAGGGCGAGATCCTTTTCTGCGGCGAACCGGTGGCCTGGAAGGGCAGTGGCCCGAGCCGCCAGCCCGCCGACCGCGCGCAGATGATCCGCATCCGCACCAACTTGTCGATGGTGTTCCAGCAGTTCAACCTGTGGGCGCATATGACCATCCTTCAGAACGTGATGGAGGCGCCGCTGACAGTGCTGAAACGCGACCGCACCGAGGTCGAGGCCGCCGCGCGCGCCTATCTCGACAAGGTCGGCATCGGCGACAAGTGCGATGCCTATCCCGCCCAGCTTTCGGGTGGCCAGCAGCAGCGCGCGGCCATCGCCCGCGCCCTGTGCATGGAACCCCGGGCGCTGCTGTTCGACGAACCCACCAGCGCGCTCGACCCGGAACTTGAACAGGAGGTCGTGCGCGTGATCAAGTCACTGGCCGAAGAGGGGCGCACCATGCTGGTCGTCACCCATGACATGAAGATGGCCGCCGACATCTCTGACCACGTCATCTTCCTCCATCAGGGTTTGATCGAGGAAGAGGGCCCGCCGGACCAGCTGTTCGGCAGCCCGCGGTCGGACCGGCTGCGCGGCTTTCTTTCGGCAACCGCCCATACGTAACGGTTGCCAAACGCGACGCGGCAGGGAATCCTCTGCCACCACTGTCCTTCGGGGCTGAAACCAACGGGAGAAACCAATGAAGACACTTGCCATAACCACCGCGGCCCTGGCCATGCTCGCCGGGGCGGCCTCGGCGCAGGACGTCGTCCGCATGGGCACCGAAGGCGCCTACCCGCCGTGGAACTTTCTCAACGACGCCGGCGAGGTCGACGGCTTCGAGCGCGAACTGGGCGACGAGCTCTGCGCGCGCGCCGAACTGACCTGCGAATGGGTCACCAACGACTGGGACAGCATCATTCCCAACCTCGTGTCGGGCAACTACGACACCATCATCGCGGGCATGTCGATCACCGAGGAACGCGACGAGGTCATCGACTTCACCCAAGGGTACACGCCGCCCGATCCGTCGTCCTACTTGGCACGATCGGCGGATCTGGACGTGACCGAGGCGGTAATCACCGCCCAGACCGGCACCATCCAGGCGGCCTTTGTCGCCGAACAGGGCTGGACCCTGGTGGAATTCGCCACGCCCGAGGAAACCATCTCGGCGGTGCGCAATGGCGAGGCCGACGCGGTGCTAGCCGACAAGTCCTTCCTTGACGGCGCGCTGGAAAGCAACCCCGACCTGGTCATGCTCGACCGCATGGAGCAGATCGGGGGCGGCGTCGGCATGGGCCTGCGCGAGAGCGACACCGAACTGCTCGAGACCTTCGACGCGGCGATCCAGTCCATGAAGGACGACGGCTCGCTCAACGCGCTGATCGAGAAATGGGAAGTGGCCTCGACCTTCTGAGACCGGCCCGCGCTCGCGCTGGATCATTCCGGCGCGGGCACCCCCTTTATCTTGGACAATAAAATCACTGCCAGGCGCTGACCAGAGGCACGCCATTTTCAGTTTCTGCACCGACCCCGCGACCCTGGACGGCCTGCAATGGCTGTCGTGCTACCTGACCACAGGCAAGCACATGAATTTCTACGCTTCCTTCGGCACCGTGCTGCTGCTGCTGGCCATCACCGCGCCCACGGCGCTGGCCTTCGGTTTTTGCGGGGCCATGGCCGCGCGCAGCCGGGTCCTGCCCCTGTCCTGGCTGGGCAAGGCCTATATCGCCATCGTCCGCGGCGTGCCCGACATCGCCTTTTTCCTGTTCTTCGTTATCGCGCTGGACCAGGCGTTCGAGTACATCCGCCACCAGCTCAAGTGCCCCGACTGGCCCGACACGGTGCGCCAGGGCAACGACTTCGTGGTCTGTGCCCAGGCCAAGCTGCCGCTGGGCAATGCCGCCCAATGGGTGCACGAGACCTATGGCTTCTTTCTGGCGGTGCTGACCTTCGCGCTGGTCTTCGGGGCCTTCGCGGCCAACGTCCTTTTCGGCGCGATGCGCGCAGTCCCGCGCGGCCAGCTCGAAACGGCCGAAGCCTACGGCATGTCACGGCGCCAGGCCTTCTGGCGCATCCTTGTGCCACAGATGTGGGTCTATGCCCTGCCCGGACTGGGCAACCTGTGGATGGTGCTGACCAAGGCCACGCCGCTGCTGTTCCTGCTGGGCGTCGAGGACATCGTCTACTGGGCACGCGAGCTGGGCGGGATCAAGGGCGAACGCTTTACGGACTACCCGCACGGCGATTGGCGCATGTGGTATTTCCTCGTGCTGTTGGTCTTCTATCTGGCCCTGACCCGTGTCTCCGAGGTCGGACTTGACCGGCTGATGAAGAAACTGACCCACGGACAGGCGACCTCGGGCGGGGACGCCCAGCGAAAGGTCGTCGCAGGATGAAACGAAATTCCAGAATTTCGTTCGCGCGATCAAAATTCTGGAATTTTGATCATACCACGACGTCGATCGGCCCGGGGTCGCAGACGATCTCGAAATGCGCCCGGGTGCGGATCAGCCGGAAGTTTCGGCGCCGAACCTCGGCGACCGGCGCGGCAACCCCGACCTCGTTCTCCACGTCCCGGACCTGACGTCGGATCACGCCGCCGGTCTCGGCGGCGCGGCACTGGAACACCTGGTCCAGCCAATCCTGTTTGCGCGGCCAGGCGCGGAAATCTCTGTCATGTTGCATGTCCGCAGCTTGCCGCCAACAGGGTTGAGGCTTCCTTAAAAGCGCCATCGCACAAATCCTGTCTTTGGCGTCTTGCAGCCGGTCGAACATCGCGCCCGTCTGCGTCGCCGCATTTTGTCGCGGGCAGGTCGACAGTGCACTGGACACTGTGCGCGCATCCCGGGGCTTTTAATCTCCCAGCGCCGGGGGATACCCTGCGCTGTGAAAGGGGGCGTCATGGCGGCAGCATCGCGCAGGATAACGCTCTGGGGCGTCGAGGTCTTCGTTGCAGCGGTCGAGGAACAATCGATCTCCGCGGCGGCCAGGCGGCTGGGCAGTTCCGCGGCGACCGTCTCGCAGCAACTGACCAACCTGGAGACGGCGCTCGGAACGACCTTGCTGAACCGCAACGCGCGGCCCGTGACGCCGACGCCGGCGGGCGAGATCTTCCTGCGCCGGGCCAATGCCATCCTGCGCGAGGCTGAACAGGCCCGCGCGGAACTGGCCATGGCCGATCTCAGCCGCCTGACGCGGCTGCGCCTGGGCATGATCGAGGACTTCGACGCGGACGTCACGCCGCGGTTGCTGTCCGAGATGGGCGCCGAGTTAAACGACTGCCAGTTCCTGCTGGAAACCGGGGCCTCGCACCGGCTGTTCGACCTGTTGCAAGCCCGCGCCTTGGACGTGGTCGTTGCCAGCGATATCGGCAGCGGCGCCGACTGGATGGAGGTGCACCCGCTGTTCGAGGAGCCCTTCGTCGTCGCTGCGCCCAAAGGGGCGCTGGCCCCCGGTGACCTGCTGCGCCAGCTGCGCCGGCTGCCCATGGTGCAATACACTACGCGCCACCACATGGGGCAGGTGATCGCCAGCCACCTGGTGCGGCAAAATCTGACCCTGACGCACCGTTTCGAGTTGGACAGCTACCATGCCGTGCTGGCCATGGTGGCCGCAGGCACGGGCTGGACGATCCTTACGCCGCTGGGCTGGTCCCACGCCGCGCGCTTTCGCGACGCGGTCGAGTTGCATCCCTTGCCACTCGAGCCACTCAGCCGCCGGATATCGCTCGTGGCGCGGCGCGACGTCCTGGGCGACATGCCCGCGGAGATGGCGGTTCGGCTGCGCCGCCTGCTGGCAGAGGTGATCGTGGGGCCGGCGACGCGCAAGCTGCCCTGGCTGGAGGGGCAGTTGCGCATTCTGGGCTAGGATTATTCCGCCGCCACGGCCCCGCCGCCCGAGGTCATGGCGTCCTCGGCCGCAGCCACCAGTTCACCTGCCACGATACTGCACTCCTCGGGCGTCAGGCGGGCGGGAAGGCGCACGTCGCAGGCGCGCATCAGCATCGCGCGGGTTCGCGGCAGGTCCCAGTCGCGGTCCAGGAACTGCCAGTTCCAGTAGGCGCGCGCGTTGTCGGTGCTGCGCCCGAAGATCTGCACCTTGACCCCGCGCGCGGCGGCGGCGGCGGCAAAGGCGGTGATCTGGTCCTCGGACATGGCCTCGAGGTTGAACTGGATGGAATCCGGGGCGCGTTCCTCGGGCTCCAGCTTCTCGGGCACGCGCAGCCAGGGGCTGGCATTGAGCATCGCGGCGACGTGATCGTGGTTGCGCCGCCCGTCGCGCACGCGGCGCGCCAGTTCGGGCAACTGCGGCCGGATGATCGCCGCCGAAAGGTTCGACAGGCGCAGGTTGTAGAGCGGCAGCCGGTTCTGCCAGGTACGCATCGCCTCGGCGGGCACGTCGTGTTTGCTCCAGGCGTGTTCATAGGCGCCGGACATGATCACCGCGCGGGCCACCAGATCGGCATCGTCGGTCACCATGATGCCGCCTTCGCCTGCGTTGATCAGCTTGTAGGACTGGAAGGAAAAACAGCCCAGCCTGCCGATCGTGCCGATGTTGCGCCCATGCCAGGTGGTGCCGAGCGAATGCGCCGCGTCCTCGATCACCGGCACGTCGGCGGTCTCGCACAGCGCCATGATCGCGTCCATGTCGCTGGTATGGCCGCGCATATGGCTGATGATCACGGCGTCGGCCTGCGGCAGCTTGGCCTCGAAATCGGCCATGTCGAGGCGGTAGTCCGCGCCGCATTCCACCAGGACCGGCTGGCACTCGGCATGCACGATGGACGACGGCACGGCGGCGAAGGTGAAGGCCGGGATCAGCACCGTCGCGTCGCGCGGCAGGTCCAGCGCCTTCAGCGACAGGAACAGCGCCGCCGAACAGGACGACACCGCCAGCGCGTATTTCGTGCCCAGCAGCGCGGCGAATTCCCGCTCCAGAAGCGAGACCGGCGCGTTTTCGGGCGCGGTATAGCGGAAGAGGTCGCCGGTGCTCAGCAGGCGTGTGACTTCCTCCATGGCCGCCGCCGGGATGGGTTCAGCGTCGTAGACATTCGGGATCTCCGGGCGGGTCTCTGGCATGGCTGGGTCTCTTTTCGGATAAATCGAAACGGGGTTTCACTTTTTACTAACACGTTTGGCGTGTCAGTTCCATGACGACGGGCGCGCAGGGGGCGCGTCGCGCGATCCGTTGCAGGTGTGTGACACTCAGTGCTCAGGGACCAAGCCTGTCGCGCAGGGCATACCAGGTCATGGCCAGGGTCAGCAGCGGCGCCCGCAGCGCGGTGCCGCCGGGGAAAGGGGGCACGGGCAGCCGCGTGAAGGTGTCGAAGCGGCCCGCGCGGCCCTGCACCGCCTCGGCCATCAGCTTGCCGGCCATCCCCGCCAGCGCGACGCCGTGCCCGGAAAAGCCGCCGGCGCTGAGCACCCCTTCGCCCGCGCGCGTCAGCAGCGGCAGGCGCGTCATGGTGATCCCCAGGGTGCCGCCCCAGGTGTGGGTGATCCCGACGCCCGCCAATTGCGGGAAAACCGACTCCATCCGCTTGCGCAGTTTCGCTTCAACGAACTTCGGGAAGGCGACCGAGTAATTCTCGCACCCGCCGAACAGCAGGCGCCTGTCCTCGGACAGGCGGAAATAATTGACCACGAACTTGCTGTCGGCGCAGGCGATATCCTCGGCCAGCACCTGCGCGGCGCGGTCGCCCAGCGGCTCGGTCGCCGCCATGAAGGAGTTGAGCGGCATGGTCCGGGCCGCCACGCGCCCGCTCAGGCGCGGCATGTACCCGTTGCCGGCCAGCAGCACATGGTCCGCCGTGATACGACCCGAGCGGGTGGTCACCTCGGCCGGGCGGCCCGGCACGACCTCCAGCACTTCCGAGCCTTCGTGGATCACCGCCCCGGCCTGTTCCGCCGCCCGCGCCAGCCCCAGCGCGTAGCGTAGCGGGTGGATGTGGCCGGCGCCGTGGTCGATCACGCCGCCGCGGTAGCACGGTGATTTCACGATGCGCCGGAAGCCGTCGGCCCCGAGCGGTTCGATCCGGTCGTAGCCATAGTTGCGGGCCAGATCCTCGGCCGTGGCGTGCAGGGTCCTCGCCTCGGCCGCGGAGCAGGCGGCATGGGCCACGCCGAACTTGAAAGGCGCGTCGGGGGCATGGGCGGTCGCGAGAGTGCGCAGCAGTTGCTTGGCCTCCTCGGTCATGTCCCACAGTGCCCGGGCCGGGCCATCGCCCAGGCGCGCACGCAGCCAGGGCATGTCCGCGTTGAAGCCCGAGCCGACCTGCCCGCCGTTGCGCCCCGAGGCCCCCCAGCCCGCGCGGTGCGCCTCGAGCACGATCACCGACAACCCCGCCTGCGCCAGGTGCAGTGCGGCCGTCAGCCCGCAGAACCCGGCCCCGACCACGCAGACATCCGCGCGCCGGTCCCCGTGCAGGCCGATCCGTTGGGGCGCGATGGGGGCGCTGGCGGCATACCAGCTCTCGGGGTAGGTGGCCGCAGGGTCGTTGTGATGCAGCGGATCGGGCATCAGACGTTGAGCAAAAGATGTTCCCGTTCCCAGGGGCTGATGACCTGCAGAAACTCCTCGTATTCGGCGCGCTTGACGATGGAATAGACCCGGGTGAATTCCGGGCCCAGGACCTCGTGCATGGCCATGTTGGCATCGAAAAGGTCCAGCGCCGCGCCCAGGCCCTGCGGCAGGTCCGGCTGGCCGTCGTAGGCGTCGCCGCGAAAGCTCTTGTCGGCCCAGAGGTCCTGCGTCAGCCCGAGGAACCCGGCCGCCAGCGAGGCTGCGATGCACAGGTAGGGGTTGCAGTCCATGCCCGCGACGCGGTTCTCGATGCGCCGCGCGTCCGGATCGCTCAGCGGCACGCGTAGCCCGGTGGTGCGGTTGTCGCGCGCCCATTCCAGGTTGATCGGTGCGGCGTGGTCGCGCACGTAGCGGCGATAGCTGTTCACGTAGGGCGCCATCAGCGCGATGACGCTGGGCAGATGCGCCTGCAGCCCACCGATGAACTGATAGAAGGCATCCGTCTCGCCGCCATTGGGGCCGGTGAAGATGTTGGCCCCCTCGGCATCGAGGATCGAGTGGTGCACATGCATGGCGCTGCCCGGCTCGCCCTCGATCGGCTTGGCCATGAAGGTGGCGAAACAGTCGTGTTTCAACGCGGCCTCGCGCAGCAGCCGCTTGAAGTAGAAAACCTCGTCGGCGAGTTTCACCGGGTTGCCGTGGCGCAGGTTGATTTCCAGCTGGCCGGCGCCGCCCTCCTGGGTGATGCCGTCGATCTCGAAGCCTTGGATCTCGGCATATTCGTAGATGTCGTCGATCACCGGGCCGTAGTCGTCGACGGCCGACATGGAATAGGCCTGCCGCGCGGCGGCCGGGCGGCCCGAGCGGCCCATCATCGGCGTGATCCGCTTGGCCGGGTCGGTGTTGCGGGCCACGAGGAAGAATTCCATCTCGGGGGCGACGACGGGTGTCCAGCCCTCGCGCTCATAAAGCGCGACGACCCGTTTGAGCACGTTGCGCGGCGCAAAGGGGATCGGTGCGCCCTTCTGGTCGAAGGCGTCGTGGATCACCTGCAACGTGCCGTCGTCGGCCCACGGCGCGGCCGTGGCCGTTGTGAGGTCGGAATAGAGCACCATGTCGGGTTCGGTGAAGCCCTCGGCGCCGGCCGCCTCGCCCCAGCCGCCCGTGATGGTCTGAAAGAAGATCGAGTTGGGCAGGTGGAATTTCTGCATTTTATCCCACTTGGAGGCCGGCACGGCCTTGCCGCGGGCGATGCCGGGCAGATCGGCGATCATGCATTCGACCTCGTCGAGGGGGTGCGCCTCGGCGTAGCGTTGCGCGGCCGCCGGGATACGGTCGACCCAGTCGGTCATGCGGGCACGCGGGCGCGGAGGAAATCGCCGATTTGCCGCGCGATCGGCGCATTGTCCACGGGCCGGTCCAGCCCGGCGCGGGCCTGTGCCAGTTGCGCATCGGGCACCGTGTCGCCGCGATGGTCTATCAGCCCGGCGATCACGTCGCGGTCGAACTCGGGGTGGGCCTGAACCGTCAGGATTTCGGGGCCCAGGCGCAGCGCGGCATGGGCGCAGCGGTCGTTGGTGGCCAGAACCTCGGCCCCCGGGGGCAGCTCGACCACCTGATCCTGGTGCCAGGCGTTCAGGGCAAGCGTTTCGCCCTGCCAGTCGTAGGTCTGCCGCCCCACGACCCAGCCGCCGGCGAATTGCTCGACCCGGCCGCCGAAGGCCTGCGCGATGATCTGGTGGCCGAAACAGACGCCCACCAGCGGCTGGCCCGCCTCACCAATGGCGCGGATTAGCTCTTCGAGCGGTGGAATCCAGCGGTGATCCTCGTAGGCGCCGTGCCGCGATCCGGTGATCAGCCAGCCGTCGCAGGCCGTCGGGCCGGAGGGAAACACCCCGTCGACGACATCGAAGGTGGCAAAGTCGAAGCCCCGGCCGGCGAGAAGCTGGCGGAACATCGCGTCGTAATCGCCCAGGAAGGGGCGCATCTGGTCGGGCGCATGGCCCGTCTGCAGGACACCGATTTTCATGGATCACCTCGCGTTCTGGCCAGACCCTAGGACCCGGCACCGGCCTTGTCGAGCGGCGGCCTAGCGCACCGCCGGGGCGCGCAGGCGCAAGCGTGCGCGCCGCTCCTGCGGCAGGTGCCGGTTCAGGTGGCGGTTGATGGCCCCCATTACGGCGATGATAACCAGGGTCAGCAGGATGAAGAACCCCGCCAGGATCGGGTAGGGCACGAAGGGATTGAAGGTCTTGTCGGCGAAGTAGCTGGCGTAATAGAGCGCGTCGCCGCGCTGTTGCCAGGCCGGAAAGCTGCTGAAGAAGACCAGCGTGGTGGAATGAAACAGGAAGATCGCCTCGTTGGTATAGGCGGGCCAAGCCAGCCGCAGCATCGTCGGCCAGGTGATCTTGCGGAACTTGGCCCAGCCGGAAAAGCCGTAGGCGTCGGCGGCCTCGGTATCACCGCGCGGGATGGATTGCAGCGCGCCGTGAAAGATCTCACCCGAGTAGGCGGCCGTGTTGAGAAACAGCACGATGGCCGCGCCTACCGCCGCCGAGGTGAAGGCGTCGAAGACCGGATAGGTCGACTTGAGACTGAGAAAGAGGAAATAGGCAAAGAAGAACTGGATGAAGAGCGGCGAGCCCCGGAACAGGAAAATGAACCATGTGGACGGTGTGCGCAGCAGCCGGTTGGGACTGGCCTTTCCCATGGCCACCGCCGTGGCCAAGACGAATCCCGTCAGAAGGGCGACGAGGCCGAAGTAGACGTTCCAGATCATCCCCGAACCGATCAGGGTGAATTGCTGGCACAGCGTGAAGTCCTCGCGCGGGAGCAGGCGCTCGCCGAACCCGAGCGACCGGAAAGCGTAGTCGGATATGGTTTGCCAACAACTCATCGGTTCGGTCCAGGTGCGCGCAAAATTCCAGAATTTTGCGGCGCGAACGAAATTCCGGAATTTCGTTCTATTTCCCCATCTTCGCCAGCTTTTCCTGAAGCTTGGCCAGCTCCGTCTTGATATCGTCGAGATCTTCCTCGCCCTGGTCCGTCCGCGCCCCGGATTCTGCGTCGGTTGTCCCGGTTCCCATGACACCGCCGGTCATTGCCTTGAGAAAGGCCCGTTGCTGCGCCTGCATGGCCTCGACCCCGGGCATCTGCGACAGCGCGCCCATGGGCCCCATGTTCTCCATCATCTTGGACTGGCTCTCGCGCAGCATCTCGAAGGACTGGGCGAGGAACTGCGGTACCACCGACATCGACTGGCTGGTGTAGGACCGCACGAGGTCGGTCAGGACATCCACGGGCAGCACGCTTTCGCCGCGGCTTTCGTGTTCGGCGATGATCTGCAGCAGATACTGTCGGGTCAGGTCGTCACCTGACTTCAGGTCCACGATCTGGACCTCGCGACCGTCCCGGATGAAGGCGGCGATGTCCTCGAGCGTCACGTAGTCGCTCGTCTCGGTGTTGTACAGACGGCGGCTTGCATAGCGCTTGATCAGCAGCGGCTGGGACGTTTCGGCCAAGGTATTCCCTCCTCAGGACCGTTTTGCGGTGCAGAGAAGCGTGAATGCCTTTGCAGCAAAAAGCAAGGGCGGGCTGCTTGCGCAACCCGCCCCGCGTGACGTCGGCCCCCGGGGAGGAGGAAGAGGGCCGGGCGTTTGCGTATCGCTTACTTCGCGGCCTTCTTGGCGGCGGCGGTCACGTCCTGCGTGGCCTTCTTGGCGGCGGCGTTCATGTCCTCGGACATGTCCTTGCCGGCGGCCATCATCAGTTCCATGGTCTCGGTCTGGACCTTCTTGGCGATCTCGGCGAAGGCGGCCATGTGCTCGGCGGCGGCTTCCGAGGAGGCGGAGGTGAAGTCGCTCATCGCCTTGGCGTAGTCGGCCGGCTCGTCCTTGGCCTTGGCCATCTCGGTCATCTTGGCCAGGGTGTCCTGGGTCCACTTGGCGCTCAACTCGGTCGATTTCTGGGCGGCGTCGATGGAGACGGCCGACAGCTTCTCGGTCAGCGAGGTCTGGGTCTTGAAGGCGTCTTCCATGGCCTTGGTGTCGACGGGGAACGCGCCCATCATGTCTTTCATCACGGTGGTGAAGTCCTGGGTCTTGGCAGTCATGATCTGATCTCCTTGGTCAAGTTTGCGGGATGATCCCGGTTCTGCGGCTGATCGAAAAATAGATGCTGCAATGCAGCATTTCAACCTTTTTTCTGCAGCGCAGCATGACCCTCACGAATTTCGCCCAACCCCGGAAATTTCAGGCGAAAATCCTGTAACATTCGCGCAGGCCCACGCACGCGTTTCGCGTGGGCCGCGGAGAGTCAGCCGCTCTCGGGGGTGTCGGCGACAACATAGGTGCCGGGCGCGGGGGCCAGCGGCGGATGCGCCTCGGTACCGGGGCGCCGCGCCGTGGTCTTCTTGCCCGAGCGCTTGCGCAGCCACCGTTCCCATTCGGGCCACCAGCTGCCGTCGTGCCGGTCGGCTGCGGCCTGCCAGTCCTCGGGCGCGAGGGTCAGGTCATCGTTGGTCCAGTAGCCATACTTGTCCTTGGCCGGCGGATTGACGATCCCCGCGATGTGCCCCGACCCGGCGAGGATGAAGGTCTTGTCCTCGGACCCCATCCCGCGGATGCCCCGGTAGGAGCTTTTCCAGGCGGCGATGTGGTCGGTCTCGCAGGCAATGGCACAGAGCGGCACCTGTACGTTCTCGATGCGCGCCACGTGGCCGGCCACCTCGAACCCGCCGCTGGCGAATTCGTCACGCTGGCAAAGGCCGCGCAGGTATTCCATGGCCATCTTCGCCGGCAGGTTGGTGCCGTCGCCGTTCCAGTAGAGCAGGTCGAAGGCCGGCGGCCCCTCGCCCAGCATGTAGGACCGGATCGCCGGCTGATAGACCAGATCGTTGGCGCGCAGGAAGGAAAAGGTCCGCGACATGTAGAAACTGTCGAGATAACCGTTCTCGGTGACCTCGGCCTCGATCCCGTCGACGAAATCGTCGTCGAGAAAGACCCCCACCTCGCCCTGATCGGAAAAATCCGTCAGCGTGGTGAAGAAGGTCGCCGAATTGACGTAGTCCAGCCCGCGATCACGCAGGATCGACAGCGTCAGTGCCAGCGTCGTGCCGGCGATGCAGTAGCCGACGACATTGACCTTCCGGACCCCGCAGATCTCGCGCACGGTCTCCAGCGCGGTGACATAGCCATCCTCGATGTAGTCGGCCATGCCCACCTCGCGATAGGTGGCATCGGGGTTGACCCAGCTGACCACGAAGAGCGTGTAGCCCTGGTCGACGATCCACTTGATCAGGCTGTTGCGCGCTTTCAGGTCGAGGATGTAGAACTTGTTGATCCAGGGCGGAAAGATCACCAGCGGCGTGGTGTGCACCTTCTCGGTGCTCGGCGCATACTGGATCAGTTCGAACATGTGGTTGCGAAACACCACCTCGCCCGGCGTCGTCCCCAGGTTCTCGCCCACCTTGAAGGCCTCGCGGTCGGCCAGGTTCACGATCAGTTCGCCGTCGTTGGCCTCAAGGTCGTGGACGAGGTTCTCAAGCCCCGCGACAAGGCTCTCGCCCTCGGTCTCGACCGCGCGTTCAAGCGCGTCGGGATTGGTGGCCAGGAAGTTCGTCGGCGCCATGAGGTCCACGATCTGCTGGCTGAAATAGCGCAGACGCTTGCGATCGCGGTCGTCCAGCCCCTCGATGGCCTCGACCGCGTTGGACACGGCCTCGGCATTGAGCATGTACTGCTGCTTGACGAAGTTGAAATAGGGGTGCGTGTCCCAAAGCGGGTTGCGAAACCGCTTGTCATCCGGGGTGTGATCCTCGGGCGCCTTGAGCTGCCCGCTGGCCAGCGCCTGCTGCGCCTCTACGTAGTGCTGCAGCGTCTTGCCCCAGTAGCCCACCTGCTGCTCGATCAGCTTGGCGGGGTTCTGCATCATCTCGGTCCAATAGGTCGTGGCAGCCTTGGCGTAGAGCGCGTGACTGGGGCCCTGCAGGTCCTCGGGGACGTGCCGCTTGTGCGAAAGGACATTGACCAGGCGCTGGGTCAGTTCCTCGATCCGCGACATGTTTTCCTCCAGCCGCGACAGCGCCGCAGGATCGTCCGCCGTGCCCTCTCCGGAATCCTCGGTTGTCATATGGGCCCTCCCGGGATATTTTGCAGCTGCAGCATCTGCCACTGGCACGGCCAGCGGTCAATGCTATCCATAGCACGGATGGTCGACGTGTTCGACCGGCCACGCGCAAGCAGGAGACACCCGTGAAGTACATGATGACCTACGACATGATGGAAACGGCCCGGAACACGAACGAGTGGCTGGGCGCGACCGCACGGGCCATGGCCTCCTACCCGGCCTTCGCGATGTGGCCCAACCCGGGGATGGCGATGCTCAAGGCCTGGGGCGAGGTGACCGAACGCAGCTTCGCGCGCATGGCCGCCCGCCCCGACTGGGGCATTCCCTCGGTGCCCGGCGAGGATGGCAAGGACCACGTCGTCTCGATCCGCAAGGTCATGGAACGGCCCTTCGGCGACCTGATCCATTTCCGTTGCCTTGGCCGGCACGAGCGCCCGCGCAAGGTGCTGCTGGTTGCGCCCATGTCGGGCCACTACGCGACGCTGCTGCGCAAGACCGTGATTTCGATGCTGCCCGACTGCGAGGTCTATATCACCGACTGGCACAACGCCCGCGACATCCCCGTCTCGGCCGGCAAGTTCGACATCGAGGACTACACCCTGCACGTCATGGACTTCATGCGCGAGATGGGCCCCGAGACCCATGTCATCGCCGTCTGTCAGCCGGTGCCGCTGACGCTGGCGGCCACCGCCTACCTGGCCGAACTGCACCCCGAGGCGCAGCCACGCTCGCTGACGCTGATCGGCGGCCCCGTCGACCCCGAGGCGAACCACACCGAGGTCACCGACTTCGGCCGCACGGTCACCATGGGCCAGCTCGAACAGTCGATGATTCAACGCGTCGGCTTCAAGTATGGCGGGGTCGGCCGCAAGGTCTACCCGGGGCTGCTGCAATTGGCCTCCTTCATCTCGATGAACGGCGAGACCCACACCAATGCCTTTACCAACCAGATCCTGCGCGGCGCGCGGGGCGAGGCCAGCGACCACGACAAGCACAACACCTTCTACGACGAATATCTCGCCGTGATGGACATGACGGCCGAATTCTACCTTTCCACGGTCGAACGCATCTTCAAGGCCCGCGAGATCGCCCGCAACGACTTCACCGTCGATGGCCACAAGGTCGATTTCGGCAAGATCACCGATGTCGCGGTCAAGATCGTCGAGGGCGAGGATGACGATATCTCGGCCCCCGGCCAGTGCCTGGCCGCGCTCGACCTGCTGACCGGCCTGCCCGACAGCAAGAAGGCCAGCCACCTGGAACCCGGCGCCGGGCATTACGGCATCTTCGCCGGCAAGAGCTGGCGCAACAACATCCGCCCGCTTGTGCTGGACTTCATCGACGCCAATTCCGAAGCCCGGGACGAACCTGCGCCGCGCATCGCGGCCGTCGAATAATTCCCCGGAAGACTACCGGCCGGCTGGCGCGCGCCCCACTCAGAGCCGCGGCGATGGCTGCTCCAACCAGGCCTCAAGGGCCGCGATGGTGCCGCCGGGATCTTCCAGCATGACCGAATGCCCGACCCCGTCGAGCACCGCCAGCGTGGCACCGGGAATCAGGTCGGCCTGGAATTGTTGCCGCTTGAGCGGGGCTGTCCTGTCCAGCGCACCCGCCAGGACCAGCGCGGGCCGGGCGATCCGGCGCAGGCTCGCCTGATGATCGTATCGCCGCTGCATGGCGCGGTGCTGGCGGGCGAAAACCTCGGCACCAAGATCGCGCGCCATTTGCGACAGTCGGTCCACATGCTCGCGACGCCGCGGCCCGGCAGCAACTTGCATGGGCAGCACCTGCTGCGCCAGCACCTCCTCGAAACGGCCCGCGCGGGCGCCGATCATCAGCGGCTCGCGGTCGGCGGCCTCCTGCGGCGTGTCGCCCAGGGCATTGGTGCCGATCAGGGCGATGCGGGTGACCCTTTCCGGCGCCCGGCGGACCATCTCCAACGCGATCACGCCGCCCAGCCCGTGCCCGGCCAGGGCGAATTTCGCCGGCGCCCCCGAGAGCGCGGCTGAGGCCATTTCCTCGATCCGCTCACCGGTCCAGACCGGGGCGACCATGACCGGCCGCACACGGTTGAGCGCGGTGGTCACATCGGCCCAGCCGCGCGCGTCGGACAGCATGTCCGGCAACAGCACCAGTGTCTCGCGCATGAGCGCCCGACTCCCCACCCGGCTTGATCCGCCGGCGTCAAACAGACACGCCGGCGCTGCGGATGCAACCACCTATCCCGGGGCGGCCCGCGCCCGCGCGACAAGCGGCCGGTAAAGCACGAGCAAGCCGGCCACGGCAAGCCCGAGGATCGCCGCCGGCACCAGCGTCACCGTTACCTGCAGCGCCTCCAGCGCCCCGGGGTCCTGCACGATCCGGCCCCGGGTCGTCTCGCGCCAGCCAAAAGCGCCCAGGATAATTCCCAGCGCCCCCGGTGCCAGCGCGTTGGCCAGCTTCTGGCCGACCAGCCATATGGCCGAGAACCCGCCCTCGATCGCGGCCCCGGTGCGGGCGCGGGTCACATCCATCAGGTCGGGATACATGGCCCACGGGATCTGCTGGTAGGCGCCGTTGGTCATCCCCGCCAGCACGAAAAGCCCGGCAATCGCCGTGACATTCGAAGACGGAAGCGCGGCGAACAGCCCCAGCAGCAGCACGACGTAGAGACACAAGCCCAGCACCAGCGCCCCCAGCTTGCCCAGCCGCGCCGAGGCCAGAACCCAGCCCGCCTGGCTCAGGATCGACCCGACCGTGAAGGCCGCAAACAGAAGCGACAGCACCGACACCGCCTGCGCCACCCCCGACAGGGGCGTGTCCCCGGTATCGGTGATCAGATACAGCGCGGCAAAGGGCAGCCCGGCGGTGATCAGCGCCACCGCCAGCGTCATCACCCCGTAAAGCCCGGCCAGCACCAGGAAGGGGCGATTGCCCAGCACATGGGCCAACACCTGCCGCGGCCCGATCCGCACCGGCGTCGCATGCCGCGGCGCATCCCGGATCGACCAGACCGAGACCCAGATCGCCCCCAGGATCAAAGGCGAGACCACCAGCGCCGCCCGCGCATGCCCGACCGAGGCGGCGAGCGCCGGCACCAGCGCCCCGCCCAGCAGGATGCCGAGGCTGGCAAATCCCATGCGCCAGGACATCATCTGCGACCGGTCGCGAGCGTCCTCGGTGATCTCGCCGGCCAGGGCGCCATAGGGAATGGCAACCATGGTGAACCCCAGCGTGGCCAGACAGAAAAACCCCAGCACCCAGGGCAGCGCCGCCACGCCCGCCATCCCCCCGGGCACTGCGAAAAGCCCCACCATGCCCGCCACCATGACCACCGCCCCCGCCACCATCCAGGGCGCGCGCCGCCCGAAACGGCTGTCGGTGCGGTCCGACAGATAGCCGATCACCGGGTCGGTGATCATGTCGAAGACCAGAACGCCCGTCGTGGCCGCCCCCGCCATCCCCGCCGGCACCCCGAGGTAGGAGGTCAGGAAGGCCAGCACCAGCAACTGCTTGACCACCACGAAGACCACCACGCCGAGGTCCGCCAGTCCCCAGCCCGCCTTTTGCCCCTGTGTCAGCGCCATGCACCCTCCCCGCTGGCTCCAGACAACACCGAATCCGGCCTCGGCCCAAGCGAAACCGCCATACCGGCCCCCGTTTCTTCTGGCCCGAAATATCCTCGGGGGGAATTGGCCCGACGGGCCAAGGGGGGCAGACAGCCCCCATGCCCGAGGCGCAGCCGAGGCATACCTGCGCGGCGCAGCCGCCCCGCTAGATCCGCCCCAGCACCTCTTCGAGGCTGCTTTCGATCAGCGCCAGGCAATCGGGGCTGGAAAAGCGGTGATCGGCCCCGTCCACCAGCGTCAGGCGCATGTCCGGCCCCTGCGCGTGCTCCAGCAGGCGCAGCGCCACGGACATCTCCACATCCTCATCCGCAGTGCCCTGCAGAAAGCGCACGGGAAAGCGTAGTGCCAGCGGCGCGCGCAGCACCAGATGCGCGCGCCCCTCCGCGATCAGGTGGCGGGTGATCACCAGCGGCGCGCCATAGTCCGAGGGCAGCGCGACCTGGCCGTCTCGGTCCAGTGCGGCGCGCTGGTCGGCATCGAAGCCCGCCCACATCGCATCCTCGGTGAAATCCGGTGCCGCGGCGATGGTGACAAGGCCGGCGACCTTTTCGGGCCGCGCGCGGGCCACCAGCAGCGCGATCCAGCCCCCCATGGAAGACCCCACCAACACCACCGGCCCGGCGATCCGGTCCAGCACTGCGCAGGTGTCGGCGAGCCAGTCGCCGATGCAGCCCTCGGTGAAGGCCCCGCCGCTGATCCCGTGGCCGGAGTAGTCGAACCGCGCGAAGGCCCGCCCGCGGGCCCGCGCCCAGCCCTCGAGGTGGACCGCTTTGGTCCCCGCCATGTCCGACGCGAAGCCGCTACAGAACACCACCGCTGGCCCCACGCCGGCGCTGTGCGCCCAGGCGATGCGGCGCCCCTGCGGCGTTTCGAAATGCTCGGCCATGCGATCCCCCTTTTGCGTGTCTCGCGAACGTTCTGTGCACACCCGGCCAACAGGATGCAAGCTTGACACCGCGCCCGGGCGCGGCGACAAGTCTGCGGTACGACATACCCGCAACCGGGCGTTCCGTGGGCGCCAGACCGACGAGGAGACAGGCCATGCACGACGGCCAGCCGCAGATTTCCCTGACCTTTCCCGATGGCACCAACCGCAGCTTCCCCAGCGGCGTGACCCCGGCGGACGTGGCCGCCGCCATCTCGACCTCGCTACGCAAGAAGGCCATCTCGGCCCATGTCGACGGCCAGCACTGGGACCTGCAGTGGCCCATCGACGCCGACGCAGAGATCGCCATCAATACCATGAAGGACGCGGCCCCGGCGCTGGAACTGATCCGCCACGATCTGGCGCACATCATGGCCCGCGCGGTGCAGGAAAACTGGCCCGAGGTGAACGTCACCATCGGCCCGGTGATCGACAAGGGCTGGTATTACGATTTCGACCGGGCCGAGCCCTTCACGCCCGAGGACCTCGGCGCGATCGAAAAGAAGATGAAAGAGATCATCAACGCCCGCGACCCGGTGACCACCGAGGTCTGGGACCGCGCCCGCGCTGTCGCGCATTACGAGGCCAATGATGAGCCCTACAAGGTCGAACTGGTCAATTCGATCCCCGGCGACGAGCCGCTGCGCATGTACTGGCACGGGAACTGGCAGGACCTCTGCCGCGGCCCGCACCTGCAGCACACCGGCCAGGTGCCCGCCGATTCGTGGAAACTGATGTCGGTGGCCGGGGCCTATTGGCGCGGCGACTCCAGCCGCCAGATGCTGCAACGCATCTACGGCGTCGCCTTCCAGTCCCGCGAGGAGCTCAAGAGTTACCTGCATTTCCTCGAAGAGGCCGAGCGCCGCGACCACCGCAAGCTGGGCCGCGAGATGGACCTGTTCCACATGCAGGAAGAGGCCCCCGGCCAGGTCTTCTGGCACCCGGACGGCTGGACGATCTACACCACGCTGCAGGATTACATGCGCCGCAAGCAGCGCGCCGGCGGCTATCGCGAGATCAACACGCCGCAGGTCGTGGACCGCAAGCTCTGGGAGGCCTCGGGCCACTGGGACAAGTACCAGCACCACATGTTCGTGGTCGAGGTCGACGAATCCCGCGACGGCGAGGATGACGACGCCAGCGTCCGCAACACCGACCAGACGCGTATCAACGCGCTCAAGCCGATGAACTGCCCCTGCCACGTGCAGGTCTTCAACCAGGGCCTCAAGTCCTACCGCGACCTGCCCCTGCGGCTGGCCGAGTTCGGCTCTTGCGCGCGGTTCGAACCCTCGGGCGCGCTGCACGGCATCATGCGCGTGCGCGGCTTTACCCAGGACGACGCGCATATCTTCTGCTCCGAGGACCAGATCCAGCACGAATGCGCGCGCTTCATCGCCTTTCTGGCCGAGGTTTACCGCGAACTGGGCTTCGACGACTTCGAGATCCGCTTCGCCACCCGCCCCGAAAAGCGCGTTGGGTCAGACGAGTCCTGGGACTACGTCGAGGGCGCGCTGGAAAAGGCGATCGAGGCCGTGGGCCGCGACTATACGCTGGAGCCCGGCGACGGCGCCTTCTACGGTCCCAAGCTGGACTTCTACCTGACCGACGCCATCGGCCGGGTCTGGCAGTGCGGCACCTTCCAGGTGGACCCGAACCTGCCCGAGCGGCTGGGCGCGACCTATATCGGGGCCGACGGCGAAAAGCACCGCCCCTACATGCTGCATCGCGCCGTTCTTGGCTCTTTCGAGCGCTTCATCGGCATCCTGATCGAGAACTGGGAAGGCAAGCTGCCCTTCTGGCTGGCCCCGCGGCAGGTGGTCGTTGCCTCGATCACCTCCGAGGCCGATGACTACGTGCAAGAAGTGGTGGGCCGACTTCAGGCAGCGGGCGTGCGGGCCGAGTCCGACACCCGAAACGAAAAGATCAACTACAAGGTGCGCGAACATTCCGTGGGCAAGGTGCCGGTGATCCTCGCCTGCGGCGCGCGCGAGGTCGCCGATCGCAGCGTCTCGGTGCGGCGCCTGGGCCAGAAACAGACCGCGACCGCGACGCTCGACGAGATCACCGCCGAACTGGCGCGGTCGGCCACGCCACCCGATCTTTTGTAACATTCGCCTGTCCCGCGCTGTAATCTCCGACGCCCCGCCTCGCGCGGGGCGTTTGTTTTCAAGCCTTTCCCCGTCCCGCCCCATGACAGACCGGTGAGGCACGGCGCCGTTATTGGCGCGTGTTCCGGCCGGCCGCCCAGTGTTCCGCCACCGGCTGTCAATGGCCGGCAACGTTTCCATATTCCAGATGAGAGGACCTCCCATGACCAAGACCACCACCAGGCTGGCGCTCGCCGCCTCTGTGGCCACCGCCGTTGCCGGGCTGACCACCGCCGCCCAGGCGCAGGAGAACGTCAAGTGCTACGGTGTAAGCCTGGCCGGAGAGAACGACTGCGCCGCCGGCCCCGGCACGACCTGCGCGGGCACCTCGACCGTCGATTACCAGGGCAACGCCTGGACGCTGGTGCCCGCCGGCACCTGCGAGGACATGGACCTGCCCGAGATGGCCGACGGGACCGAGCGCATGGGCAGCCTCGAACCGCTCGAGCGCGACCTGCCGGCCTAAGCCGATCCTGCGGGGGCCGGGCGCGGTGTCCGGCCCCCTTTTGTGAACCTCAGTCAAGGGCCGCTTGCCATGTTCGATGCCTGCCCCCGTCACAGCCTGCCCGCCCTGCCCGGCGTCGGCTACAAGCCACAGCATTTCTCGGCCATAATGGCGGATGCCGGCCCCGTGGGCTGGCTCGAGATCCATGCCGAGAACTACATGGGCGCGGGCGGGCAGCCGCGCGCCCAGTTGCGGCACCTGTCCGACCGCTTCCCGGTCTCGGTGCACGGCTTGGGCCTGTCCATCGGCGG
The DNA here is from genome assembly GCF_002094885.1 of Salibaculum halophilum. GTDB lineage: Bacteria > Pseudomonadota > Alphaproteobacteria > Rhodobacterales > Rhodobacteraceae > Salibaculum > Salibaculum halophilum. Next base: position 216,857 of record NZ_MSIT01000001.1, read on the forward strand.
CGAGGGCGGCCTCGACCCCGATCACCTCGCGCGCCTCAAGACCCTTTGCGACTGGCTGCAACCGGCCAGCTTTTCCGAGCATCTGGCCTGGTCCAGCCATGGCGATGCATTTCTCAACGATCTCTTGCCGCTGCCCTACACGGCCGCCACGCTGGATCGTGTCTGCGCGCATATCGACCAGGTGAAGGACGTGCTGGGCCGGCAGATGCTGCTGGAAAATCCCGCGTCCTACCTCGCCTTCGCAGACAGCGAGATGGAGGAGACCGACTTCCTGTCGCAGGTCGCCCGCCGCACCGGCTGCGGGTTGCTGCTGGACGTCAACAACGTCTTCGTCAGCGCCACGAACCTGCGCCAGGCGCCGCAGGCCTATATCGACGCCTTTCCGCTGGACGCGGTGGGCGAGATTCACCTCGGCGGCCATGACGAGGACAGCGATGAAACCGGCGCGCCGCTGATGATCGACAGCCACGGGCGCGACGTGGCCGATCCTGTCTGGGCCCTGCTGGATGAAACATTGGACAGGATCGGCCCCAAGCCGGTGCTGATCGAATGGGACACGGATGTCCCCGATTGGCCGGTTCTGGCCGACGCGGCGCAGCGCGCGGCCGCCGCGCTGCAAAAGGTGTCGGCATGACATCGCAGGCCGCCTTCCGCACCGCCCTTCTCGACCCCGAGGCGCCGACGCCCGCGGGGCTGATCACCCCGGAGGGCGCTACCGCCACGCGGCGGTTCGACGTCTACCGCAACAATGTCGCGGTCAGCCTGGCCGAGGCGCTGGAAACCGCCTTTCCAGTCCTGCACAAACTCGTCGGCGATGCCTTCTTCCGCGCCATGGCCGGGGTCTACCTGCGCCGGCACCCGCCGCGCTCGCCGCTGATGATGGGCTATGGCGCTGAGCTGCCGGACTTCCTGCAGGGCTTCGCCCCGGCGCAATCCCTGCCCTACCTGCCAGATGTGGCGCGGCTGGAACTGGCCCTCGGCCAAGCCTACCGCGCCGCGGATGCGGCCCCTGTCGACCCGGCCGCGCTGGCCGCCCTGCCCGAGCACACCCTGCCGCGACTGCGCATCGGCTTTGCCCCGGCGCTGCGCCTGGTGGCTTCGAACCATCCGGTGCACGGCATCTGGGCCGCGAACGCGGCGGGCGGCGGCAAGCCGGTGCCACGCGCGGAAACCGCCCTTGTCACCCGGCCCGGCTTCGACCCGATGGTCGATGCCCTGACCCCCGATCAGGGCCGCATTCTGGCCGCGCTTGTGGATGGCGCACCGCTGGGCGACGCCCTGCACACCGGCGGTCCGGCAGTCGATGTCGGCCCGCTGCTGGCCGTGCTGTTGCAGCGCGGCGCCATCACCTCTCTGACCGCCGAGGAGCCCGGGCCATGACCGCCCTTCTGTCCGCCTATGATCGTCTCGTTGACGGGCTGGAGCGCACCGCGCCGCTGCTGCTGCCCAGCCTTGCCCGTCTCGTCTTTGCCGGCACGCTCCTCGTCTATTTCTGGAAATCTGCGATGACCAAGGTCGGGGACGGCCTGATCGGGGTCGTGCACCCATCGCTGGGGGCCTATGCACAGATATTTCCGCGGGCGATGGAGGCCGCGGGCTTGGACCCCGGCCAGTTGGGGGCATTTCACTGGGCCGTCGTCGTGGCCGGAACGCTCGCGGAGTTCATCCTGCCGCTGCTGATCGTCCTGGGGCTGTTCACCCGGCTGGCGGCCCTTGGCATGATCGGCTTCGTCACCGTGCAAAGCCTGACCGACCTTTACGGTCACGGCGGACTCGGCCACGCCGGCACGCTGGGCGCATGGTTCGACGGCGCGCCGGATGCGCTGATCCTGGACCAGCGGGCCTTCTGGGTCTTTGTCCTGGCCTGCCTTGTGCTGCGGGGCGCCGGGCCGCTGTCGCTGGACGGCTTGCTCAGAAATGCGCCTTCGGCTCGTCCGGTTTGCCGGCCGCGATCGCCAACAGACCGCCCAACCCGACGAAACCGATGGGAAACATCGTGCCCACGTTGAACCCGAAGGCGCCGTAGAACAACGCGCAAGCCGCCAGCATGAGAATCCCGCCCCAGAGCGCGCGCACCTTGGCCATGGCCCCGCCCGCGATGGCCAGCAGCGGCGCGAGGAAACTGGCCGCCCGTATGAAGCCGGGGTTGTCGAGCACGCCGAATATCTCGGCGATCTCGCCGTGGCGTTCCGTGACCTCGGTATAGCCGTAGCCCACAAGCCCGACAATGATGCCGATGATGCCGCCTATCAGGCCAAGGACCAGTGCCGCGTTTCGCATGATGCCTCCGTGTGTCGCTTAAAACTAAATGGGGGCGCGGCGCCGGTTATCCAAGCAGCGCATCGCGGACGGTCGCCGTCCAGCCCTGGTGCCACTGGCCGCCCGCCGCGATCACCGGGCGTTTCAGCAGGGTCGGATGCGCCGTCAGCAGCTCCGCCGCCGGGCGCTGGCGCTCTTCGTCCGACAGGGCGCGCCAGGTGGCCGAGCGGGTGTTCACCGCCGCGTCGCCGAAACGATCCACGATCGCCTGCAGATCCGCTTCGGCGATCCCGTCGGCGCGCACGTCGATGACCTGCGGTTCATGACCCGCCGCGCGCAGCGCCTTGAGCGCCTTGCGGCAGGTATCGCAGGATTTCAGCCCGAAAACGCGCATTCGTCGCCTCCTTTTTGTGCATGTGCCGTCGGGATCGCCACAACCGCGGCCCCGGCCCGGGATTGTCATTTGCCTTTTGCCCGTCCGGTCTAATTTCATCAAGGCAAGGCTGACGGATCGCCGCCCTTTCCCGCGCGGGACCGGAAGACCTGGACCCCGGGGACTGGGGCCCAGTCCCCCCTGAAAGCACAGGAGAAACGGACATGCCCAAGGGCACCGTGAAATGGTTCAACACTGCCAAGGGCTACGGCTTCATTGCACCGGACGAGGGCGGCAAGGACGTCTTCGTTCACATCTCGAAGGTGGAAGAGGCCGGCCTGACAGGCCTGGCCGATGAGCAGGCGGTCGAATTCGAACTGGTCGACGGCCCGGACGGGCGCCAGATGGCGGGCGAACTGAAGCTGGCCTGAGGCGCGGCGGCGCGCATCACCTCAAGACCCGGTCGGCGACCGCGGCGCCGCTCGCGGTCTAAAACGCCGCGCGATCCCCCAGATCGGCATAGTCGGCCAGGCTCTCGGGGTTCGCCAAGGAGGCCTTGTTGCGGACCTCCTGACCCAGGGCGGTGGATTTCGCCGCGCCCTCGACCCGCTTGCCGCTGATCGTGTAGGGCACCGCCGAAACGGTATAGATCGCCGCCGGCACGTGGCGCGGCGAGCATTCCTGCCGCAGCTTGGTGCGGATATCTTTCGCAAGGTCGGGCGTGGCCTCCGCCCCCTCGGCCAGTTGCAGGCAGAGCACGATTTCCTCGTCCTCGCCTACCGGCCGCCCGAAGGCCAGGCAATCGGCCACCTGCGGCAAACGCTCGCAGACGTTGTAGATATCCGCCGTCCCGATCCGCACCCCGCCGGGGTTGAGCGTGAAATCCGACCGGCCGTGGATCGTCAGGCTGCCGTCCAGGTGCTCGGTCAGGCGATCCCCGTGGGTCCAGACCTGCGCCCGGTCCTCGAAATAGGCCTTGTGGTAGCGCGCGTCGCCGTCCTCGCCCCAGAAGGTCAGCGGCATCGAGGGGAAGGGTTCGGTGCAGCACAACTCGCCGGGGCGGTCGATGACGGCCACGCCGCGATCGTCGAGCACCTGCACCGCCATGCCCAGCGCCTTGGTCATCAGCGCCCCGCGCCGCACCGGCAGCATGGGCGCGCCGGTCAGGAAACAGCCCATCAGGTCGGTGCCGCCAGAAATCGAGAAGAACCCGAAATGGTCGCCCACCGCGTCATACATCCAGTCGTATTGATAGGGCGCCATGGGGCTGCCCGAGGCCAGCAGCCAGCGCAGCGAGGACAGATCGAAGTGATCGCGCGGCCGGAACCCCATGTCGGCCAGGGTCGACAGGTACTTGGGCGAGATCCCGAGGTGCGTCAACCGCTCCTCTTCGACCAGTTGCCACAGCATCGTGCCGTCGAGCGCCCCGTCGCGCTTGACCACCGGCGCCCCGTCGTAAAGCACCACCGTCGCCCCCGCGCCCAACCCCGAGATCAGCCAGTGATACATCATCCAGGCAGTGTTCGAGTACCACAGGAAACGGTCGCCGGGCCGCGTGTCCACGTGCAGGACATGTTCCTTCATCATGTTCAGGACGATACCGCCGGTCTTGTGCACGATGGCCTTGGGCTTGCCGGTCGTGCCCGAGGTATACATCACGTAGAGCGGCGCATCGAAGGGCACGCGGGTGACGGTCAGCTCGGTCTCTTGCCCGAAATCCTCCCAGGCGACGCTGGGCACCTGCGCCTGTGTCGTGTTCTCGCCCACCAGCACCAGTTGCGCCAGCCCCGGCATCCGGTCGGCCACCTCGCCGATGCGGTCCGAGACATCGACCGGCTTGCCGCCGTAGGTGATGCGCGGCGCCGCGAACAGCACCTTGGGTTCCACCTGCCCGATCCGGTCGAGGATCGCCGCCGCCCCGAAGTCGGGCGAGCACGAGGTCCAGACCCCGCCCACGGCGGCCGTGGCCAGCAGCGTCACCAGCGCCTCGGTGCGGTTGGGCAGGACCGCGCCGACGCGGTCGCCCTGCCCCACGCCCGCGGCGCGCAGGCCGTCGGCGCATTTGGCCACCCGCGCGCGCAGATCGTCGGCGGTGACATGGGCGCGGTGGCCGGTCTCGTCGGCCTCGACCACGACCACCGTGTCGCCGGTCCGGCGCAGGAAGTTCTCGGCCAGGTTCACGCGCGCTTGCGGGAAGAAACGCGCGCCGGTCATCCAGGCGTCATCGTCGGGCTGAAAGACCACATCGCCCTTGTCGCCGATCACGCCGACAAAGTCCCAGACCCGGGACCAGAACCCCGACAGATCGCTGACCGACCAGCGGTGCAGACCGGCGTAGTCCTGCGGATCGAAGCCCGCCGCGCGGGCGAAACGGGCCATCGCGCTGTCGGTCCAGCGGTCCTCGGGCGGGGTCCAGACAATCTCGGGCATTGTGTCGCTTTCTCCTTTGTCAGACGGCGTCGCCCCGGCGGTCGCTGGCTGTGATTCTGTTTATATCCTCCGGGCTTAGCCCGTAAACCTCACGCGCCACCTCAACGGTGATATACCCCAGCGCCAGGTCGCGCCGGACGGCCGCGGGATCACGCTCGACGGGCGCACCGTAGCCCGCCCCGCCGGGAAAGGCCATGCATACGCGGCCGCCATGGGGCAACGATTGCCGGCCCTTGCCGCGCATCGGCGTGCCGTCCTCGCGGGCGATCCGGGTGGGCGCGCCGTCGCCGCCGCCGCGGCGGCCGCGGGCCGGATGATCGACCCGGTCCAGCATGGCGGAGATGTCGAAGTCGTGGCCCGCGCGCGCGCCGACCTCCATGTACTGGCCCAGCCCGCCGCGATACCGACCCGCGCCGCCGCTGTCGGGGCGCAGTTCCTTGCGCCAGATGATGACCGGGCCGGCCTGTTCGGTGGCCTCGACCGGCATTGTCATCACGCCCGAGGGAAAGGCGGTGGCGTTCATCCCGTCCAGTCCCGGCCGCGCGCCAGAGCCGCCGGAGTTGAAGGTCAGCACCTCGGCCCGCGCCGCGTCATCGGGGGCGGCCGCATCGGGGCGCGGCCGCAGCGACAGCTGAAAATTGCACAGGCAGCCCGCGCCCTCGGCGGGCACGACGCCGGGCAAGAGCTTGTCCAGCGCATCGTAGACGGTATCGGGCACCATGTGGCCGATCACGTGGCGCAGCGCCACCGGCGCGGGCCAGGGCGCGTTGACGATGGTGCCCTCGGGCGCGGTTATCTCGAAGGGGGCGAGGCTGGCCGCGTTGTTGGGAATGTCCGGCGCGATGGCGCATTTGAGCGCATAGCAGGCATAGGCCTTGGTATAGACCAGCGGCACGTTGATGCCCTTGCGGTCGACCGGGCTGGTCCCGGTCCAGTCGCAAAGGATGCGGTCTGTCTCGATGGTCAGTTTGACCCGCAGGTCGATGGGGGCGTCGTAGCCGTCGATCCGCATGTGCCCCGCGGCCTGCCCCGGTTCCAGCGCGTTGATCCGGGCAAGCGTGGCCTCGCGCGAATTGGTCAGGATGAAATCGGAAACGGCCTGCAGGTCCGTCAGCCCGAACTCCTCCATCATGGCCAGCAGACGGCGCTGGCCGATCTCGTTGCAGCCGGCCAGGGCGTGGATGTCGCCGACCAACTGGTCGGGGTCGCGCACGTTGCCGCGCAGGATCTGCAGCAGCGTCCGGTCCACCGCGCCGGCCCGCGCGACGGGCATGACGGGGATATAGAGCCCCTCTTCGTGCACGTCGTTGGCATCCGCGCCGAAGCCGCGCCCGCCGATATCCGTGACATGCGCGGTGCAGGCGAAAAAGCCGATCAGGGTTTTGCCGTGGAAGGTCGGCGTCACCACCGTGATGTCGTGCTTGTGGCCGGTTCCTTCCCAGGGGTCGTTCGTCAGGTAGACATCGCCGGGTGCCATGGTGTCCGCCCCGATGCGACGGATGAAGTGGCCCACCGCGTCGGCCATTGCGTTGACGTGCCCCGGCGTGCCCGTGACGGCCTGGGCCAGCATCTCACCACCCGCGTTGTAGACCCCGGCGGACAGGTCGCCGGCCTCGCGGACGCTGGTGGAAAAGGCGGTGCGGATCAGCGCCTGCGCCTGTTCCTCGACGACCGAGATCAGCCGCGTCCACATGACCTGATGGGCGACGTTCGAGGGGGTGCTCATGCTGTGCCCTCCGACGCGACCACCTCGACCGTGCCGTCGCCCAGCCCCCGGGCGCGGCGGCCGGCGGGGACGACGATGGTGGTCTCGTCCTCGGTGATCAGGGCCGGGCCGGGCACCGCGCCGCCGGGAGCCAGCCCCGTCCGGGGCTGAACCACGGCGGACACCGTCGCGGCGCGCGCGGGATCAAACAGATCCCGTCGGCCCGCGCCTGTCGGTTCAGGCCCGTCAGGGACTGGCGCGACAGGCGCGGGCGCGGCCACGCGCGTGGCCGCCCTGACCGACCAGACCGTGATCTCGGCCCGCAGGCCGGCGACCGTTCGCCCGAAAAGCTTTTCGTACTCCGCCGCGAAGCGTGCCTGCACCGCGTCGGACTCCGGCGCGGCGACCAGCGCGGGCGTCAGGGCGACCGGGATGTCCCAGCCCTGCCCGGCGTAGCGCATGTAGACCTTGTGTTCCGTCACGATCTCGGCGCTGGCATCGCAGGCGCGCACGAAACCTGTGGCCTCCTGCTCCATCTCGGAAAACAGCGCCCGCACCGCCGCCGGGTCGAAATCGTCCATCGCGGTAAAGACCGAGCGCGTCGCCTCGAAGCTGGCTGGCGCGCGCAGGAACCCGATGGCCGAGCCGACGCCCGCCCCCTGCGGCACCAGGCACCGGTCGACCCCCAGCTTCTGGCACAGACGCGCGGCATGCAGCGGCGCGGCCCCGCCGAAGGCGATCATGGTGTAGTCGCTCAGGTCCTCGCCGTTTTCCACCGCGTGGACCCGGGCGGCGTTGGCCATGGTCTCGTCCACCACCTCGGACAGGCCGAAGGCGGCCTCTTGCGCGTCCATGTCCAGCACATTGCCGATCGCCGCCCCAAGCGCGGTGCGCGCCTTGTCGGGGCAAAGCGGGATCGCGCCGCCCGCGAAATCCTCGGGATCGAGCTTGCCCAGCACCAGGTCCGCGTCGGTAACCGCGGGCCGGTCGCCGCCGCGCCCGTAGCAGGCCGGCCCGGGGTCCGATCCAGCGCTGTCCGGGCCGACCCGGATGCGGTTCATCGCGTCCACGCTGGCAAGCGACCCGCCGCCCGCGCCGATTTCCACCATGTCGATGACGGGGATCGAGATCGGCATGCCCGATCCCTTCTTGAAGCGATAGCTGCGCGCGACCTCGAAGACGCGCGCGGTCTTGGGCGCCTGGCCCCGGATCAGGCAGATCTTGGCCGTGGTCCCGCCCATATCGAAGGACAGCACCCTGTCCAGCCCGTGCCGGGCCGCAAGGTCGGCGGCGAAGATCGCGCCCCCCGCCGGACCGCTTTCGACCAGGCGCACGGGAAACTCGGCCGCCGCCTCCAACGCCATGATACCGCCGCCCGAATGCATCAGGTAGACCGGGCAATCGGCACCCTCGGCCGACAGACGATCCTTCAGCCGGCCCAGGTAAGAGGCCATGAGCGGCTTGATATAGGCGTTGGCGATGGTGGTGTTGAAGCGTTCGTACTCGCGCATCTGCGGGCTGACCTGGCTGGACAGCGACACCATGGCGCCGGGCATCCTTTCGGCCAGCACTTCGGCCACCAGGCGTTCGTGCGCATCGTTGGCATAGGCGTGCAGCAGGCCGACGGCCACGCTGTCATAGCCCGCCGCGGCCAGCTCGTCGACCAGGCCCTCGACCTCGGCCCGGTCCAGCGGCACCAGCACCGCGCCGCGCGCGTCCACGCGCTCGGTCACGACGTAGCGGCGGTTGCGCGGCAGCAGCGGTTCGGGCAGCACCAGGTTCAGGTCGTACTGGTCGAACCGGCTCTCGGTGCGCATCTCTATCACGTCGCGAAAGCCCTGCGTGGTGATCAGCGCGGTCTTGGCCCCGCTCCGCTCGATCAAGGCATTGGTCGCAAGCGTGGTGCCGTGGATCACCTGGCTGATCCGGTCCGCGCCGATCCCGGCTTGGCGACAGACCCGGTGCATTCCCACAACAATGGCGTCCTCGGGGGCGGCATGGGTCGTCAGCACCTTGGCCGAGGCCCTCTCCGCCCCGTTTTCCAGCACCACATCCGTGAAGGTGCCACCTATGTCGACGCCCAGCCTCGCCATTCGCGTGATCGTCCCCTGCCGCGTACCGGGCAGGCTAGTGCCAAACGCGGGGCAATGACCAGACCCCGCGGGGAAACCCGCCACCGGTCCGGTCCCGCGGGACCGGACCGGTGGCGCCGCGCCGCTACAGCATGCCGCCCGACCCGAGAATGGCCAGGCCCGAGCCGATGAACAACAGCGACAGCAACCCGATCGCGGCAAAGATCAGCGAGATCGCCGCCACGATGATCGCGATCAGCGCGATCAGGGCCGCGTTTTCGTCGCCGTCCGCCTTGGACGCGATCCGGGCCTGCCGCCCCAGCACCAGCCCGACGATCGACAGCACGATGCCGACGACCGGGATGAAGAACGCCAGGACCGCGCAGACGATGGCGATGATCGATTTCTTCATCGACCCGGACATGTTCTTGATATCGGCGGTGTCGTCCGGGCTGGCGTAGATCTCGCGCGCGCTTCCGTCCTCGGCGGTGACGAAGTCGACGGTGATCCCGGCCTTGGGGCTGACGTCCGATTTCCAGTCGGTGGCCGAAAACGCGTAGCGTTGCCCGTCGTCGCCGGAAATCGTGCCGCTGCTCTGCTGGATGGTGAATTCGAGTATCCTGCCGTTCATCTGTCGCCTCCGGCCGGGTATCACATGGATTACGTGATCGCGCCCGTCACGCCGGGCAATTGAAATTGAAACTGTAATACGCGTCGTTGCCGACGACTTCGTGGCGCATGTAGCTGACGGTGACGCGGCCCAAGTCATCCTCGATGAGCAGCGAGGCCCCCACCTCCATGGTCTGGTCCCAGTCGCCGCTTCCCGTGGGCGAGGACAGCCGTACCGTGGGTTCCGAGGCCGTCTCGCCGCTGTATTCCTCGACCGCCAGCGTGTAACGCTGCGGGCAGAGCGTCGCGCCGTCGCGCATGCCCAGCACCACGTCCGCCGCGCGCGACAGGCCGGTCGCGGTCAGCTCCTGCTGTTTGGCCTGCAGGCTGGCCCGGGCCAGGTTATCGCCCATGCGCGCCACCCGCGCCAGATCGGGCTTGAGCGCGTCCATCCCCTGCACGAGCCTGTCCATCTCGGCCTGAAGCGCCGCCTGATCCACGCTGCCGCCCGCCTGCATATCCTCCAGCATGGCCGAAATCCGGGTGACCCGGGTCTCGATCTCGTCGCTGGTTCGCGCCACCTCGGCCGACAGGATCTCGGCCTGGTCGGCCAGGACATCGGGCTTGTAGGCATCGTAGACCCAGGTGACGAGCTGCTCGGCAAGGATCAGGATCACGAAGACGGACGCGGCTATCAACCCCGACAGCACCGGCGCCTGGCGCGCCTCGCCCCAGGCGCGGCGCAGGTGGCCGAGCCGGGCGCGCAGACCCTTGCGCCGACCCGGTGTTTGCGCTGCGGGTTCCTGGGGGTCTGGCGGGGCTGCGCCGGGCGCGGTGTTGGCATTGGTCATCGTGGAATCACTGACATGAAATCGATAGCGGCCATGTTCTTTCCGGAACGCGGCGCTGTCAACGCCGAGGCCGACCCGCGTGGCGGATATGACCACGCCCCTCCCCTGTTCGGGGGATGCACAGAGACACGCACCTGTGGCCCAATGCCGCCGAACGCGGAGATGACAGGAGACGGGCGCGATGGCACAGGCGACAGGATCACCCGCGCAGGGCGGGCGCATGGGGCGGCGGCGGGCGCTGGCCACGCTGGGGGCGCTGGGGGCGCTGGGGCTGGCGCCGCGCGCGGCGCTGGGGCAGGACTCGGACGCCCCCGAGGTCTGGGCCTGCGGGGCCTCGCGGCCCACGGCGTTCGGGATGCACCGGCTGGAATATATCCTCGAGGGCCGCGAGGCGAAGGCGATCCGGGGCGTCATGCATTTTGATCTCGACGCCTCTGAATGGCTGAGCGCGAACGAGGATACCCGCGGGCTGGGACTTCCCCCAGCCCAGGCCATGACCGAAGCGATTAGCGAGCGACGCGCGGCCCTGCATCGGGTGCCGACCGAAGGAGAACGCGACTTGGTCGCCGGCAATATCGATCTGGCGGAGTTTGACGCATCCATGGGCCTCTCCGGCCTGCTCGAGATGCAGCTGCGAACACCGCCCGGCCGGTTCGACACGCTGGTGCCCGAACAGATGATCCTGCGCTTCCCGCCGATGGCAAATTTGCGGGGGTGTTCAATGACAGTCTCGGCATCACCGCGCTGACGGACGATGGCGACACAGTCCTCGAATGGATCTATCGGGTGAGCGAGGCTGATTCGTCAATTGGCGGTATAGGGCCGTCGCCGCTTATCGTCGAGGAGGATCGCGCCCGGCTCAGGATGCTGGCCGACCGGATGGTGGCGGGCGAGCGGGTCACCTTTCGCGTGACGGACGAAGACCAGCAGACCCTGTTCGAGCTCGCGCTTCCGCTGGGCTATGACTGGGCCACGGAATATGCCGCGATGACCGGTCTGCAGCCTGTCGCGCAGCAGGCCGTGCGGGCGAAGGCACAAGGCACCTACGACGGCTACCGCGCCGATACCCCAAAGGGCGGCACCTGCGAGAAGCGCGGCTGTTTCCTGACCACGGCCACGGCCGGCACAGTGGGGCTGCCCGACGACTGCTGGGAACTGGCCACCCTGCGCGCCTTCCGCGACGGCTGGCTGGCGCGGCATCCCGGCGGCGCGGCGCTGACCGCGCGCTACTACCGGCTCGCACCGTTGCTGGTGCGGCGCATCGACGTGCGCGCCGACGCGCGCGCCGTCTGGCTGCGCGCCTGGGCCTTCGGCGTGGTCCCCGCCGCGCTGGCCGCGCGACTGGGGCTAAACCGGCTCGCGCTGCGGGTCTACCGGCACCTGGTGCGCAGCCTGGCCCGCAAGGCCCGCGCCGCGCACCCCGCGAGAGGCCGCGAGGGCACGGCATTGACACGACCCAAACCTGAATGGAAACTGACATGACCCGATCACCCAAATACACGATCCTGGCGGCAAGCCTGTCGCTCCGCCTGGCCGTGCCCGCCGCGGCGCAGGACGACCGCAGCCCGCAGGAGTGGCTGCGACTCGCCACCGAGGGCGACGCGCAGGCCCAGGCGAACGTGTGCGAAGGGTATCTGAACGGCAACTACGGCTTCGAAAAACGGCAGGCGGACGCCTTCCCGTTCTGCGTGGCAGTAGCGGAGGCCACAGGCAACGCGGCCACGCAACAGATGGTCGGGGCGCTCCACGAGGCCGGAATCGGAACGCCCGAGGACTACGCCGCGGCGGCGCGGTGGTATCGGCGTGCCGCCGACCAGGGGGATGCCGACGCGCAGCATCGGCTCGGTATCTTCTACGGCGTTGGCCGCGGCGAGGTTTCGAAGGATCCTGAACGGGCAATAGCGCTATTCAGACAGGCCGCCGAACAGGGCCATGCACCGGCGCAGGCCGATCTGGGACACATGTACCACCAGGGGCTGGGCACCGACACGAACCTGGTCGAGGCGCGCGCATGGTACGAGCGCGCCGCCGCGCAGGACGACGCGACCGGCCTGACCCTTCTGGGCAACTTACATTACCGCGGCCTGGGCGGCCTGCCAGAGGATCACGCCAGGGCGGCTGAACTCTACCGCCGCGCGGCCGACATGGGCCATGCGCCGGCACAGGCAAACCTCGCCCACCTGCTGGAACACGGCGATGGCGTGCCCAAGGACATCGAGGCGGCCAAGCGGCTCTACAAGCAGGCCTCCGAGCAGGGCGACCTGGCGGCGGCGTTAAACTACCGGCGGCTCGACATGCAATAACGGCGCGCGGGGGTGAGGCCGGCCGCCCCCCCCCCGGCAGGGTCACTCGGCCGGCGTCACTCCAGCAGGCCGGCGCAGCTTTCGGGCGGCGCGGCGCTGACCACGGCGGGGCCGGGCGACATCGTCCGAGCCTGCGTGATCTCCAGCGCCGCCCAGTCGGCCATGCGGGCCGCGGCGGCATCGGCCCCGACAGCGCGGGTCAGCCAGCCCTCGAGGCTGTAGTCGATCGGCATGACCGGCTGGAAGATGAAATCGATCGTCGCCGTTGCCGTTTCCCGGTCCAACCCGTCCAGCAGGGCCGTCCAGCCGTCGAAGGCGCAGACTTCCTCGGGGGTCATCCCGCCGCTGTCGGCATGGGCGGCCACGTCGGCGTGAAAGGCCCGGATCCAGTCGCGCGCCGCGGGCAGGTTTTCCAGCGGCAGGGTGTTCTCGAGCACCATCGTGTCGATCTGCTGCGCCGCGACCGGCGCGGCGAGGGCGGCCAGCGCGGCCGCAAGGAGTGTCTTTCGCATTGTTCAGGTCTCCTGTGTGTTAAGCGTTCATCCTCCGTGGGGGTACGCGGCCTAGGTGATGTCGACCGTCTCCGCGCCCGGTTCCATCTCGGCGGCCAGATCGGCGGCCCTGCGCCGCTTGCGCGGGGCCCAGGGCCAATGGGTGATCACCAGCGCCAGCCCGAGCAGCAGCAGCAGGACAGCGGGCACCGCCGCCTCGACCTTACCGTCGACCAAGGCCGCGGTGCCGATGGTGCCGCCCGCGATCAACCCGAAAATGCCGATCCCGAACATGACGAGGTTCGGCCCGCGCGACGGCCCCAGCGTGACCTCGGCGCCCGGCTGAACCTCGGCCAGCGCCCGCAGGATCGCGGCGACCGCCGCCCAGTGCTGCCGGGCATCAGGGTTCTCGGCATAGCCCACGCTGGAGGCGTTGAACCCGAGCGACTGGCGCTCCTCGCCCCGGAACAGGTCCAGCCGCACCATGCGGGCATCGCCGAAGGTGCGCATTTCCAGGAATGCTCTGTCGACCTCGGCCAGGTCGAGCGTGCCCTCGCCGGTGATGACCAGCGTCGACCCGTCGAGGCAAAGCTCGACCTCGCCGCTCAGCGCGGCGGGCCTGTAGCGAAAGATCTGCGGCATCGCGGTCATGACGGCACCCAGGCCGAGAACAGGCGGCGTGCCACCCAGGTGCAGACCATCGCGGCCAGCACATGCGCGGCCAGCAGCATCCCCAGCCAGGCCAGGAAACCGCCGCGCGTCGAGATCACCAATGCCGCCACCGCCGACATCACCACCCAGAGGGCAAGCGCCGCGGCCAGCGCCGCACGCCGGCTGATGGCGCGCTGGCGGCGATCGCGCAGGGCGACGATCACCCCCACGGCGACGCTGGAGGGCAGCCCGACGCCGTAGGCCACCGGCAAGCCCGCTGCCAGCAAGAGCAGGAAACCGCGCCCGTGCACCGCGCCGGCCGCATCACCCGGCCCCGCGCCAAGAACCGTGGCCACGTCGATGAGCACCAGCAGCCCGACCGCCGCGATGGCCCCGACAAGCGGGCCCAGCAGGGCATAAAGCGCGGCAATCCCCGCGAACCGACCCCAACCGGGGGGCGTGTCGGGGGGCTGTGCGGTGTTGCGGGTCATCTTTGCGGCCTCCTCGGGGCGGGGTCTCGGGCGCGTCAGTCGCGCCGATAGGGATTGATTTCGCACATCACGGTGATTGCAACGTCGGCGTAGGTGCTGAAGTCGCTGTAATAGGCCTGCACGCGGCCCCAGTGCGCGCCGCCCTCGGTGAAGTCGTTCGCGTCAAGACCGCCCGCCCAGACATCCGTGGCGAAGGCCTCGGCATCGATATCGCCCATGTTCTGCACGTCGCGGCAGCGCAGGAAGAAGGCCATGGTCGCGGCGGCTTCGTCCTGGGTGAAGGGGTTCTCGCCCGCAACGGCCTCGGACCAGCCGTCATGGGCGGTGTTGAGAACGCCGCCCGGCGTGATCGGCCCCTCGGCCGTCGTCGGCCCCGTGCCTGTCAGGGTCAGAAGCAGGGCGGCTGGCAGGGAAAGGTATCGCATGAAATCTCCTGTCGTCTCGGAATGCGAAAGGCCGGCCCGCGTCAGTCGCAGACACCGCCCGTCGCGATCTCCTGCGCGAGGACGTGCCCCTGTTTGTAAGCGGCACAGATCAGGAATTTGGCAACGAAGGGGTTGCCTTCCTTGACCTCGGACACCTGCTCATTGGCGTACATCATCCCCAGCATGAACTGCGCATCGGCATCGCCGCCATCGGCCAGCGGGATCAGCAGGTCCTCCGCCCGCTTGTAATCGCCGCGTGTCACTGCCTCGTCGGCCTCTTGCAGGGTGGCCGACATCTCGATGCCGAAGACGAAGAACATGTTGTCGTAGGTCCCGGCTGCCGCGCCGGTGGCCGCCAGGACAGCCATCAGGCCCGCCAGGGCCGCTCCCGCAAATGGTTTCATGATCCTGTCTCCTCCCATCATAGGTGCCATTCCGGTTTCGCTGTCAGCCTACAGCCTGCCGACCCCGCCCCGGTATCCCCCGAACGGGGGAGGCGGGCGCGGCCTCAACCTTCGGGCAGGTCTGCACGGCAATCCCACATGGTGCGCGCCGCGTCCTGTGTGCCGTCTGCTGGTATGACGAGTTCAGACTCCGATCCGACGGTCAGTCGTGTCTCCTCGTCGCCGTACAGGATCAGGGCGTCGAGCACCGTCGCCATCCCGTCGGATGTCAGGTTTACGGTATATCCGCCACCGCCGCCCATCATTGTCAGCGAGTAGGTCGGACCATTGCCGATCTGCAGGGTGGCCTCAATCTTTGTATCCATGCCCTTCAATGCAGAGGCGTAGACACCGATTGACCACGTTCCGGGCTGCACGCTGAAGGAAATTAGTCGCGTCCCGTCGCTCTGGGTCATGTGGCAATAGGGAGGGCCATTGTCCTGCATTACCGGGGCGGCAGCGGCCTCCCACAGCGAGGTCTGGGCCGGGGCCGGGGTGGCCGTGACCGCGCCGAGCGCCAGTATCGGAAGAGTTCGTTTCAACATGCGCGGCGCGCCTCCTGTCCGTGTGGCTGTCAAAGCTGGTCCCAGCAGCCGGCAAAGCCCTCGGCGGCTTCGGTGGAACCGGAAACCGGGAAGCGAAACAACACCGCGCTGTGCCCCAGGGAAACGCTCATGCCCGACTCGAAGGTGTCGGCCATGATGAAGCCCTGCAGGATGGCGATCACGCCGTCCTCGCCGATGCCATTGGCCACCCAGGTCGAGGGCGTGTCGCCCGTGTTCCAGTAAAGCGTGTAGCGCTGGCCCTGTGGGGTGTCGCTCGCGAAGGTGATCCGGCCCTCCTGCTCGCCCGTCAGGCCGCTCAGGACAGGCGCGTCAAGGCCGATGAAATTGCCCAAACCCGATGTCGCGTGCAGGCTGAACTTGCGCCCCGCGTGGCCGATGCCCATCCAGCAGTGATCGCCCTGCGCCGTCTGCTGCGGGCTGGACGTCCATTTCCAGACGTCCTCCTGCGCGCTGGCCGTCGTCGGGGCCAGGCCCGGGACAAGGGCGGCGATCACGGCCGCCCGGAACGGTGGTCTTGCGCGTGTCATGGCCATTCCCCTCAGGCGTCCTCGGTGACGTAGAAATTCACACCGCCCCCGGCGCGCACCTGCATGCGCTGGCGCACCTCGCGGTAGCCGTTGCCGACCAGCACATCCCAGCAGCCCGAGGACACGGTGAAGGCATAGCTCTCGCCCGGGTCGAGCCACATGCCGTCGGGCAGACGGTTCAGGCCGTAGCTGCCCACGTCGCAAGCCGAGATCGCCACTGCAGGCACGCTGATGCCTGTCTGGTTGTGGACCACGATGGTCCCCGTCGGCTCGCCCGGCCGCACCAGTGGCCCGCCGGTCAGCAGATCGCCCGAACAGGCGCCCAGGGCGAGAAAGGCCCCCACGGCCAGCCCCCGAGAAAGTGTTTTCAGTCCCATCATGGTTCGGTCTCCCCAAAGTCGGTTGTCTGCGGTCATGATGCCCGCGCCTGCCACCCCCGCATATCCCCCGAACAGGGGAGGCCGGGTCAGAGCCGCTCCTGGCAGGACATGAAGGCGAGGATCCGCGGCCCGGCGCGATCGAGCGCGAAGCGCAGCGGCGGGGCCTGCGGCAAGGTCAGGGTCATGCGCCCGCTGGCCATCATCTCGGCCAGCACCGTGGCCATGTCATCGGCCAGAAGGGCATTGACACCGTCGCCGGGCGGCCGGGCGACCGCGGCGGCATAGGGTGCCTCGTCCGGGCGTACGGTGACGGCCAGCGGATAGCTGCGCCCGGAGGCAAAGCTCAGCGTGCCCTCGGCGTCGGCGGGGGCGCCAGAGAGTTCGGCGGCGTAGACCGCGAGGCTCGCGGCCCGGTCCTTTCGGTGCTCGATCATCAGGATCGGGGCGCCGAGGCCACTCCAGAGCAGGCACGCGGGGCGACCGTCGACGCCGCGTTCGGGGGTCGGCGTGGCCTCCCAGGCCGTGACGGGCGCGGCAACCAGCCCAGAGAGGCCCAGGGCCAGCGCCGCGGATCGAAGTGTCAGGCAGGTCTGCATGGCTCGCTCCGGTTTCGGGATCTGTCGTCACGGGCAGACTGGCCCGACGCCGCCCCTGCCGCCATCCCCCGAACAGGGTAGGCGCCGCCCCGGTTTCAGTGAATTCCGTGAGGCACGACGACGCTGCCATGACTTTCCAACCCTGCTACACTGGCCCAATGAAGGTTCGAACGGGCGAAACAGAAGAAGAGATAACCGCGGCGATCCGGATCGACGCGGGTTCGTCGGGCACGGAGACAAGAGCCCCCTACATCGCGGCGGTGGCGGAACGCGGCGGTCTCAGACTGATCGAAGATCAAGGGCGCACCGTTGGGTTTTGTTGCCTCGATGATCGCTACTTCTTCGGAAAGGTCTTCATCTCACTTCTCATGGTAGACCGGGGTGCACGGCGACGCGGCATCGGCCGGAACTTGCTCGACGCCGCCGCGCTGGAGCATGCGGAGATATGGACATCGACCAATCGGTCGAACATGGCGATGCGCGGCCTGTTGAGCAAAACGGGTTGGATGTTCTGCGGACAGATCGCAGGACTGGATGCCGGTGACCCGGAACTTCTATTCAAGACGGCGCACTGCGCGCGGGATTGATGGACCCGGGAGCCGCGCCGGATATTGTACCCGTGGCCCATCGTCCTGACCCAGCCATGTCTCTGCACCCCCTCCCCCGGCGCATAACGGCCCCGTCGGCCTGCGCTGCGCGCGCGGGGCTGCCCCGCGCGGGGGCCTGTCGCGACGTGGCGCGCCCTAGTCGCCCGGCGTGATCAGGCCCATGCGGGCGGCGTGCCAGGCGGCCTCGGCGCGCGAGGAGATGCCCAGCTTGCGGTAGATCGACTTGATGTGGCTGGCCACGGTGCCCACGGCCAGCCCCGTCTCGGCAGCGACCTCTGCGTTGCGCAAGCCCCGCGCGATCAACGCCAGCATCTCGCGTTCGCGCACGGTCAGCTCGTCCTCGGGCTGTTCGGCCGGGCCGGTATAGCGGAAATGCTCCATGATGCGGCGCGCGATCGAGGGGGTCAGCGCCGGGATGCCGTTGGCCAGCTGGCCCAGTTGGTGGCGCAGCAGGTCCTCGGGCTGTTCCTTGAGAAGATAGCCATCGGCCCCGGCCGAGAGCGCCGCGACGATATGCGCGTCGTCGCCCATCACTGTGCTGACCACCGCCACCGTCTCGGGGCGCACGAGGCGCAGGTTGCGCAGCACTTCCATGCCCGACCCGTCGGGCAGGCCCAGGTCGATCACCGCCAGGTCGAAGTCGCGCCGGGCCACCTCGGCGATGCCGGCGCGCATGGTGCCCGCGCCGGTGATCTCGCATCCGGGAAATGCGGCGCGGGCGATCCCGGCCAGCCAGTCGCGCGTCTCGGTAATGTCCTCGACGATAAGGATATGTTTCATGGTCGGCCGCCCTCCTGCATGGCCCCGCCGGGCAGGCGGGCGCACAGCCGGGTGCCCGGTGCCGCCCCGGCAATCTCGATCGCGCCGCCCAGGCCCTCGATCCGGCTGCGCATGTTGGCCAGCCCGTGCCCGTCAATTGTGCGCGCGGCGTCGAAGCCCCGGCCATCGTCGGTGGAGCGGACCTCCAGCTCGGCCCCCGTCGCGGCCAGGTCGACGTCGACGCGCCCGGCCCCGGCGTGGCGGATCACATTGCTGACGGCCTCGCGCAGGACCGAGCGCAGGGCATGGGCCTGTTGCGGCGCCAGCACCGCGCCCGCCGCGCCGGTGACCTGCCAGCCCAGCGCGATGCCGGCGGCCTCAAGCCGGTCTGCCGTCTCGGCGCGCAGGTTGGCGAGGATCTCGTCCAGCGGCACCGCGCCGGCGGACGGGGCGTTTATGATCGCGCGCAACTCCGACAGCGCCTCGCGGATCAGCCCGTCCTTTCGCGGCGCTTCGGCACTGTGCAGCGCGCTGAGCAGTTGCGCGCCGATGTTGTCGTGCATGTCGCGCGAGATGCGGGCGCGTTCCTCGGCCACGCCCTTTTCGTAGGCCCGGCCGCTTTCGCCGGCATGGGCCAGCATGGCGACCATCTCGTCGACAAGTGTCACGTCGCGGGGCCGAAAGAGCCGCCGCCCGCCCCCCGCGTAGGACAGCCGCAGCGCCGGCGCGCGGCCCGCCGCGGGCACCGACAGGACCAGGCCGCCCTCGTCCAGCCTGGCGCCGGGTCCGGTGGCGCGGCCGGCCTCCTCGATGTGCAGGGGATGGAACAGGTCCGCCAGCAGCGCCCGCCAACGCGCCGCCTGGCTGCCGCCGGGCGGGGTCAGGGCGATGTCCACGATCTGGCTGAACAGGCGCTGGCGCTGGGGTTCCACCGGGGTGAAGATCCACCGCCAGATCGCCTCGCGAAAGGGCAGGTAGGCGAGGGTCACGGCCACGAAGGACAGGCTGAGCGCCGGGCCCCGATCGACCGACAGCGCCAGGACCAACACCGCGTCGAGGCCCACGATCAGCACCACCGCCACCATGGTGAAGAGGATCCGGAAGGCCCATTTTTCGAGGTTGAACAGCCGGGTGCGGCGCACCCCGAAGGCCAGCCCGGCGTAGATCAGCAGAAAGAACAGAAAGGCGTAGCCCTGCGACAGGGTGACGTCGGCGCCCAGCAGCTGCGGCACGATGATCGTCAGCGTGAAGGCCCCGGCCCCCGCCAGGATCGACAGCCCGAGCCAGCGCAGGGTGGCCCGGCCGCGCGGATCGCCCCGGGTGGCGCGCGTCTGCAGCCCCAGGCACGCGACGATGGCGACCATCGAAAGCACGATAGGCAGGTAACGCGTGATCGCCGGCCCCGATCCCAGGCGCAGCATGTCCGCCGCCACGAAAGCGGCGAGGACAACCGCCGGACCAAGGGTCGCCCGCATACCTACCAATCTGGCAGGATAGCGCAGGAGAAGCCCGATCATGCCCGCCCCGAAGGTCAATGCACCGGCGTTGTTGAGATTGGACAGCACGCGGAACAACCCCTCGGGCATGGCCACCTCGCGCGTGCTATAGACCGAGGCGCAGAGCGCCGAGAGCGCCAGCCCCCACCCGGCCAGCGCGAACATGAAGGCGGCCAGGTCCTGCGCGCGCAGGCTCCAGACCCAGGTGCCCATCACGAGGCCGGTCACGGCAACCAGCACCTGCACCCAGAAGACGACCGGCAGGTCGCCGATGGGGCGCGCAGGGGCGGTGGCCAGCGTGACGGTGCGGTCCGGGCCGTCGGCGGGGGCCAGCGTCGCCCTGGCCCGGCCGGAGGCCAGGATATCGTGCAGCCGGCCCTGCCTGACCAGGAACACCCCGTCCAGCGCGTCGAAACTGTCGGCGACGTCGGGTTCCTCGGCCAGGTCGGCCGCGCGCGGTTCGATGCGGGCCGCACCGTCGGCGGTGGCGAGTGCCAGCAGCCGGCCGCCGGGCGCCAGGCCGTCGTTCGGACCTGCCCGGTCCACGTCGGCCAGGACGATGTCCTGCCCGTCCCCGGTGACGGCCAGGTCAATCCCCGCCCAGGGCTGATCCAGTGCCAGCAGGACGGCGCCCAGCGCCCCGAGCGCGGCCAGAACCAGCGCCGGGGCGAGGATCAAAACGGGGGTGAAACGGGCGCGCAAACGGGAAACCTCCGGCCATGGGTTCCCCGACTATAGCCACATTCGGGCGCCGATCACCTCCCCTGAAGGGGGTAGACGCGATGCCGCTCGCCCATGGCGCGTCGCGCCGCCGGCCCGGACGGTGGCTCAGGTCATGACGTCGGGCGCCCGGCGCCCGGTGCGCGCGGCGATCCCGGTCAGGGCCTCGGTTGCGGCGATGACCGGGGCCAGCGCCGCCTGCGGGTCCTGGTGCAGCGCCCCCGCGTCGGTTTCCAGCCGTTCGAGATAGAGCCGCAGCGTCGCCCCCTCGGTGCCGGTCCCCGAGAGCCGCAGCACGACGCGCGCGCCGCCCTCGAAGAAGACGCGCAGCCCCTGCGCCGTCGCGACCGACCCGTCGACGGGGTCGTGATAGGAAAAGACATCCGCCCGCGCCACGGTCAGTCCGGCGGCCTGCGCGCCGGGAAGATCGTCGAGGCGGGCCTCCAGGTCGGCCATGATCGCCTCGGCCACGGCACTGTCCACGCCCTCGTAGTCGTGGCGCGAGTAATAGTTGCGCCCGTAGCGCGCCCAGTGGTCGGTCATCAGCCCGGCCACCGATTTGCCGCTCACCGCAAGGATGTTGAGCCACAACAGCACCGCCCAGAGACCGTCCTTTTCGCGGACATGGGCCGAGCCGGTGCCCGCGCTTTCCTCGCCGCAGAGGGTCACGCGCCCGGCGTCGAGCAGGTTGCCGAAGAACTTCCAGCCGGTGGGCGTCTCGTAGCAGGCCATGCCGCGGGCCTCGGCCACGCGGTCCGCCGCCGCCGAGGTCGGCATCGAGCGCGCCACCCCGGCCAGCCCGCCCGCATAGCCCGGCGCCAGGTGGGCCCGGTCGGCCAGCACCGCGAGGCTGTCGGAGGGGCCGACATAGCAGTTGCGGCCCAGGATCATGTTGCGGTCGCCGTCACCGTCCGAGGCGGCACCGAAATCCGGGGCATCCTCGGCCTGCATCCGCGCCATCAGGTCCGCCGCCCAGACCGGGTTGGGGTCGGGGTGGCCGCCTCCGAACGTCGGATCAGGCACCGCGTTGACGACCGTGCCCGCCGGCGCCCCCAACCGGGTTTCAAGGATTTCGCGCGCATAGGGCCCGGTTACGGCGTGCATCGCGTCGAACCGGACGCGGAAGCCGCCGCGCAGCAGCGCCGAGATGGCCTCGAAATCGAAAAGTTCTTCCATGAGGGCGGCGTAATCGGCGACCGGGTCCACGACCTCGACCGCCATGTTGCCCAGACGGGCCTGACCGAGACGGTCGAGCGCCACCGCGCCCCCCGTGAAGACGTGGTATTCGGTGATGTCCAGCGTGCGGGCGTGGATCGCCGCGGTGACTGCTTCGGGCGCGGGGCCGCCGTTGGGGCCGTTGTATTTCACGCCGAAATCCGCATCCGGCCCGCCGGGGTTGTGGCTGGCCGACAGGATCAGCCCGCCATCAGCGCCGCGGGTACGGATCAGGTGCGAGGCCGCGGGCGTCGACAGCAACCCGCCCTGCCCGACGATGCAGCGCGCCGCCCCGTTGGCCGCCGCCATCGCCAGGATGGTGCCCGTCGCCGTCTCGTTGAAATAGCGCCCGTCGCCCCCGATCACCAGCGTCTTGCCCGCGACCCCGCCGATCCCGTCGAAAATCGCCTGGACGTAGTTTTCGAGATACCCCGGCGCCATGAAGACCCGGGTCTTCTTGCGCAAGCCGCTGGTGCCCGGTTTCTGCCCGGCGATCGGCGTGGTCGCGACGGTCTGCTGGGTCATGCCCGCGCCCTCCCGGCGTGCTGTGGTTTTGATCGCGCCGCGCTCTCGGTCAAGGGGGCCAGTTCGAAGGCCACGACGCTGTCTTCGGCGATGCGCTCGCCGCCCTGATCGGCCGGCGCGGCCGACCGGCCAGAGGTGTCGATGACGCGCTGCCAGCGATGCCCCGGCAGAGCCTCGGGCAGCACCGCGCGGGTCGGCCCTCCGGCGTTGAACAGCAGGTAGACCGCCCCGGTGCGCGGCTCGTAGGCGGGGGTGCCGCGGGCCATGCGCATCTCGACCCCCAGGCAGCGCAGGTCGGGATTGCACCAGTCGTCCTCGTGCATGGCCCGCCCGTCGGCGCGGCGCCAGAAAACATCCGGCTTGCCGTCCACCGCGCGGGTGCCCGCGTGCAAAAACCGCTTTTGCCGCAGGATCGGGTTGGCCTTGCGAAAGGCGATGATGCGGCGGCAGAAGGCCAGGAAATCCGGGTCGGCGGCCTCCCAGTCGACCCAGCCGATGGCGTTGTCCTGACAATAGGCGTTGTTGTTGCCGCCCTGCGAATTGCCCAGTTCGTCGCCGGCCAGGATCATCGGCGTGCCCTGGCTGAACATCACCGTGGCCAGCATGTTGCGCCGCCGCCGCGCCCGGCGCGCGAGGATCTCGGCGTCCTCGGTCGGGCCCTCGTGGCCGCAGTTGTCGGAATGGTTGGCGTCGTGGCCGTCGCGCCCGTCTTCGCCGTTGGCCGCGTTGTGCTTTTCGCTGTAGCTGACCGTGTCCATCAGCGTGAAGCCGTCATGCGCCGTCACGAAGTTGACCGAGGCGGTGGCCGGCCGGCCGTCGTGGTCGAAGCTCAGCGCCGAGCCGGCGACATGCCCGGCCAGCTTGCGCGTCATGAGCGCATCGCCGCGCCAGAACCGGCGCACGTTGTCGCGGAACTGGTCGTTCCATTCGACAAAGGGCGAAGGAAAGGCCCCCAGTTGATAGCCGCCCGGGCCGATGTCCCAGGGTTCGGCGATCATCTTGACCTTGTTGAGCATCGGGTCTTGCCGGATCGCCCGGCAGAAGGGGCCGTCACGGTCGAACTGCCCGTCCGTCCGCGCCAGGGTCGAGGCCAGGTCGAAGCGGAAGCCGTCCACATGCATGACCTCGACCCAGTAGCGCAGCGAATCCATCACCATGCGCAGCACGAAGGGATGATCGAGGTCGAGCGTGTTGCCGCAGCCGGTGTCGTTGACGTAATGGCGCGGATTCTCGGCCAGGCGGTAATAGCTGGCGTTGTCGAAGCCGCGAAAGGACAGCGTCGGGCCGCGGTGGTCGCCCTCGGCGGTGTGGTTGTAGACCACGTCGAGGATCACCTCGATCCCGGCGGAGTGGAACCGCGCCACCATCTGCTGGAACTCGGCGATGTCGCGGCCGGTCATGAAGCGGGGGTCGGGCGCGAAGAAGCCCAGCGTCATGTAGCCCCAGTAGTTGCTCAGGCCCCGGTCCACCAGGAAGCGGTCGTCGACGCTGGCATGGACCGGCATCAGCTCGATCGCCGTCACGCCAAGCTCGCGCAGGTGGCGCAGCATCGGCTCGGACGACATGGCCAGAAAGCGGCCGGCGTGGGGTATGTCGTCGCGCGCGGCGGTCAGCCCCTTGACATGCGCCTCGTAAAGGATCGTGTCTGACCAGCGCGTGTCCAGCCGCATCTGGTCCTGCCGGCCCCAGGTGAAGGCCGGGTCCACCACCACCGAGCGCGGCATGTAAGGCGCGCTGTCGCGGCTGTCGAAGCTCAGGTCACCGTCGGCATGGCCGATCTCGTAACCGTAGAGCGCGTCGTGCCATTCCAGGTGCCCGGTGAGCTGCTTGGCGTAGGGATCGACCAGGAACTTGTGCGGGTTGAAGCGGTGCCCCTCGGCCGGGGCATAGGGGCCGTGGACGCGGTAGCCGTATTGCTGCCCCGGCCGCAGCCCGGCGATATAGCCGTGCCAGATGTGGCCCTCGCGTTCGACGAGGTCCAGCAGGAAGGTCTCGGCGCCGCTCTCGTCGCACAGGCTCAGCGTCACCTTGCTGGCATGCTGCGAGAAGACGGCGAAATTCACCCCCTCGCCATCGAAGGTGGCCCCCAGCGGATTGGGCCGCCCGGCGCTGAGTTGAAAGGCTGTCATCAGGTCTCCCCGGTCAGGTCGGCGTAAAGCGCGGCATAGGCCGCCGCCGATGGCCCCCAGCCAACCGGGTGCGCCATGGCGTTGCGCTGCATCCTTGACCACAGATCGGGGGCGGCGAAAAGGTCGCACAGGGTCGACAGGGCATTGCCCAGCGCCTCGGCGTCGATGGGATGGAACTGCAGGCCCGTCGCCACCTGCCGCGCCAGCGTCGCCGGGGTCGCCGGGATCACGGTGTCGGCCAGCCCGCCGGTCAGCGCCACCAGCGGCAGGGTGCCGTAGCGCAGCCCGTAAAGCTGGGTCAGCCCGCAGGGCTCGAACCGCGAGGGCACGAGGATGGCATCCCCCCCGGCGATCATCCGATGCGACAGGGCCTCGTCATAGCCGATGCGCACCGCGACGTTGGCCTCATCCAGCCCGGCAAAGGCGGCCTCCAGCGCCGGCTCGCCGCTGCCCAGCAGCGCCAGTTGCCCGCCGCGGTCCAGCAGACGCGGCAGGGCCTCGAGCAGCAGGTCCAGCCCCTTCTGTTCGGTCAGCCGCGACACCACCACGCAGAGCGGGCCGGGCGCATCGGGCAGGCCCAGTTCGGCGCGCAGGGCGGCGCGGTTGGCCGGTTTGCCGCGCGGCGTCTTGTAGGAGCGCACATGCGGATCCGTGCCCGGCGACCAGGCCGCCAGGTCGATACCGTTGAGGATGCCGCGCAGGTCGGCCCGCCGGGCGCGCAGCACCCCGTCAAGGCCCATGCCGAAGGCGGGCCGCATCAGTTCCTCGGCATAGGTGGGCGAGACGGTGGTCAGCCGGTCGGCGAAGACCAGCCCGGCCTTGAGCATCGAAAGCTGCCCCCAGTATTCCACGCCGTCCTTGTCAAGGTCCGCCGCCGCGATCCCCAGATCGGCGGCCCGCTCCATGGGCGTCAGCCCCTGAAAGGCGATGTTGTGGATCGTCAGCACGCTGGGCACGCCGGTGTTTTCACGCCGCAGGTAATAGGGCACCAGCCCCGCCTGCCAGTCGTGGCAATGAACAAGATCGGGCTGCCAGTCGCCCAGCCGGCCGGCGGCGATATCGGCCGCGACGCGGGCCAGCGCGGCAAAGCGGTCGGCATTGTCGGGCCAGTCCTGCCCCTCGGGGTCGAGGTAGGGCCCGCCCGCGCGGTCGAACAGATGCGGCGCGTCGATCACCAGCACCTCCAGCCCCGCCGCGCGCGCGCCCAGCAGCCGCGCCGGCCCGCCGAAGAGCGACCCGATCGCGGCCACCGGCGTCGCCTCCTCCAGCGCCGCCATCACCGTCGGGTAGCCGGGCAGCAGGCTGCGCATCTCGACGCCCTGCCCGGCCAGCGCCGCGGGCATCGCCCCGGCCACATCGGCCAGGCCGCCGGTCTTGACCAGCGGCGCGCATTCAGAGGCGACCGACAGAACCCGTGTCACTGCGCCGCCTGCCAGGCCTCGACCATGGGCTTGGTGATCAGCGTCGTGCCCTTCTCGGTGACGCGGAAGAAGCGCGCGTCCTCGGCCGGGTCCTCGCCAACCACCAGGCCGCGGGGGATTTCCACGCCGCGGTCGATCACGCATTTGCGCAGCCGGGCCGAGCGGTGGATGACCACCTCGGGCAACAGCACCGAATGATCGAGCACCGCGTAGGAATTGGTGTGCACCTTTGAGAACAGCAGCGAATTGCGCACCTCGGTGCCCGAGATGATGCAGCCCCCCGACACCATCGAGGATATGGCCACGCCGCGGCGGTCCTTCTGGTCGTGGATGAACTTGGCCGGCGGCAGGTTCTCGGAATAGGTCCAGATCGGCCAGGTCGTGTCCCAGAGGTCGAGTTCCGGGGTGAAATCCGTCAGGTCGATGTTGGCCTCCCAGAAGGCATCGAGCGTGCCCACGTCGCGCCAGTAGCTGGGCGCCCCCTCGGCACGCACGCAGCTGTCATCGAAGCGGTGGGCCACGGCCTTGCCGTCGCGCACGATGGCCGGGATCAGGTCGCCGCCGAAGTCATGCGCTGAAGCCTCGTCCTCGGCATCGGCCAGCAAAAGGTCGCGCAGGTAGGCCCAGCGGAAAACGTAGATCCCCATCGAGGCGAGGGCCTTGTCCGGGTCCTCGGGCGTGGCGGGCGGATCGGCGGGTTTTTCCAGAAACGAGGTGATGCGGCTGTCGGTATCCACCGCCATGACCCCGAAGGCCGAGGCCTCGTCGCGCGGGACGGTCAGGCAGCCGACGGTGACATCCGCGCCGGAGTCGACGTGCTGGGACAGCATGATCTCGTAATCCATCTTGTAGATGTGATCGCCGGCCAGAACGACGATATACTCGATGTCGTAGCTGTCGATGATGTCGATGTTCTGTGTCACCGCATCGGCGGTGCCGCGATACCAGTGCGCCCCCGCGCCCCGCTGCGAGGCCGGAAGGATATCGAGAAACTCGTTGCGTTCGGAGCGAAAGAAATTCCAGCCCCGGTGGCAATGGCGGATCAGCGAATGCGCCTTGTATTGCGTAGCCACGGCGATCTGGCGGATGCCAGAGTTCATCGCGTTCGACAGCGCGAAGTCGATGATCCGGGTCTTGCCGCCGAAATGGACGGCGGGTTTCACGCGCCGGTCGGTCAGTTCCTTGAGCCGCGAGCCGCGCCCCCCGGCCAGCACGAATGCCATGGACCGCTGCGTCAGCCGTTTTCTTTCCACCATGGTCCTCTCCTCCCTCAAGTCCTGTGGCGCAACATCAGCACGGCCAGCGGCGGCACCGTAACCTCGGCCGACTGCGGCAGACCATCGCACGCGTCCGCCTGCGCCGGCACGCGGCCGGCGTTGCCCCGGTCGCCGCCGCCGTAGACCGCCGCATCGGTGTTGAGCACCTCGTCCCAAGTGCCGGGCCGGGGCAGCCCGATGCGCCAGTCCCTTTCGATGGGGGTAAAGTTGCAGACGACGACGACCGCCGCGTCGCCCTCTTCGCCGAAGCGCGCGAAGGCCGACAGCGAGCGGGCCGGGTCGTTGGCGATCCATTGAAAGCCTGACGGGTCGCAATCGCGCCGGTGCAGCGCGGGGGTGTCGCGGTAGAGGTGGTTGAGATCGCGCACCAGCAATTGCACCCCGCGCCGCGGCCCGGCCTGCGCGGCGGCCCAGTCCAGCGCGGTGTCGTGGTTCCACTCGGCCGCCTGCGCGATCTCGCAGCCCATGAACAGCAGCTTCTTGCCCGGATGCCCCCACATGAAGGCGTAGTAGGCGCGCAGGTTGGCGAATGCCTCCCGCTCGGGGCCGGGCATCTTGGCGATCATCGCGCCCTTGCCGTGCACGACCTCGTCATGGCTGATCGGCAGGACGAAATTCTCCGAAAACGAATAGTCGATCGGATGCGTCAGCAGGTGATGGTCGTGCGCGCGGTAGATCGGGTCGGTCTGCATGTAGCGCAGGGTGTCGTTCATCCAGCCCATGTTCCACTTGAAGCCGAAGCCCAGCCCGCCGGCGTGAACCGGGGCCGAAACCCCCGGAAAGGCCGTCGATTCCTCGGCCACGGTCACGGCGCCCTCGGCTTGGGCGTAGCACAGCGTGTTCATCTCCTGCAGGAAATTGATGGCCTCGTAGTTCTCGCGGCCGCCGTCGCGGTTGGGAATCCACTCACCGTCCGCGCGCGAGTAATCGCGGTAGAGCATCGAGGCCACGGCATCCACGCGCAGCCCGTCGACGTGAAATTCCTCCAGCCAGAACAGGGCGTTGGCCGTCAGGAAATTGCGCACCTCGGCGCGGCCGAAGTTGTAGATCAGCGTGTTCCAGTCGGGGTGATAGCCCTCGCGCGGGTCGGCGTGTTCGTAAAGATGGGTGCCGTCGAAACGCGCCAGCCCGTGGGCATCGGCCGGGAAATGCCCCGGCACCCAGTCCAGCAACACGCCCAGCCCCGCCGCATGGGCGGCCTCGATCAGGGCGCGAAAGGCCTCGGGCGGGCCGAACCGGCTGGTGGGCGCATAAAGCCCCAGCGGTTGATACCCCCAGGAGCCGTCGAAGGGATATTCGCTGACCGGCAGGAATTCCAGGTGGGTGAAGCCCATCCAGGCGGCATACTCGACTAGTTCGCGCGCCAGGTCATCGTAGCCGAGGCTTTCGCCCTCCGGGCCGCGCCGCCACGATCCCAGGTGCACCTCGTAGACCGAGATCGGCCGGTCGGGCCGCTGCACCTGCCCCCGCCGCGCCATCCAGTCATCATCGGCCCAGCTGCGGCCGGAAATGTCACGCACCACCGAGGCCGTCTCGGGCCGGTATTGCGCGCCGAACCCCAGCGGGTCGGCCTTGAGGAAGGGCGCGCCCTCGGGCGCGGCGATCTCGTATTTGTAGAGCGTCCCGTCGTCGACGCCGGGCAGGAAAATCTCCCACACGCCGGTCTGTCCGACCCGGCGCATGGGGTGGCGCCGCCCGTCCCAGGCGTTGAACGCCCCCACGACCGAGACACGCGCGGCATTGGGCGCCCAGACGGCGAAATGCGTGCCGGCGACGCCGTCGATTTCGGTCACATGCGCGCCCAGCGCCGTCCAGAGCCGCCGGTGCGTGCCCTCGCCGATGAGGTGGCGGTCGATCTCGCCCAGCACGGGGCCGAAGCGATAGGGGTCTTCGAACTCCTGCACCGTGCCATCGGACCAGGTGGCCGACAGGGTGTAAGCGGCTGTCGCATCGGGCACCGGCGCGGCGAAAAGTGGCCCGTCGAGGTGGTCCAGCGTGACCGACCGGCCCGCCAGCGTCACCGTGACCTGCCTGGCGTCCGGCACGAGCGCGACGCACCACGCGCCCGCGTCTGTCGCATGGACACCCAGCACGTCGAACGGCCGGTCGTGGCGCGCGTTCACAAGCGCCGCGACGTCGCCCTCGGCCATGTGTGGCGGCAGGCGGCGCGGCGCGGGGTCGGTCATGTCACCCGCCCGATGACGAAGCCGTTCGGCCCCAGCGCGAGGCTCCGGCCCGACACCTCGGCGGCCTGGTCCAGCAGCGGGTCCAGGTCGGCCTCAAGCGGCACCGTCACCGCCTCGGGCGAAAGGTTGAAGATGCAGATCATGGCCTCTCCTCGGAGAAAGCCTAGCACCGGATCGTCGTGATTCAAAAACACCGTTTTGCCAAGGCGCAGGTCGGGCTCGACCCGGCGCAGGGCCAGCATGGCGCGGTAGAAGGCCAGCACGCTGTCATCGCCCTGCTGGGTCGAGACCGCGCGCGCCTGCTGGGGCGGCTTGACCGGCAGCCAGGTGCGGTCGGCGGTCGAGAAGCCGGCGTTGGGCGCCTCGGCCTCCCAGGTCATGGGCGTGCGGCAACCGTCGCGCCCGACCCGGTCGGGCCAGAAGTTGATCCCCTCGGGGTCGGTCAGTTCCTCGAAGGCCAGGGCGGTGTCGACCTGGCCAAGTTCCTCGCCCTGATAGAGACAGACCGATCCCTCGAAGGACAGCAGAAGCGCCGCGGCCTGCCGCGCCAGCGCGTCCTGGTCGGCACCGTGGTCCAGCCAGCGCCCGACATGGCGCGGCACGTCATGGTTGGAAAAGGCCCAGCAGGGCCAGCCGTCGGGGGCATGCTTGAAAAACGCCTCGATGCGGTCGCGGAAATGCCCGGGCGAGAAATCCGGCCCCAGCATCTCGAAGCTGTAGGCCATGTGCAGGCGGCTGTCGCCGGCGGTGTACTGGCCCATCAGCTCGATCGCGTGGTGGCTGTCGCCGACCTCGCCGACCATGGCGCGGCCCTCGTACTCGTCCAGAAGGGCGCGCAGGCGTTCCAGAAAGGCGAGGTTCTCGGGCCGGTTCTTGGAAAACAGGGTGTACTGCATCTCGAAGGGGCGGCCGGCCTCCTGCGCCCAGGGCGAAGGGTTGGCGGCATTGTCGCGCAGCATCTGGTCGTGGACATAGAAGTTGACCGTATCGAGGCGGAAGCCGTCCACGCCACGGTCGAGCCAGAACCGCACGCAATCGAGCAGGTAGTCCTGCACGGCCGGGTTATGAAAGTTCCAGTCGGGCTGTTCGGGCAGGAAATTGTGAAAGTAATACTGCCGCCGCCGCGCATCCCACTGCCAGGCCGGCCCGCCGAAGATCGCCAGCCAGTTGTTGGGTGGCGTGCCGTCCGGTTTCGGGTCGGCCCAGACGAACCAGTCGGCCTTGTCGTTGTCGCGGCTGGCGCGACTTTCGGTGAAATGGGGATGCTGGTCCGAGGCATGGCTGAGCACCTGGTCGATGATGACCCGCAGCCCCAGGGCGTGCGCCTTGGCGACCATTTCATCGAAATCGGCCAGCGTGCCGAAGACGGGGTCGATATCGCGGTAGTCCGAAACGTCATAGCCCATGTCGGCCATGGGCGAGGGAAAGACCGGGCTGATCCAGATCGCGTCCACCCCGAGGCTGGCGACGTGATCCAGCCGGTCGGTGATGCCGCGGATGTCGCCGATCCCGTCGCCGTCGGCATCCATGAAGGAGCGCGGATAGATCTGATAGGTGACCGATCCGCGCCACCAGTCCTGCCCGTCCGCCATGCGCGATCCCCCTGTTCATTGGCCGTCGGCGCGCGCTGCCGGGGTATCTGTGTTGGCCCCAACACCCGCGCCTGTATAGGCGCCGCAACCTATCGGGGCAACCGCCCCCTGTCTCGGGGTCAGGCGCCGGTACGGCGGCGCTTGCGCGGCGCGGCCGGCCCGGCAATCGCGCGGATCGTGGCGACCTCGTCCGGGTCGTAGGGCGAGCCGTCGGGATGCAGCAGATCGTGGAACCAGTCCGCCCGGTCGGGGTCACCGCCATGGGCCCGCACCAGGTCGGCTGGCCAGGGCAGCCAGGTCTGGGTCCGGCCCTTGACCAGCCCCCACTGGAAACAGCCGACGCCGCGCTGGTGAAACATCCCCAGTTGATCCGCGATGCGGCTGTCCAACGCGCGGGCCATCCATTCGGTACACAAGATCGGGCGATCGAGCACTTCGAGATAGTCGATGAATTGCCCCACGCGCCTGCGGTTCCAGTAGGCGTGAAAGGTGATGATGTCGGACTGCAGCAAGGCGCTGCGGTCGATCGCGGTCTGGTAGGGATGCGCGTCCTCATTCGGAAGTGGCGTCGTCCAGGCCGCCACGGTCAGCGGCGCCACCGGGTCCTCGGCCCGCGCCCAGGCAAAGCAGTTCTCCATCAGCGCCAGGGCATGGTCGCCCAGCGCACTGTCGAAGCTGCCCTCGTCGCCGGCGAAAACCATGCGGTTGCCCGGTTCGTTGTAGAGATCCCAGAAAAGCACCCGCGGATCGGCGCGAAACACGCGCACCAAATCGCCGACATAGGCTTTCAGCTCGGCGTCGCGGTCGCCCGAGACGACCAGCGCCCGGCCGGGCGAGGCCACGGCGCGGCTGTTGGTAACGCCGGGTACCGGGTCGGGCTGCGGCCCCCAGACCGGTTCCGCCCCGCCGAAGCCGCAGTCGTCGAACAGGCAGGGCACGGTCTCCATCCCGTGGCCCGCCGCGAGCCCCATGAACCGGTCAAGCCGGTCCAGCAGCCCGTCGCGGTCGTGCAGCCAGCCGTGAAAGGGCAGGTTCACCCGGACGGCGTTGAAGCCGATGTCGCCGGCCCAGCCCAGTTCCCGGTCGATGGTGGCCGGGTCGAAGGTGTCAGGATGCCACATCTCGATGAAATTCACCGCCGTCGACGGCAGGAAATTGACGCCGCAGACCCAGCGGCGGGCGGCCCACCACGCCTTGGCGCGGGTTTCGCTCCAGCGGTCGGACGGTCCGGTCATGATGCGGCGCTTGGTGCGGCGGCGGGTTGCGGCCCGAAGTCCCGCGTCGCCGAGCGGACGATCCGACGCGCGCCATCGGTCCAGGTGTCGCGGTAATGGCTGCTGGCCTCGAAGGTATCGCTCAGCGCCTCCATGCGGGCCAGCATCCGCGCACGCAGCCGCCCGTGCACGTCGATATACTCCGGGTCCCCGATCAGATTGCGAAGCTGGTAGGGGTCGAGACGCCGGTCGAACAGCAGTTCGGCCCCGTCGCGGCGGTAGACCGCGTAGGTATACCGTGCGTCGCGCAGGGCCCGCCATTCATGGCCGTCCTCCCAGGCGGCGGTGGCCCCGCATATCTGCATGAGCGCATCCTCAGGCGCCGCCGCGTCCTGCCCGCGCATGAACCCGCTCAGATCGTCGCCTTCGACGCCGTCGGGACACGCCAGCCCGATCAAGCCCAGAAGACTTGGCATGAGATCGACAGCAGATATGCAGGCCTCTGACCGCCCCGGCGCGATCTGTCCGGTCCAACGCACCATCAGCGGGACATGACAGGCTTCCTCGTAAAAGATGTTCTTCGCCCTGCGGCCATGGGCGCCGAACATTTCGCCGTGGTCGGAGGTGAAGACTACAATCGTGTCGCGGGCCGCGTCGGCCCCCTCGATCGCGGCGAGCAGCCGCCCGAAGGCCGCGTCGATACTGGCAACCTGGGCATGATAGCCGCGCCGCCACTCGGGCAGACGCTCCCGGTCGCCATCGGTCAGCCGCGCCCAGTCATCGCAATAGGGTGTATCGTTATAGGCCCGGTAGTTCGGCGGATTCGGGAAGTCGGCGTCCGCGAACATGCGCCAGTAGGGCGCGGGGACATTGTCGGCGTCCCAGGGATCGTGCGGCGGCCCCCAGGACAGAAAGAGCGCGTAGGGATTTGTCCCGTCGTGCGCGTGGCGCCGGACGAAGTCGATTGCAAAGTCGGTCTGGGCGTCGCTTTCGAAGACGCCCTCTCCGTAGTGCTGCGGCTCGGGCGTGTCGCCATGCCAGAAGGCATCAGGGCTATAGTTCAAATGGTTGAAATTGTAGGCTTTCCATTCACCATCGAACCCCAGTCGATGCGGGCCCGGCGGCACGAAGGAATTGCGCGGGTCACGGTGATCCCCAAGTTGGTTGGCATAGAGATGCCATTTGCCGATATAGGCGGTGTCGAAGCCCGCCTCTGTCAGCACATGGGCGAAACAGCGCTGCCCGGGATGCATCCGCAACTCGTTGATGACCATGCCGTGGCTGGTCGTGTACTTCCCGGTCATCAGCGTGGCCCGGTAGGCCGTGCAGACAGGCGAGTTGGCGATGGCCTGCGTGAACATCAGCGATTGCCGCGAGAATGCGTCGATATTGGGGGTCACGGCCTGGGCCGATCCGTGACAGCCGAGCGCCCTGGCCTGCAACTGATCGGCGAACACGAAAATGAGGTTGGGGTGCGATGCGGGCATCGGATCCGTCTCCTGTCCCGGGGTCCGGCGGAGGGCCGGCATCCGCGGGGAATGCCGGCCCGGCTGGTGGTCTGCGCGCCGTGCTCAGCTGTCGAGCACGTCCTGGATGTCGATCTGCGCGTCCGACAGCGCGTTGTCGACGGACTTGCCCGTCAGCCAGATGGCCTGAAGCTCGCGGTTCAGGATGTCCTGGATCGCCGAGAAATGCTCTGTCGGCGGCAGGTCGGCAGCCATGGTCGCCGTGGCCGCGTATTCGTCGCGGTGCGGCAGGGCATTGTAATCGTCGCTTTCCAGGACCGACTGAAGCACCGACATGTGGCCGGTCCGCGCCCAATCGAGATTGTGCTCCTGGATGAAGGCGATCACGCGCAGCGCGGCCTCGTAGGTCTCGGGGTCGTCCTGCTTGAGCGATGCCGGAATCGCCCAGCCGTGGCTGCCCGCCCAGGTCGCGCTTTCCTCGAAAAGGACCGGGAAATCGGCGACGTAGTAGTTGGTGAGCGGCACGTCGGGGTCAGCGGCCTCGGAATCGTAGAAGTCGACCACCCATGTCCCGTTGACGAGAATGCCCGCCTCGCCGTTCAGGAAGGCCTGTTGACTGTCGGCGTAGTTCAACCGCGGGTCGGCCAGGTCGTTCTCGAACAGCTGAACGATCGAGTTGATCGCCGCGCGCGTCTCGGTCGTGTCGACCTGGGCGTTGCCCTCGGCGTCGAAGATGTTGCTGCCCTGCTGCCAGAGCATCGACACCACGAGGCGGACACCGATCGGAAACTGCGCGAAGTCGGCGGCCAGGTAATTCTTGCCGGTCGCCGCCTTGAACTGCTCGGCATGGGCGAGCAATTCGTCTGGCGAGGTCGGCAGGATGGGCGAGCCGTCATCGTTGACGAGGTCGGCCTCTGCCATCAGGTCCAGGTTGACGTGGAACAGGTTGGCGTGAAAATCCATCGGTACGCCGTAGATTCCGCCCTCGTAGGTCACACCGTCGAGCGCGAGCGGCGCCCAGTCCGAGGTATCGATCCCGGCCGCCTCCAGATCGCCTGACAGGTCGGCCAGCGCGCCGAGGCTCGCGAACTCAGGGATAGTGTGGGCATGCATCACGAAGACGTCCGGCGGCGTGCCCCCGGCAAAGGCCGCCTTGATCTGGTCGTAGTAGTTGCCCCAATCGGTCGGCAGGGTGTTGACCGTGACGCCGTCGATCTCGGCGCTGGCGGCGTTGATGATCGACTGGATGATGCAGGCCTCGCCAACGCTGGTGGTGGTGTCGGTGCCGGCATCTTCGCAGGCGCCGAAGAAACGGGCCAGCGTCACCTCCTGCGCCGGGGCGGCGCTGGCGAATGTTGCGGCGGCGGCCGCGGTCAGTAGCACATGTCTCATTGGTTTCCTCCCTTTGATGTGCGGTTCAGCCCTTGGACCCGCCAGCGGTCATGGCTTGCACCACGTAGCGCTGGAAGATCAGGAACAGGATGACGACCGGAAGCGAGGCGATGACACCCGAGGCCATGACACGGCCCAGCCCTTCCGATTGCGCGAAGTTGGATTGGATCGAGGCCAGCCCCAGCGTGATCGTGTAGTAGTCGCGCTGCTGGGCGCTGACCAGCGGCCAGAGATAGTCGTTCCACGCGTAAAGGAACGTCAGAATCGCCAGCGTCATCATCGCCGGGCGGGCCAGCGGCAGCATGATGTACCAGAAGATGCGCAGCCAGCCGACCCCGTCGAGGCGCGCGGCCTCCTCGATGTCGTGGGGGATGGCGCGGAAGAACTGCAGCATCAGGAACACCCCGATGGGCACCGCCATGCGCGGCAGGATCAGCGCGTGATAGCTGTTGTGCCAGCCGAAATCGGCGAACATCGTGTAAAGCGGGATGAAGACCGCCTGTTCGGGCACCATCAGTCCCACCAGGCAGACCGCGATGACCGTCCGCTTGAAGGGAAAGTCCAGCCGGGCCAGCGCGTAGCCGGCCGTCGTGGACACCGCCAGCACGCCCAGCGTCATGCCCGTCGAGACGATCAGCGAATTCAGGAACCACCAGGGCGTCTGCCCGAAGGCGAAGAGGTCGGCATAGTTCTCGGCCGTGAAGGGGATCGGCACCAGCCCGAAGGCGGTGCTGGAGGTCGTGCGCGCCAGCACGTCGTTGGGCTGGAACGAAAGCGACACCATCCACAGCGTCGGCACCAGCCAGATGAAAGCCGGGATGGAAAGGCCGGTGACAAGCCAGTAGTAACCGCGGGTCATTCGTCCTTCTCCCGGCCGATGATGAACTGGACCACCGAGAAGCCCCCCATGATCACGAAGAGGAAGACCGCCATGGCGCTGGCCCGGCCCAGCTCGCTGTCGCGGAACCCGGTCTGGTAGATATAGCGCACCAGCACCTGCGTGGTGTCGTTGGGGCCGCCCTGGGTCATAAGGTGGGATTGCCCGAAGACCTGGAAGTGCAGGATGATCTGCAGCACCACGACCAGCGTGATCGTGCGCCGCAGGTTCGGCAGCGTGATGAACCAGAAGGCCCGCGGCCCCCGCGCATTGTCCAGCGCCGCGGCCTCGTATATCTCCGACGAGATGTCCTGAAGCCCGGCGAGGAACAGGATCATGGCGATGCCCAGCGACCACCACACGGTGGCGATCACGATGGCGGCCATGGCGAACTGCTGATCGGTCAGCCAGTTGATCGGCGTGCCGCCCGCCACTTCGGTGATGTTGGCGATCAGACCCTGCCGCGGCGAGAACATGATCTGCCAGATCAGCGTGACGACGGTGACCGACAGGACCTGCGACAGGAAGAACAGCGTGCGCAGGATGCCCATGGCGCGGGTTTCGCGATTCATGCCCGCCGCCAGCAGCAGCGCCGAGATCGTCACCCCCGGCACCGTCAGGCCCACGAAAAGCACCGTGTTGCCGACGGTCGGCCAGAACCGGCGATCATACCACCGCCCCACTTCACCGGGATGAAAACCGGGGAGGACAACCAGGAGCAGCGACACCACGCCCAAAGCGATGGCGTTGAAACGGCTCACGCGGCTTCTCCGGTGAAGGACGGCGGCGAGTGCAAGGCCGATCAGCCCCAGGCCCTGCCACAGAGGGGCCGCGAGGCCCCATTCGATATCCTCGCCCCACATGACACGTTCATAGTTGCGCAGCCCCACGAACTCCTTGGCATCGGGGTTGAAGGCCACGGCCAGCAGGTTCCAGTCGTGCATGCTGATCCAGACACCGCGAAAGAACGGGTAGACCAGAAACAGCGCATAGGTCGCGAGAAAGGGCACGAGCAGCAGCAGGGCCGCCTGCCGCTGGCTGAGCTGCGCGGCACGTCTTGAACGCATCGTCTCCTCCCCGATCCGATTGCGATTCCGCTTGTGCTAAAAATATTAGCAATATTATTTAGCCGAAAGCAATCCCCGTCTGAAAGGCGTGTCAGGCCCTTGGCAAAAGACAAAAAAACCCGGGTCACAATGAAGGATGTCGCGCTGCGGGCGGGGGTGTCGCAGTCAACCGTATCCTTCGTGCTCAACGGGCTGGAGGACATGCGAATCAGCCGCGACACCCGCAGGCGGGTGATGGCCGCGGCTCAGGAGCTGGGCTATCGCCCGCGCGGCGCGGGCCGCCCGCCCAAGGCCGCGGGCCGGGGGGTGATCGGGCTGATCATCGACGAGATCGCCACCAGCCCCTTTGCCGCCATCTCGATCGAGGGCGCCCAGGAGGAGGCCGCCAAGCACGACGCCCTGCTCGAGGTCGCAATGACCGGCGGCGATGCCGCCTACGAGGCCGCGATGCTGCGCAAATGGGCGGGCGACAGCGCGATCGGCGTCATCTACGGCTCGATCCTCACGCGGGCGCTGACCCCCCCCGAGGGGCTGGCGCGCCACGCCGCGGTGCTGCTGAATTGCCACGACAGCGACGGCCGGCACAGCTCGATCGTGCCCGCCGAGCGGCGCGGCGGCGAGGTGGCCACCGCCGCCCTGGTCGCCGCGGGGCACCGGCGCGTCGCCTTCATTTCCGGCGAACCCTGGATGGAGGCCTCCGATCAGCGCATGGAAGGCTACGAACGTGCCCTGCGCGCCGCCGGTATCCCGGTCGACCCGTCGCTGATCGTCGAGGGCAACTTCCTGCCCTCGGGCGGGCGCCGCGCGACGCTGGAACTCATGGCGCAGGACCGACGCCCCGACGCGATCTTCTGCGCCAACGACTTGATGGCGGTGGGCTGTTACGAGGCACTCAAGGAACTGGGGGAGCGGCCCGGCGAGACCGTCGCCGTCATGGGCTACGACGATCAGGAGATCGCCCAGCACCTGTCACCGCCGTTGTCGACGGTACTGCTGCCCCACCGCGAGATGGGTCAGTGGTGCGTCGAGACGCTGATGGCGGGCCGCGCCGGTCCGGTTCGCGAACGGATGGAATGTCCGCTGGTCCTGCGCGGCTCGCACGGTGCGTAGACAGATCCGCGGGGGCTGCTAACAGCCCCGGCCCAGGATCAGGACGAACTTGTCATCGACGCTGCCAAATCCGAAATCCCGTGCGTCGCGCAGCAGGATGTTGCGACGGTGGCCGGGCGAGGTCATCCAGTTGGCGATGACCTGGGCGTCGCTCATAGGGCCGAAGGCGATGTTCTCGGCCCGGGGGCAAGGGTAGCCCGCCGCGCGGGCGCGCTGGCCAAAAGTACTCCCCGATGGGCCGGTGTGCGAGAAATGCCCGGTCCGCGCCATCAGGGCCGCGTAGTCGCGGGCCGCGGTGCTCAGACGCGGGTCCTCGGCCAGGGGACCTCGGCCGTTCTCGGCCCGCAGGCGGTTAAGCGTCGCTGTTACATCCACCGGCCCTGACGCGTCCAACGGGGCGCTGATCGCGATGGGGATCACGTTTTGCGAGGTATCGGTCGCCCGCGCGGTCGTGGTCGTGGTCGTGGTGGTCGACGTGCAGCCGGCCAGCAGGGCGGCATAGATCAAGGCAACTGCAATTTTCATGGGCCGGGCCCGTCCAGCTGGCTGGTTGTTGCTCTTAAGCTGCACCAACTCGGCAAAGCTGACAAGCGTAACCGGCGGGTTGGACACCACGCCGAGGGGCGAAGCGCGGCCAGATCGCCTTCGGCCGCCGTGACCGGCCAAGACGCAACCCAGCCGGCAGGAGATTCACATCCATCGTCAGGACCGTCTGTCTCGGCCACCCTGGTTCAGGTTGTCGGCCGATCAAGCGGTCAGCCGGCCCCCAAGGCGTTGGGTGGAAACCGCCGTCAGAGGGCGCAGCAGGCCACGTCACCGCCGCGACAGGATCTCTAGTACGGCGGCATGCAACTCGGGCGTGGCAGCCGCCAGGGCATTGCCGCCGGCGTGGACCTTGCCGCCCTGCCAGTCGGTGACAATGCCGCCCGCCGCCTCGATCACCGCGATCGGCGCGGCGATGTCGTAGGCGGACAGGCCCGCCTCGATCACCAGGTCGATCTGGCCGGCGGCCAGCAGGGCATAGGCGTAGCAATCCATACCGTAGCGCGTCAGCTTGCACCGCCCGGCCACCGCGCGAAAGGCGGCACCCTCGGACGCGGTGCCAACCTCGGGAAAGGTGGTGAAGATGGTCGCCTCGGCCAGGCTGCGCGTGGGCCTGGTGCGCAGCGGCGCGGTTCCCATGGGCCCGGTCATGGCCGCCCGTCCTGCCCCGCCCTCGAAGCGTTCGCCGATATAGGGCTGGTCGATCAGGCCCAATACGGGGCCGCTCGCATCCGTGACCGCGATCAGAACCCCCCAGGTCGGTGTGCCCGAGATATAGGCGCGGGTGCCGTCGATAGGGTCAAGCACCCAGGTCAGGCCGGTGGTGCCGGGCTGCGCGCCGTATTCCTCGCCCAGGATGGCGTCGTCCGGGCGGCGCTGAGCCGCGACCGCGCGCATGGCACGCTCGGCGGCGCGGTCACCCTCGGTGACCGGGTCGAAGCCACCCTGCTGCTTGTTGTCGCTGGCCACGCCGATACGGAAATGGCGCAGCGTCTCGACCCGCGCCGCATCGGCCATGGCCCGCGCGCAAGCCCAGAGTTCCTCGATCCGCGCCGTGTCCAGTTCCATCTGCCCCGCCCGCCTGATTGCTTGCGGGGTAACGGGGCCGTGCCGGGCCGGTCAAGTCAAACCGGCCCATCCTGTAAGCCCGGGCCCCTATCAGCCCCGGCGCTTGGGCCCCTCAGGCCGCGTCGCTGAGCACGCGCGCCAGATCAAAGAGGCGCCGGCGCTGGTTCTCGGGGATGGCGTAGTACGAGCGCAGCAGGTCCAGCGCCTCCTTGTCGGCCAGCACGTCGCCGGGCAAGCCTTCGGCCCCGGTCATGTCGTCCGTGTCGCCCTCGCAGCCCTCGAAGAAAAAGGCGATGTCGACCCCAAGCGCATGGGCGATGTCCCACAGCCGCGAGGCGCTGACGCGGTTCATGCCGGTCTCGTATTTCTGGATCTGCTGGAACTTGATCCCGACCTTGTCGGCCAGGGTTTGCTGGGTGGTGCCGGTCATCCAGCGGCGATGCCGGATGCGTTTGCCCACATGCACGTCAACGGGGTGCTTCATCGTAGTGTCCTTGTTACCTCAGTAGGACAGATAGACGAGACAGGCGCGGGGCACCTCAGGTGACCCCTCGCCGGGCGCTGCGCTCGTCCATCCGCTTATCGTAGGAGAAGGAAGCCCGCGCCCGCCTAAACACGCAAGGGTTGCATCCCCGATCCTGCCCTTAAAGACAGGTCCAGGAACCGGACTGCCTATACTTTAGTATAGGAATCTGTTTCTTCAGGGGATTTCTGTGCCCCACGGTTGGCCTGCCACACGCCTCGATCTAGGCTGGCGGCAACACGATTCTCGCTCCCAAAGGTCCGCCATGCACGCATTCCGAGTGGCCAGCTTTGACACCGCGGCCGCCATCCGGACCATCGACACCCCGCGACCCGGCCCGGGGGAGGTGCTGCTCGACATCGCCGCCTGCGGGGTCAACTTCGCCGACTTGCTGATGGCGCGAGGCACGTATCAGGACACGCCCGACCCGCCCTTCACCCTCGGCATGGAGGTCTGCGGCACCGTGCGCGCGCGGGGCGCGGGGGGCGCGGCCCCGGCCGTCGGCACCCGGGTCGTGGTTTTCGCCGGACAGGGCGGGCTGGCCGAGCGCGGCGTGTTCCCGGCCGCGCAGTGCCGCCCCGTGCCCGAGACCATGCCCGCCGAGGTGGCCGCCGGGTTCCAGGTGGCCTATGGCACCGCGCACCTGGCCCTGACCCGCCGGGCCCGGCTGCACCCGGGCGAGACGCTGCTCGTGCTGGGCGCCGCCGGCGGTGTCGGGCTGGCGGCGGTCGAGATCGGCAGGGCCCTAGGGGCGCAGGTCATCGCCGTAGCGCGCGGGCCCGAGAAGCTCGAGGTCGCGCGCACGGCCGGCGCGCATCACTTGATTGAGGCGGACGACGACATCACCGCGCGGGTCAAGGCCCTGGGCGGGGCCGACGTGGTCTTCGATCCCGTGGGCGGCGCGGCCTTCACCGCCGCGCTCAGGGCCACCAACCGCGAGGGGCGGATCATCAGCATCGGCTTTGCCAGCGGGGAGGTGCCCCCGGTTCCGGCCAATCACCTGCTGGTCAAGAACATCGACCTGATCGGCTTCTACTGGGGCGGCTACGCGACCTTCGCGCCCGAGGCCCTGACCGACAGCCTGACCGAACTGATGGATTTGTATGCCGCCGGGCGCCTGCGCCCGCATGTCAGCCACGTGCTGCCGCTGGACCGCGCAGCCGAGGCGCTGGAGCTTATCCGGTCGCGGCGAGCGACCGGGAAGGTCGTGGTTGTGCCGCCCCCTGCCTGAGCGCGCCGTAGGCGTCCCGCAGGTAACCCGCCAGCGCCTGTTCCACCTCGCCCGGGCCACCCGGCCCGCGGTAGAGGTTGATGCAATAGGCCTTGAGGTCGGGCAGCGCGCCGCCGTGGTCGACAGGCTCGGTGCCCTGCACCCAGAACCCCGACAGCATCGCATGCACCGCCAGGTCGGCGCTGACCGTGGCCTCGACCGTGCGGGTCGACCCGGTCTCGACCCGCATCAGCCAGGGGATACCGGCCGCGTCCAGCCGGCGCTGGACGCTGGGGCGGAAGATGCACTGCGTTTCCAGCGCGATGGGCAAGGGCCGCTCTCTCCAGACGCGGCCCCCGGGCGCGCCGACCCAGACCAGCGGCACCTCGGCCAGGGTCTCGCCGCCCGCACCGCAGCCCTCCTCGGTGGTCACGATCATGTCCACCTCGCCGCGGTCGAACTGCTGCAACAGCGCCCGGGTGTTGGACGACAGGAAGTTCACGCGCATGCGCGGGAAATCCGCCGCGAACCGCTTGAGGACCTGCGGGATGTAGCCCGGCACGATGTCGTGGGGCACGCCCAGCGTGATCTCGCCTTCGTAGTCCGAAGCCGTCAGCCGCCCCACCGCCTCGTCGTTGAGCGCCAGCATCCGCCGGGCATAGCTGAGCAGTTGCTCGCCCTCGCCGGTCAGGGCGATCCGGCGCGCCGAACGATCGAGCAGGCGCAGGCCCAGCCCCTCCTCCAGCCGCTTGAGCTGCATCGAGACCGCCGACTGGGTCAGGTGCAACAGACCGGCGGCACGGGTCACGCCGCCCGTGTCGGCCACGGTCACGAAAGAGCGCAGGGCGGTCAGGTCCAGGTTCCGGGGCATATCACATTCCGTCATGCTTTAGTGCTCAATCATTCATTTCAAGTATGAGCCAGTTTGCCGCATATATCAAGCATCCTGATTTAAATCTGACCCACTATCACGAAAGGGCATACCATGACCGTCCTGACCCAGACCCCGACCCGCGACCCGATCGCCCCGCGTGCTCCGCGTTTTCCCCTGGCCAGGATGGTTGCAACCTGGCGCCAGCGCCGCGCGCTCGCCGCGCTCGACCACGCCCGGCTAGCCGACCTCGGCCTGACCGAAGGCGAGGCGCTGCGCGAATCCCGCCGCCCCGCCTGGGACCTGCCGCGCAATTGCTGACGAAAACACTGCGGTTCGCCGCCGGTTTCCCTTGAAAAGCGCCGCCTCAACGCCGATATTCCATGCAAGACCCCGCGCCGGATCGGCGACCGGGCCAAGCAAGTTAACCGTTGGAGGAAACGAATGGCTGATTATCAGACTGTCCGCGCTGGCACTGGTGTCCGGACGGCGGAAATCGACCAGGGCCTGCGCGCCCACATGAACAAGGTCTACGGCACGATGTCCGTGGGCATGCTGATCACCTTTGCCGCGGCCTGGGCGATCTCGGGCCTGGCCGTCACCACCGATCCGTCTCAGGCGGCGGCCGAGATGCAGAACGGCACGCTGCTGACCGGCCTGGGCTCGGCGCTCTATGCCTCGCCGCTGCGCTGGGTGGTCATGCTGGCACCGCTGGCCTTCGTCTTCGGCTTCTCGGCGATGATCAACCGCATGTCGGCGGCCACGGCGCAACTGGTGTTCTACGCCTTCGCGTTGACCATGGGCGTGTCGATCAGCTCGATCTTCCTGGTGTTCACCGGCTATTCGATCGTGCAGGTCTTCCTGATCACCTCGATCGCCTTCGCCGGGCTCAGTCTCTGGGGGTATACCACCCAGAAGGACATCTCGGGCTGGGGATCGTTCCTCATCATGGGCGTGATCGGCCTGATCGGCGCGATGATCGTGAACCTGATCTGGCCGATGCCGGGCCTGTCGCTGGCCATCTCGATCCTCGGCGTTCTGATCTTCGCGGGCCTGACGGCCTATGACACGCAGAACATCAAGAACACTTACATCGCCCATGCCGAGCAGGGCGACCAAGAGTGGCTGGGCAAGGCCGCCATCATGGGCGCGCTGAGCCTCTACCTGGACTTCATCAACATGTTCATGTTCCTGCTGCAACTTCTTGGTGGGCGCGAATAATCGCCCGACGTGACGCAACGTCCAGGGGCCGCCTTCCGGGGCGGCCCTTTTCGTGTGAGCCCGCCCTGTCCTAACGTCTGACCATGATCGACCTGCCCGTTACATCCCTCGCCGCGTTGTTGAACGGCGCGCTGTTGCTGGGGTTGACCGCACGGGTCATCTTCCAGCGCCGCCGCGACCGCGTCGTTCTTGGCGACAACGACGACCGGTCGCTGACCAAGGCCATTCGTGGCCAGGCCAATGCCGCCGAACAGATGCCGATGGCGCTGATCCTCTGCGCGCTTGCCGAGGCGCAGGGCGCGCCCCTCCTGCCTCTCGCGATTACGGCCGCCCTGTTCACGCTGGGCCGCTACATGCACGGGGCCTATTTTGCTATCCACGGGCTGCACTGGCGGCTGCGGTTTTGGGGCATGCTGGCCACGCTCGCCGGCCAGGGTCTGCTGCTGGCGCTGACGCTGGCCGTTGTGCTGGAATGAAGCGTGCATGACATTTTTGAACTGATGGAACAAAAGCGATTTCCAAGGTTCTTACAGTCGCGGCGATTTCCGTCGCGGTCTATTTCGGAATAGCCCTCGGGCTGATCGTCTCGCAGCGCCCGGGGCCACTGCCCGAGCGCGCGGGACCCGATTTCAGCAGGATCATCGGCGGCGGCACGGAGCGCGCGAGCCTTGAGACACGCAGCTTCACGGCGCGCGACGGGCAGGCGCTGACCTATGCGCATGTGTCAGCGACGGGCGCGGAAGAGTTGCCGCTCGTCATCATGCTTCATGGCTCGGGCTGGTATCATGGCCAGTTCGCCGGACTGGCCCGGGCCTTGCGCGACGTGGCCGAGGTCAAGGCGCTGACCCTGCGCGGGCACGGCACCGATCCCGCGCGCCGGGGCGACGTGGATTATACCGGCCAGCTCGAGGACGACATCGCCGATCTCATCGCGCAGAGCGGGGGCAGTGACGGGCGCAGGGTCATCTTGCTGGGCCATTCCTCGGGCGGCGGGCTGGCGGTGCGCTTCGCCGGCGGCGCGCACGGGGCGCTGGTTGACGGG
The DNA here is from genome assembly GCF_002094885.1 of Salibaculum halophilum. Lineage (GTDB taxonomy): Bacteria > Pseudomonadota > Alphaproteobacteria > Rhodobacterales > Rhodobacteraceae > Salibaculum > Salibaculum halophilum. The sequence goes on from NZ_MSIT01000001.1 coordinate 261,561, forward strand.
ATCATCCTGCTGGCCCCGTTCCTCAAGCATGACGCGCCCACGACACGGCCCAATTCGGGCGGCTGGGCGCATGTGCTCATGCGCCGGGTCATCGGGTTGTCGATGCTCAACACCGTGGGGATCACGGCGCTGGACCATCTGCCGATGATCCAGTTCGCCATGCCGCGCGCGGTCCTAGACGGCCCGCTCGGGGCCCATGCGACCACGCGCTACAGCTGGCGGCTCAACAAATCCTACGCACCGCGGGGTGACTACCTTGGTGATGTGGCCGTGCTGCCGCCGTTCCTCGTTATTGCTGGTCGGTACGACGAGGCACTCGACGCCGAGGGCTACGCGCCCGTGATGGGCGCGGTCACGGACAAAGGGCGCTACCAGATTGTCGATGGTGCGGGCCATCTCGATATTGTAGACAGCCCGCAGACCGAAGCGCTGGTCCGCGACTACCTGCTCGGCCTCGATTGACGGCGGGTCCTGCTCCGCGTCGACTATCCACCGCCACGCGCAACGCCGGCCGGTGCGACAGGGGAGGGCCGGCCGGACTGCATGACCGGCCTGTGCGCGGTGGTCCGAGGAGGAAATGATGCAGTCACTGCCGCGCGCTGACATCGCAGAACTGACCGCGCTTCGGCACGCGTTGCACCGCCACCCCGACCTGTCGGGCCGCGAAGGCGCGACGGCCGAGCGCATCACGGCACAGCTGCGGGCGCGTGGCGCGGACCGGATCTGGCAGGGCCTCGGGGGCCATGGGGTCGCCGCCGAATTCCGCGGCCGCGAGGCCGGGCCGACCCTGCTGCTGCGTTGCGAACTCGACGGTCTGCCGATCCGCGAGACCAGCGACCTGCCCTATCGCTCGGCGATCGAGGGGCGGGGTCACCTGTGCGGCCACGACGGGCACATGGCGACGCTGCTGGGCGTGGCCCGCCTGTTGGCCCGGCGTCCGGCGCGGGGCCGGGTGATCCTGCTGTTCCAGCCCGCCGAGGAAACCGGCGCCGGGGCCGAAGCAGTGATCGCCGATCCGCGCTGGCCGGACCTGCGCCCCGATTTCGCCTTCGCTTGGCACAACGTGCCCGGGCGCCCCCTGGGCCAGATCGGGCTGCGCCCCGGGCCGGGCAACTGCGCCTCGCGCGGGATGCAGGTCCGGCTGCACGGCCGAAGCTCTCATGCCGCCGCGCCCGAGGACGGCCTTTCGCCGGGGGCGGCCATGGCCGGGCTGATGGTGGCGCTGCCGGGCCTGTCGCAGTCCGCCATCGGCGAGGCCGATTACGCGCTGGCCACGCTGACCCATGCCCGTCTGGGCGCGCCGACCTTTGGCATCGCCCCCGCCGACGGCGACCTGCGCGTGACCCTGCGCACCATGACCAATGGCCGCATGGACACCCTGATCGCCCAGGCGCAGGCCCGGCTGGAGGCGGCCAGGGGCGATCTGGCGGTCGAGGTGCACTGGCACGACGTCTTCCGCGCGGTTGTCAACGACGCCGCGGCCACCGCCCTGGCCCGTGACGCGGCCCTTGCCGGGGGGCATGATGTTGCCGAGCTTGACCGGCCCCTGCGCTGGTCCGAGGATTTCGGGCGCATCGGCGAGGACGGGGCGCAGGCGGCCCTGCTGTATGTCGGTGCGGGGGAGGATCACCCGCAGCTGCACGCGCCGGACTACGACTTTCCCGATGCCCTGATCCCGATCGTGGCGGACCTACTGATCGGGATCGTGGATCGGCTGCTTGGCCGCGCACCGGCCTGACCGGGCAGGGCCGGCGCGCGCACCCGCCGTCACCGGGCCGGGCCGGGCGCGCCGCGCAAGACGAAGCGGCACGCCGGATCACCGACCGCGCAACAGGCGGTGTGCGCCACCGTCATCCCCGGATCGACAAGCCGCTGGAACAGCCGCGCCAGCACCGCGCGATGCCAGGGGCAGCCCGGCAGCGCCAACGGATTGTCCCGGATGACGAGCTCGAGGTCGGGCCGCCGGAGGCAGGTCACCTCGGCCGCGCCGGCAAAGGTCCAGGCGTGCCGGCCGATCGCCGAGAGAAGGACCGGCCCGGCCAGTCGCCCCGGCATCCACCGCACCAGCCCCCGGGCCGGCCCCGGGATGCGATGGGCGAGGATGTAGTCGCCGGTTCTGCGGCCGGCGTCGCGGGCGACCTCCTCGGCCAGAGGCTCGGGCAGGCTCTCGGCGACGGCGCGGTGCAGGCGCAGCGCGTCCTGCGCGGGGATCATCGCCTCGGGCGGATCGTCGGGAAGCCCCGGCATCCCGGCGGCCTGGCAGACGCGGGTCAGCGCCTGCGGCCCGGCCAGCGCCTGCAGCGCCTCGAGCGTCTGCAGGATCGCGTTGGGGCCGACGTGATGGGCCGCGCGGGGCGGCATCGCTATTGCGCCGGGGTGGTTTGGTTCAGCCGCGGCACGCCCGCGTCCGCCGCGCCCTGCCCGGCGACGCGGGCCTTCTCGGCCTTGATCTGGTCGCGCACGCTGGCCTTGCGCTCGGCCGCGCGGCGCTTGCGGTCGGCCATGGCATCCCAGTCGGCCATCTGCGCCTCGGCGATCTGGCGGGTCTCGTCGAACTGGAAATCGACCTTTTCCTTGGACTGCGGCCCCCAGTAGCCGACCTTGCCCAGATCATAGAAGGTCCGCGCGAAGCCGGCCTTGGCGAAGGCCCGCAGGCAGCCCAGCAGGTACTTGCGGCGGAACCCGCGCCCGCGCCACGGGTAATGGAACAGCGCCTTGATCATGTAGAAGCGGCGGTAATTGGCCATCACGCGGTCCAGCAGGGTGGCACGGTCCATCGCCTCGGGCTTCATGATGGGGGTAACGAAATTGTATTTCTCGAAGTCGAAGACCTCGACCTGGTCGCGCAGCTCCTGGAACAGCGGGGTGAACGGCCAGGGCGTGTACATCGTCCAGTTGGCCAGATCCGGGTTCCAGTCGCGGGCGAAGCGGTAGGTCTCTTCCAGCGTTTCCTCGGTCTCGTTGTCCAGACCGACGATGAACTGCGCCTCGGTGAAGATGTCGGCCTCGCGCAGCAGGCGGATGGCCTCCTTGTTCTCTTCGACCTTCGTTTCCTTGTTGAACAGATCGAGCTTCATCTGCGCGGCCGCCTCGGTGCCCAGAGAGATGTGCACCAGACCCGCCTGCCGCCAGAGACCCAGCATATCCTTGTCGCGCTGAATGTCCGTCACGCGGGTGTTGATGCCCCATTTCACCCGATCGGGCAGGCCACGGCGGATCAGCTCTTCGCAGAACTCGGTGAATTTCTTCTTGTTTATGGTCGGTTCCTCGTCGGCGAGGATGAAGAAGCCGACGCTGTGATTGTTCACCAGGTCCTCGATCTCGTCCACGACCTTCTGCGGGTCGCGCACGCGGTAGTCGCGCCAGAACTTCCACTGGCTGCAGAAGGAACAGGTGAAGGGGCAGCCGCGCGCCAGACTCGGGATCGCCAGCCGGGTGTTCAGCGGGATGTAGATGTATTTTTCCCAGTCGAGGATCGACCAGTCCGGGGTGATGGCGTCCAGGTCCTTGACCGTGGGCGCGGCCGGGGTGGCGATGATCTCGGAGCCTTGCGTATAGGCGATGCCCTTGATCGCCTTGCGCGCGGTCTGCCAGCGCCCGTCCTCGACCGCGCGCACGAAATCGAGGAACACCTCCTCGCCCTCGCCGCGCACGATGGCGTCGATATGCGGGGCCTCGGACAGGACCTGCTTGTACATGAAGGTCGCATGCACCCCGCCCAGCACCGTCACCGCCCCTGGGGCGGCGGCGCGGGCAATCTCCAGCGCGCGTTCGGCCTTGTAGATCGAGGGCGTGATCGAGGTGGCCCCGACGATATCCGGTTCCAGCGCGGCGATGCGCGCATGCAGCTCGGCCTCGCCGATGTCATGGGTCATCGCGTCGATGAAGTGGATGTCGGTGTAACCGGCGGCCTTGAGAGGGCCGGCCAGGTAGGCCACCCAGGCCGGCGGCCAGTTGCCGGCGATCTCCGCCCCGCCGGAGTGATAGTTGGGGTGAATCAGAACCAGTCGCATGTCGCCTCCCTTGTCTGCGACAAGGATGACAGCGATGATGTCAACTTAAATTGACATGAATCAAAAGGGCGCTTTCAGCCGCCGGGTCAGGCGAAAATCTGACCCGCGTGCCGGTCCAGGTAGATGCGCAGCCAGGGGGTATAGGCCTCGGGGCGGCGGCGCACCTCACCCGCCAGCTGGTGCAGGGGCATCCAGTCCACGGCCATGACCTCGTCCGGGTCGGGGGTGACGACGGGCCGCGCGGCCGTGCGCGCGAGGAACAGTTCCACCACCTCATGCTCGACCAGCCCGTCGCCGACATCGGCGCGGTATTCGACCCGGCCCTGGTGGGCCAGCGACAGCCCGCTGAGGCCCAGCTCCTCGGCCAGCCGGCGGGCGGCGCAGTCGCGCGGCGCCTCGCCCCAGTGCGGATGCGTGCAGCAGGCATTCGCCCAGAGCCCCGGCGTGTGATACTTGCCCAGCGCCCGGCGCTGCAGCAGCAGATCCTCGCCGCATTGCACGAAGACCGACACCGCCTTGTGCCGCAGCCCCTCGCGGTGGACCTGCAGCTTGTCCACGGCGACCAGATCGTCGCCCCGCCAGGCGGGGATCGTCGCGGCCTCGGGCGGCGGCGGTGTCACGTGAACTCCGGCCGGACCAGCCGCGTCAGATGTGCGAGGTTTTTCAGCCCGATCCGAACGTGGGCCATCGGCCGGGCGCGCACCAGCGCCTTGTTCATGTAGGCCTCGAAGGTCAGGCGCTGCACATCCACGTCATGGCACAGCGACACGAAGCGTTCGCGCCGCTCATCAGAGCGGTAATAGGCCTTCTGCATGCTGGCCAGAACGCGAAAGACGGTCTTGTGTTCGCGCATGAAGAGCTGCCGGGCCAGCCGTAGGTCGCGCGCGCGGCCCGTCTGCAGGCAGGCGGCGGCGGCGCTGGCGGCGACGCGCCCGCCGACCATGGCGTAATAGATCCCTTCGCCCGAACTGGGGGCGACGACCCCGGCGGCATCGCCGGCCAGCACCACGTCGCGGCCGTTGTCCCAGCGATCGAGGGGCTGCAACGGGATCGGCGCGCCCTCGCGCCGGATGGTGGGGCAGTCGGCCAGCCCGCTGGCCGCGCGCAGATCGGCGGTGGCCTGCTTGAGGTTCACCTCCTGCACCAGCGAGCCCATGCCGACGCTGGCCTTGCCGCCGTGCGGAAAGACCCAGCCGTAGAAATCGGGCGAGATGCGGCCGTCGTAGACCACGTCGCAGCGGTCGGGGTGATAGTCGCCCACCGCGCCGGGGGCCTCGATGATTTCGTGATAGGCGATGACGTAAGGGATGCGGTCGCCGCCCTCGACCTCGGCCCGGGCCACGTTCGACCGCGCCCCGTCCGCGCCGATGACCAGCCGCGCCGAAAGGCTGCGGGACTCGCCGCTGTCGCGATCGCGGTAGTGGACGCGCGGGTGGCCGCCGTCGCGGTCGATGGACTGGTAGGTGCCGGTCAGGCGCGTCGCCCCGGCCTCGGCGGCGCGGGTGCGCAGGAACTCGTCGAAATCCTCGCGGTCGACCATGCCGACAAAACCGTTCTCGATCGGGATATCCACCCGGCGCCCGCTGGGGGCGATCATCCGCGCGGTGGTGATCCGCGCGACAAGCAATTCCTCGGGGATGTCGAAATCCGCGATCAACCGGGGCGGGATGGCCCCGCCGCAGGGCTTGATCCGCCCGGCCTTGTCCAGCACGGCAACCCTGTGCCCAGAGCGGGCCAGGTCCTCGGCGGCGGTGGCTCCGCTGGGACCGCCTCCCACCACGATGACATCGACGTCAGGCATGTCTCATTCCCCCGGAACGGCCAGGGGCGCGTGGCGGCCCTGGGTATGTGCGATCACCCGCTGGCCCATCAGGGCCGCGAGCACGAAAAGCGCCGCCTCGAACAGGAAGACCGTGCCGAAGGCCCGGGCATCCTGCACCAGCGCCAGGCGCATGACATCCACGGCCCCGGCGCCCAGCAACCCGCCAAAGCCCGCGGCAATGGCCTGCGCCGCGCCCCAGAGGCCCATGCGCGTGCCCTCGCGCGCGCCACGCCCCTGCCCGGCCAGCGCCATCATCGACCCGATGGCCGCGACGGCGAACATGCCGTTAAAATAGCCCAGCGTGACGACGGCCCCGGTCAGCGCGCCGGACAGCGCCAGCGGCCCCAGCGCCGAGATCGCCGCCAGGCTGGTGGCCGAGCCGAGGCAGCCGGCCACGACCCAGTGCCGCAACGACCCGATGCGGAACCCCGTCGCGGCAATGCCCACGGTCAGCATGCCCAGAAACACTCCGCCGTTCTGCGCCCCGCTGAGCGATGTCGACTGCCCCGGCGTCATGCCGAAGACCAGCCCGGCGTAGGGTTCGAGGATCAGTTCCTGCATGAAATAGGCGGTCATCGACAGGAAAACGAAGATGGTGAAATTGCGCGCCTTCGGCTCACCCCAGACCTCGCGCAGCCCGGCGACGAAGCCCTGCGGCTCGGGTTCCGGTTCGGCGGGGGCGACGCGGGCCTCGATGCCCCAGACGGTCAGCGTGGTCAGAATCAGCGCGCCCAGGGTCACGATGCCGACGATGCGCAACAGCAGTTGCGGCGTGTAAGGGTCGAGAAAGGCGCCGACGGTGCCGGCGGTCACCGCGATCCCGGCGATCATCATCAGCCAGGTGATGGTGGCGGCCGCGGCGCGGCGGCGGGCGGCCGTCGCGGTGGCCAGCAGCGCCAGCAGCGAGGTGCCCGAGGCCCCCACGCCGACACCGATCAGCGCGTAGGCCGCCACCGACAGGGCCATCCCGGCGGCAAAGCTGGACTCCAGAAGGACGACGCCGTGCGCCGCGCCATAGGCGCCCAGCGCCAGCGCGCCCATGCCGCCGATGATCCAGCGCGTGCGGTGCCCGCCGGTGTCCGACAGAAAGCCCCAGTTGGGCCGGGTGATCTGGATGCCGTAGTGCAGCGCCACCAGGAAGCCCGGCAGCACCGCGGGCAGCGCCAGTTCCACCACCATCAGGCGGTTGAGCGTCGAGGTGGTCAGCACTACCACCGCGCCCAGCGCCATCTGCACCAGGCCGAGGCGGACGATCGAAAGCCAGCTCAGCGTCATGATATCCCTTCCATGTTGCGCAGGGCGACGGCGGCGACCATCATGCCGCTGACATAAAGGCTCACGCCCGTCGCGTTGTACCAGGGCGCACGGCCCTTCGGATCGGTCAGCAGGACGCGCATTGCCCAGAATTGCGCGGCCAGCAGCGCGGCAATGACCAGCGCGTGCCAGGGCCGGTCCCATATCAGCAGCAGCGCGATCACCGCCACCTGCGGCAGCGTCATGACCCAGCAGGCCACCCGCGCCGCGCGTTCCGGGCCCAGCGTGACCGGCAGAGAGTTAACGCCGGTCTGGCGGTCGCCCTCCAGCGCCTTGAAATCATTGAGCGTCATGATGCCATGCGCGCCGAGCGCATAAAGCAGCGCCACGATCACGGTTGTCAGCGGCGGCGCCCCGGCCGCCAGAACGGCCGCCCCTGTGAACCAAGGCAGGCCTTCGTAGCACAGCCCGACGAGGCCCGGCCCCCAGAGGCCGGACCGCTTGAGCCGGAGCGGCTCGGCCGAGTAGGCCCAGGCGGCGGCAACGCCGAAAACGGTCGCGCCGAAGCCCCAGGGCCCCAGCACCGTGCCGAGGCCCAGCGCCAGCGCACTGATGAAAAGCGCGATCCACAGCCCCCAGCGCCCCGGGATCTGGCCCGAGGGGATCGGACGGTCGGGTTCGTTGATGGCATCGACGTGGCGGTCGCACCAGTCGTTGGCGGCCTGGCTCATGCCGCAGACCACGGGGCCGGCCAGAACCATGCCCACCAGCACCGCGACCGGCGCCGTTGCGGGCGCCACGCCCGAGGCGACGACACCGCAGAGATAGGCCCAGATCGGCGGGAACCAGGTGACCGGCTTGAGCAGGGTCAGCACCGCGCACGGGCGCGGCCACCGCCGGGAGGGTTGTAAGGTATCGCTGACACTCATGTGTCAACTAAACTATACATCGGCGAGTCGTTAAAGAGGTTTCTTGTCGCGGACCCGTTCCGCGGGGGCAACGGCGGCGCTAGCCATCCTCCGAGGGCGTGATCAGGCCATACTTGCGAAGCTTCACGTAAAGGCTCTGGCGTGACAGGCCCAGCATCTCGGCCGCGGCCACGCGGTTGTTGTCGGTCAACCGCACGGCCGTCTCGATGCACAGCTTCTCGACCACCTCTGACGTGGCCGAGACCAGTTCCTTGAGCGAGCGGGTGCCGACCAGGTCCATGACGTTCTGCATGGCCTCGTCGCTGACCATGACATGCGCCCGCTCCGACTCGGGCGCCTGGCTGGCCGAGACATCGCGGATGATCAGGCCGAACCCCGGCTCGCCCCCCTGCTGGCGCAGCCGCGCGATCGAGATGTCGACGTCGGTGCGCGTGCCGATCGTGCTCTTGACCTGCGCGGCGTAGTGCCCCATCCGGCCCTTCTGCGCGGCGCTGTCCAGCATGAGCTTGAGATCGACCGAGCCGCGCATCAGGAACTCGGCCATCGACTGGTCCTGCACGTCGCGGATCTGCATCGCATCGGCCATGGTCAGAAAGGCGTCGTTGGCCTCGCGGATGATGCCCTTGGCGTCGGTCAGCACGACGGCGTCGGCCGTCGCCCCGTAGAGCGAGAGCAGCAGATTCGAAAACTCCGGCCCGGCCGAAGCGCCGTCGTCGACGACGTCGAGCCGGCACAGCAGCACAAGGTCGCCCGCCACGCGGAAAAACCGCGGGCGCAGGTTGAGGATCCGCCCGTTGCGGCGCGACACCGCCTCGACCCCGCACTCGATATCCGAGGTCGCGGCCGCGCGCATGGCCTCCATGAATTCGTTGCGGCGGCGGCCGTCGAAAGCCTGCGGCAGGATATTGCCTGACAGCGTCTCGACGGTGCTGCCCAGAAGCGAGGCCGCCGCCGAGTTGATTTCCTCGATTCGCGCCTTTTCCGGGTCCAGCAGGATCAGGGGCGTCTCGGATTCCTCGAAGACGATGCGAAACAGGGTCTGCCCGGCGCGCAGTTTCTGCTGGTCGGCCTCGCGGGCCAGCTGTTCGCGCAACAGGCGTTGCTGAACCTCGGCCAAGGGCTGCATGTCGCGCCCGAACAGCAGGATGTTGCCGTTGCCTACGCGATGCAGGGTGTAGCGCACCGGGAATTCCCAGGTCGCGTTGTCCTTGTGGTTCAACTCCATCGGGCGCGGCGCCAGGTCCGGGTCGGAGAGGACGGCCTGGAACCTCTGTGCGAATTTCTCGGCGCTGTCGCTGGTCAGGAAACTGTCGAACCGGCGCCCGACCCAATGATCGAGACTGCCCAGCGAGGCGCTGTCCGAATTGACCGAGATTCCCTGGATTTCACCACTTTGGTCCAGCATGACAGCCAGGTCGGCGGCCTGTTCGACAAGACCATCCGTGGTCGAGACCTCGGGCAACAGACCGGCGGTCATCGTTTCGCGTGCTCGGTCCTGCCTGCTCACTCGGTCTCTCCGCCATGTCGGACAAGTCGGTCGTCAGGTATTAAGCTTGTCCAGCTCCGTTTCTTGCGAGATGGACATCAATCCTGCCCGATCAACCGCCTCGCGGACGGTTTTCACGGCGAAGTCCACCCCGGTCAATCTTTCGACCCGTTCCGGCTCGGTCACCGCACGCCCGCCGATCACCATCGGCGGGCAGTGGTCAAGCCCCTGTCGTATGTAATCAACAAAATCAGCGGCTTTTTCAACCGATTTCCATGTCGCGGCCGTCAACCCCACGAGGGAAAACCGGCTCGAGGCGATCAGATCCACCAGTTCATCGCGGTTCAAGCCGATGCCCATATGAACCCATAGCCCATGGCGCCGAAACTGATCGGCCGCCACGAAGGCACCCAGGGCATGGTCCTCGTAGGGCGGGATCACCATCAGCACCGACTGGCCGAGCGGGATGCTGCGGTCGAGCAGGCTCAGCTCGGCCGGCTCACCGGCCTCGCGCAAAAGCGCCTGCAACCGCGCCGAGCCGAGGGTGACATCGACGAAACTGGCCCGGTCGTTCACCCACATCTCGCCGAGATACCGCGAGACCGCCGGGATGTAGCTCTGGTAAACCTCCGAGCTGCTCACGCCGCTGGCAATCAGCGACGAGATCGCCGCCCGGTGGCTCGTCTCGCTGTCGGAGACCATCGCCGTCGCGAGGTGGGCAACCCACTCCTCGCGGGTCGTCGGCTTTTCGCTTTGCGACGTCGAGGCGACCGATCGAAGTGCCGACTCGACAAGGTATCGGATCGACTTCGATCCGCTTCCCGATTGCCCCGTGGTCCTGAAGTCGTCGTCATCCTGTGCCATGTGCCCCTCCCGTTGGCCGCCATGGGTGCCTGGCCGATGCGGTGACTGACCAGGGTGGCCTGCACTGCCACACCCACAGCAACACTCGCGCTTCCAGCTAGTGTGTTGGGGGCGATTTCAAATGTCAATTTTTATTGACATTCCCTCCTCGTCGGATTCGGTCAACTCGCTGGGGAGCCGCAGGATTTTGTCGCGGTGCTGGCTACTGTCACTCAAGAAATTCAACTGACAAAACATGAAAAGTCCATGATGCGCGGGATGCTTCGGCGTTCGGGAATGACAGATTATGTGGACATTCCCGCGGATACAGAAGTGTAAATTACAATTGACACTTTACCCTCACGCCCCCTACCATCTTCCCATGTCACACTTTCGGTCAGGGGATCCGATGAAGCCTTCGGCGCAGACATCATCCGACGCCGCCGCCCTCTACACGCCGGCCCAGCGCGCAAGGCGCGACGCCAGCCGGTGGACTCTGGTGCAGGGCCTTCTCGCGCCGTTCCAGTTCCTGGTCTTTCTGGTCTCCCTGGCCCTGGTGATGCGCTACCTGCTGACCGGCACCGGCTACGAGGCGGCGACCCTGTCGATCCTGGCCAAGACCGGTGTACTCTACCTCATCATGGTGACCGGCGCGATCTGGGAAAAGATCGTGTTCGGCCAATATCTTTTCGCCCCGGCCTTCTTCTGGGAAGACGTCTTCAGCTTTGCCGTCATCGCCCTGCACACCGCCTATGTCTGGGCGCTCGTCGCCGAGGCCATGACGCCGGTCGCGCTGATGTGGCTGGCCCTGGCCGCCTACGCCGCCTACGTCGTCAACGCCGGGCAATTCCTGCTCAAGCTGCGCGCCGCGCGCCTGCAGTCCGAGGCCCCGGCATGACCGACCAAAGCCCCACACCCCCCGCCATCGGCTGCAGCAACGCCCCCGTCCTCAAGGAACGCGGCCAGCACGAGGTCTTCTGCGGGCTGACCGGTATCATCTGGCTGCACCGCAAGATGCAGGATGCCTTCTTCCTCGTGGTGGGCAGCCGCACCTGTGCGCATCTGCTGCAATCGGCCGCCGGCGTGATGATCTTCGCAGAGCCGCGATTCGGCACCGCCATCCTCGAGGAAGGCGACCTTGCCGGCCTCGCCGACGCCCAGGACGAACTGGAACGCGAGGTCGACCGCCTGCTGGCGCGCCGCTCGGACATCCGCCAGCTGTTCCTGGTGGGCTCCTGCCCCTCCGAGGTCATCAAGCTGGACCTGTCGCGCGCCGCCGAGCGCCTCAGCGCGCGCCACGCGCCCAAGGTGCGGGTGCTCAACTACTCGGGCTCGGGCATCGAGACCACCTTCACCGAGGGCGAGGACGCCTGCCTCGCCGCCATGGTGCCCGCCCTGCCCGCGACGGACGACCGCCAACTGATGATGGTCGGCGCCCTGCCCGACGTGGCCGAGGACCAGGCGCTGGACCTTCTGGCCCGGATCGGCATCAACAACGTCGCCGTCCTGCCGGCCCGTCATGCCGATGCCCAGGTGGGCGTCGGCCCCAACACCAGTTTTGCCCTGACACAGCCTTTCCTGGGTGGCACCCATTCCGCCCTGGAAAGACGCGGGGCGCGTCACGTCCCCGCGCCGTTCCCGTTCGGCGAAGAGGGCACCACCGCGTGGCTTCGCGCCGTTGCGCGGGACTTCGGCATCGACCAGTCGCGTGTCGACGCCGTGATCGACGCGCCCCGCGCACGCGCCCGGAAGGCCGTCGCCAAGGCCGCCGAGACACTTTCGGGCAAGAAACTCTTCTTCTTTCCCGACAGCCAGATGGAGATCCCGCTGGCCCGCTTCCTGACCCGCGAATGCGGCATGCAGGCCGTCGAGGTGGGCACACCTTATATCCACAAGGCGCTGGTCACCCCCGACATGGAATTGCTGGCCCAGGGCCCGATCATCGCCGAGGGCCAGGACGTCGAGAAACAGCTCGACCGCTGCCGCGCCGCACGCCCCGACCTGACGGTCTGCGGGCTGGGGCTGGCCAATCCGCTCGAGGCCGAGGGCATGACCACCAAGTGGGCCATCGAACTGGTCTTCACCCCGGTGCATTTCTACGAACAGGCCGGCGATCTGGCCGGGCTCTTCTCCCGCCCGCTGCACCGGCGCGACCGCCTCAAGCTGGAGGCCGCCGAATGACCCCGCGCGTCTGTCTTCTGGCCGGAAATATCCTCGGGGGGTCCGGGGGGCGAAGCGCCCCCGGGGGGCGGCCATGAAGCTCTCGGTCTGGACCTACGAAGGCCCGCCGCATGTCGGCGCCCTGCGCGTGGCCACCGCCATGACGGGCCTGCACTACGTGCTGCACGCGCCGCAGGGCGACACCTATGCCGATCTTCTGTTCACCATGATCGAGCGGCGCGACCACCGTCCGCCGGTCACCTACACCACCTTCCAGGCCCGCGACCTCGGCGCCGACACCGCCAACCTGTTCCGCACCGCCTGCGAGGCCGCCTACGACCGGTTCCAGCCCCAGGCGATGATCGTCGGGGCCTCCTGCACCGCCGAGCTGATCCAGGATGATCCCGGCGGCATGGCCGAGACCATGGGCATGCCCATCCCGATCATCCCGCTGGAGCTGCCCAGCTACCAGCGCAAGGAGAATTTCGGCGCCGACGAGACATTCTTCCAGCTGGTCCGTCGGCTCGCCGCGCCCATGGCGCGGACCGACACCATCACCGCCAACCTGATCGGGCCCACCGCGCTGGGCTTTCGCCACCGCGACGACATCCCCGAGGTCACCGCCCTGCTCGAAGGGATGGGCATCACGGTCAACGTCTGCGCACCCTACGGGGCCAGCCCCGCGGACCTGACCCGGCTGGGGGCCGCGCATTTCAACGTGCTGATGTATCCCGAAACCGGCGAGGCCGCCTGCCGCTGGATGGAACGCGAACTGGGCCAGCCCTTCACCACCACCGTGCCCATCGGCGTCGGCGCGACACGCGACTTCGTCGCCGAGGTGGCGCGGATCACCGGTCTGGAAGCGCGGCTGGACGAAAGCCGCCTGCGGCTGCCCTGGTATTCGGCCTCGGTCGATTCGACCTACCTGACCGGCAAGCGCGTCTTCATCTTCGGCGACGGCACCCATGTCGCCGCCGCCGCGCGCATCGCGCGCGACGAGATGGGCTTCGAGGTCGTCGGCCTGGGCTGCTACAACCGCGAGATGGCCCGCAAGATCCGCGCGCTGGGCAAGGAGTTCGGCGTCGACGCGCTGATCTCGGACGATCACCTCGACGTGGAAGCGGCCATCGCCGAGGCGGCACCGGAACTGATCCTCGGCACCCAGATGGAGCGCCACACCGGCAAGCGGCTGGGCATTCCCTGCGCCGTGATCTCGGCGCCCATGCACGTGCAGGACTTCCCCGCCCGCTACAGCCCGCAGATGGGGCTGGAAGGCGCGAACGTCATTTTCGACACCTGGGTGCACCCGCTGGTCATGGGGCTGGAAGAGCACCTGCTGACCATGTTCCGCGAGGATTTCGAGTTTCACGACGACGCCGGCCCGAGCCATCACGGCGGCGCCCATGTGCCGCGCCCCGCTGCCGCGGCGGACCCGGCGGCCGCCGAGGAAGGGGGGCCAGCCCCCCGGCCTTCGGCCGCCCCCCGGGATATTTCGGGCCAGAAGACGGACGCGGGCGATGTGATCTGGCTGAGCGAGGCAGAGCGCGAACTCAGGAAAATCCCCTTCTTCGTGCGCGGCAAGGCCAAGCGCAACACCGAGGCCTTCGCCCATGAGCGCGGCCTCGGCGAGATCAGCGTCGACACCCTTTACGAAGCGAAGGCCCATTATGCGCGATGACGTGGCACTGAACATCGGGCCCGCCCCCTACCGCGTGGTGATCCTGACGCTGGATTCGCACGCCGCCGGCCCCTGCGCGCGGGTGGCCGAACGGCTGGCCGGGGATTTCCCTGGGCTGGAGCTGAGCGTGCACGCCGCCGCCGAATGGGGCGAAAGCGACGCGGCCCTGCAAGAGGCCCGCCGCGCCATCGCCACCGGCGATATCGTCATCGCCAACCTGCTGTTTCTGGAGGAACACGTGCAGGCGATCCTGCCCGACCTGCAGGCCCGGCGCGACAGCTGCGACGCCATGGCCGGGCTGATTGCCGACGGCCAGATCGTGAAATGCACCCGCATGGGCACGCTGGACATGGCTGCCCCCGAAAGCGGCACCGCCAGGCTGCTCAAGAAGCTGCGCGGCGGCGGCAAGGGCGGCACCAAGAGCGACGACGGCGCGCGCAAGATGAAGATGCTGCGCCGGCTGCCGCGCATCCTGCGGCTGATCCCGGGCAAGGCGCAGGACCTGCGCGCCTGGTTCCTGGCGATGCAGTACTGGCTGGGCGCCTCGGACGACAACATCGAGTCGATGGTCCGGTTCCTGGTCTCGCGCTACAGCCACCGCGACGACTGGCGCGGGGCCGAGGCCCCGGCGCCGCTGGAATACCCCGAGACCGGGCTCTATCACCCCGACCTGGCCGAGCGGATCACCACCGATCCGGCCGACCTGCCCGCCCCCGCCAAGGCCACGGGCACGGTAGGGCTGTTGATGATGCGCTCCTACGTGCTGGCCGGTGACACCGCGCATTACGACGCGGTGATCCGCGCGCTTGAGGCAAAGGGCCTGCGGGTGCTGCCCGCATATGCCGGGGGCCTGGACGGGCGGCCGGCGATCGAGGCCTTCTTTCGCGACCGCCACGGCGTGACCATCGACACGCTGCTGTCGCTGACCGGCTTTAGCCTGGTCGGCGGGCCGGCCTACAACGACACAGACGCGGCCGTCGAGACGCTCAAGGCGCTGGACGTGCCTTACGTCGCCGCGCATCCGCTGGAGTTCCAGACGCTGGGCCAATGGGCCAGTTCGGCCGGGGGCCTCGGCCCCATCGAGACGACCATGCTGATCGCCCTGCCGGAACTGGACGGGGCGACCACGCCCACGGTCTTTGCCGGGCGCCACGGGCCGGACGGCTGCGCCGGCTGCGACCGGGGCTGCGCCGCGACCTCGATGGTCAAGGAAATGGCCCCCTGCCCCGAACGGGTCGAGGTGCTGGCCGCCCGCGTCGCGCGCCAGGCCGCGCTGCACCGCTCCAAGGTGGCCGAGCGCCGCGTCGGCGTGGTGCTCTTCGGCTTTCCACCCAACGCGGGCGCGGCCGGGACGGCGGCCTATCTGGACGTGTTCGCCTCGCTCTACAACACGCTGCACGCGATGGCCGCGCGCGGCTACGACCTGACCCCGCCCGAGAGCGTCGAGGCGCTGCGAGCCGCCGTGCTTCAGGGCAGCGCCGCACAATACGGGCAAGAGGCCAATGTCGCCGCCCATGTGCCGGCCGAGGACATGGTCGCCAACACCCCCTGGCTGGACGAGATCGAGGCGCAGTGGGGTGCCGCGCCGGGCCGCGTGCAGTCCGACGGGCGCGGTGTCTTCGTGCTGGGCGCGCAGTTCGGCAAGGTCTTCGTGGGGCTGCAACCGGCCTTCGGCTACGAGGGCGACCCGATGCGGCTGCTGTTCGAGCGCGGCTTCGCCCCCACCCATGCCTTCGCGCAGTTCTACCTGTGGCTGAAAAACGCGTTCCGGGCCGATGTGCTGCTGCATTTCGGCATGCACGGGGCGCTGGAATTCATGCCCGGCAAGCAGGCCGGGCCGGGCGCGGCCTGCTGGCCCGACCGGCTGATCGGCGACTTGCCGAACGTCTATCTCTATGCCTCCAACAACCCCTCGGAGGCGACGCTGGCCAAGCGCCGGACGGGGGCGGTGACGGTCAGCCACCTGACGCCGCCGCTGGCGGCCTCGGGGCTTTACAAGGCGCTGGCCGAGCTCAAGGACAGCCTGACCCGCTGGCGCGCAATGGCCCCCGACGCGCCCGAGCGCGGCGAGCTGGAGGCGCTGATCGCCGACCAGGCCGAGGCGGTGGACATGGGCGGCGAGGCGCCCGATGCGCTCTGGCTGCGGCTGCTGGAAACCGAGGACGCGCTGATTCCCGAGGGGCTGCACGTGGTGGGCCGGGCGATGTCGGACGACGCCCGCGCCGATTACCTCGACCTGATGACCGACGCCGATGCCCAGACCCGCGCCCGCGTCGACGCGCATCTGCAAACCGACAGCGAGATCCCGGCCCTGCTGCACGCGCTGGAGGGGCGATATACCCCGCCGGTGCCCGGTGGCGACCTGATCCGGTCGCCCGAGGTCCTGCCCACGGGGCGCAACATCCATGCCTTTGACCCCTTCCGCATGCCCACGGCCTTTGCCTGCCGCGAGGGCGCGAAACAGGCCGATCTGTTGCTGGAGACGCACGCCAGCCTGCCGCGCAGCGTGGCGCTGGTGCTGTGGGGATCGGACAACATCAAGTCCGACGGCGCGCCCATGGCGCAGGCGCTGGCGCTGATCGGAGCGCAGCCGCGCTTCGACAGTTTCGGGCGGTTGTCCGGAGCCGACCTGATCCCGCTGGAAACGCTGGGCCGGCCGCGCATCGACGTGATCATGACCCTGTCGGGCATCTTCCGCGACCTGCTGCCCTTGCAGACGCGCCTGCTGGCCGAGGCCGCGCACAAGGCCGCCCACGCCGACGAGCCGCTGGAGCGCAACTTCATCCGCGCCAACGCCCTGGCCTATGCCGAGACAATGGGCTGCGACCTGGACACCGCCGCCCTGCGCGTCTTTTCCAATGCCGAAGGGGCCTACGGCTCGAACGTCAACCAGCTGGTCGACAGTTCCGCCTTCGGCGACGAGGACGAACTGGCCGACGCCTACGAGGCGCGCAAGAGCTTTGCCTACGGTGTCGACGGCAAGCCGGCGCAACAGACCGCGCTGCTGCAGCAGGCGCTGGGCAACGTGGACGTCGCCTATCAGAACCTCGAATCGGTGGAACTGGGCGTGACGACAGTGGATCACTACTTCGATACG
Organism: Salibaculum halophilum; assembly: GCF_002094885.1. Classification (GTDB taxonomy): domain Bacteria; phylum Pseudomonadota; class Alphaproteobacteria; order Rhodobacterales; family Rhodobacteraceae; genus Salibaculum; species Salibaculum halophilum. The sequence goes on from NZ_MSIT01000001.1 coordinate 278,843, forward strand.
CTGGGCGGGATTTCGCGGGCGGTGAAACGCGCCCGCCAGGGCGCGGAGGCCGCCGTCTACATCTCGGACACAACGCGCGGGGCGGGCAAGGTGCGCAGCCTGGCCGACCAGGTGGCGCTGGAGACGCGCTCGCGCTCGCTCAACCCCAAGTTCCACGAGGCGCTGTTGAGCCACGGCGCCGAGGGCGTGCGCCAGATCGAGAGCAGCCTGACCAACACCCTGGGCTGGTCGGCGACCACCGGCCAGGTCGACCCTTGGGTCTATCAGCGCATGTCCGAGACCTTTGTCCTGGACGAGGCGATGCGCCAGCGGATGAGCGACCTCAACCCGGTGGCCTCGTCGCGAATGGCCAATCGCCTGCTCGAGGCGCACGACCGCGCCTACTGGGCGCCCGACGACGAAACGCTGGCCGCGCTGCGCGATGCGGCCGACGTGCTGGAAGACCGCCTCGAAGGGATCGCCGCCGAATGACGGCCCCGGGCGCATACGGCCACCCGCGCGGTGGTGGGGGCCAGCCCCCACACCCCCGGGATATTTCCGGCCAGAAGAAACACCGGGCGACTGGACCCGGCGATAGGAGGAAACCATGAGTCCACTGGACAGCAAGCAGCCCCCCTCGGCACGCGCCAACATGCGCGAGGCCGCCGGCCTGGAGGCCCGCCGGCAGGTCGAGACGCCGCCGGTTCTCAAGGGCCAGGACGGCGAGGGATCGGTGCAGGTCCATCAGGACCCCTCGGCGCAGATCGAGGGGGCCAAGGTCTTTGCCGTCTACGGCAAGGGCGGGATCGGCAAGTCCTCGACCTCGTCGAACCTGTCGGCGGCCTTTTCGCAGATGGGCCGGCGGGTGCTGCAGATCGGCTGCGACCCCAAGCACGACAGCACCTTTACCCTGACGGGCCAGTTGCAGCCCACGGTGATCGACATTCTCAAGGAGGTGGATTTCCACGCCGAGGAACTGCGCCCCGAGGATTTCGTCTCCGAAGGCTTCGGCGGCGTGCAATGCGTCGAGGCGGGCGGCCCGCCCGCCGGCACCGGCTGCGGCGGCTATGTCGTGGGCCAGACGGTCAAGCTGCTCAAGCAGCATCACATGCTGGAAGATACCGACATCGTGATCTTCGATGTCCTGGGCGACGTCGTCTGCGGCGGCTTCGCCGCGCCCCTGCAGCACGCCGACCAATCCATGATCGTCACCGCCAACGATTTCGACAGCATCTACGCGATGAACCGCATCATCGCCGCGGTGCAGGCCAAGTCCAAGAACTACAAGGTGCGGCTGGCCGGCTGCATGGCCAACCGCTCGAAGGATACAGACGAGATTGACCGCTATTGCGACAGGATCGGCTTCCGCCGGATCGGCCACATGCCGGACGTGGATGCGCTGCGCCGGTCGCGACTCAAGAAGAAGACGCTGTTCGACATGCCCGACGACGAGGATATCGTCGCCTGCCGCAAAGAGTACATCCGCCTGGCCGAGACGCTGTGGAACGGGACCGAACCGCTGGCGCCCGCGCCGATGGAGGATCGCGACATCTTCGAGTTGCTGGGGTTCGACTGATGCCCGACGGCGGTGCCCCCCATATGGCCGCCCCGACGCGGGACCTGTCGCCCCGGACCGGGGGCTGGGCGCGCACGCGCGACCGGGTCGAGCACTATTTCGACCGCACCGCCACCCGCACCTGGGAACGGCTGACCAGCGACGCGCCGGTCTCGCGCATCCGCGAGACGGTGCGGCGCGGGCGTGACAGCATGCGCGCGCGGATGCTGGCCCGGTTGCCCGAGGATCTGCGTGGCGCGCGGGTGCTCGATGCCGGCTGCGGCACCGGGCAGATGGCCGCCGAGCTGGCCGCGCGCGGGGCGGATGTGCTGGCCGTGGACATTTCGCCCGCGCTGGTGGGGATCGCCGAGGCGCGCCTGCCCGGCGGTCTGCCGGGCCGGGTCCGGTTTCAGGCCGGCGACATGCTGGCGGCCGACCTTGGCACCTTCGATCACGTCATGGCGATGGACAGCCTGATCTATTACGACCGTCACGACCTCGCCCGGGCGCTGGGCACGCTTGGCAGCCGCACCCGGGGCGGGATCGTTTTCACCGTGGCCCCGCGCACGCCGCTGCTGATGGCCATGTGGCACACGGGCCGTCTGTTTCCGCGTGCCGACCGCGCGCCAACCATGATCCCGCACGCCCCGGCGGCGCTGCAAAGGGCGCTGCACCGGGCCGAGGCGCCGGGCCGCCTGGCCCCCATCGGCCGGGTCAGCTCGGGGTTCTACATCTCGCAGGCGCTGGAGCTGACGCCATGAGCCTGCGCCGTCGCTCCCCCCTGATGGCGCTGACCACGCGCTGGCTGCCCTTCGCGGATGCGGCCAGCGAGGGGCTGCCGATGGGCCAGTTGCTGCGGCTTTCGCTGTTCCAGGTTTCGGTGGGCATGGCGACGGTGATGCTGCTGGGCACGCTCAACCGCGTCATGATCGTGGAACTGTCGGTGCCGGCGGTGATCGTCGCGGTGATGATCGCCCTGCCGGTGCTGATCGCGCCCTTCCGGGCGCTGCTGGGGTTCCGGTCGGACACGCATCGCAGCGCCATCGGCTGGAAGCGCATCCCCTACCTCTGGTTCGGGTCGCTGTGGCAGATGGGCGGGCTGGCGGTGATGCCCTTTGCCCTGCTGGTTCTGTCGGGCCAGCAGGTCGTCGGCCCCACCTGGGCGGGCGAGGTGCTGGCGGCGCTGGCCTTCCTTATGACCGGCCTGGGGCTACACATGACCCAGACCGCGGGGCTGGCCCTGGCCACCGACCGCGCCGATGACGCGACGCGGCCGCGGGTCGTGGCCCTGCTCTACGTGATGTTCCTGCTGGGCATGGGTGCCTCGGCGCTGATCATCGGCTGGCTGCTGCGTGACTTCGCGCCCTTCACCCTGATCCGCGTGGTCCAAGGTGCCGCCGTGGTCGGTATCGTGCTCAACCTGATCGCCCTGTGGAAACAGGAGAAGGTCACGCCGATGAGCCGCGAAGAGCGCGCCGCGCCGCGCCCGCGGTTCCGCGCCGCCTGGGCCGACCTGGCCGCGGGCGGACAGGCCGGGCGGCTTCTGGCGGTGGTCTTCCTGGGCACAATGGCCTTCAACATGCAGGACGTCCTGCTTGAGCCCTACGGCGGCGAGATCCTGGGGCTGTCGGTTTCGGCCACCACGACGCTGACGGCGGTCTGGGCGGCCGGCGCGCTGCTGGGCTTCGCGGGCGCGGGGCGGATGCTGGCGCGGGGCCGCTGCCCCCATCGCATCGCCGCAATGGGGCTGCTGGCCGGGATCGCGGCCTTTTGCGTTGTCATCTTCGCCGCGCCCATGGGCTCGGGCCTGATGTTCTTTGCCGGGGCCGGGCTGATAGGTCTGGGCAGTGGCCTGTTCGCCGTCGCGACGCTGACGGCGGCCATGACCATGCCGGCCACCGGGGCCGCCGGGCACGGCCTGGCGCTGGGCGCCTGGGGCGCGGCCCAGGCCACCGCCGCCGGGCTGGCCATCGCCCTGGGCGGCGGCCTGCGCGACTGGATCGGCGGGCTGGCCACCTCCGGCGCGTTGGGCGCGGCGCTCGACAGCCCCGCGACCGGCTATTCCTTCGTCTATCACCTCGAGATCGGCCTGCTGTTCCTGACGCTCGCCGCCCTCGGCCCGCTGGTGCGGCACGCGCCCGCCCGCGCGCAGACCCCAAACCAGGAGACGGCCCGCATCGGCCTGGCCGACTTCCCCACATGAGACCCGCCCGCGAAAGGACACGGACATGACGGAAACATTCTTCGGACAAGTGGACCTGGCCAGCGTATCGCTCTGGCTGTTCTGGATCTTCTTCGCCGCGCTGGTCTTCTACATCCAGCGCGAGAACATGCGCGAGGGCTACCCGCTGGAGGACGACGCGGGCAATCCCTCGTCCAACGAGGGGCTGTTCCCGCTGCCGCGCGACAAGACCTTCACCCTGCCCCACGGCCGCGGCGAGGTCACCGTGCCCTCGGGCCAGAGCCCCGAGCGCAGCAACCTCGCGATCGAGAAGACCTCGGCGACGAACGGCTTTCCGCTCGAGCCGACGGGCGATCCGATGGTCGACGGTGTCGGCCCGGCCTCCTGGGCGCCGCGGCGCGACGTGCCCGAACTGGACGGCCACGGCCATCCCAAGATCGTGCCCATGGCGGCGACGGATCACTTCAACGTCGCCGCCGGGCGTGATCCGCGCGGACTTCCGGTCGTGGCGGGCGACGGCGAGGTCGTCGGGGCCATCACCGACCTGTGGATCGACGAACCCGAGCAGCTCGTGCGCTACATCGAGGTGGACCTCGACGCCGACCACGGCGGCGGCAAGCGCCTGATCCCGCTGACCATGGCCCGGATCAAGTCGACCGAGGTCAAGGTGCGCTCGATCTTCGGGCAGCACTTCGCGGGCGTGCCGCAGAACGCCTCGCCCAACCAGGTGACCATGCTGGAAGAAGAGAAAATCTGCGGCTATTATGCAGGGGGCACGCTCTATGCCTCGCAGGCGCGGCAAGCGCCGCAACTGGGCTGAACAAGGAGAGGTTGCCATGAGTGCCGAACACGACGACTTCGCGACCGAACCCGTCGAGGGCCTGCCCGAGACCCCGCCCGAGGGCGAGCATATCCTCTGGCAGGGCCGCCCCGACTGGTGGGCGCTGACGCGGGACTCGCTCAACCTCGGCTGGGTGGCGGCCTATTTCGTGGCGCTGGCGCTCTGGCGCTTCGGGATGCTGGTCGACCAGGTCAGCGTCGCCAGCGCCTTCGCCGCCTCGTTTCCCTTCCTGATCCTGGGCGGCATCGCGGCGGCGCTATTGCTGCTGATCGGCGTCGTGCAGGCGCGCAGCACGGTCTACACCATCACCAACCGCCGCGTGGCCATGCGCATCGGCGCGGCGCTGACGGTGACGCTGAACCTGCCCTTCACGCAGATCGCGAACGCCGACCTGACCACGCGCCGGAACGGCACCGGCACCATCGCGCTGGAGCTGCTGGGCGACACCAAGCTGAGCTACCTCGTGTGCTGGCCGCACGTGCGGCCCTGGCATATCCGCCACCCCCAGCCCGCCCTGCGCTGCATCCCCGACGCCGAGACGACTGCCGGGCTGCTGGCCGAGGCGGCCGAGGCGCGCGTGAACGCGCCGCAAGTGGCCCGGACCGAAACGCCCCGGCCCACCGCCGTGGCCGCCGAATAAACAGGTGCGAGAGATGACCCAGACCGAGACCCATACCACCGCCATCCACAACAAGGACCTGATCCCGCGCGCCATGGTCCGGGCCATGTTCGCGCTGGTCATGGCCGTCCTGGTGCTGGTCACCCTCGCGCGGCTGACCGACCGGCCGCTGATCGCCACGCCACCCGAGGGCGACGTGGTCAAGTCGCGCGAGCTGGTCATGTCGGGCGACATGTCCGGCGCGGTCACGGTGCGCGCGCCCGACGGCGGCCTGATCGCCGATCTGGGCCCCGACAAGGGCGGCTTCGTGTCCGGGGTGATGCGCGTCATCGAGCGCGAACGCACGAAACACCGGGTCGCCCTCGAGGGGCCCGTGACACTGAGGCGGCACGACACCGGCCGCCTGACCATCCACGACCCCTCGACGGGCTGGAGCGCCGACCTCATGGGGTTCGGCGCGGACAATGCCGGGGCCTTCGCTTGGCTTCTGGCGCAATGAGGCATGTCCCCCGGCGGGCGGGAACCCCCCGGGACCGGCATGCGCCAACAGGGAAAAGGAGGCCAATAATGGGATGGCTTACCAGGGAAATTGAACGTGCCCCCTGCACGGTGGAGATCAGCCACAAGTTCGAGTCGCTGCACGCGCACCTGCGGTTCAACAACGGCGCCACCGTCTATCCGGGCGACGAGGTCAAGGTGCACGGCCCCGAGATCATGGCGCCCTTCGGCGAGATCGTCACCGAGGACCGTGAGGCGACCATCGTGCGCGCCAGCGGGCTGGAGCGGCTCTGGACACGGCTGACCGGCGATTTCGAGGTCATGGAGCTTTGCGAGTTTTCCTTTTCCGAGGAGGTGACGCTATGAACGTTCACGCAGATCACAGCGCCGACGCGAAAACCGCCGAGGAAGGCATCGCCATCCAGCAGGAGCAGGCGAAATTCGACAGCGCCGCGGCCACCGAGGCGGCCATGTCGAACACGCTGCTGACCCCACGCTTCTACACCACCGATTTCGACGAGCTCGACGCGATCGACGTCAGCCCCGTGCGGGCGGACTGGGACAAGCTGATCGCGCAGATGGAGGCCGACCCCAACAAGGGCCACTTCAAGAAGAACGAGGACTGGGACCACGTCGACTGGGAGGGGATGGACCCCGCCCTGCGCAAGGAATTCATCGACTTCCTGATCTCGTCCTGCACCGCCGAGTTCTCGGGCTGCGTGCTCTACAAGGAAATGAAGCGGCGCGGCACCAACCCCGACGTCACGCAGCTGTTCCAGCTGATGGCGCGCGACGAGGCGCGGCACGCGGGCTTCATCAACGACGCCCTGCGCGAGGCGGGCGTGGCGGTGAACCTCGGGTTCCTGACGCAGAAGAAGAAATACACCTACTTCCGGCCCAAGTTCATCTACTACGCCACCTACCTGTCGGAAAAGATCGGCTATGCCCGCTACATCACCATCTACCGGCACCTTGAACAGCACCCCGAGCATCGCTTTCACCCGCTGTTCAAGTGGTTCCGTGAATGGTGCAACGACGAGTTCAGCCACGGCGAGGCCTTCGCGCTGCTGATGCGCACGGACCCCAGGATCACCAGCGGTCGCAATGTCTACTGGATCAAGTTCTTCCTGACGGCCGTCTTTGCCACGATGTACGTGCGTGACCACCAGCGCCCGGCCTTTCACCAGGCCCTGGGCGTCGATCCCGACTGGTACGCGCAGGAGGTGTTCACAAAGACCTCCGAGATCTCCAAGCAGGTCTTCCCGATCACGCTGGATATCGAGAACCCGCGCTGGCAGGCGGGGCTGGAGCGCCTGCAGCGGGCCAATGCCGACCTGGACGCTGCGCGCAAGCGGGGCGGGCTCATGGGCGTCGTCAACCGCCTGACGGCGCAGGCGCGCGCGGCCACGGCCTTTGCCCGGCTCTACTTCATCCCGGCCAAGCGGCACGACGTGCCCGACAGCCCGCGGCTGCAGCCCGCCTACTGATGATCGCCGCGGGGACATATCGCGGACACGCGGGCGAAGGGGGGGCACCATGATGGCCAACCCCTGGATCGCGGCGGGTGTCGCGCTGTTCCTGTGGTGGTTCTCCACCGGGATCATCCTGCTGGCGGTGCGCCGGGCCGACAGGTCCGGCGCCGCGGCCCGGCGCACGCTGACCTGGGGGGCCTTGCCCGTGCCGGCCCTGGGCGCTTGGGGCCTCTGGGTCACGCTGGACCAGACCGGGCCGGCGGCGGCCTACGGGGCGTTCCTGTCGGCGCTGGCGCTCTGGGGCTGGATCGAGCTGGCCTTCCTGACCGGCGCGATCACCGGCCCCAACCTGCGCCCCTGCCCCGAGCGCCTGCCGGAGTGGGAACGCTTCCTGCGGGCCTGGGGCACGATCGCCCACCACGAGGTTCTGCTGGCCGCTGTGCTGGCCGGCATCTGGATCATCGGCTTCGGCGCGGCCAATATCGTCGCGCCCTGGATCTTCACAACGCTCTACTTCGCGCGGGTCTCGGCCAAGCTGAACCTCTATTTCGGGGTGCCCCGGATCAACACCGAGTTCATCCCCGAGGCACTGGCCCACATGACCAGCCACTTCCGTATCTCGCGGCTCAACTGGGTTTTTCCGGTCTCGATCACAGCGCTGACATGGGCCAGCGCCTGCTGGATCGAGCGGCTGCTGGCCGCCCCCACCCCGGGCGCGGCCGTGGGCTATGCCCTGCTGGCCGCGCTGACCCTGCTGGCCGCGCTTGAGCACTGGCTCATGGTGCTGCCGCTGCCCGATGCGAAACTCTGGCGCTGGATGCTGCCCGCGCCCAAGACACCAACCAAGACGATAAGACCGGAGGGATCCCATGGATTTTGACGCGATGTTTACCGCGCAGCTGGACCGCTTGAAGGACGATGGGAACTACCGCGTCTTCGCCGAGCTCGAACGCCAGTGCGGGGCCTTCCCCCGCGCGCGCAACCACGGGGAGGATGCCCCCGACGAGGTCACCGTCTGGTGTTCCAACGATTACCTCGGGATGGGCCAGCACCCGGTGGTGCGCCAGGCCATGAAGGACACGATCGACGCTTGCGGCACCGGCGCGGGCGGCACGCGCAACATCTCGGGCACCAACCGCCACCACGTCGCGCTGGAGGCCGAACTGGCCGATCTGCACGGCAAGGAGGCGGCGCTGCTGTTCACAAGCGGCTACGTGTCGAACTGGGCCGCGCTCTCGACGCTTGGATCACGCCTGCCCGACGCGGTGATCCTGTCGGACGCGGGCAACCACGCCAGCATGATCGAGGGCATCCGCCATTCGCGGGCGCAGAAGGTCATCTGGAAGCACAACGACCCAGAGGACCTGGACGCCAAGCTGTCGGCCCTGCCGGCCAACGCGCCCAAGATCGTCGCCTTCGAGAGCGTCTATTCCATGGACGGCGACATCTGCCCCATGGAGGAAATCATCGAGGTCGCCGAGAAGCACGGCGCCATGACCTACCTCGACGAGGTGCACGCGGTGGGCCTTTACGGCGCCCGCGGCGGCGGCATTTCCGAGGCGCGCGGACTGGCCCATCGCATCACCCTGATCGAGGGCACGCTGGGCAAGGCCTTCGGCTGCATGGGCGGCTATGTCACCGGCTCGGCGGCGCTGTGCGACTTCATCCGGTCCTTTGCCAGCGGTTTCATCTTCACCACCGCCCTGCCGCCGGCCATCGCGGCGGCCGCGCAGGCCTCGATCGCGCATCTGAAAACCTCGCAGGTCGAGCGCGACCAGCAGCGCCGCCAGGTCGCCCGCCTGCGCGAGATGCTCGACCGGCAGGGCATTCCGCACCTGGAAAACGACAGCCATATCATCCCCGTGATGATCAAGGACCCGGTCAAGTGCCGGATGCTGGCCGATATCCTGATGCGTGATTTCGGGATCTACGTGCAGCCGATCAACTATCCCACCGTGCCCAAGGGCACCGAGCGGCTGCGCTTTACCCCCGGCCCGCTGCACAGCGACGCCGACCTGGTGCACCTCGTCGAGGCGCTGACGGTGCTTTGGAAGCAATGCGCGCTGGCGCACGCCGTGGCCTGAGACCGCGCCGACGTTCGCGCGGGCGCGCCGGGGGCACGACCGCGTGGCTGGATATAATTGCCGGCGAACGCTGGGGGCGGCACTGCGCCCGTCCGTCCCGAAGGCAGAGGGCGCAGTGACGATACGCAGTTACCATGCTTCGGTCTGGCAAAGCGGCGGCGTCATGCTGGCCCGACAGGCCGCGGGGCCAGCCATTCTTTAATGCGACGTCTCAGCGGACGGAGGAGAGGGAAACGACCCCGCCGGTCCCCGCCAGGGCCGCGCGCGCGGTCGCCGCGATATCCGCGGCGGTCATGCCCGCCTCTTCATACATCTCGGCCGGGCTGGCCTGGTCGATGAAGCGGTCGGGCAGGCAGACATTGCGGATCGCGAGGCCGCGGTCGAAACAGCCCCGGCGGGCCAGCTCGTGCATGACGACCGAGCCGAAGCCGCCTTCGGCCCCCTGCTCGACGGTTAGCAGCGCCCGGTGATCGCGCGCCAGTGTCTCTACAAGGTCGCCGTCCAGCGGCTTGGCAAAGCGGGCATCGGCGACGGTGACACTGATGCCCTCCTGGGCCAGCGCCTCCGCGACACTCAGGCAGGCGTCCAGGTGCGCCCCGTAAGACAGGATCGCAGCGTCCGCGCCCTGCCGCACAATCCGGCCCTTGCCGATCTCCAGCACCTGGCCGCGGTCGGGCAGCGTCACGCCGGTGCCCGCCCCGCGCGGATAGCGAAAGGCGATCGGGCCGCTGTCATGCGCGGCGGCGGTGGCGACCATGTGGACAAGCTCGGCCTCGTCCGCGGCCGCCATGACGGTAAAGCCCGGTAGGCTGGACAGGTAGCCGACGTCAAAAGCGCCGGCATGGGTGGCCCCGTCGGCGCCCACCAGCCCGGCACGGTCAATGGCAAAGCGCACCGGCAGGCCCTGGAGGGCCACGTCGTGGACGACCTGGTCATAGGCGCGCTGCAGGAAGGTCGAATAGATCGCGCAGAAGGGTTTCAGCCCGCTGGCCGCCATCCCGGCGGCGAAGGTCACGCCGTGCTGTTCGGCGATGCCGACATCGAAGACGCGCGCCGGAAAGCGCTCGGCCATCTTGGCGACGCCCGTGCCGTCCGGCATCGCCGCGGTGACGGCAACCACGCGGTCGTCGCGTGCGGCCGCCTCGGTTAGCGCGGTTCCGAAGACCGAGGTGTAGGAGGGCGCGCCGCCGGCCTTCTTGGCCTGCGCCCCTGTGGCGGGGTCGAACTTTGCCACGCCATGGCCGCAGTCGGCGGCGTCCTCGGCGGGGGCATAGCCCTTGCCCTTGACCGTGCAGCAATGGATCAGCACCGGCCCGGTGGCCCGTGCCCGTGCCGCACGCAGCACCGGCAACAACTGGTCCATGTCGTGCCCGTCGATGGGGCCGATGTAGTCGAAGCCCAGCTCCTCGAAGAGCGTGCCGCTGCCGGTCAGCCCGGTGACCATCTGGCGCGCGCGCTTGGCGCCTTCGCGCATCGGGGCGGGCATGGCGGATTCGACGCCCTCGGCCATGGACCGCACCCGCGCCAGCGGCTCGCTGGCATACATCCGGCTGAGGTAGGACGACATCGCACCCACGGGCGGCGCGATGGACATCTCGTTGTCGTTGAGGATCACGAAAAGCCGCCGCCCCTCGTGCCCGGCATTGTTCATCGCCTCGTAGGCCATGCCGGCGCTGATCGCCCCGTCGCCGATCACGGCGATGGAATCCCCGGTCGGCTGGCCCATGTCGCGGCCCACGGCGAAGCCCAGCGCGGCGCTGATCGAGGTGCTGGAATGCGCGGCACCGAAGGGGTCGTGCGCGGACTCGCTGCGCTTGGTGAAGCCCGACAGCCCGTCTTTCTGGCGCAGAGTGCGGATGCGGTCGCGCCGCCCGGTCAGGATCTTGTGCGGGTAGCACTGGTGGCCCACGTCCCAGACCAGCTTGTCGAGCGGCGTGTTGAAGACCGCGTGGATCGCTACGCTCAGTTCCACCACGCCCAGCGAGGAGCCGAGGTGCCCGCCGGTCTCGGACACAGCCGAGATCACTTCGGCGCGCAACTCTCCGGCGAGGGCGGCAAGCTTGTTATCGGGCAGCTGGCGCAGGTCCGACGGCCCGGCGACCCTGTCGAGCAGCGGTGTTGCGGGTCTGTCGTCGTCCATGGCTCCCCCCTTCGCGGTGGCGGCACCGCGCGGCCCTGGCCCGGGGGCGCGATGTCCGGTCGGGGACGGCGACGAAGGGCCGCCGCCCCGCAGTGTTACTATTCGGCGGCCTCGTAGACCGGCGCGCCGGTTGTGGCCAGTTCCGGCCAGTCGCCGATCACGTTGGTGCCCTGCAGGGGTTGCTGATACCCCTTGTGGCAGGTCTTGCACCCGGCCTTGGGCGCGTCCTGATGCACCGGACCCAGCCGCTCGGGCGGGTATTCGTCCCGCAGCGGCACCAGATAGTCGTTGTTCATCTCAAGAACCATCTGGATGCCGAGGGTCTCGGTGGCCCATTGCGGGGTCACCTGCGCCCCGTCGTAGAAGGCGCGGCTGTTGTGGCAGAACAGGCAGTTCACCCCCAGCGAGTTGCTGACGTAGTTCATCAGCGAATAGGTCCGCTCGGCGTTCTGGATGGCCGGGATGCCGGGGTCCGCGGGGCTGCCCTCGACCCGCGAGGCGAGGTCGTGAACGCCGATCATCTCGCCGTCCAGCAGGTAGGTCTCCAGCGCGTCCGAGGGCAGCGAGGTCGCTTGCGACTGCGCCGTCACCCGGTTCTGGTTGGCCGACCAGCCCATGGCGGACTCGTTGACGTCGCCCATCTTGAACCAGATGTCGCTGGGCACGTTCTGGCCGCGGTGGCAGGTCATGCAGGTAACGCCGACCTCCTTGTTTGCGTTGACGTGGCCGGCCCAGTACTCGTTGATGTTCTGGGTCATCTGGATCATCCGCCGCGAGACCACCTTGGTATAGAGGTTGTCCTCGGCGTAGGTTTCCAGCCCGCCGTCGCCGTGGCAGTAAGCGCAGCCCTCCTCGGGGGCGACCCAGCGGGTGATGGCCGCCATCAGCCGGTTGAAGTTGGCGTCGGTCAGATCGCCCAGCACCTGTACGTTCTCGTAGATGTCACCGGCCAGCGGCTCGCCCGGTTCGGGCACGAAGGGCGGATCTTCCAGCAGGAGCGCGATATCCGGGTCGGGCTCGGCCAGGTCGGCCTCGAACTCGGGCACCGACATGCCGGTGCCGCGCGGCCCGGTCTGCAGGCTGTCGGTGGGCACCGGGTTGCCGAAGGCGACCAGCATCGAGGCGGTGAAGACCGCCGCCCCGATGACCCCGATCAGAAGCGCGGGCCCGTAGATGTTGACGGGATTGTCCCGGTTCCATTTGTCATACCACTTGGGAAACATGGGTCATTCCTCCTGCCCGATGAAGCCTTCGTAGGACCCGTAGGCCTCGTAGCCGTAGGATCCGTCATACATCGGCGCGAAGTTGTGTTCCTGCGCCCAGATGAACCAGTTGTCCACGACCGTGCCCGTCAGCAGGATGCCGATGCCGCCGGTGATCGGGGTCAGGACCGCGAACCACCAGGCCCAGCGGTGGATGCCCTCCATCGTGGCGTTGAAGCCCATGGTCCAGCGCCAGAACAGCGCCGCGCGTTCGCTGGCGGTGCCACGGTCGACGATCTGCTCCAGCTCGCGGTCGCCGCCGAAGCGGGTCACCGCCAGGATCGTCGCGCCGTGCATGGCAAACAGCAGCACCGAGCCGTAGAGGAACACGATGCTCAGGCAGTGGAACGGGTTGTAATAGAGGTTGCCGTAGCGGATCGAGAAGGCCGTCGTCCAGTCGAGGTGCGGGAAGATGCCGTAGGGCACCGCCTCGGACCAGGAGCCCATGAGCACCGGGCGGAACAGCCCGAGCACAAGGAACAGCCAGATGGCCGAGCCGAAGGCCCAGAAGACATGCTTGCCCATCTTGTGGCTGACGGCCAGCTGATAGGACCGCGCCCACCAGGCCAGCACCGAGATCAGCAGGAAGAAGGAACTGATGATGTACCAGCCCCCGTCGTTGAGCGGCGGGATCGACAGCCCGTATTCCGGGCTGGGCGGTTCGAGCGCCAGCCAGAAGCCCTGGCGCAGGAACTCGGGGATCGACCAGCCGACCTGCGCCAGCATGTTGAAGCCCACGATGGTGAACCAAAGCAGCCCGGTGGCCAGGCTGATCAGCCCCAGCATGCCGAGATTGATCGGCCCCACCTGGGCGTTGCCGAACAGGCCCAGCAGTTTCGAGTAGAAGGGCGTGCCGGCGCGTTCGGCCATCAGCCGGCCGCCGGTGGCGTCCAGGCCCATCTCGGGCGTCCCCTGGACCTGAACCTGCGTGAATATGTTCTGATACTCGGCCATGGTTTACATCCCCACCTGAGAGGGCCAGATCGGCGCCTCGAGCCACCAGTTCCACCATTCGGGCCAGCCCTTGGTCCAGACCGGGCCGCTGATGATGATGCAGATCGCGGACCAGAACCCGGCGTTCAGCGCCAGCAGAAGCCCGACGCGGTGAATGCCCAGCGTGCCCACGGAATAGCCGATGAAGTCGCGAAAGAAGGTGTCCTCGTGATCCGGCGTCTTCATCTCCTCGCCCTTCTCGGGATTGGCCGCCGAGAGGATCAGCCCGCCGTGCAGCGCCAGCGCCAGCGTGGTGGTGAAAAAGAACGTCACCGCCAGCATGTGGGCCGGGTTGTAGTGGAAATGCAGGTAGGCGTAGCCGGTGTTGCTCACCCAGTCGAGGTGGCTGAAGATGCCGTAGGGAAAGCCGTGCCCCCAGGCGCCCATCAGCAGCGGGCGGAACACCACCAGCGTGGCATAGGCGAAGATCGCGACGCCGAAGGCGATGGGGACGTGATAGCCCATGCCCAGCTTGCGGCAGATCTCGACCTCGCGCAGCGCCCAGCTGATGAAGGCCCCCAGCGCGCAGATCGTGATGATCTGCCACAGGCCCCCCTCCATGAGTGGCGCCATGCCCAGGCCGTAGGACAGGTCGGGCGGCGCGATATTGATGAGCCAGGGATTGAAGGTGCCCTGCTGCGAGGCCCCCCAGAAGATCAGGATGGTGCCGAGCAGGGCGAAAAAGGTCGTCGTGACCCCGAAGAAACCGACGTAGAAGGGTCCGACCCAGAAGTCGAACAGATCGCCGCCGATCAGTGTCCCCCCGCGGACCCGGTATTTGCGTTCGAAACTGAGCAAGGCCATTTTCGTCGTCTCCGCGTGTTGTGGCCTGTCGGGGTCTGCCGCGACGGACCAAAAGAATTCTTGATGGTCACCGCGGGCGAGCGCACCCGCCCGCGGTATCAGTCTTGCCAGGCGATCACCGCCCGTACTTCTCGGCCGCGATTTCAAACCAGTTGAAACCGTCGGTGCTCAGAAGCACGAGGTGGATCATCGCCGCGAGCAGGAACAGGAAGACGCCCTGCGCCACGAAAACGCGGCGGGGGTCGAAGATGAGCCAGATCTTGTAGAACTTTGCCATTTCTCAACCCTTCCTCAGAACCAGGGGAACCAGATGAAGGTCGCGATATGCGCGACCACCGCGATCAGTGAGAACAGCCAAAGGCCGCTCATGTACACCGAATGCAGTTCCTGGGCCTGCTCGTCAGTGAGACCTGTGAAGGACAGGTCGGATTTATCAGCCATGAACTTTCCTCCGGAATGTTATGCTGACGCCGCGTGCCCCGCGGCCGGGTGCCTTCGGGGCCTTCACGGTCCCTCAGGTTTCTGTCCGCCCCCCGCGGGGGACAGGCAGCTCGTGTCCCGGATCACCGGTCCCCGAAGGGATCAGGCCGAGAATATCATGGGCGTCATGCGATCCGCTTCCGCCCAGGCCCGGGCCAGCGGCCCGCGCAGGTTCAGGGTGCGGTGGCGGGCCACCTCGCGCGCCCAGCGCAGGCTGGCGAAGGGCAGCGCGCAGACGAAGATGAGCGTGAAATAGACATGGAACTCGGCGCTCCGGGGGCGGCCGCAACGGGCGCGCGGCGGGACGTGCGAAGAGATGTCGGTCATGGGTCAGTCCTCCTTGAGAGACGTTGTGCCCGTGTCGGGCGAAAGCGATTGAACGGTTTCCAGCACCACTCGATCCTGGCCCTGGCGCAGGGCGCTGTCCTCGGCGGCGTCGCGCAGGGACTTGGCGGCGGAAATGCGGGTCAGCACGGGATGGCCGGCGACGATGCGGTCGAGCTCGCGGCTGGCGTCGGCGTCCCAGGGAAAATCCCGGCGCAGCGGCGTCGGCGTGGCCGCGCCGGAATCCATCTCCGAGCCCAGCGGCAGGATGTGGAACAGCGCGTCGAAAAGCCCGTTGCAGACCTCCTGCAACAGATAGGTCGCCCCGGCGTAGCCCATCATCGGCGTGCCCGTGGCGCGCCGGATCGCGGCACCGGGAAACGAGGCCGGGATGAAGGCCGGTTGCGGCCCGTGCCCGCCGCCCGTCTCGGCCAGGTAGATCTTCTCGTTGATCGAACCCATCAGGATCAGCGGGCTTTTCTGCGCGATCATCGCGCGGACTTCCTCGTTGTTGGTCTTGGTGCCGGCGCAGCGCGCCACGGCAAAGGCGCAGGGCAGGCCCAGGTCGCCTTCGAGGAAATGACGGATGCCGCGGGCGTAAGTCTCGGAGGCGACGATGCCGAAATTCGCGGTGGCAAAGAAATCCTGCGTGACCGAGCGCCAGAGATCCCACACCGGCTTCAGCGTCGAATGCTTCTCGGTCTCGATGAAGGGCTCGGGATCGAGCCCCAGCAACTCGCCCAGCTTGCGCAGGAACAGGGTCGTCGACTCCACGCCGATGGGCGCCTGCAGGTAGGGCTTGTCGAGAACCTCGGCCAGGCCCCGGCCAAACTCGCGATACATGCAGACGTTGACATCGGCATTCACCAGGTCGCGCATCTCGGCCAGGTGCGCGCCCAGCGGCATGACCATGTTGACCTCGGCGCCGATACCCTCGACGAGGCGGCGGATCTCGGCCAGGTCGCTGGGCATGTTGAAGGTGCCATACATCGGCCCGAGGATGTTGACGCGCGGGCGGGCCTCTTCGGGCCGCTTCTTTTCGGGCGGCATCCGGCCCTTGGTCATGCCGAATTCGGTGAACAGCCAGGTCATGGCGCGGTCGGCGGCCTGCCACTGGTCCTCGTCGATGGTGCGCGGCAGGAACCGTTGCAGGTTGGTGCCCTGCGGCGTGACGCCTCCGCCGATCATCTCGGCGATGGAGCCTGTCACGACCACCGCCGGCAATGCGGGGTCCAGCTCGCCCCAGGCACGTTTCATCGCGCCCTCGGTGCCCTCGCGGCCCAGCTCTTCTTCGCCCAGGCCGGTGACGACGATGGGCATTTCGTGCGGCGGCAGCGCGTCGGTGTAATGCAAAACGGACGTGACCGGCAGGTTCTCGCAGCCCACGGGGCCGTCGATGACCACCTGAAGGCCCTTGACGGCGCAGAAGGCATAGACCGCCCCCCAGTAGCCGCCCGCGCGATCGTGGTCCTGGATCAGCATGACACACCCCCGTGCCTCTTCTGGCCCGAAATATCCCGGGGGAGTCCCCGCCCTGGCGGGGACGGGGGCAGCGCCCCCGAAACACGATATGTCAGCGGGCCAGACATCAGATCATCTCCTGTGCCTTGGCGGCACGGGCCTTCTTTTCCAGCTTGCGCAGGTTGGCAGCCCGGAAATCCGGGCGGGTGTTCGGATCACCCTCCCAGACGCCGGCGGTGTCGCCCGTGCCCACGCCCTCGAAGAAGTCGCGCATGTGGTCCATGCGGGCCTTGCCGGCGATGGCGGCATTGACGACCTCGGCCAGGCTGCCCGCCCCGGCCGGGCCCATCAGGGGCCGCGCCGAGATCAGGTTGGTGAAGTAGAGCCCGGGGATGCCCAGCTCCTTGGCCTTCTGAACCACCGGCGTGGTGCCGATGGCCAGGTCCGGGGTCAGCCCTTCCATGGCGGCGCAATCGTCTTCCAGAGACGCGCGGAATTTCACCGTGACGCCGCGGGCGCGCAGCCAGTCGGCGTCAGCCTCCGACCAGGGCGATTTGGCGCAGGCCGTGCCGACATAAGGCACATCCGCGCCGCTCTCGATCAGCAGCCGCGCGACGAGCAGCTCGCTGCCCTCGTAGCCCGACAGGGTGATGGTGCCGTCGATGGGGGCCGCGGCCAGCGCATCGTTGATGCCGGGCAGCACGGCCTCCTGCGCCGCGGCAATCGTGGCCGGATCCACGCCCATGGCGGTGCCGATCTGCTGCAGCCAGTCCCGGGTGCCGTCGTGGCCCACGGGCGCGCTGCCGACGACGGGGCGCCCGGCGGCCTCGAACTCGCGCACGGCCGCCGTGTAGAAGGGATGGATCGCGGCCACCGCGCCGCAGTCGAGTGCGGCGTAAAGCTCGCGCCACTCGCGGCAGGGTACGACCGGCCCGGCGGCCAGCCCCATGGGGGCCAGCAACTGCCCGATCACCACAGGGTCGCCGGGAAACATCTCGCCCAGCAGGGTCACGGTCGGCCGGTCCGACACGCCGCTTTCGGGGGCGGCGACGGGGCCGGCCTCGACCTCCTGTCTTGCGTAGTTGAGCATCGCCCCGGCGAGCACGTCCTTGGCCTCGGCGTGGGTCGGGATGCCGAAGCCGGGCACATCGATGCCGACGACGCGCACGCCGTTGATCTCGTCGGGCAGCAGCCGCAGCGGCACACCGCTGGCCGTGGGCACGCACAGGTTGGTGACCACGATGGCGTCCACCCGGTCGGGATCGGCCAGTTCGTGCACGCTGTCGCGAATATCCTCGAAGAGCTTGCCGGTTACCAGCGTCTCGGAACTGAAGGGCACATATCCGACCGACCGGCGCGCACCATAGAAATGCGACACGAAGCTGAGGCCGTAGACGCAGCAGGCCGAGCCGGACAGCACCGTCGCGACCCGCTTCATCCGCAGGCCGACGCGCAAGCTGCCAAAGGCGGGGCACATGGATTGCGGCTTGTCATGCGGGCCTTGCGGATAATCCTTGGCATAACGGTCGAGGATTTCCGACTGCCCGGCCATGCGGGCGGCCTTGTCCATCTCGGCGCTCGAGTGACAACCCATCTCGGGGTCGCCCGCGCCCTCGGGGGCGGCGGCGCTGTCCACGGCGGGTTTGCCCTTGATCACCTCGGCCGTGTGGGCGGTGTCATATGTGACTTCGTCACTCATGGCGGGCCTTTCAGGCGTCGTCGTAGACGACTTCGAGGGTGGGTTTCGGCTCGGCATTGCTGCCGCGCATGTCGGCGTCGGTCGCCGGCTCCAGGGTCACGCCGGCCCCGGTGTCCGAGCCGTCGAACAGGCCCAGCAGGCCGTCCTGGTCCAGCGGCCCGGGGCGGACGGGCGGCGCGGCCGAGACCTGCTCGGCCAGGCCCGCGAACAGGCTGCCCCACTGGCTCTCTTCGGTGCCGACGATCTGGTAGTTGGCCGATTTCTTGCGCAGGTCGTCATCGGCCGGGATCGAGGCCAGAAGCGGGATATCCACCGCCTCGGCAAAGGCCTGCGCCTCGCCCGAGTGATCGTCCTTGTTGACGACGAGGCCCGCGACCCCGACGTTGCCGCCCAGCTTGCGGAAATATTCCACCGCCGAGCAGACGTTGTTGGCGACATAAAGCGATTGCAGGTCGTTGGAGGCGACAAGGATCACCTTCTGGGCCATGTCCCGCGCGATGGGCAGGCCGAAGCCGCCGCAGACCACGTCGCCGAGGAAATCCAGCAGGACGTAGTCGAAATCCCAGTCGTGAAAGCCCAGCTTTTCCAGCAGCTCGAAGCCGTGGATGATGCCGCGCCCGCCACATCCGCGGCCGACTTCCGGGCCACCCAGCTCCATGGCGAAGACGCCGCCGCGCTTGAAGCAGACGTCGCCGATCTCGACCTGTTCGCCGGCCAGGTTCTTCTTGGTCGAGGTCTCGATGATCGTCGGGCAGGCCTTGCCACCGAACAGCAGCGAGGTGGTGTCGGACTTCGGATCGCAGCCGATCAGCAGCACGCGCTTGCCCTGTTCGGCCATCATGTAGCTGAGATTGGCCAGGGTGAAGCTCTTGCCGATCCCGCCCTTGCCGTAGATCGCGATGATCTGGGTCGTCTGGGTAGGTTCGCCGTCGTTGATGACATCGGCCAGGTCCTCGTGCGCCTCGTCGCGCAGGCGCTGGTCGAAATCCTTGAGATTGGGCACGTCGTCCTTCACGCTGGCTCCTTCCAGTTGAGCATCATTTTCAGGCAGGCGGGGTCCTCGAAGGCGGTGCGATAGGCCGTGTCGGCCCCGCTTGCCGCCGCCTCGTGCGTGATCAGCCCGCCCAGGCTGAGCGCGCCGCTGTCGACCAGCGCCGCGGTGGCTTGCATGTCCTCGGGCGTCCATTCGGCGGCGACGCGCAGGCGCGCCTCCTTCATGAAGGCGGGCGGAAAGGCGAAGGACAGCGCCTGCGGGTAGAAGCCCGCCAGCACCACTTCGCCGCCGCGCGCGATGCGCCCGATCAGGTCGTTGAGGATCTCGGCATTGCCCGAGGCATCGTAGATCGCGCGGTAGTCGCGGCGCGGATCGTCCTCGGGGGCGATGACATCGTAGCCCGCCGCGCCGTCGCGGCGAGCCGGCAGGGTTTCCCAGACGGTCGGCGCCGGCGCCCCGGCGGCAATCGTCAGCCGCGCCAGAAGACGGCCCAGAACGCCGTGGCCGACGATCAGGTCGGGCACGGTCTTGTCCAGCCCGGCCATGGCGTGCCGCGCCGTGGCGGCGAGCGCCAGAAGCGCGCCCTCGGCGCCATGGGCGGGGTCGATCCGCGTGACCCGCCCGGCCCCGGTGACCAGCCGCGCGGCGGCGCCACCGAACAGGCCATGGGCCTCGGTAAAGCAATCGGCCCCGGGCACGAAGACGGTGTCGCCGGGCTTGAACCCGGTGCCGGCGGCGGCCTCGACCACCTCGCCGGCGGCCTCGTAGCCGGGCACCAGCGGATAGCCCATGCCGGGAAACGGGGGCATGTCGCCGGACCAGAACAGTTTCTCGGTGCCGGTGGAAATGCCCGAATGGGCGATGTCGACGACCACGTCCCCGTCCCCCGGCGTCTTGAGCGCGAGGGCGTCCATATGAAGATCGCGGGGACCGTTCAGATAGACAGCACGGGTTTGCATGGTCGCCTCCTGCCTGTCGTGGCGCCGGTGTGCCGAAAGAGTCGGCGGTGTTGGCATCGGCGCCTGAATGTAAGTCTATTCAAACAAGGCGTGGTGTCAATCTTAGTTTACATATACGCGAAACTGACAGGCACGGTTGTCAGTGCGGCCTGACGCAGGTCACCACGCGGGTGACGTAAGGCCGCCGCGCGCCGCAGGTGCGCACCCGGTCGAACCCGGCCGCCCGGCACAGCGCCGCGATGCGCGCCGGCGACCGGGCGCGTCCGGTGCCCATGGCCATGGTGTAAAAGGCAAAATAGAGATCGCCGGCCCGGTCGGGCCGGGCCTCGCCCGCCATGGGCTCAGAAATGATCAACCGCCCGCCCGGCGGCAGTGCCGCATGGGCGCGCGCCAGCAGGTCGGCCACCGTGGCGTCATCGTGATCGTAGAGCACCCGGACCAGTGAAATCGCGTCGGCCCCGCCCGGCAGCGGCCCCGCGCGGAACGATCCGGGGCGCAGGTCCACCCGGTCCGAGAGTCCTTCGCGGGCCAGCCGCGATTCGGCTTGGCCGATGACCTCGGGCAGGTCCAGCAGCACGCCGTGCAACCCGCGATACCGCGTCAGCGCGGCCGTCAGGAACACCCCCGACCCGCCGCCGACGTCCATCAGCCGGCGCACCCCGCGCAGCGACACGCTGCGCAGCGTGTCCTCGGCCACCAGCACCTGCGACCGGGCCATCAGGTCGGAATAGCGCGCCGCCTCGGGGGCGGGCACGTCGCCGGCCGCGCCCAGCACGTAGGGCCAGAACCGCGACAGCCGCGTCTCGCCCTCTTCACGCAGCACCGCGACGGGATCGGCCATGTCACGGTAGAAGGTGGCGTTGTGGCGAATCATGTCCCGTAGACCCGGCACGCCCTGGATCGCCGCGCCGCGCCGCGCCAGCCCGTAACGCCCGTCGCGGTGGTGGCGCAACAAGCCCAGCGCCGCGCCCGCCTGCAGCAGGGCCGCCATGCGGTCGGGGGCAATGTCGCGGGGCCGGGCCAGCGCCTCGGGCGTCTCGGGGCCGTCCAGAAGCGCCTCAAGCAGGTCCAGCTCGACCAGCGCCAGCAACACCTGCGAGGCGACAAACCCCTGCAGAATATCGAAAATCTCGGCCCCGTCGCGCCGCGCCAGTGTCGCGCCTAGGGGCAGACGGGACAGCACGGCCTGCGCTCCGGGCCGGGCCACGAGGCGGGCGACCCAGCCGCGGCGGGGCCCCCGCAGCGCTTCGAGGGGCACGCGATCCAGCGCGGGCACGGGCCTCAGGCCGAGTAGCGCGCGGGCAGGACGGGCATGATCGCCTCGGCCTGCCGGCGCACCATCTCGGCCAGCGCCGCCTCGCCGGGGCACGACGGGATCGAGGCGATGGCCCCGGCCAGCGTGTCCGACAGCCGGTCGCGCGCACCGATCACGCCCAGTTGCGCCACGGCGTTGGGCCGGCCGTGCAAGTCGTCCTGACCGGCGGGTTTGCCGAGATCGGATTCGCCAAGCACCGCGTCGCGCAGGTCGTCGGCGACCTGGAAGGCCTCGCCGATCAGCGCGCCGAGATCGTGCCAGGCCTCGGGGTCGTGCCCGGCCGAGAGTGCCCCCATTTCGGTGGCCGCGATGAACAGTGCGGCGGTCTTGGACATGTGATAGGCGTGCAGGTCGACCTGCGGTTCGCTTTCCCAGCCCTGCCCCGCGCAGATACCGCCCGGCATCCCGCTACGCCGCGCCAGCGCCATCACCAACTGGCCTGAGCGCGCCTCGGCCGCATCGCGCACCCCGGCGGCGGCCAGTTCCTCGAAGGCCAGCATGATCAGGCTGTCGCCGGTCAGCACCGCCAGCGGTTCGGAATGGGCGCGATGCACCGCCGGCTTGCCGCGCCGCATGTCGGCATCGTCGAAACAGGGCAGATCGTCATGCACGAGGCTGGCGCAGTGGATCAGTTCCAGCGCGGCGGCGGCAGCATCAGTCAGCGCGGGCGCGTCGTCGCCACAGGCGCGGGCCACCGAGACCAGGATCGTGGGGCGGATGCGCGCGCCTCCGGGCTTGATGGCATAGTCCAGTGCGGCCGACAGGCGCGGCGGGGCGGCCCCGGCGCGCGCCCGGTCGAGAGCGCGGTCCAGCGCGGCTTCGATCCTGTGGGATAGTGGCATCGCGCCCTCCTGGCTCGCTCGTATGTCCGCCTTGCGCGACATCTCGTCTGTAAATTAAACTGGACACTTTCGGCCGGCGAGTCAACACTCGCGCCATGACACCCCGCACATCCCCCCGGGCCCGGCGCGCGCTGGTGGTCGGTGCCGGCATCGCCGGGCTGGCCGGGGCCGCGCGGCTGGCCGCGGCCGGGTTCGATGTCACCGTACTGGACCGGCACGCGGCGCCGGGGGGCCGGATGCGCTGTCTGCCCTCGGCCGCCGGGCCGGTGGATGCGGGGCCGACGGTGCTGACCATGCGCCCGGTCTTCGAGGCGTTGTTCCATGACCTCGGCACCCGGCTCGGGGATCACGTGACGCTGATCCGCCAGCCGGTGCTGGCGCGCCATTTCTGGCCCGACGGCAGCCGGCTGGACCTCTTCGATGACGCGCAGGCCAACGCGCAGGCCATCGCCGATTTCGCCGGGGCGCGCGCGGCGCGGCAGTTCGCGCGGTTTTCCGACCGCGCCCGCCGGCTCTTCGAGGCCTTCGACGCGCCGATGATGCAGGCCCCCGCGCCGCGGCTGGCCGGGCTGACGGGCCATGTCGCGGCCCGGCCGGCGCTGATCCCGGCGATGGCGCCGCTGTCGGGTCTCGCGCGCAGCCTGGCGCGGCAGTTCGACGATGCGCGGCTGGCGCAGCTTTTCGGCCGCTACGCCACCTACGTTGGCGGCTCACCCTATCGCACCCCGGCCCTGCTGGCGCTGATCTGGCAGGCCGAGGCGGCGGGCGTCTGGGTGGTGCAGGGCGGCATGCACCGTCTTGCGCAGGCCGTCGCGGGGCTGGCCCGCCGCCATGGCGCGCAATTTCACTACGGCGCGCATGTCACGGAAATCACCGTTGAAAACGCCCGCGCGACCGGCGTGCGCCTGGCCGATGGCACGCGCCATCGCGCCGATGTCGTGCTGTTCAACGGCGACCCCCGCGCGTTGGCCACCGGCCAGCTCGGCGCGGGTGTCGACCAGGTCGCGCCGCAGACGCGCCGCGCGCCGCGCAGCCTCTCGGCCGAGGTCTGGGCCTTTGCCGCCACGCCCACGGGGCCGGAGCTGGCCCATCACAACGTGTTTTTCCGCGACGCGCCCAAGCCCGAGTTCGACGCCATCGAGCAGGGCCGGAGCGTGGCCGACCCGACGCTTTACCTGTGCGCGCAGGATCGCGGCACGCCCGGCGGCACCCCCGCGCCCGAACGCTTCGAGATCATCGCCAATGCCGCCCCGCTGACGCAGGCCCCCACCGAGACGGAGTTCAAGACATGCCGGACACGCACGTTCACCACGCTGGCCCGCTTCGGCCTGACCTTCGATCCGCCACCCGGCGAAGCGGCGCTGACGACGCCGACGGGCTTCGAGCAGCTGTTTCCCGCGACGGCCGGGTCCCTTTACGGGCAGAGCCCGCACGGCCTGACCGCGGCGCTGACCCGGCCGACGGCGCGCACGCCGGTTGCGGGCCTCTACCTGGCGGGGGGCGGCACGCATCCGGGGGCGGGGGTGCCGATGGCCACGCTCTCCGCCCGGCACGCGGCCGAGGCGATATTGCAGGACCGATGTTCGACCTCGCCGTCCCGCCCAACGGCTATGCCTGGTGGTATGTCGACGGGATCAGCGACGACGGCACGCGGTCGCTGAGCGTCATCGCCTTTATCGGGTCGGTCTTTTCGCCCTGGTATGCCTGGTCGGGCCGGCGCGCGCCCGACAACAACGTCTGCATCAACGTCGCCACCTATGGCCCCGGCGGGCGGTTCACCATGACCGACCGCGGCCGCAGCGCCCTGCGCCAGAGCGCGGAGCGTTTCACCGTCGGGCCGTCGTCACTGCACTGGACGGGCGAGGAGCTGGTGATCTCCGTCGACGAGATCGGCGCGCCGCCCCTCGTGGGCCGGGTGCGTGGCACGATCCGCGTGCGGCCCAGCGCGATAACGGGCGTGGAACTGCCGCTGACGCCGGACGGCGCGCATGTCTGGCGGCCCTTCGCCCCGACCAGCGCTATCTCGGTCGATCTTGAGGCCCCCGGCTGGCAATGGGACGGGCACGGCTATTTCGACGCCAATTTCGGCACCCGCGCGCTGGAACAGGATTTCAGCCACTGGAGCTGGGGCCGCTTTCCTACCGGGACGGGCAGCACCTGTTTCTACGACGCGACGCGGCTGGACGGCGCGCACCTGGGTGTCGGTGTGCGGTTCGACGCTGATGGCGCGGCCCGGGCCATTACCCCGCCGCCCAAGGCGCCGCTGCGGCGCAGCCTCTGGGCGATGCGCCGCGAGACGCGGGCGGACACGGGCCATGCGCCGCGGCAGGTCCAGTCGATGCTGGACGCGCCCTTCTACACCCGCGCGGCCGTGCGCACGCGCATCGACGGCGAAGAGACCACCGGCGTGCACGAGGCGCTGGACCTGCGGCGGTTCCGCTCGCCCCTGCTCAAGCCGATGCTGGCGGTGCGGGTGCCCCGCCGGGCGCGCTGGCGGTTCGATTAACCGGCCTTGGCGACCTCGGGGTTGCGCTGGAGCACCGAGAAGTTCAGCGCCCCGGCCACCGAAACCCAGGCGAGATACGGCAGGAACAGCACCCCGGCCAGGGTGTCCACCTGCCACAGCGCCAGCATGGTCGCGGCCACCGCCCCCCAGAGGGCACAAAGCACGATCAGCCCCAGCCGCATCCGGCCCAGTCCGAAGAACACCGGCGTCCAGAGCCCGTTGAGCGCGATCTGCAGCGACCAGAGCGCCATGGCCAACCCGTTGTCGGGGCTGACGGCGGCCCGCGCGCCAGCGGTGGCCATGCAGATGTAAAGCGTCGTCCAGGCCACGGGGAACAGCCAGTTCGGCGGCGTCCAGGGCGGCTTGTCCAGCTCCTCGTACCAGCGGCCGGGCGGGAACAGGCCGCCGGTGCTGCCCGCGGCAAAGCAGGCAGCGAAGAAAATCAGGAAATAAAGCCAGATCATGCGACAGCTTTAACCCGCGCGCCACCGGCCTGCAACGCCGCGCTGCGGTCGGCGTCGCGGGTCTTGAGCTGGGCCATGGTCGCGCAGAGCGTCTCGCTCCAGCCCTGGGCCGGCGCGGCGGCGTCGGCGGCGGCCTCGACCAGAAAGGCGGTTTCGGGCAGCGGCCGGGCGAAGATCACCGGCGAGGTGGGCAGCGCCGCCGTCGCCCCTGCCCGCAGGCCCGACAGTGCCAGCCAGCCCAGTTTCTGCACCCGGCCCGTGCGGGCGCGGGCCGCGACGGGATCGCAGCCCGTGCGCCGCAGCCGCGTGCCGATCCCGGCATAGATGTAGCGCGCCGCGAAGATGCCGGGGCGGCAGGCCATCGGCAGAGCCCCGATCCCGGCTTCGGACCGGATGTAAAGGCGGTCGGCCTCGGCCAGCAGGCGGCGCACGAGGTCCGAAATCACCGGCGAGGGATGCGGCGCCTCGAGGAACGCCTCGGGGGCGAGGCCCGCGCCCTCCATCCAGTCGGCGGGCAGGTAGAGGCGCCCCTCGCGGGCATCCTCGCCCACGTCGCGGGCGACATTGGTCAGTTGCATCGCCACGCCGAGGTCACAGGCCCGGGCCAGCGCGTCGCGGTCGCGCACGCCCATGAGCACGCACATCATGGCCCCCACCGCCGAGGCCACCCGCGCGGAATAGGCGCGCAGGTCCGACAGGGTGGCGGGCCGGTGGCCCATGGCATCCCAGGCCAGCCCTTCCAGCAGGGCCTCGGGCAGCGCGCGCGGCATGTCGTGATCGGCCACGAGGGCGGCAAAGGCGCGGTCGGCGGGCGCATTGCGCGGCCGGCCGGCATAGACAAGATCGAGCCGCTCCTGCAGACGCAGCACCGCCTCGGCCTTTTCGGGCTGCAGGTCGACGGCATCGTCGGCCAGCCGGCAGAAGGCATAGAGCGCCAGCGCCGGGTCGCGCAGGCTGGCCGGCAACAGGCGCGAGGCCGCGTGGAACGACCAGGACCCGTGCCGGATCGCCGCCTCGCAATGGGCCAGGTCGCGCGGGTCGATCATGGGGCGGGCCCTTTCGCGGCGGCTGGAACGGGGTCGGGCACCAGGGTATCGAGAACCTCGGCGCTGGAGATCACGCCCGGCAGCCCGGCGCCGGGATGCGTGCCCGCGCCCACCAGGTAAAGCCCCTCGGCCTCTTCGCTGACGTTGTGAGGACGGAACCAGGCGCTTTGCAGGATGCGCGGCTCGATGGAGAAGCCCGAGCCCACGGGGCTGAGGTAGCGATCGCGGAAGGTCTCGGGCGTGAAGACGCGCGAGGCGGTCAGGTGATCGCCCAGCCCGGGCAGGATCTGATCTTCGAGCACCGCCTGCACCTTGGCGCGATAAGGTTCGGCCTCGGCCGCCCAGTCCACCGGATCATCGTGGCCCAGGTGCGGCACGGGGCTGAGAACATAGAAGGTATCGCCGCCCTCGGGCGCGGCGCTCGGGTCGGTCACCGTGGGGCGATGCAAGTATAGGCTCATGTCCCCGGCCAGGTGGCCCTTGCGGAAGATATCGCGTACCAGCCCGCCGTAGCGGGGGCCGTTGAGGATGGTGTGATGTCCCGCCTCGGGCCACTTGTCGCGGGTGCCGCGGGTGCCGAAATACCACACAAACAGCCCCATGGACCAGCGCGAGCGCTTGAGCTTGGCCGGGGTCCAGCGCCGCTTGCGGTGGTTGCGCAACAGCCGGTCGTAGGTGTGGCCCGCGTCCGCGTTCGAGACGACGACATCGGCCGTCAGGATCTCGTCACTCGTCAGGCGGACACCGCGGGCGCGGTCGCGGCCCGCGTCACGGTCGAGCAGGATTTCGTCGACCTCGGCGTTCTGGATCACCTGTCCGCCCTGGTCCGCAATCACCCGGACCATGGCGTCGGCGATGGCCGCCACGCCGCCCATGGCGTAGTGGACGCCGAATTCCTTTTCCAGGTGGCTGACCAGCGCGTACATCGAGGTCACGCGGAAGGGATCGCCCCCGATGAAGAGCGGGTGAAAGGACAGCGCCATGCGCAGCCGCGGGTCCTTGACCCTGCGCGCCGCATGGGCGTGGACTGACCGGTCGGCGCGCAGCCAGGCGAACTTGGGCAGCACCTTGAGCAGGTCCGGCAGGCGGTGCATGGACCGCCGGCCGAGGTCCTCGAAGCCGAACCAGTAGCGCCGCTCGCTGTCCTTGAGGAACTTGTCATAGCCGGGCAGATCGGCCGGCGACAGACGCGCCACCTCGGCGCGCATGGCCGCGTCGCCTTGCCGGGCGGTGAAGGTGCTGCCGTCGGGCCAGCGAATCTCGTAGAACGGATCAAGCGCGCGCAGGTCCACCTCGGCGTCGAAGTCGCGCCCGCAGGCCGCCCAGAGGCTGCGGAACAGCTGCGGCACGGTGACGATGGTGGGGCCGAGGTCGAACCTGTGGCCATCCTGCCAGATCGCCGAGCCGCGCCCGCCGGGCCCGTCCAGCCGATCGAGCACAGTCACGCGGTAGCCGCGCGCGCCCAGCCGCATGGCCGAGGCGAGGCCGCCAAGCCCCGCGCCGATGACCACCGCGCGGGGCGCCGTGGCGGTGTCGGACCTGTCCAACAGGCCGGGGTCGAGACGTGTCAACATTACCTCATGTTATACCTGTCCAGTTTGATTGACAATCGGTCATTATGTCTCTTTCTTCGGGACATGCGCCGTGGCATTCTGCCCCCGCGCGCGGCGACAGGAGTCGGACCATCCAGACCGTCACCCTCAGCTTTTTCCGCTTCGGCCCGGGGCTGCCCCGGGTCTGGGCTTTCGCGATGATGGGGTTGGCGCGCCTGTCGCTGCCGCGCGTGCCCGATCTGGGGTTCTGGAAGCTCTGCGGTTCGGGCACCGGCGAGGGGTTCACACCGCGGCCCAACACCGCCGTTTACGCGATCCTGGCGACCTGGCCCGACGAGGCCACCGCGCGCACACGGCTGGCTGAGGCGGGCATCTTCCGCCGCTACCGCGCCCGCGCCGATGAGGCCTGGACGGTCTTTCTCGCACCGGTCTCGGCGCGCGGGGCGTGGTCGGGCGTCGCTCCCTTCGCCCCCGATGGCCCGGCGCCCGATGGCCCGCTGGCCGTGCTGACCCGCGCCAGCCTGCGCCCGGGCAAGCTGCTGCGCTTCTGGCAGCGCGTTCCCGACATCAGCCGGGTGATCGGCACCGACCGCAACGTCGCCTTCAAGATCGGCATCGGCGAGGTGCCGCTGCTGCACCAGGTGACCTTCTCGATCTGGCCCGACCCGCACAGCATGGCCGATTTCGCCCGCGCCGACGGCCCCCATGCCCGCGCGGTGCGCGCCGTGCGCGAGGGCGACTGGTTCCGCGAGGAACTTTACGCGCGCTTTCGCATCCTCGGCGACGCGGGCAGCTGGCACGGCGCGCACCCCCTGCAAGAACTGGACCTTTCCGCATGACAGTGCCGTTTCCCTTTTCCGCCATCGTCGGCCAGGACCAGATGAAACTGGCCATGGTGCTGACGGCCATCGACCCCGGCATCGGCGGTGTGCTGGTCTTCGGCGACCGCGGCACGGGAAAGTCCACGGCCGTGCGGGCGCTGGCGGCGCTGCTGCCGCCCGTCACGGCGGTGCGCGGCTGCCCGGTGAACTCTGAACGGCCCGAGGACTGCCCCGACTGGGCCGGTGTCACCGACACCGCGTTGGTCGAACGGCCCACGCCGGTCGTGGACCTGCCGCTGGGCGTGACCGAGGACCGCGTGACCGGCGCGCTCGACATCGAACGCGCGCTGACCCAGGGCGAGAAGGCCTTCGAGCCCGGCCTTCTGGCCCGCGCCAACCGCGGCTATCTCTACATCGACGAGGTCAACCTGCTGGAGGATCACATCGTCGACCTGCTGCTCGACGTGGCGCAGTCGGGCGTCAACGCCGTGGAGCGCGAGGGGCTGTCGGTCCGCCATGCCGCACGCTTCGTGCTGGTCGGGTCGGGCAACCCCGAAGAGGGCGAACTGCGCCCGCAACTGCTGGACCGCTTCGGCCTGTCGGTCGAGGTCACCTCGCCCGACAGCATCGAGGACCGCATCGAGGTGATCCGCCGCCGCAGCGCCTACGAGACCGAGGCCGAGACCTTCCTCGCCCACTGGCAGGCCGAGGACGCGGCCCTGCGCGACCGCATCCTCGCCGCGCGCGCCGCGCTGGCCGGCGTCGCCATGCCCGAGGACATTCTGCGCGACTGCGCCAACCTGTCGCTGGCGCTGGGCACCGACGGGCTGCGCGGCGAACTAACCCTGTTGCGCGCGGCGCGGGCGCTGGCCGCGCATGACGGCGCCGCCGCGATCACCCGCGACCAGTTGCGCGCCATCGCGCCGCTGGCGCTGGGCCACCGTTTGCGCCGCGATCCCCTGGACGAAGCCGGATCGACCGCCCGGGTGACGCGCGCGGTCGCGGACGTGCTGGCATGAGCGCGCCACCGGCCTGGACCCGCGCGATGCGGGCCATGGCCGCGCTGGCGGTGGACCCGGCCGGCCTGGGCGGGCTGACACTGCGCGCCCGCGTGGGGCCGGTGCGCCAGACCGCCGAAGCCGCCCTGGCCAAGCTGCCCGGCCCGCAGCGCCGCCTCCACCCCGAGATCAGCGACACCCAGCTTTTCGGCGGGCTCAACATCGCCGCCTCGCTGGCCGAGGGGCGCATGGTGCGCGACGCAGGGATGGCCGAAACGCCCGGCCTGCTGATCCTGCCCATGGCCGAACGCTGCCCGCCGGGGCTGGCCGCGCGGCTGGGGCAATTGCTCGACGCGGGGCCGGGCCATGCGCTGGTGCTGCTCGACGAGGGGGCCGAGCCTGACGAGGCCGCCCCGACCGGCCTGCAAGACCGGCTGGCCTTTCACGCCGACCTGTCCGAGCTGCACTGGTCGCAGGTGGCCGCCACCGTGCCCGCCCCGGCCGAGATCGACGCCGCCCGCGCCCGGCTGGCCGCCCTGCCCCGGCCCGAGGCGGCGTTCGGCACGCTCGTCACGCTGGCCGTGCGCTTCGGCATCGACAGCCTTCGCGCGCCGCTGCTGGCGCTGGCCGCAGCGCGGGCGCTGGCCGCGCTCGACGGGGCCGACGCGGTGACCGACGCGCATCTGAGCGAGGCCGCCGAACTGGTCTACCCCGTCCGCGCCACGCAACGGCCCGAAGCGCCCGAGGACAGCGACGAGGCCCCGCAAGACGACACCCCCGAGCCGGACACCGAGGACGCGGGGGACGACACCGCGACCGACCCCGGTGCCGAGCTGCCCGACGAGATGCTGATCGAGGCCATCGCGGCCCTGCTGCCCGACGGCCTGCTCGAGCGGGTGGCGGCCCGCGCCCGCGCGCGCATTCCCCTGTCGGGCGGCGGTGCCGGGGCGCGGC
>NZ_MSIT01000010.1 GCF_002094885.1 Salibaculum halophilum
CGGGCGCTTGCGGTTGCGCCCGCGCGTGGTTTCCGCGTCCAGCCCCAGCTGGTCGCGCACCACGCGCGGGCGCAGTTCTTCCACCGCGCCGGGTGTGAGGCTGCCCAGCTGGAAGGGGCCGTAGCTGACCCGGATCAGCCGGTTCACGGCCAGGCCGATGGCCTCCATCGCGCGGCGCACTTCCCGGTTCCTGCCCTCGCGTATCGACACTGTCAGCCAGGCATTGGCGCCCTGCGTGCGGTCCAGCGTGATGGTCATGGGCTGGTAGTGCACGCCCTCGACCGTGATGCCCGCCCGCAGCCTGTCCAGCGCGGCCTCGTCCGGTGTGCCCTTGACCCGCACCCGGTAGCGGCGCTGCCAGCCGGTGCTGGGCAGTTCCATGCGGCGCTTGATCCCGCCGTCATTGGTCAGCAGCAGTAGGCCCTCGGAATTCAGGTCCAGACGGCCGACGCTCATGACCCGCGGCATGTCCGCGGGCAGGGCGTCGAAGATCGTCTCGCGGCCCCGCTCGTCGCGGGCGCTGGTCACCAGCCCGGCGGGCTTGTGATAGCGCCAGACGCGCGGCGGCTCGGGCTCCGATACGGGCTTGCCATCCACCGTGACCCTGTCGGCCGGGGTCACGTTGCGCGCGGGGCTGTCGATGCGCGTGCCGTTCACGGCGACGCGACCGGCGGCGATCATGCGCTCGGCCGCGCGGCGCGAGGCGACGCCGGCGCGCGAAAGAACCTTGGCGATACGCTCGCCGGACGGGGACGCGGGATCGGACATGGCCACGGGCTTAGTGGCCCGCGGCGTGCTAGGCAATCGCCCCGCGCCTTGTCGCGTCTTCATCCTGGCAAAAAACGCGTGTCGCGCCCTTGCCAAGCCGGGCCTGCCGCCCGATCAAGGGTCATGCCCTTTCGCAGCCACATGGACGCCGCCCTGGCAGAGGCCCGCGCCGCGGCCGCCCGCGGCGAGGTGCCGGTGGGTGCGGTGGTGGTGCGCGACGGTACGGTCCTGGCCCGCGCGGGCAACCGCACGCGGGAACTGGCCGATCCCACCGCCCACGCCGAGGTTCTGGCGATCCGCGCCGCCTGCGCCGCGCTGGGCCGCGACCGGCTGGCGGGCTGCGATCTCTACGTCACGCTGGAGCCCTGCCCGATGTGCGCCGCGGCGATCTCCTTTGCCCGCATCGCCCGGCTCTACTACGGCGCGGCAGACCCGAAATCCGGCGGCGTGGCCCAGGGCGCGCGGGTCTTCGCCCATCCGCAATGCCACCACGCCCCCGAGGTCTACGACGGCATCGGCGCGACGGCGGCCGCTCAGTTGCTGCGCGCCTTCTTCGCCGACCGGCGGGGCGGCGACGCGTTTTAAGGAAAACGCGTCGCGGCGCGTCGACGCGCCGCCCGCGCGCTAAATCCGTGATGCGCCGTGGGTCGCGGTTTCTCGTGCTTGGGTCTGTTCCGCGTTCACGCTAGTTTTCGTGGAGCGACATTACGGAGCCGCACCATGGACCTGACCGACCAGATCGACGGCTATTGCGAGCGGCTCGATTTCAGCTTCTGGGCCGAGCCCGTGAACGCGCTGACGAACCTCGCCTTCCTGGTGGCGGCGCTCATCATGTGGCACCGCAGCGCCGGGGTGCCAATGGCCCGGGCGCTGGCGGGGGTTCTCTTCGCCATCGGCATCGGCAGTTTCCTGTTCCACACGCTGGCCACGGTATGGGCGGCCATGGCCGATACGCTGCCGATCCTCGGGTTCATCCTGCTCTACCTTTTCGCGGTGCACCGCGACGTGCTGGCCTGGCCCGGCTGGGCGGCGGGGCTGGCCACGGCCGGGTTCCTGCCCTACGCGGCCGGGGTCACCGTGGTGCTGCGCGACGTGCCCTTCTTCGGGGTGTCGTCCTTCTACTGGACGGTGCCGATCCTGCTGGTGATCTACGGCGCGATCCTGCGCCACAGGTTCCCGGCGCTCGTGCGTGGCTTCGCGGTGGGGGCGGCACTATTGAGCCTGTCGATCACCGCGCGCAGCCTCGACGAGGCGCTCTGCGCCGCCTTTCCCGTGGGCACGCATCTGTTCTGGCATCTTCTCAATGCCGTGATGCTGGGCTGGATGATCGAGATATACCGCCGCCACATGCTTGAAGGCCGCGCAGCGGGGCGCTAAAGCGGGCCGCACCGCAAAAAGGGAGTGCGCCCCCATGTCCATCGACACGCAAACCGCCCGCAAGGTGGCCCATCTCGCCCGCATCCGGGTCGCGGAGGACGAGCTGCCCGCGCTGGCCGGGGAATTCAACGCGATCCTCGGCTTCATCGAGCAGCTGCAGGAGGTGGACGTGGACGGCGTTGAGCCGATGACGTCGGTAACCCCGCAGCGCCTCACGCGGCGCGCGGATGTCGTCACCGACGGCGACCAACAGGACAAGGTGCTGGCCAACGCCCCCGATGCCCGCGAAGGGTTCTTCGCCGTGCCCAAGGTGGTCGAGTGATGCCCGAGCTGAGCCAACTGAAGATCGCCGAGGCCCGCGAGGCGCTGCGCAAGGGAGAGGTGACCAGCGTCGAACTGACCGAGGCCTGCCTGGCCGAGATCAACGCGGCCGGCGCGCTGAACGCCTTTGTCCACGACACGCCCGACCTGGCGCTCGAGCAGGCCCGGGCGGCCGACGCGCGCCCGGACTGCGGCGCCCTCAACGGCATCCCGCTGGGCATCAAGGACCTGTTCTGCACCAAGGGGGTGGCCAGCCAGGCGGCCTCTAAGATCCTGGATGGTTTCAAGCCGGAATACGAAAGCACCGTCAGCCGGAACCTCTTGGAGGCCGGCGCAGTCATGCTGGGTAAGCTCAACATGGACGAGTTTGCCATGGGCTCGTCCAACGAGACGTCCGTCTACGGCGATGCGGTGAACCCCTGGACGGTGGGTGACCGCAGGCTGACGCCGGGCGGCTCCTCGGGCGGGTCGGCCGCGGCCGTGGCCGCCGACCTGTGCCTTGGCGCGACCGGCACCGACACCGGCGGCTCGATCCGTCAGCCGGCGGCCTTTACCGGGATCACCGGGATCAAGCCGACCTACGGGCGCTGCTCGCGCTGGGGGATCGTCGCCTTTGCCAGCTCGCTCGACCAGGCCGGGCCGATGACCAAGGACGTGCGCGACGCGGCGATCCTGCTACAGGCGATGTGCGGGCACGACCCCAAGGACAGCACCAGCGCCGACCGGCCCGTGCCCGATTTCGAGGCCATGCTGACCGGCGACATCCGCGGCAAGACCATCGGCATCCCCCGTGAATACCACATGGAGGGCATGCCCGACGAAATCG
Organism: Salibaculum halophilum; assembly: GCF_002094885.1. Taxonomy (GTDB): domain Bacteria; phylum Pseudomonadota; class Alphaproteobacteria; order Rhodobacterales; family Rhodobacteraceae; genus Salibaculum; species Salibaculum halophilum. The sequence continues at coordinate 3,293 of NZ_MSIT01000010.1, forward strand.
CGGCGCTCTGGGCCGAAGGCCGTGCGATGCTGGAAGACGCCGGCGCCCGGCTGGTCGATATCAGCCTGCCGCACACCCAGTACGCGCTGCCCACCTATTACGTGATCGCCCCGGCCGAGGCCTCCAGCAACCTGGCCCGCTATGACGGGGTGCGGTTCGGTCACCGCGCCGCGCTGGACGAGGGCGACGGCATCGCCGAGATGTACGAGAAGACCCGCGCCGAGGGCTTCGGCCCAGAGGTCAAGCGCCGCGTCATGGTCGGTACCTACGTCCTGTCGGCCGGGTTCTACGACGCCTACTACAACCGCGCCCGCAAGGTGCGCGCCCTGATCAAGCGCGACTTCGAGGCGGTCTTTGCCGAGGGTGTCGACGCGATCCTGACGCCCACCACACCCTCGGCCGCCTTCGGGCTGGGCGAGATGGCCGAGGCGGACCCGGTGGCGATGTATCTCAACGATGTGTTCACCGTCACCGTGAACCTGGCCGGTCTGCCGGGGATCAGTGTGCCGGCCGGGCTGAACGCGCAGGGTCTGCCGCTGGGTCTGCAACTGATCGGACGGCCCTGGGAAGAGGGCGATCTGCTGAATACCGCCTACGCGCTGGAACAGGCGGCCGGGTTCGTGGCCAAACCGGCGCGTTGGTGGTAGACGAGCGGGTCCGACCCGGATTGGGAAAAGGCGTATGGCGATGACAACGGGCAGGAGACTGGCGGCAGGGATGGCACTGGCCGCGCTGATCGGCTGTAGCCCCGAAATCCCCGACAGTGGCCGCGGCGTCGGGTTTTCCGATTATGGCGCTTACGAGTTGGAGCGCGCGCGGCGCGAGGCCGCCCTGCGCGGCGAGGCCCGCGCCGAGGCGGCGATGCCGGATGGCGGCAATGCTGACGCCAGTGCCGGGGCCGCTGGCGGCGATGCCGATGCGGCGATATCGACCACGGACCTGGCCGATGCCGGTATCGGAGAGGGCGCGGAGGCCCAGCCCGAGGGCGGGTCGGACGTGCCTGCCGCCAGTGACCTCGCCGCCAACCCCGGGATTTCGGACGAGCAGGATTTCGAGGCCGTCACCGCGCGCGAAACCATCGAGAGCGACGCCGAGCGCCGCGAACGCCAGGCCGCCGCCTACGAGGTGGTTGAGCCGACGGCCCTGCCGCAACGCCCGCGCGACGGTGGCCCCAATATCGTGCAGTTCGCGCTCGACGCGCCGAACGACAAGGGCGAGCCGGTCTATTCCCGCGCGGGGCTGTTCAGCGAGAGCCGCTTTCAGCGCAACTGCGCCAAGTACAACACGCCCGACGCCGCGCAGCGCGATTTCCTGGCCCGGGGCGGGCCCCAGCGCGACCGGCTGGGTCTTGACCCCGACGGCGACGGCTTCGCCTGCGGCTGGGACCCGAGCCCGTTCCGCACTCTGGCTGGCGGCAACTGATAGGCGCGGTGGCCCGCTCGCCCAATTTCGGGGACCGGCGCGGTGGGGCGCGGCCCGTGCTGGTGGTGCTGCACTACACCGCGATGGCCGACTGCGGCGCGGCGCGCGACTGGCTGTGCACCCCGGAGTCGCAGGTTTCGGCGCACTACCTTGTTTCCGGGGCGGGGGCGGTCGACGCCCTCGTGCCCGAGGACAAGCGCGCCTGGCACGCCGGGGCCGGGGCCTGGGGAGCGATCACCGACGTCAATTCGCACGCCATCGGGATCGAACTGGCCAATTCGGGCACCGCGCCCTTCGGCGCGGCGCAGATGGACGCGCTGGAGGGTTTGCTCGCCGGGATACTGGCCCGTTGGGCCATTCCGCCCGAGGGCGTGATCGGCCATTCCGACTGTGCGCCCGGGCGCAAGATAGACCCCGGCCCACGCTTTGACTGGGCCCGTCTCGCCCGGTCGGGCCTGGCGGCGGCGCCGGCGCGCGCGGGCGCGCCTGCCCCCCTCGACGGGGGCGGGTTCCGGCGCGACTTGCGCCGGATCGGCTATACCGCCCCGGCAAGCGACGCGGCCTTGCTGGCCGCGTTCCGGTTGCGGCATCGCGCAGGGCACGACGGACCACTCGATGGCCTGGACTGTGCGCTCGCCGCCGAGCTTGCCGGTCGCTTTCCCGTTGACCGGGGGCCGGCCAGTGCCTAGGTGTCGCGCACGCGAAGGGCCGGATGGCCGGGGCCGGGCTTCGGCTCGGTCCAGGAAAGTCCGGACTCCATCAAGGCACGGTGCCGGGTAACGCCCGGGCGGGGCCGGTGTTCGCGCCGGCCCTGACGGAAAGCGCCACAGAGAACAGACCACCGCGCAGCGCGCGGCCAGGGTGAAACGGTGGGGTAAGAGCCCACCACGGGGATGGCAACATCGCCGGTATGGCAAGCCCCACCGGGAGCAATGCCGAATAGGGATCCCGCCGCGGGAGAGCTGCCGTTTGGCAGACCGCCGCAGGGGCCGCCTTGGCCCTCGGGATCCGGGTTGGCAGCCAGAGGGCATCGGCAACGGTGCCCCCAGAGGAATGGTCATCAAACCGGGGCAACCCGGGGAACAGAATCCGGCTTACAGGCCCTTCGCGCCCGTTCAATCGCACGGAGGTGCGACTGAACGCCTGCGCAGGGGCGGTTGGCGTCGGCCAGCCGGTCGCTGCGCCTATTTCCCCTCCGCTTTCGCGACGTTCCTCTTGACGGCCTGGAAGGCATCCGGCGTGACCGAGATCGAGTCGATCCCGTATCCCACCAGCAATTCCGCAAACTCCGGGTCGTTCGAGGGCGCCTGCCCGCAGAACCCGACCTTGGCCCCGGCCGCGTGGGCGCGGGTGATGACCTCTTGAATCATCCGCTGCACCGCCGGGTCGCGTTCGCGGAAGACATGGGCAAGGTTCTCGTTGTCGCGATCCACGCCGAGGGTCAGCTGGGTCAGGTCGTTGGACCCGATCGAGAAGCCGTCAAAGCGTTTCGCGAACTCTTCGGCCAGGATCACGTTGGCGGGGATCTCGCACATCACGTAGACCTGCAGGCCGTCGCGGCCGCGTTCCAGCCCGTTCTCGGCCATGACCTGCAGAACGCGGTCGGCTTCCTCGGGCGAGCGGCAGAAGGGAATCATCATGATGATGTTGTCGAACCCCTTGAGGCCGCGCGCCTTGGCGATGGCCGCGCATTCCAGCGCGAAACCGTCCTTGTAGTCCTCCGAGTAGTAACGCGAGGCCCCGCGCCAGCCGATCATCGGGTTCTCCTCGTCCGGCTCGAACCCCGCCCCGCCCAGCAGCGCGGCATATTCGTTGGTCTTGAAATCCGACATGCGCACGATGACGGGGTCGGGGTAGTGGACGGCGGCAATGCGGCTGAGGCCCGTTGCCAGCTGGTCGATGAAGTAGTCGGGCTTGGTCGGGTAGGCCGCGGTCAGCGCCTCGATTCGGTCGCGGGCAGCGGCGTCCGTGACCTGCTCGAAGCGGGTCAGCGCCAGCGGGTGCACCTTGATCGCGTTGTTGACCACGAATTCCATCCGGGCGAGCCCGACGCCATCGGCCGGAAGGCGCCACCAGCGCGACCCGGCCGCGGGATTGGCCATGTTGAACATCACCTTGGTCTGCGTCTCGGGCATCTGGCCCGGGTCGATCTCCTCGACATGGAAGCTGGCACGGCCGTCGTAGACATAGCCCTCCTCGCCCTCGGCGCAGGACACCGTGACCACCTGTTCGTCGTGCAGCACATGGGTGGCGTCGCCGGTGCCGACGATGGCCGGCAGTCCCAGTTCGCGGCTGACGATCGCGGCATGGCTGGTGCGCCCGCCGTGGTCGGTGACGATGGCGCTGGCGCGTTTCATGATCGGCACCCAGTCGGGATCGGTGGTGCCGGTGACGAGGATGCCGCCGTCGATGAAATTCTCGATGTCGGCGGGGCTTTCGATCAGGCAGGCCGGGCCGCTGGCAATCGCCCCGCCGACGGACAGGCCCGTCGTCAGGACCGGACCCTTGTCCGCGATCTCGTAGGACTTGAGCGCGCCGGCGCCGGCGCGGCTCTGCACGGTTTCGGGCCGGGCTTGGACGATGAACAGCTCGCCGGTGTCGCCGTCGCGCGCCCATTCCATGTCCATCGGGCAACCATAGTGATCCTCGATGGTGGCGGCCATGCGGGCCAGCGCCACCGTCTCGGCCTCGGAGAGGACGAATGCCCCGCGCTCGGCCTTCGAGGTTTTCACGTTCTTCACCGCCTTGCCGTCCTCGGCGTAGATCATCTTGATCTCTTTCGCGCCGAGGCTGCGTTCGACGATGGGCAACAGATCGGGATTGGCCAAATGCGGCTTGTAGACCATGTATTCGTCCGGCGTCACCGCGCCCTGCACGACGTTTTCGCCCAGCCCCCAGGCGGCGTTGATCAGCACGACCTTGTCGAAGCCGGATTCGGTATCGAGCGAGAACATCACCCCCGACCCGCCGGTGTCCGCGCGCACCATCTGCTGCACGCCGATCGACAGCGCCACCTCCATGTGGTCGAAGCCCTGGACGGTGCGATAGCTGATCGCCCGGTCGGTAAAGAGCGAGGCATAGCAGCGCTTGCAGGCCGCCAGCAGCGCGGCCTCGCCTGTTACGTTGAGGAAGGTTTCCTGCTGGCCCGCGAAGGAGGCGTCGGGCAGGTCCTCGGCGGTGGCCGAGGACCGGACCGCGACCGAGGGCGCGTCCTGCCCGGTGCGGCGGGCCATCTCGACGTAGGCCGCGCGGATATCCGCCAGCACCTGCGCGGGCCAGTCGCCGCCCACGATCATGGCGCGGACGCGGGTGCCCGCCTCGGCCAGGGTGATCTTGTGGGCGGTCAGCGCTTCCATCTCGGCGGCGATGCGCGCGCCCAGGTCGTTGTGGGAAATATAGGCGCGATACGCGTCGGATGTGGTGGCAAAGCCGCCAGGCACGGCAATTCCCCGGCCGCCCAGCTCCTGCACCATTTCCCCCAGTGAGGAGTTTTTTCCCCCCACCTTGGCCACGTCGCCGCGGCGCAGATGTTCGAACCAGATCACGTTGTCGGCCATGCCGTCCTCCTGTCGCGTTTCGCGGGAACGATGCCGGGCGTCGCGGGGCCGCGCCTTGATCCAGGTCATGCGCCCGGACAGCGCGGATCGGGGCCGAGGTCGCCCGCTTTGGCGGTTGACTCGCCTCATGAAGCCGGTAGAAGGCAGGCTTCTATCGAATTTCACGCGCGGCCCCTGTGGCCCGCGGACCAGGAGAGACGACAATGGCGAAGCCGACCACCATCAAGATCCGCCTGAACTCCACCGCGGGGACCGGGCATTTCTACGTGACCAAAAAGAATGCCCGCACCATGACCGAGAAGATGGTGGTGCGCAAATACGACCCGGTCGCGCGCAAGCACGTTGAGTACAAGGAAGGCAAGATCAAGTAAGCGATCCTGCCGCATCCGCACCGACAGGGCCGCGCCGCGAGAGCGCGGCCTTTTGCGTTAACATCGCCCCTGCAGGCCAGTTACGTGCCGGGGCGGGCGCAACGGTCAGGCTGATCCCGGGGCTGTCGATACAGCACCCTGCAGCGGCACGCCGGCCACTCTCACTGCCCGCACGGCGCGGTCGTCGCCCATCATGAGGGTGGGAAAGAGCGCCTCCCAGATATCCTCGGCGCGTGCGCTGCGCTGGGCGATGGCCGGGGTGGAGGCCAAGTCGAGCACGCAGATATCGGCATGGGCACCGGGCGCCAGCGTGCCGATCTGTCCGCCCATGTGCAGCGCCCGAGCCGCGCCTTCGGTCGCCAGCCACAGCAGATGTGCCGGGTGCAGCGCTGTGCCGCGCAGCTGGCCGATCTCGTAGGCCGCGGCCATGGTCCGCAGCATGGAAAAGCTGGACCCGCCGCCGGTGTCCGTGGCCAGGCCCACCGGTATTCCGCGCGCCTTGAGGCCGGCCGTGTCGAACAGCCCCGAGCCGATGAAGGTGTTCGATGTCGGGCAATGGACCGCCGCCGCGCCCACCTCCGCCAGCCGGTCGATCTCGCGCGCCTCCAGGTGGATGGCGTGGCCGTAAAGCCCGCGCGCGCCCAGTAGCGCGTGCGCCTCATATGTGTCCAGGTAGTCGCGCGCCTGCGGGAACAGCGCGCGCACCCAGGCGACCTCGTCGGTCTGTTCGCTCAGGTGGGTCTGCATCAGGCAGTCGGGATGCTCGGCCCAGAGCGCGCCCAGGGCCGCCAGCTGGTCGGGCGTCGAGGTGGGCGAGAACCGCGGCGTGATGGCATAGGTCGCGCGGCCCCGCCCGTGCCAGGTTTCAAGGAGCGCCTTGCTGTCGTCATAGGCGGTCTGGGCCGTGTCGCGCAGCGCGTCGGGGGCGTTGCGGTCCATGCAGGTCTTGCCCGCGACCACAGCCATGCCGCGCGCCTCGGCCGCCTCGAAAACCGCGGTCACGCTTTCGGGGTGGACGGTGCAGAAACTGGCCAGCGTCGTGGTGCCATGCGCCAGGGCTAGGTCCAGCGTCAGGTCCGCCTGCGCCCGGGCATACCCCGGGTCGCCGAAGCGCATCTCCTCGGGAAAGGTATAGGTGTTCAGCCAGTCGATCAGCCGCTTGCCCCAGCTGGCGATCATGCCCGTCTGGGGGTAATGCATGTGCGCATCCACGAAGCCCGGCAGGATCAGCGCCTCGCCGTAATCGCTCACCGGCGCGTGGGGGTGGGTCCGGCGCAGGTCGTCGGCCGCGCCCGTGGCGGCGATGCGCCCCGCGCGGATCAGGACGCCGCCGCGCGCGCTGTGGTGCGCCGCCGCCTGCCAGCCCGCGCTGAACGGGTCATCCGAGAAGGTCAGCACCTGGCCGAGAAGCAGTTCGTCACGCATGCGATCCAAACTAGACAGGGCCGGCAGCGGGGTCCATCACCCGCGCGCAAGAGAGAGCTTTCGGTTCGAGGCGAAACCGCCGCAGGAGAGGGCTTGAGGGCCGGCGGGCTTTCTCTATGCTCCGGCCATTGGCGACGGGGGGCATAATGTCCGACACCACCGAGATCATCGAGGGCGAGGCCGACCAGCTGACCGACCGCATGGTCGCGGCGATCCTCGCGGCGGTGGAGGCGGGCGACCGGCAGGCGCTGGACGAGACCCTTTCGCCGCTGCACCCCGCCGACATCGCCGACCTGCTGGAACAGATCGACGACCGCGATCGCGCCACCCTGCTGGACCTGTGGCATCACGGTGTCGACGGCGATGTCCTGTCGGAGCTCGACGAGACCCTGCGCGAGGACGTCATCGCCGCGCTGCCCCCCGAGGCCCTCGCCTTTGCCGTGCGCGATCTCGAATCGGACGACGTTGTCGACCTGGTCGAGGACATGGACAGCGGCCGGCAGGAGGCCGTGCTGGACGCGCTCGAGGCGCCCGACCGGCTCGCCGTGCAAACCGCGCTCAGCTACCCCGAGGACTCCGCCGGCCGACTGATGCAGGTGGAGGTCGTGCGCGCGCCCGTCCACTGGACCGTGGGCCAGACCATCGACTTCCTGCGCAGTCACGACGCCCTGCCCGAACAGTTCTACCACGTGGTGCTGGTCGATCCGCGCATGAAGCCCGAGGGTTATGTCGCCCTCGGCCGGCTGCTGGGCGCGCCGCGCGCCACGAAACTGACCGAGCTGACCGAGGACAGCTTTCGGACCTTCCGCATCGACCAGGACGAAGAGGCCGTGGCCTATGCCTTCAACCAGTATCACCTGATCTCGGCCCCGGTGGTGGACGCCGACGACCGGCTGGTGGGCATCATCACCATCGACGACGCCATGGCCGTGCTCGATGAGGAACACGAAGAGGACATCCTGCGCCTGGCCGGCGTGGGCGAGGGCAGCCTGTCCGATCGCGTGGGCGCGACCACGCGGCGGCGGCTGCCCTGGCTGGCCGTGAACCTGGTGACGGCGATCCTCGCCTCGCTCGTCATCGCCCTGTTCGAGGACGTGATCGCCGGGCTGGTCGCGCTGGCGGTGCTCATGCCCATCGTCGCCTCGATGGGGGGCAACGCGGGCACGCAATCGCTGACGGTGGCGGTGCGCGCCATCGCCACCAAGGACCTGACCGGCGCCAACGTGCTGCGCGTCATCCGCCGCGAGATGCTGGTCGGCCTGATCAACGGGCTGATCTTTGCGCTGGTCATGGGTGCGGTCGGATGGGCCTGGTTCGGCCAGCCGCTGCTGGGCGTGGTTATTGCCCTGGCCATGGTCATCAACCTCGTGGTGGCCGGGCTGGCGGGCACGGTGGTGCCCATCCTGCTCGACCGCATGGGCATCGACCCGGCGCTGGCCTCGGGGGCCTTTGTGACAACGGTGACGGACGTTGTCGGCTTCTTCGCCTTCCTCGGGCTGGCCGCGGTGATCCTGCTGTGACGCTCGAGGCGCGCAAGGCCGCGGCGCGCAAGGCCGCCTTCGCCGCCCGCAAGCGGGCCCACGACAGCGGCGCGGGCACGGCCGCGCACCTGCGCCGGGCGCTGGCCGAGCACCGCGGCGTGCCGCTGGCCGGCTACATGGCCATGCGCACCGAGATCGACCCGACCCCTGCCATGGAAGACGCGGCCGCCCACGGCCCGGTCTGCGTGCCGGTGATCATGGGGCAGCGCCAGCGCCTGCAGTTCCGCGAATGGACCCCGGGGTGCCCCATGATCGAGGGCGACTTCGGCGCCCGGATCCCCGAAACCGGTGCCTGGATCGAGCCCGAGGTCCTGATCGTGCCGCTGGTCGCCTTCTCGCGCCGGGGCGGGCGGCTGGGCTACGGCGGTGGCTTCTACGACCGCACCATTGAAGCCCTGCGCGCCCAGCGTCCCACCCAGGCAATCGGCTTTGCCTATGCCGCCCAGGAACAGTCCGACTTGCCGCTGGAGCCCACAGACCAGCCGCTCGACCTGATCATCACGGAAGAGGGCGTGATCGTGCCGGACGGGGCGTGAGGGGCGCTGCCCCTCTTGGCCTTCGGCCAATTCACCCCGGGATATTTCCGGCCAGAAGATGCCGCCCCGCAGTTTCTTCGGGGTTCAAATACCGTCGGGGGTGAATGCCGAAGGCAGAGGGGGCGGAAAGCCCCCTGAGCCCGCAGGTGGCGGCGCAGCCGACGCCGAAACAAACCTGCGTGGCGTAGCCACACCCTTTGAAAACGCTTGCCTCTGCTGGCGCGGCTTGGTCTCTAGGCGGGCATGAGAGTTCTTTTTCTTGGCGACGTCATGGGCCGGGCCGGTCGCCGGGCGGTCAGCGAGGGCCTGCCGGGCTTGCGCGACCGGCTGCGGCTGGATTTCGTCGTGGTCAACGGCGAGAACGCCTCCAACGGCATGGGGCTGAGTGGCGATCACGCGCGGCTGCTTCTCGACGCGGGGGCGGATGTGATTACCCTGGGCGATCATGCCTTCGACCAGAAGGATATGCTGCAGGTCTGCGAGTCCGAGCCGCGCATCATCCGGCCGCTGAACTACGCCAAGGCCGCGCCCGGCCGCGGCGCGCGGGTCTTCGAGGTGCCCGGCGGGCGCAGGATCCTGGTGGCCCAGGTACTGGGCCAGGTCTTCATGAAGCGGCCCTTCGACGATCCGTTCTCGGCCGTCGAGGCCGTTCTCAAGGCCCATCCCCCGGGCGGCGCGGTCAATGCCGCGCTGGTCGACATGCACGGCGAGGCGACCTCGGAGAAGATGGCGATGGCCCATTTCTGTGACGGCCGCGCCAGCGTCGTCGTCGGCACCCATACGCATGTGCCCACGGCCGATGCCCAGATCCTGAACGGGGGCACGGCCTACCAGACCGACGCGGGCATGTGTGGCGATTACGACAGCGTCATCGGCATGCAGAAGGACGAACCCCTGCGCCGTTTTATCACCGGCATGCCGAAGGCGCGGTTCGAGCCCGCGATCGGCGCGGCCACGCTCTCGGGGCTATACGTGGAAACCGACGACCGCACCGGCAAGGCGACGCGGGTCGCCCCGGTCCGCGAGGGCGGACGGCTGACGCCCGCGGGCCCGGAATGATCGACCTTCTGGGACTTGGCCCGAACGTCGACGCGATCCTGACCCTGGCGATCGTTCTGGGCATGTTCGTGGCCTTCACGCGCGAGACCTATCCCACCGAAGTCGTGGCCATCGCCGGCGTGGCGCTGATGCTGGCCACCGGCATCCTGCCTCAGGACGCCGGGCTGGCGGTGCTGTCCAACCCCGCGCCCTGGACCATCGCGGCGATGTTCCTTGTCATGGGTGCGCTGGTGCGCACGGGCGCGCTGGACGCGCTGACCACGCTGGCCGACCGGCGGGTGCGCAGCCACCCGCGCCAGACCATGGTGCTGGTCTTCGCTTTCGTGCTGCTGGCCAGCGCGATCATGAACAACACCCCCGTGGTGGTGGTGATGATCCCGGTCTTCGTGCAGCTGGCGCGCACGCTCGGGCTGTCGGCCTCCAAGCTGCTGATCCCGCTGAGCTATGCCGCGATCATGGGCGGCACGCTGACGCTGATCGGCACCTCGACGAACCTGCTGGTGGACGGTGTGGCCCGCACACAGGGCCTGGCCCCCTTCACCATCTTCGAGGTCACGCCGGTGGCGCTGGTGGTGGTGGGCTGGGGACTGGTCTATCTGACGCTGATCGCGCCGCGCCTGCTGCCCGACCGCGACAGCATGGCCAACCTGTTGTCCGACCGCTCGCGGATGCGGTTCTTCACCGAGGCCGTCATCCCCCCCGAGAGCAACCTGATCGGCCGCGAGGTGCTGGGCGTGCAGTTGTTCAAGCGCGAGGGGGTGCGCCTGATCGACGTGATTCGCGGCGATACCTCGCTGCGGCGCAACCTCGACGGGGTCGAACTGCAGGTCGGTGACCGGGTTGTCCTGCGGACCGCCATGACCGAGCTGCTCAGCCTGCAGCGCAACAAGTCGCTGCGCCGGGTGGACCAGGTCAGCGCGGTGGAAACCCAGACGGTCGAGACGCTGATCACCCCGGGCTGCAAGATGGTGGGCCGCCGGCTGGGCGCGCTGCGCCTGCGCCGCCGCTACGGCGTCTACGTGCTGGCCGTGCACCGGCGCAGCCAGAACATCGGCCGCCAGTTGGACGACCTGACCGTGCGGGTGGGCGATACGCTGCTGCTCGAGGGCACGCCGGAGGACATCAAGCGCCTGGCCGACGACCAGGAGCTTGTCGATGTCTCCACCCCTTCGGCCAAGGAATTCCGCCGCGGGCATGCCCCCATCGCGGTGGGGGCGCTGCTGGCCATCGTGGCGCTGGCGGCGGCGGGCGTGGCGCCGATCCTGCCGCTGGCGGTGGTGGCCGTGGCGGTGGTGCTGGTGACGGGCTGCATCGACGCCGAGGAGGCGTTTTCCTTCGTCGAGGGGCGGCTGCTGGCGCTGATCTTCGCCATGCTGGCCATCGGCGCGGCGCTGCAGGCTTCGGGCGCGGTGGAACTGATCGTCGATGCCATCGCGCCGGCGCTGCAGACCCTGCCGCCGTTCCTGATCGTCTGGGCCATCTACCTGCTGACCAGCGTGCTGACCGAACTGGTGTCGAACAACGCCGTCGCCGTGGTCGTCACCCCCGTCGCCATCGGCCTGGGCCAGGCCATTGGGATCGACCCGCGCGGGCTGGTGGTGGCGGTGATGATCGCCGCCTCGGCCAGTTTCGCCACGCCCATCGGCTACCAGACCAACACACTGGTCTACGGCCCCGGCGGCTATCGGTTTACCGATTTCCTGCGTGTGGGCATTCCGCTCAACCTCAGCGTCGGCCTGCTGGCCTCGGCGGTGATTCCGCGGGTGTTCCCGCTATGACGGCGCCGGGGATGTCCAACTACCTGCGCGGGTTCCTGATCACCCTGTTCGGGGTGCTGGTGATCTCGCCCGACACGCTGCTGATCCGGCTGATCGCGGCCGACCACTGGGCGCAGCTGTTCTGGCGCGGCACGCTCAGCGGGGCGGCGGTGCTGGTCGGCGTTGCCGTGGTGACGCGCGGGCGCGGCCTGCGCCCCCTCATGCGGCCGACGCGGGCGGATGTCGCCATGGCAGTGGTCTACGGGTCGGGCAATATCGCCTTCGTCTATTCGGCCACGCACACGCTTGTGGCCAACACGCTGTTCCTGCTGGCGACCTCGCCCATTTTCGCGGCGCTGATCGCGCGCTTTGTCCTGAAAGAGGCCGTGGGCCTGCGCACGGTGCTGACCATCGCCGCCACGCTGGTGGGCATCGCCGTGATCGCCAGCGGGTCGCTGGGCGCAGGCGGCGGCCGGATCGGCGGCGACCTTGCCGCGCTCTGGGCCGCGATGGCGATCGCGGTGACCTTCTCGATCGCGCGGTTCCAGAAGGGCCGGTCCATGGTACCCGCCATGGGGGTCGGCGCCTTGCTGGCAGGGGCAGCGGCGGCCGTTCTGGCGCCGACGGTGATGATCCCCGCAGGCGACCGGGTCTGGATGGGGCTGATGGGGCTCTGGGTCGTGCCGGTGGCCTTTGCCTGCCTGACGACCGGGCCGCGCTACCTGCCGGCCGCCGATGTCGGGCTGCTGATGCTGCTCGAGGCCGTCTTTGGCCCGCTGCTGGTCTGGTGGGTGCTGGGCGAGGACCCGGGCCCGCGGACGCTGATCGGCGGGGCCATCGTGCTGGGCGCCATGGTGGTTAGCAACCTGTGGCTGCTGGCACGCGGGCAGCGCGACCGGCGGATCGCCCGGCGCGCCTAGCCATAACGGGCGACGAAGTTCCGCAGGATGCGTTCGGGCACGGTCACATCCGCGGTGCGGCACATGGCGATCAGGTCGTCGGCGGTTTCGGGCGGGAAATAGCCGCGGTCCTTGTAGATGCGGATACGGGTCTCAAAAACGCCGGCATCGGCCTCGGGGTGGAACTGGGTGGCATAGACGTTTCGCCCGTGCCGGATCATCTGGAACGGGCAGGGGCCGCTTTCCAGCAGGTGCACCGCGCCCAGCGGCAGGTGCTGCACGGCCTCCTTGTGGCCGACGAAGGCCTCGAAAACGCCCGGCAGACCGTCAAGCAGCGGGTCATCCCCCACGACACGGCAGGTCACGGCGCCCACGGGTTCGCCGTAGCGGGCTTTCGACACTTCGGCGCCGAGGTGATGCGCGAGGATGCCGATGCCGTAGCAGCAGCCCATGAAGGGGATGTCGCGGTCGGTGATCTCGGGCATGAGCGACAGGCAGGCGGCCTCGATATGCGCCTCCTCGGGCGACTTGTCGCCTGGCGCGTCGCTGACGCAGCCCGGCCCGCCGCCGACGATGACGCCGGCATAGTCGGACAGGTCCAGGCCCGCGGGCAGGGCCTCGCGGTCCAGCCGGACGCGGTGGGCTTGGTCCCGGCGCAACCCGCCCTTGCGCAGCAGCGCGGCGAATTCGTCGTCGCTCGCCTCGGTCTCGGGGCGCAGTTGCAGGATCAGGAAGGGCTTGGGCATGGATTACAGCGGCCAGACGATCAGGATGGCCGGGATAGACACCGCCACGATCAGGATTTCAAGGGGCAGACCCATGCGCCAGTAATCCCCGAACCCGTAGCCGCCGGGCCCGAGGATCAGCGTGTTGTTCTTGTGCCCGATGGGCGTGAGAAAGGCGCTGGAGGCGGCCACCGCCACCGCCATCAGGAACGGGTCGGGCGACACCCCCAGCGTGCGCGCCATCTCGATACCCACAGGGGCGGCGACGATGGTGGTGGCGGTGTTGTTGAGCACGTCCGACAGCGTCATGGTCACCACCATTAGCAGGGCGAGGATCGCCCAGGCCGGCAGGTCCGCGGCCAGCCCCGTGAGGGCCTCGGCGATCAGCGCGGTGCCGCCCGCTTGGTCCAGCGCGCCGCCCAGCGGGATCATCGACCCCAGCAGGACCACCACCGGCCATTCGACGTGATCGTAGATCTCGGACAGCGGCACGATGCGCGTCAGGGCATAGACCGTCACCACGATCCCCAGCGCCACCGGCAGGTCGACCAGTCCGAAGGCGGCCGCCGCGACGGCCGCGGCAAAGGTGGCGATGGCCAGCCACATCTTGCTGTCGGCGGTCACCGAAAGCCCGCGGTCGGCCAGCGGCAGGCAGCCCAGCCAATCGGCCACGTCCGCGGCCCGGGCCGAGGGGGCCAGCAGCAGCAGGATGTCGCCGGGCTGGACCTTCGTCTTGCGCATCTGGGTCCGGATGGCGCGTCCCTTGCGCGACATGCCCAGCAGAACGGTCTGGTGCCGCCAGAGCAGCCCGACCGCCTGGGCGGTCTTGCCGGCGATGCGCGCGCCCTCGGGGACCACGACCTCGATGAGCGCCAGCCCGTCGCCCGCGGCCTCGAGCTTGTCGGCGTGATCCTTGGTGGTGAACTTAAGCGAGAGCGCGCTGCGGAATTCGTCGAGCGGCCCCGGCGCGGCCTCCAGCACAAGGATGTCGTCGCCGCGCAGCACCGCGTTGGCCGCGGCGCCGTAGCGGCGCTTGCCGTCGCGGATCAGGCCGAGGATAGCCACGTCGTTCTTCTCGGCCGTCTCGTACAGCTCGCCCAGGCGCTGGCCGATCAGCTTGCTGTCGGTCGGCACGATCAGTTCGGCCAGGTAATCGGCATAGCTGTCGGCCACGGCCCCGGCGGTGGCCGCGTCCGGCGCCGGGATCAGGCGCCAGCCGATCAGCGCCACGAAGGCCAGCCCGGCCAGGGCGACGACCGCGCCCACGGGGGCGAAGTCGAACATGGCGAAGGGCGCGCCGAGGCGGTCCTCGCGGATGGAGGCGATGATGATGTTGGGCGGTGTGCCGATCAGCGTGGCCATGCCGCCCAGGATGGTGGCAAAGCTCAGCGGCATCAGCGATTGGCCCGGGCTGCGCCCCGCGCGGCGCGCGGTCTGGATGTCCACCGGCATCAGCAGCGCCAGCGCGGCCACGTTGTTCATGAAGGCGGACAGCACCCCGCCGATCCCGCCCATGATGGTGATATGCGCGCCCAGGCGGCGGGTGCTGTCGATCATGGTCCGGGTGATGAGGTGGACCGCGCCCGAGCGCACCAGCCCGGCCGAGACGATCAGCACCAGCGCGACGATGATCGTGGCCGGGTGGCCGAAACCGGAAAAGGCGGCCTGCGCCTCGACCAGCCCGCCCGCCACGGCGACCATCAGCGCGCCGAAAGCGACGATGTCGTAACGGATACGCCCCCAGAGCAGCAGCGCGAAGATCACCCCGAAGAGGGCGAACAGAAGGGCCTGGTCCGTCGTCATGCGCGGACCCTATTGCCCCCGCGCGGCGGCGGCAATCGCCTGTCGCGTCCCGCTCAGACGAAGGGCGCCACGGTCTCCTCGGGTTCCGGCGCGGCCAGATTCACGGCTTCCTGCAGGTCGATGGCCTTGGAAAACAGCGCCCGGCCGATAACCGTGCCCGCGATTTGGGGGACGTATTTCAGCCGGCTGATGTCGTCGAGGCTGCTGATCGTGCCGCGGGCGATGACCGGCGTGCGCGACGCCTCGGCCACCCGGGTGACGAGCGAGACCGAGGCCTCGGTCTCCTCGATGTCGGCGTCGATGTCGGTGACGACGATGGCCGCGAGCGCGTCATTCTCGAACCAGCCCAGCACGTCGAGCGGGTCAAAGACGGTGGTGTCGCGCCAGCCCCGGGACATGACCTTTCCCTGGTAGACGTCCAGCGCCAGCACGATCTGGTCTGGATAGGCAAGGGCGGCCTCCTTGACCAGGTCAGGATTGACCAGCGCGGTCTGGCCGATGACGACGCGGGCGGCGCCGGCGTCGATCCAGCGGGTGATGCGATCCATGGTGCGCATGCCGCCGCCCAGCTGCACCGAGCCGGGCACGGTGCGGATGATCTGTTCGATCAGCGCGCTGTTGTCGGTCTCGCCGCGGGCGACGGCATCGAAATCGGTGACATGGACCCAGCGGGCCTTCTCGGCGAAATCTCGCGCAACCTCGACCGGGTCGACATGCCAGATCGCCGGGTTGTCCAGCGCGCCCCGGCTGAGCGAGACGCAGCGGCCGTCCTGCAATTGGAGTGTCGGGTAGATCTGCATGGGGTCCTCCCTCCCGTTCGCGTGATCCTCGCCCGAGCGTAACGGCGCCCGGCTCGCGACGATAGGCCGAAAGCGGCATCCCGCGGGTCGTGACCGCGCCGGTCGGCGCGTGCCATTGCCCAGCGCCGCCGGCTTGGGTATGACGGCGGCCAGACAGCAGACACCGTCGGGGGACAGCATGGCCGGCCATTCCAAATGGGCAAACATCCAGCACCGCAAGGGGCGCCAGGACGCCGCGCGGTCCAAGCTCTTCTCCAAGCTCGCCAAGGAGATCACCGTCGCCGCCCGCATGGGCGACCCCGACCCCGAGAAGAACCCGCGCCTGCGCCTGGCCGTCAAGGAGGCCAAGTCGCAATCGGTGCCCAAGGACGTGATCGACCGCGCCATCAAGAAGTCGCAGGGCGGCGATGCCGAGGATTACGAGGAAATCCGCTACGAGGGTTACGCCGCCGGCGGCGTGGCCGTGCTCGTCGAGGCGATGACCGACAACCGCAACCGCACCGCCTCGACCGTGCGCTCGACCTTTTCCAAGCACGGCGGCAACCTCGGCGAGACCGGCTCTGTCAGCTTCATGTTCGACCGCAAGGGCCAGATCCTCTACCCGCCCGAGGCCGGCGATGCCGACACGGTCATGATGGCCGCGATCGAGGCCGGGGCCGAGGATTGCGAAACCACCGAGGACGGGCACGTCATCCTCTGCGTGGATACCGACCTCAACGATGTCTCCACCGCGCTGGAGGACCAGCTGGGCGAGGCCACGTCGACCAAGCTGGTCTGGCGGCCCCAGACCACCACGCCGGTGGACCTCGAAGGCCTGCAGAAGGTGATGAAACTGGTCGAGGCGCTGGAGGACGACGACGACGTTCAAAACGTGACCACCAATTTCGAGGCCCCCGACGCGGTGCTGGAGGCCTACGCCGCCGAATAGGGCCGGTGGTCGGAACGCGAGGCCCGCCCGCCAGTCCGGCGTCTGGAAACCCCGGCGGGGATGTGGTGTCATGACAACCGGCAGTTTCAAGAGGCCGGTTTGATCGAGATCCTTAAATCATGGTTACCGCTGGAAGGCTGGATCATTCTGTCTGCCGCAGTGGCGGTGCTCGCGTTCTTGCTGGGCGTTCCCGGCCGGTTGTGGCGCGCCGCCCGATGGCTCTTTCCGGCAAGGCCGCCTCGCATTGACCACGGCCTGCCGCCGCTGACGCGTGCGGTGTGGGGGCGGGGGCAGGAACTGGCCGACCTTCGCACGGGACTGGCCGAGAAGGGCGATGCGGCGATCGTCAACCCGGGCGCGGTGCTGCAGGGGCAGGGCGGCGTCGGCAAGACGACGCTGGCCCGCCACTACGCCGAGGTTTACGCCAAGCGCTACACCGGCATCGTCTGGGCCACGGCCGAGACCGAGGGCGCGCTGGCCGAGGCGCTGGCCGGGCTGGCCCCGCACCTGGGCGTGACGCTCGACAACCTGACGCTGGTGCAGCAGGGGCAGGCGGTGATCGCCGCCATGGGGCAGGACGGGCGCGACTGGCTGGCCATCTACGACAACGCGCCCGACTACGCCACCATCCAGAACCTCGTCCCGCCGGGGCACCTGATCGTCACCACGCGGGCGGCCACCGGCTGGGCCGGCTTCGCGGCGGTGCAGGCCCACGCGCTGGACTACGACACAGAGGACAGCGCCGCGGTGCGCGTGCTGATGGAGGCGGCGGGGCGCCGCGACGACGCCGCCGGCGCGCGCGATCTGGCCGCGGCGCTGGGCGGGCTGCCGCTGGCGCTGGTGGTGGCCGGCGCGCTGATCCGCACCGAGGGCTACGCCTTCGCCACCTACCAGACGCGCATTACAGAGGTGATCGCGCAGGCCCCAAAGAACGACGCCTACCCCGACAGCGTGATCGGCGCGGTCAAGCTGAGCCATGACAGCCTGGGTGCCGACGCAAGGGCGGTGGCCGGGGTGCTGGCCCACTGGGCGCCCGAGGGGCTGACCCCCGACCTGCTGACCGGCGCGCCGGACGGGGCGCAATGGGATGCTGTCAAACAAGATGTCTCGGACGAGACGGGCGCGCTGGTCTCCGACCCCGCGCGCGTCGCGGCGGCGTTCCAGGCGCTGGTCGATGCCTCGCTGCTGGCCCGCCCCGGCCGGGCGGACGGGGGGCACACGATGCACCGGATGACCGCCGCGGCGCTGCGCGCGCTGCAGGCCGAGGATGGCGCGGCGCGCACCGCCACCGAGCTGCTGGCGGCAGTGTATCCGTATGACGTGCAGGACAGCGCCAACTGGCCCCTCTGCCGCCGGCTGACGCCGCATGTCCGCGCGCTTTGGGCTACGGGCGTGGCACCGCGGGGGGACGCGCTGGGCTTCCTGCTGAACCAGGCCGGGTTGTTCGTGAACGCGATCGCTGATTATGAGGGCGGGCTGGACCTGGCCAAGGCTGGGGTCGAGCTTGCGAGGGCGCTCTATGGCGCGGATCACCCCAACTTTGCGGCGGCGCGGCACAACCTGGCGCTGCATCGGCTGAACGCGAACGACCGGGCGGGCGCGGTGGCCGAGATGCGGGTGGCGGTTGACCTGAAAGAGACGCACCAGCCCGGCAGCGCGACCCTCGCCGCAAGCTACGATCAGCTTGGCCATATCCTGCACGCCATGGCGCAGGCGGGGCAGCGGGACCACCTGCCGGAGGCGATCAAGATGACGCAGCGGGGGCTGGCCCTGCGCCGCCGGCTGCACGGGCGGTGGGCAGAGCCGGTGGCGGCGAGTCTGAACAACCTTGGCGCGCTGCGGCGCACGCAGGGGCGCGGCGGGGCAGCGGCGCGGCTTTACGCGGCGGCGCTTGCGATCGACCGCAAGACCCTGCCCACTGGCGACACCCGAATCGCCATCGGTGCAATGAACACCGGGGCGGAGTGGCTGCGGGCTGGGCGGGCCGACGCGGCCGAGGCCTTACTGCAAGAGGCGGTGGATATCCGGCGCCGGGCCTTCGAGGCCGAGCCGGACCACCCCGACCTGCGCACTTCGGCGGGCTGGCTGATCTCCTGCCTGCTGGTGCGCGCGGCGGCGGGGCAGGATACCACCCGCTGCCAGAAAGAGGCGCGGGCGCTGGCGGACGAATTCGGCCTCGACTGGGCAGAGAGGCAGGCCACGGCCCGGCACTACCCCCAGCCCCCGGCGGGCTGAGCGGCGGGGCGGCTTGCCCGCCGGCGCCGGCCGGGCTAGGCGCGGGGGATGATCGCCGCCTTCACCACCGGCTTCGGCCTCGGGCTGTCCCTGATCCTCGCCATCGGGGCGCAGAATGCCTTTGTCCTGCGCCAGGGGCTGCGGCGCGAACACGTCCTGCCCATCGTGCTGACCTGCGCCGTCTCGGACGCGATCCTGATCAGCCTGGGCGTCTTCGGCTTTGCCGCGCTGGCCGCCTGGCTGCCGGGGCTGGCCCCTCTGATGCGCTGGCTGGGGGCGGCGTTCCTGCTGGTTTACGGCGCGCTGAGCTTTCGCCGCGCCTGGATCGGCGGTGCCGCGCTGGACCCAGCGCGTGGCGCCGCGACCAGCCGGCGGGCCGCGGTGCTGTTCTGCCTGGCGATCACCTGGGGCAACCCGCATGTCTACCTCGACACCGTGGTGCTGATCGGCGCGGTGGCCGCGCGCCACACCGACCATGCTCCGGCGTTCTGGGCCGGTGCGGTGGCGGCCTCCTTCGTCTTCTTCTTCGCGCTGGGCTACGGCGCGCGGCTGCTCGCCCCGCTGATGACCCGGCCGCGGGCCTGGCAGTGGCTCGAGGCCCTGATCGGCGGCGTCATGTGGGCCATCGCGGCCGGTCTGCTGTTCGGGCACTGACGGCGCCGCCCACCTCGGTGTCAGGCGACCCATCCTGCACCCGAGGACAGCACCTGCGGGCGCGAAATCCGGTACCCGTTTCCAGCACGCACCGGGTTTCTTTGGGTGTCAAATACCGTGGGGCAGAGGGGGCAAAGCCCCCTTGCCACCCCCGCCGGAGTCGGATCATCTGGCACGATGCCACAGCAGCACCGCCCCCTTGCGGGGATCGTCTGGATGATCCTCACCGGCTTGAACTTCGTCGCCGTCACCGCGCTGGTCAAGCACGTGGGGGATGCCATCCCGGCGGCGCAGTCGGCCTTTCTGCGCTACCTGCTGGGGCTGGTCTTCGTGCTGCCGATGATCCGGCCGATACGGCGCGCGCGGCTGACCTTTCGGCAGCTGCGGCTTTTCACCCTGCGCGGGGCGGCGCACACCGTGGCCGTCATCCTGTGGTTCTACGCGATGACGCGCATTCCCATCGCCGAGGTCACGGCGATGAATTATATGAACCCGGTCTACGTCACCCTGGGGGCGGCGCTGTTCATGGGCGAGGACCTGCCGCCGCGGCGGCTGGCCGCCGTTGTCATGGCGCTGATCGGCGCGCTCGTGATCCTGCGCCCGGGACTGCGCGAATTGAACGCGGGTCACCTGGCGATGGTCTTTACCGCGATGGCCTTCGCGGCGGGCTACATGATCACCAAGCGGCTGTCGGGCGAGGTCTCGGCGGCGGTGATCGTCGGCATGCTCTCGATCACCGTCACCATCGGGCTGGCCCCCTTCGCCTGGGCCGTCTGGGTGCCGGTCACGGGCGCGCAGCTGCTATGGCTTTTCGCGGTCGCCTGTTTCGCCACCGCCGGGCATTACACCATGACGCTGGCCTTCGCCGCCGCGCCGCTGACCGTGACGCAGCCGGTGACCTTCCTGCAGCTGGTCTGGTCGGTGATCCTCGGCGCGGCGGTCTTCGGCGAGGGGGTCGACCCCTGGGTGATCCTGGGCGGGGTGGTCATCGTCGCCGCCGTCAGCTTCATCTCGTGGCGCGAGGCGCGGGCGCGGCGCGTGGTGACGCCGCCGCCCACGGGGCCGCGGCCCTGATCGGGACTCGCAGTCGGGCCGGGCCGGGCCTATATTCGCTCCATGAGCCTGCCGCCCGGTTTCCTTGATGAATTGCGCAGCCGCCTGAGCATTGCCCGGGTCGTCGGCCGCAAGGTGATGTGGGACAACCGCAAGTCCAACCAGGCCAAGGGCGACATGTGGGCGCCGTGCCCCTTCCACCAGGAAAAGACCGCCAGCTTTCACGTCGACGACCAGAAGGGCTATTACTACTGCTTTGGCTGTCACGCCAAGGGCGACGCCATTTCCTTCGTCCGAGAGACCGAGAATGTCGGCTTCATGGAGGCGGTGGAAATCCTCGCCGGCGAGGCCGGGATGAGCCTGCCCGAACGCGACCCCGCGGCGCAGGAAAAGGCCGATCGGCGCACGCGGCTGGCCGAGGTCATGGACCTGGCCGTGCAGTTCTTCCGGTTGCAGCTCAACACCCAGGCCGGGACCGCGGCGCGCGACTACCTGGCCGGGCGCGGCCTGACCGGCCCGGCGCTGGAGCGCTGGGAGATCGGCCTGGCCCCGCCGGGCTGGTCCAACCTGCGCGATCACCTGGCCGGCAAGGGGGTTGATAATGAGCTGATCGTCGCCGCCGGGCTGGCCCGGACGAGCGACCGCGGCCGCGATCCCTACGACGTGTTCCGCAACCGTATCATCTTTCCCATCCGCGACGCGCGCGGGCGCTGCATCGCCTTCGGCGGGCGCGCGCTCGACCCTTCGGATAACGCCAAATACCTCAACTCGCCCGAGACCGAGCTGTTCGACAAGTCGCGCAGCCTGTTCAACCTGCGCCGCGCGCGCGAGGCCGCCGGCAAGGGCCAGACGCTGATCGTGGCCGAGGGCTACATGGACGTGATCGCGCTCTCCGAAGCGGGCTTCGAGGCGTCTGTCGCGCCGCTGGGCACCGCCGTCACCGAAGAGCAACTGGCGATGATCTGGCGCATCGCGCCCGAGCCGGTGATCACGCTGGACGGCGACACCGCCGGTAAGCGCGCGGCGGGCCGGGTGATGGACCTGGCGCTGCCGCTGCTACAGGCGGGCCAGTCGCTGCGCTTTGCCATGATGCCCGAGGGCATGGACCCCGACGACCTGCTGCGCGCGCAGGGGCCGGGCGGTCTGCGCAAGCAGCTCGACGCGGCCCTGCCCATGGTGCAGCTGCTCTGGCAGCGCGAGATCGAGGGCAAATCCTTCGACAGTCCCGAACGCCGTGCGGCATTGGACAAGGCCCTGCGCGACCGGATCCAGCAGATCCGCGACCCCTCCATCCGCAGCCATTACGGCGCCGCGATCAAGGAGCTGCGCTGGCAGCTTTTCGGCCCGGCGCAAGGCAAGGGGCCGGGGCAGGGCGCGCGCCGCCGCGCCTGGCGTCCGGGCGGCCGCGGGGCCTTGCCCGAGTGGAAGATCGCCCCGCCCATGCCCGACAGCAAGGCCTCGCTTCTGGCTACCGGCGGCCCGGTCGAGGACCAGCTGCGCGAAGCGGTGATCCTTGCCACGCTGATCCGCAACCCCGGCCTTTTGCCCGATTTCCTGCACGAACTGGAGCGGCTGGTCTGTGTCACGCCCGACCATGCCCGGCTGCGCGATGCCCTGCTGCGCGCCGATGGGCCGGACGTCGCGCAGGAGGTGACCGACATGATCGGCGCCGAGCCACTTGAAAAGCTCTTCGCGCAGGCCCACGTCGCCATAACGCCGGCGGTTCGCAAGCCGGATAACGGCGAGGTCGCCACCATGTGCCTGGCCGAGGAACTGGCCAAGCTCAACGCGCGCCGCGGCCACCCGCAGGAGGTCGAGGACGCGATGGAGGACCTGGCCACCGACGTGGCCGATGAACGGCTGACAGCGCGGCTGGCGCAGTCCAGCGCGGCCATGAACCGCGCCGGCAAACAGGACGATGACGACCGGGCCGAATACGACACGGGCCCCAACGGGGCCCGCATGAAACGGGATGAACGCAGCGCCTTTGATGAATTGTTAAGCAAGATCGACTTTGCCAAGGGGCGCGGGCCGCGCTAAGTCGGTCGGTACCCGTACGCCGTGGCAGGCTTACGGGGGCGGCCCCGGGGGACACGGGGCAACAGAGCGCCGAAAACGGGGCGCGAGGGCATTGCGAATCGCGCGGGTGGCGGATTGATTCGACCAACGCGAATCATCCGAATCACTGCGCGACAGCCAGAGGGGACACGCATGGCAGCCAAGGACACCGAGGATCGCAGCGAGACCGGCGCGGATGGCGACATCGCCATCGACATGAGCCAGACCGCGGTCAAGAAGATGATCGCAGAGGCCAAGGACCGCGGCTACATCACCTACGATCAACTCAACGCGGTGCTGCCGCCCGACCAGGTCAGTTCCGACCAGATCGAGGATGTCATGTCGATGCTCAACGAGATGGGCATCCAGGTCACCGAGGAAGAGGAAAGCGAGGAAGTCGCCGAGGGCGAGGACGAGAAATCCACCTCGACCGAGGTCGCCACCGTGGGCGGGCGCGACGTCGCCATGGGTGGATCGAGCTCGGAAAAGCTCGACCGGACCGACGACCCGGTGCGCATGTACCTGCGCGAGATGGGCAGCGTGGAACTGCTGTCGCGCGAGGGCGAGATCGCCATCGCCAAGCGCATCGAGGCCGGGCGCAACACCATGATCGCGGGCCTGTGCGAAAGCCCGCTGACCTTCCAGGCGATCACCATCTGGCGTGACGAGCTACTGGAAGAGGAAATCCTGCTGCGCGACGTCATCGACCTGGAAACCACCTTCGGCAACCAGCTTGACGAGGGCACTGCCGACACCGCCCCCGTCGTCGAACCCGAGTCCGCCCCCAAACCCGAGGCCAAGGAGGACGACAGCCCCGAGCTCGACGCTGACGGCAACCCCATCGCCAAGGACGAGGACGAGGACGAGGACGCCGCCAGCATGTCGCTCGCGGCTATGGAGGCGACGCTCAAGCCGCGCGTCCTGGAAACCCTCGACACCATCGCCGACGATTTCGCCAAGCTTTCGGCCATGCAGGACGCCCGCATGTCGGCGACCATCAACGAGGACGGCTCTTTCAGCGCGGCCGACGAGAAGAAATACCAGACCCTGCGCGCCGAGATCGTGGAGCTGGTCAACTCGCTGCATCTGCACAACAACCGCATCGAGGCACTGATCGACCAGCTTTACGGCATCAACCGCCGGATCATGTCCATCGACAGCTCGATGGTGAAGCTGGCCGACCAGGCCCGCATCAACCGCCGCGAGTTCATCGAGGCCTACCGCGGCCGCGAGCTCGACCCCGGCTGGCTGGAGGACATGGCCAGCCGCTCGGGCCGGGGCTGGAAATCGCTCGTCGAACGGCACACCGACAAGATCGAGGAGCTGCGCGCCGAGATGGCCCAGGTGGGCCAGTACGTCGGCGTCGACATCTCCGAGTTCCGCCGCATCGTCGCCCAAGTCCAGAAGGGCGAAAAGGAAGCCCGCGCGGCCAAGAAGGAAATGGTCGAGGCCAACCTGCGGCTGGTGATCTCGATCGCCAAGAAATACACCAACCGCGGGCTGCAGTTCCTCGACCTGATCCAGGAGGGCAACATCGGCCTGATGAAGGCCGTGGACAAGTTCGAATACCGCCGCGGCTACAAGTTCTCGACCTATGCCACCTGGTGGATCCGCCAAGCGATAACCCGCAGCATCGCCGACCAGGCCCGCACCATCCGCATCCCGGTCCACATGATAGAGACCATCAACAAGCTGGTGCGCACGGGCCGCCAGATGCTGCACGAGATCGGCCGCGAACCCACGCCCGAGGAACTGGCCGGCAAGCTGCAGATGCCGCTGGAAAAGGTCCGCAAGGTGATGAAGATCGCCAAGGAACCGATTTCGCTGGAAACCCCCATCGGCGACGAGGAAGACAGCCAGCTGGGCGATTTCATCGAGGACAAGCAGGCGGTGCTGCCGCTGGACTCGGCGATCCAGGACAACCTCAAGGACACCACCACGCGGGTGCTGTCCTCGCTCACCCCGCGCGAGGAGCGCGTTCTGCGCATGCGCTTCGGCATCGGCATGAACACCGACCACACCCTCGAAGAGGTGGGCCAGCAGTTCTCGGTGACCCGCGAACGCATCCGCCAGATCGAGGCCAAGGCCCTGCGCAAGCTCAAGCACCCCTCGCGCAGCCGCAAGCTGCGGTCGTTCCTGGATCAGTAACGCCGGGCCGGTCGGCGTGGACAGGGTGCCCCCGACCTGCTTTACTCGAGACCGGAAAGGAGCCTCGGCATGTCCCTTCTCAGGAAACTCTTCGGTGGCGGCGACGGCGGCGGCGCGGCCACCGAGGCGGCCGAACCGGTTGAGCACAACGGCTATCGCATCTTCGCCGAGCCGATGAAGGCCGAGGGCGGCTATCGCATCGCCGGCCGCATCGAGCGCGAGGTGGCGGGCGAGACCAAGTCCCACAGCCTGATCCGGGCCGATGTTGTGGGCGATCGTGACCAGGCCGTCGAGGCCACGGTGCAGAAGTGCCGGCAGATGATCGACCAGCAGGGCGACGGCATCTTCTAGACCCCATGCAGACCCGGTTCAGCATCGGCACCGATGGCCCCGGCCTTTACGAATTCACCGGGCAGGTGGCCGGCTGGGTACGGGGCACGGGGGTGCTGACGCTTTTCGTCCAGCACACCTCCTGTTCGCTCTTGATCCAGGAAAACGCCGACCCGGCAGTGCAGCGCGACCTGCTCGCGTATTTCGACCGGCTGGTGCCGCCGGCGGATGATCCGGCCATGGCCTATCTGACCCATGTGCAGGAAGGCCCCGACGACATGCCCGCCCATATCAAGGCGGCGATGCTGCCAGTGAGTTTGAGTATTCCGGTCAGTGGTGGCGTGCCTGTGTTGGGCACATGGCAGGGGATTTACCTGTTTGAGCATCGCGATGCGCCGCATACCCGGAAGGTCGCGGCGCATCTGGCCTGAGGGTCAGCCGGTGGGCATGATCGTCAGGTTGCGGACATCTGCGCGCTCGGGCTGTTCCAAGGCGAAGATCACGGTTCGGGCCACATCCTCGGGCTTGAGTTTGTCGGGCTTGGCCTCGTCGAAGAAGGGGGTATCGACCATGCCCGGCGCGATGACGGTGCAGCGCCCGCCCCAGCCGCGCATTTCCTCGCTCATGTTGCCGCCAAAGCCGTGGACGAACCATTTGGACGCGCCATAGACCGAGCCCGGCAGGTGGATTTGCCCGGCAACCGAACCGGTGAGGATCAGATGTCCCTTGGCCTCTTTCAGCGCCTCATAGGTCGCCTTGACCGTCCAAAGGACGCCCATGACGTTGAGGTCCATCATGGTTTGCCATTCCTCGGGGTCGCCATCGGCCACGCCCGGGGTGTCGAGGCCCATGCCCGCGTTAGCGAAAACGGCGTCGATAGCGCCGAACTTGTCCCTGGTGGCGGTGACGGCGGCGGTGAGATCGTCGTAGTTAGTGACGTCTCCTGTTATGGCGAGGGCGCTTTCGGTGCCCAACTCCTGCACCAGCGCATCCAGTTTGTCGGCGCTGCGCGCCATGAGCGCCACGCGCCAGCCCTTGGCCACGGCGGCGCGGGCGGTTTCGGCCCCGATGCCCGTGGAGGCGCCGGTGATGAAAAGGGTCTTGTCGGACATGTCTTGGCCTTTCTTTTTCTGGCTTCAACTTTGATCTAAGCAAATGTCCGCGGTCTTAAACCCCGTGGTCGCTGCTTATCTAGCGGTGTAAATTCCCCTCTACCCAAAACCTTGCGGGTGTCCTATGATAGCTGTGGATAACTGGGCTTGAGACCCATGACCGAAGAGGCCGAGAAGAGAAGGGGGACGGCCCATGCGCTGCCCGTTTTGCGGAAACGTCGATACCCAGGTGAAGGACTCGCGCCCGGCCGAGGATCATGTCGCGATCCGGCGGCGGCGGTTCTGCCCGGCCTGCGGGGGGCGGTTTACCACCTATGAACGGGTGCAGTTGCGAGACCTCGTTGTCATCAAGTCCAACGGGCGGCGCGAGGATTTCGACCGCGACAAGCTGGAACGCTCGGTGCGCATTTCGATGCAGAAACGCCCGGTGGAATCGGAACGAGTGGACCAGATGATTTCCGGCATCGTGCGGCGGCTGGAGAGCATGGGCGAGACGGATATCCCCTCCAAGCAGATCGGCGAGATCGTGATGGAGGCGCTGGCCCGGATCGACACCGTCGCCTATGTCCGCTTTGCCAGCGTTTACAAGAATTTCCAGGCCGCTGACGATTTCGACAAGTTCGTCAGCGAGCTGCGCCCCCAGGCCAAGGCGGCCGAGGACGAGGTGGCCGCGGCGCCCCCCGAAGGCCCGGCGTCGGAGTGACCGGCGCGACCGACGCGCGCCACATGGCCCAGGCGCTTGCGCTGGGGCGGCGCGGGCTGGGCCGGGTCTGGCCCAACCCGGCGGTGGGCTGTGTCATCACCAAGGGGGGCCGCGTGCTGGGCCGCGGGCGAACGGCCGATGGTGGCCGGCCACATGCCGAGACGCAGGCGCTGGCCATGGCCGGTCGGGCGGCGCGCGGCGCCACTGCGCATGTCACGCTGGAACCCTGCGCGCATCACGGCCGGACCCCGCCCTGCACCGAGGCACTTATCGCCGCCGGCGTCGCGCGTGTCGTCGTGGCGGCGGGCGATCCCGACGCCCGCGTGGCGGGCAACGGGATTGCCGCGTTGCGCGCTGCCGGAGTCGCGGTCGAGACCGGCGTCCTGCGCGCCCGGGCCGAGGCGGACTTGGCCGGATACCTGATGAACCGCCGGGCCGGGCGACCCCGGGTCACGCTCAAGCTGGCGGCCTCCTTCGACGGACGCATCGCGACGGCCACGGGTGAAAGCCGCTGGATCACCGGGCCGCTGGCCCGGCGCGCGGTCCACGCGATGCGGGCGCGGCATGACGCGGTGCTGGTCGGTGCGGGCACCGCGCGGGCTGACGACCCGGCGCTGACTGTGCGCGGGCTGGGGCCGATGCCGCAGCCGGTGCGCGTGGTGGCCACCCGCAGGCTGGACCTGCCCGAGGGTCGTCTGGTCGATACCCTGGATCAGGCCCCGCTGTGGCTGTGCCACGGACGCGAGGCGCCCGCGGCCCGCCGCGCGGTCTGGCGCGACCGGGGCGCGCGGCTGTTCGATTGCGCGGTGGATCAACGCCAGATCGACCCCGCGAACATGCTGCGCCAGCTGGGGGCGGCGGGGCTGACCTCGGTATTTTGCGAGGGTGGCGGGACGCTGGCCGCGGCGCTGCTGGCTGCCGGGCTGGTTGACGAGATCGTGGGCTTCACCGCCGGGGTCGCGCTGGGGGCCGAGGGCACCCCGGCCCTGGGCGCGATGGGGCTGGAGGCGCTGGCCGATGCGCCGCGCTTCGATCTGGTGGAAAGCCGCCCCATCGGGCCGGACCTGATGCACCGCTGGCAGGTTCAGCGCCACAGCCCGGCGTAGCCGGCCAACAGCCCCTGTGCCTTGGCCAGCAGGCGGTTGAGGCGCCCCGGCCGCGGCACGGTGCCGGTGGCGAGCCGGTCCACAACGACCTCGACCGGGCAGGGCAGGCCGCTGAGGGGATCGTGGTAGCGCGGGTAGTCGATCAGCACGGCGTGGGCCAGCTGCGCCAGCGTGGGCCGGGCCGCCCGGCGCGTACAAGGCATGGCGCGGTCGTCTGTCAGCCCCCAGCCAGCGTAGAACGGTGTGCCGAGGCAGGTGACGGATTTGCCGCGCAGCAGCGCCTCGAAGCCCAGCAGCGAGGTCAAGGTCCAGACCTCGTTCACCGCCTCGAGCGCGGCGATGGCATCGGTGCGGTCGAGCACGGCGTCGGCGATGTCGCCGGCGTCCGCCACGGCCCCGGCGCGCAGGCCGGCCTCGACGTCCGGGTGCGGCTTGTAAAGGATCACGGCGGCGGGGTTGGCCGCGCGGGTTGCCTCGAGCAGCCTGCGGTTGGTGCGGATCGTGTCCGTCCCGGCCAGGATCGAGGCGTCATCCTCCACCTGGCCGGGGACAAGGATGCGCCGCCCGGCGGACAGGTCGGGGGGGCGTGCATCCGCAGCGAGATTGTATTTAGATAAATTTTTCTCAATAATTTGCCGGACAAGATGCTCGGCCCGTCTGATTTCGTAAAGCGGCAAGTCGGGGCTGTTCGCGATCAGGCGGTCCAGGCGGCTGTCCCGCGCCGGATCGTAGTAGATGCCGAGATCATCGAGCACCAGCGACAGGGGTGGCACCAGGTCGGCCCCCAGCCCGCGCGAGCGCAGGAAGCCGTCCTCGACCCGGACCGCGCCGTCATGGCCCGCGGCCGCAGAGGCCCAGACCATGCGCCGCCGTCCGTCACGATGCGCGCGCGCGGCGGCGCGGTCGGGGCGGTCTTCGAACGCCACCTTGCGGTGCTGACCGAAGACCCGCTGCAGCGGTGCCCTTTTCCACAGCCGCATGCCGCTGGCCACCCAGCCGGCGTGGTCCTCGCGCCACGCCCGGGTCTGGGCCGCGAGCGACTGCACGGCGTCCTCGAAGGGGCACAGCCGGTCGCGACAGGGATCAAACCAGCGCGGATAGAGGATCATCGCCGCCGCGAAAAGCTGCGCGCGGGTCAGCCGCCGGCGGCGTCGGTCCAGTGGCGCGCGATCCTGCGTCAGGCCCCAGCCGATGTAGAAGGGCTGGCCGAACACAACCGGGTTGTGACCGGCCAGGATCGCCTCGAAGCCCAGTTGCGAGGAGACCGTGTAGACCGCGACCGCCCCCTCGAGCAGGTCATGGGGCGAGACCGGATCGGTGAAGAATTCCATGCCCGCGGAGAGATCGCCGTCGCGGAAATGGCCGCCCCGGTGCCCGGCCAGGGTTTCTGGGTGGGTCTTGACGAGGATCCGCGCGCCCGGGTGATCCTCGCGCGCGCAGACCAGCATCTCGAGGAACCGGTTGCGGTCGGCCCCGCTGGCGGTGACGCTGGCGTCGCCCGCGGTCTGGTCGATGACGAGCACATAGCCCGGCGCGGGGCAGGGCGTCGCAGGATCGAAGGCGTTGTATTTCGACAGATGCGCCCGGGCCAGCGCGGTGATGCCCGCACGGGCGCGGTCGAGAAGGGCCGTGTCGTCGAGCGGGTGCTCGGCCAGAAGGACCTCGAGGTCCGAGGGCCGCGCGGGGTCGAAATGGACGCCGCGGCTATCCAGCAGCAGCCCTAGCGGCGGGTCGCCCTCGCGCCCGGTCCGAACCGATCTCAGGAAGGCATCCTCGACGCGCAGCACAGGCGCGGCCGTGTGCTCGGCGACGGTTTCGCCGCGCCAGCTGGTGGGCGAGCGGCCCCAGACCCCGATCATGTCGCCCGCGCCTGGCCGCCCCAGGCGGATGTCGTAGCCCGCAAGGGTTAGGATGCGGCGGATGCGGGGCCTGGTGAGAAATCCGCCGTTGTAGACGAAAAGGCGCCGCGCGGTGCCCCCCGCGGCGCTATCGGGTCCGGGGGCGGTCACCTCAGTTGCCGGTGAGAGTGTTCGCCGCGCCCGTGGCCTGTCCGAGGGTTCCGGTCAGGGCTGAGATGGTCTTGTTGAACTGGCTGAAGGGGGCCTCGGTGACATAGACCGTGTCGTCGTCGCGGATCGCGAAATCACGTGCCATGAACATCCCGTTGGGGCCGGTCAGGTCCAGAACGTAGACCACGCGCTGGCTGCCTTGCAGGTCGTCGCGGTCAAGTAGCTGCCGGGCGACGGGTTCGGGTTCGTTGCGAAACACGAAGACCCCGGTCGGATCGGCCAGCGCGGGGTTGAGGCCTCCGACCTGAGCGATGGCCTCGATGGCGCTGATGGTCTGGCTTTCGAAGGGAACGCGGCTCTGGGTGCCGGTGGCCCCCAGCGCGGTGAAGGACCGGCGATCCTGTTCCACGAAGATGCGGTCGCCCGCGCGCAGGGCGATATCGTGGCCCGGATGGTCGTAGAGGTCGTCGAACCAGATCTGGCCCGTATGATCCCCGCGGGTCAGTGTGACCTGTGCGATTTCCGGCGGCACGGTCACGCCGCCGGCCGCGGCCAGCATGGCCGAGAGCGTGCGCGTCGGCCGTTCGATCGGGTAGACGCCCTGGCCGCCGACGACGCCGGCGACCGAGACGGTGGCCCCGTCCCCGGCCAGGCGGCGGACCTGCACCTGCGGGTCCGGGGTCTGTTCGTCCAGCTTCTCGGTAATGATCCGGCGGATTGCCTCGGGGGTGTTGCCGGCGGCGCGGATGCGGCCGGCATAGGGCACGAAGATGAAGCCCGCCCCATCGACCTGCACCTCGTCCAGCACAGTGGCATTCTGGCCTTCCGCTGACAGCAACCCGTCCGCCACGTTTTCCCAGATCGTCAGGCTGAGGGTGTCGCCCGGGCTGATGGTGTCGCTGCCCAGCTGCCCGGCGTTGCGGAAGCTTTCCGAGAAGCCCAGTGCGGGCGTCACGCTGGCGATTCGGTTGATGCGGTCATCGACGAGCAGGACAAAGGCATCGCCCTCGCGCATCACCGATCCGGCGAAGATCTCGTTCTTGTTCGGCCCCGACCGCGGCAGGCCGCAGGATGATGCAAGCAGGACGGCGGCCAGAACGGCCGCGCCCCTGGCAAGGCGCAAGCTGATGGGTTTCACTGCTCCGGTCTCCTCGACCTGTTTTTGTTCTGCCTCAGGTTTTTCCCGTAAATTACCGGCAAATCGACGAAAAAGCCAGAATTTCCTGCCGGGGCGCCGGTGGTGTTGCGGCGCTGCACGCGCGCGCAACATCCTGTGTTGATCGGTGATCGGTCCGCTAGATCGGGCGGACGACTACTTGACGACGCGCAGCTGCTGGCGCGGCGGGGCCTTGCCCAGACGCAGCGCCTCGTAGGGATCGTCGGGGTCGAGCATCATGTCGACCACCTGGCGCAACAGTTGCCGCCGCCCGCGCGCCGAATAGAACCCGCCGGGCACCTGGCTGGTTTCCAGAAGAAACCGCCGGAAATCCTTGTAGGCGGCCAGGTCGGGCCGGCCGGGACGTGCGAAGAACTCCTCCAGCGGCTGGTCCGAGACCAAACCCGGTTTGGCATAGACGGCGTCTCCGAAGACCTTGAGCGGGATGCCGCGGTGCAACACCTGCTGGGCGGCGGTGGAATTGACCGTCACCGCGGTGCGCGCGTGGTCGAGAAGCTGTGCCAGCTTGCCGCCGCGCACGTAGTGGATGCGGTCGTCAACGCCATGCGCGGTGGCCCTCGCGCGGATGATCCGCTTGAGCGGGGACTGGTCGTTTTCCAGCGGATGCGCCTTGAAGACGAGATGGTGATGGCGCGGCGCGCCCCGCGCAAATCCGGCGATCACCGTCTCGAGGAAGTCCGCCATGCTGGCGAAGGACGAATGCTGCTGGAAACTGGAATCGTGCTCCAGTTGCAGCAGGGCCAGGTGATAGGGATATCCGCCGTGCTTGATCCGCAGGGTCGCCGCGATCCGGTCCAGCGCGAAGACGGGCATCAGCAGCAGGCGGCGGGTATAGAGCAGCGTCTCGGTCAAAAGGGGCAGGTCGCGGTGCGGGCGAAAATTGCGGTAGGCGCGATTTCGGAACAGCACGAACCAGTGGTAGAGTGCCCCGTAAAAGACATGTTGGCGCATGTCGCCCCATTGCGCCGGCGCCTCGGGCAGGTCCATTTCGTTGCGGGCGAGGGCGGCGCGCATGTCCGCTATCGACAGGTCCATCAGGCGTGAATGGCCGTTGGCGCCGCCGCGTTCGTAGGTCACCCAGTAGGGGCGCATGTAGCCTTCCTCGAAGACATGCACCATCAGGCCAAGGCTGCGCGCGGCGGCGATGGCCCGGGCGTGGACGGGCCGGGTGTCGCCGTAGAGCACGATGTCGGTCACGCCCTTCTCTGCCACGAGGGCGCGGAACCGGTCGGGCCAGTCGGCGACCGGGGCGGTGTAGGGGATGTAGCTGCCGCTGTCGAACCAGAAGGCCCGGTCGCCCGCGTTGAAACCCACCCGCCAGACGCCGGCGCCGGCCCGGGTCAGCATGCGGCCGAGGCGGTCGAAGAAGGGTCCGTGCGGGCCTTGCAGGAACAGGAATGTCTTGCGGGACGGATCGGTCACGATGCGGGCTTGCCTTGTCATACTTGCCTGTCCGTGTCCTAACCGGCCGCTGCGGCTGCAATATGACCCCTTCGTGCCGCGGTTGCGGCAGCCGGGGCCGAGGACGGGGATTGCCCCGCCCCGCCGTTGAGTCTAGCCAAGGCGGGTCGGAAAGGGAATGCAGTCATGTTCACGGGCATCGTCACGGATATCGGGGAAATACTCCAGGTGGACCAGCGCGGCGACCTGCGCGCGCGTATCGCCACGGGGTATGATATCGCGGGCCTCGACATCGGGGCCTCGATCGCCTGCGACGGGGTCTGCCTGACGGTCGTGGCCAAGGGCGGCGCGCCGCGCGCCTGGTTCGACGTGGACATTTCCGCCGAAACCGTCGGCGCCACCAACATCGGCGGCGGCTGGGCACCCGGCAAGCGGCTGAACCTCGAACGCGCGCTGAAAGTCGGGGACGAGCTGGGCGGGCATATCGTCTCGGGCCACGTGGACGGTGTGGCCGAAGTCGTGGAGATGCGCGACGAGGGGGACAGCACCCGCATCACCCTGCGCGCGCCCGATGATCTGGCAAAGTTCATCGCGCCCAAGGGGTCGGTGGCGCTCAACGGCACCTCGCTGACCGTGAACGCGGTCGAGGGCGCGGATTTCGGGATCAATTTCATCCCCCACACCAAGGCGGTGACGACCTGGGGCGATGTCGCGGTGGGCGATGCCGTCAACCTCGAGGTCGACACCATGGCCCGCTACGTCGCCCGCCTGCGCGAGGTGGGCTGAGCCGCGCTCGGTCGACCGAGCGCGGGGCGCGCCGGGGTGCCGCGCGGCGCAACACCCGCCGGTTACGCGCCCGGAACGACCCGCGGCCCGCTCCGATGCCCGCCTGTGTGCAACGGGTGAGCGGGGTGCGCGCTCGGTCGACCGAGCGCGCCGCCGAGGCTCACGCCTCGGCCTCCTGCCTCAGCCAGGTCACGAAGGCCTCGAGCCGCAAATCCTGACGGGCCTGTGCGGGTTGGGCCAGGTGGATGCCCTGGGGCCGTTCGACCGTGAGCGGGTGCAGGCGCACCAGCCGGCCGCGGGCCTCGTCCATGGCCGTCATGCGCGTGTCGAAGACGGCCATCGCGTGGCCCGAGAGAACCGCGTCGAAGACCAGCGCCCGGTTGTCCAGCACTGTCGGCACCGGTGTCTGCTCCGGGGCCAGACCGGCCCGGTCGAACCAGTCCTGCCAGTCGCCCGGCCAACTGGCGGTGCTGGCCAGCGGCAGCGCGGCAATGTCGGAGACGGACAGCGGCAGGCGCATCCCCTCGACCAGGTCCGGCGCGGCGACGGGGCCGACGCAATCGCGATAGATCAGCCGGCTGCTAAGGCCCGGCCAGGCGCCGGTCCCGTAGCGCAGCGCCGCGTCGAAATCCTCTTTTTCCAGATCGACCATGTCGAAGGACAGCACCGCTTCGATCTCGATATCGGGGTGGGCATCGCCGAACCCTGCAAGCCGCGGGAGCAGCCAGCGATTCCCGAAGAAGGGCGCGACCGACAGCCGGAGCCGCCCGGCCATGGCCCCGGTGCGCAGATCGCCCAGGGCCGCGGTGATCTGTTCGAAACCACGGGTCAGTTCGGCGGCAAGCGGGCGGGCGTCCTCCAGCAGGCTCACATGGCGCGTGCCGCGCCGGAACAGGGCCCGGCCCAAGTCCGCCTCGAGGCCCTTGATGCGGTGGCTGACCGCGGCCTGCGTGACGCAAAGCTCTTCGGCGGCGGCCTTGAAACTACCCAGACGAGCGGCCGCCTCGAAGGCGCGCAACTGGTTGAGATTGGGCAGGCGCGGCGACATGGCGAACGGATGAACTGAGCTAATGCATCGTGCGAGCAATGCTCGTTTGTCGTCAAGCCTCCGCCGGGCCTAGTCTGTCGGCATCCTTGGGCGCCCATGGACCTGCAGACCAAGGAGGACAGACATGAAACCGACCGACCGCACGCCTGCGAATTCCCTCGAAGCCACACGCCTCTGGGGCCGTTACCCCGCGCTGCGCCACCTCTCGAAAGGGTCGGGCGATGGCCGCCGCCACCGGGCGTCCACCCGGGCGACGGGGGGCCGCAAATGACCGAACACGCCCTCTATTACACCGACACGCTGCTGGAAAAACTGCAACTGCGCTGGGGCGACGGCCTGTTGTCGCCCGGCGGCGCCCCGGAACTGGCCCGCATGCTGGGCGATGTCAGCGCCCGGGGCCGCGCCGTGCTCGATCTGGGCTGCGGGCTGGGCGGCTATGATGCGCTACTTGTGCGCGACCACGGCGCGGCGCATGTCACCGGCGTGGATATCGACGGTGCCTCGATCGAGGCCGCCCGCGCGCGGGCCCGGGCCGAAGGCCTGCAGGAGGCGATGACCTTTCACCACGTCACCCCCGGGCCGCTGCCCGTCGCGGCGGAGAGCTTCGACGTGGTGTTTTCCAAGGACACCATCGTCGATCTGCCCGACAAACCCGCGGCCCTTCAGGAGATGTTCCGCGTCCTGCGCCCGGGTGGCGCGCTGGTGCTGGCCGACTGGTTCCGCGCCGACGCCCCGATGACACCCGAGATGCGCGCCTGGACCAGCGACGGCGACGAGACCTACGAGATGGCCACCCTCGACGAGACGGCCGCCGCCCTGTGCGCGGCCGGGTTCACCGGTATCGAGACCGAGGACCGCAACGCCTGGTTCGCCGCCTATGCAAACGACGAATATGAACGGCTGAAAGGGCCGCTGTTCGAGACTTTCGTCGCGCGATTTGGCCGCGCGGACGCCGAACGGTCTGTCGAGAACGCCCGCATTCGCGCGCTGCTGGCCGCGCAGGGGCAACTGCGCCCGGGTCATCTGCGGGCCCGTCGCCCGGCCTGACTGGCGGACCCCGCCTCAGGTGCCGGCGTCGCGCAGCGGCAGGCTGCCGGGTGCGGCGCCGGGGCCCGTCCGGGCGCGGGCCTCCAGCATCATGGCGCCGCGGTGGTGCCCGGTCTCGACCAGCGCCGCGCTGGCAGTGGCAAGGTCCCGCCGGGCGGCGTCCTCTTGCGCGCGGTCGCCGGCGATGCCCCCCTGCTGCAGGCGGGCCAGGGCCAGGTGACCCTGCGCGACCAGCATGTCCACCCGCGAGCCCGCCGATCCGAAGCGGGTCACGGCGCGCCCGAGGGCTGCCATGGCCTCGGTCAGCCGCGCCTCCGCGTGATCGGGCACCAGGCTGGCCAGGGCGGACAGGCCCTGCCCCCGTTCAAGGGCCGCGCAGCCAAGATAGTACGTGGCCTCTGCCGCTTCGAAGACCGCCTCGGCCCGGTCGAGATCGGCTAGCGCCGCCTCGGTCCGCGCCGTCTTGCCGGTCAGCGCGCCGAAGGCACGGTTGGCCATCGCGCGGTTGAGCACGGTTATGGCCCATTCATGGGGATCGGCCGCGCGGGTGCGCACGCAAAGGGCCTCGTCGAGGATCGACAAGGCCGTTTCGAGATGCGCCACCTCGCCCGTCGCCTCGGCCAGGTGTCGCAGGGCACCGGCCAGGTTCATCTGGGTGCGCGCCCACTCGCCCGGGCCGGCCTCGCGGGTGCGCACGCGCAACGTCTCGCGGTAGGCGGCGATGGCCCGGTCCAGCCGGTCGTTGCCCGCTTCGCGCAGCGCCAGCGCCACGGTGGAATTGGCCAGGTTCATCTGCGCCCTGGCCCAGAGGTCCGGCAGGCGGGTGCGATCCCAGTGAAACAGGGCCTCCTCGAAACTGGCGGTGGCCATGAGCAGGTGGCGCGGGCCGGCCGCGCGTTCGCCCAACGTGTGGTGCACCACCCCGGCGAGGTTGAGCGCCGCGCCGCGCTCTTCGGCGGTGGCGGCGTGGTCGCGCAGGTGCTCGGCCAGCGCGCCCGCGATCTCCAGCTCCAGCGGCAGGCCGCGGTCACGGCCGGCGGCGAAACGGGCGATGGCCAGTTCGCGAATGGTGTCGAAATCGGGGGGGCGCGCCGGCCTCCAGCCCGGCCAGCGCCAGATGACGCCGGGCCGCCGCGCCCGCGTCGCGCCGCAGCCTGTCCTGGTCCAGCGCGTCGTCGAGCAGGGCGCGCTTGCGCGCCACGTGCGCCGTTTCGAGCCGGTCGAGCTCGGCGTCGAGCCGCTCGGTGGCGGTCTTGTGCGCGCCCCGGGCCGAGGCCGCGGCCACATCTCGCAGCACAGCGTCGGGGCCGTCTCCGCGGGCCTGGACTGCCACCGCGATCTCCACCGCGCCTTCCAGTTCGCGCAGGGCCGTGTCGGCATCGGACACCTCGCCAGCGATGCGCGCGGCCAGCGCGATCAGCGCGGCCTCGTCGATCCCGCTGCGGCGGGCGTCGCGGCCGCCGGGGCCGCGGCTGACGGCCTGGCGCAGCAGGTCCTCCATGCGGGCGATACGGCCGTCCTGCACCTGCTGCGCGTCCAGGATGCGGTCGGTCTGGGACAGGACCCCCGACCACAGCGCCGGCGAAATCAGCGTGGCAAAGGCGGGGTCGGCGGCCAACGTCGCATAGGTGCGGTGGCTGAGGTTCCACAGAACCTCGCGCGCCAGCGCCCCGTCGGTCCCGCGCGCCTGTGCCGGGCCGTAGACCTGGGGCATCTCGCGCTCGGCCTGGCGCAGCGTCAGATCGGCCATGGCCGCGGCGTCGAACCGCCGGCTCACGAAGTCCGCCGGGTCCAGCCGGATCCGCGGCAGCACATCGTCGAAGCTTTGCAGGACGCTGGCACGCAGGCCCGCGTCGGCGACGCCCTCGAGCCCGGCCCAGCGTTCTCAGTCCTTTTCCAGCTGGCGGCGCATGCGGGCCATGACGATCTCGATGTCGCGGCGGCTCTGGGCGGTGACCGACCCCATCAATTCGCTCAACCCGAAGGAGGCCTGGATCGCCCCGCTGGGCAGCACCCCGCCGGCCACCACGGCAGCCGAAGTGATCGCCCCGCCCAGCACGATATTGGCGAGGCCCGTCAGGGAGTCCGTGTTCAGGAACTTGCGCATCTCACCCGCCCGCCTGTCCGCACCCGGTCAGCCTGCCCGAGGCCGCGGCGCCGGCGCAAGCCCCCCGGCTCGGCTCACTTGGCCAGGGCGCGCGCACCCCGGGCCGCGGTAGTGATTTCCTCGGCGATTTCCTCGGCCTCCTCGGGCGAGAAATCCATCGGGATTTCCAAGCCGTCGGAGACCACGAACAGCCGCACCATGCCCGCGTCGGTGGGTCCGATCTGGAGGTTGGCCTCGATGTCGCGTTCGGTGTTGATGCCCATGGGTGTCGCGCCTCCTTGCTGGGCGGCACCTACCCGCAGGCCCCCTTTTTGGCAAGAGGGGGGCCGGGGCGAGCGGTGCCGGACACGGGGTGCTGTGCACGGGTGGCGCGGAACGGCAGCTGTGCGAAACTTGGCCGGGAAAGGGGCCAGTGCAGCGGTGCCCGGCCGCCGAAAACCCCCTTGCATTTGCCGGGTCGCGGGGCTAGTCCCGGCGTCAGTGCCGCCTTAGCTCAGTAGGTTAGAGCGCTAGATTGTGGATCTAGAGGTCCCCCGTTCGAGCCGGGGAGGCGGTACCATCTCACCTCTTTTCCGCCCCTTGCCCCACCTGTCGTGACACGGGCGGCCCGAGGCCTTCGAGGACCCGATGACCGAGACCCGCCTCACCTTCGCGATCCAGCCTGACCCGCCCGCGCGGCTGGACAAAGCGCTGGCGCGCGACGTGCCCCATGAGGCCGCGCTCAGCCGATCGCGCTTGGCGCGGCTGCTCGAGAACGGCGCGGTGGCGGTCAACGGCGCGGTTGTCACCAGCGGCAAGGGCCGCGTCGCGGCGGGCGACCGGGTGACGCTGACCCTGGCGGCGGCAAGCGAAAGCCACATGAGCGGCGAACCGATCCCGCTGGACATCGTCCACGAGGATGCGGACCTGATCGTCGTGAACAAGCCCGCGGGCATGGTCGTCCATCCCGCCCCCGGAACGCCCAGCGGCACCCTCGTCAACGCCCTGATCCATCACTGCGGCGACAGCCTTTCAGGCGTCGGCGGCGAACGGCGGCCCGGCATCGTCCACCGCATCGACAAGGACACCTCGGGCCTTCTGGTCGCGGCCAAGTCCGACCGTGCCCACCACGGGCTGGCGGCCCAGTTCGAGGCGCATGACGTCGACCGCCACTATCGCGCCATCTGCCACGGGGTGCCCGATGCCGGCGACCCGCGCCTGCGCGGGATACGCGGCGCCAGCTTCGAGGCCGGCGGGGTCCTGCGCATCCAGGCCGCGCTGGCTCGCCACCCCCACGACCGGCAGAAACAGGCCGTGGTGCGCACGGGCGGGCGGCGCGCGGTGACCCGGGCGAGGGTCATCTCGCCGCTGGGCCAGCCGCTGGCGGCGGCGCTGCTGGAGTGCTGGCTGGAAACCGGGCGGACGCACCAGATCCGCGTGCACCTGGCCCATGTCGGCCATGCCCTGATCGGCGATCCGGTCTACGGAGGGCGGCGCCGGTTGCCGATCTCGGCGGCGGGCGACGCGGGCGCCGCCGCAGCGCACGCCTTCCCCCGCCAGGCCCTGCACGCGGCCACGCTGGGCTTCGTCCATCCGGTCACCGGCGACCGGCTGCGTTTTGCCGCGCCGCTGCCGCCGGACATGGTCGGTCTTCTGGCCGCGCTTGCGCCCGGCGCAGGGGCCGACACCCCCTAGGATTTTTCGCGAATGCGCGGCGAAACACGGTCTCATGTGCGTGAAAGCAGTGAAATACGCGCCGTTTTCGGCTGCGTCCCGGCGTCGAAGGGTCTAGACCTGCCGACATCAGCCTTGAAATGGCCGCCGAAGTGGCCATATTCATGTTAACCCCATAAACATCGGGAGGGGACACGACATGAGCGACGCGGAAACGACAACGAACCTGAGCACCTATGCCAACTTGCCGGCGCCCTCGCCGGAACAGGGCCTGAACCGCTACATGCAGGAGATCCGCAAGTTTCCCCTTCTGGAGCCGGAAGAGGAATACATGCTGGCCAAGCGCTGGGTCGACCACGAGGACACCGAGGCGGCCCACAGGATGGTGACCAGCCACCTGCGCCTGGCCGCCAAGATCGCCATGGGCTACCGCGGTTATGGCCTGCCGCAATCCGAGGTCATCTCCGAGGCCAACGTTGGCCTGATGCAGGCCGTGAAACGCTTCGATCCCGAAAAGGGCTTTCGCCTTGCCACCTATGCCATGTGGTGGATCCGCGCCTCGATCCAGGAATACATCCTGCGGTCCTGGTCGCTGGTCAAACTGGGTACCACCAGCGCCCAGAAGAAGCTGTTTTTCAATCTTCGCAAGGCCAAGGCGCGCATCGGCGCGCTGGAAGACGGTGACATGCGCCCCGAGAACGTCGAGCGCATCGCCCAGGATCTGGGCGTGACCGAGGACGAGGTCGTCAGCATGAACCAGCGCCTTTCGGGGTCTGATGCTTCGCTCAACGCGACCGTCGGGCAAGAGGGCGAAGGCTCCATGCAGTGGCAGGACTGGCTGGAGGACGAAGGCGCAAACCAGGCCGAAGACTACGCCGAGAAGGACGAGTTCGACGCGCGCCGCGAACTGCTGGCCGAGGCACTGGATGTGCTCAACGCGCGCGAGCGCGATATCCTCATGCAGCGCCGCCTGGCCGAGGAAAGCGTGACCCTTGAGGACCTGTCGTCTAGATACGATGTCTCGCGCGAGCGCATCCGCCAGATCGAGGTCCGCGCCTTCGAAAAGCTGCAGAAAAAGATGCAACAGCTGGCCCGCGAGCGCGGACTGGTGCCGGCGGCCTGATCCCGGGCACAGGCTGTGACGGAGCGTGACCGACCCCGGCAGTGGCCGCAGCCGTCACCGACCGACCCTCCGGCGGCCTGGTCTCTTTCCCAATGGCCTCTAGACCGCTAACAAGGGGCCGAGAGGGAGGACCGACATGAGTGAACCGATCCGCTGGGGCATACTCGGCGCCGCCAAATTCGCCCGCGAGCAGATGGCCCCGGCCATCCACCTGGCCGACAACGCCGAACTGGCCGCACTGGCCACCTCGGACCCCGGCAAGGTCGCGCCGTTTCAGGCACTGCAGCCGCGGCTGCGGGTTCACGACAGCTATGACGCCCTGCTGGCCGACCCCGGCATCGACGCTGTTTACGTGCCCTTGCCCAACCACCTGCACGTGGAATGGACGCGCAAGGCACTGGAGGCGGGCAAGCACGTGCTGACCGAGAAGCCCATCGCCCTGAAGGCCGATGAGATCGACGCGCTGATCGCCCTGCGCGACAGGACCGGGCTGCTCGTGGCCGAGGCCTACATGATCGTCCACCACCCGCAATGGCAGCGCGCCCGCGCGATCCTGCAATCAGGCGCCATCGGCACCCTGACCCATGTCGAGGGCGTTTTTTGCTACAACAACGCCGATGATCCGGGCAACGTGCGCAACGATCCCGCCAAGGGCGGCGGCGGCATCCCTGATATCGGCGTCTACACCTACGGCAGCACCCGCTGGGCGACGGGGCAGGAGCCGCGCGAGATCACCCATGCCGACCTGGCCTTCGAGAACGGCGTGGACGTGCTGGCCCGGGTCTCGGCCCGGTTCGAGACTTTCACCGCGCATTTCGTCAATTCGATGCGCCTGCATGCTTTCCAGGAGATGCTCTTCATGGGCGATCAGGGCTGGCTGCGGCTGACGGCGCCCTTCAACCCGCTCGTCTACGGTGAGGCGCGGCTGGAGGTCCGCAATGGCGCGGCCGAGTGGACCGAGCGGTTCCCCTCGGACAATCACTACAGGCTGCAGGTCGAGAATTTCGGGCGCAGCGTCCGCGACGGCACCGCCTATCCCTGGACGCTGGAAGACGCCCGCGGCACCCAGGCCATGATCGACTCTGTTTTCGAAAAGGGCGAACGCGGCTAAACTCCCACGACAGGAGGAATCGCCATGGCCGACCGCAACGAATTCGACGACGTGATGCCCGAGAACACCGCCCGGCGCGCCCCCGCCGGCCCGATCTCGGAGAATCTCTTCACCCGGCTGGTCTACATGATCATCATCGGGGTCATGCTGTCCTTCGCCGGCACGATCATCGGTATCCTGGCGCTGATCCAGTTCGTGCTGACGCTGGTCAACAACAAGGACCCCAACGAACGGGTGGCCGATTTCGGCACGACGATGGGCATGTGGGTGGCCAAGGCGGCGCGCTACCAGGCCTTCGCCTCCGAAGAGAAGCCCTGGCCCTGGACAGAGCTGGACTGACATCGCGGCGCAAGGGATCGCCGGGTGAATCAGGGGCGCTGCCCCTCTTGGCCTGCGGCCAATTCACCCTGGGATATTTTTGGCCAGAAGATGCAAGGGTTTGTTAACCCGGACGCGCCACGGTGAATTTGCGGTACAGGCGGGGACGCCGATGACCGCGCCAGGAGACGCACAGGTGCGTTTCGCACGGGGGACGGCCTTGCGCGTCCCCCGTGCTTCTTCTGGCCTGAAATATCCCCGCCGGAGGCTCCGGACGGGTCCATCGCGCCGGCGGTCGGGTCAGTCTTCCATGGCTTCCAGCTCGTCGATCATGCCCTCGATCATGTTCAGGCCCTTGTCCCAGAAGGCCGGGTCGGAGGCATCCAGGCCGAAGGGCGCAAGCAACTCGGAGTGATGCTTGGAGCCGCCGGCCCGGAGCATTTCGAAGTATTTCTCCTGAAATCCCTCGGGCGCGGCCTCGTAGGCGGCGTAGAGCGCGTTCACCAGCCCGTCGCCGAAGGCATAGGCATAGACGTAGAAGGGCGCATGCACGAAATGCGGGATGTAGGCCCAGAAGGACTCGTAGCCGTCCATGAAGTCGAAGACCGGGCCGAGGCTTTCGCCCTGCACCGACATCCAGAGCGTGTTGATATCATCGGGGGTCAGTTCGCCTCCGCGGCGCGCCTCGTGCAGTTTGCACTCGAAGTCGTAGAAGGCGATCTGTCGCACGACGGTGTTGATCATGTCCTCGACCTTTCCGGCCAGCAGGACCTTGCGTTCGGCCTGGCTGGGGGCCTCGGCCAGCAGCTTGCGGAAGGTCAGCATCTCGCCGAAGACGCTGGCGGTTTCGGCCAGCGTCAGCGGGGTGGCCGACAGCAGCTCGCCCTGCTGCGCGGCAAGCCGCTGATGCACGCCGTGGCCCAGTTCATGCGCCAGGGTCATCACGTCGCGCGGTTTGCCCAGGTAATTCAGCATCACGTAAGGATGCGCGGTGCTCACCGTGGGGTGGGCAAAGGCGCCGGGCGCCTTGCCCGGTTTGACCGGCGCGTCGATCCAGCCGCGCTCGAAAAACGGCTGCGCGAGGTCGGCAAGGCGCGGGTCGAAGCCGGCGTAGGCGCTCATCACCGTCTCGCGCGCCTCGTCCCAGTCGACGACGCGGTCGCTTTCCATGGGCAGCGGCGCGTTGCGGTCCCAGACCTGCATTCTGTCGAGGCCCAGCCACTTGGCCTTGAGGGTGTAATAGCGGTGCGACAGGCGCGGGTAGGCGGCGACGACGGCGTCGCGCAGCGCCTCGACCACCGGCGCCTCGACGTCGTTGGCCAGGTGGCGGCCCGCCTGCGGGCTGGGCATGCTGCGCCAGCGGTCCTCGATTTCCTTTTCCTTGGCCAGCGTGTTGTGAACGCGGGCGAAGAGGCCGACATTCTCGCCAAAGACGCGGGCCAATTCGCGCGCGCCCTTCTCGCGGGTGGCGCGGTTTTGTTCGCTTAACAGGTTCAGCGTCGCCTCGATGCCCTGTTTCTCGCCGTCGATCTCGAATTCGAGCCCGGCGATGGTCTCGTCGAAGAGCTTGTTCCAGGCCGAGGCCCCGACGACGGACTGATCGTGCAGGAATTTTTCCAGCTCGTCGGAAAGCTGGTAGGGCTTCATCTTGCGGATGCGGTCGAAGACGGGGGTGTAGC
This sequence comes from Salibaculum halophilum, assembly GCF_002094885.1. Classification (GTDB taxonomy): domain Bacteria; phylum Pseudomonadota; class Alphaproteobacteria; order Rhodobacterales; family Rhodobacteraceae; genus Salibaculum; species Salibaculum halophilum. Next base: position 46,974 of record NZ_MSIT01000010.1, read on the forward strand.
GGGCCAGGTCGGCATCGGCGGCCAGCAGGCCCTGCAGCGCGGCCTCGTCCAGGCGGTTGATCTCAAGCGACCAGAAGACAAGCGGCGTGGTGAAGCTGGTGATCCGGTCCTGGCAGTCCGAGATGAACTTGGCCCGGTCCGGGTCGGTCGTCTGCTGGTAGTAGCGCAGCCCGGCGAAGGACATGATACGCCCGGCGATGATGTCGATCTGTTCGTAGCGCTGCACCGCTTCCAGCATCTGTGCCGCGTCCAGCCCGGCCAGCTTGCCCTCGTAGTCCGCGGCAAAGCTGCGGCAGGCCTCTTCCAGCCAGTCGAGATCGCGCTTGAGCGCCGGCGCATCGGGGCCGTCGTAAAGATCGGTCAGGTCCCATTCGGGCAGGTCGCCCAGGGGCCGCCCCCCGCTGGCGTTGGCGTCGAATACCGGCTGCTTGGTCATGTGGGCCTCTCCATGTTGGGGTTTTCCCCTACTTATGGGTGCGGGCCCGGCTTGACCAGTGCTAGCCGTAGCGCTCCAGCATGGCGTGCAGGTCGGCCAGGGTGTTGATCTCGGCCAGCGGCTTGTCGTGGCGCCAGCGCGCCATGCGCGGAAAGCGCAGGGCGATACCCGACTTGTGGCGCGGGCTTTCCTGGATGCCCTCGAAGGCGATCTCGAAGACCAGCACGGGCGGCACCTGCCGGACGGGGCCGAAGCGTTGCAGCGTGTTGCGGCGCACCCACTGGGTGATCTCGCGGAACTCTGCATCGGTCAGCCCGGAATAGGCCTTGGTGAAGGGGGTGAACCCCTCGCCGTCGCGCACCGCGAAGGTGAAATCGGTGAAAAGGTTGGCCCGCCGGCCCGATCCTGATTGCGCGTAGATCATCACCGCGTCCACGGTCAGCGGGTCCACCTTCCATTTCCACCAGTCGCCCTTCTTGCGCCCCGACAGATAGGGCGAGTCGCGCCGTTTCAGCATAAGCCCCTCGGCATTGTGCGCGCGCGAGTCGGCGCGGACCGCGGCAAGGGCCTCCCAGCTTTCGCCCGTCACCTCGGGCGAGAGGCGCAGCGGCGCCGCCCCGGGCAAATCGGCGGTGAGCGCTTCGAGCGCCGCGCGGCGCTGGTCCAGCGGCCGGTCGCGGATATCGGCGCCGTCCTGTTCCAGCAGGTCGTAGGCCATCAGCACCACGGGCACCTGCGCCAGCAGCTTTTTCGGCACGCTCTTGCGGCCGATGCGCTTTTGCAGCGCGTTGAAGGGCAGGGGGCCGTCGCGCCAGGCCAGAACCTCGCCGTCGATCACCGTGCCCGGCGGCAGGTAATCGACCAGTTGGCCCAGCTCGGGGAAGCGGTCGGTCATCAGTTCCTCGCCGCGCGACCACAGGTGGTGTGTGCCGCCGCGCAGCACCAGTTGCCCGCGGATGCCGTCCCACTTGCGGTCGATCAGCCAGTCGGCGGGCGCGCCTAGCGTGTCCGCATCCTCCAGCTGGTAGGCCAGGTAGAACGGGTAGGGGCGCGACAGGTCGGCGCCGGGGTCGTGCGCCTCGATCAGGGCGGCCCAGGTCGTGGTCTCGGGCGTCCAGGCGCCCATCAGCTTGTGCGTCAGGTCGGCCTCGTCCTGGCCCGTGGCCTGTGCCAGCGCGCGGGTCATCAGTTTCTGGCTGACCCCGATGCGAAAGCCGCCCGTCAGCAATTTGGTGAAAAGGAACCGCTCCGTCCGGTCAAGGCTGTCCCAGGCGGCGAGGATACCGGCCTTCTGCGCGGCCTCGTCCAGTTTCGACAGGCGCTGCAATTCGCCGATCCAGTGGTGCAGCGGCCAGTCGCTTTCGCTGGCGGGCGGGGGCAGGACCAGCGCGATGGTCTCGGCCAGGTCGCCCACCACCGGGTAGCTTTCCTCGAACAGCCACAGCGGGATGCCCGCCTGTTCGGCCGCCCATTCGCGCAGCCGCGTCGTGGTGATGACCCGCCGCGGGCGGCGGCCCGAGAACAGCGCCACGCACCACAGCTTGTCGGCATCCTGTGCCGTCTCGAAGAAGGTGGCCATGGCGGCGACCTTGACAGTGGTCCTGGTGGTCTGGTCCAGCGTGGTGAACAGCCGGGCGAAATCCTTCATTCGACCTGGCTCCCGTCGAGCGATTCGCCGTCGAACTCGGTGCGGACCACCTGCGCGTCATAGCCCTGGTCGGCCAGCCAGCGGCGAAACTGGCCGGTGTAGCCGTGGGTGACGAAGACGCGCTCGGCCCCGGTGGCGCGGATGGCGTCGTTCAGGCCCTGCCAGTCGGCATGGTCCGAGACGATGAAGCCCCGGTCGGCCGCCCGCCGCCGGCGCACCCCGCGCAGGGCCATCCAGCCGCTGGCAAACGCGCTGGCCTGCGGTTTGAACCGCCGCGCCCAGGCCGATCCCAGCGCCGAGGGCGGCGCGATCACCAGCGCCCCGGCGCGCGCCTTGGCGTCGGTCTCGGGGGTGACCTGTTCTGTCGCAGGCAGCGCGATGCCCTGGCTGCGCAGCACGGCGTTGGTGTTCTCGACCGCGCCGTGGGTCAGGATCGGGCCGGTTCCGGGGTCGACCAGCCGCAGCAGCCGCTGCGCCTTGCCCAGGGCGTAGGCCCCCAGCAGGGAAAACCGCCCGGCGGCGGCATTGTCGCCCCACCAGGCGTTGATCTGGTCGGCCAGAACGTCCTGCGGCGTCCAGTTGAAGACCGGCAAGCCAAAGGTGCACTCGGTGATGAAGGCGTGGCAGGGCACCGGCTCGAAGGCCTCGGACAGCCCGTCGTCGACGGTCTTGTAATCGCCCGAGACGACCCAGACCTCGCCGCCCACCTCGACGCGGATCTGCGCCGAGCCGGGCACGTGGCCGGCCGGATGGAAGGAGACGGTCGCATCCTTGATCCGGGTCGAGGCGGCGTAGGGCGTTGTCTGCAGGTCGATCTCCGTGCCCAGCCGGTGGCGCATCACCGGCGCGGCGGCGTCTGTCGCCAGGTAGCGGCCCATCCCCTCGCGCGCGTGGTCGGCATGGCCATGGGTTATCAGGGCGCGGGGCACCGGCCGCCAGGGGTCGATCCAGAAATCGCCCGCCGGGCAGTAGATGCCCGCCTCGGTAAAGGTCAGAACCCCGCTCATGGGGCAGTTCTAGCGCCGGGCCGGCCCCGGTAAAGCAGGGTCAGGCCGGGCGGTGCCGGAGATCATCGAACAGCGCGACGCTGCGGTCGAACAAGGCGTTGCGCAGGTCGGGTTTCTCGAGGATGACCTCGTGCTTGCCCCCCTCCAGCATCACCAGCTCGCCGCCGGGCCAGCGGGCCATGCGGTCGCGGATGCGGGCGGTGTCGACGATCTGTTCCCGGGTTCCGAGGAAACACAGGCAGGGCAGGTCGGGCGATGCCCGCCGCGACAGGGCGCGCGTCTCGCCCAGGGCCTCGTTCAGCCAGTGCAGCGAGGGCCCGCCGAGGCCTAGGGCCGGGTCGGCCTGCAATTGCTCGGCCAACAGGGCGAACATCTCGGGGTCGGTGGTCAGGGTGTTGCCCGAGAAGCCCGCGCGCAGGACATAGGTCTCGGCCTCTTGCCCGGGAACCACGGCCGCGGACAGGCCCAGCGGCCGGCTGAGCGCGCTCAGCCCCCAGGCCAGGGGGCGCAGCGGCGGCGCGATCGAAATCCCCCACATCGGCGCCGAAAAGACGGCCGACGCGACCGGGTCGCCGTCCATCACCGCGCGCAGGCCGATCGCACCGCCCATGGAATGGGCCAGCAGGTGAAAGGGCTCGGGCAGGCCCAGGGCGCGGGCGTGGTCCAGCGCGGCGCGCACGTCATGCTGGTAGTCGGTGAATCGCGCCACATGGCCCACGCCCGGATCGTCGTGCAGCCGGTCGGCAAGTCCCTGCCCGCGCCAGTCGATGGCCAGCGCGGTATAGCCGCGGGCGGCGAAATCGGCGGCGGCGGGGCCGTATTTCTCGACATACTCGGTGCGGCCGGGAAAGATCAGGACCGTGCCGCGCGCCGCCTCGAGCGGCCAGTGGGCGATGCGCAGGCGCACCCCGTCCACGGCTGTCACCCAATGGGCGATGCCGGTCGCGTTGCGGGCCGTGCGGGCGTTGTAGGGGGCCTGCGCCAAGGTCGTGTCAACCGAGTACGCCGGCCAGCTTCATGGCCAGCCCCATGTCACCGTCCACCGACAGCTTGCCGGACATGAATGCGGCGGTGGGGTTTTCGGTGCCATCGAGGATCGCCTTGAAGGTCTCGGCATTGGCGGTCAGCGTCACGTCGGCGTCGTCGTCGGCGGCCCGCGCACCGTCGCCGTCGATCATGACCGCGCCCGCGTCCTCGATGACGAACTTGGCGGTGCCGTCGAAATCGGCGCCCTCCATCTTGGCGTTCAGGGCGGTGACGGCTTCGGAGATTACGTCGCTCATGTCTGTCGGTCCTCTTGCTGGAATGTGACCGCCCGCCTCTGGCATCGGGCGCGCGCTGCGTTACATTGACAGATATGCGCACGGATCGGCACGGCTTCAAACATATCGTCGCGGCATTTGGCCTGGCAGTGTGGTTTTCCGCACCTGCCGGGGCGCAGACCGACCGGTTGGATGGCCTTTTTGCCGATCTCGCCACCGCCGAAGCCGACGAGGCCGCCCGGATCGAGGCACAGATTCGCGAGGCCTGGTCGAAAAGCGGCTCGCCGGCGATGGACCTGCTGCTGCGCCGCGGGCGCGAGGCGCTGGAGGCCGGCGAGGCCAAGATCGCCGCCGACCACCTTACGGCCCTGATCGACCACGCGCCCGACTTCGCCGAAGCCTATCACACGCGGGCCACCGCCTATTTCGCGCAGGACCTCTACGGCCCCGCGCTGGAGGACCTGCGCCGGGCGCTGGTGCTCAACCCGCGCCACTTCGGGGCGATGAGGGGCCTCGGGCGCATCCTGCAGGAGCTTGACCGCCCCGTGGACGCGCTTGAGGTTTACCGCGAAATCGAACAGATAAGCCCAAATTCGCCCGACCTGGCGCAAGCCATCGAACGTCTGCAAGTGCAGCTGGAAGGGTCCACGATCTGACCCTTCCCCTCAAGGGGGCCACCCATGCCCGAGCCTGCCCGGATCACGGCGGTCCTTGGCCCGACCAACACCGGCAAGACGCATTACGCCATCGAGCGGATGCTCGCGCATCGCACCGGCATCATCGGCCTGCCGCTGCGGCTGCTCGCGCGCGAGGTCTACGACCGCATCGTCGCGGTGCGCGGCCCCTCGGTGGTGGCGCTGATCACCGGCGAGGAACGCATCGTGCCCGACCGGACGCAGTACTGGGTCTGCACGGTCGAGGCCATGCCCGAGGGGATGGGCTGCGACTTCCTCGCGGTGGACGAGATCCAGCTGGCCGCCGACCCCGAACGCGGCCATGTCTTCACCGACCGGCTGCTGCGCGCCCGCGGGCTGCACGAGACGCTTTTCATGGGCTCCGAGACCATGCGCGGCGCCATCGCCGCGATGGTGCCCGGCGTGCAGGTCCTGCGCCGCGAGCGGTTTTCCGAGCTGACCTATTCAGGTTCGAAAAAGATAAGCCGGATGCCTGGAAGGTCCGCCATCGTCGGCTTCTCGGTTGATAATGTCTATGCCATAGCCGAATTGCTGCGGCGCCAGAAGGGCGGCGCGGCGGTCGTGATGGGGGCGCTCAGCCCGCGCACGCGCAACGCGCAGGTGGCGATGTACCAGAACGGCGACGTCGATTATCTGGTCGCCACGGATGCCATCGGCATGGGGCTGAACCTGGACATCGACCATGTCGCCTTTTCGGCGCTGTCCAAGTTCGACGGCCGCCGCATGCGGCAGTTGCTGCCCGACGAGCTGGCCCAGATCGCCGGCCGCGCCGGCCGGCACATGAACCACGGCACCTTCGGCGTCACCGGCGAGGCCCCGGCCATCGAGGACCCGGTGGCCGAAGCCATCACCAGCCACCAGTTCCGGCCCGTCAGGAAGCTGCAATGGCGCAACGCGCGGCTGGACTTCGGCACGCCCGAGCGGCTGATCCGGTCGCTGGAGACGCGCACCGAGGACGACTGGCTGACCCGGGTGCGCGACAGCGACGACCTGCTGGCGCTGAAATCGCTGGCCGACGACCCCGAGGTGCGCGCCCGCGCCGGCGACGGAAAATCGGTGCGCCTGCTCTGGGATGTCTGCCGCATCCCCGATTTCCGCGGCATCTCGCACAGCGAACACGCCCAGATGCTGGCCCGCATCTACGGCTATCTGCACGCGGGCGGCCGGGTGCCCGACGACTGGCTGGCGCGGCAGGTCAAGCGCATCGACCGGGTCGACGGCGACATCGACACCCTGTCCAAGCGGCTGGCGCATGTCCGCACCTGGACGTATGTGGCGCAGCGCAAGGGCTGGGTAGCGGACGAATCGCATTGGCGCGGCGTTACGCGCGCGGTAGAAGACCGGTTGTCGGATGCGTTGCACGACGCACTGACGCAAAGATTTGTGGACCGGCGGACCAGCGTGCTGTTGCGCCGGCTCAAGCAGAAGGAGGGCCTCGTGGCCGAGGTTAACGATCAGGGCGAAGTCACCGTCGAGGGGCAGTTCGCGGGCCGGCTCGAGGGATTTCGGTTCCGCCAGGACAAGAGCGCCAGCCCCGACGCGGCCAAGACCCTGCGGCAGGCCTCGTTGCAGGCGCTGCAGCCGCAGTTCAGCCTGCGCGCGGATCGGTTCTACAACGCCCCCGACACCGCGCTCGATTTCACCGAGCAGGGCGGGCTGATGTGGGGCGAGCAGGCCGTGGGCAAGCTGGTGGCAGGCGACGATGCGCTCAAGCCGCGGGTGGCGCCATTCGTTGATGAAGAGGCCGGCGAGGAGGTGGCCGGGAAAGTTCAGCGCCGTCTGCAGCATTTCATCGACCGCAAGATCGCCGCCCAGTTCGAGCCGATGCTGGCGATGCAGAAGGACGACACGCTGCAGGGTCGGGCCAAGGGCTTTGCCTTCCGCCTGATCGAGGGCTTCGGCGTGGTCCCGCGCGGCGAGGTCGCCGACGAGGTCAAGGCACTCGACCAGGAGGCGCGCGGCGCGCTGCGCAAGCACGGGGTGCGCTTTGGACAGTTCACGATCTTCATGCCGCTGCTGCTGAAACCCGCGCCGACCCGGCTGCGGCTGGTGCTGTGGTCGCTGTCCAAGGGGCTGGAGACCTTCCCCGAGGCGCCGCCACCGGGGCTTGTCACGGTGCCGACGGTCGCGGGCGCGGTGCCGGGAACCTACGCCATGTCGGGCTATCGCGCGGCCGGGGATCGCGCGATCCGCATCGACATGCTGGAACGGCTGGCCGACATGCTGCGCGACCAGGACACCCGCGGCGGCTTCGAGGCCACCGCCGACATGCTCTCGATCACGGGCATGACGCTGGAGCAGTTCGCGGGCCTGATGGAGGGGCTGGGCTACCGCGCCGAGCGGGGCGAGCGCGAGAAGGTCAAGCCGGTGGATGCCGCCCTCGCCGAGGCCCCGGACCCGCGCAGCGGGACGGGGACCGAGGCCACGGCCGAACCCGGGCCCGAGACGGCCGAAGCGGCGGCCGAGCAACTCCCCGATGAGGGCGTGGCGCCCGTGGCCGAGACCGCCCCCGAGGCCCCCGAGGTCGCCCCGGACATACCCGCCGCTCCGGAGGAAGAGACCCCGCCGGGCGAGCAGCCGGCCGCCGAGGCTGCCCCCGCGGAGGTCGAGGTCTATTACACCTTCACCTGGGCGGGCACGCGGCGCGGCCAGCAGCCCCGCAAGCCGGGGGGCCGCAAGGGCGCGCCCAAGGGCAAGCGCGGCAAACCGCAGACCGGCAGCACGCCGGCGGGCAAGGGCGCGCAGAAAACCGCCGCCAAACCCGCGGGCAAAGACACGCAGATCGACCCCGACAATCCTTTTGCCCAGGCGCTGTCGGGCCTCAAGACCAAGTGACGGCCGTGTCGCCGATCCGGCTGGACAAGTGGCTCTGGCAGGCGCGGTTTTTCAAGACCCGCAGCCTGGCGGCCCGGCAGGTACAAGCCGGCAAGGTGCGGGTCGACGGCACGCCGGTGTCGAAACCGGCCCGACTGGTTGGACCCGGCGCGGTGCTGACCTTTGCCCAGGGCGAGCGGGTGCGCGTGGTGCGCATCGTGGCAGCCGGCACGCGGCGCGGCCCCGCGCCTGAGGCGCAGGCGCTCTACGACGACCTCAGCCCGGCCCCGGCGCCGGAACGCGCGTCCGGTGCCGACCGCCCGCGCGGAACGGGGCGCCCCTCGCGGCGCGACCGCGAAAACCGCGCGGCTTTCCTACGCGCGATCGGGGCCGGCCCGCTTGCAGACGACCCCGGGGTGGACTAGCTACACCGCAGGAACGTTTCGGGATACCCATGACCTATATCGTCAACGACAACTGCATCGCCTGCAAATACACCGACTGCGTCGAAGTCTGCCCCGTCGACTGTTTCTACGAGGGCGAGAACATGCTGGTGATCCACCCCGACGAATGTATCGATTGCGGCGTCTGCGAGCCCGAGTGCCCCGCCGACGCGATCCGCCCCGATACCGAGCCGGAAATGGAAAAATGGGTGGAGTTCAACCGCAAGTATTCCGAGGCCTGGCCGGTCATCATCACCAAGAAGGACCCGCTGCCCACAGCCGAGGAGATGGACGGCAAACCCGGCAAGATCGAGCTTTTCTCGGAAAAGCCGGGCGAGGGCGGCTGACCCGCGATTCGCGGGCCCGGCGTGCGTTCAGAGCGTTGAATTCAAATTGAAAAATCCGCCCAACGGCATGCTGCGCCGCGGCACTTCCGCTGGGTGCATTTTTGTGCTATAAAAACTGCGATGCTGCGAAAGTGTTGACCCGAGATTTGCATGGAAAGCCCGACGGGACCGCTCAGGTGCCGCCGGGTTTTCTGTCTCCGGAATTCTGCCACCCGGCGCTCGGGCCGCACGCGGGCGGCGCCTTTGGAAGGAAGCCATGACAAGGAAGTCACAATACAAACCGAACCAGTTCGTGGTTTACCCGGCCCACGGGGTGGGTCAGATCGTCTCGATCGAGAAGCAGGAGGTCGCGGGTTTCGAGCTGGAGCTTTTCGTGATCTCGTTCGACAAGGACAAGATGACGCTGCGCGTGCCCACCAACAAGGCCGACGAGGTCGGGATGCGCTCGCTCTCCACCCCCGATGTGGTGGCTGATGCCATGAAGACCCTGCGCGGCAAGGCCAAGGTCAAGAAGGCCATGTGGTCGCGCCGGGCGCAGGAGTACGAACAGAAGATCAACTCCGGCGACCTGATCGCCATCGCCGAGGTCGTGCGCGACTTGCACCGCGCCGATGACCAGCGAGAGCAGAGCTATTCCGAACGCCAGCTGTACGAGGCGGCACTGGAACGGCTCACGCGCGAGATCGCCGCCGTGAACAACGGTGACGAAACCGATGCGGCCCGGGAAATCGGCGACGTTCTGGTCACCCGCGCCGCCTGACCCGGTGCGGGGGCGTGGCGGCGCAAGCCCTCCGCCCTCCAGGTCAGGCCAGCGCCCGCCAGCCGATATCGGACCGGTACATGCCCTGCGGCCAGTCGATCCGGTCAATCAGCCCATAGGCACGTTCTTGTGCTTCGGCCAGGGTCGCACCGCGGGCAGTGACGTTGAGCACGCGGCCGCCATCTGCAACGATGCGGCCGTCTTGCCAGGCCGTGCCCGCGTGAAAGACCATGTGGGCACTGTCCTCGGGCAGGTCGTCCAGCCCGTTGATCACGCTGCCTTTTTCGTAGGCCCCGGGATAGCCCTTTGCGGCCATGACCACGGTCATCGCATGATCCTCGGCCCAGTTGACACTCATCTCGTGCAGGCGGCCCTCGGCACAGGCCTGCATCAGGTCCAACGCCTGTGCGCCCAGCCGCATCATCAGGGCCTGGCATTCCGGGTCGCCGAAGCGGACATTGTATTCCACCAGGCGGGGCTGACCATCCTCGATCATCAGCCCGACGTAGAGAATACCCTGATACGGGGTGCCGCGCCGGGCCAGCTCCGCGAGGGTCGGGGTGACGATCTCGTCCATGGTCTTCTGCGCGACCGCATCTGTCAGGACCGGGGCCGGGGAATAGGCGCCCATGCCGCCGGTGTTGGGGCCCGCATCGCCGTCGAAGGCGCGCTTGTGATCCTGCGCGGTGCCCACCGGCAGGGCGGTGTCGCCGTCGCAAAGCACGAAGTAGGACGCTTCCTCGCCGGTCATGACCTCCTCGATCACGACCTCGGCCCCGGCGGCGCCGAACTCGCCCGAGAACATGTCGTCGATCGCGGCCAGCGCGGTGGCCGTGTCCTGGGCGACGATCACGCCCTTGCCCGCGGCCAACCCGTCGGCCTTGACCACGACCGGCGCGCCCCGGTCGCGCACATGCGCCCGGGCGGCCTCGGCTGTGGTGAAATGGCCATACCCCGCGGTGGGCGCGCCACAGGCCGAGCAGATCGTTTTCGTGAAAGATTTCGACGTCTCCAGCCGGGAACCCTCGGCCGAAGGTCCGAAAACGGAAATCCCCGCGGCGCGCAGGTCGTCGGCGATCCCGGCGGCCAGCGGCGCCTCGGGGCCGATAATCACCAGGTCCACGGCATTGTCGGCGCAAAAACCCGCAACCGCCGGGCCGTCGAGGATGTCGAGGACCGGGCACTCGGCGATCTGCGCGATCCCGGCGTTGCCGGGGGCCACGATGAGCCTGTCGCACTTGGGGTTCTGCAGCACGGCCCAGGCGAGGGCATGTTCCCGCCCGCCGCCGCCGAGGATCAGGATGTTCATGGTCGCTTTCCCTTTGATTGCGGGCCTTTTAGGGTCGGGGGCAAAGCAGCACAAGGGCACCGCGCATGGACCTGATCGACGAGCCGGACAAGGCGGGCAACACGCCGGAATTCACCGTCAGTGAACTGTCAGGCGCGGTCAAACGCGCCATCGAGGGCGAATTCGGCCATGTCCGCGTCAAGGGCGAGGTCGGCCGCGTCGTGCGCGCCCGGTCGGGGCACCTCTATTTCGACCTCAAGGACGACCGGGCGGTCCTGGCCTGCACCACCTGGAAGGGGCAGATTTCCGGCCTGAGCGTGATGCCCGAGGAAGGCATGGAGGTCGTCGCCCACGGCCGCATGACCACCTTTGCGAACCAGTCGAAATACCAGATGAACGCCACCGAGGTGGCCGTGGCCGGGGTCGGCGCGCTCATGGCGATGCTCGAGAAGCGGCGCAAGGCGCTGCAGGCCGAAGGGCTTTTCGCGCCCGAGCGCAAGCGGGCACTGCCCTTCCTGCCGCGGGTCATCGGGGTCGTGACCTCGGCCCAGGGGGCGGTGATCCGCGACATCCTGCACCGCCTGCGCGAGCGGTTTCCGCGCCGGGTGCTTGTCTGGCCGGTGGCCGTGCAGGGCCGCGACTGCGCGCCGCAGATGGCCCGCGCGATTCGGGGCTTCAACGCGATGACGCCCGGCGGGGCGCTGCCCCGGCCCGACCTGCTGATCGTGGCGCGCGGCGGTGGCTCGATCGAGGACCTGTGGGGCTTCAACGAAGAGGAGGTCGTGCGCGCGGCGGCCCAAAGCGCGATCCCGCTGATCTCGGCGGTGGGCCACGAAACCGACACCACGCTGATCGACCATGCCGCCGACCGGCGCGCGCCCACGCCCTCGGCCGCGGCCGAGATCGCGGTGCCGGTGCGGCTGGAGCTGATCGGAACGGTTGAGCAGTTGGACACGCGGCTGAACCGCGCCGTGACCGAGGGCCTGCGCCTGCGCAAGCAGCGGGTGGGTGACCTGGGCCGGCTGCTGCCCCGGCCCGAGACGCTGGCCGAGGAGGCCCGGCAACGGCTGGACTACTGGTCGGAAAAACTGGACCTGGCGCTCAAGGGGCGGGTCAGCGCGGGGCAGTTGCGGCTGAGCAACGCCGCCGGCAGCCTGCGGCCGGGGCTGCTGCAGGCGCGGCTGGACCGCGCCCGCGAACGCCAGGCCGGCTGGGCCGACCGGCTCGCCCCGGCGTTGGACCGGGCCGCGCGCCGCAAACGCGAGGCCTTGGATCTCAGGGCGGGGCAGTTGAAGCCGACCCAGATCCGGCGGGTGATCGTGAAGGGGCACGAGGATGTGCAGGCCCGGCTGGAGCGGCTGCGGATGGCCGCCCGCACCGCGCAGGACCGCCGCACGGCCCGGCTCGAGGCGCTGGACTCGTTGCGCCGCACGCTGGGCTATACCGAGACGCTCCGGCGCGGCTACGCGGTGGTGCGCGGCGATGGCGCGGTCGTGACCACGGCCAAGGCCGCCGGCACGGCCACGGCGCTGGAGCTGGAGTTCACCGACGGCAAGCTGGCGCTGGACAAGCGTGAGGGGCCGAAGCCGAAACCGCCCCGGTCCAAGGCCCCGCCGCCCGACCAGGGCAGCCTGTTCTAGGGCGCCTCGGACAGGCGTCATCGAAAGGTGCGAGGGTGGCGCGTGACGGCGCATGAACCCTACTCAGGCCGCGCTGCGGGGCCGACGGGTTGCCCGCCGCTAGGATCCCATGTTGTCGCAGATCAGCGGTTCGCCGTCCTCGACCTCGTAGAGGATCGCCGACCCCCCGTCGTCGAGGAACTCGGCCCTGATGCCGTCGTCCGCGTCGTAGACCTTCCAGCACTTCGGATCGGGGTCGCCCTCGTAGACGAAACAGATCGCGCGATCCTCGGCATACCATTCGCCCTCGATGCACGCGCCATCCAGAAACGACCAGATGACCCGCTGCGAAGGGGCGTAGTATTCCACGCCGTAGGGCTGGCCGTTGGCGGAAAAGGTCAGGGTCTTGCCGGTCATGCGATCCGCGAACTCGGGCCCCGTCATGGGCGTCTCGGCCACCGCGGGGACGGGCAGGGCCAACATGGCGGCAAGAAGCATCCTCATGGGGTCATCTTGTCAGAGGGTCGGGCGGCGCGTCCACCCGGGCCTGCCAGGCGGTGGCGCGCGGGTCCATCAGCCGGCGCCAGTGCCGCGGCCAGAGCGCGATGCAGGCCATCACCGGCAGGGCATAGGGCAGGCGCGGCATGTCGTCGTCCAGCCGCAGCGCCGGGTAGGGCCGGGCCGGGTGCGCATGATGGTCGGAATGGCGCGGCGCATTGAGCATCAGCGCCGTGCTGAACCAGTGCGGCGCGTTCCACGAATGCTGCGGGCGCACCGGTTCGGGCTTGCCGTCGGGGCCGGTCTCGCGGCGCAGGCCGTAGTGCTGCACGTAGTCCGAGGTCATCAGCTGCAGCTGCGCGAAGGCGGCGATGGCAAGATACCAGGCCAGCCCCGTCAACCCGCCCAGCCAGAGGGCCAGGCCCAGCATCCCCAGCCCGCCCAGCAGATACCCCGCGAAGGGATTGCGCCAGGCGGGGCGACCCGCGGCAAGGTCGCGCGCCCGCTCGGCGGCAAAGGCGCGGCGCAGCTCACCCGGCCAGGCCCGCAGGAAGAAACGATATAGCCCCTCGCCCCAGCGCGCCGAACTCGGGTCATAGCGGGTGCCCACGTGGACATGATGCACCAGCAGGTGGCCCGAGACGTGCTGGCCATAGAGCACCGAGACATAGGCCAGGGTGCCGGCCCGGCGCAGCAGGCGCGCAGAGCGGTGGATCAGTTCGTGCGCGTTCGAATTGCCCACCTGGCCCAGAAACAGCCCGGTGCCGAGCGCCAGCGCCAGCGCCTCGATCCCCGCCACTCGGCCCTGCCCAAGGGCGTGGATCACCAGCACCAGCAGCCCGAGTTGCGCGGCCACCAGGGCCAGCGACAGGGCATCAGCTCGCGGAAACTCCGCGTCCGGGTCCTCGGCCGGGAGGGTCCAGGCCACGGCCTCGTCGAGCACGGCCGTGAGCAGCGTCATCCAGAGCAACCCGGCCCAGGCCCAGCCGCCGCCTATCAGCGCGCCGAGCGCCAGCAGCGCCGGGGCGGTCAGCGTGACAAGGGCAAAGAGGAGCATCGGGTGGCGCATCGTCAGACCATCAGCCAGGGTTTTCTCATATCTTATCCCGGCAAGGCGGCGGGATTAAGGCCAAAGACACGTACCCGGCGGATCAGCCGCGCGTCGCGGGGCGGCCCGGTGTCGCAGAGAATCGCGCCGCCGCCCTTAACCTTTGCGCGGCGTGTGGTTAGATGACGGGCATCAGTCACCGGAGCGCGCGCATGGCCTTTTTCAGCAAACTCAAGGACCGGTTGTTCAAGTCCTCCTCGAAGATCGAGGAGGGGCTGGACGCCATCGTCGAAGAGGGCGGCGTCGCCGAGGACGACCCCGCGCCGCAGGACCCGGCGCCCGATCCCGCGCCGGAGCCCGCCCCTGCTCCGGAGCCCGCGCCGGACCCCGCGCCCAACCCCCAGCCCGCGCCGGACCCCGAGCCAGTGCCCGAGCCGACGCCGGCACCCGACCCGGCCCCCGATCCCGACCCGACGGCCCCGGAGCCGCCGCGGGAAGTGCCCCCGGCCCCCGCGCCAGCGCCGGGGTCGCCGCCGCCGGAACTGCCCGACGACCCGCCCCCCGAGATGCCGCAGCCCCTCGACGTGGCCGGGGCGGCGCAGACAGGCGATGCCGCGGCCAAGCCCGGCCTGCTGGGGCGCCTGCTGGGCCGGGGCGACAAGAAGACCGTGGTTCGGCGCGAACTGGACGATGACATGCTCGAACAGCTGGAGGAGCTGCTCATCACCGCTGACATGGGCGTCGATACCGCCCTGCGCGTCACCGCGAACATGGCCGAGGGCCGGGTCGGCAAGAAGCTGTCGACCCCCGAGATCAAGGAATTGCTGGCCGCCGAGGTCGCCCGCGTCATGGAACCGGTGGCCCGGCCCATGCCGCTTTACCCGTCCAAGCCCCAGGTGGTGCTGGTGGTCGGGGTCAACGGCTCGGGCAAGACAACGACCATCGGCAAGCTGGCCAGCCAGTTCCGCGCCGCCGGAAAATCCGTGGTGATTGCCGCCGGCGACACCTTCCGCGCGGCGGCGGTGGAACAGCTGCAGGTCTGGGGCGACCGTGCCGGGGTTCCGGTGCTTACCGCGCCCGAGGGATCGGACCCGGCCAGCCTGGCTTGGGATGCCATGGACAAGGCCCAGAAAGACGGCGCCGACCTGCTGATGATCGACACCGCCGGGCGGCTGCAGAACCGCGCCGACCTGATGGAGGAACTGGCCAAGATCGTCCGGGTCATCCGCAAGAAGGACGCGCAAGCGCCGCACAACACCCTGCTGGTGCTGGACGCGACAACGGGTCAGAACGCGCTGTCGCAGGTCCGGACCTTCCAGGAGCTTGCCGATGTCTCGGGCCTGGTGATGACCAAGCTGGACGGCACAGCCAAGGGCGGCGTTCTGGTGGCGCTGGCCGACCAGTTCGGCCTGCCGATCCACGCCATCGGCGTGGGCGAGAAGATCGACGACCTGGCCCCCTTCGACCCGCAGGACTTCGCCGCCGCTCTGACAGGGCTGGACCGGTGAGCCGCCAGCCCCCGCCGGCGCGGGCCAGGGCGATGCGGGGGCTGGCCCTGATCGCAGCCGTGGTCCTGGCCTGTCCTGCCTTGGCCGACCCGCCGATGCAGCGCGCGCAGTGCCGCGCGGCCCTGGCCGCCGGGGCGGCTCTCCTCGGGTTGGATGAGGGCGACGTCCAGGCCGCGAAACAGGCGCGCCATGCGGTCACGCCGGACGGCTGGTGCCGCCTTTTCGGGGATGATCCGCAGCTAAGCGCGCCACCCTTTGCCAAGCTGGACTGGCGCGCCGAGGGGGTTGAGCGGCTGATCGAGGAAACGCGCCCGCCCGAGGCGCTGGAGCTGCGCATCACGGACTGGCGCATGCGACCGGGCGCGGCCGCCCCGCGCGCCGCGCCGGTGGACGTCGTGCTGTCCCTGCGCCACGTCGCCGACACGCGCCAGCTTATCGTGGAGAGCTTGCGGATCAGTTCGGATACGGGCGACGCGCTGTTCGCGACGGCGGTGCTGGAGCGGGTGGATTTCTCGTCGCGCGCCATGGCGCAGGTCAGCATGGGCAGCGTGGCTCTCGGGCGCCTGACCGCGCGAATCAGGCTGAACGGCTGGGTCGAGACACGCGTTCTGCCGGCGATCGACATCACCGGTGACCCGCGCGACATCCGCCGGATGGTCCGTGATGGGGCCGCGCGGCTGCCCGCCAGCCTGCTCGATTCGCGGGCGCGCGCGAACCTCGATGCCTTCGTCGCGGCACTGCCCGCGCCGCGCGGGACGCTGGAACTGGGCCTGCGCTCGGACAAGCGGGTCATGGTCTCTGGGCTGGCCGGGCTGCTGATCTACGGAAAGGCGATGAGCGGCAACGACCCCGCGGCGCTCTTCGACGGGGTGCGGGCCGAGGTGATCTGGACCCCGGACTCCGACCTGTCGGAGTGAGCGACTGGCTCCTCTCCATCGCCGGAACGCCGCAGGGGGGGCTCTGGGCGTCGCTGCTGGCGCTGCTGTCGGCCATTGCGCACGCCGGGTTCGGCGCCCTGCAGAAAGGCCGCCACGACCCCTGGATCATGCGGGGGGCCATCGACGGCTGGCTGGTGGTCATCTCGGCCCCGGTGGCGCTGTTCCTCGTGCCCTGGCCCACGCCGCGGACCTTTGCCATCCTCGCCGGGGCGCTTGTCGTGCATTTCCTCTACAAGCTCGCCGTGGCGCTGGCCTACGAGCGGGCCGCCTACACGGTGGTCTACCCGATGATCCGGGGCACCGGCCCGCTGGTCACCGTCATGGCGGCGGGCCTGCTGTTCGGGGAACGCTTCACGCCGCTGCAATGGGCGGGCCTGGCCTGCCTGTCGGGGGGCATGGCGCTGCTGGCGCTGCGCAACATGGCCGCCGACGCGGTGGACCCGGCCGGCGCGCGCCGCGGGCTGGTCTGGGCGCTGCTGGGGGGCCTGCTGGTGGCTGTCTACACCGTCTACGACGCCTGGGGCATCCGGCAATCGCCGGACCCGTTCACCTTTCTGGCCTGGTTCTTTTTCATCACCGCGCTGGATTTTCCGGTGCTGGCCTGGGTGCGGTATCGCCGCCTCGGCGCGCCGGGCGGGGTCGCATCGCTCTTGCGCCGCGGCCTTGCCGGGGCGCTAATCGCCTGGGTCAGCTTCGGCGGCGTCATGCTGGCCACGCGGCTCCACAAGGTCGGCGAGGCGGCGGTGCTGCGCGAAACCTCGACGGTCTGGGCCGCGCTGATCGGCTGGTTCATCCTGGGCGAGACGGTCGGCCCGCGCCGCCTGATCCTGATGGGATTGATTGCTTTGGGGGCTGTCATCGTGGAATTCGCAGGGTAAGAGGGGCCATGGCAGACGAACAGATCAAACCCTGGGTGAAGCAGCTTCTGGAACTGGGGCCGACGCTGGCCTTTTTCCTGCTCTACCTGCGCATCAAGGACGACACATTCACCTACGGCGGGACCGAGTATTCCGGCTTCATCGTCGCCACGGTGGCCTTCGTGCCGATCCTGCTGGTGGCCATGGCGGTGCTTTGGCACCTGACCGGCAAGCTCAGCCGGATGCAGATATTCACTGCCGTGATGGTGATCTTCTTCGGGGCGCTCACGGCCTGGTTCAACGACGAACGCTTCTTTAAGATGAAGACCTCGATCGTCTACGCCACCTTCGCGGCGCTGCTGGGCATCGGGCTGCTGCGCGGGCGCAGTTACCTGGAGTTCGTCATGGGGGAGTTCCTGCCCATGGAACACGCCGGCTGGATGATCCTGACGCGGCGGCTCTTCGCGCTGTTTCTCGGGCTGGCCCTGGCAAACGAGGTGATATGGCGCACGATGTCCGACACCACCTGGGTGACGATCGAGACCTTCGGCTTTCCGGTCGTGATGTTCCTGTTCCTTTGGATTCAAATCGTCGGCCTGCAACGCTACCTGATCGAGGACAAAAACGAGGGCTGACCGCCACCGGACCGTTGCCAGGCCGGCCAGTGGCGCCCGCGGGGTTTGCGCCGGGGCGCCAGGGCTGTGCGCAGCGCGGGCAGGGGCGTGCGGCGCGGCTGCAGCAGCAAGGCCCGGTAAAGACCGAAGACGCCGGGCCGCAGGTAACCCGACCAGTGGCACACCGGCACCGTCGGCGGGGCGATGCGATAGCCCAGCTGCGCGAGGGCGGCCAGCGTCGCGGGCCGGTCCAGCGCCACGTCCAGCCAGTTGGGCGCGGTGACCCCGGCGGCCACGGTGCGCCCGCCCAGCGGCGCGGCCAGCCGCAGCAGGGCGTCGAACAGCAGGTTCTCGCGCCCGGTGACATTGACGATCTCGGCCGCGTCGGCGGCGGGCGCGGCCGCCAGAACGGCGCGCGCCTCGCCCCGAAACAGCGCCGCCGAGATCAGGATCAGCCGGTCCACCGCGCCGCGCCGCAGGCCGCGCAGGGCCAGCAGCGCCACCCGCGCGCCCAGCGAATGGCCCACCAGATGCAGCGGGCGGTGCGGGGCCAGCCGCCGCAGCGTCGCGACGAGCCGGGCCAGGTCTTCGGCGGCCCGGTCGGCGCGGGCCAGCGCCGCCCAGATGTGGCCGCGCGCGGGCCAGCCATAGGCGATGGCCAGCCCGGCGTCGCCCGACAACCCGAGGTGGCGCGGCCAGCTGACCGCCTTCCAACAGTCGCGGCGCGGGCTCAGCGACAGGATATGCCGGTGCGGGGTCCGGTCGGGGTCATCGGGTGAGAAGCGAAAGCCGTGCAGCATGATGACCACCGGCGCCGTCTCGGGCAGGGCGGCCAGCGCCTTGACAAGGGTGGCCTCGTCTGGGTGCCGGCCCATGTTGACTGCCAGGAGTGTCATCGACTGCCCTCAACATCTGGGGGCCATATGCGCCGCGACCGCTACACAGGCGTGACAGCCCCATGATGTTTCCGTGACAGGCCAGCGCGGGATTGACGCCGGGGCGGGCTTGGCCTATCCCGCATGTTAGTGGCGATTTGTTACCGGATTGCGGGCCACTCTAAAGATACCGCTAAAAGGGTCGATGGGATGCTTGCCCCGATGCCTTTGTCCGGTATCGGGGTTTTTTCGTGCCTGAAGGAGGGCAAGATGGACAAGTGGACGCGGCGCACGAGGGCCGTTCATGCCGGCACGCGGCGCAGCCAGTACGGCGAGGTGAGCGAGGCGCTCTTTCTCACCCAGGGGTTCGTCTACGACAGCGCCGAGGCCGCCGAGGCCCGGTTCCGGCAGGCCGGCGCGGAGGAGTTCATCTATGCCCGCTACGGCAACCCCACCATGCGCATGTTCGAGGACCGCATCGCCGACATGCTGGGCTATGAAGACGCCTTTGCCTGCACCAGCGGCATGGCGGCCGTGTCGGGCGCGCTAACGGCGCTTCTGAAGGCGGGCGATCACGTCGTGTCGTCGCGGGCGCTCTTCGGGTCGTGCCTCTATGTGCTCGAGGATATCCTAGCGCGCTTCGGGGTCGAGGTGACGCTGGTCGACGGCACGGACAATGCCGCCTGGGCCGCCGCGATCCGCCCCGACACCCGGCTGGTCTTCTTCGAGAGCATCTCGAACCCCACGCTCGAGGTCGTGGACATGGCGCAGGTCGTGCGCCTGGCCCATGCGCAAGGCGCGCTCGTCGTTGCCGACGATGCCATGGCCACGCCGATCTATTCCTATGCACGCGATTGCGGGGCCGATATCGCCATCGTCTCGACGACCAAGCACGTGGACGGGCAGGGGCGCATGCTGGGTGGCGTGATCTGCGGGTCGCAGGAACTGATCCGCGGCCCGATCGAGACCTACATGAAGCACACCGGCGGGGCGATGAACCCCTTCACCGCCTGGACGCACCTGAAGGCGCTGGAGACGCTCGACCTGCGCGTGCGCGCCCAGGTCGCAGGCGCGACCCGGGTGGCCGAGGCGCTGGCGCAGCACGGTGCCGTTGCGCGGCTGCGCTATCCCACGCACGCGGACCACCCGCAATGCGACCTGGCGCGGTCGCTGACGGCCGCGGGTGGCACCGTGCTGGCCTTCGAGGTCCGGGGCGGCAAACCGGCGGCCTTCCGGGTGCTCAACGCGCTGGAGCTCGTGACGATCTCGAACAATTTCGCGGATGCCAAGTCCATCGCCACCCATCCCGCGACGACCACGCACCAGCGCCTGCCGCAGGAGCAGAAGGATGCGCTGGGCATCAGCGACGGCCTCCTGCGGCTGTCGGTGGGGCTGGAGGATCCCGCCGACTTGATCGCCGACCTGACAGCGGCGCTGGAGGCGGCCTGATGTGGGTCCGCGACGCCCGCCCCGAGGATTCCGCGGCGCTGGCCGAGATCTTCTGGCGCGCCGTGCGCGAGGGTCTCAGCCCCTACTCGGAGGCGGCGCGCACCGCCTGGGTGCCCCGTCGGCCCCCGGCAGAGGACTTCGCCCGCCGGCTGGACGGTCTGGAAACTGTCGTGGCCGAGGCCGACGGGATCGCCGGGTTCATGACGATGGACCCGCAGGGATTCCTCGAGCTGGCCTACGTGCTGCCTGCGCGGCGCGGGCAGGGCGTCGCGGACCGGCTCTACCTGGTGCTGGAAAGCCGCGCGCGAGCGCGGCGGCTGCCCGCGCTGACGGCGCGTGCCAGCCGGATGGCGCGGCGCTTTCTGGCCCGCCACGGCTGGCAGGTGGTCGCCCCCGACCCGGTGATCCGGGCCGGCGTGGTGCTGGACAGGGACGCAATGCGAAAAGCCCTGCCCCCGCGACATCGCGCGACAGCGCGCGCCGCCGGGCCGGCGGCAGGGATTTTCGAAAATCCCTGCCGGCACCGGGCGGTCGCCGCCCGGTAGACGCTGCGTCGACGCAGCGTCCGCGCCGTCGACGGCGCGGGAAGCGGTCGCAAACCGGTCGCGTGGCGGCATTTTTTGGACATTCCGCAAAACGGCCCCATGTTAGAACTGATTGCGCGCGAAGCTGACGAGGCCGACATGAATCTGCATTCCAAGGACCTGACCCGTGACCTGACCCGCGAGGACGCCGCCGAGGCGCTGGCCCTGCTGCGCCGCTGGGCCGAAGGGGTCAGCGATGCCGAGGCGGCGGACCTCGACCCGATGGTCACGCGCCTCGTGCCCGGCGGCGAGCCGGCGACCTACCCGGCGCTGTCGCGCGCCTACCCGGAGGAGTTCCGCGCGGACGCCGCCTACAAGGCCACCATGCCCGATCTGCAGAACGGCCCGGCCAGCATGATCCGCGGCGCCCGCCAGGCGATCCAGCACGTCGGCATCTCGAACTTCCGCCTGCCGATCCGCTTTCACACCCGCGACAACGGCGACCTGACCCTGGAAACCAGCGTTACCGGCACCGTCAGCCTCGAGGCCGAAAAGAAGGGCATCAACATGTCCCGCATCATGCGGACCTTCTACGAGCATGCCGAGGAGACCTTTTCCTTCGAGGTGGTCGAGCGGGCGCTGGACGCCTACAAGTCCGATCTGGAAAGTTTCGACGCCCGCATCGAGATGCGCTTTTCCTTCCCTGTGAAGGTCGACTCGCTGCGCTCGGGCCTGTCTGGCTATCAGTATTACGACATTGCGCTGGAGGTCGTGGAAACCGACGGGGTGCGCCGCCGGATGATGCATCTCGACTACGTCTATTCGTCGACCTGCCCCTGTTCGCTGGAACTGTCCGAGCACGCCCGCCAGTCCCGCGGCCAGTTGGCGACGCCGCATTCGCAGCGCTCGGTCGCGCGCATCTCGGTCGAGGTGGACGCCGCCGCCCCCTGCCTGTGGTTCGAGGACCTGATCGATCTGTGCCGCACGGCCGTGCCCACGGAAACCCAGGTGATGGTCAAGCGCGAGGACGAACAGGCCTTTGCCGAGCTCAACGCCGCCAACCCGATCTTCGTCGAGGACGCCGCCCGGCTGTTTTCCGAGGCGCTGCAGGGCGACGCGCGCATCGGCGATTTCCGGGTGATCGCCAGCCACCAGGAAAGCCTGCATTCGCACGACGCGGTCAGCGTGCTGACCGAGGGGCCGACCTTCGAGAGCGAAAGCCTTGACCCCAAGCTCTTTTCCAGCCTGATCCACGCGCGCTGAGCGTGGCAGGCCTACGCGCGGGCGCTTGACTATCCTGGCGGAGCGGGCCAACGCTTTGCGCCATGTTGGACCTGCGCCCCGTGGGATATGTCATCGGCCTGCTCGTGGCGGCGCTGGGTGTCACGATGGTCGCGCCGTTTCTGGCCGACCTCGTGGCCGGCAACGGCTTCTGGCCGGTTTTCCTGGAAAGCGGCGTAATCACCATAATGGTCGGCGGGCTCGTGGCGCTGTCATGTTCCAGCGGGATTTCCACCGGGCTGACCATTCGCCAGACCTTCCTTCTGACCACGCTCGTCTGGCTGACGCTGCCGCTATTCGGCGCGATCCCCTTCCTGCTGGCCATCGACGGGCTGTCCTTCACCGATGCCTTCTTCGAGGCCATGTCGGGGCTGACCACCACCGGGTCGACCGTGCTGAGCGGTATCGACAGCCTCCCCGAGGGCCTAAAGCTCTGGCGCGGTATCCTGCAATGGCTGGGCGGGATCGGCATCATCGTCGTGGCCATGGTGTTCTTGCCTGAACTCAAGGTCGGCGGCATGCAGATCTTCCGCTCCGAGGCGTTTGACACCATGGGCAAGATCTTGCCGCGCGCCACCGAGATCGCCAGCTCGATCTCGGTGATTTACGTGGGGCTGACCCTGGCCTGTGCCCTGCTGTACGGGGTGGCGGGGATGGCTCCCTTCGATGCCATCGTCCATGCCATGACCACCATCGCCACCGGCGGTTTCGCGAACTACGACAGCTCTTTCGCCAGTCTTGGGGCCGGGGTGGAATACACGGCCGCGCTTTTCATGCTGCTGGCGGCACTGCCCTTCGTGCGCTACGTCCAACTCATATCCGGCAACGGCGCCCGGCCGCTGTTGCGCGACAGCCAGATCCGGGCCTTTTTCGTCATCGCGGCGGCGCTGGTGCTGGTGCTGGCGGCCTGGAACTGGGCGCTCGGCGCGGCGCTGACAGAAACCGGGTTCCGCAAGTCGCTGTTCAATGTCGTCTCGATCATGACCGGCACCGGCTATGCCAGCGCGGACTACATGCAATGGGGGCCCTTCGCGGTGACGATGATCTTCTTCATCGGGCTCATCGGCGGCTGCGCCGGGTCCACCGCCTGTTCGGTCAAGGTCTTTCGCTACCAGCTGCTGTTCTCGGCGGTGAAGGCGCAGATCCGGCGCATCCACAGCCCGCATGGCGTCTTCAACGTGCGTTACCAGGGCCGCCCGGTCAGCGAGGAGGCGCTGAGCTCGGTCATGGCGTTCTTCGTCGCCTTCATGGTGGCCATCGGGGTAACGGGGGTCCTGCTGGGCATGACCGGGCTGGACTTCATCACCAGCATCAGCGGCGCGGCCACGGCCATCGCCAATGTCGGGCCGGGCCTGGGCAACGAGATCGGCCCGGCGGGCAACTTCGGCGGGTTGAACGACACCGCAAAATGGGTCCTCTCGATCGCCATGCTGGTAGGGCGGCTTGAAATCATGGCCGTTTTCACCATCCTGACATGGCAATTCTGGAGGAGTTGAGACCGGGCATGGCGATGAATGGACACGCAGCGCGCGGCGGGGTGGCCCGCTGATGGACCATCCCCTGTTCGACCTGGTGGATCGCCGCATCCGCGCCGCCCAGGAGGCGGGCGATTTCGACGACCTGCCCGGCGCGGGCCGGCGCCTGCCCGACTGCGACGACCCCGAGAACGCGGTCTTTGACCGGCTGGTGCGCGACAATGGCGGCGTGCCCGAGGTGGTGGCGCTGTCGCGCGAACTGGCCCGGCTGCGCGCGGAGCTGGCCGCCGCCACCGACCGGACCGCGCGGCGCGACATCCTCAAGGAAATGTCGATGGCCGAGGCCCGGCTGGAGCTCGCCCGCAAGCCACGGGCGCGGCGGCGGTGATGGGCCGGGTGCGCGACCAGTACGAGGCCTATCCCTATCCCGACCGCGATCCGGCGGCGGAGGCCGACCGTCTGATCACCGGCTCGCCGTCTGAGCCGCGCGAGATCGACCATTTCATCTTTGCCGGCCGGCGCGACTGGTCGCGGCCCCTGCGCGTCCTCATCGCAGGCGGGGGGACCGGCGACGGGCTGATCCAGCTGGCGCAGATGATGGACTGGGCGGGCAAGCCGGCCGAGATCACCTACCTGGACCTGTCCGAGGCCGCGCGCGCGGTGGCCGAGGCCCGGGCCGAGGCGCGCGGCCTGACCGGCATCCGCTTCGAGACCGGATCGCTTCTGGAGGCGGCCGATCACGGCACCTTCGATTACATCGACTGCTGCGGCGTGCTGCACCACTTGCCCGACCCGGCGACGGGTTTTGCCGCCCTGCGCGCCGCGCTGGCCCCCGGCGGCGGGCTGGGCTTCATGGTCTACGCCCCGCATGGCCGTAGCGGGGTCTATCCGCTGCAGGCGGCCTTCGGCGCGCTGCTGGACGGGCTGCCGCCGCAAGACAGGCTGGCCCGCGCGAAAGAAATCCTCGAAAACCTGCCCGCGGACCACCCGTTCAAGCGCAACCGGCTCCTGGGCGATCACGAAAACTCCGATGCCGGGTTCCACGACCTGCTTCTGAACGCGCAGGATCGCGCCTTTGCCGTCGAAGAGCTGCTGTCGGTCATGGCCGAGACCGGCTGGCAATTGTCGGGCTTCGTTCAGCCGGCGCTCTATGATCCGTCGCGGCTGGCGGAGGTGCCGGCCGAGATGGACCCGATCACGCGCATGGCCGTGGCCGAACAGCTGCGCGGCACCATCAAGGGGCACGTGGGCTACGCCGTCGCGGCCGGGCACGACGCGGCCCGCGCGCGCCCCTCGGACCTGTCGCTCGTCCCCCACCTGAAGGGCGCGGCACCGGCGAAGTTGGCGCAGGCGGTCGCGGCGGGCAAGCGGGTGCCGCTGAGCCTAGGCCCGGTGACCGAGACCCTGCGCCTGCCGAAAAAGGTGGCGCGGCTGATCGGCGGGATAAACGGCAAACGCACCCTGGCCGAGATCGCCATGGGCGCCGGGCTGGACCCGCTGGCCTTCGGCACGCTCTGGGCGCAGGTCGACCGCGAGCTGGGCGGCTTCGGCCTGCTGCTCTATTCCGGGATCGGCAGGTAGCGCGATGTGCGGACGCATGGCCCTGACCCTGCCGCATGACGCGATGGCGCAGGTCTTCGACGCCGCCCCCGCCAACGACCTGCCGGATGTGCCGAATTACAACGTCTGCCCGACCGCACAGGTCGCCACCGTGACCAGCGACGCGGGCACGCGGCACCTGCGCGCCATGCGCTGGGGCTTCGTCCCGCACTGGTACACCGGCGTGACCGACCGCCCGCTGCTGATCAATGCCCGCGCCGAGACCATCGCCGAGAAACCGGCCTTTCGCGCGGCCTGCCGAGAACGCCGTTGCCTGATCCCGGCCAGCGGCTTCTATGAATGGACCCGGCTGGAGGATGGCACCAAGCTGCCCTGGTACATCACCCGCCGCGACGGCGCGCCGCTGGCCTTCGCCGGCATCTGGCAGGACTGGGTGCGCGACGGCGCGGCCCTGACCACCTGCGCCATCGTCACCACCGGGGCGAACGCGGCGATGGCACCGATCCACCACCGCATTCCGGTGGTGCTGGAACAGGAGGACTGGCCGCTCTGGCTGGGCGAGGCGGGCAAGGGTGCGGCGCGACTGATGCAGGCCCCGGGCGAGGACGTGCTGCACTTTCACCGGGTCAGCCGGGCGGTGAACTCCAACCGCGCCAGCGGACCCGAGCTGATCGACCCGATCGACGCCGACTGACCGCGGCCGGTCAGGGCCCGGCCTCCAATGGTGCCCAGAGGTCGGCCGGCCCGCGCGCCTGCGCCAGAAGGGCCCGGTGGGTCACCACGCGCACCTCCGCGGGGCCAAGGCACAGGGCGGCGGTATCCCCCGGCCCGCGCGCGGCGACCGGGGCGACCTCCTCCTGCGCCGCCATGAGGTCGAGGAACGTGCCGCAGTCGCCATCGGCCGACAGGGTCAGGGCCGGGCCGCGCGCCGGTGGCCCCGCCGTGTCGCGGATCAGCAGCCCTGTGTCGGATTGGACCGCACCGGGCGGCGCATAGATCACCCCCGCCTGCACCGCCCCGGCACAGAGCGCCAGCGCGACAGGCGACCGGACCACCTGCACCGTCACCACATCGTCCGCGCCCAACCCCGCGGCGGCCAGGGCATTGGCCGCCCTTGCGGCCAGACGCAGGAACTTGGCATGGCCGATCCGCCGCCCCCGCCAGGCCAGAACCGGCGCGGCGCTGTCGATGTGCGGCGCGCAGAGCGCGTCATAGGCCGTGTTCGGCGCCATCGCCGGCGGGGCATCGGTTGGCGCCGGGGCGTGCAAATTACAGGCGCAGTCAGGGGGATGATCGGTGTGGTCATGCATGGCGCAACCCTGCCCGCGCCTGCGCCAAGGGGCAATGGGCTAGAGAGGCCCGGGCCGGCGTTCCTCGGACAGCAGCACGTTGGCCTCGACGTCGCCCACGCCGGGCAGGGTCATGATCCGCCGCCGCAGCACCCGCTCGAAATCCGACAGGTCTCGGGCGACGACGCGCAGCCGGTAGTCGTACATCCCCAGAACGTGTTCGACCAGTTGCACCTCGGGGATGGCCGTGACCGCACGCTCGAAATCCTCGAGGCTGACGCGGCCCTTGGTGGCCAGCTTGACGCCGAGAAAGACCGTCACCCCGAAGCCCAGCGCCTCGGCGTCCAGGTCCACCCGCTGTCCGGCCAGAACGCCCGCCGTGCGCAGCCGCCGCAGCCGCCGCCATGTGGCCGGCTGGCTCAGCCCCACCGCCTGGCCCAGGGCCGCGGCGCTTCGCCCGGCGTCGCGGGCCATCTCGCGCAGCAGGGCGCGGTCGGTGGCGTCCAGCTCCGTCACAGCGGCAGGCTTTCGTCGCTCTTGACGGTCGCCACGGTCATCAGCGCCTCCAGCTCGGCGATATGGGGCAGGGCCAGGATGCGCGCGCGGTAGAGCTGCTGGTAATGCGCCATGTCGCGGGCGATGACAGAAAGCCGCACGTCCACCTTGCCCAGGAAGGTCTGGATCTCCACGACCTCGGGGATCTCGCGCGCGGCGGCGATGAAGGCGTCGAAGGCGTTGGCCTGCGTCTTTTCCAGTGTAAATCGCAGGCTCACGGCGACGGCGTATCCCAGCGCCGTCCAGTCGATGCGCGCGCGCCGCCCCCGCAGGAGGCCGCGCTCCTCCAGCCGGGCCAGCCGCCGCGTGGCGCGCAGCGCCGTCACCCCGGCCCTGTCGGCCAGTTCGGCCCCGCTCAGCGACGGATCTGCCTGCAATTGGCGCAGGAGGCGGCGGTCGAGGTCATCCAGCATGAAAACGTCGTATATGCGCAAATTACGCATGACAACGTC
This sequence comes from Salibaculum halophilum, assembly GCF_002094885.1. Classification (GTDB taxonomy): domain Bacteria; phylum Pseudomonadota; class Alphaproteobacteria; order Rhodobacterales; family Rhodobacteraceae; genus Salibaculum; species Salibaculum halophilum. The sequence continues at coordinate 74,216 of NZ_MSIT01000010.1, forward strand.
ATCATGGCCAATAATCTCGTGACTTCGGCTCTCGCCATCCCCGCGCAACACGGGCATAACGCCGCCAGTCAACATCCCACCAAGGAAAGGACCGCCCCATGCGCGTCTATTACGATCGCGATTGCGATGTGAACCTGATCAAGGACAAGAAGGTCGCCATCCTCGGCTACGGCTCGCAGGGCCATGCCCACGCGCTGAACCTGCGCGACAGCGGCGCGAAGAATGTCGCCGTCGCCCTGCGCGAGGGCTCGGCTTCGGCCGCCAAGGCCGAAGGCGAGGGCCTGCAGGTCATGGGCATCAGCGAGGCCGCCGCCTGGTGCGACCTGATGATGTTCACCATGCCCGACGAGCTTCAGGCCGAGACCTGGCGCACACAGGTCCGCGATCACCTCAAGCCGGGGGCGGCCATCGCCTTTGCCCATGGCCTGAACGTGCATTTCGGCCTGATCGAGGCGCCCAAGGGCGTGGATGTCCTGATGATGGCGCCCAAGGGGCCGGGCCACACCGTGCGCGGCGAATACGTCAAGGGCGGCGGCGTGCCCTGCCTGGTGGCCGTGGACCAGGACGCCACCGGCAAGGCCATGGAACTCGGGCTCAGCTATTGTGCGGCCATCGGCGGCGGCCGGTCGGGCATCATCGAGACGACCTTCCGCCAGGAATGCGAAACCGACCTCTTCGGTGAACAGGCCGTCCTGTGCGGTGGCCTAGTCGAACTGATCCGCATGGGCTTCGAGACGCTGGTCGAGGCCGGTTACGACCCGGAAATGGCCTATTTCGAGTGCCTGCACGAGGTCAAGCTGATCGTGGACCTGATCTACGAGGGCGGCATCGCCAACATGAACTACTCGATCTCGAACACCGCCGAGTATGGCGAATATGTCTCGGGGCCGCGCATCCTGCCCTATGACGAGACCAAGGCGCGCATGAAGGCGGTGCTGACCGATATCCAGAATGGCAGTTTCGTGCGCGATTTCATGCAGGAAAACGCCGTCGGCCAGCCGATGTTCAAGGCCACCCGGCGTCTGAACGACGAGCACCAGATCGAGCAGGTGGGCGAGAAGCTGCGCGCCATGATGCCCTGGATCTCGGCCGGCAAGCTGGTGGACAAGGCCAAGAACTGAGCGGACGGAAATTCCGGAATTTCCGTGCCCTGATCGAATTTCTGGAAATTCGATCCCGGACCCGCGAGCCGAGGCTTGCGGGTCCGTTTCGCGTCAGCAAAAGAGACAGACATGGCGGCGCAACCGACCCTGACGAACTGGCTTTCCGTCATCGCCCTTGGCCTGATCTGGGGTGGAACCTTCATGGTCGTGGCCGTCGCCCTGCGGGGCTATGGCCCGCTGACGGTGGCCTGCGCGCGCACCACGCTGGGGGCGGTCTCGCTTCTGGCGCTGATGAAGCTCCTCGACCGGCCATGGCCGGCAGGGCGCACGGTCTGGGCCTACCTGGCGGTGATCGGTCCGCTGAATACCGCGCTGCCGTTCTTCCTGCTCAGCTGGGGGCAGCAATACGTGCCCTCGGCCTTCGCCGGGCTGGCCATGACGGCGGTGCCGCTCTTCGTGCTGCCGCTGGCGCATCTGGCCAGCGACGAGAAACTGGCCCTGCGCAAGACGTTCGGCGTGATCCTCGGCTTCATCGGCGCGGCGGTTCTTCTCGGCCCGGGGGCGCTGCGGCTGGGGCAGGGGATCGTGCCGCTGGCGCAGGTCGCCTGTCTGGGGGCGGCGCTGTCCTATGCCGTGGCCTCGGTGCTGACGCGCCGCTGTCCGCCGGTGGATTCCATCGCCATGGCGGCGATCACCCTGGCCGTCGGGGCGGTCTGCCTGGTCCCGGCGATGCTGCTGGTCGAGGGGGTGCCGGGCTGGCAGCCCGGCCTGCCCGGCCTTGCAGTCCTGTTCCTGGGGCTTGTGCCCACGGCGCTGGCTGCGCTCCTGCGGGTCACGGTGGTGCGCAGTGCGGGGTCGGTCTTCATGACGCTGGTCAATTACCAGGTGCCGGTCTGGTCCATGGTCTTCGGTGCGCTGGTGCTGAACGAGGCCCTGCCGGGCCGGTTCTTCGCCGCGCTGGCGCTGATCCTGGCCGGACTCGCGATCAGCCAGTGGCACGGCTCGGGCCGGCGGGTCGCGCCGCGGGGCTGACGGGCCGCGCCGGCGCGGCGCGGCCACGCGATGTCGACATCGCGTCCGCCGCCCGTGACCGGGCGGCCCCGGTCGCCGCGCTACCCGGCGCTCTGTTCGACCTCGGAGACGATCCCGTCGACCACTTGGGCCAGAAGGCCCTCGTCCTCGCATTCGGCCATGACACGGATCAGCGGTTCGGTGCCCGACTTGCGGATCAGCAGGCGCCCCTTGCCGTTCAACTGCCCCTCGGCTGCGGCGATGGCGTTTTTGACCGGGTCCAGTGCCAGCGGGTCGCTTCCCGCCGCGTACCGCACATTACGCAACAGTTGCGGCACAGGATCGAAGATGCGGCTCAACTCAGAGGCGCGCTGGCCGGTCTCCACCATGGCGGCCAGGAATTGCAGGCCCGCCAGAAGCCCGTCACCCGTGGTGGCATAGTCGGTCATCACGATATGGCCCGATTGCTCGCCGCCGAGGTTGAAGCCGCCCGCGCGCATGCGCTCGACGACGTAGCGGTCACCGACCCGGGTGCGATCCAGGGTGATCCCGTGCCCGCCCAGGTACCGTTCCAGCCCAAGGTTGGACATGACCGTCGCGACGAGGGTATTGCCCGCCAGCCGGTCGGCCTCGGCCCAGCGGCGCGCGAAAAGCGCCATGACCTGGTCGCCGTCGGCGATGCTGCCGGATTCGTCGAGGATCAGTACCCGGTCGGCGTCGCCATCGAGGCAGAGGCCGACATCCGCGCCATGGGCGACGATGGCCTCGGCGGTGCGGCGCGGCGCCGTCGAGCCCACGCCGTCATTGATGTTGTAGCCGTCCGGGGCGACCCCCACGGGCACAACATCGGCGCCCAGCTCCCAGAGCACCTCGGGCGCGACGCGATGGGCGGCGCCGTTCGCGCAGTCTACGACCACCTTCAGCCCGGCCAGCGTCCGGCCCTGCGGGAGGGTCGACTTGAGCCGCTCGGCATAGCGGAAACGCCCGTCGTCGATGCGCCTGGCCCGGCCGATGTTGACGGCCTGGGCAGGCTCCAAGCCGGTTTCCATCAACCGCTCGATCTCGATCTCGACCGCGTCGGACAGCTTGAAGCCATCCGGGCCGAAGAACTTGATGCCGTTGTCGGCCGCCGGGTTGTGGCTGGCCGAGATCATGATGCCGAGATCGGCCCGCATCGAGGTCGTCAGCAGGCCCACCGCCGGCGTCGGCACCGGGCCCAGCAGCAGCACGTTCATGCCGGTGCTGGTCAGCCCCGCGGTCAGCGCGTTCTCGAACATGTAGCCCGACAGGCGCGTGTCCTTGCCGATCACCACCCGATGGTCGTTCCTCGCGTCGTTGCGGAAGTGGCGCCCGGCCGCGGCGCCCAGACGCAGGGCCAGGTCCGCCGTCATCGGGGGGGTATTGGCGGTGCCGCGCACCCCGTCCGTGCCAAAGAGCTTGCGGGTCATGGTGCCTCTCCTCTCAGGGCGTCGGCCACTTGCAGGGCCTGCCGGGTCTCGGCCGTGTCGTGCACCCGCAATATCTGCACCCCGTGCGCCAGCCCGTGCAGGGCCACGGCGAGGGAGCCGGGCAGACGGTCTCGGGCCTCGGGCGCGTCGGACAGGGTGCCGATGAACCGCTTGCGCGAGGCCCCCAGCAGGACCGGACAGCCCAGCGCGTGGAACAGCGACAGCCGGCGAAGCAACGCCAGGTTGTGTTCCAATGTCTTGCCGAAACCGATCCCGGGGTCAACAACGATCCGGTCGCGCGGCAGGCCCGCGGCCTCGGCCTGCGCGATACGGGCGGCGAGGAAATCGTAGACGTCCAGCAGCACGTCGTCATACGACGGAGCGTCCTGCATGGTCTGCGGCGTGCCCTGGGCGTGCATCAGGCAGATCGGCAGGCCGCTGTCGGCGGCGAACGGCGCCATGCGGCTGTCGTAGGAAAAGGCCGAGACGTCGTTGAGCATGCTGGCACCCGCCCCCATGGCCGCGCGGGCGACCATGGATTTGCGCGTGTCGATTGACACGGGGCCGTCGCTGCCCGCGCGGATCGCGGCGATGACGGGCGCGGTGCGGCCCACTTCCTCCTCGACGCCGATCTCGACCGCGCCGGGGCGGGTGCTCTCGCCGCCCACGTCGATGATGTCGGCCCCCGCCGCCTGCATCGCCCGCGCCTGGGCCAGGGCCGCCTCGGGGTCCATGAAGAGCCCGCCGTCCGAGAAACTGTCGGGCGTGACATTGAGGATGCCCATCAGCCGCGGGCGGGCCATGTCCAGCCCAGCCAGCGGCGCGCGCGGGGCGGTCAGCCGCGCCAGCACGGGTTGCGGCGCCTCCGCCGCCGGGATCAGCGCGGGGGCCTCGGTCCGGCTGATCCGCTCGACATGGGTGAACCAGCACCATCCCCCGGCCAGCGTGTGCGCGCCGGCGGGCCGGTGCGGGTCGCCCTGTGCGACGGGGCGGAAATAGGCCGTGGCGGGGTCGGGCATCAGTCCAGCGAGTAGCTTGTGGTCGGCAGGGCGCAGTCCGGCGCGGTCCCGCCCAGAACGCAAAGCTCTTCCGCCTGCATTTCCTGCGCGAACCAGGCGGCCAATGCGACGGCGTCGCGCGGGCTGGCCGAGGGGCTTTCCACCGCGTCCAGTACGATCTTGGAGGGCGCCCAGACGCAGATCTGGCCGTTCTTCATGGCCCAGTCCAGTTCCGTCCGGCTGCGGGTGACCACGCAGCGCCGGTCGCGCCCGGCCAGGACCCAGGCGTTCTGCTCGATCGCCAGCAGGTCGATGCGGCGTTGCGCCAGCGCCGCGCGCGATTGCGGGGCCGGGGTATCGGCGGGGCCGACGCAGAAGATCAGCGGCGCCGCGCGCGCGGCGAAATCGTCTATCCAGCGCGACAGGTCGTCGGACGCGATCGCCGCGTTGGTCAGGTAGACGATGCGCGGATGCGGGGCTTCTTCGTGGGCCTGCGCGGCGCCGGCTTGGCGGCCCCGTTCGCGGGCGATCTCGACGCCAAGCGCGCCGGGCCCGCGGTCCAGCTTCTCGATTCGCACGAAGACGCGTTCGGCCTGCGGCTCCAGCAGGATGCGGTCGGCCACGCGCTCAGCCAGGGTTTCCAGAAGGTTGAGCCGCTCGGCGCCCAGCTCGTGCTGGATCGCCTCGGTCACCCGGTCGTAGGACAGGATGCGGTCGACATCGTCCTCGATGGGGCCGGACAGCGGCGCGACCTCGACCACCACGTTGAACTTGATGTGCTGCGGGCTGCCGCGCTCGGCCTGGAAGGCGCCGATCTCGACCTCGGCGACGTGGTCGCGCAGGGAGATGCGGTCGTTGAGCGCGCCTTCGGCCGGGACAGTGGCTTCGGCGCGTTCGGCCGGGTGGGCGAAGGCGAGGCGGATGTCGGAATTCATGGGGCACCCCCGGTTGTCGTGTCGCGGGGATACTAGGGCCTGTAGACGGGAACAAGCGCCGATGCGCGACGGGCGAGGGCCCGCGCGCGACCCGGGCTGTCTCAGCCCTGCCGGTAGAAGTGGTGCGACCCGATCGTTGTGGTGCGGGGGAAAACGCGCGCCCAGCGCGGGCTGACGGCCCGGGTGTGATAGTAGGTGGCACCGTTGGTCAGGTCACCCGGCACGGACCCGTCGATCAGCAGGCGCGCGACCTTGCCGACCGCGGCCCAGGCGCGCGGCTCGTGCACGGTTTCGGGATGGCCGTCGCAGGTGAAGGTGAACTGGCAGCCGTAGAGTTGCCCGGTGCCCTGGGTGACCACGGCGCAGACATCGTCGGGAAAGCGGGCACTGTCCACGCGGTTGAGGATGACCTCGCCCACCGCGAACATGCCGCGCACGGATTCCCCGCGCGCCTCGAAATAAAGCGCCTCGGTCAGGCATTCCCACTGCGCGCCACCGTCGGCGGCCGGCTGCCCGGCGAGGAAATCCCGGTTGTAGTCAATCTGGCCACCGGCCGCCGCGGCCTTGCCCGCCACCGGGGTGGGCGGGGCGGTCAGGGCCGACAGGCGGCTGTCCGGCACCATGCGGATCGCCTCGCGTTCCTGGCCCAGAAGGGCGGCAAGACGGCTTTCCAGCAATTCCGCCGTGGCTGTCGTGCCCATCGGACCGAGCAGGACCGCGGCGGCCAGGACGGCGCGCGTCATAATCCGGGTAATCATCTGTCATCCCCACAGGTGGCACAGGGTCCGCTGACCCTGCTATGAGCGGTGGAATTAGGCGACGGACAGGCCTGCGTCCACCCCGGCGGGCACATGGCCATCATGCGGCTGATGCAACGGGGGCACAGCGCCCGGGGCCGGCCTCAAGCCTTTGTGGCCCGCGCCGTGTGGCCCCCTATCCCTGCTATCCGGATTTGCCTTCGAGATAGAGCTGGGCCGCGGTCAATCGCGCCACCGGTACCCGGAAAGGCGAACAGGAGACATAGTCGAAGCCATTCGCGCGGCAGAAATCGATGGCCGCGCGGTCCCCGCCGTGTTCGCCGCAGATCGACAGGGTCACATCCGGGCGACCGTCCCGGCCACGCTCGGCGCCGATGCGCAGCAACTCGCCCACCCCGTCGAGGTCCAGCCGGTGGAAGGGGTCCTCGTCGTAGACGCCCAGCCGCACGTAGTCGGACATGAAGCGGCTGGCGTCGTCGCGCGACAGGCCATAGGTCATCTGGGTCAGGTCATTGGTCCCGAAAGACAGGAAGGCCGCGTGCTGGGCGATGTCGGCGGCGCGCAGGGCGGCGCGCGGGGTCTCGACCATGACCCCGAGCCGGTAGTCGAAGGCGGCCCCGGTCTCGGCGCGCACGGCGGAGGCCACCGCGTCGATGCGGCCCTGGACCAGTTCCACCTCCTTCATGGCGCTGACCAGCGGGATCATGATCTCGGGCACCACGGGCGCGCCGCTCTTGCTGGCCGCGATCGTGGCCTCGAAGATGGCGCGCGCCTGCATCTCGTAGATCTCGGGGACGGTCACGCCCAGCCGCACGCCGCGCAGCCCCAGCATGGGGTTGTACTCCTCGAGCTGCTCGATGCGCTCGACCACCTGGCTCAGCGGCAGGTCCAGCACATCGGCCAGGTCGCGCATGCCCGGCTTGCCGGTGGGCAGGAACTCGTGCAGCGGCGGGTCGAACAGGCGGATGCAGACCGGCAGGCCTTCCATGATGCCGAACACCTGCGCGAAATCCGCCCGCTGAAGCGGCAATAGCCGGTCGAGCACCGCCGCGCGGCCCTCGGGGCTGTCCGAGAAGATCATCTCATGCATCAGGTTGACGCGGTCTTCCTCGAAGAACATGTGCTCGGTCCGGCACAGCCCGATGCCCTGGGCCATGAAATTGCGTGCGCTCTGGGCATCGGCGGGGGTGTCGGCATTGGCGCGGATGCCGATGTCGCGCACCTCGTCGGCCCAGGACAGCAACGTCTGGAAGGTGTCGTCCAGCGCGGCCTCGACCGTCCTGGCCTGGCCGTTGAGCAGCTGGCCGGTGGTGCCGTCAACGGTGACGATGTCGCCCTCGCGGAAGATGCGCCCGCGTGGGCCCTTCACCTGGCGCTTGCGTTCGTCGATCACCAGGCCGTCGGCGCCCACGACGCAAGGAAGGCCCAGCCCGCGCCCGATCACGGCGGCGTGGCTGGTGATGCCGCCGCGCACCGTCACCACGGCCTCGGCGGCGTGCATGCCGCGGATGTCCTCGGGCGTTGTCTCGCGGCGCAGCAGCACGCAGGCCTCGTTGCGGGCCGCGCTCGCCTGCGCCTCGTAGGGCGAAAAGACCAGCCGCCCCGCCGCGGCGCCAGGGCTGGCGGCGATGCCGGTTGTGATGACGTCGCGCGGGGCGTCTGCTGCCACCTGCCGGTGCAGCAGTTCCGACAGCGCGTCAGGCTCGACGCGCGTCAGGGCCTCGTCGCGGCCGATGATACCGTCCTCGGCCAGGTCGACGGCCACGCGCACGGCCGCCCGCGCAGATCGCGGCACCCGGATCGCGTCGATCACCTGGACCGCGCCGTCCTGCAGCACGAACTTGACTTCCATCTCCTCGCGCAGCTTCTGGCGGCAGGCCGCGCCGAAGGCCTGCAAGCGCGCGAAGACCTCGGGACAGCGATCCTCCAGCGAGGGGCCGCGGGGGTCCTGCGTCAGGTAGAGCGTGTCCGCCTGCTCGCGCAGGCGTTCGCCGCTGATGGCCTGTGCCTTGTAGCGCCCGGTGGGCCGGCGCTGGCCGGTGGCCGGGTCGACGAACTGGATCACGCCGTAGCCGCTTTCGCCCGCCCCGATGCCGAGGGCCATTTCCTGCACCACCAGCCCCAGCCCGGCGTCGGCGGGCGCGCCCTTGGCCTGGCGCAGCAGGCGCGCGCTGGTGCCGTCCCAGGCCCGCGCCATTGAGCGCAGGACCTCGGCCAGCTGATCCTCGGCCCGCTGCGGGAAGGGCGCGTCGGTTTCGGCCTCGTAGACCGCCAGCATGGCATTGAGGTTGTCGATGCTGGGATGGGCCGCGGCGTCGAATTCCTCGGCGTCGAGCCGCGCGACATGCACCGCGTAGGACTGCACGAAGGACATGTAGAGCCGGGTCGCCATGTCCTCGCCGATGGTGCCGCACAGCGCCTCGTGCTTGGCCGCGTTCATGCCGATGTTCAGGATCGCCCCCGGCCCGCCCCAGTCGGGGTTCAGGCTGGAGGGCCGCACCGAGAGCAGCGGCAGCGTGGGAAATTCCTTCAGAATGGCGGCGGCGGCCGGGGGCTGGCCGGCGGCGATCAGGCGCACCGCCTCGAAGGACAGCGCCACCGTGCGGGGCACCGGAAAGTCCATGCGCACGAGCCGTTGCAGGCATTTCGCGCGGCCGCCGTGAACCTCGTCCGCCATGGGGGCGGTCCGGGTGATGACGCACATGTCCTTCAGGGTCACGACTTTCTGCATTGCAGCACTCCTCTGCGCCGCACCTTAGGCCGCCCGCGATTCGGCGCAAGCCCGGCGTGACACTTTCATGACCGGCGGCGGGGCCGGGCGGGCGATCCGTGGACGGATCGCGGCGCTGCGTCGACGCAGCGCCCGCCTAGCCCTCGATCCGGCGCAGGTCGGCCACGGCGAGGCAAGTGGTGCGGATGCGCGAGAGCAGGTTCAGCCGGTTGCGCCGCAGCACCGCGCTGTCGGCATTGATCTGGACCTGTTCGAAGAAGGCGTCGATGGGCGCGCGCAATCCGGCCATGGCGGCCATGGCGCCGGCGAAATCCTCGGCCGCCATGGCCGGGGTGATGCGCGTGTCGGCGTCGTCGAGCGCGGCGAAGAGGGCGGTTTCCGCCGCGTCCTCGGCGAACCTGATATCGGCGCCGAAGGAATATTCGACGCCGTCGGCGTCCTCGGCCTGGGTGAGGATGTTGTTGGCGCGCTTGAAGCCCTGGATCAGGTTCTCGCCATCCTCGGTGCGCAGGAAAGTCTCCAGCGCCTCGGCCCGCTTGACCAGCAGGGTCAGGTCGTCGGCGCCCTCCATGGCGAGGCAGGCGTCGATGACGTCATGGCGGATGCCCGCGCCGCGCAGGTGGACCTTGAGGCGGTCGTGGAAGAAGGCGAGGAGGTCCTCCTGAACATCGGCTGAGTTTCGGAGTCTAAAGTGATTATCCTCGCCCAACCCTCCGTCTTTTGAGATGCGAACGTAATAATCTGGATCTGTCTCGTCGAAATCGGTTAGAAAATTTTCTAGCATTTTGAAGTTGCCGTTTTCAGCTCTGCCGCAAAGCCTGTCTTCGCGCGAAAACGACTCGGTCAACGAGCCATGAGCTGTTGCGACCAACAATTGGATCGATAGTTTATTTTGCTTTGCCAGCAGTAAGCGAATAACGCCCAACGCAGCGCGGCGCAGGGCGTAGGGGTCCTTGCTGCCCGTCGGTTTCTCGTCGATCGCCCAGAAGCCCGTCAGCGTGTCGATCTTGTCGGCGAGCGCCACGGCGACCGAGACCGGCGCGCTTGGCACGTCGTCGTCCTGGCCCATGGGTTTCCAGTGGTCGCGGCAGGCGTCGGCGACCTCCGGGCTGCGCCCGGCCTCCAGCGCGTAATACCGGCCCATCACGCCCTGCAACTCGGGAAACTCGCCCACCATTTCCGAGCGCAGGTCGGCCTTGGCGATGCGCGCGGCCTCTTGGGCCTGCTCGGGGTCGGCCCCCACATGCGGCGCGATCTCGCGGGCCAGCGCGGCGATGCGTGTCACGCGCTCGGCCTGGCTGCCCAGCTTGGCGTGGAAGGTCACCGCACCCAGCCCGTCGCACCAGTCCTGCATGCCGGCCCTGGCCACGCGAAGGTCGTTGTCCCAGAAGAACCGGGCGTCGGCCAGCCGCGCGGCCAGCACCTTTTGATTGCCGGCGAGAATGGTGCTGCCGCCATCCGGCGCGGCGATGTTGGCGACGGTAACGAAGCGGGTGATCTGCCCGGTCTTGTCGCGCAGGGAAAAGAACTTCTGGTGTTCCTTCATCGAGGTCTGCAGCACCTCGGGCGGCAGGTGCAGGAAATCGGCGTCGATCTCGCCCATCAGCACCACGGGCCATTCCACAAGCCCCGCGACCTCGGCCAGCAGGCCGGGGTCCTCGACCAGCTCCAGCCCGGCGGCGAAGGCCAGATTGACGGCCTCCTGCCGGATGTGGTCGGCGCGTTCCTCGGCGCGTAGCAGGACTTTCGCCTGTTTCAGTTTCGCCTCGTAATCCTCGAAGGAGGTGACGGCAAAGGCGTCGGGCGCCATGAAGCGGTGCCCGCGCGTGGTGTTGCCGGCGTTGATCCCGTCGATCTCCAGCGGGACGATCTGGGCGCCGTCCTCATCGGTCAGCAGGCACAGTATGGACTGCAAGGGCCGCACCCAGCGCAAGGCGCCCGCGCCCCAGCGCATGGACTTGGGCCAAGGGAAGTGGCGCACCGTGTGGTCGAGCACCTCGGCCACGATATCGGGCGCGGGGCGGCCCTTGTGCGCGATCACCGCGAAATAGACCTGCGCCTTGCCGGTGTCGCGCACCTCCAGCGCAGTGCGGTCCACCCCGGCGCCGCGGCAGAAGCCCTCGATGGCCTTGTCCGGCGCGCCGACCTTGGGGCCTTTGCGCTCTTCTCGGGTGTCGGGGCTTTCGCTCGACAGCCCCTCGACCGACAGCGCGAGGCGGCGCGGCGTGTGAAAGGCGCCCGCGCTGGCATAGGTCAATCCGGCCTCGACCAGCCCGTCGGTGACAAGGCGCTTGAGGTCGGCGGCGGCCCTGGCCTGCATCCGCGCCGGGATTTCCTCGGAGAAGAGTTCGATCAGGAGATCAGGCATGTCAGTCGTCCTCCGGGGGGGCGGGGCAGTCGTCTGGGACGGGCTCGCCGTCGAAGACGACTTCGCCGCAGCGGTTGATCTGGTGCCAGGCATAGCCGCGCCCGTCGGGCATGACAGCGACGAGGCGGTCGATGCCGTACTCGATGTTCTTGACACCCATGATGGGCAGGGCCGCGCCGGACTCCAGCGCCGCGCCGATCTCGCGCGCGTCGTAGCAGTCGAACCAGCCCGGCCCGGTCAGCGGCTCGGCGGCCTCGGCGATGGTGTAGCTCTTGCGCAGGTCGTCCTGCGACAGCGGCGTGTCGAAACAGGCGCGAAAGCGGATCGGGCTGCTGTTGGCGTCGATGGCGCGGAAATTGTCGAATGCGACGGCCTCGGGCGTGCCGGTGTCAGCGCGGGTCAGCTGCACGCCGCCGGCCGCCTCGGCGCCGACCTCCTCGTAAAAGGCGTAGACCTGCAGGTAATACATCGCCGCCCCGGCCACCAGCGCCGTCAGGACCATGGCCACGATGACAAGTCGCACCGGGGTCATGCCGCCGCCCCGCCGGCCTCGGTCTGCACGAAAGCGTCGGCGCAGAGCTTCGCCAGCGCGCGCACCCGGCCGATGTAGGCCTGCCGCTCGGTGACCGAGATCACGCCGCGCGCGTCCAGCAGGTTGAAGATGTGGCTGGCCTTGATGCACTGGTCATAGGCGGGGTGGGCCATGACGATGCGCCGGCCGGTCACGGGGTCCTCGGCGGGCCGGTCGAGGATGCGGGCGCATTCGGCCTCGGCCTCTTCGAAATGGCGCAGAAGGACCTCGGTGTCGGCCACGTCGAAGTTCCAGCGGCTGTACTCGGCCTCGGTCTGGCGGAAGACGTCGCCGTAGGTCAGCGGCTGGGCCGCGTCGGGCGCGTTGAAGGGCATCTCCATCACGTGGTCGATGCCCAGCACGTACATCGCCAGCCGTTCCAGCCCGTAAGTCAGCTCCCCCGAGACGGGGTGGCAGTCGTGCCCGCCGACCTGCTGGAAATAGGTGAACTGCGACACTTCCATGCCGTCGCACCAGACTTCCCAGCCCAGGCCCCAGGCCCCGAGGGTGGGGCTTTCCCAGTCATCCTCGACAAAGCGGATGTCGTGATGCGCCATGTCGATGCCGATGGCCTGAAGGCTTCCGAGGTAGAGGTCCTGCAGGTCCGGCGGGCTGGGTTTGATCAGCACCTGGAACTGGTAGTAATGCTGCAACCGGTTGGGGTTGTCGCCGTAGCGCCCGTCGGTGGGCCGCCGCGAAGGCTGCACGTAGGCCGCCGCCCAGGGCCGCGTGCCGAGGCTGCGCAGGGTGGTCGCGGGATGAAAGGTGCCCGCGCCGACCTCCATGTCGTAGGGCTGCAGCACTGCGCAGCCCTGCGCCGCCCAGTAGGACTGCAGCCGCAGGATGACCTCCTGAAAGCTGCGGGGCCGGGTCTGTCTGGGGGCGTCAGCCATGGCAAGCCTCTCGGTTCTCGGCGCGGGGGCCACCGCTGGCGGGCGGCGCACGCCGAATGCGTTCGCGCGTGTCAATAGGCGGGGCGGCGGTCAGGGTCAATGCGCCCGCCGCCGCGGCCCGGCACGGCCCGCGGTGCCCGTGACCCCGCGCCGATAAGCGGCCGTGTACCGCCGCAATTTCGGCGTGCAAAACGCCTTTTGTCTGGTAAGTTATGCGCTGGGGCCGCCCCGTGCGGGGCGGTGCGACAACGAGTGACACGAACGGGGATGGAGTGGGTGACATGCGCAGGATGACGAGTGGGCTTTTCGCGATCGTTCTGGCCGTGGCGGTCAGCGGCCTTGCCGCCGGGTCGGCGGCGGCGCAGCAACGCGCCTGGGTCCAGATCGAGGCCCAGCGCACCCTGACCGACGCGCAGGAGTCCGCCCGCGGTTACGCCGCGGCCGGCATCGACGATGTCAACGGCTTCCTGCTTGGCAGCGGCTGGTACGGGATCGCCCTCGGCCCCTATACCGAGGGCGAGGCCCGGTCGGTGCGCCGGACCTTGCGTGCCCGCGGGCTGATCCCGGCCGACAGCTACCTTGTCGATGGCAGCCGGTTCGGACAGCGCTACTGGCCGGCCGGGGTGACGGGCGCGGCAGCCGCGCCGGAAAACGCGCCGCAGGCCGAACCGGCCGCGCCCGACCCTATCGCCATTCCCGACGAGACCGTGGCTGAGGCCCGCGCCGCCGAACGCCGGCTGACCCGCGCCGACAAACGCGAGCTGCAGGAAATGCTGCAATGGGCGGGCCACTATACCGGCCCCATCGACGGGCTGTTCGGGGGCGGCACGCGCCGTGCCATGGCCGCCTGGCAGGAGGCCAACAATCACGAGGTTACAGGGGTCATGACCACCGGCCAGAGGGCCGAGCTTCTGGCCGCCTACAACGCGATTCTCGACGGGCTGGACATGGCCACGGTCCGCGATGAAACTGCCGGGATCGAGATGACGATGCCCACCGGGGTCGTCGCCTTCGAGGGCTACGAGCCCCCCTTCGCCCGCTATGACGCGACCGGCGATCTGGACGCGCAGGTCCTGCTGATCTCGCAACCCGGCGACCGGACGCGGATGTTCGGCCTCTACGAGATCATGCAGACGCTGGAAATCGTCCCCCGCGAGGGGCCGCGCGAGCGGACCGCGCAGGGCTTCACCATCGAAGGGATCGGCGAGGAAATCCATTCCTTCACCTCCGTGTCGCTGGACGATGGCCGCATAAAGGGCTTCACCCTTGTCTGGCCCGCCGGCGACGCGGACCGCCGCGCCCGGGTGCTCGACGAGATGCGCGCCAGCTTTGCGCGGACGGATGGCGTGCTCGACCCCGCGATCGCGCCGCCCGACGACGACCAGGCCATTGATCTGGTCTCGGGCCTGCAGGTGCGCCGCCCGCTGCGCGACCGCAGCGGGTTCTACGTCAACGAGGGCGGTGACGTGCTGACCACGACCGAGGCCGTCGAGGGCTGCGGGTCGATCACCCTGGCCAAGGCGCATGAGGCGCGCCCTGTCCATCGCGACGATGCCCTCGGCCTGGCGGTGCTGCGCCCCGAGGACGCGCTTGCGCCGCCGCAGGTGGCGGATTTCAACGTCGGCGTGCCGCGCCTGCAGGCCGATGTGGCCGTGGCGGGCTTTCCCTACGGCGGCGTGCTGGCCACGCCGGCGCTGACCTTCGGCACGCTAGCCGATATCCGCGGCCTTGAGGGCGAGGACACGGTCAAGCGCCTCTCCCTGGCGGCCGAGGAGGGCGACGCCGGTGGGCCGGTCTTCGACGACGGCGGGGCTGTTCTGGGGATGCTGCTGCCGCGCCGGCCCGAGAACGGCCGGGTCCTGCCGCCCGACGTGTCGTTTTCGGTGCATGCCGATCAGATCGTCGCCTCGCTCGACGCGGCGGGGGTGCCGGTGCAGACAACCGACGTGGAGGCCAGCATGAGCCCCGCCGCCCTGACGCAGATGGCCGCCGACGTGGCCGTCCTTGTCAGCTGCTGGGAGAACTGAGCGCCCGGGTCGCGGCCGGGGCGCGCGGTCGACCGCGCGCGGCGGCGCGTCGACGCGCCGCCTTGTCCCGCGGCGGGGATTTTTGCCTGATCCGGGCCGTGACTCTGGCCGCGGGCAGGCTTGGTCCCTAGGATGATGCCGTGCGCCAATGCGCAAACGGAACGGGGGCAGTATGGCCGGCGACTACGAGGACCTGACCGACGATCATGGCACGCGGCCCCGCTACGCCTCGCGCGGGTGGGTCCTGTCCATGCTGCGCGGGCAGGAGGGGCTGGGCGACACCTTTTGGGTGGGCTGCCTGGGCATGTGGTTCGTGGCCGCGCCGGGCGCGGTGCTCGGGGCCGTTCTGCTGCGCGCGGTCGGCGCGGGACCCGGGCTTATGGCGGCGGCGCAACTGCTCTTCTTCGGGGTTCTGGCGGCCTGGTTCCTCGCGCTGACCCGGGCGGTCTGGTGCGCCGCGCGACGCACCCCGCAGGCCGGGGCCTGGCGCTGGGCCGGGCTGGCGATCGCGCTTGTCCAGGGCCTGGCCTGCCTCGCCCTTGCGCTGATGCCTCTGGCCGGAGGCTGATCGCCATGCGGCGCGCGCTGACAGCCCTTGCCGCCCTGCTGGCCGCCCCGGCGCAGGCGCACCCGCATCTTTTCGTGGATGCGCGGGTCGCGCTTGTCTACGAGGGGCGCAGCCTGCAGGCGGTGCGCCTGACCTGGACCTACGACGAATTCTTCTCGCTCCTGCTGACCGAGGACCTCGGGATCGACTCCGACATGGACGGGCAATTGACCGAGGCCGAGCTGGACACCCTCTCCGGGGCGGTCCTCGACTGGCCCGAGGGCTACGAGGGGGACCTTTACGTCACGCAGCAGGGCCAACCCGTGGAACTGGGCGCGCGGCAGGACGCCTCGGTCGCCTTCGAGGACGGCCAGATCATCGAGCGCCACACCCGCCCCGTCACCTCAGCCGCACCGGGCGGTGCGACCGTTCGAGTCTACGACCCGGGCTATTACACAGCCTACACGGTGGTCACCCCGGTGACGGTCAGCGGCACCGACGCCTGCGCCGCGCAGGTGACCCGCGCCGATCTGGTCGCGGCGACCGAGAAGGTGGACGAATTGCTTTACGGCATGCCGCAGGATCAGGCCGAGGCCCAGTTTCCGCAGGTCGGCAAGGATTTCGCCGACACGATCCGCGTGACATGCGACGGTTGAGCCTGCTTCCCGCCGCGGCGCTGCTGGCGCTGGCGGTCTGGCTCTGGGGCTACGGCGGGGCCGACCAGTTGGCGCGCTGGGCCGCCGCCGGGCAGCGCGACGTGCAGACGGCCATGGCCGGCGCGCTGCGCGCCCTGAAACAGGGCCAGCCCGGGGCGCTGGCCACGCTCTGGGGCCTGTGTTTCGCCTATGGGTTTTTCCACGCGGCCGGGCCGGGCCACGGCAAGCTGGTGATCGGCGGCTACGGTCTGGGGCGCCGGGTGCCGCTGCTGCGCCTGTCGGGGCTGGCGCTGGCGTCCTCGCTGGGGCAGGCCGCGACGGCGGTGGTGCTGATCTATTCCGCCGTGCTGCTGTTGGGCTGGACCCGGCAACAGGTGCAGGGCCTGTCGGACGGGCTCTTCGCGGCGCTGTCCTACGGTGCCGTCGGGCTGATCGGGCTGTGGCTGCTGTGGCGCGGTGCACGCAAGCTGCTGCGCGGACGCTCTGCGGCCGGTCAGGATCAGGCGCACGACGGCGCCGCCCCGTGCGAGACCTGCGGTCATGCCCATGGCCCGACGGTCGACCAGGCCGAGGCGGTGCGCTCGCTGCCCGAGGCGCTGGCTCTGGTCGGCGCGGTGGCGATCCGGCCCTGCACCGGTGCGCTGTTTCTGCTGATCCTGACCTGGCGACTGGGGATCGACTGGGCGGGCATCATCGGCGCGGTCGTCATGGGGCTGGGAACCGCGACAGTGACGGTCGCGGTGGCCGTCGCGGCCGTTGTCTTCCGCGAAAGCACGCTGCTGCAGGCCGCCGCCCAGCGCGGCACCGCCCGCGCGCTCGCCCTCATCGAGGTGCTGGCGGGGCTGACGGTGGCGCTGTTGGCGGCGCAATTGCTGATGCGGCAGGGCGTTTTCTAGCCGGCGCCCGCGGGCGGTTCTGGACCTGCACAAGAACCGGGCGTAAGGCTGCGTCATGATGCAACCTGCCCCTCGGATCGCCCATGCCCGGCAGCTACTGAACCTCGGCCTGCCGCTGGTCGGCGCCAACCTTGCGGGTTTTCTGATCCACATGACCGATACCCTGATGCTGGGCTGGTACGACGTGACCGCGCTGGCGGCCGCGACCGTGGCCAACGGGCTCTGGTTCGTCGTCTTCATCGTCGGCGCTGGGTTCGGGCACGCGGTCACGCCCATGGTGGCCGAAGCGGTGGAACAGGGCGACGATGTCAGCGCCCGGCGCATCACGCGCATGGGGCTGTGGCTGTCGATGGCCTATGGCCTCGTCGCGGTGGCGCTGCTGTGGCGCGGCGCGGACCTGCTGCGCCTGATCGGCCAGCCCGAGGCGGTGGCGGTGGCCGGCGGGCAATACCTTTCGATCGCGATCCTGGGCTTTTTCCCGGCGCTGGCCGGCCATGTCATGCGGTCCTTTCTGGGGGCGGTGCAACTGACGGCGGTGCAGCTCTGGATCACGCTGGCCGCGCTGGTGTTGAACGCCGGGTTCAACTACGCGCTGATCTTCGGCAACCTCGGGTCGCCGGAACTGGGCATCGAGGGGGCGGCGCTGGCCTCGGTCCTGACGCACGCGGTGCAGATGGGCGCGCTGATGGCCTATGCCCAGTGGAAACGGCCCGATCTGGCCCTGTTTCGCCGCATCTGGAATCCCGATGCCGAGGTCATGGCGCGGGTGTTCAGGCTGGGCCTGCCGGTGGGCGGCGCGGCGCTGTCGGAAAGCGGGCTGTTCACCGGGTCGTCGATCATGATGGGCTGGCTGGGCGAGGTGGAGTTGGCCGCCCACGGCATCGCGCTGCAACTGACGGCGGTGATGTTCATGTTTCACGTCGGCATGTCCAATGCGGCTACCATCCGGATCGGCAGCCATTTCGGCCGCCGCGACGGCCCGGGGATGCGGCGCACCGCCGAGGCGTCGTTCGCGCTGTCGATGTTTTTCGGCATCTTTGCCATCGCAGTGTTCCTGCTGCTGCCCGAAACGCTGGTGGCGCTTTTCGTGGACCCGGACGAGCCCCGGCGCGGCGCGGTGATCGCGCTGGGCGCCGGGCTGGTGACGATCGGGGCGCTGTTCCAGTTCGTGGATGCGGCCCAGATCGTCGCGTTGTCGAACCTGCGCGGCATGCAGGACACCAACGTGCCGATGTGGCTGGCCGCGCTCAGCTACTGGGGCATCGGCCTGCCGGCGGGCTTTGTGCTGGGCGTCCCGCTCGGGCTGGACGGGGCCGGTGTCTGGTTCGGGATGACGCTGGGGCTGACGGCGGCGGCGCTGATGCTGACGGTCCGGCTGCTGCGGCAACTTGCGCGCGTGGGCGCGGTGCCGCACGCCGGGCTACGGGCCGGTTAGCCGCAGCGCAGCACTTGCATCGGTGCGGGGCCTTGGCCATTCTTGCCGAAGACAAGGCCGCACGGCGGCCCAATGTCGCATCACCAACGCGCAGGCCGCAAAGGGGCAGGGCAGAGCATGATCTTCGAGGTTTTCGCCGTCGGCGCCGCGTTCCTCTTCGGGCTGGCGGTGCGACCGCTGGGCCTGCCGCCGCTGGTGGGCTTCCTGGCCGCGGGCTTTGCCATCAACGCGCTGGGGCCGGGGGCCGGGATGCCTGCCGAAACCGGCCCGATCCTGGACCATCTGGCCGAGCTTGGCGTGCTGTTGCTGCTCTTCACCGTGGGGCTAAAGCTCAAGCTGCGCCAGATCGGCGAGCCGCAGGTCGTCGGCGTCGCCCTGCTGCACTTCGCGCTGTCGGTGGCGCTGTTCACGCCCCTGGCGCGGCTGCTTTTCACGCCGGACTGGACGCTGGCGCTGCTGGTGGGGATCGCGCTGGCCTTTTCCTCGACGGTGCTGGCGGCCAAGATGCTGGACGCCAAGCGCGAGATGGGCAGTTTCCACGGCCGCACCGCCATCGGCATCTTGATCGTGCAGGACATCATCGCGCTTGTCGTTATCGCCGTCTTCGCGGGCAAGGTGCCGGGGCCCGAGGCGCTGCTGGTGCTGGCCGCGCCGCTGCTGCGCCCGGTGCTGCACAAGATCCTCGACTGGGCCGGCCACGAGGAAGTTCTGGTGCTGGCCGGCATGGCTTTGGCGGTCGTGGTGGGCGGCTACGGCTTCGAGGTCATCGGGCTGAAGGGCGAGATCGGCGCGCTGGTCATGGGGCTGCTGCTGTCCACGCACCCGCGCGCGGGCGAGCTGTCGAAGGCGCTCTGGTCGTTAAAGGAGGTCTTCTTGGTGGGCTTCTTCCTGTCGATCGGCATGTCCGGCCTGCCCGACTGGGACGCGGTCGTCTTTGCCGTCGTGCTGGGGCTGTTGCTGCCGCTCAAGGGGGTGCTGTTCTTCGCCCTGCTGGTGGCCTTCAAGCTGCGTGCCCGGACGGCCTTTCTTTCGGCGCTGTCGCTGTCGGTCTACAGCGAATTCGGCCTGATCGTCGCCAGCAGCATCCCGGCGGCGCAGTCCTTCGTCGTGCCGCTGGCCATCGCGGTGTCGGTCTCCTTCCTGATCGCGGCGCCGATCAACCACCTTGCGCATCCGCTTTTCGAGCGGTTCTCGGACCGGTTGCGGCGCTTTCAGCGCGGCACGCGCCATCCGGACGAGCAGCCGACCGAACTGGGCGACGCGGATGTGCTGATCTTCGGCATGGGGCGGACGGGGTCGGCGGCCTATGCGGTCATGCAGGAACGCGGCTTTCGGCCCATCGGGCTGGACGCCGACAATTACAAGGCGCGGGCCCATGCCGAGGCCGGGCGCAACGTGGTCTTCGCCGACGCCGAGGACAGCAATTTCTGGACGGGCGTGCGGCTGGAGCGGATCAAGGCCGCGGTGCTGGCCATGAACGACCTGGAGGCCAAGGTGATCGCCGCGCGCACCCTGCGCGCCAAGGGTTTCGAGGGGCCCATCGTCAGCCATGCCCTGCACGACGAGCACCTCACCCAGATCCAGGAGGCCGGGGCGAGCCGCACTTACCTGACCATGCGCGAGGCCGGGCGCAGCCTGGCCCAGAACGCCTGCGACGCGATGGAGCCGGCAAAGCGTTCGGGCACCTGATGCGCCCCTATTCCGCGGCGTCCGTGCCCCGGCTCAGCCGGTCGGCCTTCTTGCGCACCAGCACGGTGCGCAGGTCATGCATGGCCAGCAGCAACTCGTCGGTGAACTCCTCCAGCTGCGCGTCCGTGGCCTTGGACTGTGCCCATTGGGTCGTCAGGTTCAGGTGATCGATGGCACGGTGGATGTCGTCGACGGTGCGCCGGGCGAGGGTCGCGGTGCGCTCGGTCATCCAGTCGCGGATCACCTCCAGCTCATCCTCGCCCAGGGTGCGGTCGCCCTGCGGCTTGATCTGGCCGTTGTTGACGTTCACGACCGCGATCTGGTTCATCTCGATGCGGCGCTGGCGGTTCTCGGTGTCGACCTTGAAGACGACCGCCCCGTTCTCCTTGACGCGGAAGTAATACTCGGGAAGCTCTGCGCCCATCTCTGCCTCGTCGCTTGTACCCGCCGCGCCGCGGCGCTCTGGCAAGGCTAGCAGACCGGGGCGCGCCGCGCCAGAACCGGGCCGATCCTAGTGCAGGCGATCGCAAAAATCCCGGATGCGGCGGCAGGCCTCTTCGAGCGTGGCGTCGTCGCTGGCGTAGCTGACGCGGAAATTCGGCGACAGGCCGAAGGCCGCGCCGAAGACCACGGCGACGCCGGCCTCCTCCAGCAGGGCGGTGGCGAAATCCTCGTCGGTGGCGATCCGTGCCCCGCCCGCGCTGGTCTTGCCGATGCAGCCCGCGATGGAGGGGTAGACATAGAAGGCGCCCTGGGGTGTCGGGCAGTCGATGCCCCGCGCGGCGTTGAGCATCCCTACCACCAAGTCGCGGCGGCGCACGAAGGCGCGGTTGTTCTCGGCGATGAAATCATGCGGGCCGTCGAGCGCCGTCACCGCGGCCCATTGCGAGATCGAACAGGGGTTCGAGGTGCTTTGCGACTGGATCTTGCGCATGGCCCCGATCAGCGGCTCGGGGCCGGCGGCGTAGCCGATGCGCCAGCCGGTCATGCACCAGGCCTTGGAGACGCCGTTGACCGTCAGCGTCCGATCGTAAAGCCCCGGTTCGACCTGCGCGGGCGTGCAGAATGTGAAATCGTCATAGACGAGGTGTTCGTACATGTCGTCGGTCAGGACGTGCACCTGCGGGTGGCGCATCAGGACATCCGTCAGCGCCTTCAAGTCATCCCAGGCATACCCCGCCCCGGTGGGATTGGAGGGCGAGTTGAACAGGACCCACTTGGTCGCCGGCGTGATCGCCGCCTCGAGCTGGTCGGGCGTAATCCGGTAGCCTGTCTCCGGCCCGGCCGCGACGGGCACGGGCGTGCCGCCCGCCAGCAGCACCATGTCGGGGTAGCTGACCCAGTAGGGGGCCGGGATCACCACCTCGTCGCCGGGGTCCAGCGTGGCCATGAGCGCGTTGAACAGAACCTGTTTGCCGCCCGATGCGACCGAGACCTGCGACGGCGCGTAGTCCAGCCCGTTGTCGCGCTTGAACTTGGCGCAGATCGCGCGTTTCAGCTCGGGGATGCCGTCCACGGGGGTGTATCGGGTGTGGCCCTCCTCGATGGCGCGGATGCCGGCGGCACGGACATGCGCGGGCGTGTCGAAGTCCGGCTCGCCCGCCCCCAGCCCGATCACGTCGCGCCCGGCGGCGCGCAGTTCGGCGGCCCGGGTCGTCACCGCGATGGTGGGCGATGGCTTGACGCGGTCGAGTGTCGCGGACAGCAAGGACATGGTCGGCCCCGGTTTTGAATTCTTTCGTGCGACGTGTCATAGGTGTGCCGGATCGAACAGACAAGTTCAGAGGACCCGATGACCGAAGACGAAAAGACCGAATGGTTCAGCGAGGATACCGCCACCTTCGGCGACAGGCTGGCCGCCGCGCGTGAGGCCGTGTCGATGCCCCAGAAGGACCTGGCCAAGAAGCTGGGCGTCAAGCTGGGCACCCTTCGCAACTGGGAGGATGACCTCAACGAACCGCGCGCCAACAAGCTGCAGATGGTCTCGGGGATTCTCGGGGTTTCGATCCGTTGGCTGCTGACCGGCGAGGGTGACGGGGTCGAGGCCCCCGACGACAGCGGCGTGGAACCGGCCGACCTGCGCGCCATCCTGGCCGAGATGCGCAGCCTGCGCGCCCAGATCGCACAGTCGGGCGAGAAGCTGTCGCAGCTGGAAAAGCGCCTGCGCGCGGTGCTGAGCGACGTGGCATGACCGAGGATGGCGACACCCGCCGCAAGCGCCTCTACATGCGTTCGATCCGGCGGGGTATCAAGGAGATGGACCTGATCCTGGCCGGCTTTGCCGACAAACACCTCGGGGCGATGGCGGGGCCGGAGCTGGACCTCTACGACCGGCTGCTGTCGGAAAACGACCAGGACCTTTACCAATGGGTCTCGGGTCAGGTGGCCCCGCCCGACCGCTATGCCCGATTGGTGGCGCGCATCGCCGAGGGTGCGGCCGGGGTGACGCGGCCGTCCTGACCCTGGCCATGGCCGGGACGGAGGGGCCGGGCGCGATTTCCGCGGCCACTTAACCGATTGTTGGGCATTTGCGTGCCATCTGGGACGTGCAACGGCACAGAACGGAGGGTGTTGCATGTCATTTCACAGGACTCCCGATCCTGCGCCCGGCGCTGGCGCCGCCGGGGAGGGTCAGGCGCGGGCCTATGACACCGGGTTCATGACCTCCTACCTTGACACGCTCATGCTGGTGGAACGGCTGCACCGGCTGCTGCTCGATGTCATCAAGGATGAATTCGAACGGCTCGGCATTCTCGAAGTGAACGCGGTCCAGGCTCTGTTGATGTTCAACGTCGGCGACAACGAGGTCACGGCCGGCGAACTCAAGACCCGCGGCTACTACCAGGGCAGCAACGTCAGCTACAACCTCAAGAAGCTGGTCGAGATGGGCTACATGCACCACCAGCGGTGCGAGATCGACCGCCGCTCGGTCCGGGTGCGGCTGACGGCCAAGGGCCGCGGGATCCGCGATATCGTCGCGCGCCTGTTCGCCGGCCACGCCCGCGGGCTGCAGGACGGTGCGGTGCTCAGCATGGACGGAATCGACGAGATCACCATCGCACTGCGCCGGGTCGAACGCTACTGGTCCGAGCAGATCCGATATATCTATTGAAGGCCACGGGCCGACAAGGGTCGGGTCAGGACGGCCGCGCGCCTGTTCGGCCGGCGCCCGTCAGCCCGCGTCGCCCAGCATGATCGCGCCCAGTTCACGGATCAGCTTGGCCCGCATCGCGCGCTCGAAATCGGCGAACCCGCCGGCCACCTCGACAAAGGCGCCCGGGCCGCGGATCACCGCGTCGCGGTAATATCCGACAAGATCCCCGCGGCCTTCGGTCGGCATGGCGCGCACGACAAGCCCGTTCACGGTGACCCCGTCGAAGGGGAACGCGGCATAGGCTTCGCGCGGGCCGAAGCCCTCGTTGTTCTCGCCGTCGCCCGAAACATCCAGCGTCGCCGCCGCACAGTCCGGCGCGCGCCCCAGAAGTGTCGCGCCATAGCCCAGCGCATAGCCCAGCGCGGTGGGAAAATCGTCATGGCTGCGCGGGCTGGCGGCGATGCGCCCCGACACGGCGCGAAGGTCGGCGGCCGAGCGGATCAGCACCCAGTCCTGCAACAGCACCTGTTTGCGGCGGCCCGACCACTCGTAGACGGCCAGCGCCACGGGGTCGCCGGGGGCGAGAAAGGCCGCCTGGACCTCCGGCGCCACCAGCGCCGCGGCCAGCCCGCCGCGCTGCAGCGCATCCTCGGCCGCGTCCACCGACGAGGAGACATCCATCGCCAGCGCCAGGGCCAACCGGCAGGCCGCCGCGGGCTGCGCCGCCACGGCGGCAAGCGCGCAAAGCAGAAGGCGCGCCCGCGTCACCAATGGCCGGTGTTGTCCATGCTGGCCCAGGGCTCGGCCGGGGCCTGCGCGTCACCGGCCTGCAACAGCTCGACCGAGATGTTGTCGGGGCTGCGCACGAACGCCATGCGCCCGTCGCGGGGCGGGCGGTTGATGGTCACGCCATTGTCCATCAGGTGCTGGCAGGTGGCATAGACGTCGTCGACCTCGTAGGCCAGGTGCCCGAAATGGCGGCTGTCGTCGGGCAGGGCATCGTCGCCGTCCCAGTTATACGTCAGCTCGACCGGGCACTCTTCCTGGCCGGGCGGGGCCATGAAGACGAGGGTGAAACGGCCGCCCTCGCTCTCCATCCGGCGGGTCTCTTGCAGGCCCAGCAGTTCATAGAAGGCCATGGATTTCTCCAGGTTCTTCACGCGCACCATGGTGTGCAGGTATTTCAACGGCATCTCCGTCCTCCGATTGTGTTGCTGCGAGCCTAGCACGCTGCGCGGCCGGGGGAAGGGTCAGAAGGCCGAGCGGAAGCCGATCCGGAGCGAGGTGGCCTCGGTGTCGAACCGGGAGACGTTGCTGTCGGTCTGCGTCACCGAGAGAGATGCCGTCGGCGCGAAACCGGCATAGCTGAAGTCCGTGAAGGTGGCGCTGATCGTGCCGGTCATACTGACGTCCTGCCGTCCGCCTGGAACGGCAAACAGCAGTGTGTAATCCGGATAATCGCGATAAGCGAGGCGGCCGTGCAAAGCCAGGTCTGCCGGGCCGATCCGGTCGGGGACCTCATAACCCACCCTCAAACTCAAGGTTGAGCGCCTAATGTTGCGACTTGCACTCGCAGTTCCGCCGGCTGAAAGCCCCCATGACACGTCACCGCCCCCGGCACGTTCCGTTCGACCGGTCAGGCCGAGGGTCCAGTCCAGACGCTCGTCTGCTCCGGTGGCCGGCCAGTATTGCTCGAGGTCCGCCTTGATTCTGAAGTCGGACTTGCCACCCGGACCGGGCCAACCGAAGCCAAGTTCCGCGCCAACCAGATCGCCCTCTTGGCTCATGGCCTGCCATTGCCGCCCGACCCGCACGCTTGCGTCGAGCATCCCGCCTGAAACCCGGCGGGCGTGGGTCAAACCGAATTCAAGATAAGTCTGCGCAAAGTCCCGCCCGCGCAAGTCGGTGTCAGGCTCGTCCAGCCAGACCGCAGTCTGGAAGAGCCGCGCGTCGACGCGTGTCAGGGCGGTGCTTGTCGCGTCCATACGATAGGAAAGTCGCAAATCTGCCGAAGCGATGAGGCCGGGTTGTGCAACGGCGTCCTCGCTTAGAATACCGACCACAGGAACGCCCTCGACGATGTTTAGCCGATCCTCCGCCCCACCATTGACATTGGATGAGGGCATGAGCCCGAACCCCAAACGCAAGCGGGTTCGGCTCTCGGCCCTTACACGTCGGACGTCGTTCCGCGTTCTGGCGTGATCCGTGGGTGTGGGCGAAACGGTCAAGGCCCGACGCAGCCAGTACATCGCCAAAAGGTCCTGGTCGGCTTGCCGGGCCGCCAAAGCGGTCAATCGGGCCGCCTCGTATTTCTGAGGGTCGCTGCGGCTGAGTCGCCACGCGTGCGTGCCCGCCTTGCGACCTGCACGCGGACGCCCCAGTTGCGGTTCGGCTGCGGCCAGGATCAACTGGGCGACCCGGTCACTGTCATCCGCTTCCAGAAGTGCCAGGGCAAGCTGTCGGGCCAGACCGGGATCGCCGGTCAGGATGGCATCCCGCGCCAGGGCCTGAGTTTGTAATCGGTCCAAGGCGATCGTCGTCTGCGCTACGCCCGGACTGGCCAATATCGCGCATAGGAGGATGCCGACCTTAAGGCAACGCATCCGGGTTGACCGTGTCACAGAGCGCTGCGTCGCCGGGTTCGCCGCATTTCGTCAGTACGAAGACGCCGTATTCCAGTTCGTTTTCCACGTTATCAAGGTAGCCCTCGATGCTGATGCCGCCGCTCATGGAGGTGGCACCTTCGCCGCCGAAAACGCCCGCATAATCGCCAATCGGGTCTTGCTCTGGGGTTTCGACGGTCCCCGTAAAGGTTCCGGCCTGTCCGTCTAGGTTGCCGGGTTCGGGCACGAGCACGACGCTCGGCAGCGACGTCGCGCTTTCCTCAAGGACCCGGTCGAATATCGCACCATTTACCGAGCCGTCCGAAAAATCGGCGTTCAAGAAGACTTGACCGGTCACGCGCGAGGGCTGGGCCGGGTGCAGTTCGGGGTCCGTCCCCGCAGGCACGGCGGCCAAGAGGTTATCGGGATTACCATCTGCAACAGTCAAGTTGCTAAGTCCGGCGTAATCACCGGCATAACTGACAAGGCCGTTGGCGGGCTGCTCGGGCACGTGCGGGCTGTAAGGGCCGTTGCGCTCGAAATACGCACCGCCGAAGACCTTGTTGAACTGGCCGCCGTCCAGAACCACGGCGCCGCTGGATGTGTCATCCGAACTGGTCGCCGCGAGACCGATGAAGAACCGGTCAAGGGGGTCCTCCTGGACCGAGAAGGCGGTGTAGCCCGGCACGTCAAGTTGCGGTGTCCGGTCATAGGTCGCGGTGCGCGGGGTCGTGTCAAGCGAATTCACCGTGACCCTGAAGGTGCCCGAGGCTTCGTCGTAATTCACCGACTGAACGTTGTTGCCGACATTGTCCGGGACGCTGTCCGGAGAGACGCCGCCGTCTGGCGCGGCCTCACCGCCTGTTCCATCGCCACCGCCCGCGTCGGGATCGGCGCCGCCGCCGGTCTGGCCATCGGTCTCTTCCTGAAATGGATTTGTTCCGTCGCCGCCGCATCCGGCCAGCAGCGCGAGGCTGAGGGCGGTTATCATGACGGGGCTCGTCGCGCCGCGCTGTCCCATGGAATGTCCTGCTCAAAATGTGCTGCCTGTGGCCGGTTTCCGGCTCTTGACATGCATAATCGGGAATTGCCGCCGCCAAGTCAACGATTGCCTTTACGGATGCTGCACAGGATATCGGGGTTCCCGCCCGTTTTCGGCGCAGATATGGTAAGCAGGTTACGGACCCGCCGAGAATCAGCAAGGAATGCCGCCCATGCCCCTCACCCCCGAGCAACAGGCCGAGATCGACGCCCTGCGCGCTGCGCCCCGCCAGACCCTGCGCACGGTGTCCGAGGGGATGGAGGCGCATCTCTACACGCCCGCCCCGGTGCTCGACCACGGCTTTGTCCGGGTGGTGGACTACATGGGCGACGATGCCGCCATCTGCCAGGCCGCGCGGGTATCCTACGGCCGCGGCACCAAGTCGGTCAG
This sequence comes from Salibaculum halophilum, assembly GCF_002094885.1. Taxonomy (GTDB): domain Bacteria; phylum Pseudomonadota; class Alphaproteobacteria; order Rhodobacterales; family Rhodobacteraceae; genus Salibaculum; species Salibaculum halophilum. The sequence continues at coordinate 101,411 of NZ_MSIT01000010.1, forward strand.
CAACGACACCGGGCTGATCCGCTACCTGATGCGGCACTGGCATTCGACCCCCTTCGAGATGTGCGAGGTCAAGTTCCACGTCAAGCTGCCCGTCTTCGTGGCCCGCCAGTGGATCCGCCACCGCACCGCCAACGTGAACGAGTATTCCGCGCGCTACTCGATCCTCGACCGCGAATTCTACATCCCCCGGGCGCAGGACCTGGCCGCGCAATCGACCACCAACAACCAGGGCCGGGGCGACGTGCTGACCGGGGACGAGGCCGAGCGCGTGCTGCGCATCCTCAAGGACGACGCCGGGCGCGCCTATGACCACTACGAGCAGATGATCGGGCAGGAGGGGCAGCAGGGCCTGGCCCGCGAACTGGCCCGCATGAACCTGCCCGCCAACATCTATACCCAGTGGTACTGGAAGGTGGACCTGCACAACCTGTTCCACTTCCTGCGCCTGCGCGCCGATGCCCACGCCCAGTACGAGATCCGCGTCTACGCCGAGGCCATCTGCGCGATGGTCAGGGACTGGGTCCCGGCGGCCTACGCGGCCTTCGAGGACTACCGCCTGGGCGGTGCGACCCTGTCGGCCGCCGCCCTTGAGTGCATCCGCCGGATGTTGAAGGGTGAGGAGGTGACACAGGAAACCTCCGGCATGTCCAAGGGGGAATGGCGGGAGTTCATGGGGGTGATTGAGGGGTGAAGAAGGACGAGTTAGTTAAGTTCATTGATTGTGTTGATGTTCGTGATCGTCCTCCAAAAGTCCGTGCTCGTGAACGAAAGAACTTAGAGTTCAAAGCTGACTTTTCGGCAAACGCGCTTGCGAAGTGCCTCAAGACAATCGCGGCGTTTGCAAGTGCGAATGGCGGCGTAGTTTGTTTTGGGGTAAGTGATAAGCCCCGAGAAGCCATTGGTACGGATGGCGATCTTGATGAGGCAACTGTCCAGGATCAGCTATACTCACACCTATATCCGGTCCCAGAATTTCAATTGCTTGAACACGAAGTCTTTGGTCGCCGACTGATCTGTTTACAGGTTGTGCCAGTGTCCAAGAAGCCGGTGATAGCTATCAAAGATAAGCAGACTTCTGACCAGAGGAGCTCAACTGTTCTCCGGGCGGGAACAGTGTATTTTAGGAGAGCAGGTCAAACAAAGCCAATTTCCGGTGAGGAGTTTTCCGCGATCTTGGAAAGGCGAGACGAGCTTAAAAGAACGGAAATACTTAATTTTCTTTCCCGTGGTAGGGAGGTCGGATTTGATAAGGCTGTTATCGCAGATTTCAGGCGAGCGGGGGCGGAACATGCAAACCCAACTTTGTATGTCCCGGAGACCGAGGCGCATCGTTTGAATATCATTGACAGAGCCAGATTGGTGGAAGCTGAAGGTGCCCCGGCGTACCAGATTTCTGGAACTGTTGAGTTAACCGTCCCGGCGGATAAAGATCCGCGAAAACCGATGCTGCCGGAAGCCGCGGCGCGAGCGCTGCGGTCGTCAATCCGCGCAAAGTTCGGCGAATGGTTCCCGTGGAAGGCGATTCATCTTCGCAAAGCTGCTTCACAACTTGGATTTTGGGACGATAAGAGCGGGGATGATATTCACACAGGAGTAGTCGAGATAACGAACTCTCCAGTATACTATGAGCAGGGAAGAGTCGCTGTAGAGAGGTTTGCAAACCGTTCACCGCTCGATTTCGTTGAAGCGGTTGGTTCCAAAGAGACAATTCGTCGCGTCATTGGGCAAGGTTAGACTGACGGGGATAGCATCCATGGTACCCGAGATCGCACCGAGCACTTTTTATCAAACCATGCTACAAAGGTGAGTGAAAATGCACCCTACACCCCGCACGAATAGCGCCGGAGGCGCCGCGCGGTCGCCAGGCCGCCCGGACGGGCTGGCGACTTGGTGGGGTTTGCGCCATGCTCTGATCGTGTTCGGATGTGGCTGCCATAAAGTGCCACGACCTACCCGCTGATCGCCACCCCGCGGCCTGGCGACCGCGCGGCTCGCGCGCGGGTTCGCAACTGCGCCGGCTCCAGTTGCGAATAATTCGCAAGACCCTTGACTTCTGCGAACGACTTGCAAATAGACGAGGCAGAGCCTCATGACATGGAGACCCCGATGCTGCGCCTTGCCGCCCTGTTGATCCTGTTCGCCCTGCCCGCCCAGGCCGAGCGCCTGAAGGTCGTGACCACCTTCACCGTCATCGCCGACATGGCCCGCAACGTGGCCGGCGAGTCGGCAGACGTCGTCTCGATCACCAAGCCGGGGGCCGAGATCCACAACTATCAGCCCACGCCGCGCGACCTGGTGCGCGCCTCGGACGCGGACCTGCTGTTGTGGAACGGGTTGAACCTGGAGCGTTGGTTCGAGCAGTTCGTCGCCAACCTCGGCGATATCCCCTCGGTCACGGTGTCCGCGGGGATCGACCCCATCGCCATCGGCGAAGGCAGCTACGCCGGCACGCCCAACCCGCATGCCTGGATGGGGCTGGACAACGCGCTGGTCTATATCGACAACATCGCCGCCGCGCTGGCGCAGGCCGACCCGGCGAACGCCGACCGCTATGCCGCCAACGCCGCCGCCTACAAGGCCGAGCTGCGCGCCACGCTCGCCCCGCTGCGCGACGCCATCGCGCAGGTGCCCGAGGGCCGGCGCTGGCTCGTCACCTGCGAGGGGGCGTTCAGCTATCTGGCGCGCGATTTCGGGCTGCGGGAACTCTACCTCTGGCCCATGAACGCCGACCAGGTGGGCACGCCGCAACAGGTCCGCGCGGTGATCGACGGGGTGCGCGCCAACGACATTCCCGTGGTCTTCTGCGAAAGCACGGTCAGCACCCGGCCCGCCGAACAGGTCGCCCGCGAAACCGGCGCGGCCTACGGCGGGGTGCTCTACGTCGACAGCCTGTCCGGCCCGGACGGCCCGGTGCCCAGCTACCTGGACCTGCTGCGCGTCACGGCGGAAACGGTGGTGGAGGGCCTGACCCGATGACGGGGATTTCCGCCCGCGACGTCACCGTCACCTATCGCAACGGCCAGACCGCGCTTTGGGATGCCAGCTTCGAGGTGCCGCGCGGCACGGTCACGGCGCTGGTGGGCGTCAACGGCGCGGGCAAGTCGACCTTGTTCAAGGCGATCATGGGCTTCGTGCCCACCGCGCGGGGCGAGATCAGCCTGCTGGGCCGCCCCGTGCGGCGGGCGCTCAAGGACAACCTTGTCGCCTACGTGCCCCAGGCCGAGGAGGTCGACTGGGCCTTCCCGGTGCTGGTCGAGGACGTGGTGATGATGGGCCGCTTCGGCCACATGGGCTGGATGCGCCGGCCCGGCCCGGCCGATCGCGCGGCGGTCGAGGCGGCGCTGGCCCGCGTGGACATGACCGAGTATCGCCACCGCCAGATCGGCGAGTTGTCGGGCGGCCAGCGCAAGCGCGTGTTCCTGGCCCGGGCGCTGGCGCAGGAGGGGCAGGTGATCCTGCTGGACGAGCCCTTCACCGGCGTGGACGTCAAGACCGAAGGCCAGATCGTCGCCCTTCTGAAAGAGCTGCGCGACGAGGGGCGGGTGATGCTGGTCTCGACCCACAACCTCGGGTCGGTGCCCGAGTTCTGCGACCGGACCATCCTGGTCAAGGGCACCGTGCTGGCGCATGGCTTGACGGATGAGGTCTTCACGCCCGCCAACCTAGAAGCGGCCTTCGGCGGCGTGCTGCGCCGCTTTACCCTGGGCGGGGACGCCCTGCACGATGACGGCGACGACCGGGCGATTTCCATCCTGACCGATGATGAACGCCCCTTCGTGCAATACGGGGAAGAGACCCAGAAGGCCCGCCAGCACCGGGAGCGGCAGGAATGACCCTGCTGCTGGAGCCCTTTTCCTACGGCTACATGACCAACGCGATGTGGGTCTCCGCCCTTGTCGGCGCGGTCTGCGCCTTCCTGTCGGCCTACCTGATGCTCAAGGGCTGGTCGCTGATCGGCGACGCGCTCAGCCACGCGGTGGTGCCCGGCGTGGCCGGGGCCTACATGCTGGGGCTGCCCTTCGCGCTGGGCGCCTTCCTGTCGGGCGGGCTGGCGGCCGGGGCGATGCTGTTCCTGACCGAACGCTCGGGGCTGAAGGTGGACGTGATCATCGGGCTGATCTTCACCAGCTTCTTCGGGCTGGGGCTCTTCATGGTCTCGATCAACCCGGTAGGGATCGACGTCCAGACCATCACCATGGGCAACATCCTGGCCATCACGCCGGGCGACACGCTGCAACTGGGCATCATCGGCGGCGTCTCGATGCTGGTGCTGCTGGCCAGGTGGAAGGACCTGATGGTCGCCTTCTTCGACGAAAATCACGCGCGGTCGGTGGGTCTGAACCCGCAGGCGCTCAAGGCGGTGTTCTTCCTGCTGCTGTCGGCCTCGGTCGTGGCCGCGTTGCAGACGGTCGGGGCCTTCCTGGTGATCGCCCTGGTGGTGACGCCGGGGGCCACGGCCTATCTGCTGACCGACCGGTTCGAACGGCTGCTGATCGTGTCGGTCGGCATCGGGGCGGTGACCAGTTTCCTGGGCGCCTATGCCAGCTATTTCCTGAACGGGGCGACGGGGGGCGTGATCGTCTGCCTGCAGACGGCGCTGTTCCTCGCGGCCTTCCTGCTGGCCCCGAAACACGGGCTGCTGGCCGGCAGGCGCAAAGCCCGCGCGGCGCTGGAGGCGCGGCGATGATCGAGGCGCTACTGCTGCCCTTCCAGTTCGGTTTCATGGTCAATGCCTTCTGGATCGCGGCGATCCTGTCGGTGCCCACGGCGCTGCTGTCTTGCTTTCTTGTGCTCAAGGGCTGGGCGCTGATGGGCGATGCGGTCAGCCACGCGGTGCTGCCGGGGATCGTGCTGGCCTTCATCCTCGGGCTGCCGCTGATCCTCGGCGCCTTCGTGGCAGGCATGTTCACCGCCGTGGCGACCGGTTACCTCGCCGACAACAGCCGGGTGAAGCCGGATACGGTCATGGGCGTTGTCTTCTCGGGCATGTTTGCGGCAGGGATCGTCATGTATGTCGCGATCGACACCAACATGCACCTCGACCACATCCTGTACGGTAACATGCTCGGGGTCGGGGCGGCGGATCTGTGGACCGCCGGCCTGGTCGCACTGGTCGTCGGTGGCGGGTTGCTGCTGCGCTGGAAGGACCTGTTGCTGCATGCCTTCGACCCGGCCCAGGCGAGGGCCGCCGGGTTGCCGGTTGGCTGGCTGCACTACGGCTTGCTGGCCGCCCTGTCGCTGACCATCGTGGCGACGCTCTCGGCGGTGGGGCTGATCCTCGCCATCGGGCTGCTGATCGCGCCCGGGGCGATCGCCTTCCTGCTGGTGCGGGAATTCAGGACCATGCTCTGGGTTTCCGGTCTGGTGTGCCTGGCCGCGATGCTGGGCGGGACCTACGCCAGCTTCTTTCTCGACAGTGCGCCGGCGCCGACGATCATCCTGATCCTGACGGCGCTGTTCCTGCTGGCCTTGGCGCGACGCCTGAACCGGACCCGGCGCGACAGGGCGCGGGGGTAGGCGGCGCGTCGACGCGCCGCCCTGCGCGCCATGCATGGCGCGGCGCGCGCAGGGTTTCACCCTGCGCGCGTCAAGCCGCGTCGACGCGGCTTTCCTCTGGACCTCGGGCCCCGGCTGGGCGACCCTCGGCCCGGACCGGAGGACATCATGAGCACACTTGACGACAGGATCACGCAGGGCCGCGGCGACGCCCCGGCCGATCTGGTGTTGCGCGGGGGCCGCGTCTTTGACCTTGTCACCGGCGCGATGCTGGAGGGCGATGTCGCCATCTGCGGCGACACCATCGTCGGCACCTGCGCCGATTATGAGGGGCGCGAGGTCGTTGACGTCTCCGGCCTGACGCTGGTGCCCGGCTTCATCGACACGCATCTGCACATCGAAAGCAGCCTGGTCACGCCCTTCGAGTTCGACCGGCTGGTGACACCGCTGGGCGTGACCACGGCCATCTGCGACCCGCACGAGATTGCCAACGTGCTGGGCGTGCCGGGCATCCGGTATTTCCTCGATGCGGCCATGGAGACCGTGCTCGACATCCGGGTCAACCTGTCCTCCTGCGTGCCCTCGACCGAGATGGAAACCGCCGGCGCCCGGATCGAGGCCGCGGACCTTGCCCCGCTGATGGACCACCCACAGGTGATCGGCCTGGCCGAGGTCATGAATTATCCCGGCGTGATCCATCGTGACCCTGGGCTCATGGCCAAGCTTTCGGCCTTCGAGGGCCGCCACATGGACGGGCATTGCCCGATGCTCTCGGGGCGCGACCTGAACGCCTATGTCGCTGCCGGCATCCGCACCGAACACGAGGCGACGACCGCCGACGAGGCGCGCGAGAAACTGCAGAAAGGCATGCGCGTGCTGATCCGCGAGGGCTCGGTTTCCAAGGACCTCGAGGCGCTGATCCCGCTTCTGACTGAGCGCACCGCGCCCTACATGTGCCTGTGCACCGACGACCGGAACCCGCTGGATATAGGCGAACACGGGCATCTCGACTACATGATTCGCACCGCCATTGCCCGGGGCGTGCCGCCGCTGGCCGCCTATCGCGCGGCCTCGCTGTCGGCGGCCGAGGCCTTCGGGCTCAAGGGCAGAGGCCTGATCGCGCCGGGCCAGCGGGCAGATATCGTGGCGCTGGGATCATTGGAGGTCTGCGATGCAAGGGCCGTCTGGTGCGGCGGCGTGCCGGTTGGCGAAGCGGCCTTTGCCGCGCGCCGGAGCGTCGCCCCTATCGGGCGCGGCTCGGTCAAGGCGCGCCGCGTCACCGCCAGCGATTTCCGCACAACGGGCAATCGTACGGAAACGGACGTGATCGGCGTGATCGAGGGCAAGATCCTCACCGAGCATCGGCACGAGGACATCCCCATCGAAGACGGCGACAAGCGCCCCGACCCGGCACGCGACCTCGTCAAGATCGCGGTGGTCGAACGCCACGGGATCAATGGCAACATCGCCACGGGGTTCGTCCGCGGTTTCGGGTTGCAGCGCGGGGCCATCGCCTCGACCGTCTGCCACGATCACCACAACATCGCCGTGGTGGGGGCGGATTACGACGACATGGCGCTGGCCGCCAACCGGCTGGCCGACCTCGAAGGCGGCTTCGTCGTGACCGAGGGCGGCGCGGTGCGCGCCGAACTGGCCCTGCCGGTGGCCGGGTTGATGAGCCTTGCGCCGTTCGAGGAGGTCCGCACCCGGCTGGAAGAGCTGCGCGCGGCGGCAAAGGCGCTGGGCGTGGGGCTGGAGGAACCCTTCCTGCAACTGGCCTTCCTCGCGCTGCCGGTGATCCCCGCGCTGAAGATCACCGACCGGGGGCTGGTGGACGTGACCCGGTTCGAGATCATCGGGTAGGGGGTGGCGGATGCCGCAGCCTGTCGGCCGGAAGATGCGGACGGCGAGGAGCACCGATAAACCGTTGCTGCATGCAGCAAGGGTGCCTGATAAGCTTCTAAAGAATTTCCCCCTCGCCCCCATAAGCTTGCCGATGAGGGAGACCTCAAATTGAACGAAAATTTTAAGAACACGAGTCTAGAAACAAAGCTTCAGATGCTCCAATTAGTTTCAGATATCGCCGAAAGGGAATCAGATCGAACATGGAAAAGGTTCGCAATTCTCATTACGATAAATGGGGGTTTGGTTGCCCTTGTTTCCGTTATTTCGCCTGAACTCTCGCAAGTAACTCGGTTAGTGGCTGGTATCTTCGGACTATTGGTTTCTATCGTTTGGTATAAAATAGTACCAATTTCGAAGTATTATGAACAAAGATGGCATGAGGATATGAAATACATCATATCCTCTGATCCGATATTGATCGATGTGATTAAAGCTCGAGATAGCGACACATCCCGAGCAATTCGGCCAACTGCATGGAGCGCTTCAAGTTATGTGCGACTTATGGCAGTTACGATCGGCGCAATTTGGCTCCTTCTTATCGCAACCACCATCTACGAACTGTTAGATAGGACTATGGAAGCTCAGCCAATACTGTCATAAGAGCCGGACGTTTAAAAACCGCTCTTCAAGAAGTAACGTGAAGCGGAAATTCGAGCACCTGAAGCGAAAGCTTCTTTAGTCTCAAGAAGCTGCTACTCGGGCACGGGCGACTTCAACAATTCGGTACATTTACGGCCAGCCCGCCGAGGGCGGTTTCCTTGTATTTCTCGCTCATGTCGGCGCCGGTCTGGCGCATGGTCTCGATGGCCGAGTCCAGCGGCACGAAATGCTGCCCGTCGCCGCGCAGCGACAGCGAGGCGGCCGACACGGCCTTGATCGCGCCCAGCCCGTTGCGCTCGATGCAGGGGACCTGCACCAGCCCGCGCACCGGGTCGCAGGTCATGCCGAGGTGGTGTTCCAGCGCGATCTCGGCGGCGTTCTCGATCTGCGGGGGCGTGCCGCCCAGCACGCCGCACAGCCCGGCGGCGGCCATGGCGCTGGCGCTGCCGACCTCGGCCTGGCAGCCCGCCTCGGCCCCCGAGATCGAGGCGTTGAACTTGACCAGCCCGCCAATGGCCGCAGCGGTCAGCAGGAACTCGGGCACCCGTTCGCGCGTGGCCCCCGGCACATGGTCCAGCCAGTAGCGGATCGTCGCGGGCACCACGCCGGCCGCGCCGTTGGTGGGGGCGGTGACGACCTGCCCGCCGGCGGCGTTCTCCTCGTTCACGGCCATGGCGTAGAGGGAAATCCAGTCGTTGATGACATGCGGCGCGGTCAGGTTGCGGCCGTGTTCGGCCAGCAGCGCCTCGTGGATCGCGCGTGCCCGGCGGCGCACGCGCAGGCCGCCGGGCAGTTCGCCGTCGCCAGCCAGGCCGCGGTCGATGCAGGTGCTCATGACCTCCCAGATGCGGGCCAGGCCGGCGTCGAGGTCGGCGCCGGGCATGCGGCTGAGTTCGTTGCGGCGTTTCATCTGCGCCACGGTCAGGCCGGACTCGGCGGCCATGTCCATCATCTCGGCGGCGGATTTGAAGGGGAAGGGCACCGGCGCACCATCGTCGGTGTCGCGGCCCCGGGCCAGTTCGTCCTCGGTCAGCACGAAGCCGCCGCCGATGGAGTAATACGTCACCTGCGTTACCACGTCGCCCTGGGCGTCGCAGCCCTTGAGGATCATGCCGTTGGCGTGGCCGGGCAGGGGCGGGCCGTAGTCGAACTGCAGATCCGCGTCGGGGTCGAAGGTCAGCGGCCCCAGCCCGTGGGGCGCCACCGTCCCCTCCGCCTTGATGCGGGCCAGTTCGGCCTCGGCGCGGTCGGCGTCGTAGGCGTCGGCGCGGAACCCCGCCAGGCCGAGGATCGTGGCCCGGTCGGTGGCATGGCCCACCCCGGTGAAGGCCAGCGAGCCGTGCAGCGAGGCTTTGAGCCCGGCCACCGAGAAGGGCTGCGCGCGCAGGTGGTCGAGAAAGCGCGCGGCGGCGACCATGGGCCCGATCGTGTGCGACGACGAAGGGCCCACGCCGACCTTGAACATGTCGAAAACGCTCAGGAACATGCTGTCCCCCTTTCGATTGGACCGATGCGCATGGGGCCGAGGATAGGGCCGGACACAGCCCGTTGGGGGCTGTATGCGACACATTGGCACCTGCTGCCGCCGATCTGCCACGCGATCCGCCCCGCGCGCCCCGGTCAAGCCCGACGCGCCCCTCGCCAGACGGCGCGTCGCGGCCTATAAGGGCGCGAGTCACCCCAAGGAGAGGCTGTCATGTCCGATCTGTCGCCCATCGACAAGGCCAAGTTCGTCGCCGCCAAACAGGCGGCCGACTACGTCGAGGACGGGATGCGCGTCGGCCTCGGCACCGGCTCGACCGCCGCCTGGCTGGTCAAGTGCCTTGGTGAAAAGGTCGCCGGCGGCCTGTCGATCCGGGGCGTTCCAACCTCGACCCGCACCGCCGAGCTGGCCCGCGAGGTGGGCATCGAGGTGATGTCGCTCGACGAGGCGAAGTGGCTGGACCTGACGATCGACGGCGCCGACGAATGCGACGGCAACCTCAACCTGATAAAGGGCGGCGGCGGGGCGCTGCTTCAGGAAAAGATCGTCGCCACGGCGAGCGACCGGATGGTCGTGATCGCCGACGCGGCCAAGCAGGTCGAGACGCTGGGCGCCTTCCCGCTGCCGCTGGAGGTGATCCCCTTCGGCTGGCAAACCACCAAGACGCTGGTCGAGGAAACGCTGGTGGGCATGGACGTGCTGGGGCGCAGCACCTCCCTTCGAATGAATGGCGAGGCTCCGTATTACACCGACGAGGGCAACCATATCCTCGATTTGCACCTCAACCGGATCGGCAATGCCCGGCAGTTGAGCCTGGTGCTCAACCAGATCCCGGGCGTTGTGGAAAACGGGCTGTTCATCGACATCTGCGACGTGCTGGTGATCGGGTACGGCGACGGCCGGGTCGAGCAGCGCGACATCAACGCCGGCACCGTCACCGAGGCGCGCCACGAGTTCATCGAGACCGACAACCTGTTCACGGATATCGGCGACTGACCGAAATGTGCGGGCTGCGCCCGCGCAGGTTTGCTGGCACCTGGTGGCGGCCGTGGGATGATATCGGCCGGGCAGTGGACTGCGTGGCGAGGCGTCGGGCGGGAGTTTATCTGCCAAGATGAAGACGTGGCCGCGCACTGGCTATTTGCCGGGTGCTGTGTTTTACGTGCCGCGACGACGGACAAGAGGGTGGCATGAGCGATTTCGACTATGATCTCTTCGTGATCGGCGGCGGCTCGGGCGGCGTGCGGGCCGCCCGCATGGCCGCGCAGACCGGCGCCCGCGTGGCGCTGGCCGAGGAATACCGCCTTGGCGGCACCTGCGTGATCCGCGGCTGCGTGCCCAAGAAGCTGATGGTCTTTGCCAGCGAATACGGCGAGATGGTCAGCGATGCCCGCGCCTATGGCTGGGACATCGCCGATGGCACCTTCGACTGGGGCCGGTTTCGCGGCCAGCTGGACGCCGAGCTGGACCGGCTGGAAGGCGTTTACCGGCGGCTTCTGGAGGGCTCGGAGGTGACTGTTCACGACGGCCGTGCCCGCGTCACGGGGCCGCACGAGGTGCGCGTGGCGGACACCACCTTTTCGGCCAAGCACATCCTGGTGGCCACCGGCGGCCGGCCGGCCCTGCCCGAGATGGAGAATGCCGAGCTGGGGATCACCTCGAACGACATCTTCAAGCTGGACGCGCTGCCCGAGAGCATCCTGATCGTCGGCGGCGGCTACATCGCCTGCGAGTTCGCCTGCATCCTGCACGGGCTGGGCGTCGAGGTGACGCAGTTCTACCGCGGCGCGCAGATCCTGCGCGGCTTCGACGGCGAGGCGCGCGGGCTGATCGCCGAGGAGATGCAGCAGCGCGGGATCGACCTGCACCTTGGCACCAACGTGATCGGCATGATGCCCGAGGGCACGGGCGTGCGGGTCAAGGCCACCAACGGCAGCGAGCGGGTCTACGACAAGGTGATGTTCGCGACCGGCCGCACGCCCAACACCGACGGGCTGGGGCTGGAGGAGGCCGGCGTGGCGCTTGGCCGCCGGGGCGAGGTGGTCGTGGATGACTACTCGCAGACGCGGGTGCCCTCGATCTACGCCATCGGCGATGTGACCGACCGGGTGCAGCTGACTCCGGTGGCGATCCGCGAGGGCATGGCCTTTGCCGACACCGTGTTCCGCGGCCAGCCCACGCCGGTGGATCACGCGCTGATCCCCTCGGCCATCTTCACCCAGCCCGAGATGGGCACCGTCGGCCTGTCCGAGGAGGATGCCCGCGAGGCCGGCCCGATCGAGGTTTACTGCACCTCGTTCAAGCCGATGAACACCGCCTTTGCCGGCCGCCCTGACCGGGTGCTGATGAAACTGGTGGTCTGCGCCGAGACGCGCCGCGTGCTGGGATGCCACATCGTCAGCCCCGGCGCGGGCGAGATGATCCAGCTGGCCGGCATCGCGGTGAAGATGGGCGCCACGAAAGAGGATTTCGACCGCACGGTGGCCGTGCATCCGACCGTTTCCGAGGAACTGGTGACGATGCGCGCGCCCGTGCGGACCGCTTGAAAAGCGGGGGCAGCGGCCCACATGATGACGCAATGAAACGCGCCCCGTGCCGGGGCGATGGCAACAAGGGAAGCTTTAACCGGATGGCTGGAAACAACCAGGGCCCCTGGGGGGGCGGCGGTAGCGGCGGCGGCGGTGACGACCGCGGCCGCAACAACGGCGGTGGTGGCGGCGGGCGCAGACCCGGTCAAGAGCCGCAGATGCCCGAGTTCGACGAGATCGTGAACAAGACCCGCGACCAGCTGCGCGTCCTCATGGGCGGCGGCGGCGGCAAGGGTGGCAAGCCATCCGGCGGCTCGGGCGGCGACGGGCCGCAGATTTCGCGCGGGATGGTCGGGCTGGGGGTCGCCCTGGCCGTGGTGGCCTGGCTGACGGCCAGCTTCTACACCGTCCGCCCCGAGGAGCAGTCGGTCGAGCTTTTCCTGGGCGAGTGCATCGAGCCCTGCATCGGCCAGCCCGGCCTGAACTTCGCCCCCTGGCCGCTGGTGACGGCGCAGGTCGTGCAGGTGACGCGCGAACAGGTCATCGAGATCGGCGAGGACGACGTTCCGACCAACCTGACCTCGGGGCGGAACCTTCAGCGGTCCCTGGATGGCGATACCGGCCTGATGCTGACCGGCGACGAGAACATCGTCGAGATCGCCTTCGAGGTGGTGTGGAACATCACTTCGCCGGACCGCTACCTGTTCAATCTGCAGGATCCGCCCGAGACCATCGCGGCGGTGGCCGAATCCTCGATGCGCGAGATCATCGCGCAGTCGCAACTGGCCAACATCAACCGCGAACGCGCCGTGCTGCGGGACCGTCTGCAAGAGGCCGTGCAGTCGACGCTGGACAGCTACAACAGTGGCGTGAACATCATCCGCATCAACCTCGACCAGGCCGACCCGCCGGCGACGCAGGTCGACGTCATCAACGTGGACGGCGAAACGGTGGAAACCTCGCCGCTGGCCGCCTATCGCGACGTGCAGGACGCGGAACAGGAACGCATCCAGCTGCAGAACCAGGCCGATGCCTATGCCAACCGCGTCACCGCCGAGGCGCGCGGTGAAGCGGCGCAGATCGTCGAGAACGCCGAAGGCTACCGCGCCCGGGTCGTCAACGAGGCCCAGGGTGAGGCGTCTCGCTTCGTCAGCGTGCTGGAGGAATACCAGAACGCCCCCGACGTGACCCGCGAACGTCTTTACCTGGAAATGGTCGAGGAGGTCTTCGGCCGCTCCGACATGATCCTGCTGGATGACAACGGCCAGGGCGACGGCGGTGTCGTGCCCTATCTGCCGCTCGACCAGCTGCGTCGCCAACCCACCGACCAGACCACCGGAGGGTCGAACTGATGCGCACCAAGCTTCTCTATCTTCTGCCGATCCTGCTGATCGTCCTCGTCGGCATCCTCAGCTCGATCTTCATTGTGGACGAGCGTGAAAAGGCCCTCGTGCTGCGCTTCGGCCGCGTCGTTCAGGTCAAGACCGAACCCGGTCTTGGCTTCCGGCTGCCGTTCCTCGACCAGGTGGTCAGCTACGACGACCGGATCATCTCGATCGACATGGCCCAGCAGGAGGTCATCCCCGCTGACGACCGCCGTCTGATCGTGGATGCCTTCGCCCGCTATCGTATCGAAAGCGTGGAGCAGTTCCGCGAGGCGACGGGCGCGGGCGGCGACCAGGCGATCGCAGTGGCCGACAGCCGGCTGGAGCAGATCCTGCGGGCCACGACCCGCGAGGTCCTCGGGTCGGTCCGCTCGGACGAGATCCTCTCGGCCGATCGTGAGGCGTTGATGGAGCGTATTCGTTCGGGCGCTGTCGATGACGCCAATGAGTTGGGCCTGACGGTCGTCGACGTGCGGCTCAAGCGCACCGACCTGCCGACCGAGAACCTGGCCGAGACCTTCCGCCGCATGGTGTCGGAACGCGAACGCGAGGCCGAGGACGAACGCGCCCGGGGCCGTGAGGCCGCCCAGCGTATCCGCGCCCAGGCCGACCGGACCGTGGTCGAGCTTGTCTCGGACGCCGAACGCGAGGCGCGGATCATCCAGGGTGAGGCCGATGCGCGCCGCAACAACATCTTCGCCGAGGCCTTCAACCAGGATCAGGAATTCTTCGAGTTCTACCGCTCGCTCGAGGCCTACCGGGAAGCCATGAAGGAGGACAACACGCGGCTGGTGCTCAGCCCCGATCACGAGTTCTTCGACTACCTGCGCTCGCCCAGCGGTGCCCCCGCGGCATCCCAGCAGTAGGCACGGCGAAAGACATCGAAAAAAGGGGCGGCCGCGGTCGCCCCTTTTTGCATGCCGGCGGAGGTGCCGGCTCTCACAAAGACATGACCGGCCCGTGTTTGGCGTTGCGCTGTCTCGGCCACGGCCTACATTTTTTTCGGAACCTGGCCGGGACACGGCCGAGTTATGCCAACAGGAAAAGGAGACGTCGACGTGAAGACCTCCAGAGCAATCGCAGTCGCGCGGACCGACGCGCGGTCGGACACCGGCACCCTCAAGGCAGCGCTGCTGGCGCTCCTCGTGGGCGCGGCCATGGTGCTGTCACAGGTCAGCCCGCTGGCGGCACAGGACCGCCCCGACACCTTCGCCGACCTGGCCGAGCAGGTCAGCCCGGCGGTGGTCAACATCACCACGGCCACCACGGTCGCGGGCAACACCGGGCCGCAGGGCATCGTGCCCGAAGGCTCGCCCTTCGAGGATTTCTTCGAGGAATTCAACGAGGGCCAGCCGCGCCGGTCCTCGGCGCTGGGCTCGGGCTTCGTGATCTCCGAGGATGGCTTCATCGTGACAAACAATCACGTCATCGAGAACGCCGACGAGATCATGATCGAGTTCTACCCCGGCGGCGAGGAAATGCTACAGGCCGATCTGGTGGGCACCGATCCCAACACCGACATCGCCCTGCTGAAGGTCGACGCGGACCGCCCGCTGCCCTTCGTGGAGTTCGGTGACAGCGACGGCGAGACGGCCGAAGTTGGCGATTGGGTCATGGCCATGGGCAACCCGCTGGGCCAGGGCTTCTCGGTCAGCGCCGGGATCGTTTCGGCGCGCAACCGCGAACTGGCCGGCACCTATGACGACTACATCCAGACCGACGCGGCCATCAACCGCGGCAACTCGGGCGGGCCGCTGTTCGACATGAACGGCGACGTCATCGGCGTGAACACGGCGATCCTGTCGCCCAACGGCGGCTCCATCGGGATCGGTTTCGCCATGTCCTCGGCCGTGGTTACCAATGTCGTCGACCAGCTCAAGGAATACGGTGAGACCCGCCGCGGCTGGCTGGGCGTCCGCATCCAGGACGTCACGCCGGACATGATGGGCGCCATCGACGGGCTGGACGAGCCGCAGGGCGCGATGGTCACCGACGTGCCCGAGGGGCCGGCGCGCACTGCCGGGGTTGAACCGGGCGACATCATCCTGACCTTCGACGGCGTCGACGTCACCGACACCCGCGAGCTGGTCAGCGTCGTGGGCAACAGCCCCGTTGGAAAGAACGTGGCCGTCGAGGTGCTGCGTGACGGTGACATGCGCGAGCTGACGGTCAAGCTGGGCCGCCGCGAGACCGCGCAGGCCGCTGCCTTCCCACAGGATGAAGAGGCCGAGCCGACCGAACCCGCCACGACCTCGATGCTGGGCATGGCGCTGTCCGAGATCACCGAGGACATGGCCGGCGAGCTGGGCGTCGCCGCGGGCGAGGGTCTCGTCATCATGGAGATCGACCCCGAGAGCGAGGCCGCGGCCAAGGGCCTGCGCGCCGGCGACGTTATCACCGAGGCCAACCAGTCCGGCGTGACATCGGTCGAGGAGTTCGAGACCCGCGTCGACGAGGCACGCGAGGCCGGGCGCAACTCGATGCTGATGCTGATCCGCCGCGGTGGCGAGCCGCGTTTCGTCGCCCTGTCGCTGACCTGATCACCGCCGGGCCGGCATGGCGGTATAAGGGGGCGCTCGGTGGGGCGCCCCCTTTTGAGTCGGACATGCGCTCTATTACTCTGCGGCTTCGCGCGGCACGGCCACCAGCCCGAGGTCCCGCGCGCTGCGCAGGCTCAGCGTCGCCGTGTCCACGTCGCCCCGGTCGCGCTGGTAGCGCTGGATCGCCCGCCCGGTGCGGGTATCCAGCGCTCCGGTGACCGGCCCCCGGTAATAGCCCCGCGCCTTGAGCGCCCGCTGCACCGAGGCGATGAAGGCCGGGATCATGACCTCGGGGCAGGGGGTGGCGAATTCGACCGCCCGGCGCTCGCGGACGATCCGCTGGCGGGTGACCGTGCGGTAGACCGCCGGCTCGCGCAGAGTGCCGTCACTGTCCAGCGCCGGTGGCTGGATCATGACCTGGTCGGTCACCGTCTCGAAGGCCGCCGGCGTGGTCACGCGCGCCAGGCAGGCATCCCGCTCCGGGGCGATCACCGGCGGGGCGGCCAGCGGCCCCGGCGCATCGTCCTCGGGGGCGAGGCAGGCCGACAGGCCCAGACAGAGCAGGGCTGTCACAAAAGAAGGTAGTCTGAGGATCATCCAGGGCTCGTTTCGGCGGGGCGCAGCCCCCGTGCGCGGCCACACTAGGGGGCCGTGCCGCCTGCGCCAAGCAGGCCGGCTGCCGGCGGTACGACAGACCCTGAGAGGTGTCGTTTCCGCGTCACTTTTCGCGGCGATTGGGCTGGCGAAGCCCCGGCACAACCCCTAGATTTCCGGCGACGCAGCACAAGCAAAGGGCAAGGCATGGCAAAGATCACCTACATCGAGCACGGCGGCAAGGAACATGTCGTCGACGTGGCCAACGGGCTGACCGTGATGGAAGGCGCGCGCGACAACGGCATCCCGGGGATCGAGGCCGATTGCGGTGGCGCCTGCGCCTGTTCCACCTGCCACGTCTACGTCTCGCCCGACTGGGTCGAGTCCCTGCCGGCGAAGGACCCGATGGAAGAAGACATGCTCGATTTCGCCCATGAGCCCGACCTCGAGCGCTCGCGCCTGACCTGCCAGCTCAAGGTCAGCGATGCGCTTGACGGGCTGGTGGTGCAGATGCCGGAAAAGCAGATTTGATCCGGGCGGCGCTGACGGTGGCCCTGATGGCGGGACCGGCCGGCGCCGAAATCACCGGTGCGCGCTACGTAGAGCCAACCTCGGCCTACGGGCATGGCGCCGTCGCGGGCGGTGAATACGCGCGCCTTATCATCGAGACGGCGCAGGGCAGCCACGGTGTCGCCTGGGAAAACGCGGTGGTCGAGGATACCGCCCCGCGGCTGGCCGACCTGGACGGCGACGGCACGCCCGAGGTTGTCGCGGTCGTCAGCGGGTTTCAGAGCGGCGCGCGGGTCCAGGTGGTCGATCTGGTGAACGGCCGGCCGGCCGCCGTGGCGGCGACGGTCCCCATCGGCCGGCGTCACCGCTGGCTGGCCATCGCCGGGATCGCCGATCTGGACAGCGACGGCCGCGTCGAGGTGGCCTATGTCGACCGCCCGCACCTGGCCCGGATGCTGCGCGTCGTCGAAGTCCACCGCACCGGCGAAGTCTGGCAGATCACCGAGGAGGCCGCCGCGCCGGGCCACACCAACCATCGCTACGGCGCTGCGGAGATCGAGGGCGGTGTCTTCGACTGCGGCGCGGGCCCCGAGATCATCACCGCCGATGCTGACTGGGCCCGCGTGCAGGTCACCCGGCTGGCAGACGGGGCGCTGACGACCCGCGACCTGGGGGCCTATACCGGCCCCGAAAGCCTGCGCTGCCACTAGGTCTTTTGCGGTTCATCTTCGGGGCCGTCCGGGGGCGCCCGGCCCCCGGCGCGCGCGCGCATCCGCTCGGCCTGGTCGAGCGCCTCGGCCAGGCGGGTTTCGAGTTCGCGATCGGCGCCGCGGGCCCGTTCGACGTAGGCGGCATTCTGGGAAATCGGCACCTCCGGGTCCCAGAGCCGCGACAGGTCGCGCAATAGCCTTCGGTCATGGCGCGAGAAGGTTATCTCGGCCTCGGCGGCCTCGTGATCCGTCAGGCCGAGAGTTTCCAGCACGTAACGCCCGGCCCGCAGCGAACTGTCAAAAAGCTCGCGCACGACTTCGTCGGCTCCGGCCGCGTAAAGCTCGTAGACATGCACCCGGTCGCGGGCGCGGGCGACGATGTGAATGTCGGGCCTGTGGCGCCGCGCGTAGGACACGAGCTGCACCGAGGCCACCTTGTCATCCAGCGCCACGACGAGGACCCTCGCCGCGTCCAGCCCCGCCGAGTGCAGGATGTCGGGCCGGGTCGGGTCGCCGAAGAAGCCCTTGAAGCCGAACTGCCGCATGGTCTGCACCGTCGACAGGTTCCCGTCCAGCACGACGGTGGAATAGCCCACGCTCTGGATCAGGCGGTTGACCACCTGCCCGAAGCGGCCGATCCCGGCGATGATGACCTGCCCGGTCTCGTCGATCTCGTCGGCCTCGGGGGCGGCGGCATGATCGCGCGTGGCGGGGCGCCGCGCCATGGCCTCGTAGAGGATGAACAACAACGGGGTGGCCAGCATCGACAGCGCCACCACCAGCAGCAACTCGGCCCCCAGCGACTGGCCGAGCACACCCTGTTGCAGCGAGAACGACAACAGCACGAAGCCGAACTCCCCGGCCTGGGCCAGCCCCAGCGTGAACAGCCAGCGGTCGCGCCCGCGCAGCCCGAAGGCCAGCGCCAGCAAGAAAAGCACCAGCAGCTTGATCGCGATCACCGCCGCCGTCAGCCCGAGGATGCGCAGCGGCGCGCCCGCCAGCGTGGCAAAGTCGATGCCCGCGCCGACGGTGATGAAAAAGAGCCCCAGAAGCAGCCCCTTGAAGGGCTCCAGGTCGCTTTCCAGCTCGTGTCGGAATTCCGAATTGGCCAGCACCACGCCCGCAAGGAAGGTGCCCAGCGCCGCCGAAAGGCCCACCAGCCCCATGAGCGTGGCGATGGAGACGACGATGAGCAGGGCCAGCGCCGTGTACATCTCGCGCAGGCGCGCCTGGTGGATGTAGCGGAACATCGGCCGCGTCAGGTAGATGCCCGCCAGGATCACCGCGGCCACCGCGGCGATGGTCACCAGCGTCACGCCCCAGGCCGGCAATCCCTCGACGAGGGACATGGACCCGCCGTGCGGGTCGGACGCGCCCTCGGCCGTGCGGTCCAGCGATCCGTCCGGCGCCACGGTCACCGGCTGACGGATCGCCAGCAGGGGCAGCGCGGCCAGCATCGGGATCACCGCGATATCCTGGGTCAGCAGCACCGAGAAGGTCGCGCGGCCGCCGGAGGTCTGCATCAGGCGCTTCTCGGTCAGGGTCTGCAGCACGATGGCGGTCGAGGACAGCGCGAAGATCAGCCCAACGGCCAGCGCCGTCTGCCAGGCCAGCCCGGTCAGCCAGAACAGCCCCGTCAGCAAGGCGGTGGTAAGCACGATCTGCAGCCCGCCCATGCCGATCAGCCTGTCGCGCATCGCCCAGAGCGCGCGCGGCTCCAGCTCCAGCCCGATAAGGAACAACATCATGACGACGCCGAATTCGGCGATGTGCTGCAGCTCGCGCGCCTCGGCCCCGAGGATCGGGGCCACGGCGATCCCTGCCAGCAGGTAGCCCAGCACCGACCCCAGCCCCAGCCGCGCGGCCAGCGGCACCGCCAGAACGGCCGCACCCAGAAGGATCGTGGCGAGAAACAGGGTTTCGAGCATGTGGCGAGCCTTTACCGGCCGGGCCGGATTTGCAAGCGATCAGCCACCGACCTCGAGCGTGATCCGCCGGCCGCGCTTGGCATAGATCAGCGACCCCGTCCCGATGGCCCGGACGCGCCCGCCGTCGAGACGGTCACCGACCGTGACGCGGGTATAGCGCCCGTTCGACAGCCGCACGAGCGCCCGCCGGTCACTGTTCGAGCCGTAGACCCCGATCAGGTTTATCCGGCGCAGGTTGATGGCCCCCTCATCGGTCGCCGCGCGGGCCACGCGGGCACTGGTCGGCCCGCTCGGGCTTGCCGGTTGGGCGACCGCCGGGGCGGGCTGGGCGCTGGCCACGATGCGCTCGAAATCGCCGGGGCGCAGGCCGGGGCGCAGGCTCGCCCGCGGGGCCTGGTCCGTGGCATCGGCAAAGGGGTCCGGCCGGGCCGCGGCCTGCCGGACGGCGGCGGCAATATCGGCGTCCAGGGCGAGGCTGGCCTCGTCC
>NZ_MSIT01000011.1 GCF_002094885.1 Salibaculum halophilum
CCGCCTTGGCAGGTCAGTTCTTACAATCAGGCGTTCAAGATGCGGCGCGTGACCGAGCCCTTCGACCAGTGGCGCTTGCGCAACGACAATCTGCATGGACCGGACCAGATCATCGCCAGCCTTCGCGATGTCTTGGGTGACCGCTTGAAGGCTGTACGAATGGAGGATGACCTCCGCGACGGGCGTATTATGGGGCAGGCACTCCTCGAGCTTGCCGGGGTCCCATCGGATCAAATTTCCGCGCTAGCACCGCCAGCCAGGTCAAACGAGAGCCTGCCAGCGCCCGCGATCGAGCTTTTGCAGCGGGTCCACAAGACCCCCGGCATCCGCCGACGCCAGTACCGAGAGCTGGTCCGGCTTTTCGCCCGGCATCCCGAGTTCTTCGCACGTGACACAAGCCGAGGAAGCAAATGACAAGGGCGAAATGCCTCACTCGCGCCAGGCGTCGCGCACCCAGGGCGTTGGCCGCAGGTATCCCCGCAGATGGCGCGCAAGGCTGCCCCGCCGGTCGCCGCGCAATCCCGCCCTTACATGCGCCCAGGGCGTGCGGACGGGCACATTCCCGAACCGGCGTCCGACAATGGCATCCGCGGGGTTCAACCCGCCCGGGAAGATCACGACACGCGCCGAGGGCGGCAACTTGGGGGGCAGGACATAGTTGACCGGAAAGGTCCGCACGCAGTGCCAGCGGAAGGTCGCGACCCAGCCTCGCGGCCAGAAGGTCACGCCGCCGGGCGCGCGTTGCGTGACGAAGCGCTGCTCGAAACCATAGGTTTCGGCGATCTTCTGCGGGTCTGCCAGGAACTCGTCGCGGAGAGGGGCAAGCGCGCCGATCGGAAAGCGGAACAGCGAGGTCTGCCCCAGCCGCTCGAAAGGGGTATTCGCGTTGCGCGTGAGGATGACGTCGTCGGGGTGGCCATGGGTAAAGAACGGGTCGAGGGTCCCCGTCACCACGACGTCGAGATCCATGAAGAGCACGGGCCCTGACAACCCGCCCAGATCAGGCCGCCACAGCCGGGACTTGCCCCAGATCCCTTGCCGCGTGCGCGGCATCTCGCAGCCCAGATCGGGCAGCGGGATGACCTCGACCTCGGGGCGCAGGCCTTCTGCCGAATCGGTGGTGCAATAGAACCGGAAGGGCGGCGTGATGTTGCGCGCCACCATGCCGTACAGGCGGTTGACGTAGTCGGGGCCATATTTTTGGCCCCATCGGATGCAGAGGAGCTGTTTCACACCGAGCCTAGCTCCATTCTAAACTGTCCCATTTTCCGAGCATTTGCGTAAACACATCAATTGAGGCATAGATCATCGCGGTGGGATGGACAAGTCAGTGACGATATTTATCCGCCATCATGAACGGTAAACTTGAGGCAGCATCTATGATGGACGAATTGGAGAGAAGAAAATTCCTAAAACGCATTGACCGCAGATCAAATTTTTGCACCATGTTCTATCGTATAAGTGGGAATGAAAAACGGTCCCTCACACACTACATCCGTTTGCTGCCAAAGACTATGAAAATGCTGTGTGGTAATATTTTATATTTATACTGCGAAGACATGGAAATAGCAGAAGCTTTTGCGAAAGAGGCAGAAAAATGGAATGTCGAGATTGTTGTTATTGAAATTCCATTAGAGGATTTGCCGACGAGACAGATCATCGAGCCAATCATAACTACTTGCAAAAATTCTTCTGAAGCTGATCATGCCGAGGCCCAAAACCATCCACGAGACAAAGGGACCAGGCATTACAGGAGAGATTTTCTGGGTTCGGGAGAGAATGCATTTCGCGACCTTCTGACAGTCTGGACGTCGAAGATATCCTTGGCGCGACAAGCCGCAGAGTACGAACCTGAAGCACAAATGGCTTGGGTCGACGCTTCCGTTGCAAAATTTAATTACAGTCGTACCAATTGGAATTTTCGAGAATTAGAGCTTCCAAGCTGCAAAATAAGCCACTATGCCAGCCCAATGTTTTTTGGGTCATCTCCACTCCCAATAAATGCAAGTTTCTTAAGTTCTTCTAGCAAAATGTGGATCAAGCTCGAAGATCTTTTCCTCGAACAGCTCAAAACGAGTTCTGTGGATGGATACATCCACGACGAGGAGACAGTTTTGGGGCTGATAGTAGAAAGGTACCCAGAAATGTTCTGGGTCCTCGGAAAGCCAGTTAGAGGGGTGAGGCGTGCACCGCTCTTTATAAATGGTGGCATGAAAAATATAATTTCAAGATACAAAATCGTTCCTAATAAATGAACCTATGTGCATCTATCTCTGATCGGTAGAGATTATAAATTAGCTCCTTTGTCTCATTGGTATAAAAACTTCTGTAACTAGCCTCTTTTTTCTTCCTATGCCCATCTTTGGCACGCGGCAACCAGCCATCCCAAGGCAACCCCAAGGATCCGAGGGCTGCGGAAAGGTCGCCTTCAAGATGGTCGTATCGAATAACATGATCAGAAATGATTTTACCATCAATCGTATAGAGTGGCCAGTTGTCGTGAAATTCCAAAGGAATGATTCCATTGAGGCTCTCGCCCGCCGCCAAGGCCCTGACGTAATTTGAAAAATCAGGCGGGCGGCGTATGGCCTTGGTCCGCCAAAAAAAGTCTGAAACGGTCTTTTCCCAAGGGTTGCGAACGACGCAGAGCTTTCGGCAGTCAGACCACTCTTTTGGAAAGGCGGTGGCGACGGTGGCTGCTGGGGCATGGGGTGGCTTGCGTCCAAGGAGTGGCCGATATGCGTGGTCAATCGACCGAGCGATGGCCCGACCGGCAAAGCGACCTCCGAGCATCTGGGCGGACGCTACAAATACAGGAGCCTGCGCGCGGGCCTCCCTCATTACTCGCGTTGTCAGAGAGATCCCGTTTGCCAACGTTTCTGGAATCGCGCTGATCTGCAAATCTTCGCTGTCCAAAAAACGCGCCAAAGACACGCTTATGGAACTACCTGCTGCCTTTCGATTATGCAGGAAGATAAAGCCCCGGCTACGACAGATAATCATCCCGCCTCACTTGCCAAAAAAACGGGGCCGCCGATGAGCGATTTCGGCCTTGAGGCGCCGCATCAAGGGGCTCAGCCGGCGCGTTCGGCTATTGCCGATGTCATGGAAATCCTCGGGGTTCAAGCCATACCGAGGCAGGGCTGCGACAAGGTCGGCGGGACTGTCCTTGTCGATGTCGAACTCCACGAGTTGCCCGGGTCTGTCCGCCATGTGGGCGCGAACGGCGGACAGCCGCGCGTCCCAGTCCGTACGCCAGGCCTCGGTCAAAGCGGCCTCGTCCGACAGGCCACGCGCGGCCATTTCGCGGCGGGCGAACTCTCCATGTCCGTGGCGCAACCGGCTCGTGATCCAGGCTTCGCGATCCCGCAGGTTCAGCAAGAGGATCGTGCCGGGATAGTGTTGGATGATCTCGCGAAACGCATCGGCCCCATCGTAGGTGTGGCGTCCATCGTTGACCATGAGGTCGCAGTAAAAGACGTAGTCTTCGAATGTCTCTAGTGGACGGCGCCCTGCCTCTAGGTTGGTGCGGATAACCGCGCCGGCCCGACGTGGCACCGGCCAGCGATCACGCACCTTGTGATGGACAACCTGGTGTCCGGCGCGTGCAAACATCTGCGCGAGCGCGCGCGTGGCGCACTTGTTGAACCCGACGGACACAACACGTGGCAAGGCCCCATGTTGCGTCGCCTCCGGCAGGTGAGCCGACCCCTGCGCTGTGGATCGAGCAAACCGGGGTTGACCGGAGCCGGGCGCCTCAGACATGGGAATAGCCGTTGTCATGATGAGATGACCTCGGACATGAAGCCGGGTGCAGCAGGCAGTCATCACCGATAAAAATCAGGTAATCCGCGCTGGACGAGGCGATCGCCTTGTTCAAGGCGGCGCTGCTTTTGCGAAGGCCGTCGTCTTCATGCCAGCAGTGACGCATATCGACACCGGGGCACCCCGCCCGGACCCGCTCGATCACATCCCGGGTTCGATGATCGGATCCAGCGTCAGCGATGCAAATGCTGTCGGGCTTGCGGACCTGGCGGATCGCCGTGAACAGGCAGACGTCAAGGTATGTCGGCTTGTCATACGTCGCGATGATCAGTTCAGAGCGCATGGTTTCCTCGTCATCGCGATGCAGCCGGTCCTTGCTACTCGATCGGGTGATAGCCGCCGTTCGACGGGCCAAGTCCAGTGATAATGCCTGTTTGGCACAGCGGCCACCCCGATCTGACGTCGGGACGTATGACTGCGTAGGGATTGCCGGGGCGTTGGATGGCCGGTATCAGCTTTGCCACACAAGGTGCCACGACACCGTCTGAGCACGGCTGCGGCTCAGGAGACCTCGGGGGGCCGTGGCCACCGCGAACCTGACGATGCATCTCGTCGGCAGGGTCAGGCGTTCGTTGTTATCGAAGCAACGGAACAGGCGGTTAAACTCATCGACGGTAGGGCGACGATCCCGCTCTGCGCCCTTGCCGATTAGTCCGAGACGCTTGAGCGCGACGCGCGCCAGATCAACGGGCTCCGGAGAGATATCGAGCCCGTGCACGGCTGCCGCGTGGGTGATGATCATCTTGATCACCCCGATATCGATCCCGAGCGTCACCGGGCCCGCGCCTTGCTCCGCCCGCATCTTGCCGTAGTCGATCAGTTTTTGCCGGTCGACGTGGCCGATCTTCTCTCTGCCCAGATCGCGCTTGAGCGTCGTAAGCGTGGCGGCCTTATTGCCACGCGGCGGTTTCCCTACCTCGCACATATGGGTTATAGACTCGTCGACGAGGTCGCCAAAGGTCTGGAGGCAGGAAGCGGCCGACTTGTTCGGCGCCAGCCCCTGATCGATCCGGGTCTCCGCTTGGCGGGTCCAACGATGGGCGTCGTCGCGGGGGAGGAACGTCTCGCTCGCGTAGCGGCCCTTTCGTCTGATCTGGACCCGGTAGGCACCGGAGGGGAGCCTGGTGATGGAGGCCATTTTCGTGTGCGCTGTGTGTGCAATGAGACGTCGTAGAGGGGCAAATTCAGGGATATTGGGGCGTATTCCAGCGTAGCAGCATCCGCCACCAACAGTTTGAAGATACACAAAAAATGCAAATAAATCACCACGCTAGATTGTCCGTGGCCCCCATGATGGACTGGACCGACCGGCACTGCCGGGTCTTTCACCGGATCATGTCACGCCAGACGCTGCTCTATACCGAGATGGTCACGGCCCCCGCACTGGTGCGCGGCGGGGCGCGGCACCTGCTGCGCTTCGATCCGGTGGAACAGCCGGTGGCGCTGCAACTGGGCGGTGCCGACCCGGCGGAGCTGGCGCAAGCCGCGCGCATGGGCGCGAACGAGGGCTACGGCGAGATCAACCTGAACGTCGGCTGCCCAAGCGATCGGGTCAAGTCCGGCTGCTTCGGCGCGGTCCTAATGGAGCGGCCGGCGCTGGTGGCCGAGTGCTGTGCCGCCATGATCGCCGCCCAGCCCGCCGAGGTCACGGTGAAATGCCGCATCGGCGTGGACGACCAGGACCCCGCGCAGGTGCTGCCAGATTTCCTGGACACGATCCGCGCCGCCGGGGTGCGGCGGGTCACGATCCATGCCCGCAAGGCCTGGCTGGCGGGGCTTTCGCCCAAGGAAAACCGCGATATTCCGCCGCTCGACCATGACCTTGTGCACCGGATGAAGGCCGCGTTTCCCGATCTGCACATCTCGATCAACGGCGGCATCGCCTCGCTGGCCGCGGCGCGGGCGCATCTGGAGCGCGGGATCGACGGGGTCATGATCGGGCGCGCGGCCTATCACAGCCCCGCCGATATCCTGCTGGACGCGGACCGGGCGATCTTCGGCGGTGCCCCCGGCCCGGACCGCCACGCGGTGGTCGAGGGAATGCGCCCCCATATCGCGGCCCACCTGGCCGAGGGCGGCAAGCTGGCGCAGGTCACGCGGCACATGCTGGGCCTGTTCGCCGGCCTGCCGGGGGCGCGGCACTGGCGGCGGATGCTGTCGGAACAGGGTCACCGCGACGGCGCCGGGCCCGAGGTTCTGGACCGCGCGCTGGCGGCCATGGAACAGGCGGCGGCCTGACCGCTTGGCCCCGGGCGCTATCCGGGCTATGGCGTGCCTGCAGACTGGCAAAACTGGCGAAAGGCGTTCCAATGAAATGGATGATCTCAAGTCTGGCCGCTATGGCGCTGGCCGGCACGGCGCTTGCACACAGTGGCGCCACGGGCGTGGTCAAGGACCGCATGGCGGCGATGAAGGCCATGGCCGACGCGCTGGAGGTGATCGTGCCCATGACGCGCGGCGAGCGCGCCTATGACCCGGGCGCCTATGCCGCCGCGGCACGCCGCATCGCCGCCGAGGCCGGCCGGCCGCTGGTGGATAAGTTTCCCGAGGGGTCGACCCAGGCCCCCACCGAGGCCGCGCCGGCGATCTGGACTGATTTCGCCCGCTTTTCGGACCTGTCGATGACCCTTGAACGCCGCGCGGCGGCGCTGGCGCAGGCTGCCGACAACGCGGCAGAGGTGCCGCGCGGCGCGTTCCGGGACATGGCGCGGACCTGCAGCGCCTGCCACGAGGACTACCGGATCGAGACGGACTGAACCCTGATAGGGCCGCGCGGCCTTCGAAGACGCGCGAGGCAACGCCCGGAGGACCAATGCCCGACGTGACACTTCTGATCGGCATGGCGGCCATGCTCCTGGCCATCGGGGCCTTTGCCGGGGTTCTGGCGGGCTTGCTGGGTGTGGGCGGGGGGATCGTGCTGGTGCCCGCCTTCTATTACGCCTTTTCAGGGCTGGGCTATGATAGCCCGCAGCTGATGCAGATGTGTCTGGCGACCTCGCTGGCGACGATCATTGTGACCTCGGCGCGCTCGGTGCTCAGCCACCATCGCAAGGGCGCGGTAGATTGGGACATCCTGCGCGGCTGGGGGCCGGGCATCGCGCTGGGCGCGGCCGTCGGCGTGGCCGTGGCCGCGCAACTGCGCTCGGAGGTGCTGCAGGCCATGTTCGGCGGGCTGGCCTTTGCGGTGGCGCTCTACATGGTGCTTGGGCGCAGCGACTGGCAACTGGGCACCGCCATGCCGGGCGGGCCGGTCAAGTGGCTGCTCTCGCCGCTCATCGGGCTGCTCTCGGTGCTCATGGGGATCGGCGGCGGCAGTTTCGGCGTGCCGGTCATGACGCTCTACGGCCGTCCGGTGCACCGGGCCGTGGCCACCGCCGCGGGCTTCGGCGCGATCATCGCGGTGCCGGCGGTGCTGGGGTTCCTGCTGGTGGACATGGCCTTGGCGCCGCCGCTCTCGCTGGGGGCGGTGAACTTGGGGGCCTTCGGGCTGGTCGTGGCCATGACCCTGATCACCGCACCCTGGGGCGCGGCACTGGCGCACCGGCTGGACCCGAAACCGCTCAAGCGGGTCTTCGGGGCCTTCCTGATGCTGGTGGCGCTGAACATGCTGCGCCAGGGGCTGTGATGGTGGACGGGCGCGGATACGCGGTCCTGCGCGAGGTAGAGGGCCTGCCCGCCTGGGCCGAGGCGGCGCGCGGCCTTGCCGAGGTCGCGCTGGACGACCAGGCGCTGCGCGACCGCTGGCTGCGCCACGATGGCACCTGGTTCGTCGGCGTCGAGGTGCTGGCGAATGACCCTGACGGCAGCCTTGGCGGCGTGCCACTGCCGGCCGCGCTGCGCGGCATCTGGCCGGGTAGCTGGCACCGGGCGCAACTGTCGGCGATCTATCCGGGCTATCCCGGGCGTGACCCGGGCGAAAGCGACGCTGCCCACCGCTTTCGCCGCATCCGCTGCGGGGCGCATGTGGACGGGCTGCACCTCGAAGGGGGGCGGCGCGTGCTGCGTGAACCGCATGCGTTCATCCTCGGGATCGGTCTGTCGGATGTCGCGGCCAGCCCGCTGGTGGTCTGGGAGGGCAGCCACGAGATCATCCGCGCCGCCCTGGACGGGGCCGAGGCGGGCGATGACGTGACCGAGGCCTACAAGGCCGCCCGCGCCGATGTCTTCGCGCGCTGTGCCAAGGTGCCGGTGCCGGTGCAGAAGGGCGAGGCGGTGCTCGTCCACCGGCTGGCCGTGCATGGCATCGCGCCCTGGGCGGGCGCCGCGGGGCGCGACCCGCGCCTTATTGCCTATTTTCGACCCCTTTTCGCGCGGGCGCGGGACTGGACGGCGCGGCACCCCTGAGCGTGGCCCGTCAGTCGAGAAAGGCCTTTTCCACCACGTAATGGGCCGGTTTGGAATTGGCGCCTTCCTCGAGCCCGTAGTCCTCGAGCATGGCCTTGAGTTCGAGGTTGAAGTCCAGGTTGCCGCAGATCATCGCCCGGTCGCTCTCGGGCGACAGGGGCGGCACGCCCAGCTCCTCGAAGGCCTGGCCAGAACGCATCAGGTCGGTGATGCGGCCCATGCGCGGGCTCTCTTCGCGGGTGGTCGTGGCGTAGTAGTGGACCTTGTCCGCGAACCCCTCGCCGATCAGTTCGGCGAGCAGTTCGTCCTGTCGGATGCTCTCGATCAGTTCCGCGCCGTAGGTCAACTCGCCCACCTCGCGACAGGTGTGGGTGATGAAGACCTCGTCGTAATCCTCGTAGGTCTGCGGATCGCGCAGAAGCGAGGCGAAGGGCGCGAAGCCGGTGCCGGTGGCGAAGAACCAGATGCGCTTGCCCGGCAGCAGCGCGTCGTGGACCAGCGTGCCCACCGGCTTGGGGCGCAGGATGATCCGGTCGCCGGGCTGGATGTGCTGCAACTTGCTGGTCAGCGGGCCGTCGGGCACCTTGATCGAGTAGAACTCCAACTCGTCATCCCAGGAGGGCGAGGCGATGGAATAGGCGCGCAGCAGCGGCTTCTGCTTGCCGGTGTCGGGGTCGGGGTCGCCCATCAGCCCGATCATCACGAACTCACCCGAGCGGAAGCGCAAGGATTGCGGCCGCGTCACCTTGAACGAGAACAGGCGGTCGGTGTAATGGCGCACCTCGCGGACGGTCTGGGCGTCGGGCAGGTCGCGGGTGGCCTTGAGGGCGGCAGCTTCGGTCACGGCGGTCATCTCTGTCATATCTGCGTCGCGGCATGTATCCATGCCACGCCCCTGTCTAGTCGTTGATCCATGTCAGTTAAAGGCCTGTGGCGGGAAGCCCCCCTCACGAGGCCGCGGCGCGCAGCCGCGCCTGGTAATTCCGCGCGCGCCAGTCGGCGCGGGCCAGCCACTGATCCTCGGGCTGGCGGGCGGCCAGGTCGGCGTCGATCTCGACCTCGTCGAAGCCCGACCGCCGCGCCATCGCATACTGGTCGGCGATGACATGGCCCGCGGCGCGCAGCCGTCCGGCGTAGCCCAGCCGCCGCAGCCGCGCGGCCAGGGTGAAGCCGCGCCCGTCCGAGAACGCCGGGAAGGCGATCCGGATCGCGGGGGCGGCCAGCAGGTCGGCCAGCCGGGCCGGGTCCGTGTCGGGGGCCAGGTCCAGCCCGGTGGTGCCGTCATTGGCGGGCCAGTCCTCCAGCGGCACGAAGCCGCCGGTCCGGTCGTCGCACGAAAAGCCGGTATCGGTCACGATCACGCTCATATCCTTGTCCTTTCACTCGGCGGCAGTGCGCACGGGCTTGCCGTCCACGAAATGGATGCCGCATTCGGCCTTGTCCTGCCCCTTCCAGCGGCCCGCGCGCGCATCCTCGCCGGGGGCGACGGGATGGGTGCAGGGCGCGCAGCCGATCGAAGGATAGCCCTTGGTGACCAGCGGGTGACGAGGCAGGCGGTTTTCGGCCATGTAGTCGCGCACATCGGCGCTGTCCCAATGCGCCAGCGGATTGATCTTGAGCCGCGCCGGCGCGCCCGACGGATGCTCGACCTCGAAGAAATCCAGCGCGGCGCGCTGCCCGCCCTGGTAGCGTTTGCGCCCCGTGATCCAGCCGTCATGGGCTTTCAGCGCGGCCTGCAAGGGTTCGGTCTTGCGCAGGGCGCAACAGGCGTCGGGGTCGTGCAGGTGCAGCAGGTTCTCGTTGTCGGCCTCGAACAGACGCGCGCGGTCGGCGCGGATCACCTGCACGTTCTCCAGCCGCAGCCGTTCGGCCACCTCCTGCTGATACACCAGCGTTTCGGCGAACAGCATCTCGGTGTCGATGAACAGCACCGGCACGCGCCGGTCGATGACGGCCGCCATGTGCAGCAGCACCACCGATTCCGCGCCGAAGGAACTGACCAGCGCGATGTCGTCCGGCCCGGCCAGGGCATGCGCCATCACGGCGGTGGCCGAATGGTTGCGGAACCGCCTGTTAAGGGCCTGTGCGCGGGTTTCAAGCGGCATCGGACCGGGCCTCCGGGTAGAGCAGGGCCTTGAAGGGCGCGGGGCCGAGCCGGCGGTAGGCCTGCAGGAAGGTCTCGTCGCGGCCCTCGCGCAGGTCGAGATAGCCCAGCACCAGCCGTTCGATGGCCGGGATGATCTCGTCGGCGGAAAAGCCCGGCCCGGCGCGTTCGCCGATGGCCGCGGTCTCGGTGTGGTCGCCACCCAGCGTGACCTGGTAATTCTCGACGCCCGCCCGGTCCAGCCCGAGGATACCGATATGGCCCACGTGGTGATGGCCGCACGCATTGATGCAGCCCGATATCTTGATCTTGAGCGGGCCGACGTCGTGCTCGACCTTTAGCTCCTCGAACCGCGTCGCGATCTGCTGTGCGATGGGGATCGAGCGTGCGGTGGCCAGCGAACAGTAGTCCATGCCGGGGCAGGCGATGATGTCGGAGACAAGCCCGACATTGGCCGTGGCCAGCCCCGCCTGCGTCAGCGCGGCATGGATCGCGGGCAGGTCGGCCCTGGCCACATGCGGCAGGATGACGTTCTGTTCGTGGCTGATGCGCAACTCGTCGTAGGCGTAGCGTTCCGCCAGGTCCGCCAGCAGGCGCATCTGGTCGGCGCTGGCGTCGCCCGGCGTGGCCCCGTGCGCCTTGAGCGAAACGGTAACGATGGCATGATCCGGCTGCCGGTGCGCGGTCAGGTTGGTATCGGCCCAGGCGCGGTAGACCGGATCGCTGGCGCGGGCCGCCGCGTGCGGGGCCGGTGACTTTGCGACAAATGCGGGCGGCGCGAAGGCGGCCTCGATCCGCGCCAGCATGGCGCGGTCGGCCCCGGCAAAGCCCGGCCGGGTCTGCGCGAATTCCGCTTCGACCAGCCGGCTGATGTCCTCGATCCCGTGTTCGTGCACGGTGATCTTGATGCGCGACTTGAACTTGTTGTCGCGCCGGCCCAGCAGGTTCCAGGTGCTGACCACGGCCTCGACGTAGGCCAGCAGGTCCTCTTGCGGCAGGAACTCGCGAAGCACCTTGCCGATCATCGGGGTGCGGCCCAGTCCGCCGCCGACGATGACGCGATAGCCGATCGCGCCGTCCCGCTCGACGATTTCCAGCCCGATGTCGTGGGCGCGGGTGACGGCGCGGTCATTACGGCTGCCCGAGACGGCGATCTTGAACTTGCGCGGCAGGAACTGGAACTGCGGGTGATCGGTGGACCACTGCCGAAGCAATTCCGCCACCGGGCGGGGGTCGGCGATTTCATCCGCCGCGGCTCCGGCGAAATGGTCGGCGGTGACATTGCGGATGGTGTTGCCGCTGGTCTGGATGGCGTGCATTTCCACGTCGGCTAGCGCCTCGAGGATGTCGGGCACGTCCCGCAGCCGTGGCCAGTTGAACTGGATGTTCTGGCGCGTGGTGAAATGGCCATAGCCCTTGTCCCAGCGCTCGGCGATGTAGGCCAACTGCCGCATCTTGCGGCTGTCGAGCGTGCCGTAGGGGATCGCGACGCGCAGCATGTAGGCGTGCAGTTGCAGGTAAAGCCCGTTCATCAGGCGCAGGGGTTTGAATTCCTCTTCG
Source organism: Salibaculum halophilum (assembly GCF_002094885.1). Taxonomy (GTDB): domain Bacteria; phylum Pseudomonadota; class Alphaproteobacteria; order Rhodobacterales; family Rhodobacteraceae; genus Salibaculum; species Salibaculum halophilum. The sequence goes on from NZ_MSIT01000011.1 coordinate 11,834, forward strand.
GTCAGCGCGCCGCTGATGCGGCGCTCCACCTGGGCGCGGAACTGGGAAACCCGTTCGCGCACAAAGGCGTCGTCGAAGTCGTTGTAGTGATACATCACGCCTTCTCCTGCGGTTCGGCCTGCTTGCCATGGGCGTAGTTGGACGGCCCGCGGGTGCGGAACGCCTCGCGGAAATGGGTCGGCTCGGGGCCGTCCGCCCCGGCGGCGGCATCGGCCAGGTAGGCGCCCACGACCAGATGCGCCTCGGCGGCGGCCTCCAGCAGACGCAGCTCGGCGGTGGCGGCATCGGCGATCAGTTCGGCCTGGGCCAGGTCGGGCGACCAGTCTCCCGACGCTGTGCGCCAGACGGCATCGCCCTCCAGCAGGCGGTTGGCGGTGACGACCTTGGGGGTAAAGGGACGGGGCATGTCAGAGGGCCTCCTGTGCCTGCGCGGTCTCGGGCAGGGCGGCCAGCGCGCGGCGCCGGGCCAGCCCGATGAAGGTCAGCGCGGGGCCGGCCAGCCCGGCGCGCTCCATCTCGGGTTCCATCCGGTCCAGCGTGGTCTCCAGCACCCGCTGATCCGGGCAGGAAGCGTTTTCCACCACCGTCACCGGCGTTTCGGGGGCCGCGTCATGCATCAGCAGCCGCCCCTGGATGAAGCGCGCGGCGCGCTTGCCCATGTAGATTGCCGCCACTTCGCCCGGGGCGGCCAGCGCGCGCCAGTCGTGATCGGCAAATCCGCGGGTGTCGTGGCCGGTCAGGAACCGGATCTGGCTGTTGCGGCCGCGTTTCGTCAGGGACTGGCCCAGGCTGGCGCTGGCCGCGGCGGCGGCGGTGATGCCGGGGATGATGGAATAGGGCAGGTCGTGGGTGGCGAGGGCCTCGATTTCCTCGTCCAGCCGGCCGAAGATCATCGGATCGCCGCCCTTGAGGCGCACCACGTGCGCCCCGGCTTGTGCGTGCTCGACGATCAGGGCGTTGATCTCGTGCTGGCCCACGGCGGCGCCGAAGCCGTGCTTGCCCGCCTCGATCAGTTGCGCCTCGCGCCGGGCCAGTTCCAGAACGCCGGCGCTGACCAGCCGGTCGTGGATCACAACGTCGGCGGCATCCAGAGCCTTGCGCGCCTTGAGCGTCAGCAGATCGGGGTCGCCCGGCCCGGCGCCGACAAAATCCACCCGGCCCTGTGCCGGATCGGCGGCGAGGTGCTGCGCCAGCAACGCGTCGAGGCTGTCCTGCACCGCCGGCTCGCCACCCGCCTCCAGCGCCCGGGGGCCGGCGTCGAAGTAATAGTCGGCCCAGAAGGCCCGGCGCGCGCGGCCGAAGGGCAGGGCCTCGGCCATCCGGCGAAAGCCCTTGCCGATGCGCGCCAGCGTCCCGAGGGTCGCGGGCAGGCGGGCCTCCAGGTCGGCCTTGATGCGGCGGGCCAGCACCGGGGCGGCGCCCTCGGTGCCGATGGCCACGGTGACCGGGTCGCGGTCGACGATGGCGGGGGTGATGAAGGCGCTGTCGGACAGGTTGTCGACGATATTGACCAGCGCGCCCTCGGTGCGGCCGATATGCGCGGTGCGCGCGTCGAGCGCCGCATCCTCGTCGGCGGCATAGACCAGCGCGGCGCAGAGCGCGTCGCCCGGCTCCATCGCGCGGCGGTGCAGGGTCAGCCGGCCGCGCCCGGCCCAGTCGGCAATCTCGGCCGCCGGATCTGGCGCGAAAACCGTGATCCGCGCGGTGGTCTTGAGCAGCAGGCGCAGCTTGGCCAAGGCCGCCTCGCCGCCGCCCGAGAGCACGACGCGGCGCCCGTCGAGATCGAGGAATATGGGAAAGTGTTGCATCAAAGCCCCTTTGCGTCTGTTCCCAATATAGGAAAACGTCCCGGTAATTGGGAACAGGGCTTGCCAAATAGGGACGCATGTTCCATTCGTGCCGAGAAGACGAATGCCCGTTCACGACAGGGGAAGGTGGCGAAATGTCGGTCCGCATGGACGCGCTCGATCGGAAAATCCTCGAGCAGCTGCAGCACGACGCGAGCCAGTCGCTCGACGAGATCGCCCGGCAGGTGGGGTCATCCAAGACGCCGGTCTGGAACCGGATTCGCAAGATGCGCGAGGCCGGGGTGATCGGTCGGCAGACCGTGCTGCTCGATGCCGAGGCGCTGGGCTTCGAGGCCTGCTTCTTCGTGCTGATCCGCACCAGCGAGCACGAGGCCGACTGGCAGGCGCGGTTCCTTCAGGCCCTGCGCGACCGCCCCGAGGTGCAGGAGGCCCACCGCCTGGCCGGCGATATCGACTATATCCTGAAGGTGCGGGTGCGGAACGCGCGGGCCTACGATGCCTTCTACCAGGCCCTGATCGCCGAGGTGCGGGTGCACAACGTCACCGCGCTGCTGAGCATGGAGGAACTCAAGTCGACGGTGGCGCTGCCGCTGTGAGCGGCGTGGGCGGACACGTCACAGCCCCGCCCCGCCAAAGGCAGAATAGGCTTGTGAAGCTGGGTCGAGGGAAAATGCAGGCTTCTGTTGCCAGGTGCCTGCGAACCCCGCCAGACCTTGCTAGAGGGCTGGGCTTGAAGTTTCGGTCTCGTTACCGCTTAGGCGGCAACGGCGACCGGAGCACGATTGTCGTTGGCAATTATGCTTTGGCGAACCGATAACGGTGGTATCTCACCGGGACAAAGCTAACCCCTTTAGACGTTCGTCGATCCTGTTTCGGCCCCATGATCCCCCAACGAAGGTGTCTGGTGGAGCCGCCGGGTACCGCCCCCGGGTCCGATCCGCTTATTACGGGCGCGTTTATGTCCATAGTCCCGAAGGACTTCTCTAATATGCGGCCTGCGGTCGCTGAGTTCAAGAGGGTCCGGGCCAGTGCGCCCAGAGCAGCCAGGCCGCCGGGGGCCACTCGAAGGCCAGAAAGATCAGCGCCTTTTTCACCGGCGGGCGGTCGCGCAGGATCGACAGCGCACGCCCCGCCCCGGCACCGAGGTAGGCGATGCCGAGGGCGAAATAGGCCGGCGCCCCGGCGACAAGGCACCACAACCCTAGCGCCACGAAGAGCCCGCCCGAGCCGGCGCGCAGCTCGCTCAGGCCCATGGTGCTGCCGGTCGGGGCGAGGTCCAGGGTATCGGCCGTGTAGCGCGGGGCGAGAAAGCCGACGCCGCCGAAGCCGATGGTCAGCAGGGCGATGAGGATGTCGATCAGGGCCATCTCGGGTCTCCTGGGCCGGGACCGCGCGCGGTCGGGATCAAACAGAAAAGGGGCGGCCGCGGCGGGCCGCCCCCTGTCGCCGGTCGGGTCAGGCCCTCAGAATCCGGCCTTGATGCGCTCGAAGGTCTCGATCATCTGCTCGCGCAGCTCGATGTCCAGCGGCCGCTGGGCCAGAACCGGCGCATCGGGCTGGCCCATGCCGACGGAGGCCAGCGTCTCTGCGTCGAAGTTGGCCATGGCTTCGGTGTTGGCATGGGCGTAGCCCCAGGCGTTGACCATGTATTCGGCCGAGGAGGGCTGCAGCCAGGCCTCGACGAAGTCATGCGCCTGCGCCTCGGATCCGGGGCCGTCGACAAGGTTCACGAAGCCGCAGAACCACTGCGAGGAGCCCTCCTCGGCCTCGCGGTTGAAGGCGACCGGGTGGCCCTCGTCGGCCAGGCCGACAAAGCTTTCGTTCCAGGACCAGGCCACGGTGACCTCGCCCGTGGCCATCAGCTGGTTGAGCTCGGCGCCGTCGGTCCAGTAGGTGCGGGCGTTTTCATGCGCGTCGCGCAGCCACTCGGCGGCGCGCTCGAAATCTTCCTGCGTGGCCTGCGTCCAGTCCGTGGTACCGGTGGCGAGGTAGGCGAGCGCGAAACTGTCGTCGACGTTGTCGGGCAGCGAGGTGCGCCCGGCATAGGCGGGATCGGTGAAGATCTGCAGGCTCTCGGCGTCCGCGGCGCTGACTTCCTCGGTGTTGTAGAGCAGGGCCGTTGCACCCTTGTCGGCCGGAATGAAGTAGACGTCGTCGCCGTCGGTGAAGACGGGGTCGTTGCGGAATTCGGCCGCCACGGTGTCATAGGTGGGGATCTGGCTGATGTCCCAGGGCTCGATCAGACCGGCATCGCGCCATTTCTGCACCGAGTGCGGGCAGGGCCGCGAGACATCGGCGCGAAAGCCCGAGCGCAGCTTCTGGAAGGCCTCTTCCTCTTCGCCGAAGAACGCGAAATCGGGGGCGGCGCCGTAGGTGTCGATATATTGCTGGTAGAAGCCCTCTTCCTCGTAGCCCGACCAGTCGAAGACAAGGAGGTCGGGGTCCTGGGCCGAGGCGGCGGTGGCGATGGCCGCGGCGGAGGCCGCGCAGAGATACGTCTTTATGGTCATTCCGGTCTCCCCGTGATTCAGTTTACGCGACGCTACTCAGGCGCGGGGTGCCCCGCAAGGGCCGAAGGCGGGCGCCGCGGCCAGGGTTTGGGCCAGGGCTTGCCGGGGCCGCATCGCTCTGCCAGATTTCCGCCGCGGGGCCGCGTCTGCCCCGGCGAGAGGTCCCGTCCGATGATGATCACGCCCGACTATTGCCGCACCATGGCACGCTACAACCGGTGGCAGAACAAGGCCGTCACCGAGGTGGTCGAGGCGATGCCCCAAGCGGAGCTGACCGAGGACCGCAGGGCCTTCTTCGGCTCGATCCTCGGCACGCTCAATCACCTGCTCTGGGCCGACCTGGTGTGGATGGCGCGGCTCGACGGCGGCGACGGCCCCGGAGTCGCGCTGGTCGACAGCCCGGGCCTTACGCCCGATGTGCGGGAGTGGGCGCGGCGGCGGTTCCTGGCCGACGGGCGCATTCGCGAATGGGCGCTGGCGCTGGACGCCATCGACCTCGTGGGCGATCTGACCTGGTATTCGGGCGCGATGCAGGCCGAGGCGCGCCGGCCCGTCGCGCTCTGCGTCATGCACATGTTCAACCACCAGACCCATCACCGCGGGCAGGTGCACGCGATGCTGACCGCGGCCGGGCAGGACCCCGGCCCGACCGACCTGTTCATGATGCCCGAGACGGCGTGAGAGGCGCGGTGGCATGGCGCTGATGCTTGCCATCCTCGTCGCGGTGATCGCCTTTTTGTGGTGGTCGCACCGGCGCGCGCAGGCCGAGGCCGGCCCGGAACGGCCGAAATGCGTCTGGCTGGCCACCGGCGCGGCGCGCGGACGGCTGCGCGAATACCGCTGCGACACCTGCGGGGCGACCGGATATACCGCCACCAAGGGCCCGCCCGAGACCTGCAAGAGGGATTTCGCCGGGCGCGGGACAGGCAGCCCCGGCAGTCGCTCCTGAACGGGCCGACGTCGTTTTCGCGCCTCCGAGTGCCTCAATCGCTTGTCATCCGTTTCAAACGGCTGTTACGGTTTGCCTCAGGGAAGGGTGGCCGCAGGGCTGTCCGGCCCCCTTGAGAAAAGAGTCGGACCGGCCCCGCGCGGCACTTGCGCGCCCCCGGACCGACCGGACAGGAGGGAACATGTTCAAACATATCATGATGCCTGTCGACCTGGCCCATGCCGACAAGCTGGACCGGGCGATGACAGTGGCCGCCGATCAGGCCAAGCATTACGGGGCCAAGGTGACTTACGTCGGTGTCACCGCGGCCACGCCGGGGTCCGTCGCCCGCACCCCCGAGGAATACGCCGACAAGCTGGCCAAGCTGGCCGCGGCGCAGTCCGAGCTTCACGGGCATCAGGCCGAGTCGCACGCGGTCGTCAGCCACGACCCGGCCGCCGATCTCGACGACAAGCTGATCGAGACGCGCAAGGCGCTGGGGGCCGATCTCGTGGTCATGGCGACGCATCTTCCAAACATGGCCGACATGTTCCTGCCGGGGCACGGCGGCGAACTGGCCCGGCACTCGCAGGTCAGCGTGTTCCTGGTGCGCCCCGCCTGACGGTGCTGTCGATCCGCACGAACAATCAATCTGATAAACAACTGCAGGGAATCCATAGATGTCGGATGAAACGGACATTCAAGGGATACCGACGCCCGAGGGGCACTCGGATATCATCGAGACCGACTACAAGATCGGTCAGGACAATATCGAAACCAAGATCGGGCCCTTCGGGCTCGATATTCACAACCCCGTCTTCGTGATCTCGGGGCTGACCGTGATCGCCTTCGTGGCCTATGCGCTGCTGGCGCCGGGCCATGCCAACGCACTTTTCAACGGAGTTGATGCGAGTGCCGTCGAGGGCTGCGAGCCCGGCGCCTTTTGCGACCTCGGCATGCGCGCCTATCTGACCTCGACCTTCGACTGGTTCTTCCTGTCGGCGGCCAACCTCTTCGTGCTCTTCAGCCTATTCCTGATCGTGTCGCCCTGGGGCGGCGTGCGTCTGGGTGGCACCGAAGCACGCCCCGATTACAGCTATGCCGGCTGGTTCGCGATGCTTTTCGCGGCCGGCATGGGCATCGGTCTGATGTTCTTTGGCGTGCTGGAGCCGGCCTACTACTTCGGCACGCCATGGGGTGACGAGCCGCTGGGCGTTGTCAGGCCCTTCACCGAGGACGGCGCGCTGATCCAGGAAAACGTGGCCGAGGCCCGGCGCATGGCGCTGGCCGCGACCTCGTATCACTGGGCGCTGCACCCCTGGGCGATCTACGCGATCGTGGCCCTGTCGCTGGCGCTGTTCAGCTACAACAAGGGCCTGCCGCTGACGATCCGCTCGGCCTTCTACCCGATCTTCGGCGATCGCGTCTGGGGCTGGACCGGCCACATCATCGACACCCTGGCGGTCTTTGCGACGCTCTTCGGTCTGGCGACCTCGCTGGGCTTCGGCGCGCAGCAGGCCAACGCGGGGCTGGAATACGTCTACGGCATTCCCAACACCACGACAGTGCAGGTCATCCTGATCGCCGCGATCACGGCGGTGGCGCTGGTGTCGGTCGTCCGGGGTCTGGACGGGGGCGTCAAGGTCCTGTCCGAGATCAACATGTCGATCGCCTTCCTGCTGCTTCTGTTCGTGCTCTTCACCGCCGGCGCGGTGTCGATCCTGGCCGAATTCGTGACCGGCCTTGGCGCCTACTTCCAGGAGATCATCCCGCTGTCGACGCCCTTCGGGCGCGAGGATGACGGATACCGGCAGGGCTGGACGGCCTTCTACTGGGCCTGGTGGATCAGCTGGTCGCCCTTCGTGGGGATGTTCATCGCCCGCGTCAGCCGGGGCCGGACCGTGCGCGAATTCATCACCTGCGTGCTGGTGATCCCGAGCATCGTCTGCGTCTTCTGGATGGCCGTCTTCGGCGGCGCCGCGATCAACGACGTCATCGCCAGCCCCGACGCCAGCGCCGTCAAGGCCCAGGTGATCGACAGCTACAACCCGCCGCTGTCGCTGTTTGCCATGCTCGAAGGCCTGCCGCTGGCGGCCATCACCTCGACCATCGGCATCGTGCTGGTCATCGTCTTCTTCGTGACCAGCTCGGACTCCGGCAGCCTCGTGATCGACACGATCACCGCGGGCGGCAAGGTCGACGCGCCGGTGCCCCAGCGCATCTTCTGGTGCACCTTCGAGGGGCTGGTCGCGATCGCGCTGCTTGTCGGCGGGGGTCTGGGGGCCTTGCAGGCCATGGTGATTTCCACCGGGTTGCCCTTCACGATCATCCTTCTGATCATCTGCTACTCGATCCTGCGCGGGCTGATGAGCGAAAAGCGTAACGCCTGACGCCGGTCGCATGACCATCCAAGGCGGGCCGTCCCAACCGGGGCGGCCCGTTTTCGTTAGGCGCCTTGATCCTGCGGGGGCCGGGCTATTTGATTGGCCGGCGAAAGCGAGGGACACGCGAATGACCACCAGCCCGATCCTGCTCTGGTTCCGGCGCGACCTGCGCCTGTCCGATCATCCGGCGCTGTCCGAGGCTGTCGCCTCGGGCCGTCCGGTGATCCCGGTCTTTCTGCACGATGAGGCGGTCGCGGCCCTCGGGGCCGCGCCGAAATGGCGGCTGGGGCTGTCTGTGGCTGCCCTTGCCGAGGCGCTGGAGGCGTGCGGCACGCGGCTGATCCTGCGGCGGGGCCGGGCGCTGGAGGCCCTGCGCGCCCTGATCGCCGAGACCGGGGCCGGCGCCGTTTGGTGGACCCGCGCCTATGACCCCGACAGCATCGCCCGCGACAGCGCCGTCAAATCTGCCCTCAAGGATGACGGCATCGAGGCGCGCTCCTTTCCCGGCCATATCCTGTTCGAACCCTGGACGACCCAGACCGGGACGGGCGGGTTCTACAAGGTCTACACCCCGTTCTGGAAGGCGGTGCGCGACCGTGACGTGGCCGCGCCGCAGCCCGCCCCCGGCCGCATCCCCGCGCCTGACACCTGGCCGGCCTCGGACCGTCTGGACGACTGGCGCCTGGGGGCCGCGATGGACCGCGGCGCGGCCGTGGTCGCCGATCATGTCACCGTGGGCGAGGCGGCCGCGCGGGACCGTCTGGCGGCCTTCATCGACGGCCCCGTCGCCGACTACGACACGGCGCGCGATTTTCCCGCCGGTGACGGCACCTCGCGGCTGTCGGAAAACCTGACTTACGGCGAGATTTCCCCGGTCGCGCTCTGGCACGCCGGCCAACGCGCCATGGCCGCGGGCAAACCGGGCGCAGAGACCTTCCTTCAAGAGGTCGTCTGGCGCGACTTCGCCTATCACCTCGTCTATCACACACCGCGCATCACCCGCGAAAACTGGCGCCCCGAATGGGACGCCTTTCCCTGGAACACCGACGAGACCGAGGCGGTAACACGCTGGAAACAGGGCCGCACGGGCGAGCCCTTCGTCGATGCCGCCATGCGCGAAATGTATGTCACCGGCACCATGCACAACCGCGCGCGGATGATCGTCGCCTCCTACCTGACCAAGCACCTGCTGAGCCACTGGCGCATCGGCCAGCGCTGGTTCGAGGATTGCCTGATCGACTGGGACCCGGCCAGCAACGCCATGGGCTGGCAATGGGCCGCCGGGTCGGGCCCCGATGCCACGCCCTATTTCCGGGTCTTCAACCCGGCCACCCAGCTGGAAAAGTTCGACCGGGGCGGTCACTACCGCCACCGCTGGATCGCCGAGGGCGTCGCCAGGCCCAGCGCCACCGCGCTGGCCTATTTCGACGCGGTCCCCCGGTCCTGGGGGCTGTCGCCGTCGCAGGCCTATCCCGCCCCCATCGTGGACCTGAAAGCGGGGCGCGAGCGCGCGCTAGAGGCCTACCGCAACCGCGACTTCTGAGCGCCCGTGACAGCCCGATTGCGACCCGCTAACAGGACGGCGAAACCAATTGCCGCGCCGGCACGTAATAGCCTGAAACAGGCCAAGAACGGAACCGACCAGATGATCCTGACCACCACCGAGGGCCAGCGCGATCTGCCCCGCTATTTCAACCCCGTTTTCGACAAGCTCAAGGCGCTGCCGCGCGGGCGGTTGGATATCACGCTGCCCGATGGGCGGCAGTTCCGCGTCGAGGGGCGCGACCCGGGCTATGTCGCGCAGCTGGAGGTCCACGACCCCGAGGTCTTCGCCCGGCTGATCCGCGAGGGAGATCTCGGCTTCAGCGAGGCCTACATGGACGGCGACTGGTCCACGCCGGACCTCATGGCCTTCATGGACCTGGTCCACGACGAGGCCGATGATGTCTACGACGGCTTCCCGGGCCAGGGGCTTGTGCGCGCCTACGAGAAGCTGCGCTTCTGGCTGCAGTCCAATTCCAAGCGGCAGGCGCGCAGGAACATCTCTTATCACTATGACCTGGGCAACGATTTCTACGGGCTCTGGCTGGACGACACGATGACCTATTCCTCGGCTCTGTTCGAGACCGGACAGGAAAGCCTCGACCGCGCGCAGACCCGGAAATATGCCTCGATGGTCGATCAGATGGGCGCGCAGCCCGGCGATCATGTCCTCGAGATCGGCTGCGGCTGGGGCGGCTTTGCCGAATACGCCGCGCGCCACCGCGGCCTCAAGGTCACCGGGCTGACCATCAGCGAAGAGCAGCTCAATTACGCCCGCGACCGGATTGCCAAGGCCGGCCTGTCGGACCGGGTCGAGTTCAAGCTGCAGGATTATCGCGACGAGCGCGGCACCTACGACGGTATCGCCAGCATCGAGATGTTCGAGGCCGTCGGCGAACGCTATTGGCCGGCCTATTTCGAGACGCTGCGCAACTGCCTCAAGCCCGGCGGGCAGGCGACGCTGCAGGTGATCCTGCTTCAGGACAAGCGGTTCGAGGCCTACCGCCGCGGCGTCGACTTCATCCAGAAATACATCTTTCCCGGCGGCATGCTGCCCGCCCCCAAGGTGCTGCGCGCCGAGATCGAGCGTGCGGGTCTCAGTGTCGTCCGCTCGGTCGAGTTCGGCCAGAGCTACTCGGACACGCTGCGGCGCTGGTACGAGACGTTCAACGCAAAGTGGGACGAGGTCGCCGCGCTTGGCTTTGACGATCGCTTCCGGCGGATGTGGAACTTCTATCTTACCTCTTGCGCCGGGACCTTCCGCAGTGGAATCTGTGACGTGACGCAGATCACGGTGACCCGCGGGGCCTGACATCGGCCCGGGCCGCCCGCACGAGGGGAGCAAGGCCATGCCGACAGCCGCGCGGCTTACCGGGGCGATCCTGTTCGGAGCGCTCGCGTGGTATGTCTCGGGCCTGATCGTGCCGCGGTTCCCCGAGGGCACCGACCTTGGCTACTTCGTCGTGGTGAACACCGTGATCGGCGTCCTCTGCGGCTGGCGCCTGGCCGGGCCGCGCGCCGGGGACGGCTATGTCGATGCCTTTGGCACCGGCGTGACGACCACCGTGGCGCTGGTGCTCGTGGCGCTCTTTACCAACTCGCTGGTGGTGATGATCGAGAACAGCCTGCGCAAGTTCTACGATACCCCGGTCGAGGCCGTCGTGGCCATCTTCGAGCTGATGCTGGAGCATGGCCAGCTCATGGCGACACCGCTGATCCTGGGCACGCTGGCGATCGGGGGCGTGGTGGCCGGACTGGGGACCGAGTTCATCGGGCGGCGGTACAGTTGATGGCCGAGACACCCGCCGATGGGACCCGGCCCGTTTTCCTGTTCGGCACGCTCCTGCACCACCCGCTATTCGAGGCGGTCGCGGGCGAGGCAGCCACGTTCCAGCCCGCCCGGCTGCCCCGGCACCGGGTGGCGCGGGTGGCGGGGCAGGATTTCCCGGTAATGGTGGCCGGGGGTGCGGCGGCCTACGGCGCGCTGGTCGCCGATCTGTCGCCACGCGCCCGCGCGCGGTTGGATTATTACGAGGCCGCTTTCGGCTATCATCCTGCCAAGATCGAGGTGATCAACGCCACCGAGCGCCCGGTCGCGGCGCTGGCCTATCTGCCCGCCCCCGGCCTGTGGCAGGCCGCGCCCGAGGACTGGTCGCTGGGCACCTGGATCGCCGACCACGGCGCGCGCACCTGCGAGGCCGCCGCCGAGGCCATGGCGCTGCACGGCCGGGTTCCCGCGCCGGTCATGGGCAAGCGCCACGCGCAGATGCTGGCCCGGGCCGACAGCCGCCTGCGCGGCGCCGCGACCCCGCCCGCGGGCGGACCGCCGCGCGAGGCGGTCACGCTGCTGGACCTGCGCCGCCCCTACATCAATTTCTTCGCCGCCGAGGAACTGGACCTGCAGTTCCGCCGCTTCGACGGGCAGATGAGCACGCCGGTGGAACGCGCGGTCTGGTGTGCCGGGGATGCCGCCCTCGTGCTGCCTTACGACCCGCGGCGCGACCGGGTGCTTCTGGTCGATCAGTTCCGCGTCGGCCCCTACCGGCGCGGCGACCCCTCGCCCTGGATCAGCGAGCCCGTGGCGGGCCGTATCGACCCCGGCGAAACCGCAGAGGAGGCCGCCCGGCGAGAGGCCGCCGAGGAGGCCGGTGTGGCCTTTCGCGCGCTGGAGTGTATCACCGCGAGCTATGCCAGCCCCGGCACCACCACCGAGCATTTCCACATCTTCGTCGGCATTGCCGACTTGCCCGACGATCTGCCCGGGCCGGGCGGCAAGGCCGACGAGGACGAGGACATCCGCTCGCATCTCATGGACTGGGCCGATTTCGACGCACGGCTTGTCGCGGGCGGTTTCCGCCTGGTGCCGCTGGAACTGGCCGGGCACTGGCTGGCGCGAAACCGGGACAGGTTGCGCGCATCGGCTTGATGTTGGCCGGTGCGGGACATACACCTGAAGACCCAGCCAGAGAAGGGTCCGCCATGACCATCCGCCAAGACCTTGCCGACGCCATCGGGAACACGCCCCTCATCAAGCTGCGCCGCGCCTCCGAGGAAACAGGCTGTACCATCCTGGGCAAGGCGGAGTTCATGAACCCGGGCCAGTCGGTCAAGGACCGTGCGGCCCTTTTCATCATCCGCGACGCGATGGAAAAGGGCCTGTTGAAACCGGGCGGCACCATCGTCGAGGGCACGGCCGGCAACACCGGCATCGGGCTGGCGCTGGTCGGCGCCTCGATGGGATTCAAGACTGTGATCGTCATCCCCGAGACGCAGAGCCAGGAAAAGAAGGAGATGCTGCGCCTGGCCGGGGCCGAACTGGTGCAGGTGCCGGCCGCCCCCTACCGCAACCCCAACAACTACGTCCGCTATTCCGGCCGCCTCGCCGAGGAGCTGGCCCGGACGACGCCCGAGGGCGCGATCTGGGCCAACCAGTTCGACAACGTCGCCAACCGCCGCGCCCATGTCGAGACCACCGGCCCCGAGGTCTGGGACCAGACAGACGGCAAGGTCGACGGTTTCATCTGCGCCGTCGGTTCGGGCGGGACCATCGCCGGGGTGGCGCAGGCCCTGCAGCCCCGCGGCGTCAAGATCGGCCTGGCCGACCCGGACGGGGCGACGCTTTACAACTATTACACCACCGGCGAACACAGGGCCGAGGGCGGCTCGATCTCCGAGGGGATCGGGCAGGGGCGCGTCACCGCCAACCTCGAGGGCTTCAGCCCCGACATGGCCTACAACATCCCCGATGCCGAAGCGCTGCCCATCGTCTTCGACCTGCTGGAACACGAGGGGCTATGCCTGGGCGGGTCCTCGGGGATCAATGTCGCCGGGGCCATGCGCATGGCGCGCGAGATGGGGCCGGGCCATACCATCGTGACGATCCTGTGCGATTACGGCACGCGCTATCAGTCGAAACTGTTCAATCCCGATTTCCTGCGTGAAAAGGGCCTGCCGCTGCCCGCGTTTCTGAGCGCCGCGCCGCGCTCGATCCCCGGCGTCTTCGAGGATCAATGACCGCTCTTTTGCGCCTGTTGAGCGTCGTCGCGCTGCTGGCGGGGGCTGGTGCGGCCACCGCGCAGGTCGGCTCGCTGGTGCCCGATCCGTCGGACAGCGACCAGGCGCAGGCCGACGCGCCACCGGCCGACCCGGCGGCCGGCCTGTCGGAGGCCGAGCTGGACCAGCGCGCCGAAGCCCTGCCGCCGGTCTTCGAGGACCTCGGAGACTGGGACGATCTTGCCACCCGCGTCGAGGAGGCCCTGGCGGCCGGGCGGGTCTCGACCCAGGTGCTCGACGACCTGCGCGGTCAGCTTGCGACATGGCGCGACCGGTTCCTGGCGCGCCAGAGCCGCAACAGCGACCGCATCGCGACCCTGCGCGAGCAGATCGCCGCCCTCGGCGAGCCCGTCGAGGACGAGGACCCGCGCGTGACCGACCGCCGCGCCACGCTGTCCGACCGGCTGCAACGGCTGCGCGCGCCGGGCCTTCTGGCGCAGGAGGCGCATGAACGCGCCGACGGTCTGATCGCCGAGATCGACGCCATTATCCGCGACCGCCAGGCCGACACCCTGCGCGAACGGGTGCAGTCCCCGGTCAACCCGCTGGGCTGGCCCCGGACGGTGACGGCGATGGTGGACGGCTTTCGCCTGATCCGCGCCGAAACCCTGACCGAGTGGGGCAACGAGATACGGCGCCGCGCGGCGCTGGAGGCGCTGCCGTTTTCCGGGCTCTACCTGCTGGCCGGGATCGTTCTGCTGACCCGGGGGCCGCATTGGGCGGGGCGCCTGCAGGGGCGGGTCACCACCCGGTCGAAGCGCGGCCGGGGTGTCTGGCGCTTCCTGCTCTCGCTGGGGGCGGTGGTGCTGCCGTTCCTTGGTATCCTCGCGCTGGTGCGCGCGATCGAGATGCTGGACCTCGTGGGCCGTCGTGGCGCGCTGGTGCTCGACAGCCTGCCGCTGGCCGCACTGATGCCGATCCTGGGGCACTGGATGTCGCGGATGCTGCTCTTCCCGACAGTCGCGGGGACAGCCCCGGCGCTAGAGGTGGACGAGGACCTGCGCAGCCCCGGCGCCCGGCTTATCGTGGCCATGGGCTACGTCCTGGCGCTGACCCTTGTGCTGAGCGCCTTCATGGACGCGACCGGCTTCGATGCCGTGCCGCGCGGCGTGGTCACCTTTGCCTGCGGACTGGCGTTGGCGGCGGTGCTCTGGCGGCTTGCGCGCATCCTGCGCACCACCAATGTCGCGCCCGCGGCCGAGGCGGAGACCGACCCCGACGACGCCGACGCCACAGAGGACACGACCCCGCACAGCTTCCGCCTGGTGGCGCGGCGCTTGCTGGCGCGGGCGCTCACGGCGCTGGCCGGGCTGGGGGTGCTGGCCGGGCTGCTGGGGTACGTCGCGGCGCTGGAACTGCTGGTGGTTCCGGCGGCGATCTCGCTCTTCGTGCTGGGGCTGCTGGTGATCCTGCAACGGCTGTCGGTGGACCTCTACACCCTGTTGTCGGGCATCGAGGACGGCGCGCAAGATGCGCTGATCCCGGTTCTGATCGGCTTCGCGCTGACGCTGTTGTCCTTGCCGGTTCTGGCGCTGGTCTGGGGCGCGCGGCGCACCGACCTGACCGAACTTCTGGCCCGCGCGCAGGAGGGCTTCGCGCTGGGCGAGACCCGCATCTCGCCCACCGATTTTTTGACCTTCGCGCTGGTCTTCGCCGCGGCCTATACCCTGACCCGGCTGCTGCAGGGGGCGCTGCGCTCCTCGATCCTGCCGCGGACCAAGCTCGACATCGGCGGGCGCAATGCCATCGTCGCCGGCACCGGCTACGTCGGGATCGTGCTGGCCGCCATCGTGGCCATCACCACCGCCGGGATCGACCTGTCGGGTCTGGCCATCGTCGCCGGGGCGCTCTCGGTCGGGATCGGGTTCGGGTTGCAGAACATCGTCTCGAACTTCGTCTCGGGGATCATCCTGCTGATCGAACGGCCCATAAGCGAGGGCGACTGGATCCAGGTCGGCACCGAAATGGGCTACGTGCGCGATATCTCGGTCCGCTCCACCCGGATCGAGACCTTCGACCGCACCGATGTCATCATCCCCAACGCCGATCTTGTCAGCGGGCAGGTCACCAACTGGACCCGTGGCAACAGTGTGGGCCGCGTCATCGTGACCGTGGGCGTGGCCTATGGCACCGATCCCCGACGCGTGGAGGAGATCCTGCTGGAGGTTGCCCGCGCGCACCCGTTGGTCACGGCCAATCCGGCCCCGGCGGTGCTGTTCCAGGGCTTCGGCGACAACAGCCTGCAATTCGAGATCCGCGCCATCCTGCGCGACGTGAACTGGGTGCTTTTCGTGAAGTCCGACATGAACCACCAGATCGCCCGGCGCTTCGCCGAAGAGGGGATCGAGATCCCCTTCCCGCAGCGCGACCTCTGGCTGCGCAACCCCGACACGCTGCATGGCGCGGCCGTGTCGCAGGCCTCCGATGGACCGCCCGCCGGGGTGGCGCGCGCCGCCGAGCCGCCCCTTGCCCCGGACGTCGACCCCGATGCCGGAGAGGCCGGATGACCAATGCCCTCTTTCGCGCCGATCCGTATCTGCGCACCGCCGAGGCCCGGGTGACCGCCCTGACCGAAGAGGGGGGCATCGTGCTCGACCGCACGGTCTTCTACCCGGCCGGTGGCGGCCAGCCCGGCGACAGCGGGGTTCTGCGCTGGCAGGGTGGCGAGATCGAGATCGCCACGACCGTCAAGGGAAACGGAGACGACATCATCCTGGTCCCGGCCGAACCGGCCGCCCTGCCGCCCCCGGGGGCGGTGCTGAACCAGACGCTCGACTGGGACCGCCGCCACCGTCACATGCGCGTGCACACGGCGCTGCACCTGTTGTCGGTGGTCATCCCGCTGCCCGTGACCGGCGGGGCGATCACCGCCGACAAGGGGCGGCTGGATTTCGACATGCCCGATGCGCCCGGCGACCGGGAGGCGCTGCAAACAACGCTCAACGACCTGATCGCCCGCGACTTTCCCGTTACCGAGGAATGGATCACCGAGGCCCAGCTCGACGCGCAACCTGACCTCGTCAAGACCCTGTCGGTGGCGCCGCCCCGCGGGGCCGGGACAATCCGGCTGGTGCGTATCGGGGCAGGGGAGATCACCGCCGACCTGCAACCCTGCGGCGGCACCCATGTGGCGCATACCGGCCGGATCGGCCCGGTGCGCCTCGGCAAGATCGAGAAGAAGGGCCGGCAGAACCGTCGCGTCCACCTGCACCTGTGCAACTGACAGCCCCCCGGCGCCGCGATTAGTTTTCCCCGGGCTCTTGCATCGCCCCCGCGTTTTTGAGTATCCCCGCCAGCGGAGCGGTGGCCGAGTGGTCGAAGGCGCACGCCTGGAAAGTGTGTAGGCGGGAAACCGTCTCGAGGGTTCGAATCCCTTCCGCTCCGCCATCTCGACCGGCAGTCAACCGCGCCCGTTTTCGTTGCGAGCGATCGACTTCTATGAGATTGTCATGGTCGGCGGGTAGCGGTCGCTTTGGTGTCTCATGCGTCGCGCACAAACCGATATCGTCATTGTGGGCGGTGGAATAGCCGGTCTTTCTGCGGCGGCCTACGCACGGATGAACGGATTTGACGCGACCGTATTCGAAATGGCGGATCGTCCGGGCGGTGTTTGTGCGTCATGGCAAAGGCACGGATACCTTGTAAACGGGTCCATCCACTGGCTCGCCGGGTCCGCCCCCGGGAGCGATCTGCATGATATGTGGATGGAGCTTGGCGTGCTTGACGACCATCCGCACCTGACCCATGCAAGATTTGGCGTCTATCATGACCTCTGCGGCGTGACGCTGCACCTTTGGCGCGATCCCGACCGGCTCGAGGCGCATCTTTCAGAAATCTCGCCGCCAGATGCCGCCCTGATCGCCGAACTTTGCGCCGCGATTCGCGTCTTTCGGGACATGGACATGCCGATGGATCGTGCCTTCGAGCTTTTGTCCCTAGCCGACTGGATCGGGATATTCGCGCGCAACATGCCGATGATCATGGCGCATCGCAGGTTCAGCACGGTGTCGCTGAGGGACTTTGCGCAGCGCCTCCAGCACCCGGCCTTGCGCGGCATGCTGGAGCATTTCTGGCATGCGGACATGTCGATGCAGTTTTTCCTGATGCAGATGGGCTTTGCGGCCAAGGGAACAGCTGCTTACCCGTTGGGCGGCTCCGGCCCCTTCATCGATCGCCTTGTCGCGCGTGCGGAGCAATCGGGCACGACCCTTGTCACCGGAGCGCGCGTGGCATCCGTGATCACCGACGCTGGACGCGCCTGCGGTGTCATGCTCGAGGATGGCCAAAGGATCGAGGCGCGGCACGTGATCGCGGCCTGCGACGCCGAGACCGTCTTCTCCAGGCTCCTTGCCGATCAGCCATCGCTTCGCCCGAGCGAGCTCGATGCGCTGGACCGGTTCCCGCCCCTTTGCTATTTCTCGGGCGGGGTCACCCATGAGTTCGGGGACATCCCGTCGAGCATGATGGGGCATAACATTGCCCTTCATCCGCCATTGGACATGGGACCGACGCGCCACACACGCGCCACCGTGCAGATCTACACTTTCGACAAGACCGTCTCGCCAGAGAGCGGCACGTTGCTCACGGCGATGCTCGAAAGTGACTATGACTGGTGGAAAGAGCTGCGACGCGGCGGCGCCGAACGCTATGATGCCGAACGCGGCCGGGTTGCCGAGCAGATCATCGCGGCGCTCGACCATCTCTATCCCGGCCTTGCGGGCTCGGTTGTCTTCAGCGACCTCGCGACCCCGCTGACGTTCGAGCGCTACACGGGCAATCACCGGGGCGCTTACGAGGGCTGGCTGCCGACACCTGCGGCCGCACAGGTGAAACTTCCGACGCATTTCAAGGAGATCGAGAACTTCTGGATGGCCGGGCACTGGGTCGCTCCCGGTGGCGGCATGCCACCGGCCGCATATACCGGCCGCAATGCGATCCAGCTCATCTGCGCCCAAGAGGGGCGACGCTTCCGGGTGAGCCGTCCGTGATGCATGGGCGGAGGTGGATCACATGGGCCATCAAGCGCCTGGTGGTTCCAATCACATGGTTCGCGAGCATGGTCTTCGTTGTCGGGCCCTCTACAGGGTCTCTTGTCGCCGAATTCCTGATCGGGGCGTCAATACTGGCCGGTTGGGCCATCGTTGCCGATTTTCCGAAGCCGCCAAAGTAGCGGGCCCATCCAAGCGGTGGTGCCACATATGAAGTCGCCCCAACTCCAGCCGCGAAGGGCGTAGCATACAAGGCACCGGATCAACCGTCGGAGAACGTCCGATTCCGGCCCCGTATCCATAACCAGCTTGGGTAATGGATAATAGGGCACCAAATCTATGCCGCCCCATCAACGAGTCATGCGATTTACAGGGCTTTGAGGCGTCGATTTCCGGTTTTGAAGCCGTCACTTTGGAATGAGGACAGCCGGGCGGTTTCGGGGCTTCGGACAAATCCATTGTCAGAGCCAGAGAATGACAGCCCTGACGGGCGTGAGGGCAAAGACGACTGCCGCCGGGCAGAGGTGGTGGCGGCTGACGAGGGGCCGCCTGTCTCCTCGCAGGTTGACCACCGGGACCGGGCGTGACCCCGCCCCACTGCCGGGAGGAGACGCCGGCAATGTCGATCGCGGTCAGACCCGCCAGGCGCGGTTCGCGCGCGGCAAGCCTGGCACGCCGAAAGGCGCAAGGTTTCCCTTGCGCCTTTGCCTGTCGGCCGGGTGGTCGCGTGGCCATGCCCGCGCCGTGACGGGATCACTCCCAGCCGGCCTCGTTGAGCAGCATCTGCGCCGCGGGGATGTTGTCGGCGATGACCGCGGCATCCAGGTCGTCGGGCTTGAAGAAGCCCAGTTCGGCCACCGACGGGCTGAGCGCGACGCCGGGCACGGCCGGGTATTCGTCGTTGCCCGCCGAGAAGTATTCCTGCGCCTGGTCGGAGGCGAGGTATTCAAGGAAGCGCACGGCGTTGTCGGGGTTCGGCGCATTGGCCGCGACGCCGCCGCCCGACAGGTTCATATGCGCGCCGGTGCTGTCCTGATTGGGAAAGACCCAGCCGATCATGTCGCGGCTGTCGGACAGGCCGTCCACATCCTTGCGGATCGCGCGGGCGAAGTAATAAGTGTTCGCCACGGCGATGTCGCACTCGCCCGAAACGATGCCGCGCAACTGGTCGGTATCGCCGCCCTGCGGGTCGCGGGCAAAGTTGGAGACGACGGCCTCGGCCCAGTCCAGCGTGGCCTCTTCGCCGAGATGCGCGATCAGCGCCCCGGTGAGCGTCTGGTTGTAGACGTTCGAGGAGGAGCGGATGCAGACCTGATTCTCGTAGGCCGGATCGGCGAGGTCCTGGTAGGTCGCCGGCGGGGTGTCCACGTCGTTCTCGTCATAAAAGATGATGCGCGAGCGCTGCGAGAAGCCGAACCACTGGTTCTCGTCATCCTGCGCGTAGGCGGGCACGCGCGCTTCGAGGACCTCGGACTCGACGGTCTGGAACAGGCCCGCGTCTTTGGCGCGTTCGAGCCGCGAGGTATCGACGGTCAGGAAGACGTCGGCGGGGCTGTTGTCGCCCTCGGCCTCCATGCGGGCGATCAACTCGTCGGCATTGCCCTCGATGCGGTTGATGGTGATGCCCGTCATCTCGGTGAAGTCGGAGTAGAGCCGTTCGTCGGTGTCGTAGTGGCGCGACGAGTAGAGGTTGAGCTCGCCCTGGGCAAAGGCCGGCACCGCCATCGTAGCGGCCAGGGCGGTCGTCAGCAGGCGGCTGCGAATCGAAGTCATCAGAGTCTCCTCGGTTTGGTTGACTGTTTTTATCGGATACCGCATGTGACGCGGCTGTCAAGGATTTCCGACTAAAATGATCGGCAATAGCCACCACGCAGGCGGCGACGCGCGGTGGCAGTCCGTCGATCGGAGGGTTTGTCAGGTGGCAGCGACGCTGGTGCGGCGCCATTCGGCGACCTGCGCGCAGAGCAGGATCACCGGGATCAGGCCCAGCCCGGCGATGATCAGGCTGGGCACCGCGGCGCCGGTCAGCCGTTCGTCCGAGGCCAGCCGGAAAGCCTGCACCGCCAGCGTGTCGTGGTCGAAGGGCCGCAGGATCAGCGTGGCGGGCAGTTCCTTCACCGTGTCCACGAAGACGATCAGCAGCGCGGTCAGCAGGCTGGGTCGCAAGATCGGCAGATGGACCGACCGCACCGTGCCGGTGGCGCTGCGCCCCAGCACCCGGGCGGCGGCGTCGACATTGGGCGTGACCGTGGCCAGCCCGCTGTCGTAGGCACCGATGGCCGCGGCGAGGAACCGGATCATGTAGGCCGCGACCATCAGCCAGATCGACCCGGTGATCAGCAGCCCGGTGGAGACGTCGAACCAGGCCTCCATCCGGGCGTCCAGCCAGTTGTCGAACCCCGCGAAGGGCACCAGAAGGCCGACCGCGATCACCCCGCCGGGCACCGCGTATCCCAGCCGTCCGACGTAGAGCGCGGCCGTCGAGACGCGGTTGGGGTGAACCCGCCGGAAGGTGCCGATGACGACCGCGGCCGAGACCGTGACGATGGCCGCGACACTCGCCAGTTTGAGGGTGTTGTGCAGGAACTCCAGGTAGCGCGGGCTGAAGATGTCCTGCTCCGAGCGCAGCCCCATGGCAAACAGGGCGATGGTGGGCACAACGACCCCCAGCAGCACCGGAAAGCCGCAAACCGCCTGCGCCGCCAACGCCCGGCCCCCTGACAGCGGCGTGCGCGAAAACGGGGCCTGCCGCCCCTTGAGGGCGTAGGAGGCCGCGCCGCGGTTCTTCTGCTCCAGCACGGCCAGCAGCAAGGCGAAGGCCAACAGCCCGATGGCCAACTGCGCCGCCGCCGCCCGGTCGGCGAGGGAAAACCAGCTGGTGTAGATGCCGGTGGCAAAGGTCTGCACCCCGAAATGCGCCACGGTGCCGAAATCGGCGATGGTTTCCATGACGACCAGCAGCGCGCCGGCGGCGATGGCCGGGCGGGCCATGGGCAGGGCCACGCGGAAGAAGGCCCCGGTGCCGGAGGCCCCCAGCGAGCGCGCGGCGTAATAGGGCGCCCGGGCCTGCAGCCGGAACGCCGCGCGGGCCAGCAGGTAGACGTAAGGATAGAGCACCAGCGTCAGCATCATGGCCGCCCCGCCGACCGAGCGCACCTCGGGGAACCAGTAGGCGCGCGGGCCCCAGCCCGTCACGTCACGCAACAGGGTCTGCACGATGCCGGGATGGTCCAGGATATGCGTGTAGGCATAGGCCAGCACATAGGCCGGAAAGGCCAGCGGCACCACAAGTGCCACTTCCAGCCAGCGGCGGCCGCGGAACTCGGTCGTGACCACCAGCCAGGCCGTTACCGCGCCCAGCACGATGCTGCCCGACCCCACCAGCGCGACCAGCACCAGTGTTGTCCAAGTATAGCGCCACAGCACGGTCTCGGCGAGGTGGCGCAGGGTGTCGAGGTTGCCCAGCAGCGCGGCGGCGACCACGCCGCCGATTGGCAGCAGGCAGATCGCCGCCACCAGGAGCGCCACGCCGGAAATGAAATGCCTGTCCATCGGTGCGGGTATCCCAAGGCTCGCTCGCGCCGGTATCTAGCGCGGATGGCGGGCGGGTGACAGGCCCGAATCTGCCGGACAGCGGCAAGGGCGTCCGTGCATCTGCGCAGGCCCCCGTCTCGCTTTTCCTTACGCGCAGGGCGGGCTACTGTTCACGACAAAGGGAGCAGTGATGACCGATATCGTTCAAGTTCAGGACCTCAGGAAAAGCTACGACAACGGGTTCGAGGCCCTTGCAGGTGTCGACCTGACCATTCGCGAGGGCGAGATCATCGCCCTGCTCGGCCCCAACGGGGCGGGAAAAACGACGCTGATCTCGACGATCTGCGGGATCACGCAGCCGACCTCGGGCACCGTCACCGTGGGTGGCCACGACATCCTGCGCGATTATCGCAACGCCCGCGCCATGGTCGGGCTGGTGCCGCAGGAAACCCATGTCGAATCCTTCGAAAAGGTCGTGAAGACGGTGCAGTTCTCGCGCGGGCTCTTCGGCAAGCCGCGCGATGATGCCAGGGTAGAGGAAGTGCTGCGCAGCCTCTCGCTCTGGGAAAAGCGGGACAACAAGCTCATGCAGCTGTCGGGCGGCATGAAGCGGCGGGTCCTGATCGCCAAGGCGCTGGCCCACGAGCCGCGCGTGCTGTTCCTTGACGAGCCCACGGCCGGGGTCGACGTGGAATTGCGCCGCGACATGTGGGAGCTTGTCCGCGGCCTCAAGCAGCAGGGTGTGACCATCATCCTGACGACCCATTACATCGAGGAAGCCGAGGCCATGGCCGACCGCATCGGCGTCATCAACAAGGGTCAGATCCTGCTGGTCGAGGAAAAGGACGCGCTGATGCGCCGCATGGGGCGCAAGACGATCCAGATCGAGCTGGCCGACCCCGTCACCGAAGTGCCCGCGGCGCTGGCGCATCTGCCGCTGAGCGTCGACAACGGGCGCCTCGTCTATTCCTACGACAGCCACTCCGACAAGACCGGCATCACCGGCCTGCTCAACGAAATCCGCGATGCGGGGCTGCACATGACCGACCTGCAGACCCGGCAAAGCTCGCTCGAGGAAATCTTCGTCAGCCTCGTGAAGGAGGACGCATGAACCTGCACGCCATCAAGGCCATCTACATCTTCGAGATGAGCCGGTTCTTCCGCACGCTGTGGCAGTCCATCGTCTCGCCGGTGGTCTCGACCTCGCTTTACTTCGTGGTCTTCGGCGCGGCCATCGGCAGCCGCATCGACCAGGTCGAGGGCGTCAGCTACGGTGCCTTCATCGTGCCGGGGCTGGTGATGCTGTCGGTCATGACGCAGGCCACGACCAACGCCAGTTTCGGCATCTATTTCCCCAAATTCATCGGCACGATCTTCGAGCATCTCTCGGCGCCGGTGAACTTCTTCGAGATCACGCTGGGCTATGTCGGCGCGGCGGCGACCAAGGCGCTGTTCATCGGCAGCGTCATCCTGATGACGGCCTTCCTCTTCGTCGATATCCAGATCCTGCATCCGATGGCCATGGTGGCCTTCCTCGTGCTGACCTGCACCAGCTTCGCGCTGCTGGGGTTCATCCTCGGGATCTGGGCGGGCAACTTCGAGCAATTGCAACTGGTGCCGCTTCTCGTCATCACGCCGCTGGTCTTCCTCGGAGGGTCCTTCTACTCGATCTCGATGCTCCCCCCCGTCTGGCAGACGATCACGCTGTTCAACCCGGTGGTCTACCTGATCTCGGGCTTCCGCTGGGCCTTTTTCGGGACGGCGGATGTGCCGGTGGGCCTCAGCCTGCTGGCCATCGCCGGGTTCACCCTGCTGTGCCTGGGCGTCATCGCCCTGATTTTCCGGACGGGCTGGCGATTGCGCGATTGAGCCCTGCCTGAGAATTGGCGCCGACGCCGCCTTGTTCCCGACCGGCGCACAGCCTACATCCGCAATCATGAAACAGTGGGTCCCTTTCCTTAAATCCGATCCCGTCGTCTCGGTCGTGCGCCTGCAGGGCCAGATCGCGGCGGGCGGGGCGCGCGGCCTGTCCGACCGCGGCACGGCCGAGGCCATCGAGAAGGCTTTCAGCCGCGGCAAGCCCGCGGCCGTCGCGCTGGAAATCAACTCGCCCGGTGGCTCGCCGGTGCAATCGGCGCTGATCGCGGCGCGGATCATGCGCCTGTCGCGCGAGAAGGGGGTTCCGGTCTACAGCTTCGTCGAGGATGTGGCGGCCTCGGGCGGCTACTGGCTGGCCACCGCGGGGCAGGAAATTCACGTCGACCGCGGCTCGATCGTCGGCTCGATCGGTGTGATCGCGGCCAGCTTCGGCCTGCCGCAGGCGCTAGACAAGGTCGGCGTCGAGCGCCGCGTCCACACCGCCGGCGAGTCCAAGAGTTTCATGGACCCTTTCCAGCCCGAGAAACCCGAGGACATCAAGCGCCTGCGCGGGATGCTCGACGAGATGCACGATTACTTCAAGGATCACGTCGCCGAGCGCCGCGCCGGCAAGTTGCCCGAGGGACAGGACCTCTTCACCGGCGATGTCTGGGTCGGGCGCCAATCCGTCGAGGTGGGCCTGGCTGACGGGCTGGGTCAGCTCATCCCGGCCATGAAAGACAGGTTCGGCGACAAGGTGCGGTTCCGCCGCTACGGGCAGAAACGCGGCCTGTTCCAGCGGTTCGGCGCGGGGCTGGCCGATGACGCTATCGCCGGGCTGGAGGAGCGGGCCGCCTACGCCCGTTTCGGCCTCTGACGTGATTGCCAAGATCGTCCTTCTCTTTCTCGTCTTCATCGGCGTGCTGGGCATGATCGGCAAGCTGCGCGCGCCGCGCGTCGTGCGCCGCGCGCAGGACAGGCTGTCGGCCGCGAAATGCGCCAAGTGCGGCCGCTACACCTTCGGCAAGCCCTGCGACTGCACGGGGCGCGGCTGATGCTGATGGACTGGGTCTATACCGGGCTGGGGCTGCTGATACTGCTGCTGGCCGGGGACAGCCTGGTCAAGGGCGCGGTGAACCTGTCGCTGCGCATCGGCATCCCGGCCCTGATCGTGTCGCTGACCATCGTCGCCTTTGGCACCTCGGCGCCCGAGCTGCTGATCTCGGTGCAGGCCATCCGCGAGGGCGTGCCGGGGCTGGCGCTGGGCAACGTGGTGGGCTCGAACACGGCCAACGTGCTGATGGTGCTGGGCGTGCCGGCGCTGCTGGCGGTGATGCACACCGGCGCGTGCGAGTCGCGCAACAGCTACATGCAGATGATCGCGGCGACCGTGCTGTTCATCGCGCTGGCCTTTCGCGGGCAGTTCGACTGGATCGCGGGGCTGGTCCTGCTGGCAGCGCTGGCGGCGATGCTGGCCCACGCGGCGCGGACGGCGAACAATCACCGCAAGGCCGACGCCGCCGCCCCGGCAAACGACCCCGACGACCTCGAGGGCGCCGACCCGGACCTACCCTGGCCCAGGATCGTGCTGTTCCTGGCGCTGGGGCTGATCGGGCTGCCGCTGGGCGCGGACCTTCTGGTCGACGGGGCCAGCAACATCGCCCGGGAATTCGGCGTTTCCGAAACCGCCATCGGGCTGACGCTGGTGGCCGTCGGCACCTCGTTGCCGGAACTGGCGACCACGGTCATGGCGGCGCTGCGCCGCCAGGCCGACGTGGCGCTGGGCAATGTCATCGGGTCGAACATGTTCAACCTGCTGGGGATCATCGGCGTCGCCGCGCTGGTGGGCGACATCCCGGTCGATGCGGAAATCCTGCGCTTCGATCTCTGGGTCATGCTCGGGGCGTCACTGATCCTCGTGCCCTTCGTGTTTCTTGGCCTGAACATCAACCGGATATGGGGCATCGCCTTCAGCGTGCTCTACATCGCTTACGTATGGGTGGTTCTATGACAGGTGTGGCCCTGGTGACCGGGGGCGGCAAGCGCCTCGGACGTGCGATGGCGCTCTATCTGGCCGGGCGCGGGCTGGACGTGGCAGTGCACTACAACGGCAGCGCGCAGGCCGCCGACGAGGTCGCCGCCCAGATCGAGGGGATGGGCCGTCGCGCCGTGGCCCTGCAGGCCGACCTGCTGTCCGAGGACGACATGCAGGCCCTGCTGCCGCGCGCGGCGCGGGCGCTCGGGCCGGTGACCTGCCTTGTCAACAATGCCTCGGTCTTCGAGTACGACCAGATCGACACGATCACCCGCGAAAGCTGGGACAGGCACCTCGAGTCCAACCTGCGCGCGCCGGTCGTCCTGACCCAGGCGCTGGCCGACCAGGCCCCCGCGGCGGCGACGGATGACGCGGGCGAGCCGCTGGCGCAGGCGCTGGTGGTCAACATGATCGACCAGCGGGTGCGCAAGCTTACCCCCGCCTTCATGAGTTACACCATCGCCAAGATGGGGCTTTGGGCCTTTACCCAGACGGCGGCGCAGGCGCTGGCCCCGCGGGTGCGCGTCAACGCGATCGGGCCGGGGCCGACCCTGCAGGGCGCGCGCCAGAGCGCCGGGCACTTCGCTCGCCAGCGCGCGGCGACCGTGCTGGGGCGCGGCGCGGACCCCGCCGACATCACCGCCGCGCTGGGCTATTTCCTGGATGCCCCGGCGGTAACGGGACAATTGCTGTGCATCGACGGCGGTCAGCACCTGGCCTGGCAGACGCCCGACGTGCTCGGGACGGAGTGAGCCCGCAGCAAGTTGTGCACGGGCGCTGGAGCGGGCGGATGCACTTTAACAATTTCGTAACAAAGTCAGTGACTTGTGCTGTGGGCGAAAAAATCCTGAGTGTTTTCAGAACCTTGAGATGTTGCCCAAAAATTGGGCGCGGTCACGAAACCGTCATGACACAAGGAAAATTCCCGATGCCCAAAAGCTTGCCCACGGGGTTGTCCACAGGATTGGTGGGTATGTTCCCGCTTGATCCCGGCCATGGGCCATTGCAGGGCGGGCCGGGAATCATAGGCTAGGGGTATGAGCGACGCAGACATCCCCACCCGCACCGGCGCGCCGGTCATCCAGGCCTACCTGAAGACGCTGGATGCCAGCCCGGGCGTCTACCGGATGCTCGATGCCCAGAGCCAAGTCCTCTACGTGGGCAAGGCGCGCAACCTCAAGGCGCGGGTCGGCAACTATGCCCGGCCCACCGGGCATTCGCCACGCATCGCGCGCATGATCGCCGAGACCGCCTCAATGATGTTCCTGACCACGGCGACCGAGACCGAGGCGCTGCTGCTGGAGCAGAACCTGATCAAGCAGCTCAAGCCGAAGTACAACGTGCTGCTGCGCGACGACAAGTCCTTCCCCAACATCCTGGTGGCCAAGGACCACGACTTTCCGCGCATCGGCAAGCACCGCGGCGCCAAGAAGCAGAAGGGCGCCTATTACGGCCCCTTCGCCAGCGCCGGGGCGGTCAACCGCACGCTGAACACGCTCCAAAAGGCGTTCCTGCTGCGCAGCTGCACCGACAGCGACTACGAAAGCCGCACGCGGCCCTGCCTGCTGTATCAGATCAAGCGCTGCAGCGCGCCCTGCGTCGGCAAGATCAGCAAAGAGGACTACGCGGAGCTGGTGCAGGATGCCGAGCGGTTCCTACGGGGCAAGTCGACCGAGATGCAGGCCGCGCTCGCCGCGCAGATGGAAGAGGCCGCCGCCGATATGGCGTTCGAGCGCGCCGCCGCCCTGCGCGACCGCATCCGCGCGCTGAGTTCGGTGCAGACCGCGCAGGGCATCAACCCGCAGGGCGTGGCCGAGGCCGACATCATCGCGCTGCACATGCAGGGCGGGCAGGCCTGCGTGCAGGTGTTCTTCATCCGGGCGAACCAGAACTGGGGCAACCGCGACTACTACCCCCGCGTGACCGGCGACGAGGACCCCGCCGAGGTCATGCAGGCCTTCATCGCGCAGTTCTACGACCAGCGCGAGCCGCCGCGGCAGCTGTTGCTGTCGCACGGGGTGGACGATGCCGACCTGCTGGGCCGGGCTCTGGCCGAGAAGGCCGGGCGCAAGGTCGAGATCACGGTCCCGCAGCGCGGCGAGAAGGCCGAGCTTGTGGGCGGGGCAGCGCGCAACGCGCGCGAGAGCCTGGGCCGCAAGATGTCCGAGACGGCGACACAGGGCAAACTGCTCAAGGGTCTGGCCAAGGCCTTCGAGTTGCCGCAGGTGCCCCGGCGCGTCGAAGTCTTTGACAACAGCCACATACAGGGCGCGAACGCCGTTGGTGCGATGATCGTGGCCGGACCCGAGGGCTTCGAGAAGGGCCAGTATCGAAAGTTCAACATCAAGGGGGATGATCTGACCCCCGGCGACGATTTCGGCATGATGAAAGAGGTGCTGACCCGGCGTTTCAAGCGGTTGCTCAAGGAGGACCCCGAACGGCAGTCGGACCAGTGGCCGGGACTGCTGCTGATCGACGGCGGCGCGGGCCAGGTCAGCGCGGTGCGCGAGATTCTTGACGAGCTGGGCGTCGGCGACGTGCCCATGGTTGGCGTTGCCAAGGGGCCGGACCGCGACCATGGCAAGGAGGAGTTCCACCGCACCGGCAAGCCGGTCATGGCGCTGCGCCACAACGACCCCGTGCTCTATTTCATCCAGCGCCTGCGCGACGAGGCGCACCGCTTCGCCATCGGCACGCATCGCGCCAAGCGGGCCAAATCCGTGGGCGCCACGCCGCTCGACGACATCCCCGGCGTGGGCGCGGCGCGCAAGCGGGCGCTGCTGGCGCATTTCGGCTCGGCCAAGGCGGTGAGCCGCGCGGCGCTGGCCGATCTGAAGGCCGTGGACGGAATCTCGGAGGCCATGGCCGAGACGATACACGGCCATTTCCACGAGACGGGCTGATCTTGCGGTGTGCCTGCGGCACGCAGGATATCTCGTCGGCGTGCCGCCGCCTCGGGGTTGGGGGCCAGCCCCCAAACCCCCGGGATATTTTTGGCCAGAAGATGCGGGCGGGTGTGGCACGGCGGCGGGATTGGCGCTAGGACGCAGACATGACGTGGAGCCTGCCCAATATCCTGACGGTGCTGCGGCTGCTGGCAGCGCCCGGCGTGGCGGTGCTCTTCTTGTATTTCACGCGGCCCTGGGCGGACTGGATCGCGCTGGTGCTGTTTTCCGGGGCCGCCCTCACCGACTGGATCGACGGCTATCTGGCCCGCGCCTGGAGCCAGGAGTCGAAGTTCGGCGCCATGCTCGACCCCATCGCGGACAAGGCCATGGTGGTGATCGCGCTGCTGGTCATCTGCGGGTTTTCCGGCATGGACCCCTGGATCCTGCTGCCGGCGACGCTGATCCTGTTCCGCGAGACCTTCGTGAGCGGCCTGCGCGAGTTTCTGGGCGATACCGCCGGCACGCTCAGGGTGACGCGGCTGGCCAAGTGGAAGACGGCGGCGCAGATGACGGCCATCGCGGTGCTGTTCTCGACCGGGGCATTCGAGCATTACTTCATCATGCAGACCTGGGGCATGAGCGACGCGGTGGTGCGCGACATCCTTGCCGGCGAGGTGCCCGATGAACTGGGGATCGTCTGGAAATACCGCGGGATGCAGATTAGCTGGTGGGTCGGGATCGTGCTGCTCTGGGCGGCGATGGTCCTCACGCTTGTCACCGGCGGGGATTACTTTCGCAAGTCCCTGCCGCATCTGAAAGGGTAGCCATGCAGGTGCTCTATTTCGCCTGGGTGCGCGAACGCATCGGCCTGCCGCGCGAGCAGGTGCAGACCGAGGCCGCGACCGTGGCCGAGCTTGTCGAGGAATTGCGCGGGCGTGAAGAGCGTTATGCGGCGGCCTTTGCCGACCTTTCGGCGCTGCGGGTCGCGCTGGACCAGGAGTTGGCCGAGTTCACGGACCCGCTGGACGGGGTGCGCGAGGTGGCGTTCTTCCCGCCAATGACCGGGGGGTGAGGGGATGACCGTCCGGGTTCATTCCGACGCCTTTGATCCCGGGGCCGAGGTGAACGCCTTTACGGCGGCGGCGGATGGTGCCGGGGCCGTCGTGAGTTTCTCGGGGCTTGTGCGGGATGTTGCTGGCGGGCTGCAGGCCATGGAGATCGAGCATTATCCCGGCATGACGGAAAAGGCGCTGGCCGAGATCCGCGACGCGGCCGTGCGCCGCTGGCGGCTGACGGGTGCGCTGATCGTTCATCGGCATGGGGTGCTGGCGCCGGGCGAGGTGATCATGATGGTCGCCACAGCGGCGCGTCACCGCAGGGATGCTTTCGAGGCGGCCGAGTTCCTGATGGACTACCTCAAGTCCCGGGCGCCTTTTTGGAAGAAAGAGCGAACGGATGCAGGCGCGGCCTGGGTCGCCGCGCGCGACGACGACGAGGATGCGCTGAGCCGCTGGTGATCAAGGCAGGTGCCGCTCCAGCAGGTCGTGCAGGGCCACGCGTGCGCCCAGCCGCGCGGCCAGCAGGTAGAGCCCGCCGATCTTGCGCTGCAGGAACAGCACGTCGGCCGGTGGCGGGGCCGGGGCCAAGCCCTCTTGCGCCAGCGCCATCCCCTCGGCCTGAAGGGTCTGCACAAGGCGCTGATCGGAAAAATCATAGATCGGGTGCTGGCGCAGGTCGTAGAAGGCCGTCTCCATCATGGCGATCACGCGGTCGCGGTGGTCGGCGCGCAGCGTGGCGTCGAGCAGGCCCAGTGTCGTGGCCGCGCTGACCATGTCGGCGCGCCGGCCGGCCAGGCCCGCGCGGATCAGCGCCCCGTAGGCGGAAGGCACCCAGGGGGCCAGCGCGCGGGTCGCGCCGAAATCCAGCAGCGCGATGCGGCCCGTGTCCGCGTCATGGCGGTAATTGGCGAAATTGGGGTCGGTCTGGACCAGACCGAAGGTGAATATCTCGCGCAGCAGCAGATCGAAAAGCGCCGTGACCACGCGGTCGCGCGTGGTCTGGTCGGCGTCCTGCAGCGCCTCGATGGGCGCGCCGGCGACGAAGTCCATTGTGAGCACGGCCCCGGTCGAGAGCTCGGGCACCGGGCGGGGCAGCGCAAAGCGCGGATCGTCGTCCAGCAGGTCGGCGAACCGGGTCATATGGGCGGCCTCGGCGGCGTAATCGGTTTCCGCGTGCAGCTGCGCGCGCGCCTCGTCGAGCAAGGGGGCGAGGTCCAGCCCGCGTGGGACCAGCCCCGACATGCGGATCAGGCTGCCGACATTGGCGATATCGCTGTCGATGCTGCGGGCGACGCCGGGGTATTGCACCTTGACGGCGACGCTGCGCCCGTCCTTGAGCCGGGCGGTATGCACCTGCCCGATCGAGGCGGCGGCGACGGGGCGGACGTCAAACTGCGCAAAGCGGCGCAGCCAGTCCGGCCCCCAGGCCGCGGTCAGCACGGACTTGAGCTGTTTCGGCGGCATGAACTCGGCCTCGTCGCGCAGGCGGGCCATGATCTGGGCCAACTCGGGGGGCAGGACGGCGCCGCCGTCCATCGAGACCAGTTGCCCCACCTTCATGGCCGCGCCACGCATCCGGGCCAGTTCATCAGTGACGCGGTGCAGGTTTGCGGGGGTCAGCAACAGGTCGCGGCGGTCGGGCCGCTCGCCACGGCCGAGGCCGATTAGCCCGTCGCGCGCCGCGCGCCCCGCAAGGCCAAGCGCCAGCCCGCCCATGCGCGCGCTGCGCCCCAGACGACGGCTGGGCACCGGCAGACCGCCGGCGCGGCGCGGGGGTGG
The DNA here is from genome assembly GCF_002094885.1 of Salibaculum halophilum. Lineage (GTDB taxonomy): Bacteria > Pseudomonadota > Alphaproteobacteria > Rhodobacterales > Rhodobacteraceae > Salibaculum > Salibaculum halophilum. The sequence continues at coordinate 43,198 of NZ_MSIT01000011.1, forward strand.
CTGTGTCATGGTCCGGCTCCATTTCCGTCGACCACGACATGTAGCGGGCGGCAATGGCCGGGCAAGCCGCCCGGTCAGGCCATCGCCGCGCAGGCCGCGTGGCGCGGGCAGGTGACAAGGTGGTCGTTGACCAGCCCGCAGGCCTGCATCCAGGCATAGACGATCGTCGGGCCGCAGAACCGGAACCCGGCCGCTTTGAGGTCCTTCGACAGTTGCGTCGACAGTGGCGTGGCGGTGGGGACCTCGGCGAGGGTGGTCCAACGGTTCCGGATCGGGGCGTCGCCGACGTAGGACCAGCAGAAGCCCGAGAAATCCTCGATTTCCAGGTAGGCGCGGGCGTTGGAAATCGTCGCTTCGATCTTGCCGCGGTGGCGGATGATGCCGGGGTTCTCCAGCAGGCGCGCGACCTCGGCCTCGCCCCAGCTGGCAATGACCTCTGGGGCGAACCCTTCGAAGGCGGCGCGGAAATTCTCGCGTTTCTTGAGGATGGTGATCCAGCTCAGGCCGGCCTGGAACCCGTCGAGGACCAGCTTTTCCCAAAGCGCCCTGCTATCCCGCTCGGGCACGCCCCATTCGGTATCGTGGTAGTCGAGGTATATCTGGTCGGGCCCGGCCCATCCGCAACGGTCCATCATGCCTCCTTGTTCAGACAATTCAACGTAAACGGCCGCGTTTTACCAGCGCTTAACGGCGTGGCTGGCAAACCGGACGGGACTTGAACGGAGTGGCCGATGCCCGCCTTCGATCTTTCCCGGTCCGCGCTTGACGACCAGGTGCCCAAGGACCCGCTGGAGTATGCCGTCAGCGTCCGCGACAGGGATGTCATGGGCATGGTGCGCAATGCCCTGGCGCAGGATCACTGTGCGCTCGCCTTCCAGCCCGTCGTTCTGGCGGGGCCGGCTGGCAAGGTGGCCTTTCACGAGGGGCTGATCCGGGTTCTGGACGAGACCGGCCGCGTCATCCCGGCGGGCCAATTCATGGACCGGATCGAAGAGGATCGCATCGGCCGGGACATCGACTGTGCCGCCCTGGCCCTCGGCCTTGCGCGGTTGCGCGAGATGCCGGGCGTGCGGCTGGCGGTGAACGTGTCGGCCCGGTCGCTGGGCGACGGAGCCTGGCGGCGTGTCCTCGAAAAGGCGCTGCACGCGGACCCCGACCTCGGCCATCGCCTGATCCTCGAGATCACCGAAGCCAGCGCCATGCAATTGCCCGAGGTCGTCATCCGCTTCATGGAAGAGATGCAGCCGCTGGGCATGGCCTTCGCGCTCGACGATTTCGGTGCCGGGCTGACCGCATTCCGCCACCTCAAGGATTTCTTCTTCGATCTCGTCAAGGTCGACAGCTGTTTCGTCCGCGCCATCGACCAGGACCCGGACAACCAGGTGATCGCCGAGGCGCTGATCACCATCGCCCACCAGTTCGAGATGTTCGCGGTTGCCGAGGGGGTCGAGACCGCCCGCGAAGCCGAGGTCGTGACAGGCTTCGGTGTCGATTGCCTGCAGGGCTATTACTACGGCGTTCCGCGCTTTCGTATTTGAACGCTCAGGTGGGCGTTTTTGAAATAATATTACCCAATCGGGGCGCAATCCGTGTTGCGGATGCAGCATGGACCGCCTATGACGGGGGAAACGGCGGGTTCGGGCCCGCGTGATTCCGCGTCCGGCTCCGGTCCGCCAAAGTTGACGGATCAAGAGAGGACTCATCCATGACCAATGTCGTTATCGCGTCGGCCGCCCGCACCGCAGTGGGCAGCTTCGGCGGTTCCTTTGCCAACACCCCCGCCCACGACCTTGGCACCGCCGTGCTGGAGGCTGTCGTTGCAAGGGCCGGCATCGACAAGGGCGAGGTCTCGGAAACCATCCTCGGCCAGGTTTTGACGGCCGCGCAGGGCCAGAACCCGGCCCGGCAGGCGCATGTCAACGCCGGCCTGCCGCAGGAAAGCGCCGCTTGGGGCATCAATCAGGTGTGCGGCTCGGGCCTTCGGGCCGTGGCCCTGGGCGCGCAGCACATCATGCTGGGTGATGCGCAGATCGTTGCCGCCGGCGGGCAGGAGAACATGTCGATGGCGCCGCACGCGGCGAACCTGCGCCAGGGCCACAAGATGGGTGACATGAAATACATCGACACGATGATCCGCGATGGCCTCTGGGATGCCTTCAACGGCTATCACATGGGCCAGACCGCCGAGAACGTTGCCGAGAAGTGGCAGATCAGCCGCGACCAACAGGACGAACTCGCCCTGGCCAGCCAAAACAAGGCCGAGGCCGCCCAGAATGCGGGCAAGTTCGACGACGAGGTTGTCGCCTTCACCGTCAAGACCCGCAAGGGCGATACCGTCGTGGACAAGGACGAATACATCCGCCACGGCGCGACGATGGAGGGCATGGAAAAGATGCGCCCGGCCTTCACCAAGGACGGCTCGGTCACCGCGGCGAACGCCTCGGGGCTCAATGACGGGGCCGCCGGAACCCTGTTGATGAGCGCCGACGAGGCCGAGAAGCGCGGCATCGAGCCGCTGGCCCGCATCGCCAGCTACGCCACCGCTGGCCTGGACCCTTCGATCATGGGCGTCGGCCCAATCCATGCCAGCCGCAAGGCGCTCGACAAGGCGGGCTGGTCGGTCAGCGACCTGGACCTTGTCGAGGCGAACGAGGCCTTCGCCGCCCAGGCCTGTGCCGTGAACAAGGACATGGGCTGGGACCCCGATATCGTGAACGTCAACGGCGGGGCCATCGCCATCGGCCACCCGATCGGCGCCTCGGGCGCGCGCGTGCTCAACACCCTGCTGTTCGAGATGAAGCGCCGCGACGCCAAGAAGGGCCTCGCCACCCTCTGCATCGGTGGCGGCATGGGCGTCGCGCTCTGCGTCGAGCGCTGACCGCCGAACCGCCGAAAAACGCGGGCACCGGGAGGGTGCCCGGACAATCCCCTGAAGGAGGAGAAAGACCATGGGACGTGTTGCACTGGTGACGGGGGGCAGCCGCGGGATCGGCGCCGCCATTTCCAAGAGGCTCAAGCAGGACGGCTACGAGGTCGCCGCGACCTATGCCGGCAATGACGAGGCTGCCGCCAAGTTCACCGAGGAAACCGGCATCAAGACCTACAAGTGGAACGTCGCCGACTACGACGAGTCCAAGGCCGGCATCGAAAAGGTCGAGGCCGATCTCGGCCCGGTCGAGGTGGTCGTCGCCAACGCGGGCGTCACCAAGGACGCCCCCTTCCACAAGATGACCCCCGAGCAGTGGTCACAGGTGATCGACACCAACCTGACCGGCGTCTTCAACACCGTGCATCCGGTCTGGCCGGGCATGCGCGAGCGCGGTTTCGGACGGGTCATCGTGATTTCCTCGATCAACGGCCAGAAGGGGCAGTTCGCGCAGGTCAACTACGCCGCCACAAAGGCGGGCGATCTGGGCATCATCAAGTCGCTGGCCCAGGAGGGGGCGGCCAAGGGCATCACCGCCAATGCCGTCTGCCCCGGCTACATCGCGACCGAGATGGTCATGGCCGTGCCCGACAAGGTGCGCGAGGCCATCATCAGCCAGATCCCGGCCGGCCGCCTGGGCGAGCCCGAGGAAATCGCCCGCTGCGTGGCCTTCCTGGCCTCCGACGAGTCGAGCTTCGTCAACGGCTCGACAATCTCGGCCAACGGCGGACAGTTCTTCGTCTGAGACCGCGTCTCGCATGAGGGGTGCAGAACGGCAAAGGCCGCCCGCCGGGGCGGCCTTTTCCGGTGCCACACGGCGGGGGGTGTCAGGCCCGGTCTTCCAGCCGGGCGATTTCTTCCTTGAGTTGCAGTTTCTGCTTTTTCAGGCGCGCGATCTCCAGGTCGTCGCTCCCCGGGGCGCGCTGGGCGGTCTCAACGGCTTGGGACAGTTGGTCGTGCTTTCTCTTGAGCTCTTGCAGATGCGACGTCATGCTCATTGGGTCCTCCATGCGGTTGAGTTGTCATAAAAGTGCATCATACCTTTCGGCGCCTGTCACGCCGCTCGGCAGCAAAACGGGGCGATATTCCTTCCATGTCGCAGGAGACCCGCAAACCCTTGCTGAAAGGTTAACCGATCATCGGCAGGGCCGCGCCGTCGCGCAGCACTGCGCGAACCTCGGCGGTGTAGTCCTCGGCGTCGGCGCCGTGCGCGCACCCGTCATGGAGAATCAGCGGGGATAGCAGCCGAAGGCGCGCCCGCCCCTCCTTGCGGGCCGAGATCAGCACCCGATCCGCATCGCGCCCCGCGCGCCCGGCGATGGGCCGGATCACGAGGCTGCCCAGCCTGTCGTCCATCACCGCCAGGATGTCGGGCAGGCGGTCGGCCTTCTGGATCAGCGTCAGGTAGCCTTTGGGGGACAGCCGACGCGTGGCCACGTCCAGCCAGTCGCCCAGCGGCGTGTCGCCGCCCAGGGCCGTCTCGCGCCCGGTGCGGTCCGAGGCCGTGCCGCGGCGACGGTCGAAATAGGGCGGGTTGGCGATGACGTGGTCAAAGCCGCGGGCGCGCAGGTCACCGGGCAGGGTGCGCAGATCGCCATCCACGATCCGGGCCGGTATGCCGTTGGCAGTGGCGTTTCGGCGGGCCAGATCGGCATAATCGAGCTGCAGCTCGACCCCGGTCAGCGCCAGCTGCGGCACCCGCGCCGCCAGGCAGAACAGCGCCGCGCCAACGCCGCAGCCAAGCTCCAGCACCGAGTGCCCGGGCCTCGCGGGGGTGGCGGCGGCCAGCAGCACCGGGTCGACCCCGGCGCGGTAGCCGCGCGCCGGCTGCAACAGCGTCACGCGACCGCCCAGGAAAGCGTCTTGCGTCACCCCGGCCGTGCCACCGGGGCCGGGATCACTGGCCGAGGTCGATGTCATTGTCCCGCAGGATGGAGGCGGCCATGAAATGATCCGCGTCCCGCACCATGATGCGGCGCGGCAAAATGCCGATGCTGCCTTCGAGGACGCTCATGTTTACGTCCAGCTCGAACACCTCTATACCCTCGCCGTCCAGCAGGGCCTTGGCAAAGGCGATCACGGTGGGGTCGTTGCTGCGCAGAAGTTCCTTCATCCAACTGACTTAAGGCGAAATCCCCGCCTTTGTCGAGCATCCGACGGAGAGTTCATGAGCCTCGATGCCGCCACGAAACCTCAGGAACGCCTCGCAGAGGCGCTGGCCGAGGACATGGACCGCGTCAACGGCATGATCCGCGCGCGCATGGCCTCCGAGCACGCGCCCCGCATCCCCGAGGTCACCGCGCATCTGGTCGAGGCCGGCGGCAAGCGCCTGCGCCCGCTTCTGACGCTGGGGGCCGCGCGAATGTGCGGCTATGACGGGCCGCATCACGTGCATCTGGCCGCCACGGTCGAGTTCATCCACACGGCAACCCTTCTGCACGACGACGTGGTCGACGACAGCGCGCAGCGGCGCGGGCGGCCCACCGCGAACCTGCTTTGGGACAATACCTCTAGCGTGCTGGTGGGCGATTACCTCTTCGCGCGGGCCTTCCAGCTGATGACCGAGACCGGGTCGCTGCGGGTGCTGCGCATCCTGTCCGATGCCGCCGCAACCATCGCCGAGGGCGAGGTGCTGCAACTCACGGCGGCGCGCGATCTGGCCACCACCGAGGACATCTACCTGCAGATCGTGCGCGGCAAGACGGCGGCGCTGTTCTCGGCGGCGATGGAGGTTGGCGGCGTGATCGCCGGCCAGGACGCGGCGCGCGTGCAGGCCATGTTCGACTATGGCGACGCGCTGGGCATCGCCTTCCAGATGGTCGATGACGTTCTGGATTACGCAGGGGGAGACGCCACCGGCAAGAACATCGGCGACGACTTTCGCGAGCGCAAACTGACGCTGCCGCTCATCAAGGCCTTGGCCGCGGCGGGTGCCGAGGAACGCAGCTTTTGGAGCCGCACGATCGAGCAGGGCCGGCAGGAGGCGGGCGACCTGGACACCGCGCTGGCCCTGCTGGACCAGCACGGCGCCATCGCGGCGACCCGGGCCGAGGCCCTGGCCTGGGCCGATCGGGCCAAGGCGGCGCTGGCGGACATGCCGGATCATGAGGTGCGCGATATCCTGCTGGACCTGGCCGACTACGTCGTCGCGCGGGTGCGCTGAAGCGGACGCCGTGTCGACGCGGCGTCGGTGACGCGATGGTGATATCGCGTAGAACGGGCTTTGCAAAGCCCGTGTCCGCGGCGCGTCGACGCGCCGCCCTCATCCGGACCAAAGGTGTGTCGGCATGATCCACCAGTCGGGGTGAGCGGCGCGCAGGCTGTCCGCCGCCGCATCCCGGTGCGCTGCCTGCGCGAAGACTGCGAAACATGTGGCGCCCGATCCCGACATGCGGGCCAGCCGGGCCCCCGGGCGGGTGGCCAGGGCCTCCAGCACCCTGCCGATCACCGGCTGCGCGGCAATGGCGGGGGCGGCCAGGTCATTGCGCTGCCGCGTCAGCCAGGCCAGCCAGGCGTCGGTATCCGCGGGCGCCGGTATCGGGTCGTCCATCGGCGGGTTGGTCTTTTGCGCCAGGCCGCCAAAGACTTGCGGTGTCGACAGTGCAACGCCGGGGTTGACCAGCAGCAGGGGCAGGGGGGGCCGGGCGCCGAGGCGTGTCAGGTCCTGGCCGATACCGCCCATCCGCAGCAGCCCGGGGTGAAGGCAGGCAGGCACATCGGCCCCGAGGGCGAGAAGGCGCGTCGCATCCGGCAGGGGCCGGTCCCAGAGCCGTGACAGGGCCCTCAGGGTCGCCGCCGCATCCGAGGAGCCGCCGCCGATCCCGGCGGCCACGGGCAGGGCCTTGTGCAGGTGAACATGCGCGCCGCGATCCGGGTCCAGCACCCGCGCCGCCCGCAGAACGAGGTTTTCGGCCGTCGACGACAGGGCGTCGGCGAAGGGTCCGTCGAGGCTCAGGGTCAGGCGCGGGGCCGGGGTCACGGTGACGCTGTCGCCTACCTCAGTGAAGGCGACGAGCGAGTCGAGCAGGTGATAGCCGTCGGCGCGCTGCGCGGTGACATGCAGGCAAAGGTTCAGCTTGGCCGGTGCCGGCTCCGTCAGCGGCGCGGTCTCAGTCGGCGTCATAGGCCATGTCCGCCGGGGTCCGGCCCTCCTCGCGCATGACCTCGTCCAGGCCGACCTCCAGCTTGCGGCGAATGCGCTCGGCCAAGTCCGGGGCGGGGTCGAAGGACAGGGCCCGTCGCCACTGGAAGCGTGCCTCGACCGTGCGGCCGACCATCCAGTAGGTATCGCCGAGGTGATCGGTGACGATGGGGTCCACCGGCACCAGCTCCACTGCCCGTTCCATGTGTGTCACGGCCTCGTCGTAGCGGCCCAGCTTGAACAGCACCCAGCCCAGGCTGTCGATGATCGCGCCGCTCTCGGGGCGGGCTGCCGCGGCCTGTTCGATCATGGCCAGGGCCTCGTCCAGGTTCTCGCCCATCTCGACCATGGAATACCCGAGGTAGTTGAGCACCGAGGGCTGGCCGGGTTCGAGGCGCAGCGCTGCGCGGAAATCCGCCTCGGCGCTGTCCCATTGGTCCAGCCGTTCGTGGGTGATGCCGCGGGCATAGGTGACCCACCAGCGCGAGGGATGATCCGGCGCGTAAAGCGAAAGCGCGGTGTCATAGGCGCTGTTGGCCGCGGCATAGTCCCCGGCTTCGCGGTGGATGTCGCCCAGTGAGGCATGCACCAGGGCGACGTCGCCGTGACGGCGGGCCAGCTGCGACAGTGCCTCGATCGCGGCCTCGGTGCGGCCTTGCGCGCGCAGCGCCTCGGCCCGGCCCAGTTCCGCGGTCAGAAAGGCCGGGTCGGCCGGGTCGACCCGGGCGAAGGCGGCGGCGGCAAGGTCGTGCTGGCCGATCTCGTCCAGCAGCCGGGCGGCCGTGACATGCGCGCGCGCCAGCTTCGGGTCGATATGGGCGGCGGCCTGCGCATACATCAGCAGGTAGGAGGGGTCGGCCTCGCCACCCTGCAGGGCCTCGGCCAGGCTCAGGTAGAGATGCGCGACCGCGCCGCGCGGGGTATCGGCCAGCCCGGCCCGTGTTGGCACCATCCCGGCGGCGACCTTTTCGCGTATGGCGCGCAGGTCGGGCGCCGCGGTCCGGCCGAAGCCGTCGTCGAGCACCTCTTGCGCGCGCTCGAACCGGCCGAGGCGACAAAGCACCCGCACGTGGGTCAGCACCGAGGCCCGCGTAGGTGCCACGCCCTGCGCGGGCGGGCGCGACAGGATCGCGTCAGCCCCTTCGAGGTCCCCGGCCTGGGCAAGGGCCACGGCCTTGTGCAGATACCCGAAGGAGCGCAGCCCGGGCGCATCGACCGTCTCGTCGAAGGCGGCCAGCGCGGCATCCATGCGGCCCGTGCCCACCAAGGCCCAGGCCCGCGTCAATCCGTCGATCATTGGGCCGACGTCATGCCCGGCGTCCAGAATATCGAAGATGCGGGTCCAGTCTTCGGCCCGGGCGGCCTCGGCCAGCAAGACCATGTTAGCCATCTGCCCGTTCTGTCCGTCCGCCAGCATCGCCCGCGCCACGGGCAGCGCGTCCTCGACATGGCCCACCGCGATCTGGGCGGTCAGGGTATTCTCGCGCAGGGCCGTGTTGCCGGGGTCGCGCGTCAGCGCCTTGCCGAAATAGGTGGCTGCCGCGTCGTAGTCCTGCGTCAGCCCGGCCTGGCGCGCGGCCAGGTAGGCGCCCAGGTCCGGGCTGGCGGCGACTTGCCCCGACAGGGCGATGGCGGCGATCAGGGCAAGGCTGAGGGGTTTTGGCACGGCACTCTCCGAACGGGTTGGCAAGCTTTGAGTATAGCGCCGCCCCGACAGGGGCAAATCACAACCGGGCCGTGCGGCGGGGCAGCGCGCAGCCCACCGCGCCGCCGCGTCTACATGTTGGGGTAGTTCGGCCCGTCGCCCCCCTGCGGCACCGTCCAGTGGATGTTCTGGCTGGGGTCCTTGATGTCGCAGGTCTTGCAATGCACGCAGTTCTGGAAATTGATGACGAACTGTTGCTCGCCGTCCTTCTCGACGAACTCGTAGACCCCGGCGGGGCAATAGCGGGCCGAGGGGCCGGCGTATTTCGGCAGATTCACCGCGACCGGGATGCTGGCATCCTTGAGTGTCAGATGGACGGGCTGGTTTTCCTCGTGGTTGGTCATGGAATAGCTGACATTCGTCAACCGGTCGAAGGACAGCTTGCCATCGGGCTTGGGGTAGTCGATGGGCTGATGCCTGTCCGCCGGTTCGGTCGCCGCGGCGTCCGACTTGCCGTGCGCCATGGTGCCGAACAGGCTGCGCCCGAAGAGGGTATTCGTCCACATGTCGACCCCGCCCAGGGCGAGCGAGGCCCCGAGGCCCCACTTGGACCACATCGGCTTCACGTTGCGCACCTTTTTCAGGTCGCGGCCAATGGCGCCGGTGCGCACCTCGTCCTCGTAGGCGGTCAGCTCGTCGCCGGCGCGCGCGGCGCCGATCGCGTGGTGGGCGGCCTCGGCGGCGGCCTTGCCTGACAGCATTGCGTTGTGGTTGCCCTTGATGCGCGGCACGTTGACCATGCCCACCGAACAGCCCAGCAGCGCCACTCCGGGCGCGACCATTTTCGGCATGGACTGGTAGCCGCCCTCGGAAATGGCCCGTGCGCCATAGGCCACGCGCTTGCCGCCTTCCAGAAGGTCGGCCACCATCGGGTGGTGCTTGAAGCGCTGGAATTCCATGTAGGGGTAAAGGTGCGGGTTGCGGTAGTTCAGGTGCACCACGAACCCGACGTAGACTTGGTTGTTGTCCAGGTGATAGATGAAGGACCCGCCGCCCGCGTTGCCGCCCAGCGGCCAGCCCATGGTGTGGGTGACAGACCCCTCGCGGTGCTTGGCGGGGTCGACCTCCCAGATTTCCTTCATGCCGAGGCCGTATTTCTGCGGCTCCTTGCCGGCGTCGAGGTCGTATTTGCCGATGACCTCCTTGGCCAGCGAGCCGCGCACGCCCTCGGACAGGAAGACGTATTTGCCGTGCAGTTCCATGCCCGGCTCGGTGTTGGGCCCGACAGAGCCGTCGGGCTCCAGCCCGAAGACCCCGGCGACGACGCCCTTGACCTCGCCGGTGTCGCCGTAGACCAGTTCCGAGCAGGACATGCCGGGGAAGATCTCGACGCCCAGTTCCTCGGCCTGTTCGGCCATCCAGCGGCAGACATTGCCCATGCTGACGATGTAGGTGCCGTGGTTGTTCATCAGCGGCGGCATCGGCCAGTTGGGCACGCGGATCTTGCCGGACTCGCCCAGCATATAGAAGTTGTCGTCGCGCACCGGCACGTTGAGCGGCGCGCCCTTGTCCTTCCAGTCGGGGATCAGCGCGTCGAGGCCGCAGGGGTCGAGCACCGCGCCCGACAGGATGTGCGCGCCGACCTCGGAGCCTTTCTCAAGCACGACGACCTCGAGATCGGCATCCAGTTGCTTGAGGCGGATCGCCGCCGAAAGGCCGGCGGGCCCCGCCCCGACAATGACGACGTCGTAGTCCATGGATTCGCGTTCCATCTCGGCCATGTCCGTGGCTCCCTTAGTGCTGCGCGCGACCTTGGCATATTGGGTATCGGACAAGCCATGCCGGGGCAATCGCGACACGACGTTAAATTGTCGCGCTGCGACCCGGGCGGGGCCTTGCGGCTGCGGCGCCACCTCATATTCTCGGGTCCTGGATACGCTTCCGGAGACTTCCCTTGAGGCCCGGTGGCCCGTAGGGTTATGAACGCGCACTTCAAGATTGACGCTTTTCAGGACGGACCGATGGAAAAGATACCGCTGACCCGTGCCGGCTATGACAAGCTGCAGGCCGAGCTCAAGCAGCTCAAGAGCGAGGACCGCCCCGCGATCATCAAGGCGATCGCCGAGGCACGCGAACATGGCGACCTGTCCGAGAACGCCGAGTATCATTCGGCCAAGGAAAAGCAGTCCTTCATCGAGGGCCGCATCAAGGAGCTTGAAGGTGTCATGTCGCTGGCCGACGTGATCGACCCGGCCCGGATGTCGGGCGCGATCAAGTTCGGCGCCACGGTCGGGATCGTCGACGAGGACACCGACGAGGAAAAGACCTACCAGATCGTCGGCGAATACGAGGCCGACCTCGAGGCCGGTAGGCTCAACATCAAGTCGCCCCTGGCCCGGGCCCTGATCGGCAAGGAGGAGGGCGACAGCGTCGAGGTGCGCACGCCCGGCGGGGACCGCAGCTACGAGATCCTCAGCATTTCCTGGGCCTAGGGCCGGAGCGCGCAGCATGTCGAACCGCCAGACCCAGGCCGACGTGGCCCTGCAAGCGGGTGACAAGCCCGAGGGGCTGCGTGTCTCGGCGGTCGAGATCGTCGCCGGGCTGCTCAGCCTGGCCTGGCTGGCCGGCTCCGCCCTTTTCTTTCTGGTGCTGCCCAGCGAGGGCGGCGGATCGGGCTTCGATACCGTGGCCTTCGTCATGACGCTGCTGGCGGTCTTTCTGCCGGTGGCGGTGATATGGGTCGCGGCCATCGCCATGCGCTCGGCCCGGATCGTGCGCGAGGAGTCGCGGCGCCTGCAGGCGGCCGTGGATGCCATGCGCCAGACCTATGTCGCCGATCGCCAGGCGCGGGGTGCCTCCGGCGTGGACCCGACGGTGGAGCGGAAACTCAACGAGATCGCCCAGGCCGCGCAGAAGACAGAAACCACGCTGGCGACCTTTACCTCGGCCCGGCCGGGTCAGTCGGCCGCCCCGCTGGCCCCGGGGCCGCGGCCGGGCGGCGACGACCAGCCGACGCTCGCGCTGGGCACCAGCGCCGAGGACATGACCCCGCCGGTGGCGCGCTCGGACCTGATCCTGGCGCTGAATTTTCCCGATACCCAGGATGACGAGGTCGGCTTTGCCGCGCTGCGCCGGGCGCTCAAGGACCACGGCGCACGCCAGTTGATCCAGGCCAGCCAGGACGTTCTGACCCTGCTCAGCCAGGACGGCATCTACATGGATGACCTGCACCCCGACCGCGCGCGCCCCGAGTTCTGGCGCCGCTTCGCGCGGGGCGAGCGCGGCAAGCCCGTGGCGGCCCTCGGCGGGGTGCGTGACCGCTCGTCACTGGCGCTGACGGCCGGGCGGATGCGCGAGGACACGATCTTTCGCGACGCCGCACACCATTTCCTGCGCAAGTTCGACCAGACGCTGGAAGGCTTCGAGAAAGAGGCCACCGACGAAGAGATCGTCGCCCTGTCCGAAACCCGCACCGCCCGCGCCTTCATGCTGCTGGGCCGGGTAACGGGGGCGTTCGACTAGGCGGCCCCCCGAACAGGAGCGGCCGGGGGAAAGTGGCGGGCCGACCACCCGTTCCGTTTCCTTGACAAGCGCGTGGGATGACGGTCGTCGGCCCCGAAGCGGACGTGGTAACGCCAAGCTCCCGCGCGGAATCGAGGGCGAAGCCCGCCGCGCATCGCCGACGCGCCCCCACGCGGCGGCGATTTGGCTGCCGCATCCGCAGAGCTTTCATATTTCATGAATTTTGCTGGCATAAAGCGTCCAGCCCATACGTCAGATCGCCACCGCGCGCGTCGGCAATGCGCGGCTCATATTACGGGGGCTATGTGGTTACGACGAGCTCGGGCATGACTTTAAAAACTCCGCACCCTGCGCAAACCTGTCTTTCGGGCGTATTGTTTGGTGTCGACCGGTCTGGCCATGACGAGGGCGTTCGCGCCCTAATCGGCACGGCGGCGCGTCCGGCTGTTCGGGGGCAGGGGCAGCGTCTGCGGCTCAGCCCACGCGGCGGATCATCGTCGTGGCGCAGCGAAAGCCGAAGACGTGCCGCAGCAGGCCCAGCCGGTGCTCTCCGCCGACAACGAAGCCCCGGCGTTCGTAAAGCGCGCGCGCCCGCGGGTTGCTGTCGATCACGTCCAGCCGCAGCTCCGAGAAGCCCCGGTCGGCGGCCTCCTGCGCGATGGCCTCCAGAAGCGCGGTGCCGATGCCCTGGCCCCGCGCCTCGGGGGCGACGATGATCCCGTCCATGACGAAGCGGTGGTTTTCGACCTCGCGTTCCAGCAGGCTCAGCAGGCCGGCGCGCAGCGGTCCGCCCAGCCGGCCGTAGTGCCGGACCATGTCGCTCATGTGCCCGCCCACGAAGGCGCCGCGATACGTCTTGAACCCCACCAGGCCCTGGATGCGGCCCGCCGCATCGCGCATGGTCAGCGCGTGGGTCGGGTCCATCACGTCCTGCAGGAAGGCGAGCGCCCGGCGCCGCGGGCCCATCAACCGGCCCAGCTTGCCGCCGAAGGCCCCCCAGTAAAGCGCGGCGACGCGCGGGCGCTCGTCCTCGGCAAACCCGCGCTCAGGCGTCATCGCGCGACCGTCAGCGCCGCCTCGGCCCGCGCCAGGTCCTCGGGGCGGTTTACGTTGAGAAAGGACGACGGCTCGGTCGCGGGAAACTGTGCCTGCGCGGCGCCGTACTGATCCGTCCAATCCGTGACCTTGCGCAGGCCGGCCTCCAGCGCCGCGGCCAGGTCGGGGCGCAGGTCCACCGGCCAGAGGCCGAAGGTCGGGTGCAGCCCGTCCTCGGCCGCGGCGATGGCGAGGCCCATCGGGTGGCTCTCGCCCGCCAGAAGCAGCCGCGGAACGAGATCGCAGGGAAAGAAGGGCACGTCCACGGGCACGGTTACGACGTGCCGCGCCCCCATGGCCGCGGCCCAATCCAGCGCGGCCAGGATACCCGCAAGCGGCCCGGCGTGCCCAGAAACGCTGTCGGGCAGCTGCGTCAGGTCCGTCGCGAGCCCGGAATTGGTGTTGACCGCCAGCGCGGCGACCTGCGGGGCGAGCCTGCCCACCGCGCGCTGAAACAGCGTCTCGCCCCCCAGGGTCACCATGGCCTTGTCGCGGCCGCCCATCCGGGTGCCGCGCCCGCCCGCGAGTATCACGCCCAGCGGCTGTGTCATCGGTTGCCATGCTCCCTGCGGCGCGATACGCGACCATGTCTGCCGAAATCATAGGTCAGTCTGATGGCCCGATCCAAGCCGAAAAACACCTACCGCATGGGCATCCGCGATGCGCTGCCCTTCCTGCTGGTGGTGGGGCCCTTCGGGCTGCTTTTCGGGGTGGTGGCCGCCGAGTCGGGCTTGAGCGTGGCGCAGTCCATGGCCTTTTCCACGGTGGTCCTGGCGGGGGCGTCGCAACTCGCGGCCCTGCAACTGATGGTCGAGAACGCCCCGGTTCTGATCGTGGTGGCCACGGCGCTAGCGGTCAACCTGCGCATGGCGATGTATTCGGCCTGGCTCGCGCCGTGGCTTGGCGCCGCCCCGCTGTGGCAGCGGGCGCTGGCCGCCTACGTGAACGTGGACCAGAGCTTTGCCTGCTCGGCCGTGCGCTTCGAGCAATACCCCGACTGGACGGTTGCGCAGCGCATGGCGTTCTTCTTCGGGGTGGTCACGCCGATCGCGCCGGGCTGGCTGGCGATGACCGCGCTGGGCCTGTGGTTGGGCGAGGGGATCCCGGCCTGGATGGCACTGGATTTCGCGATGCCGATCTGTTTCCTGGCGCTGATCGGGCCGATGCTGCGGACGGCGGCGCATCTGGCCGCGGCGGGCACCTCGGTCTTGCTGGCCTTGCTGCTGGCGGGCATTCCTTACAATCTGGGGCTTCTGATCGCGGCGCTTGTAGCCATGTCCGTGGGGGCGCGGGTCGAGCTGTGGCAGGCCCGGGGCACAGCGGCATGAGCGACGGCACGATCTGGATGATCATCCTGGCAACGGGCGTCGGCACCTTCCTGCTGCGGTTCTCGTTTCTTGGTGCGCTGGGCGGGGCCAACCTGCCAGAGTGGGTGCTGCGGCACCTGCGCTACACGGCGGTGGCCGTTCTGCCGGGGCTGGTGGCGCCGCTAGTCCTCTGGCCCGAGGCGACCGGCGGTGACCCTGATGGCCCGCGGTTTGCCGCCGCCGTTGCCACGGTCGTGGTGGGATATTTCACGCGCAACGTGCTGGCGGCCATCGGCACCGGGGCGGTCACGCTCTATGGCCTGCTCTGGCTTACGGGTCTGCCCGGATAGCCGTGTCGATCTGCGCGGCGGCGACGGATTTGTCGTCGCTGTCGGTCTCGCGATATTCGCTGGTCTGCACGCCGGGCACGCGCGCGAACTGATCGGCCAGGTTGTCGGGAAAGAGGGTCGTGCGAATGAACTCGAACCCCGGCAACTGCGCGAGCATCCGCGAGGTGTGAACGGTGCAGAGCGACTTGGGCGTCGGGCCGTTCTCCTGCACCAGGCGCAGGGCCAGTTCGGCGGTTTCGGGCGGGACTTCGACGTACTGGATCTGCGTGTAGTAGGTGATCCGCGAATGGTACGAGATGTAGAACTGCGCGATCCGCGGGGTGATCCCGTAGTGAACGTCGTTGCGTTCGGGGATGGAGTCGTGGCCGAAGGTGCCGGCCGGGTCCCACAGCACGCGCTGGCTGGCGTTGATCAGCATCCCGGTGTGGGCGCCGTTGTCGCTGCCGGTGTTGCGCATGGTGTAAAGCGTCAACGCCTTCGGGCCCGGATGCGCATAGGCCTTGGCGGCGACGAATTCATCCGGCGCCCAGACGCGGGGCGCGCCACAGGCCGCAAGCGCCAGCGGCGCGGTCAACAGGAATTTGCGCCGGTGCATCCGCGGTGCGGACCCGTCAGGCGCCGACCAGCGCGAGGAAGATCAGCACCACGATGATCGCGATGGTGGTCCGCACCGTGAAGGTCACGAAGCCTTCGAAGGTCTTTTCCTGTTCGGTGGTGTCCATTTCACCATGCTTGTGCTCTGACATGTCGTGTCCTCGGATATTCAGCTGATGTCGGTGGAGACGTAGCCCATTCGCGCGAGCCTGTCAGCCCCGTTCGGCCATATGCGCAGGGCAACGCCGTGCGTTGCCGCGGCGGCCTCAGCAGGCGCGGAACCACCAGGCTCCGTCCGTGCCCAACGCGCGGCTGGCGCGGCCGGTCTGGTAGAGGTGATTGAGATGTGCCAGCGCCTCGACCAGCGCCAGGCCGTACTGGCCGCCCGATATCTCGCGCTTGAAGATCGGCAGGAAACAGTCGCCGGCGCGGCGCGGTTCGGACAGGTGTTCCAACAGCCGGGCCAGCGCGCCGTGGTGGTTGTCGATCAGTTGCGTCAGGCGCAGGGGCAGCCCGGTGAAAGGCAACTTGTGCCCGCCCAGAACGAGGTGCCGGTCCTCGGCCAGGGGCTGGAAACGCGCGCAACTTTCCAGCCACTCGGCGAGCGGATCGGCCTCGGGTTCGGTGGGGTAGACGCCGATGTTGGGGCTGATCGAGGGTAGCAACTGGTCGCCGGCCAGCACGAGGTCATCATCGCGCGACCAGAAGGTCGCGTGTTCCGGCGCGTGGCCGTTGCCCATGCGGATGTCCCAGTCGCGCCCGCCGATGCGGATGACCTGCGCCTCTTGCAGGCGGGTAAAGCCCAGCGGCAGCGGATGCGTGCAGTCGGCGAAGTTGAAGGGGCGTTCGGCGCGGCGCGCTTCCAGCACCGCCGGGTCCATCCCGGCGCGCTGGTAAAAGGCGATCGACCGGGCCGGGTAGGCCGGTTGTTCGTCCAGTTGCAGCATCCGCGCCATCAGCCAGCCGGTGCGCGGCATGGCCAGCTCGGCGCCGGCCGCCTGGAACCAGCCGGCCAGGCCCATGTGGTCGGGGTGGTGATGGGTGCAGATCACGCGGGTGACGGGCTTGCCCGCCAGCGGGCCAGCCAGGATCGTGTCCCAGATGCCGCGCGACTTGCGGCTGTCGAACCCGGTGTCGATCACCGTCCAGCCGTCGCCCTCGTCCAGCGCGTAGACGTTCACGTGGTCCAGCGCCATGGGCAGCGGCAGGCGCAGCCACAGAACGCCGTCGGCAATCTCTGTCGCCGCGCCGATGTCGGGCGGCGTGTCCCAGGGATAGCGGATGCCCGTCATGCCCCGCCTCGGACCATCAGGCCCCCAGATCGTCAAGCGTCAGGTCCATCAGGTCCGCCCCGGCGCGCGCCGCGGCCAGGTGGGCGGCGTGCTCGGGCAGCAGGCGGGTGATGTAGAACCGGGCCAGCCGCGCGTGGCCGGCGTCGCCCTGCCGGGCCGCCCGCAGGTGGTAATGCCCGCCCAGCACCCGGGCAAAGCCCATCAGGAAGGGCACGGCCCCGGCCAGTCGGTCCTCCATGTCGCGGGCGACCAGCCATTCCACGGCCTCGCGCAGGGTCTCGGCGGCCTCGTAGACGTCGCGGGCGAGGTCGGGCAGGGTGCCTTTGGCGGCGTCGGCACCCTCGCACATCTCGTCGATCAGGGCGATGGCCGCCTCGCCGCCGTCGGACATCTTGCGCCCGACAAGGTCGATGGCCTGGATGCCGTTGGTGCCCTCGTAAATCGCCGAGACGCGCACGTCGCGGTAATACTGCGCGGCGCCGGTTTCCTCGACGTAGCCCATGCCGCCGTGCACCTGCACGCCCATCTCGGCCACGCGAATGCCGGTCTCGGTGCCGAAGGTCTTGGTGATCGGCGTCAATAGCGCGGCGCGGGCCTGCCAGGCCGGGTCGCCGGTGGCCTGCCCCATGTCGATGGCCACGGCATTGGCAAAGGCGATGGCGCGGGCGGCGAAGGTGTCGGCCTTCATGGAGGCCAGCATCCGGCGCACGTCGGGGTGGTCCACGATGGCCCCGGTGCCGCCCGCCTTGCCCTGCCTGCGGTCCAGCGCATGGGCCAGGGCCTGCTGATAGCTGGCCTCGGCCACGCCGATCCCGTGGCTGCCCACGCCGAGGCGCGCGTTGTTCATCATGGTGAACATGGCCGCCATGCCGCCCTGCGGGTCGCCGACCAGCCAGCCGGTGGCGCCGTCGTAGTCCATCACCGCGGTGGGCGAGCCGTGCAGCCCCATCTTGTGTTCCAGGCTGACCACGCGCAGCGCGTTGCGTACGCCCGGCGCGCCCGCGTTGTCGGGAATCCACTTGGGCACGAGAAACAGGCTGATCCCCTTGGTGCCGGGCGGCGCGTCGGGCAGGCGCGCCAGCACCAGGTGGCAGACGTTCTCGGTAAAGTCGTTGTCGGCCCAGGTGATGTAGATCTTCTGACCCGTGATCGCGTAGGTGCCGTCGTCCTTCGGCTCGGCCCGCGTGCGCAGGGCGCCGACGTCTGAGCCGGCCTGCGGCTCGGTCAGGTTCATGGTGCCGCACCAGTCGCCCGAGATCAGTTTCGGCAGGTAGAGCGCCTTGATCTCGTCGCTGGCGTGATGTTCCAGCGCCTCGATCTGGCCCTGCGTCATCAGGGGGTTCATCTGCAGGGCAAGGCAGGCCCCGCACATCATGTCGTTGACCGCGTTGGTCAGCGTCATCGGCAGGCCCAGCCCGCCATTGTCGGGATGCGCCGACATGCCGATCCAGCCGCCCTCGGCGATGGCGCGATAGCCTTCGGCAAAGCCGGGCGGGGTGCGGACAACGCCGTTTTCGAGCGCCGCCGGGTGCTGGTCGCCCGCCCGCTGCAGCGGGGCGAGCACCTCGTCGCACATCCGGCCGGCCTCGGACAGGATCGCCTCGACCATGTCCGGCGTCGCCTCGGCGAACCGGTCCGTCGCGCGGACCGCCTCGAAGCCTGCCACCTGGTCGAGCAGAAAGCGCATGTCCTGGACGGGGCTGTGATAGGGCATCGGGACCTCCCTGCGATGACGCTTGGATTCGCGGCGGGGGCCGGGTAAGCCGACCGCGCCCAGCCGACACGCTAACGCGCAGGCACCTTCTCGCAACAGGAACGCCACGTCATGACCGCCCAGACCCCGCCGACAGAAACCGAGAGGCTGCCCGCCGACGCCGCGGGGCTGGACAGGGCCGCGGCGCTGTTGGGCGCGGGCGGGCTGGTCGCGATCCCCACGGAAACGGTCTACGGGCTGGCGGTCGATGCCGGGGACGATGCCGCGGTGGCCCGGCTCTATCAGGCCAAGGGGCGGCCCGCGTTCAACCCGCTGATCGTCCATGTCGCCGATGCCGAACAGGCCCGCGCGCTGGTCGAGATGCCGCCCGATGCCGCGCGGCTGGCGCAGGCCGTCTGGCCCGGCGCGCTGACACTGGTTCTGCCAATCCGGCCCGATGCCGGTGTCTCGCCGCTGGTCACGGCGGGATTGGAAACGCTGGGCGTCCGCGTGCCCGCGCACCCCGTGGCGCGCGACCTGCTGCGCCGCACAGGGCCGTTGGCCGCGCCCTCGGCCAACCCCTCGGGGCAGGTCAGCCCGACGACGCCCGCGCATGTGCTGGCGGGCCTGTCGGGCCGGATCGCCGCCGTGCTCGACGGTGGCCCCTGCACGGTCGGCGTCGAAAGCACCATCGTCGGTTTTCTGCCCGATCCGGTGCTGCTGCGCGCCGGTGGCATCCCCGCCGAGACGCTGGAGGCCGCTCTGGGGGCGCCGCTGTCGGAGGCGGGCGCGGAAGGCCAGCCCGCTGCGCCGGGGCAGCTGGCCTCTCACTACGCGCCGCGCGGCAGCCTGCGGCTGAACGCGACCGGGGCCGAGCCGGGCGAGGTCCTGCTGGGCTTTGGCCCGGTGGCGGGGGACCTGACGCTGTCGGCCCGGGGCGACCTGGTCGAGGCGGCGGCAACGCTGTTCGCCCGCCTGCACGACCTCAACGCGATGGCGGCCGACCGGATCGCCGTTGCCCCTGTTCCCGAAACCGGGCTGGGCCGGGCGATCAACGACCGGCTGCGCCGCGCCGCCGCGCCGCGTTAAAGCATGTCGCGCAAAAGCGGGAACCGGTTTTGCGCGTCCCGGACATGCGTCATCAGCAAGTTGGAGTGTGGCGGGTGAACGCGACACACGCTAGGCGCGCCCGGCGGTGTCCGACAGGGTCAGCGGGTTGATCCCCAGCCGTTTCAGCGCGGCGGTCCACTTGTGTTCGTTGGCTCGCCCGAACAGGATGTCGTCCGAGGCCGAGACCGTCAGCCAGCCGTTCTGCGCGATCTCCTGATCGAGCTGTCCCGGCCCCCAGCCGGAATAGCCCAGCGCCAACAGGCTGCGGCGCGGGCCCTCGCCCCGGGCCAGGGCCTCGATCACGTCCAGCGTCGCGGTCATGGCAACGCCGTCCTCCACCGTGATCGTCCCCTCGGAGGAGATGAAATCGCTCGAATGCAGAACGAAGCCGCGCGCCGTTTCCACCGGCCCGCCGAAGTGCACCCGGACGTCCGGCGCGTTCGGAGCGGGCGCCGGCGGACCGATCTCCATCTGTTCAAGCAACTCGGAAAACCGCAGGTCCGGGGCGGGCTTGTTCACGATCAGCCCCATCGCCCCGTCGCGCGAATAGGCGCAGACGTAGATCACGGAATTGGCGAAACGCGGATCGCCCATGCCCGGCATGGCGATCAGCAACTGGCCGGTCAGGTCGTGGGGTGCTGGGTCCATGCGACAATGATGTGGTGCCCGTGCGCCACGCGCAAGGCCCGGCTGACGTCGGGCTGACCCAAACGTGACTTTCCATTCGCTGGGCACTGCGTATGTACGGGGCATGATCCGATTTGCCGCCCTGATGTTGCCGCTCCTCGTGGCGGCTACTCCGCTGTGGCCCGACCCGGCCCGCGACATGGTGTCGGTCCGGGTCCTTCCGGGCTGGCGGATGGAGGGCGGCCGCCACATGGCCGGTCTGGAAATCACCCTCGCCCCGGGCTGGAAGACCTATTGGCGCGCGCCGGGCGATGCGGGCATCCCGCCGCAGTTCGATTGGTCGGGGTCCGAGAACGTAGCGGGCGTCGCCTTTCACTGGCCGGTGCCGCGGGTGTCCTGGTCGAACGGGATGCGGTCGATCGTCTACAGCGACCGCGTGGTGATCCCCATGGAATTCGACCTGCCCGAGGCGAGTGAGCCGGCCCGTATTGCGGCGCAGGTGCAGCTGGGCGTCTGCGAGGATATCTGCGTGCCGGTCGAGGTCGGGTTTGACGCCGTGCTGCCCGAGCAGGGCCGCCGGAACCCCCGGATCGCCGCGGCCCTGCTGGACCGTCCGCGCACCCCCGCCGAGGCCGGGGTCGAGGCGGTCCGCTGCGGCCTTGAGCCGGGCGCCGAGGGTATGGCCGTGACCGCCCGCATCGAGATGCCCCCGATGGGCGCGCAGGAAAGCGTCGTCATCGAGGCCGGCCGCCCCGACATCTGGGTGTCGGAGCCCGAGACGCGCCGCGCGGATGGCGTGCTGATCGCGCGGGCCGAGATGGTTCAGGTCGAGGGCCGCGCCCTCGCGCTGGATCGCTCGGACATTCGTATCACCGTTCTGGGCGGTGGCACGGCTGTGGATATTCAGGGCTGCGGGACCGACTGACCACCGCGGCCGCCGCGCAGGCCCAAGACCAGCAGCATGGACAGGTAGACCAGCGCCAGCCAAGCCAGCGTCAATGCGGCGAAGGCCGCAAGGGCAACGGGTGTGCCGTTCAGCATGGGCAGGGCCTCGGCCAGCGGCGTCAGGGCGCGGCCGGTGGCCAGCACCGGCGCGACCAGTCCGGCGAAGAGGCTCAGGGCCCCGACAGCCCCCAGCCAGCTGGGCCAGCGGATCGCGCCGCGGCCCGCCCGCAGGGCGCGCTTGGCGGCGCGCACCTGGGTGCCGACGTCTTCCTGTATGGCTAGCAGGGCGGGCACGATGATCAGCACCAGCACCATGCCGAAGCCCAGCCCGTAGACCAGCGTGATGACCGTGGGCTTGAGGAACTCGGCCTGGCTCGACCCCTCGTAGAGCAGCGGCATCAGCCCGAGCACCGTGGTCATGGTGGTCAGCAGGACCGGGCGCAACCGGTCGCAGGTGCCGTCGATGATGGCCGGGACGATCCCGCGGGTTTTCGCGTGTTCGTCGATGGTCGTCACCAGTACAATGGAGTCGTTGATGATGATCCCGGTCATGCCCAGCAGGCCGACGACGGTGAACATGCTCAGCGGCACGCCCCACTGGTAGTGGCCGTAGATCGTGCCCACCAGTCCGAAGGGAATGATCGCCATGACGATCAGCGGCCGCGTCCAACTGGAAAAGATCCAGGCCAGCGTCAGGAAGATGCCGGTCAGCGTCAGGATCAGCCCGGTGCGGGCGTCGTTGAGGAACGCGTTTTCCTGTTCGGCCAGCCCCGACAGCGAGGTGTCCACGTTGTAGCGTGCCTGGACCTCGGGCAGGATTTGGTCCTCGATCAGGCGCGTGATCTCCGCGGCGCGTTCGGCGTCGTCGTCCGACAGGTCGCCGCTGACGGTGATCAGCTGGATGCCGTTCTCGCGGTTCACGGTGGAAAAGCCGGTGCGCGTATCGACGGTGACGATATCGGCCAACGGCACATAATTGCCGTCGGGGCTCCGCATCTGCGTGCGCTGCAAGAAGTCGGCCGTCAGTTCGCCCTCGGGCAGTTCCACGCGGATCTCGGCGCTGCGGGCGCCCATCGGGTAGGTCGCGGCCTCGATCCCGCCCAGCCGGTTGCGCAGGACGCGGCCCAGCCCGTCGATGGAAAAGCCCAGCGCCTGGCCCTGCGGGGTCAGTTCCAGGATCAGTTCCTCCTTGTCGTAGGACAGGCTGTCCTCCAGCGCCGAGACCTCGGGGAACTGGCCCAATTCGGTCTTCAGGTCCTCGGCAGCGGCCTTGAGCGTCTCGGACTCGGCGCCGTAAAGCTGGATGTCGATATCGTCGCCCCCCGGCCCGCTGGCCCAGGAGCGGAAGCTGACAGTCTCCACCATCGGGTGGCGGCTGACGCGGTCCTGCAGGTCGGCCACGAGCGCAAAGCTGGAATAGGGCCGCAGGTCGGCGTCGATCAGCTCGATCGAGATCGAGCCCAGCTGATCGGCGTCCTTGGTGTCGGCCCCCGACAGGCCGCGCCCGGCGTTGCCGCCGACCTCGGCGATGACATAATCAAGGGGGTTCCGGCCGTGCTCCTCGGCATAATCCGCGCCCAGCTCTTCGGCCGCCGCCTGCATGCGGCGCATCATTTCCAGCGTGTCGGCGCGCGTCGCGCCCGGCAGCATGGCGAAATTGCCGGTCACCGATCCCTGTTCGGGCGCGTTGAAGAACCGCCACTGGACGTCGCCCTTGACGAACAGCGCCACCTGGCTGGCCAGCACGACGAACAGCCCCGCCATCACCGGGTAGCGCGCCCGGATCACCCCGGCCATGAGCGGGCGGAACAGCGTGCTGCGCACCCAGACGAAGCCGCGGTTCACCACCCGCGAGGGCAGGTCGTACCAGGCCGTGCCGGAGGATTTTTGCAGCGACTTCTTCATGTGGTGCGGCAGGATCAGGAAGCACTCGACCAAAGAGGCCGCGAGCACCACGATCACCGTGAAGGGAATGTCGGCGATCAGGTCGCCGAACCGGCCGCCCACGGCCACCAGCCCCATGAAGGCGATGATCGTGGTCAGCGTGGCCGAGAAGACCGGCTGGAACATGCGCTGCGCCGCGGTCTCGGCGGCCACGGCCGGCGGCTCGCCCAAGCGGTGGCGCGCGTCGGCGTGTTCGCCCACCACGATGGCGTCATCGACCACGATGCCCAGCGTGATGATAAGCGCAAAGAGCGAGATCATGTTGATCGTCAGCCCGGCGACCAGCATCAGCGCCACCGCCGCCGACATGGCCACGGGAATGCCCGCGGCGACCCAGAAGGCGGTGCGCGCGTTCAGGAACAAAAACAGCAGCGCCACGACCAACCCCAGCCCCAGCAACCCGTTGCTGTAGAGGATATCCAGCCGCCCGGTGATGTAATCGGCGCGCGCGCGGATCAGGTCGACACTGGTGCCCGCAGGCAGGGTGGCCTCCATGGCGGCGGCCACCTGTTCGACCTTCTGCTGTATCTCGATGGCGTCGCCCCGGGCCGAGCGGTCGACCCGCACGGTGATCGCCGGGTCCTCGCCCACGAAATAGGCGCGCTCGCGGTCCACTCCCTCGACCAGGACGCGGCCGACGTCGCCGATGGTCAGCTTGCTGCCGTCCGGGTCCGAGCGCAGGACGATCCCGGCGATCTCATCGGCGCTGCGTTTCTCGACGCCGGTGCGCACCCGGGCCGCGCCTGAGACGTCGCCCGCCGGGTCGGTGCTGACCTCCTCGCCGATAGCCTGCGCGATCTGCGCCATGGTCACGTCGTGCCGGATCAGCGCCAGCGAGGGCACCTCGACGACGGTCGACGGGGCCGCGACACCGCGGATGGTGGTGCCGGTCACGCCCTCGGCGAACAGCCGCGTGACCAGTTCGTCGGCAAAGCGGCCCAGCTGGTCGACACCCACCGGGCCGGTGATGACCACGTCCGTCACCCGGTCCGACCATGTGCCGCGGCGCACCTCGGGGTCTTCGGCGTCTTCGGGCAAGTTGGTGATGCCGTCCACGGCCAGCTGCGTGTCCTCGGTGGCCTTGGCCATGTCGTAGCCCGGCTCGAAGTCGAGAACGATCCGGGCGCTGCCCTCGCGCGAGGTCGAGGTGGTGTCGGTCACACCTTCAACGGCCATCAGCTTGGGCTGGATCAGTTGTACGATGGCGGCGTCCACGTCCTCGGCGCCGGCGCCGTCCCAGCGCACCGAGACCGAGACGCTGTCAATGACGACATCGGGGAAGAACTGCGCTCGCATCTTGGGAAAGGCGGTGATCCCTGCGGCCAGCAGCAGGATCAGCAGCAGGTTGGCCAGCGTGGCATGGCGGGTGAAATAGGACAGAAGGCCCCGGCCGGGCGTGCGCGTGGCCATCGGTCAGCCCCCCATCCGGGTTTCAAGGCGGGTGACGACCTCGGCCGGCACCTCGTCCTGTTCTAGCTGCGACAGCACCCGGGCCTTGGCCTCGTCGGGCATCGGGCTGTCCTCGACAAAGGCCACCAGCCGCGCCCGCCGATCGGGGTCGAGGGCGATGACCTGCGGCTCGGCCGCGGCGGCCGAAGTGCGGTCCGGGTTCAGGGGCTGCACCTTGATCCCCGACCCCAGCAGCGGCGAGCGTTCGGCGACGATGCGCTGCCCCGCCAGGTCGGGCGCGCGAATGATCACGTCGTCGCCCTGGCGGCGCAGCAGGGTCACCGGGGCCTCGGTCAGGCGGTTCTCGGCGTTCAGCGCAAGCACCGTCTCGTCGGCGGCGACGGCGGTGGCGGGCACCAGCGCGACATTTTCCAGTGCCGGTTCGGTGACCGTCACCGTAACGAAATCGCCCGGCCGCATCCCGGCGGTGTCGTCGAGGGTGGCAAAGAGCACGCGGCCGGTCTGCCCCTCGCCCACCAGCGCGCTTTCACGGGTCACGGTGCCGCCCGCGGTCAGGTTCAGCCCCTCGACGGCGAGCGACACCGTCACCGGCGCACCGACGGCCGTGCCGTCGGCCTCCTGCAGGCGGGAATACTGCGACGTGGACAGGCGAAAGGACACCTCCAGCCGGTCCGGGTCGATCAACTGGCCAAGGCGCTCGTTGGCCGTGGCGCGAATGCCGGGCGAGGCCGAAACCTGCGCCAGCGAGCCCGAAAAGGCGGCGTGAATCTCGGTATCGGCGAGGGTGCGCTCGGCCTCGTCGACGTCGATCCCTGCGCGGTCGAGCCGGGTGCGGGCCTGATCGACCCGCGCCTCGGCCTGGGCAAGGGCCTGCCGGCGCGACAGGACGGCCTGCTCGGCGGTCGAGGCGGCCAGTTCCGCGGTCTCGACGGCGGCGGCGGTGCCCACGCCGCGATCGGCCAGGTCACGCTGGCGGGCGAGGGCGCGGCGGCGCAGCTCGGCCTGGTCCTCGGCGGCGGCCAGTTCATCCTGCGCAAGGGTAAGCGCACGTTCGGCATCGCGCAGCTCGGCCCGGGCATCCTGCATGTCGACGCGGGCCCGCTCGAGCGCGGCCCGCGCATCGCTCGGGTCGATCCGCACCAGAAGCTCGCCCGCCTCGACCCGGCCGCCGTCGCGGAAATTCTCGGACACCTCGAGCACCGTGCCGCCGACCACGGCGCGCAGGTCCAGCGTGCGCGCGCTTTCCAGCTCGCCGAACAGGGTCATCTCGGGCGCGAGGGTTTCGGGACGCACCTCGGCCACGTTGACCGACAGCACCCGTTCGCTCTGCTCGAAGCTGCGCGGCTCGGCGTTCATGCGCTCCTGCACGGCGAGCCGCACGGTATTGCCCGCCCAGGCGAAGAGGGCCAGCGTGACTGACAACAAAAATATGCCGACAAGGCTGCGGCGAAGGAACTGCATGCGCCTCTCTCCGGTATTTGCGACGGGTTCGAACGTCGCAAAAGTTTTTAGTATACGCGCACGGGGCCGCGGTCGATCACATGCGGTGGTTTGACACGTATACGTGAGGACCGCTCATTTCCGCCGCTTGCCTTCCTCGAGCCGGGGGGAAATCTCGACGAAGTTGCAGGGCTGGTGGCGATAATCGAGCTGATATTGCAGAACCTCGTCCCAGGCATCCTTGCAGGCGCCGGCGCTGCCGGGCAGGGCGAAGAGGTAAGTGCCGGCGGCCACGCCCCCCGTCGCGCGCGACTGGATGGCACTGGTGCCGACCTTGTTCATCGAGACGATCGTGAAGACCGTGCCGAAGGCGTCGATCTCCTTTTCGTAGACATCGCGGTGGGCCTCGACCGTCACGTCGCGGCCCGTCAGGCCGGTGCCGCCGGTCGAGATGACCACGTCAACTTCCGGAGCGGCAATCCAGTCGCGCAACTGCGCGCGGATCTCGGCCCGCTCGTCGCGGATGATCTTGCGCTCGGCGAGGATATGGCCTGCGGCCTCGAGCCGATCCACGAGGGTCCGGCCCGAGCGGTCCTCGGCCAGCGAGCGGGTATCGCTGACCGTCAGGATGGCGATCCGAAGGGGGATGAAGGCGCGCGTCTCGTCCAGGCCGGTCATTAAAGTTCCTTCAGTTGTGCCTTGAGCGCCAGCAAATCCGCCCAGGCCTCGCGCTTGGCGGCGGGGTTGCGCAGCAGGTAGGCGGGGTGGAACATCGGCAGGACGGGCAGGTCCAGCGCCTGGGTCAAGTGCCCGCGCATCCGGGTAATGCCCGACCGGCCCAGCAGCGCCTGGCAGGGCGTGTTGCCCATGAGCACCAGGATTTTCGGCGCGGCCAGTTGGACGTGGCGCTCCACGAAGGGCAGCATCATCGCGATCTCGGCCTTGTCCGGCGTGCGGTTCTGCGGTGGCCGCCAGGGCAGGACGTTGGAGATATAAACCGGGGCTTCGGCCCGGTCGCGCCCGCGGTCGATGGCCGCCAGCATCCGGTCGAGCAACTGGCCGGCCTTGCCCACGAAGGGCCGGCCTTCGCGATCCTCGTCGCGGCCCGGGGCCTCGCCCAGGATCATCACCGGCGCGCCGGCGATTCCGTCGGCAAAGACCAGGCTGCGCGCCCCGCTCTTGAGGTCGCAATGCTCGAAGGCGGCCATGGCGGCGCGCAGGCCGGCCAGGTCCTGCGCGGTGCGCGCGGCCTCGCGTGCGGCGGTGGTGGCGTCCGTCCGGGCCGCGGGAGTCCCCGTTTCGGCGGGCGCCGTGCCCGATTGCGGTTGCGGTGTTACGGTTGGCGACGCGGCAGCGCGCGGCATCGTCTCGCCCAGCTCGTAGCGGTTCAGGGCAGCGTCCCCGATGGCCTCGTCCGCGCCCATCTCGATCTGCCATTCGAGAAGCGCCTTCGCGGTCGAGTAATCCAGTGCCGATTCCATAATGTCACCCTACCCCCGCACGCGGCCGGGCAAAAGCCATGCCGCTTGCCCCTGCCGCGGGGCGCACCTATAACCGCCCCAGTCCCGCCCACGGCACGGACAACCCGGCACGGACAAGGGGAAGACGCCATGACCTTCCGCGCGGAGCACCTCTTGGGGATCGAGCATCTCTCGCCCGAGGACATCACCGTGCTTCTGGACCTTGCCGACCATTACGCCGAGCACAACCGCCAGGGCCGCACCCGCCGCGACGTGCTGGAGGGGCTGACCCAGATCAACATGTTCTTCGAGAATTCCACCCGAACGCAGGCGAGTTTCGAGATCGCCGGAACGCGGCTGGGCGCGGACGTGATGAACATGGCCATGCAGGCCAGTTCGGTGAAAAAGGGCGAGACGCTGATCGACACCGCGCTCACGCTCAACGCCATGCGTCCCGATATCCTGGTGGTGCGGCATCCGCAGTCCGGCGCGGTCGACCTGCTGGCGCAGAAGGTCGAATGCGCGGTGCTCAACGCCGGGGACGGGCGCCACGAACACCCCACCCAGGCGCTGCTGGACGCGCTGACAATTCGCCGCCACCACGGCCGGCTGCACCGGCTGTCCATCGCCATCTGCGGCGATATCGCGCACAGCCGGGTGGCGCGCTCCAACATCCTGCTGCTGGGCAAGATGGAAAACCGCATCCGCCTTGTCGGCCCGCCCACGCTGATGCCCGCGCAGGTTGCCGAGTTCGGCGTCGAGGTCTACCACGACATGGCCGAGGGCCTGCGCGACGTCGACGTGGTGATGATGCTGCGCCTGCAGCGCGAACGCATGGACGGCGGCTTCATCCCCTCCGAACGCGAGTATTTCCACCGCTACGGGCTGGATGCCGAGAAACTGGCCCATGCCGGGGCGGATGCCATCGTCATGCACCCCGGCCCCATGAACCGCGGGGTCGAGATCGACGGAACCATCGCCGACGACATCAACCGCAGCGTCATCCACGAACAGGTCGAGATGGGCGTCGCCGTGCGCATGGCCGCGATGGACCTGCTGGCGCGCAACCTGCGCGCCCGCCGCGGGGCCGAGGCCGCCGGAGTGATGGTATGACCGCCCGCGCCGGCGGCCCGGCCCTGCAGGACGGGGAAGCGGTGATCTTCGATCATGTGCCGTCGCTGCGCGCCTTCCAGCTGACGGCGCTGGGGATGCTGGGGCTGACGCTGCTGCCGGTCGCGGCCTTCGCGGCGGTCTTTCCCGACAGTTTCTGGCCGGCCGTGCCCGTTTTCGTGACCTGCATGATCCTGCTGCAGGAACGATTTCGCCTGGGCCGTCACCGCGCCTGGATCACGGCGCAGCGCATCATACTGCAAGAGGGCGAGGAGGTCGCGATGACGGTGGTGGACCGGGCCGAGCCGCGCGGCACCGGCGTGCGCGTGTCCTGCCACGGTGGCGCGCGCCGGGGGCTGCGGCTTTCCTACGTGCGCGATCGGCCCGCGCTGGCGCAGGCGATCAACACCGCCGCGGCGGAGGCATCATGACCGACCAACTGGCGATACCGGCGGCCGCGGTTCGCACCGTCTGGGTCTTCACCGCGGACCTGGCCGAGGCGGAGTTGGCGGGGTTCCGCGGCGCGGATGACGCCCCCGGGCCTGACCGGGCCACGCCGCTGGAACAGGCCGTCGGCGCCGGGCGGCTGGCCCCCTCGCACGTGGAGCTCTTCATGGCCGAGGCCCTCGCCGATTACGGCCTGGCCGATTACCTTGTCGAGGCCAACGGCATGGACCCGGCGAGCGTCGATCCCGACCGCGCGCGGCTTGACGGGCTGACCGGGCCGGTGCTGCTGGTGCTGTCGGGCGCGCTGGCCGAGGGTATCGACCGTCTGGCGCCCAGCGCGCCGCTGACGCTGGTCGGCCGCTACACCGAGACCCCGGATTTCACGCTGCGCCCGCCGCTGCGAACCGACGCCGCCAGCGGGGCGATCGGGGATGCGCCCGCCAAACGCCCCTCGGACGCGGCCATGTCCGGGCGGATCGCGACGCTTGCGTTGCTGGTGCTGTTCGCTCTGGTCGGCGTGATGATCTGGGTGGGGGCATGAGCGACTATCAACTGACACCGACGGTCGCGCTGGCCCCGGATGAAACCGTGCAGGCCAGTTTCACCGCCGACCGCATGACCTACTGGCGCGACATGGCCTGGATGGCGGCGGTCGCCATGCTGGCGGGCATGGGCGTGCTCTGGGCCATTGGCAACCCGCATGTCTGGACCGGCGCCATCGGCGGGCTTGCCGCCATCGCCCTGCGCGGCTGGTATGTCATGAGCGACGAGATGGGCGTGCGTTGGGACCTGACCGACCGGCGCCTGCTGGGCCCGGCCGGCCGCGACATCGCCCTGGGCGAGATCGAGACGGTGCGCCGGTTGGGCTCGGCGGTGCAGGTGGTCACCGCGTCGGGCGACAAGCACCTGATCAAGTACCAGGCCGACGCGCCCGCCGTCATGGTGCGGCTTCAACGTGCAAAAGGGGGGCCGGGATGAAAATGCTGATCGAGAATGCCCGGCTTGTCGACCCCGAGGCCGGCAGCGAGACCCCGGGCGCGGTGCTGATCGAAGGCGCGCGCATCGGCGACGTGATCACCGGCGACACCGCCGGGATCGAGGCCGCCCGCGTCGACGCGGGCGGCGCCTGCCTGGCCCCCGGGATCGTGGACATCGGCGTGAAGGTCTCCGAGCCGGGCGAGCGCCACAAGGAGAGCTTTGCCAGCGCGGGCCGGGCGGCCGTGGCCGGGGGCGTTACCACCATCGTGACCCGCCCCGACACGCAGCCGGCCATCGACACGCCGGAAACGCTGGAATTCGTCGAACGCCGGGCCAGCGCCGACACGCCGGTCACGGTGTTGCCCATGGCCGCCCTGACCAAGGGCCGCGCGGGCCGCGAGATGACCGAGATCGGCCTTTTGATGGACGCCGGCGCCGTGGCCTTTTCGGATGCCGACCGGGTCGTGACCGACACGCGGGTCTTTGCCCGCGCGCTGACCTACGCGCGCTCACTCGACGCGCTGGTGATCGGCCATGTGCAGGACCCGGGCCTGTCGGCAGGGGCGGCAGTGACCAGCGGCAAGTTCGCCGCGCTGCGGGGGCTGCCGGGGGTGTCGCCCATGGCGGAACGCATGGGGCTGGACCGCGACATCGCCCTGCTGGAGATGACCGGCGCCACCTATCATGCCGACCAGATCACCACCGCCCGCGCCCTGCCTGCGCTGGCACGGGCCAAGCGCAACGGGCTGGACATCACCGCCGGGGTCGGGGTGCATCACCTGACGCTCAACGAGTTGGACGTGGCCGACTACCGCAGTTTCTTCAAGCTCAAGCCGCCGCTGCGCGCCGAGGACGACCGCCAGGCCGTGGTCGAGGCGCTGGGCGCGGGGCTGATCGATGTCATCTCGTCCATGCACACCCCGCAGGACGAGGAATCCAAGCGCCTGCCCTTCGAAGAGGCCGCCAGCGGCGCCGTGGCCCTGGAAACCCTGCTACCGGCCGCGCTGCGGCTGGTCCATGCCGGCGCGCTGAGCCTGCCGCAGTTGTTCCGGGCCTTGTCGCTGACCCCGTCGGCGCGGCTCGGGTTGGAGACCGGCCGCCTGGCCCGGGGCGCCCCGGCGGACCTGGTGCTGTTCGACCCCGACGCCAGCTACCGCCTCGACCGGGCCGCGCTGCAGTCGAAATCGCGCAACACGCCCTTCGACGGGGCCATCCTGCAAGGCCGGGTGCTGGGCACCTGGTCGGGGGGGCAGCGTGTTTTCGGCTGAGCGGGGCGGCGCCCCGTGGACGGGGCGCAGGCGCTGCGTCGACGCAGCGCCCCCCGCCCCGCGGGAGGTGCCATGCCCGAGATCGTGACACCTGTTCCCCTGCTCGGCTTCTGGGCGCTGATCGGCTATCTCGTGGGGTCGATCTCGGCCGGGCTGCTGATGGCGCGGCTCTTCGGGCTGGGCGACCTGCGCCGGATCGGCTCGGGCAATATCGGGGCCACGAATGTGCTGCGCACGGGCAACCGGGTCGCGGCGGCGCTGACGCTGGCGCTGGACGCGGGCAAGGGTGCCATCGCGGTTTTCCTGGCGCGCGCCTTTGTTGCAGGCGACGCGGTGCAACTGGCCGGGCTGGCGGCCTTCCTGGGGCATTGTTTCCCGGTCTGGCTGGGCTTTCGCGGCGGCAAGGGGGTGGCGACCTTTCTCGGCACGCTGCTGGCGCTGGCCTGGCCGCTGGGTCTGGCGGCCTGCGCGACCTGGGCAGCCACGGCGGCGGTGTTCCGCATCTCGTCGCTCTCGGCGCTGGTGGCGGCGGTGCTGGCGCCGCTCTGGGCGGCGCTGCTCGGGCGGGCGGACCTGGCCCTGCTGTGCGGCGTGCTTGCCGCGGTGATCCTTATGCGCCACGCCGACAACATCCGCCGCATCCTGTCAGGGACCGAAAAACGGATCGGAGACAAATCATGAGATCCCTGCCCCTTTGTCTGGCCCTTGGCCTGTCGCTGCTGCCCGGGTCGGCAGCCGCGCAGCCCGATATCGCCCACTGGACCGAGACCTACCCGGCCGTGGCGCGGATCATCACCGAAGCGCGCGCCGAATGCCGCGCTTTCGGCGAAGACGCACAGCTGATATTCGAGCCGGGCGCGATCACCGCCGATGACCTGGACGGCGACGGCGCGCGGGCCGGGAGCGGCGACTGGGACGACGTGGTCGTGGATTTCAACCACATCTTCTGCAACCGCGCGCTCAGCTTCCGGCACGGCACTGGCGGGGCGCCGGTCTATTTCCTGGCCGACGGGCAGCACGTCGCGGCCTGGACGACCTTCGGCTATCGCGTGGTGCGCCTCTCGGCCGGCTATCCGGCGGTGATCCTGATCGACCGGCACGGCAGCCTTTGCGACGGCACCGGGGTCGATCCCTGCGTGCAGGCCATCGTTGTCAGCGATGGCGCCTTTTACACGCCCTTGGCCGATCACCGGGTCGAGAGCGACGAATAGCCCCGCCCCGCGACAATTCGTCATTGACCTGCCACCCCGCGATGGCGAAGTCTGGCAGCGACATTCTGACGTTGTCACAACGGAGTTCCATTCATGGATTTCACAACAGCCGTCCGCACCGCGCTGCTCGAGCGTTACGCGGATTTCCAGGGCCGGTCCAGCCGGTCCGAGTACTGGTGGTTCGTTCTTTTCAACATCCTCGTGCAGGTGTTCTTGAACCTGCTGGTAAGCATGGCTGCGGCCTTTGCCTTCCTGTCTCTGATCGTCTTGCTCGGCCTGCTGATCCCGGGCATCGCGGTCGGCGTGCGCCGTCTTCACGACCTTGGCAAGAGCGGTTGGTGGCTGCTGCTGGGCTTCGTCCCCATAATCGGTGCGATCGTGCTGATCTACTGGTTCGTTCAGCCCGGTGAGGATCGGGCCAACGCGTGGGGCAATAACCCGCTCGGCCCGGTCAACCCGGCCTGACCCTTCGCATGAGGGACCCCGGCCGGTCGCGCGGGCGGCCGGGCGGGGCGCTCAGTAGCTGAACTCCTTGTAGATCCGGGTCAGGTCGCCGCCCCAGTCGTCGTGGTAGGCCTCGAGCAGTTCGTCCGCCGGGGCTCTGCCGGTTTCAATCGTGTCCTCCAGCGCGTGCAGGAAGTGGCGCTCGTCCACGACCATGCCGCCAAGCCCGGGCCGGGCGCGGGCCTTGAGCCCGCCACGGGCGATATCGACGACCTCGCGCGCGAGGTCCTGCATCGCGCGGCCGCCAACGCGGGCCTGCAACCCGTGAACAGCAGCCTCGACGCGCCAGGCCTCGCGCGTCTCGGCATCCCAGTCCTTGACCAGGTCCCAGGCGGCGTCCAGCGCGCCCTGGTCATACATCAGCCCCACCCAGAAGGCGGGCAGGGCACAAAGCCGCCGCCAGGGGCCGCCGTCGGCACCGCGCATCTCGATGAATTTCTTGATGCGCGCCTCGGGAAAGATCGTGGTCAGGTGATCGGCCCAGTCCGACAGCGTCGGCACCTCGCCGGGCAGGGCGGGCAGCCGGCCGTCCAGGAAATCGCGGAAGGACTGGCCGAGCGCGTCGATATAGCGGCCGTCGCGATAGACGAAATACATCGGCACATCGAGCGCGTAGTCGACCCAGCGCTCGAAGCCCATGCCGTCGTCGAACACCCAGGGCAGCATGCCCGTCCGGTCCGCGTCCAGGTCGCGCCAGATGCGGCTGCGCCAGCTCTTGTGGCCGTTCAGCCTGCCCTCGAAGAAGGGAGAATTGGCAAACAGCGCCGTGGCCACCGGCTGCAGGGCCAGGGCCACGCGCAGTTTGCGGACCATGTCCGCCTCGGACTCGAAGTCGAGGTTCACCTGCACGGTGCAGGTGCGATACATCATCTGGGTGCCATGTGTGCCGACCCGGCCCATGTAGTCGGTCATCAGCCGGTAGCGCCCCTTGGGCATCATCGGCATGTCGCCATGCGTCCAGACCGGGGCGGCACCGAGGCCGATGAAACCCGCGCCGATCTCGTCGGCGATGTCCTTGACCTCGCGCAGGTGGGTGTTCACCTCGTCGCAGGTCTGGTGGATCGTCTCCAGCGGTGCGCCCGACAGTTCCAGTTGCCCGCCCGGCTCAAGAGAAACATTGGCGCCCTCCTTTTCCAGCCCGACGATGTTCTCGCCCTCGAAGA
The DNA here is from genome assembly GCF_002094885.1 of Salibaculum halophilum. Classification (GTDB taxonomy): domain Bacteria; phylum Pseudomonadota; class Alphaproteobacteria; order Rhodobacterales; family Rhodobacteraceae; genus Salibaculum; species Salibaculum halophilum. The sequence goes on from NZ_MSIT01000011.1 coordinate 77,380, forward strand.
CCGGCGCCCAGCCATAGCGAAAGCGCAGCCCCTCCAGCATGGCCTTGATCGAGCGTTCGCCGTCATAGGGCAGCGGGCGCAGGGTGTCGGTGCAATAGCCGAACTTTTCGTGCTCGGTGCCGATGCGCCAGTCGGACCTGGGCTTGCAGCCCGCTTCGAGGTAGGCGGCAAGCTGGTCGCGGCTCTCGATGGGGCCGCCGCCGGACTGGGGAATGGACATGGGCGCGCGCCCCTCTCATTTCTGCAATTGTCGCGACGCTTGGTGCATCGCGCCACCGGGCAAGTCAATGCACGCCGGCTGTGCGTTTCGGCGCGGATCAGCGCAGCCTGCGCGCCCCGGGCGCCGCGCGCGTCCAGAGCGTGCGCGCCTCGGGTCCGGGCCGGTCGAGCGCCTGCAGCAGGTGATCCAGCCCGACCCCCGGCAGCGCCGCGAAGACGTCGAAGAGCGCATCGGCCCCGCGCGCATCGGCGGGAATGGTCAGGCGGCTGCCGTCCGCGCCCACCAGCACCCAGTCTGGGCCGCCGGGGTGCAGTTCCAGCCGGGCGAGCGTGTCCATGTCCATCAACCCGCCGGCCTCGGGGCCCATGTAGGCGACGCGGCGCTCGCGCACCGTGACGATGCCCGGCCCGTCGCCGGCGCGGCGGAACCGCCCGCGCTGGACCCCGGTAATGACAAGCGCCATCCCGGCCACGACCAGCGCCCAGCCCAGCCAGCGCAGGATGCCGAAAGCGGCCAACCCCCAGTAGAGCCCCAGTGCCGCCACGCCCAGCCCGATCAGCGCCTCGCGCCAGCGCAGCAGCAGGGCCTTGATCTCGGGGCGGATCACCAGTCACCGTGTGCGTTCTGCCACAGGGTCAGCGCCGCGACCGCCGCCGTGTCGGCGCGAAGGATGCGCGGGCCCAGCGACACGGCGGTGGCGCAGTCCATCGCCTGCAGCCGGGCGCGTTCGCCGGGGGACAACCCGCCCTCGGGGCCGATCAGGACCGCCGCCGGAGCGCGCAGGGCCGCCGGCAGGCCATCCACGGCCCCGATCCGCGCCTCGTCACAGACCATAAGCGCGCGGGCGCCGTCCCAATCGGCCAGCAGCCGGTCCAGCTTCACCGGGTCGGCCACCTCGGGCACATAGGTGCCGCCCGATTGCTCGGCCGCCTCGACGGCGTGCGCCTGCAGGCGGTCCACCCGCACCCGCTCGGAATTGGTGTGATCGGTCAGCACCGGGCAGATGCGCCGCGCGCCCATCTCGGTGGCCTTCTCGACGATGAAGTCGGTGCGCGCCTTCTTGACGGGGGCGAAGAGCAGCCAGAGGTCGGGCGGTGCCTGCAGGGGGCGGGTTTGCACCAGGCTGGTCAAGGTACCGCGCCGCTTGGCGGCCTCGGTCACTTCGGCGTCCCATTCTCCGTCGTGCCCGTTGAACACGGACAGCACCGCCCCCGCGCCCAGGCGCATCACCCCGAAAAGGTAATGCGCCTGATCGCGGTCGAGGGGAATGGTTTGCCCCGCCCCCAGCGGGTGATCTACATAAAGCCGGACCTTGGACATGCGGGGACACTATGACCGGGACGCCCGAGACGCCAGAGCAGGCTGGCACCGTCGCAGATGCCTATCGCGGCAATTGGGTGGACCGTCGTGCGCCCGCGCCGACGCGGCCCTACCTGCGGCTGAGCCGCGCCGACCGGCCCATCGGCACATGGCTGCTGCTGCTGCCGTGCTGGTGGGGGCTCGCGCTGGCCATGCTGCAGACCGGGCGCGCGGACTGGGGCGATGCCTGGATCGCGCTGGGCTGCGCCGTCGGCGCCGTGCTGATGCGCGGGGCCGGCTGCACCTGGAACGACATCACCGACCGCGACATCGACGGCGGGGTCGCGCGGACACGGTCGCGGCCCATCCCCTCGGGCGCGGTGAGCCCGCGCGGCGCGCTGATCTGGATGGCGGCGCAGAGCCTCGTCGCACTGTTGATCCTGCTGACCTTCAACCTGAACGCGATCCTGCTGGGGGTGCTGGCGCTGGGGCCGGTCTGCGTCTATCCCTTCGCCAAGCGGTTCACCTGGTGGCCACAGATCTTCCTGGGGCTGGCCTTCAACTGGGGCGCGTTGCTGGCCTATACCGCCCATTCGGGCAGCCTCGGCTGGCCGGCCGTGGCGCTCTACCTCGCGGGGATGGGCTGGACGCTGTTCTATGACACCGTGTATGCCCATCAGGACGCCGAGGACGATGCCCTGATCGGGGTCAAGTCAACCGCGCGGTTGTTTGGCGCGGCCACGCCGCGCTGGCTGCGCCGGTTCCTGGTGGCCACGGTCAGCCTGATGGCGCTGGCGGTGATCCTCGCCGGCATCGACCGTTCGGTCCTGGCGCTGGTGGTGGCGCTGGGCGGGCCCTGGGCGATGGGCTGGCACCTGCTGTGGCAGCTGCGGCAATTCGACCCCGAGGACTCCCCCGGCCTGCTGCGGCTGTTCCGCTCGAACCGGGACGCCGGTCTGATCCCCCTGCCGTTTTTCGCCGTCGCCCTGATGCTGTGATTGAACCCCGCCGGGCGAGGGCCTATGCAGTCGCGACCCTGCCCAAGTCGAGGACCCATGCGTCTGTCGGAGCTATTCATTCGTGTCGCCGTCTTCGCGTTGGCAGCGGTGCTCTGCGTGGTGGCGGCGCGGACGGCGGTGCAGACGGTCGAACGGACATCGGTCGCGGCGGTGGAGTCCGCCCTTGGGGATCGCGGGCTGGGCTTTGCCTCGGTGATCGGCGACGGGCTGCAGATCGTGCTCGAGGGCGAGGCGGGCAGTGAGGCCGAGCGGTTCCGGGCGATCTCCACAGCCGGCCGACAGGTCGACGCCAGCCGCGTCATCGACAACATGTCCGTCGCCGATCCCAACGGGGTCGCGCCGCCGGAATTCTCGATGGAGGTGCTACGCAACGACAGCGGCATCTCGGTGATCGGGTTGATCCCGGACGCGACCGACCGCGCCGGGCTCAACGCCAGACTGCAGGACCTGGCCGAGGCGCCCGACGACGTCGCCGACCTGCTGGAGACCGCCGACTACCCGCGCCCCGCCGGATGGGAGCCGGCGGTCGACTATGCCATGCGCGCGCTGGCCGCCCTGCCGCGATCCAAGGTTTCGGTTCGGGCGGGCCGCGTCACTGTCGAGGCCATTGCCGAGTCCGACACCGAGAAGGCCCGGCTGGAGCGGGACCTCGCGCGCAACCGCCCCGAGGGGGTCGAGGTCGACCTGCAGATCATGGCCCCGCGCCCGGTGATCACGCCCTTCACAACCCGGTTCGTCAAGGATGACACAGGTGCGCGCTTCGAAAGCTGCCTGGCAGACACGCCCGAGGCCGAAGAGCGCATCGTCGCCGCCGCCCGCGATGCCGGGGCCAAGGGGCGCGTGGGCTGCACCCAGGCGTTGGGCGCGCCCTCGGGGACCTGGGCGCAGGCGGTGGAGCGATCCATCGCGGCGGTGGCCGACCTTGGCGGCGGGACCGTGACGCTGTCGGACGCCGATATCACGCTGGTCGCACCGCAGGGAACCGAAGAAGACCGGTTCGACAGCGTGGCCGGCGCCCTGGAGAATGCCCTGCCGGATCTCTACGCGCTGGAGGCGGTGCTGCCGCGGGCGCCCGAGGACGCCCCCGAGGGGACGCCGCAGTTCATTGCCACGCTCAGCCCCGAGGGGATGGTCCAGCTACGCGGACGGGTCTCGGACCCCTTGTTGAACACAACGGCCGAGAACTATGCCCGCGCGCGGTTCGGGTCCGACGACATCACCATGGGCACACGCGTGGTCGAAGGGCTGCCCGAGGACTGGAGCGTACGCGTCCTGGCCGGCCTCGACGCGCTGTCCGCGCTGTCCAACGGGGCGGTCGTGGTCGAACCCGGCCGCGTCGCCGTGCGCGGCAAGTCCGGCGACGAAGACGCCGGGGCCAAGGTGTCGCGCCTGCTGATCGACAAGTTGGGCGAGGATCAGGATTTCGAGATCGACGTCACCTATGTCGAGGACCTGGACCCGATCGCGGCCATGCCGACGGATGAAGAGTGCCTGGCGCAGATCCAGACTGTGACCGCCGATCGCAAGATAACCTTCGAGCCGGGATCGGCCACGATTTCCGGCCCGGCCATATCGGTGGTGGACGACATCGCCGACATCCTGCGCCGCTGCGCCGACCTGCGCATCGAGATCGCGGGCTACACCGACAGCCAGGGCCGCGAGGTCATGAACCAGCGCCTGTCAAAGCAGCGCGCGCAGGCGGTGCTCGCGGCGCTGCGAATGCGGCGGGTGCCGACATCGAGCTTCCGCGCCGTGGGCTACGGCGAGGAAAACCCGATCGCCGATAACGACACCGAAGAGGGCCGCGAGGCCAACCGCCGGATCGAGTTCTCGCTGATCGAGCCGGAGGGCGCGGACAGCACGGAAGAAGACGCGACCGCTGCGGCGACGGATGACGGGGACGGCGGCGAAGGCGGCGAAGATGCCGCGACGGGAGAGACGGATGAATAGAACGGAGTTCATCATCGCCACGGCGATCGTGCTGTTCGTGGCCTTTTCGCTGGGCTGGTTCGCGAACTGGCTGATCAACCGGTTCACGCGGGTCAGCAAGTCCGAGGTCGGCGAATTGGACAAGATGGCCCAGGCCCTGCACGAGGCCGAGGAGACGCGCGACCAGGCGATCACCTACCTGCAGCAGCGCGAGGCCGAGATGACCAACCAGATGGCCCAGACCGAGGCGGAACTGCGCGCCGCCATGGACGGGCTGCGCGCCGCCCGCGCCGAGGCCGAGGACCTGCGTAGCCGGCTGGAGCGGTAGTCCAGGGCGATCGGCTGGCGCGACCGGCGCGACCCGGCAAGACCCAACCGGTCGATATACCTGAACAGGGCGCTGATCGCGCGGCGCCCTGGTGCCGTGTCCTGCTGCCGGTGTGGGCAGCCGGGGGTGGTGGATGTTGGCACCCTGCACGGGCGGTCGAACCGCTGTCGATGAAGCGCAGGGTCGTGGCGATCGGGCGCCGTGCCCTTACTCGGGCGCTGTGTCCGGGGCCTCGGGCGTGGCGGGCGGATCGGGCGAGACATCGGGGGCTGCCTCCGGCGGTGCCGCGGGGCCGCTATCGGTGCCCTCCATCGCGGCCGTCAGGTCTTGCAGGGTGAGGTCCAGCCAAAGGCGCCACGCGTCGACCTGCGCGACATAGGCCGTCAGCGGATCGGCCAACTGCGGCACCCGCGCGCCGATCTGCGGGGCGAAGGCATAGGCCAGGGCGGCCAGGACGGCCAGGCCGACGACAAGCAGGAACCCGAGCCGGAAACCGCCCGATTTCCGCGGCGGCTCCGATTCTTCGGCAGGCGCGGCGGTGACCTCGCCGCCCGAGCGCAGGGTGGAGTTGATCTCGTCGATGTCGGGCAGCATGTCGCGGCGGCTCTGGTCCTGCTCGGGTTGCGCGGCGACCGTGGCCGCGGCGGCCGCGGCGGTGGCGGCAGGACCACGGGGTTCGGAGGTGTCCTGCCCGCGCAGCCGGGCCATGCGGCGGCGCGCCTCGGCACCGCGCTGGTCCTCAGGCGTGGCGCTGTCGTCAAGGCCGAGGTCGGGTTGATTTTCGAGGGCCGCCGCCTCGGCCCGACGGGCGGCTTCCTCGCGCTCGCGTTCCTCGCGCAGGATGTCGGCAACCTCCGGGTCGAGGGTGCGGCGCTCGGGCCGGCTTGGCGATTCGGGCGCCTGATCGGACGCGGGGTCCGGTTCCGGTTCCGCCTCCGCGGCAGCGTCCGGCGTGGGGTCGGGATCAGCCGCGCGCCAGTCATCGGACTCCGGTGCATCGGCCTCGTCCGGTGCGGGGACCGCGTCCGGTGCGGGCGTTGCCGTCGTGGCCACCGTGCCCGGCTGTTCAAACCAGGTATGGCCGCAGTTTGAGCATTGCACGTCCCGGCCGCTCTCCGGGATGACATCGTCGGCAACCTCGTATTCTGCGCCGCAGTTGGGGCATGCCAGCCGCATTTGTCGGCTCCTTTCCCCGTGCCGGGGCCTGTTTCTGCTCTTGCCGCGAAAGCCTACCCGCAGGCCGCTGGCGGCGCAAAGTATTTGCGACCTGCGGGGCCGAGGCGGATTTCCCCCGTGGCCAATTGCATACAGATGGCTTTTCCGCCAGAACATCGCCAAGAGGGGGAGACGGGCGTGATCGAGCTGGACAGTGTCGCATACAGCTACGGCGGCGGGGAGTTGTTTTCCTCGGTTTCGCTGTCCCTCGCGCCGGGGTCGTTCCACTTCCTGACCGGCCCGTCCGGGGCCGGCAAGACCACACTGCTCAAGCTTTGCTACGGCGAGTTGACGGCCACCTCGGGCCATGTCCGCCTTTTCGGACGCGACACCCGCGCGCTGGGGCGTGACGGTATCGCGCAGCTGCGCCGCCGCGTCGGCGTGGTGCACCAGGATTGCCAGTTCCTCGATCACCTGCCCGTGGCCGAGAACATCGCCCTGCCGCTGACCGTCTCGGGGCGCGAGACCGCCCCCGATGACCTGGACGCGCTGCTGGGCTGGGTCGGGCTGCGCCGGCAGGCCGGGCAGCTGCCGCCCGAACTCTCTGGCGGGGAACGCCAGCGCGCCGCGCTGGCCCGGGCCGTCATCATGTCGCCGGACGTGATCCTGGCCGATGAACCCACCGGCAACGTCGACTGGGATATGTCCCAGCGGCTCTTGACGCTGCTGATCGAATTGAACCGTCTTGGCAAGACCGTGCTGATCGCCAGCCATGACCTGGCGCTGATCCGGGCCGCCAAGTCCGAGGTCGAGGTGCGGGTACTGCGCCTCAAGGACCGGCGCGTCCAGGCCGCGGGGGCGCACCTGTGATGGAGCGGCTGCGCCGAATGCTCGGGCTGATGGCCGGTGATCCGCAAGCCGACCGGGTGGTGCCGCCCACCGGGTTCACCGCGCGGCTGACGGTGCTGTCGGCGGCGGCCATGGCCTTTCTGGCGGTCTTCGCTCTGGCCATGTCGCTGGCAACGGGGCGGCTGGCCGATCGCTGGTCACAGGAGCTGGCGCGCACCTCGACCCTGCGCATCTCGGCGCCCGCGGACCAGATGCAGGCACAGACCCGGGCCGCCGTCGAGGTGTTGCAGACGACGCCCGGCGTCGCCGAGGCGCGGCCCCTGACAGCCGACGAACAGCGCGCCCTGCTGGACCCGTGGTTCGGCCCCGACCTGCCGGTCGAGACGCTGCCGATCCCCAAGCTGGTCGAGATCGTGGAAGAGGGCGCGGGCTATGACCCGGCCGGATTGCGCGCGCGGCTCCAGGCCGAGGTGCCGGGCGCCGTGCTGGACGATCACGGACGCTGGCGCGACCCGCTGTTGCGCGCGGCGGGGCGGCTGCGGCTTCTGGCCGGGGTCTCCATGGGCCTGATCGCGCTGACCATGGCGGCGATGATCACCCTGGCGGCGAATGCGGCGCTGGCGGCCAATGCCCAGGTGATCCGGGTTCTGCGGCTGGTGGGTGCGCGGGATACCTACATCGCGCGGGCCTTCGTGCGCCGCTTCACCCTGCGCGCCCTGAGCGGGGCAGCCGCCGGCACGCTGCTGGGGGCGCTGGCGGTTTGGGCCTTGCCCGAAGCGGACGTCGCGGGCGGTTTCCTGACCGGGCTGGGGTTCCAGGGCTGGCACTGGCTGCAGCCGCTGCTGATCCCGCTCCTGGCGGCGCTGGTCGCGTTCTTCGCAACCCGGCAGGCGGCCCTGCGCAGCCTGAAGGAGCAATCCTGATGCAGCTCGTTCAATGGCTGCGCTCGCTCGTCTTCGTCGTGGTCATCTACGCCGCGATGATACCTTATGGCCTGATTTATCTTCCGGCGGCGCTGCGCGGCCGCGACGGGGCCATCGCCGCCTGCCATGCCTGGTGCCGTTTCGTGAAACGGGCCGCGCCCTGGATGGTCGGCATCCGCACCGAGGTGCGCGGGACGCCGCCGGCCGGGGAATGCCTGATCGCCGCCAAGCACCAGAGCTTCCTCGACATCATCCTGATCTATTCCAGCGTGCCGCGCGGCAAGTTCATCATGAAGACCGAGCTGACGAAGGCACCGATCCTGGGGTGGTATGCCCTGCGCATCGGCTGCGTGCCGGTTGACCGGGGCAAGCGCGCGCAGGCGGTGCAGCGCATGGTGGCCGACGTGGCCGCGGGCCGGGCTGACCCGGGGCAATTGATCATCTACCCGCAGGGCACGCGCATCACACCGGGGGTGAAAGCGCCCTACAAGGTGGGCACTTCGGTGCTTTATACCGAGTCCGGTCAGCCCTGCGTGCCGGTGGCCTGCAACGTGGGCCTGTTCTGGCCGCGCAAGGGGATCATGCGCCGGCCTGGCATCGCGGTGGTGGAGTTCCTCGACCCGATCCCGTCGGGCCTGTCCGGCCCCGATTTCATGAAGACGCTGGAACGCCGGATTGAAGACAGGTCCGATGCCCTGATGGCCGAGGCCTGCGTTACGGTGATCGCGTCATGACCCCGAGGAAAGGCATGGTCCTGCTGCCGGGAGCCGAGAACGTGGTACGGGTGACCTGAAACGCGATCGTCAGCGCCGATCCCGAGGTTACCGGCCAGGTCCTGCAGCAGGGCCGGAGCCCCAGCGGCGGGCACCGCGTGACGCCGTGATAGGCTAGGCGTTCAGGTCCTCCAGCAGCCGGCCGTGACGGCCGGTTTCCTGCACCAGCTGGCCGAAGGTCCCGATCCCCTTGCCCTCCAGCAGCGGCAGCAGCTTGACCAGCGCTTCGGCCGTGGCGCGGGCATCGCCCAGCGCGGTATGGCGCAGATCGGACGGGAGGGTCACGTCCAGCCGCGCACAGAGCGCGTCCAGCGAGTGCTCGGCGTTGGTGCCGAAAACCACCGCCGACAGCAGAACCGTGTCCACCACCGGATGGGGCCATTCGACACCCATCTCAGGGGCGAACCGGCGCAACAGCCCGATGTCGAAGGGCGCGTTGTGCGCGACAAGAACCGAGTCGCGCGCGAAATGGTGCAGGGCGCGGCCCGCCGCGCCGATGTCCGGGGCGCCCCTGACGTGATGGTCGCCGACCTTGTGTATCCGGGTCGCGGCGGGCGGGATCGGGCAGCCGGGATCGACATAGGTGTCGATCTCCTCACCCTCAATGATGCGGCCGCCCAGAACCCGCACGGCGCCGATCTGAACGATGGCGTCCTGCGCCACCGACAGCCCTGTGGTTTCCGTGTCGAAGGGCACGAAGCTCAGGTCGCGCAACGGGGTGTCGGAAATTTCCTGTGTCCCGGGGCTTGTCATCAGGTCGAAATCGAACACCAGCGGACGCGGGGCCGGTTGCGGGTGGTCCCGCGCCGCCACCTCGATGAAGACGATGAACCCGTCGTCGCCGAGCGCCTTGACCCGCGCGTCATGGGCCGTTGCGCCGGTGGGGTCCGGCAGGTCGAACGCGGCTTCCGGCGTCTCGGGCGACAGCCTATCCATCGCGGCCCGCAACGGGGCGAGGTCGTAGTAATCCGCCAGCGGTGCCTTCAGGCGCGGCGGCGCGACCCGCGCGAGGACATCGGCCGCCTGCGCATCGTAGAGGACGATTTCCAGCGACGGGTTCAGCAGGATCGTGGCCAGCGGCATTTCCGTCAGCAGGGCGGTCAGGCGGTCGGATTCCGACCGCAGGCGCCGGGTTTCCTGTGCGACATGCGCCGCCGAGTCCATGACCGTGCTGCTCACGCTCTCGGTCAGGGCCTGCGCGGCCGGGGCGAGGTCGCCGAGATAGCGCGCCGCCTCGGCGTCGACCGCGCTGTCGACGCCCGCATGGGCGCGCAGGCGCAGCGAGGCCGACAGCGTGTTGATCGGCTTGGCGACGTATTCGTCGAACAACAGCCACACGCCCAGGGCCAGCCCGGTATTGACGAAGGCGAAGACGACGAAGGCGGTGACGAAGGGCGCGGTCGGCAGCGCCGCCTCGGCCCGCGACCAGCCCAGCCAGAGCGCCCCGGCCGCCAGCGCCGCCCCGCCGGCCGCCAGAAGGCAGAAGAACAGGAAGATCCGCAGGCGCAGGCCGAGGCGTGTCAGCATGTCAGCCCTCGCAGACGCGTCTCAGGATCGGGTCGTCGTCGGGCATGGTTTCCCAGTCGGCGTCGGCCACGCGGCCGTCTTTAGCAAAGGCCGCCCCGTCGATCAGCAGGGCCGCGCGCCCCTCGGTGCAGTCGAACAGCATCGGTGCCTGGTTGACCGGCGACCAGCGCCCGAAGAAATAGAGATCGGCCATGCGCTGGCCGGGCAGGGCGGGGTTGCGGCGCAGGGTGCCGGTGTCGACGGCGACGAACCGCTTGGTATAGGGCCAGATCTGCGTCCAGGGCCGCAGCCAGCCGTGTTCCTGCACGGTGCGCGCGATCTCCACGCCCTCGGGCAGGCGATCCGCGGTGCGGTCGAACCAGGTGTATTCGTTCGAGATCGTCATCGCGATCATCCCGGCCCCGGCGGCCACGGGCATCAGCCAGCGCGGCAGCCGGCGCCCCGCCAGACGGTTCGCGACCATGACGATCCCGGCGCAGGCGATCCCGGCGAAGACTGTGGCGATCAGTTCGACAAACATGGCTTATCCTATCGCGCCCTTGCCCGACCCTGCCGCAGATTGCATCGTCTTGACCACCACGAAGGCGTCGCGCAGGTGGCTGCGCTCGAAATCCGACAGGTCGGACGGGTCGAGAAAGTTGTCCGGGGCCTTGCCCGCCTTGATCTGGGCGGCTTGGTGGTCCAGCCGCATCGTGGCGATCAGGTCGTAGGCATCCAGCAGGTCCGCGCCGCCTGATTTCGACAGCACGCCGGCCGCGATCGCGGCCTCGAGCCGGGCGCGGGTGTTCACCGGGCGCAACCGGCCCTGCAGGGTCTGCACCCGGCCGAGGTCGACCACGGGGACGACGCCGTTCATCTTGAGGTCGAGCCGGTTGCGGTGCTCGCCTGACCGGATTGTCGCCAGCCCGCGCAGCAGGCCCAGCGGCGGCTGGTGCTTGAGCGAGTTCGCGATCATGTGCGCGGTGAAGATCGAGTTTTTCGCCGCCGCCGCCAGCGTCTCGGCCTGCAGGCCCGCAAAGAGGCTGGCATCACCGCCGATGGGGCGCAGGTCGAACATGACCGAGGCCAGCATCTGCGCCTCGTGGTCGGGCTTGGCGATCCAGCCGGCGAAGTAGTCGCGCCAGACCCGCAGCGGCTGGCACCAGCGCGGGTTTGTGGCCATCATGTCGCCGGGGCAATGGTAGTATCCGCACCGGTCCAGCCCGTCGCTGACGAACCGCGCGAGGGCGGCGAAATAGGGCATGTCGGCCTCGGTCACGTCGTCGGACAGGATCAGGCAGTTGTCCTGGTCGGAGACGCCTGTCTGCTCCTGCCGGCCTTGGCTGCCGCAGGCCAGCCAGAGGTAGGGCACGGGAGCCGGACCCAGCCGGGCCTCGGCCAGTGTCAGCAGGCGGCGCGTGGCGGTATCGGCGATGTCGGTGATCAGGCGGGTGACGACCTCGTGGCGGTTACCGGTCTCGACCAGTTGCAGCAGTAGCGCGGGGATCTGTGCCGTGGCGCGGGCCATCTCGTCGGCACTGGCGGCGCGGGCCACGCTGCCCACGAGATCGGCCGAGGACATGGCCTGCGCGCGGGTCAGGTCGGTCTGGGTGACGATGCCGTGCAACCTGTCGCCCGCCACGATGGGCACATGGCCGATGCCGCGCTCGACCATCAGGTGCAGAACGTCCGAAACCAGCGCATCGGGGGCGAGGGTCAGCGGCGCCGCGGTCATGATGCCTGCGACCGGGGCCTCGGGGGCGTGCCCGCCGACGATGACCCGGCCGGTCATGTCGCGCAGGGTGACGATGCCGCGAAAGGCATCGCCGTCGCAGATGCAGACCGACGAAATCCGGCGGTCATGCATCTGCCGGGCCGCATCGCGGATCGGCGTATCCGGGGCGCAGGCCACCGGGTCGCGGGTCATCAGCCGTTCGACCGGCAGGGTCGCCACGCCCTTGTCGCGGCCCCGCTCCGGGCGGCGCCGGTCGAAGAAGCGCGCGACGGCGGCATGGGTGTCGATCAGTTCGAAAAAGGTGTCGGCGTCAATCGCGATCAGCCGCGCCGGGGCCTGGACCGTCGCGGTGCGGCTGGCCGCATCGCCGCGCAGCAGGGCGCGTTCGCCGAAGGAATTGCGGGTGCCCAGAATGGAAAGCTGAACGCCGGTGCCGTCGGTGATCTCGACCTCGCCCTCGGCGACCACGTAGAGGTGGCGCACCGTGTCACCGACCTCGAAGACCGTGTCGCCAACGGCGACATCCAGCGTCCGGGCCTGCCCGGCCAGGTCGGCCAGCGCCGCATCTGGCAGGCTGTCATAGGGATGCACCGAGGCGAGAAACTGCGTCAGGTCGGGGGGCAGCGGCATGGGGCTGGGCCTTGCAAGAGGATGTCCTGCCCGCAACAGCGCGGGCAGGACGGGTTTTGCGGCAGGGCGGCCGGGCTAGTGCCCGTCGGTGGCCGTCCCGGCCCCGCGCGGGATGCGGACGCTCTGGACGAGGTCCTTGATCTCCTGCGGGGGTTCCTTGGTCATGCTGCTGACCACATAGGCCACCGCGAAGTTGACCATGGCCCCGACCGCCCCGAAGGAGGTGGACTTGACCGGCCCCAGCAGCGGGTCCGCATCGGTGAACATGTTGGTGTCGGGGATGAAGAACCAGCCCTTGTGCAGGAAGATGTAGACCAGCGTCACCACGAGGCCCGACAGCATCCCGGCGACCGCCCCGGTGTTGTTGATGCGGCCGAAAAAGATCCCCATCATCAGCGCCGGAAAGATCGAGGCCGCCGCAAGTCCGAAGGCCAGCGCCACCGTCTGTGCCGCGAAGCCCGGCGGATTGAGCCCCAGCAGGACCGCCACCACGATCGCCGCCGCCATCGAGATGCGCGCCGCCAAAAGCTCGTTCTTCTCCGACATGTTCGGCGTCAGCTGCCCCTTGAGCAGGTCGTGGCTGACGGCCGAGGAGATGGCCAGCAGCAGCCCCGCCGCGGTGGACAGCGCCGCCGCCAGACCGCCCGCGGCGACCAGGCCGATGACCCAGCCGGGCAGGTTGGCGATCTCGGGGTTTGCCAGCACCAGGATGTCACGGTTGAAGTTGGTCAGCTCGTTGCCCTGCCAACCGTTGGCCTCGGCCTTTTCCTGCAGATCGTCGTTGGCGTCGTTGTAGTACTGGATGCGCCCGTCGCCGTTCTTGTCTTCCCAGCCCAACAGGCCGGTCTTTTCCCAGGTCGCCATCCAGGCATACTCGGGATCGGTCTCGATTGCCTCGACGCTGACCGCCTGCGCATCCGTGCCATTGGGCCACATCAACTCGGAGATGTTCAGCCGGGCCATCGCCCCCACGGCCGGGGCCGTCAGGTAAAGCAGCGCTATGAACACCAGCGTCCAGCCCGCCGACCAGCGCGCGTCGGACACCCGCGGCACCGTGAAGAACCGCATGATAACGTGGGGCAGTCCCGCGGTGCCGATCATCAGCGACAGGGTGAAAAGCACCATGTTGATGGTCGAGCCATGCGCGGCGGTGTATTCGCGAAAGCCGAGGTCGGTGACGATCTGGTCCAGCTTGGCCAGAAGCGGCTCGCCCGAGGCGGTATGCTCGCCGAACAGACCCAGCGCCGGGATCGGGTTGCCCGTCAGCTGCAGCGAGATGAAGATCGCCGGGATCGTGTAGGCCATGATCAGCACGCAGTACTGCGCCACCTGCGTGTAGGTCACGCCCTTCATGCCGCCGAAGACGGCATAGGCGAAGACCACGCAGGCCCCGATCATCAGGCCCCAGAAGGCGTCGATCTCGAGGAAGCGGCCGAAGGCCACGCCGACCCCCTGCATCTGCCCGATCACATAGGTGATCGAGGCCACCAGCAGGCAGACGACGGCCACCATTCGCGCGGTCTTCGAGTAGAACCGGTCGCCGATGAACTCGGACACCGTGAACTTGCCGAACTTGCGCAGGTAGGGCGCCAGCAGCAGCGCAAGGAGCACGTAGCCGCCCGTCCAGCCCATCAGGAAGGAACTGTTGTCATAGCCGGTGAAGGCGATCAGGCCCGCCATCGAGATGAAGCTGGCCGCCGACATCCAGTCGGCCGCCGTGGCCATCCCATTGGTGACCGGGTGCACGCCGCGCCCGGCGGCGTAGAATTCCGACGTGGACCCGGCCCGGGCCCAGACGGCGATGCCGATGTAGAGCGTGAAACTCGCGCCCACGAACAGCAGGTTCAGTACGAATTGGTCCATTGGTTCATTCCTCTTCCACGCCGTGTTCACGGTCGAGCTTGTTCATGCGCCAGGCGTAGAAAAAGATCAGCGCCAGAAAGACGAGGATCGATCCCTGCTGGGCGAACCAGAAGCCGAGGTCGGCCCCGCCCACGGAAATTCCTGCCAGCATCGGGCGCAGAACGATCCCGAAGCCGAAAGAGACCAGCGCCCAGATGGCGAGGCTGATCAGGATGAAACGCACATTGGCGGACCAATAGGCGTTGTTGTCGTTGTCTTGGGACATGGAATTTTCCCCCTCCTTTTCCCGTTCACCGGCCCGGACGGGCCGGCCTGTGGCGTGGCTCAGGCGGTGGCCCGGGTCACGACCGCGGTCAGTTCGGTCGCGATCTCCTCGATCGCGCCCATCGCATCGACGCGTTCCAGCGCGCCGGCGGCGTCGTAATAGGCGATCAGCGGCGCGGTCTGCGCGTGATAGGCCTGCAGGCGTTGCGCGACCGTGGCCGCGGTGTCGTCGGCACGCCGCCTCATATCCGTTGCGCCGCATTTGTCGCAGGTCCCCGGCACGGCTGGCGGCTTGAAGCTGTCGTGATAGCCCTCGCCGCAGCTGCCACAGGTGACGCGCCCCGAGATCCGCTCGATCATCGCGGCGTCCTCGACCTCCAGGCTTACGGCGGCGTTGACCCGCTGGCCGCTGTCCGCAAGCAGCGCGTCCAGCGCCTCGGCCTGCACGGTGGTGCGCGGGACCCCGTCGAGGATCACGCCGGTCGCGCAGTCGGGCTCGGCCAGCCGGTCGCGCAGGATGGCGAGGACGATCTCGTCGCCCACCAGTTCGCCGGCCTCCATCACCGCCCGCGCCCGGTTGCCGGCCTCGGTTCCGGCCGCGACGGCGGCGCGCAGCAGGTCGCCGGTGGACAGTTGCACCAGCCCGTGGCGCTCCTGCAGCATCCGCGCCTGCGTGCCCTTGCCCGCGCCCGGCGGACCCAGCAGGATCAGCACGGGCGGGGCACCTTTGGTGTCCGTTCCGTCCATCAGCCCTCTCCCC
>NZ_MSIT01000012.1 GCF_002094885.1 Salibaculum halophilum
GCTGATCGCGACAAACCGATCGGCACAAGAGGGGCCGCCCCGGCCGGCGGGCGGCCCCTTTTATTTGCCTAAAATGCCATGCAGTTTACACCGGGCCGGGTGCATCATGTTGCGGATTTCGGCACGCGACTCTGGCGCAATACCTGTCGTGGGGGCTTCGTGACTAGAGCCCGAGATGGAAATCATCGCACCTCCCGGTTTTGCGCCGGCACCGCAACTTGTGCCCGATACCCGCCCGAGCGCCGATGCCGCCGCCCTGGCCCGCGACGCCACGCCCGACACCCCGCTGCCTGTCCCGCCGACGCCGACCCAGCAGGCCCTGGTCGGCCAGGCCGCCCTTGGCGCCGCCGGCCCCGCCCCGGCCGGCAACAGCGATGCGGCCGGCGCAGCGGTCGAGCGCCGGCTCAAGCCCTACGGGATCGCCATGCTGCCCGTGCGCGGCGAGGACCCGGCCCCCTGACATCGGCGCCTGCGCCAAATTCCGCGGCCCCGCTTTCCACCGCCCGTGCCATGGTGTATGGGCTATGCACTCGGGTGCGTGGGGGTGTCCCCCGGCACGCGGCGACAGGCAACCGGCTGAGGACATGATGACCAAGACCACGCAGCACGAGTCCGACGTGAGCTTCATCCAGGCGCTGGCGGAACTCCTGCGCGAGAACGACCTGACCGAACTTCAGGTCAAGCGCGACTACGGCGAGAACGACAGCCTGAACGTGCGGGTCAGCCGCCAGCCCCCCGACATGACCGCGCCCGCCCAGCAGGTCGCGGTCAACCCTACGGCCCCGGCCGCTCCGGCCCCTGCCGCCGCCCCGGCCCCGGACCCGGTCCCGGCGACCGAACCGGCAGCCGATCCGGACCCGGCCAACCACCCGGGCGCCGTCACCTCGCCCATGGTGGGCACCGCCTATCTGCAGCCCGAACCGGGGGCGCCCGCCTTCATCGCCATCGGCAGCACCGTGTCCGAGGGCGACACGCTTCTGATCGTCGAGGCCATGAAGACCATGAACCACATCCCGGCCCCGGCCTCGGGCACGGTCACCCGCATCCTCGTCACTGATGGCGACCCGGTCGAATTCGGCACCCCCCTCGTCGTGGTCGAGTGAGGGGTAGCGCATGTTCGACAAGATCCTGATCGCCAACCGGGGCGAGATCGCGTTGCGGGTCATCCGCGCCTGCCGCGAGATGGGCATATCCAGCGTCGCCGTGCATTCCACCGCCGACGCCAATGCCATGCACGTGCGCATGGCCGACGAAAGCGTCTGCAT
Organism: Salibaculum halophilum; assembly: GCF_002094885.1. Classification (GTDB taxonomy): domain Bacteria; phylum Pseudomonadota; class Alphaproteobacteria; order Rhodobacterales; family Rhodobacteraceae; genus Salibaculum; species Salibaculum halophilum. The sequence goes on from NZ_MSIT01000012.1 coordinate 1,266, forward strand.
CGGCCCCGCGCCCAGCCCGCAAAGCTATCTGAACTACCCCGCGGTGATCTCGGCCGCCGAGGTGACGGGCGCGCAGGCGATCCACCCGGGCTACGGCTTTCTGTCGGAAAACGCGCAATTCGTGCAGATCGTCGAGGACCACGACCTCACCTTCATCGGCCCCACGGCCGAGCACATCCGCGTGATGGGCGACAAGATCACCGCCAAGGACACGATGAAGGCGCTGGGCGTGCCCTGCGTGCCCGGCTCCGAGGGGGGTGTCGACAGCCTCGAGGACGCGCTGCGCCTTGGCGAGGAGATCGGCTATCCGGTGATCGTCAAGGCCACCGCGGGCGGCGGCGGGCGCGGCATGAAGGTCGCGCAGAATGCCGAGGAGATGAAGAGCGCCTTTCAGACCGCACGTGCCGAGGGCAAGTCGAACTTCGGCAACGCCGATGTCTACATCGAGAAGTACCTGACCACCCCGCGGCACATCGAGGTCCAGGTCTTCGGCGACGGCAAGGGCAACGCGGTGCACCTTGGCGAGCGCGACTGTTCGTTGCAGCGCCGCCACCAGAAGGTCTTCGAGGAAGCACCCGGCCCCGCGATCAGCGCCAAGGAACGCGCCCGCATCGGCAAGATTTGCGCCGATGCCGTGGCGCGCATCAACTACATTGGCGCCGGCACGATCGAGTTTCTCTACGAGAACGGCGAGTTTTTCTTCATCGAGATGAACACCCGCCTGCAGGTCGAACACCCGGTGACCGAGGCGATCTTCCGCCAGGACCTGGTGCGCGAACAGATCCGCGTGGCCGCGGGCTTGCCGCTGTCCTTTGCCCAGGATGACTTACGCATCGACGGCCATGCCATCGAGGTGCGCATCAACGCCGAGAAACTGCCGAATTTCGCGCCCTGCCCGGGCCGGATCACCCAGTTCCATCAGCCCGGTGGGCTGGGCGTGCGCATGGACAGCGCGCTCTACGACGGCTATGCGATCCCGCCCTATTACGACAGCCTGATCGGCAAGCTGATCGTGCACGGCCGCGACCGTCCCGAGGCGCTGGCGCGTCTGGCCCGTGCCCTTGGCGAGCTGATCGTGGATGGCGTCGATACCACGGTGCCGCTGTTCCATGCCCTTCTGGAGGAGGAGGCCGTGCAGACCGGCGCCTACAACATTCACTGGCTGGAGCACTGGCTGGAGACGAACCTGTCGGGCTGAACGCCGCGCGGGCGCAGCACGCAGCTGCCGCGACGCGCGCCCTTCTGGCGAAAGTAGTCCACCACCCCGCTGCGGTCTTCCAGCGCCTCCCAGTCCGACCAGGCCAGGTCGAAGGCCAGACAGTCGGCAATAACGTCCATGGCGCGGAAACTAAGGATACCCTTGACCGCCTCCTCCTGCCCCGCGACCTGCGGCAGGGCGTTCATGGGCTTGTCCGTGCGTTCCCGCGACAACTGGATGACGGCCCCGGGGCGCTGCAGGAAGTCGCCGTCAACGATGATCAGCTTCGGTTGCAGCCGGCGCAGCTGGGTGAACAGGCGCATGTGGTCCATGATATGATAGAGCACGCCGAAAACCGCCACGACGTCGTAACACTCGCCCGCGCCGACGGCCCTGTCGACCTCGGCGTGGATGTCGCCGATGCGCATCTCGATCCGGCCGCGCAAGTCCGGGTCGGGATAGGCGGCCAGCCCGGCCGCGGACTCGGCCCGGCCCTCGATGCCGACCACATGCGCCGCCCCCGCCCCGGCAAAGGCATAGGCCCAGCGCCCGTCATGCGCGCCGAGATCCAGCACCCGGGCGCCCGCGATTTCCCGTGCGTGGGGCGCGACCAGAACCGCATGCCGCTTGTTGAGCCGCAGCGCCGCCTTGGGTGTGTCCACATAGGCATCGAGGTCGGAAACGAAGTCGAAGAATGCCATCCGGGCGGTCTCCTTGTGGTGGGGTCAGGTTTGCCGATATGGTCCGGCGGAACAAGACAGCGTGACAAGACAGTTGCCTGAGTGATGCGGCAAGGACTCTCTGCGGATACCCTCCTGGCCGCCTATGCCAGCGGTGTCTTTCCCATGGCCGAACACGAGGACGACCCCGAGCTGTTCTGGGTCGACCCGCGCCAGCGCGGAGTGCTGCCCCTGGGCGGGTTCCACATCTCGCGCTCGCTGGCGCGCAGGCTGCGGCGGAACACCTTCGCGGTGACATTCGACGCGGACTTCCCGGGCGTCGTGGCGGGCTGCGCCGATCGCGCGGAAACCTGGATCAACGCGACCCTCCGCGCGCTCTATGCCGAGTTGGCCGCGCGCGGGCACGCCCATTCCTGCGAGGTCCGCGACGAGACCGGCGCGCTGGTCGGCGGCGTCTTCGGGGTGGCCATCGGCGGGGCCTTCTTCGGCGAGAGCATGTTCTCGCACCGCACCGATGCCTCCAAGGTCGCGCTGGCCTACCTCGTCGATCGGCTGCGCGCGGGGGGCTTCATCCTCTTCGACACGCAGTTCATCACGCCGCACCTGCGCCGCCTCGGCGGTCGCGAAATCCCGCGCGCGGTCTATCGCCAAAGGCTGGCCGCGGCCCTGGAGACGCGGGCCCGCTTTGACAGCGACACCCCGGCCCCCCCGGGTCAGGAGGTGGTGCAGCGCAACGCCCAGACGTCGTAGCGCTGGTGATCAAGCGCGTTCAACGCCGGCGCGCTGGCAATCATCCAGCCGCGAAAGATCGGCTCGGGCGCGTTGTTGTAATGGATCGTGAGCAGGGCATAGGCATCCCCCGCGGGGTTGCCGCTGGGAAAGCGGCACTCGCCCAGCCGCACCGACAGGTTGCCGATCTGCGCCTTGGCCCCGTTGTCCAGCGTCAGGTCGCGGACCTCGCCGGTAATCTTGTCGAGCACGCGCAAGGTGCCGCCGGGCGCGGTCGTGGCCGCGGGCGCAAGGTCGGACTCGGTGGTCGTCCCCCGGGCCGTGCCATCGGGCCCGGGGCCAAGATCGTCGGGAACCGGCAGCATCTGGTCGGGTCCCAGGAAATCGGGATCGCCGAGGTCCAGGCCGGGCAGCTCGCCCGCGTCCTGTGCGGCGGCGGCCCCGGCCGCCAGCACGGCGGCGAGGGCGAGGGCGCGGATCATTCCGACTCCCCGCCCGAGACGAACTTGGTCAGAAGCTGGATCACGCTCACCGCGCCCTGGGTGCTCTGGAACAGCTGGCCCTCTTCGAGATAAGTGAACGACCCGCCGGGCACGATCTCGACGAAGGTACCGCCCAGCAGCCCTTCCGAGGCGACGACCGCCGAGCTGTCGTCGGGAACCCTGATGCCCCTCTCGATGCTCAACTCCGCCTCGGCGCGGTAGGTCTCGGGGTTGAGCGACAGCGCCGTGACCGCCCCGACCGACACCCCGGCCAAGCGGATGTCCGTGCCCACCGAAACGCCCTCGGCCGAGCGGAAATTCGCCGCCAGGTCATAGCTGGCCGGGCGTCCGCCGCTGCCCGTGGCCTGCGTGGCATACCACAGAAAGCCCCCGGCCACGGCCAGCACGAGGGCGCCGACAATCACCTCGGTGACGGATTCGCGCATGTCGTTTACTCCGGCGTCCAGGCCTCGTAATCCGCCCGCGGCATCGGCTCGGCCCGGCGGATCGAGCCCTTGGGCGCATAGGCCTGCGGCGTGCCCGTCAGGTTGGGCATGTGCGGCTTTTCCCAGTCCTTGTGGGCCAGCGGGCGGTCGGCGGGCGTCTCGTCCCAGGTGCGATGCAGCCAGCCGTGCCAGTCGGGGGCGACACGGCTGCCCTCGACCTCACCGTTGTAGATGACCCAGCGCCGGGTATCGTCGGCATTGCGGTAATAGACGTTGCCCTGTTCATCCTCGCCGACCCGCTCGCCGCGGCGCCAGGTGAACAGCTGCGTGCCCAGCGTCTGGCCGTCCCACCAGACGAAGATGCGCTTGATGATGTTGAGGACGCCCATGGTGCTCTCCTGACTGTTGCGCCGGGTATGCCGAAATGGCGCGCGACAGTCCAGTGTCCGCGTGCCTGGCCGGCAGGATTTCACCCGGGCGGGCGAGACACGCTTCCGCTCGGCAAATTCAATTCCCGAATCGCACAGGCGGCCGGAGGTCAGGCCGCCTTGTTCCGGGCCCGAATGATTGCCATCGCAAGCAACTGCCAATGTGTTGCGAGCCGTTGCGCGACCGGCACGGCGATGTCGCGCGTCCTGTAACGCAAATCGCGCACTGGCACGGATCACCCGGCGCTGACGTTTTCCTTGCGCGCGTCGTCATGGATCATCAGCGGCGCCGCATCGGGGCCGACCGACTCCTCGTTGACCACCACCTCGGTCACGGTCTCCATGCCGGGCAGGTCGAACATGGTGTCCAGCAGGATATCCTCCATGATCGATCGCAGACCGCGGGCGCCGGTCTTGCGGGCGATGGCCCGCTGGGCAATGGCGCGCAGGGCGTCGTCGGTGAAGGTCAGCTGCGCCTCTTCCAGTTCGAACAGGCGCTGATACTGCTTGACCAGGGCGTTCTTGGGCTCGGTCAGGATGGTGATGAGCGCGTCCTCGTCCAGGTCTTCCAGCGTCGCGACAACTGGCAGGCGACCGACGAATTCCGGGATCAGGCCAAATTTCAGCAGGTCCTCGGGTTCGAGATCGTGCAGCACCTCGCCGATGCCCTTGTCGGCCTCGTCGCGCACGTCCGCGCCAAAGCCCATGGCACTGCCCTTGCCGCGCTGGCTGATGATCTTGTCGAGCCCCGCGAAGGCCCCGCCGCAGATGAACAGGATGTTCGTGGTGTCCACCTGCAGGAATTCCTGCTGGGGATGCTTGCGCCCGCCCTGCGGCGGCACAGAAGCCACTGTGCCTTCCATCAGCTTGAGCAAGGCCTGCTGCACCCCCTCGCCCGAAACGTCGCGGGTGATGCTGGGGTTGTCGGACTTGCGGGTGATCTTGTCGACCTCGTCGATGTAGACGATGCCGCGCTGCGCCCGCTCGACGTTGTATTCGCTGGCCTGCAACAGCTTCAGGATGATGTTTTCGACATCCTCGCCGACGTACCCGGCCTCGGTCAGGGTTGTGGCGTCGGCCATGGTAAAGGGCACATCGAGGATCCGCGCCAGCGTCTGCGCCAGCAGCGTCTTACCGCAGCCCGTGGGGCCGATCAGCAGGATGTTGGACTTGTTGAGCTCGATGTCCGTCTTGTCGGCATGGTTGAGACGCTTGTAGTGATTGTGCACCGCGACCGAGAGCACGCGCTTGGCCATGGCCTGCCCGATGACGTAATCGTCCAGAACCGTGCTGATCTCCTGCGGGGTGGGCACCCCTTCGGAAGATTTCAGCGCCGAGGATTTCGTCTCTTCGCGGATGATGTCCATGCACAGCTCGACACACTCGTCGCAGATGAACACGGTGGGCCCCGCGATCAGTTTGCGCACTTCGTGCTGGCTCTTGCCGCAGAAGCTGCAGTAGAGGGTGTTCTTGCTGTCTCCGCCGGACGTGTCCGCCATGTCGTCTTTCCCTGGCCCAAGGCCGTTTTGAGTGGTTCCGGGCTGACCCGTTCTACCAACACTAGGGCAGCCCAGAGGTGTTCACAATGCCGAATCCCGGGCCGCTCGCGGCTCGGTCACCGCGGCGGCGTCACCCCTCGCCATCGCCCTCACCGGGCTTGATGCGGCTTTCGACGATGTCGTCGACCAGGCCCCAGTCCTTACTTTCCTGCGGGTCCATGAAGTTGTCGCGGTCCAGCGCCGCCTCGACCTTCTTGAGGGTCTGGCCGGTGTGCTTGACGTAGATTTCGTTGAGGCGCTTCTTGAGCTTCATCGTCTCTTCGGCGTGGATCATGATGTCCGACGCCTGGCCCTGGTAGCCGCCCGAGGGCTGGTGTACCATGATGCGGCTGTTGGGAAGCGAAAACCGCATGCCCGCCTCGCCCGCCGTCAGCAGCAGCGACCCCATCGAGGCGGCCTGCCCGACCACCAGCGTCGAGACGGCCGGCCGGATGTACTGCATCGTGTCGTAGATCGACAGGCCGGATGTCACAACGCCGCCGGGGCTGTTGATGTACATGCTGATCTCTTTTTTCGGGTTCTCGGCCTCCAGGTGGAGCAACTGGGCGACGACAAGCTGGCTCATGCCGTCGTGGACGGGGCCGTTGACGAAGATGATCCGCTCTTTCAGCAGGCGCGAGAAAATGTCGTAGGCCCGTTCGCCACGGCTGGTCTGTTCCACCACCATGGGAACGAGGTTCATGTAGGTCTCGACGGGGTCTTGCATGGGTGTCTGCCTCGGGGCTCTGGACGCGGGGGTCGTTTAAACTGATTTCCTTGCCGGAGTCTTAGTAGCGCGGCAGGGGGGCTTCAAGGGCAAGCGGCCGCGCATCCCGGCCAGAGGGCGCCGGACCGCCGCGCGCTTGAAGGCGCAGGCGCGCCCGCTACCCTACCTCCCATGGACTTTGCACCGACACGACAGGCCGGGCTTGATCGGCTCCGCGCCTTCGTGCCCCGCGCCGGGCGCGCTTATGCCGCAGGACGCAATTTTGATAAGCCCGACGCCGTGTCGGGCCTGTCGCCCTACCTGCGCCACCGGCTGGTGAGCGAGCCAGAGGTGCTGGAGGCCGTGCTGGCCCGGCATTCGCCCAGCGCGGCCGAGAAGTTCATTCAAGAGGTTTACTGGCGCACCTACTGGAAGGGCTGGCTGGAAATGCGCCCCTCGGTCTGGATGCAGTATCGCGCCAGGGTGCAAGCCGCGCTGAACCGCGTGCAGACCGAGGCCGGACTGCGCCGAGATTGGGAGGCCGCCTGCGCCGGCGAGACCGGGATCGACGCCTTCGACCACTGGGCGCGCCAGCTTGGCGAAACCGGCTATCTGCACAACCACGCGCGGATGTGGGTCGCCTCGATCTGGGTCTTCACCCTGCGCCTGCCCTGGGAACTGGGGGCGGATTTCTTCCTGCGGCACCTGCTGGACGGCGACCCGGCCTCGAACACGCTGGGCTGGCGCTGGGTGGCCGGGCTGCAGACGCCGGGCAAGACCTACCTGGCGCGGCCCGACAATATCGCGCGGTACACGCGCGGGCGCTTCCGCCCCGATGGCCTGGCAACCACGGCCCCGCCAATCGACGGGCCGCCCCCACCACCACCCATGGCGGCCCCCGTGGGCGACACCCCGCCGGTCGGGCGCGTGGGCCTGCTTTTGACCGAGGACGACCTGACGCCCGAGTGGCTGCTCGACCGGGTCGACCCGGCCGAGGTCGCCGTCTTCGACGCCACCGCGCTGCGCAGCCCGCTGCACATTAGCCCGCGGGTGCTGGGGTTCGCCGCCGGCGCGGTGCAGGACCTGGAGGCGCGCCTCGGCCCCGTCACGCGCCTGGCCACCGCCGAGGACGTGGCCGACTGGGCCGCGGGGTTTGAGGCCGTCGCCCTGCCTCACCCGCCCGTGGGGCCGGCCGCCGAGGCTCTGGCCCCCGTCTTGCCGGAGGGTCGCACGCACAAACTGCTGCGCCCGCATGACCGCCGCGCGTGGCCGCATGCGACCGCCGGATTCTTCAAGTTCAAGCCGAAGATACCGGAGCTTCTGAAGGCGCATGACAGCCAAACCGACCTGTTCGGCCCGCAAACGGCATAACGCCCGCCGGCGCCGGCGTCAGCCTGCCGCGCCATCGGCGCCGCGGAACCGCCGCAGCGCCATGTTCAGCGCCGCGCCCAGCAACACCAGGTAGGACGACAGGTAGAACCACATCAACAGCGCGATCACCGCCCCGATCGAGCCGTAGACCTCGTTGTAATTCGAGAAATTGGCCACATAGGTCGAAAACAGTGCCGACATGGCGAACCAGCAGGTGACCACGACCCCTGCCCCCGGCGTGAACCAAGCCAGACGGTCGCCGCGCATGTTTGGCCCGTAGCGATAGAGCAGCCCCAGCCCGAGGACCAGCACCGCAACGGCCACCGCCCAGCGCAGGGTGCCGAGGACCCAGGCCCAGGCCCCTATGAAGGGCAGCAATTGCAGCACGATCGGCGTGACCACCACCAGCAGAAGCGCAAGGATGGCGATCCCCACCAGCGCGGCGGTCAGCATCAGCGCCACGGCGACATGGGCCAGCCCGCCCCGGTTGGGGCGCCCGAAAATGGCATTGAGCCCGCGCATCAGGGCCGCCACCCCGGCGCGGGCCGACCACAGCGCCACGCCGATGGACAGGCCGGTGGTCCAGCCCAGGGTCTGGCCGCCCGCCGCCAGCAGCCGGTCGATCTGCGCCTCGAAGAGGGCAAAGGCCCCCGGCGGGATGAAATCGCGCATCAGCTCCAGCTGGCCCTCGACAACCTCCGGATCGGCCAGCAGACCGAAGAGAGAGATCGTCGCGGCGATGCCGGGAAAGATCGCGAAGAGCGCGTAAAACGCCACCCCGGCCGAGATCAGGCTGGCGTTCTTCTCGTCGGCATAGGCCAGCCCCTGCCGCAGCTCCGAGAGGCCCGGCCGCACCATCAGTCGGCAAACAGGATCAGCTCGGGCAGGCCGGTCAGCGGCGCCTCGAGCAGGCGCATGGCCGCCAGGCTGACCTGGCTGCCCGCGCCGGGGGCGCCACCGGCCGGGCGCAGTTCCACCGCGATGCTGGTGCCCGCCGCCGGATAGTCGGCACGGCCCTGTGTCAGGCTGTCCACCAGCGGGGTCTTGATCCAGATGCCCGGCTCGGAGGCCGCCCCGAGAGAGGCGACCGTCCGGCCCAGCCGCCGCGCCCCGGCCTCGGCCGCATCGGCCACGGCGGCGCTGCGCGCGGCGTCATCCGTGGTGTCGAAGTCCTCGACGGTGCGGGCACCAGCGGGCGGGGCCGCCGCGGCGCCGGGGGTCAGCCCCGGGGGCCGCGCAGGCGGTCGGGGCATCCCCTGGGGGGCGGGGGAAAGGGCCACCTGCCCGTCGGCCTCGGCGCCAGCGCCGGTCAGCTGCTCGACCACCGCGCAGCCCGAAAGCAGGGCCGCGCCCATCAAAAGGACGATCCGTCTCATGCCCGAACGCTACGGCCTGCGGCCACGCCGCGTCCAGCGGGAATCGCCCTTGCGCGCCCCCCCGCCGAACCCTAAGTTTCGTGGAATGACCGCGCCGCTGATCGACCCCTTCGACCGTGCCATCCGATACCTGCGGGTCTCGGTGACCGACCGCTGCGATTTCCGCTGCGTCTACTGCATGTCGGAAAATATGACCTTCCTGCCCAAGAAAGAGCTTCTCACGCTCGAGGAGCTCGACCGGCTGTGTTCCACCTTCGTCGGGCTGGGGGTGGAAAAGCTGCGCATCACCGGGGGCGAACCGCTGGTGCGGCGTGATATCATGACGTTCTTCAACGCCATGGGCCGGCACCTGGAAACCGGCGCGCTCAAGGAGTTGACGCTGACGACCAACGGCAGCCAGCTGGGCCGCTTCGCGCGCGATCTGTATTCCTCCGGGGTGCGCCGGGTGAACGTCTCGCTCGACACGCTGGACGAGGCGAAATTCGCCGAGGTGACGCGCTGGGGCCGCCTGCCGCAGGTCCTCAAGGGACTGGACGCGGCGCAAGAGGCCGGCCTGCGCGTCAAGCTCAACGCCGTCGCCCTCAAGGGTTTCAACGAGGATGAGCTTTTCGACCTGCAGGCCTTCTGCGCCGCCCGCGACATGGATCTGACCTTCATCGAGGTCATGCCCATGGGCGACATCGGCAACGAGGACAGGCTGGGGCAGTACTGGTCGCTCAAGGACCTGCGCGCGCGTCTGGAAGAGCGCTTCACCGTCACTGACCTTGCCGAACGCTCGGGCGGGCCGGCGCGCTACGTCCGGTTGGAGGAAACCGGCCAGAAGATCGGCTTCATCACGCCACTGTCGCACAATTTCTGCGAAAGCTGCAATCGCGTGCGCATCACCTGCACCGGCGAGATCTACACCTGCCTCGGGCAAGAGGGGCATTCGGACCTGCGCGCGCCCCTGCGGGCCAGCCCCGACGACGCGGTGCTAGAAGACGCGATCCGCAAGGCCATCGCGCTCAAACCCCGCGGCCACGATTTCGATTACTCGCGCCAGGGCGTCGACGGCCAGGTCAGCCGCCACATGAGCCACACCGGCGGCTGAGGCGGCCTCACTGCCCCGGCGTCGCGATAATGCGCGCGGTGTCCCCAGCCAGCAGCACCAGCGCACCCTGGTCGGTCAGGTCGAACCGGGTCACCGCCGGCAGGGCGTCAAGGAATTGGCGTTCCTGGGCCAAGACGGGCTCTGCGCAGGCCATCATGGTGCCGGCCGCGGCCCCGAAGGACAGACCCTCGCCCGTCAGGTCATACTGCCCGCGAAAGCGGTTGCAGGACCCGCTGCCGTGATAGGACCCCTCGCGGCCGAAGGTCAGCGTCGCGTCTGCGCTGTCGATCACCGCACGGCCGTCGATCCGCTGCACCTGCCAGGGCCCGCCGATCAGAAGGTGGCGCGGATCGCCGCCGCATCCGGTGTGGGTGTCGTTGTCTACGGTCAGCGTCACGGTCTCGGGGTGGGGCATCCCGGTCATGCTGTCGCGACACAGCTCGGCCCGCCGGATCACTGTCACCCTGTCGTCGCCTGCGGCCCCGCCGGCCCGCAGGACGATATCGCCGGTGTCGGTCAGCGCGGTGTCGCGCACCCGCAGGGTCACCTCCGCGGCCCCCGGGCGCGAGAGGATCATATCGCCGCCGGTCAGGGTGACGGACCAGAACGGTTCATTCCCGCGCGCCGCATAAGCCGCATCGCCGACGGGAAACACCATGCGGCAGTCGGGCAGCACCTCGCCCGCGAGGGTCACCCGCGCCGATGACCCCGTGATGTCGACGCGGGTTGCCGGATCGGCCGCGGCAACATAGCGCTGACCGGTCCCGCCTAATACGGGGCGCAGGGTCCACCGGCGCCCATCGGCGTCCAGCACGGCCCCGTCATCCACGACCCCCAGGCGAAGCTGGCGCGGCCCGCACCGAAAGGCCGAGGCGTAGCCAAGAGGCTGATGGCGCGAGAGAACCACCTCGCCCAGGTCGGCCGGGGTCGCGGGCGTGATCGTGATCGCCTTGCTCAGCCAGAGGATGCGGCCTTGCACCGCGATCCCTGCCCGCAACGTCGCCCGGTCTGCATCGGGCCGGGCGATGGCGAACGGGATCGGCACCTGACGCCCCGCCGTGGCGATCCGGGTCTCGGCCAGAACCGCGCGATCCGGGGCGCGCAGACGCACCAGAAGCTCTGCCCCCTCGGGCAGGGCCATGCGGGCCGCATAGGTCACATGGCCCGTCAAACGGCCGCTGTCCTGTGCCGCGACAGTGCCGCACATGAGGCCCGCCCAGGCCAGCGTAACGATCAGAACCAGACGAATCATGCGTCCCTCCGAGACCAGCCCGCCAAGCGTATCGCCCGGCCCGAAAGGCGCAACACCGGCTACCCCGGCTTGCGTGCCACGAAGTCGATCAGGGCCGACCGCCCCGAATGCCCGCGCCCCTCGTCGACGTCCCGGTCATAACCGGCGAGCCGCTCCACCTGCCAGCCCGGAAAGGCGTCGCGCAGCAGGCCTTCGGTATACATGTTCGCGCGGCTGGGCGGCCCGCCGGTGCCGTAGTCCACCTGCTCGGGCCGGTAGCCATGCAGCACCAACCGCCCGCCGGGCCGGACCGCTCGGGCCATGTCGGCGAACTGACCGGGTCGGTCGTCGGGGCCCACGAACTGCACGAAGATGGCGACCACCATGTCCACCTGCCGGTCCCAGTCATACCCGGCCCAGTCGCTGACCCGCGTGTCCACCGGCACGCCGGCCTGCGCCGCCAGCGCCTCGGCCCGGGCCACCGCCGTGGGCGAAAGGTCGAAGGCCGCGACCTCCAGCCCTTGCCCGGCCAGGAAGACCGCGTTGCGCCCCTCGCCGTCGGCGACACAGAGCGCGCTGCCCATCCCCTGCCAGAGCCACGGGTTCTCGGCCAGAACCGCCGCCGGCGCGCGGCCGAACAGGTAATCGCCCTCGGCGCTGTACCGCTCCTCCCACATCAGGCCACCGGCATCCGCTTTTCGGCGATCCCGGCCCACCAGGAACACCCCGCCGGGATCGTCTCGTCGTTGAAGTCGTATTCGGGGTGATGCACCATAGCCGTGTCACCGTTGCCGACAAGGATATAAGCGCCGGGGCGTTCCTGCAACATGTAGGCGAAATCCTCGCCCCCCATGACCAGCGGCGCCCGGTCACACTGCCCGGACACCCCGCGCGCCACATCCGCGGCAAACTCCGTCTGGTCCTCGGCATTGACCATCACCGGATAGCCCTTGCGATAGTCCACCTCGGCCACGGCCCCGAAGGCCTGCGCGGTTCCCTCGGCGAGCTCGATCAGCCGCGGCTCGACCAGGGCGCGCACATCGCTGTCGAGCGTGCGGACAGTCCCGCGCAGGCGCACCGACTGGGGGATCACGTTGTAGGCCGTGCTCGAGGTTTCCATCGCGGTGACCGAGACCACCGCCTGGTCCACCGGATCGACGCTGCGCGCCACGATGCTCTGCAGCGCCAGGACCGTCTGCGCGGCCACCACCGACGGATCGACCGTGTCATGCGGCTTGGCCGCGTGTCCGCCCTTGCCGGTAATGGTGATGTCGAACTCGTCGGTCGCGGCGAAAAAGCCCCCCGCCCGGATCGCGAAGCGGCCCACGGGCAGGCCCGGCCAGTTGTGCATGCCGTAGACCTCCTGAATGCCCCAGCGCTCCATCAGCCCGTCGTCGCACATCACCTTGCCGCCACCGCCGCCCTCCTCGGCGGGCTGGAAAATCACCACCACCGTGCCGTCGAAATTGCGCGTCTCGGCCAGGTAACGCGCCGCGCCCAGCAGCATCGCGGTGTGCCCGTCATGGCCGCAGGCATGCATCGTGCCGGCCACCGTGGAGGCATGCGCCGCCGCCGTCGCCTCGTCGATGGGCAGGGCGTCCATGTCGGCCCGCAGCCCCACAACGCGTCCCGACCCTGTCTCGCGGCCCCGGATCACGCCGACGACCCCGGTCCGGCCCACCCCTTCGGCTACCTCGTCACAGCCGAAGGCGCGCAGCTTGTCGGCCACGATGCCGGCGGTGCGATGGGTGTCGAACATCAGTTCGGGATTGGCGTGCAAATCGCGCCGCCAGGCGGTAATCTCGGGCAGCATCTCGGCAAAACGGTTTTTAACGGGCATCGGGCCTCTCCTTTTTCACCCGAAACCTGATGCGACCCCGGCCCGAAAACAAGCCCGGGGCCTCTTCTGGCCGAAAATATCCCGGGGTGAATGCCGCAAGGCAGAGGGGCAGCGCCCCTGACCCGCAGGCGGCGCCAGAGGCGACGCCGAGACACACCTGCGTGGCGCAGCCACCCCGCATCGTCACGCCCGGGCGCGCCCGACCAGCGATGTCCCGGCCACACCGCGACCACGGCTCGGCCGCGCACCCCGTGCTCGGTTCGGTGACCAGCCCGGTCACGCGGTGCCGAAAACGACAAGATAAGGAAACCCGTTTGCCGCGACCGCGGCGCGCGAAACCGGCGGTCCACGCGCGCCGTGCCACGCGAACAGCGCAGCCGAACACCCGCCACGCCCCGAACGCGCATTCCGGGCCTCTGCTTTGATCGAGACCGCCGAGGCGCATATTTGCGGACCCAGCCCCAACAGACCGGAGATGCCCCATGTTCGCCGACCTCGGGTTCACGACCCTCACCGCCCCGCAGGCCGCCCTCTGGTTCGGCGCGGCCCTCGGCCTGGTTTTCGGCCTCCTGGCCCAGCGCACGCGGTTCTGCCTGCGCCGCGCCATCGCCGGCGCGCCCGGCGAGCGCGGCCCCGCCGCCGGGGTCTGGCTGACAGCCCTCGCCGTGGCCCTTGCAGGTACCCAGGCCGCCGTTGCGCAGGGCTGGATAAGCTTCGCCGGCCACCGCTTTCTTGCCGCCGACCTGCCCTGGCTGGCGATCCTCGCCGGCGGGCTGCTCTTCGGCATCGGCATGGTCCTGGCCCGCGGCTGCGCCTCGCGGCTTACCGTGCTGACGGGCCAGGGCAACCTGCGCGCGCTCACGGTCCTGCTGCTCTTTGCCGTGGTGGCGCATGCCACGCTCAAGGGCGTTCTGGCCCCGCTGCGCACGGCGCTGGGCAGCGTGACCGCCCCGCTGGGCGAGGTCACCTCGCTGGCCGCCCTGCCCGGCGGCGGGCTGGTCTGGGCCGGGGCCATCGCCCTTGCCGCCCTCGCCGCGGCCCTGCGCTCGGGCGCCACGCGCCGGGCGCTTGCCGGGGCGGCGCTGTTGGGTGCGCTGGTGCCCCTGGGCTGGGTCGGCACGGGGTGGGTGCTGCAGGATGACTTCGACCCGATCGCGATGGAAAGCCTCGCCTTCACCGCGACCTGGGCGGACAGCCTCTTCTTTGCCATCGCCTCCAGCTCGATCCCGGCCAATTTCGGCGTCGGCCTCGTGGGCGGCACCATCGGCGGCGCGCTGGCCGCCGCGCTGGTCTTCCGCGAGTTCCGCTGGGAGAGCTTCACCACGCCCGCGCAGACGGGCCGCGCGCTCGCCGGCGGCGCGCTCATGGGGCTGGGTGGCGTGCTGGCGGGCGGCTGCACCGTCGGCGCGGGGCTGTCGGGCCTGCCGACCCTCGGCCTCGCGGCGATACTGGCACTGGCCGCCATCGGCGCGGGCGGGCTTCTCGGCCGGCGGCTGCTCACTCCACCGTCTTGCGAATCCGCCGCACGAGGGCCCAGACCCCGAGCAGCACCGGCGGCGTGACGGCCGCCGCCTGCAGCGGCTTGTCGAGGCCCAGCTGCAGGCCCACCGGGCCGGTCAGGTTCAACACCAGGTTCACGGCGTAATAGCTGATCGCGACGACCGACAGCCCCTCGACCGTCTGCTGCAGGCGCAGTTGCAGGTCGGCGCGCCGGTCCATGCTTTCCAGCAAGACCTTGTTCTCGCGCGACAGCTGCACGTCCACGCGGGTGCGCAGCAGGTCCGAGGCGCGCAGCGCGCGGGCCGACATCGCCTCCAGCCGGTCCTTGGTCGAGGCCACGGTGCGCATCGCCGGGTCGAACCGGCGCATCATGAATTCCGCGAAGGTCTGGCGGCCGTTGAACCGCGCCTCGCGCAGGACCTGCAGGCGCTGGTTGACGATTGTCTCGTAGGCACCGGTGGCCCCGAAGCGGAAGGCGACGCCGGTGGACAGATCCTCCAACTCGCCCGAGACCTGCAGCAGCTGGCGCAGGGTGCTTTCGGTATCGTTCGATCCCGCCCCGCTCAACTCGCTTGTCAGGGCGCTGAGCCGCTCGTCCATCCCGACCAGCTTGCCCGACAGCTCCTTCGAGCTGAAAAAACCCAGCATCGCCATGGCCTTGTAGGTCTCGATCTCGCACAGCCGCTGGATCACGCGGCCCACGCGCCGCGCTCCCGTGCCCGGCCGCGCGAAGACGGCAAAGCGCATGTGCCCGCCGGGATCGATCCGGAAATCCGCGGCCGTGACGGCGGCATCGTCCAGAACCCGGCTCACCGCCAGGCTGTCGGCGACGAACCAGTCGGCCAGTTTCTCGGGGATGCCCGCGTCGCCCTCCTGCACCTCGACCCGGATCAGGGCCGAGGTCACGCGCATACCCGGGGCAGCCGCCAGCCAGTCTTCGGGGAACACGGCGAAGGTGCGCGCATCAAAGGGCGTATCCGACACCCCGTCGCCGAAGATCGTGTAGGTGACAAACTCGGTGTGGCTTTCCCACTTGAGGTGATACTTGCCGATCTGGCCGAAGTAATGCGTCGCCCCCTCCTCGGGGTGGGGCGCGGCATACCGATCCAGCAGCGCCTTGAGGTGCGCGAGATCCTCTGCCCGGTCGCGCTGCGCCGCGTTCTTCGCGGGCTTGAGCGCCAGGAAGGCCGCCCGGCACGGCGCCTCGATCTGGGGAAAGGGCCGCGCGTGCAGCTCGTTGGCCACCGCGAAGCGCAAGGGGTGTTCCTGGATGCCGGTCATCGTCCGTCCTGTCCGTGGCCGCAGTTGTCTTTGCACCATAGGCCAGCCCCGCCCCACGGGAAAGGGCGAAATTCCTTCAAGAACAATATGTTATATGGATACAACCGTATACCGCCGGACCGGGGCCGAAGGTCTTGATATCGCCGGGGGTTTTCACGTTGCGCGCGGCCTGCCCGGTGTCAACCGCGCCGCGCGGCCGGCGCAAGGGGGGGGCAGACAGCCCCGCGTCAAGCCGCTATCACCGGGCCCATGCTGATCCTGTTCAACAAGCCGATGGGCGTGCTGTGCCAGTTCACGGATACCAGGTCGCCCACCACGCGGCCGACGCTGTCGGGCTTCGCCTTGCCGGGCGGGGTCTATCCTGCCGGGCGCCTGGATCGCGACAGCGAGGGGCTTTTACTGCTGACCGACGACGGCCGCCAGCAGGCCCGCATCGCCGACTCGCGGTCAAAGACGCCCAAGACCTACCTGGTGCAGGTCGAGGGTGCCCCGACCGAGGCCGATCTGGCGCCGCTGCGCGACGGCGTCACGCTCAAGGACGGGCCAACGCGCCCGGCGCAGGCACGGCTGATCGCCCCGCCCGCGATCTGGGCGCGCGATCCGCCGGTGCGCTTTCGCAAATCGGTGCCGGACCGCTGGATCGAGATCACCCTGACCGAGGGGCGTAACCGGCAGGTGCGGCGCATGACCGCCCATATCGGCTTTCCCACGCTGCGGCTGGTGCGCTGGCGCATCGGCCCCCATGCGGTGGACGCGCTGGCGCCGGGAACTTGGGCGCGGGCCTCCGGCGCGGCAACCGTTTAGACCTGACCCCGGCCCCCGGCGCCCTGTCAAACGAAAAGGGCCGCCCCGCAGGACGGCCCCGAGCCACTCGCGGGTTACACGCCGCTAGTCGATCAGGCCCAGCAGCTTGTCGACCGAGCCCTTGGCGTCGCCGTAGAACATGCGCGTGTTATCCTTGAAGAACAGCGGGTTCTCGATGCCCGAATACCCCGCGCCCTGGCCGCGCTTGGAGACGACAACCTGTTTCGCCTTCCAGACCTCGAGCACCGGCATGCCAGCGATGGGGCTGTTGGGGTCGTCCTGCGCGGCCGGGTTCACGATGTCGTTCGAGCCGATCACGATGACAACGTCCGTCTCCGGGAAGTCCTCGTTGATCTCGTCCATCTCCAGCACGATGTCGTAGGGCACCTTGGCCTCGGCCAGCAGCACGTTCATGTGCCCCGGCAGCCGCCCGGCGACCGGGTGGATGGCGAAACGGACCTCCTTGCCCTTGCCGCGCAGTTTTCGCGTCAGCTCGCTGACGGCGTTCTGCGCCTGCGCCACGGCCATGCCGTAGCCGGGCACGATGATCACGCTGTCGGCCTCGTCCAGGGCCGCGGCAACGCCGTCGGCCTCGATGGCGACCTGTTCGCCCTCGACCTCCATCTGCGCGCCCGCCGGGCCACCGAAGCCGCCGAGGATGACGCTGATGAAGGACCGGTTCATCGCCTTGCACATGATGTAGGACAGGATCGCGCCCGAGGAGCCCACCAGCGCGCCAACCACGATCAGCAGGTCGTTGCCGAGGCTGAAGCCGATCGCCGCCGCCGCCCAGCCGGAATAGCTGTTGAGCATCGAGACGACGACGGGCATGTCCGCGCCGCCGATGCCCATGATCAAATGGTAGCCCACGAAAAGCGCGGCGATTGTCATGATGACCAGCGCCAGAAGCCCGCCGCTGCTGAGATACCACACCAGGCAGGCCAGCGCGACCAGCGCCGCGCCCGCATTCAGGGCATGACCGCCGGGCAGTTTCTCGGCCTTCGAGGAGACCTTTCCGGCCAGCTTGCCGAAGGCCACGACCGAGCCGGTGAAGGTCACCGCCCCGATCAGGATGCCAAGGAACAGCTCGACCCGCAGGATATTGATCTCGACGGCCGTCTTCTTGGCGACGATGGCCGCAAAGCCGCGGAAGCCCTCGGCGGCCTCTTTGGCGGCGCCCGCCAGCGCCCCGTACTCGGGCTGCGGGAAGGGCAGGTCGGCGGCGGCATAGGTGGCGGCGACGCGGCCGATTTCGAGGTGCGCGTTGAACCCCACGAAGACCGCCGCGAGGCCCACCAGCGAGTGCATCGCCGCGACGAGCTGCGGCATCTCGGTCATCTGGACGCGCTGCGCGACATAGACGCCGATCGCGCCGCCCGCGGCAATCAGGACCAGCGACAGCAGCCAGAAGCCCGCCCCGGGCCCGACCAGCGTGGCCAGCACCGCGACGGCCATGCCCGCGATGCCGTACCAGACCGCGCGCTTGGCGCTTTCCTGGCCCGACAGGCCGCCGAGCGACAGGATGAAGAGAACAGCGGCGACCGCATAGGCCGCGATGGTGAATCCGAAGTCCATTGTCCGCTCCCCTTCAGGATTTCTGGAACATGGCGAGCATGCGCCGGGTGACGAGGAAACCGCCGAAGATGTTGATCCCGGCCATGAAGATCGAGACCGCCGCGAGCACGACCACCAGCCAGCTGCCCGCGCCGACCTGCATCAGCGCCCCGAGGATGATGATCGACGAGATCGCGTTGGTCACGGCCATCAGCGGCGTGTGCAGGCTGTGCGCCACGCCCCAGATCACCTGGAAGCCCACGAAGACGGCCAGCACGAAGACGATGAAGTGCTGCATGAAACTGGCCGGCGCATAAAGCCCCGCCAGCAGGATCAGCGCCCCGCCGATGCCCAGCAGCGTGACCTGGTTGCGCGTCTGCGCCTTGAAGGCGGCGACCTCGGCGGCGCGCTTTTCCTCGGCCGTGGGTTCCTTGACCTCGGGCTTCTTCTGCGCCGCGATAGCCTGCACCTTGGGCGGCGGCGGCGGATAGGTGATCTCGCCGCCGTGGGTCACAGTGGCGCCGCGGATCACGTCATCCTCCATGTCGTGCACGAGCTGGCCGTCCTTTTCGGGGGTCAGGTCGGTCAGCATGTGGCGGATGTTGGTGGCATAGAGGTTCGAGCTCTGCCGGGCCATGCGGCTGGGGTAGTCGGTGTAGCCGATGATCGTCACGTCGTTGTCGGTAACGACCTTGTCGTCTTTGACGGTTCCCTCGACGTTGCCGCCCCGCTCGGCCGCCAGGTCGACGATCACAGAGCCGGGCTTCATCGCCTTGACCATGTCCTCGGTCCAGAGCTTGGGCGCCTCGCGGCCCGGGATCAGCGCGGTGGTGATGACGATGTCCATTTGCGGGGCAAGCTCGCGGAACTTGGCCAGTTGTGCCTCGCGAAACTCCGGGCTGGAGGGGGCGGCATAGCCGCCGCTGGAGGCGCCGTCCTGCTGGTCCTCCTCGAAGTCGAGGAAGACGAACTCGGCGCCCATGCTCTCGACCTGTTCGGCCACCTCGGGGCGCACGTCAAAGGCATGCGTGACCGCGCCAAGCGAGGTCGAGGCACCGATGGCCGCGAGGCCCGCGACACCCGCCCCGACGACCAGCACCTGCGCCGGCGGCACCTTGCCGGCGGCGGTGATCTGGCCGGTGAAGAACCGCCCGAAGTTGTTGCCCGCCTCCATCACCGCGCGGTAGCCGGCGACATTGGCCATCGAGGACAGCGCGTCCATCTTCTGCGCGCGGCTGATCCGGGGTACCATTTCCATGGCGATCACGTTCGCGCCCTTGGACTTGGCCAGCTCCAGCCCGTCGGCGTTTTCGGCGGGGTTGAAGAAGGTGATCAGCGTCTGCCCGTCGCGCAGGCGCTTGAGCTCCGTCTCGGTGGGCACGCGGACCTTGGCCACGACATCGGCGGCCTTGTAAAGCGCGGCGCCGGTCTTGATGATCTCGACACCGGCCTCCTTGTAGTCCGCGTCGGAATACCCCGCGGCCGCCCCGGCCCGGGTCTCGATCACGCAGTCATAGCCCAGCTTTTGCAGATCGCGGGCCGAGGCCGGGGTCATCGCAACCCGGTTCTCGCCCTCCATGATTTCCTTCGGTGCACCGATTTTCACGGGCCAGTCCCCCTTTTCGTTTCGGCAGTCACGCGTGCCTATCGCGCGCAACAAAATTTCTCAAGCCGGTGCGACGCCGCCAGCGGCAAATGCGACCGCTCGCCCCGGGTGTCACAGCCAGCGCCGGGTCGCCTCGGTGTAGCGAAAAAAGTCCTGCCGGAACTTGCGGCGCAGGCGCTTTTCCTCGGGCAGGATGAAGCGGCGCTCGATGATCCAGACGAAAACCGGCACCAGCGGCAGCGCAACCGGCACGTCCCAGTAGAGGACCAGCCCCGCCAGCACCAGCGCGTCGCCAAGGTAGATGGGGTTGCGCGTGCGCTTGAAGATGCCCGTGCGGACCAGGTGATCGGCCTCCATGTGGGGGATGACGGTGGTGCGCTGGCGCCGCATCTCGGCCACGGCAAGGGCCATCAGCACCAGTCCCGCCCCCACCAGCAGCCCGCCGGGCAAGCCGATCCAGTCGCCTCCAAAGCTGAGGCCGAAGGGCCGCCACTGGCCCAGCCGCCAGGCCGCGGCCAGCGCCAGCGCCAGCCAGACCGGCGGCACGTCGATCCAGCGCAGCAGACTCATGCTCCGGACTTTCGCGCGGACGCCGGACGGCCCGTCTTCGCTTGGCGATGCGGTACGTTCCTGCAGCCGGGAAATCCCATGCAAACCTGAAAGGGACAAGGGTGTCGCGGCAACGCAATCCTCCTGAAGAGACTGGCAACCCGGCCATGGGCTGCGCGGACTATTCCAGTCGCGTTCTCGAATGTCGAGACTGTATCCGCGAATCGAGCCGCGCAGGGCCGCGCCATTCTGGCAACATTGCGGCGCCCTGCCCCCCGGTGCCGCAAATGCCCTCAAAACGGACCGGCCGCATCGAAATTGTGACGAATTGTTCCCTTAACTCAGTCTGCAAAACCCACCGGTAGACCGGGCGCCGTGCGGCGGCCGGGACGCGCGCGCAAGATTTCAAGGGGCTGGCAATGCCGACGAATGACGTTCTTTTCTATGATGAAGACCCGATGTCGATCCTCCCGACGGGGATCGGGGATACCTTCACCTGGACAGGTCCAGCCACCGCCGAGGGCAGCGCCACGATCACCGACACCGAAGCGGGGATCGAGGGCCAGACGCTCGACGACGATTCCAACGGCAACGAAAGCGCCACCGCCGATGTCACGGTGAACGGGCTGACCTCGATCGGGTCGGACGTCGATGCCGAACGCGCCTGGACCGTTCGCGACCAGACCACCACCGAGGAATTCCAGATCGTCGAATTCGATGTCGAGGACGGCGACGCCAGTGGCACTTACACCCTGTCCGAGAAACCGCTCGACCCGACGACCACCTACGAAGTCGTCGCCTATGACAGCAACCCGGACGTCACCGCAGGCGACCCGGCTTTCAGCTATGCCGATTTCAGCGAAGGTTTCTCGGACGGCACGGTCGAAGGCACCGGCGGAAGCGACACGATCGACGTCGCCTACACGGGCGATCCCGAGGGCGACATGGTCGACGGCTCGGACGGGCTGAACGACGTGATCGAAGCCGGGGCCGGCGACGACTCGATCCAGGGCGGCGCGGGCAACGACACGATCTACGGCGATTTCCAATCCGGCACCAGCGGCACCGCGTCCAGCGAAGTCCTGCGCTGGGCCGCAGAGGCCGCGGACGGTGCGGATCTCTCGGCCGGTTTCACGCAGAACACCGGCGAAACCGACGTGACCGTGTCCTTCAGCGACGACGGCAACAACAACGCAGCGATCGATGTCGAAACGACGGATACGGTCTATACCGAGGCCGGCGATCCTTTCGACAGCAACTCGAACGCGCGGCTTTTCGGCAATGGCGACGGGGCCACCTCGACCACGACGATCGACTTCGCGGCCGCATCGGGCAGCGTGACCGGGGCTGTCGAAAACGTCAGTTTCCGCCTGAACGACATCGACTGGGCAGGCGGAAGCCACACCGACGTCGTGACGGTCAATGCCTTCGACGCAGAAGGCAACGCGATGCCGGTGTCCTTTTCCCTCGGGGGCGGCGACACGCTGTCGGGCAACACGATCACCGCAGAGGAAGTGGTTGAGAATTTCGACGAAGCCGGCGGCTCGGCGTTGGTGGAGATCGCCGGCCCGGTTTCGAGTATCGAGGTCGTTTACGCCAACGATCAGGACAGCACGCAGGCGGTCTGGCTCAGCGACGTGCATTTCGACACCGTGCCCGCCGCCCCCGGGGACGACACGATCTCGGGCGGCGCGGGCGACGACACCATTTATGGCGGCGCCGGCGATGACACGATCGAAGGCGATGGCGCAGGCAGCACGGGCGGGACCACGGACCTGGACGTCGCCAATTCCGGGTTTGAGCAGACCAGCCACGGTGATGGCGATTATTCCGAAGGCATCCCGGGCTGGACGATAACCGACAGCGGCTCCGGTGAAGCCGGCGACTACGACCCGACAAGTTCCGAGGTCGACCCGACGACGGTCGAGGGCGAGAACGTCGCCTACCTCTACTCGGGCGGCAGTGGCGGCAGCGGCGTGACCATCTCGCAGACCCTGGCCGAAACCTATTCCGCCGGCACCACCTACGAGATGAGCGTCGATATCGGCGACGGGTCCTACAGCGACGGAGGCGATCAGCCTTACACGCTCAATATCATGGCCGGCAATACCGTCATCGGCACGGTCAGCGGCAGCACCGGGGACCTCGACACGCTGCAGTCCGTCACCGTTACCTCGACGGTTGACGATGCGGCACTGAACGGCGAGCCGATCAGTATTGAGATCGTCGACCCGGCCGGATCGGGCGAGGGTGAGTTTCTTGTCGACAACGTCTCGGTCACGGCGACCACGCCACCGGCCGCCCCCGGCAACGGCGACGACACGATTTATGGCGGCGCCGGCGATGACACGATCGTAGGCGACGGGACCGGCACCGACGGCCAGTGGACCTACGAGGTCTACGACCGCGATTTCAACTCCTCGGACGGTCAAGCCTTCGACATCGAGTCCGGAACGCTTCGGGGCAGCGGCGAGACCGACACTTTCGACTCGGCCGGGCTGGTCCACGATGCACGCGGGACCACCGGCGACCCGGACGACTTCGGCGTTATCTACACGTCACAACTCGAAGCCACCGACACCGGCACCCATACGTTCTCCACCACCTCGGACGACGGTTCGACAATCCGGATCTTCGACCAGAACGGCGACCCGCTCACCTGGGACCAGGATGGCGCGACCGGCACCTTCATGGACAACGACGGCCATCAGGCCGCGACGACCAGTTCGGGCACGGTGACGCTGCAGGCGGGGCAGGTCTACACCATCGAGGTACGGCACTGGGAAAATGCGGGCAATGAAGTGATTTCGGGCACCGTCACGCCGCCCAGCGGCCCGACAGAGGACCTTGCCGACAGTTCCCTCATCATCGGACCCGAGGCCACCGCCGGCAACGACACCCTTTACGGCGAGGCGGGTGACGACACGATCGGCGGCGGCGCCGGCGATGACGCGCTCGACGGCGGCACGGGGCTGGACGACCTGTCCGGCGGCGCGGGCGACGACACGCTGACCTTTGCCGAGGGCGACACCGTCGCCGGCGGCGGCGGCGACGACACCTTCGTGCTGGAGGACCTTGGCGAAGCCGGCACCGGCGCGGTCACCCTGGACGGCGGCGGCACCGACGAGACCCCGGGCGGCGGCGATACACTGCAACTCGGCGACCTGGCCGATATTTCGTCACTGACCATCGACAACACCTTCACCAACGCCAGCGGCAACACCAGCCAGGACGGCTCGGTCACGCTGGACGATGGCTCGGTCCTGACCTTCTCGGGCATCGAGAACATCATCTGCTTTACCCCCGGAACGCGGATCGCGACGGCACGCGGCGCCGTCCCGGTCGAACAGTTGCAAAAGGGCGACATGGTGATCACGCGCGACCACGGGCTGCAACCGGTCCGCTGGATCGAGGCGCGCACGGTCCCCGCGACGGGCGCGCTGGCGCCGGTGCGCATCGCGCCGCGGGTCCTGCCCGGCCTGCAGACGGAGCTTCTCGTCTCCCCCCAGCACCGGCTGCTTTTCCAGGGCTACCGGGCCGAGCTTCTGTTCGGCCAGTCCGAGGTGCTGGTCGCGGCCACGCACCTTGTCGATGACCTGGCCGTGACCCGGGAGGCGGGCGGCGCGGTCACCTACGTCCACTTCCTGCTGGACCAGCACGAGATCGTCTTTGCCGACGGCACCCCGACCGAGAGTTTTCACCCCGGCAGCCATGGCGTGGACGCCTTGGGCGATCCGGCGCGCGAAGAGCTGTTCACCCTGTTTCCGGCCCTGCGCAGCGACCTGACCCAATACGGCCGAACCGCCCGGCGGTGCCTCAAGGCCCATGAGGCCCGCCTGATCCGCGAGTGACACGCCCCCCGGCGCAGGGTTTTCGGACCTGATCAGCATCGCCCATGAAAAAGGGATGCCCGGCGTTCAATCCGGGGCATCCCTTTTGGACCGGGGCCGCGGGTCTGCCGACCGCGGCCCAATGCCTGGCCCGACCGCTCAGAACTTCATTTCGAAACCGGCGGTCGCGGCGTATTGCTCCGCGTGGTCGGAGTATCCGCCGTCGATGTTCACGAACACGCTGCTGTTGCCGTTGATTTCGGCTCCGGCTTTGAGGCGAACGTCGACGCGGTTGTCGTCGGCCGAGGAGATTAGGGTCGAGTCGACCCCGCCGTTCAGCGGCACGGCCTGCGTGTAGCCGTCGAGGCGATCCGTGGCCGAGATTTCGAG
The DNA here is from genome assembly GCF_002094885.1 of Salibaculum halophilum. Taxonomy (GTDB): domain Bacteria; phylum Pseudomonadota; class Alphaproteobacteria; order Rhodobacterales; family Rhodobacteraceae; genus Salibaculum; species Salibaculum halophilum. The sequence continues at coordinate 25,895 of NZ_MSIT01000012.1, forward strand.
CGCTCCGTAAAAGCGGTTTCCGGCATGGGTGAAATCGATCTCGCTTCTCAGCCCGACCCGGGCATAGAGGGCGTCCTCGTCAAAGTCCGCGACCGTCACGCCGTTGTTGCTTTCGGTGTAGCCATCGACGCTGTGGTGCTCATACCCGATCGCGGCGAAGGGGGTCAGCTGCAGCATCGCTGCCCCCGGGCCGTCGCCGCCAAGCGGGATGGGCTTCATGCCGTAGCCGGCCTCGATTTCGGTGCCGAACGAGCGGCCGTCCGTCGTGCCGACATAAGTCGCGCCTGCGATCCGGGTGTTGGTGAAGTCGTGCCACGCGGCCTGCACGTGCCCGAGGGCATAGAGCCCCTCGTCCTGACTGTAGGCGGCATAGGCCTGCAGCGTGGTGCTCTCGGTCTCCAGTGACCCTTGCGAGGCGTCGAGGGTCGCATCGACCTTGTCGAACCCAAGCGACAGGCCGTAGCGCAGGTGGCCCCCGGCGTAATCGCGGGTCTGATCGGCGCCGAGGATGAACCCGCCGCCATCATACTCCAGCCCGACGTTCGTCGCGAAAGCCTCGAAATCGCCCCGGTATCCGGTGGCGGCAAAGTAGCCGCGCAGCCCGCCCATGTCGAAGGCCGTGCTCTGGTCCCGCGTGCTCATGCTAACCTGCGCGCTTGCGGTGTCGAAATCGACCCCAAGGCCATAGGCCATGCGCCGCACCTGCGCCCGGTGGTTGTCCATGACGGTCCTGGTGGTGTCGCGATACTGGTTGAGCGGAACGGTCTGGGTTCCGCCACCGCCGGTCGCGGCGATGGTCAGGCATTGCCGCAGCACGGCCGAAAATGCCGTTGCCGTGTCATCCCCGGCGCGCAGTTGGTTGAGGTCGGCGGTGCAGCCGTTGGGCGTGGCAAAGGCCAGGTCGATGTAGTCCGCCTCGGTGTTGCCGGCGGCGCTGGTCACACTGCCGAACGGCGCCGTGGTGAAGCCGGTGCCGTCCTGCAAGTAGGCGGTGTTGCCGTCGGTTGCGATGGCCGTTGTGTTGCTGCTGTCTTCAAGAGTCGCATTCACGACCGACACGAGGTTGACCCCGGCGTCGTTCAGGTCCTGCGAAATGCTGCCGAATGTCAGCGACGTGTCCGTATTGTCGCGGTCCTCGTCCGTGACAAGGATGATCGTCGTGCTTTCGCCGGCCGGGATATTATAGGTGTTCAGCACGAAGTCGATGGCGGCAAACCCATCCTCCGTGCCGCCGCTCAGCGAGAGGTTGCTCGTGGCCGTGCCGAAGTCCGCCGCGCTGCCCAAAAGCGCCCCGCCGACGCTGAAATCGCGTCCCTAGCCACCGACGGAGTATCCGGTCAGGCCGAAGTTCACGTCCGAAAAGCCCGCCCCGGCAAGCGCGGTGTCGACGTCGGTGGCAAAGCCGGGCAGGAAGTTGTGCTCACTCCCCATGGACCCGGATACGTCGACCGCGAAGATCAGGTTTGCAGTGGAGGCTTGCTGTGCCGCTGCACCGGTGACCAGCACACCAAGCGTGAGAGCCGACGATGTAATGAGAAGTCGTGCGAAGTTCGTCATGGTTTTTCCCCAACAAATGGACCTGTACCAATCTTTCGGGGTGGACGGAAAGGCGATCCGGGCCACCGGCGCCGGACCTGTTCAATGACGGAATCACCCCATATTACGTAGCGTCAACCATCTGCCCGCATAGCGGCCCGATCAACTGATCCGCCAACGGGGCGCCTGAAAGCAGGCCGGGTTGATGCGCTCAGGACACAGTCGGCCAGGAAAAGGGCGCCGGCCCGGTTCCCGGCTGCACCGCAGGCCAACGGCCCGCGCCCTCTCAGGCGCTTTGCACGACCGCGCGCGGCCGAACCGCCCAGCGTCGGCAGGCGGCGCCGAAGGCTGCGAAAAGCGGCTGCGAGACCGCGTCCTGATCGGCATTCCATTCCGGGTGCCACTGTACCGCCAGCGCGAAGCCGGGCGCATCGCGCACGTAGAGCGCCTCGGGCGTGCCGTCGGGGGCGTGCCCGTCGATGACGACCCTGTCGCCAGCCGCCTTGATGCCCTGCCCGTGCAGCGTGTTGGTCAGCACCTGCCGCGCGCCGAACAGCCGCGCGAAGGGGCCGGCGTCCGACAGCGTTACCGTGTGGCGCAGGGCGAATTTTTCCTCCAGCGTTCCGTCGGGGGGCATCCGGTGGTTGTCGCGCCCGGGCAGGTCGCGGATTTCGGGGTGCAGCGTGCCGCCCATGGCCACGTTGACCTCCTGAAAGCCGCGGCACAGGCCGAGGAGGGGCTGGCCCCGGTCGACGCAGGCGCGCACCAGCGGCAAGGTGATGGCGTCGCGGCCGCGGTCGAAGGGGCCATGGGCCTCGGTCTCGGGCTCGCCGTATTCCGCCGGGTGGACATTGGGCCGCCCCCCGGTCAGCAGGAAGCCGTCGCAGGCCGCGAGCAGCTCGTCCACCTGCACCAATTCGGGGTCGGGCGGGATGATCACTGGCAGGCAGTCGGCCACCCGCGACACGGCAGCCGAATTCATCGATCCGCCCGCGTGGGCCGGATATTCGTCGTTGATCAGATGCGCGTTGCCGATGATGCCGACGACCGGTCGAGCCATGTCTTTTTCCCCGTTTTCCTTTCCCCTAAATATGGAACATGCAGTAGATTGCAAAGCGGGCCGTCCCCTGCGCCTGCGCACATGTGCCTGGCCGGTGACGGGCACCCCGCGACACGAGGACGCCACGACCATGGGACCCGATCTTCACGCGCAGGAGGTTCTCAAGGACCCGGCCCCGCTGATCGAGGGGCTGCGGCAAAAGGGCCGGCTGGTGCGCCTGCGGCTGCCCATCCTCGGCCGGGTCTGGGCCACCACGACCCACGCCGACAGCCACCGGGTGCTGGGCGACGCCGAAACCTTCTGCCGCAACCCCGTCACCGCCGGCAACCCGCCGCCCGAGCGGTTCTTCTGGTGGGCGCCACGCTTCGTCCACCCGCTGTTTCGCAATGTCACCATGCTGGATGGCGCGCAACACGCCCGCCTGCGGCGGCTGGCGGCGCCGGGGTTTTCGACCATCGGCATCGACCGGGTGCGCCCGCGGCTGGAGGAGATCGTCGCCCGCCTGCTGGACGATCTGCCCCCCGACCGGCCCGTCGATCTGGTGGCGCAATACAACCGCCGCCTGCCGCTGCTGGCCATCTGCGAGGTGCTGGGTATCCCCGAGGCCGACCGCGCGCGGGTGATCCGCTGGGTCACGCCGGTGGGATCGGTGGCCAGCGTGCCCGGGTTCTTCCGCGCGGTTCCGGGGCTGTGGCGGCTGTCGCGCCACTTTCGCGCCGATTTCGAGGCGGTGCGCCGCGCGGGCGGCCGCACCGGGCTGATCGGCGATCTGGTGCGGGTCCACGACGGCGACCCCGGGACGCTGTCGGATGACGAATTGCTGGCCATGGTCGTGGCGCTGTTCATCGGCGGCTTCGACACCACCACGCATCTGATCGGCAACGCCATTTCCACCCTGCTGCAAGCGCCCGAGCTGCGCGAGGAATTGCAGGCCCGCCCCGAGGCCTGGCCGCTGTTCATCGAGGAGGTTCTGCGCTTTCATTCTCCGGTGATGTTCACCAACGCCTTTCACGTCACCCGGCCCGTCACCCTGGGCGGCCAGCCCTTGCAGCGCGGCGACCGGGTGGTGCCGCTGCTGATCGCGGCCAACCGCGACGGCGCCCAGGCCCCCTGCCCGCATGCCTTCCGGGCCGAGCGCCGGCCCAACCGGCACCTGGGCTTCGGCTATGGCACGCATGTCTGCATGGGCATGCAGCTGGCCCGCACCGAGGCGCTGATCGCCACGCGCGCGCTGTTCGACCGCTACCCCGGCGCGCGACTGGCCGAACCGGCCGCGGATCTGCCGATGCTCAAGCGGCTGGGCCTGCGCGGCAAGGCGCGCCTGCCCGTCAGGCTTGCCCCTTGACCTTGCCCGCGCGGCGGCAGCGTTGCGAGCAATAGCGCACGTTCTCCCAGTCCTTCGCCCACTTGCGCCGCCACGTGAAGGGCCGCCCGCAGCTGGCGCAGGTCTTTTGCGGCAAGTCGGACTTGCGGCGCATCCGGGCCATCACAGGTCCAGTTTCATTTGGCGAGTGTCGCCCTGCGCGCCTTTGCGCCGCGGGGCGCGGTCGTTGACGAAGCGCCCGGCGCGGTCCTTGCGGCTGGCGTGCTTGTCGACCACGCGCGCCGCCTCGTCGCGAAAACCCGCGCCACGTCGCACCGCCCAGACCTTTTCGCGCGCGGCGCGCGCCGCGGCCGCGACATCGACCACCGGGGCGGGATAGGCCAGACCGGCCGCACCGTCCCAGCGCCAGGGCTCCTGCAACAGCGCGTCGGGCACCGGGGCCAGTTCCGGCACCCAGGCCCGCGTGAAGGCGCCGGTCGGGTCCTGGTCGTGGCCCTGTTTGACGGGGTTGTAAATGCGCACCGTGTTCATGCCGGTGGTGCCGGACTGCATCTGCACCTGAGACCAGTGGATGCCCGGCTCGTAATCGGTGAACAGCCGCGCCAGGTGTTCGCCCGTCGCCCGCCAATCGAGCCAGAGGTGGTAGGAGGCGACCGCCATCACCATGGACCGCATGCGAAAATTCAGCCAGCCGGTGTGGATCAGCGACCGCATGCAGGCATCGACGAAGGGCAGGCCGGTGCGCCCCTCGGCCCAGGCGGCGCGCACCTCGGGATCATCGCCGCGCAGGCCTTCGTAGGCGGAGTGCAGGCAGTGCCACTCCAGCGCCGGTTCATCTTCGAGCTTCTGCATGAAGTGGTCGCGCCAGGCCAGCCGGCTCTGGAAGGACTTCAGCGAGCCGGCCCAGCCATCACGGCGTCCGGCCTCGCGGACCTGCGCTTGCCGCCCCGCGGTGGCCTGCACTGCCTCGCGCACACTCAGCGTGCCCAGCGCGAAATGCGGCGAGAGGCGAGAACAGGCCTCGGCCCCGTCCAGGGGTGAGGACATGGCCCGCCGATAGTCCTGCCCGCGGGTGGTCAGGAAACTGTCCAGAAGGTCCAACGCGGCCGGCCGGCCGCCCGCCTGACGCCCCGGGCAGGGATCGGGCGGCAGGCCGAGGTCGGCCGCCGTCGGCAGCGGGTCCGAGGGCATCGCGACCCCTGAGAGCTGCGTGGGCGCGGGGATCACATCGGCCCGCATCACCGCCTCGCGGCGCGCAGCCCAGCGGTCGCGCGTGTCCAGCCGCCGCACCACCGCCGAGTGCGGGAACTCGCGCCAGGGCACGCCCGCGCCGCGCGCCCAGTCGGCCACCCGGCGGTCGCGCGCAAAGGTCCATCCGTTGCCGGTTTCCTCGTGGCTGAGCAGCGCCGTGATCGGGCGCTGGCGGTGCATCTCTTCCAGCACCTTGACCACGTCGCCGGTTCGCACGCAAAGCGGCGCGCCCAGCCGCTCCAGATCGGCCCCGAGCGCGGCCAGGCATTCGGCGGTGAACTCCCATTGCCGCCCCGAGGTATCCAGCCCCGCCCAGTACTCCGGCTCGACCACGTAGAGCGGCAGCACCGGCGCCCCCGCGGGCACCGCCGCGAGCGCCGCGTGATCCTGAACGCGCAGATCCCGTTTGAACCAGGCCACATACATGGCGCGCGATATAACGCGGCAGGCCGCCCCGCCAAGGCTTGCCGCCCCGCCCCGGCGGGCCTAGGCTGCGCCCTGCCCCGAACAGGAGAGACCATGAAGGACGCCGCCCCGCAGGCCATCCGCCTGCACGACTATCGCCCCTTCGGCTATCACGTCGACGAGGTTCACCTGACCTTTCGGCTGGACCCGCACGCGACGCGGGTGATCTCGCGCATGCGGTTCCGCCCGAATCGCGACGTGCCCGGCCCCTTCTGGCTGGATGGCGAGGGGCTGGACCTGAAATGGGCGCGCATCGACGGGGCCGCGGTCCGCCCCGAGGTGACGGACACCGGGCTGAGCTGTGCCGTGCCCGACGCGCCCTTCACCTGGGAGGCCGAGGTCGAGATCGCCCCGGCCGCCAACACCGCGCTCGAAGGGCTCTACCTGTCGAACGCGATGTTCTGCACCCAGTGCGAGGCCGAAGGCTTCCGCCGCATCACCTATTACCCCGACCGGCCCGACGTCATGGCCCCCTTCACGGTGCGCATCGAAGGGTCGCCAGAGGCGACGCCGGTGCTGCTGTCCAACGGCAACCCGCAGGCGCAAGGGCCGGGCTTTGCCGAGTGGCACGACCCCTGGCCGAAGCCGGCCTATCTCTTCGCGCTGGTCGCGGGCGATCTGGTGGCGCAGTCCGACAGCTTCACGACCCGGTCGGGCCGCGACGTGGCGCTCAACCTGTGGGTCCGGCCGGGCGATGAGGGCAAATGCGACTGGGGGATGGCGGCGCTCAAGGCCGCGATGGCCTGGGATGAAACGACCTATGGCCGCGAGTATGATCTCGACGTGTTCAACATCGTCGCCGTGGACGATTTCAACATGGGCGCGATGGAAAACAAGGGGCTGAACATCTTCAATTCCTCCTGCGTTCTGGCCAGCCCCGACACCAGCACCGACGCCGATTTCGAGCGGATCGAGGCGATCATCGCGCACGAGTATTTCCACAACTGGACGGGCAACCGCATCACCTGCCGCGACTGGTTTCAGTTGTGCCTGAAAGAGGGTTTGACGGTGTTCCGCGACCAGCAGTTCACCGGCGACATGCGCTCCCACGCCGTCAAGCGGATCGACGACGTGATCGCCCTGCGCGCGCGCCAGTTCCGCGAGGATACCGGCCCGCTGGCCCACCCGGTGCGGCCCGAAAGCTATATCGAGATCAACAACTTCTACACCGCCACCGTCTATGAAAAGGGCGCCGAGGTGATCGGCATGCTCAAGCGGCTGGTCAGGGACACGGCCTACTACCACGCGCTCGACCTCTATTTCGAACGCCACGACGGGCAGGCCTGCACGATCGAGGATTGGCTGGCCGTCTTCGAGGATGCCACGGGCCGCGAACTGGCGCAGTTCAAGCGCTGGTACACGCAGGCGGGCACACCACGCCTGTCGGTGACCGAGGACTGGCGCGACGGCGTCTTTCACCTGAATTTCACCCAACACACGCCGCCGACCCCCGGCCAGCCCGACAAGGCGCCGCAGGTCATCCCCATCGCCGTGGGCCTGCTGACGCCCGAGGGCGACGAGGTTCTGCCCACCCGGGTGCTGGAGATGACTCAGGCACAGCAGAGCTTCGCCTTCGAGGGGCTCTCGGGCCGGCCCGTCGCCTCGATCCTGCGGGATTTCTCGGCCCCGGTGATCCTGTCGCAGGAGACCGACAATGCCACACGCGCCCTGCTGATGGCGCATGACACCGACCCCTTCAACAAGTGGGAGGCCGGGCGCGCCTTCGCGCGCGACCTGCTGTGCCGCATGGTCACCGAAGCGGCTGCCCCCGACACCGCCTACCTCGACGCGGTGGCGGCCATGCTGCGCGACGCCGCGCTGGATCCCGCATTCCGCGCGCTGGTGCTGGACCTGCCCAGCCAGGACGACCTGGCGCAGACCCTGTTCGACCGGGGCCGGACCCCCGACCCGATGGCCATCCACGACGCCGTCGAGACCCTGACCGGGGCCATGGCCCGGCACATGCAGGACGACCTGCCGCGCCTGCTGGCCGACACGGCCGGAACCGACCCCGACAGCGCCGATGCCGAAAACGCCGGCAAACGCAGCCTTGGCAATTCCGTGCTCGCCCTGGTCAGCCGGCTCGACGGGGGCAAAGCGGCGGCGGCGCAATTCGCCCAGGCCGACAACATGACCCGGCAGCTGGCGGCGCTGGCCTGTCTCCTGACGATCGGCAAGGGCGCGGATCAGCTGGAAACCTTCCGCGGCCAGTGGCAGCAGGACCGCTTGGTGATGAACAAGTGGTTCGGGCTACAGGTGGCCCGCGCCGCCCCCGACCGCGCCGCCTACGTGGCCGAGGCCCTGACGCGCAACCCGGATTTCACATGGCGCAATCCCAACCGGTTTCGCGCCGTTTTCGGCAGCCTGGCGGCCAATGCGGCCGGATTTCATCACCCCTCGGGCAAGGGCTACCGACTGCTGGGCGACTGGCTGGCCCGGCTCGACGCGGTCAACCCGCAGACCGCCGCGCGGATGAGCACGGCCTTCGAGACCTGGCGGCGCTATGACGCCGACCGGCAGGCGCGGATCAAGGCCGTGCTGCAGGACCTCGCCGCCAAGCCCGACCTGTCGCGCGACAGCGCCGAGATGGTTCAACGGATGCTCTCGGGGTCCGATTGACGGCCGGCGCCCCGCCCCTGGCCCGGTTCGAACGCCGCGGGCGCCGCCCGGTAAACCTTGCGCTCGCGCTGGCGATCTGGGGCGGGCTGGCGCTGGCCGTGCGGGTCATCGACCTGTCGCTTGTCTGGGCCGGGCTGATCGGGCTCTTCGCCCTGCCCGCCCTTGTCGACTGGATCACCGACCGGCCGGTGTGGCTGGCCATTTACCCGGACCGCCTGACCTGGCTGTCCGGGCGCCGAGACGGGGCAATGCCGGCCGCCGAGATCGCGCACCTGCGCCTCGACCGGCGGATGGACGCGGGGTATCGCCTGACGATCGTCGACACCGCCGGGCGACCGCACCCCCTGCCGCCGGAGCTGCCCGCCCCGGCCGACGCCCTCACGGAGGCGCTGGATCGGGCCGGGATCGCGCACGAGCGGCACCCATTTTCCTTGCGCCCCGGTTGAAATCGGGCGAAAGCGCGCCGAATTGCCGCGATATGATAGTATGTCGTGGAATCGTCACCCGTTCGTGATGAAGGTGGGGCCATGAAAGACCGTATCGACCCGCTGATCGAGGACCGCGCGCCCTGGCTATTCGCCGACCGGCCCGGCACGGCGCTGGCGCGCAAGGCGCTCGACCGCGCGCTGTCGTACCAGCGCACCGTGGATATCGCCACGGCCCTGCGCGACGCCCCCAGCGCCACCATCATGGACGAGATGTTCCACCTGCTGGGCGAGAATGTCACCGCCCGCGGCCTCGACAACATCCCCGCCAAGGGCCCGGCGCTGGTGGTGGCCAATCACCCCACGGGCATCGCGGACGGCATCATCCTGCACGGGCTGCTGTCGCGTGTGCGCCCCGACGCCTTCTATTTCGCCAACAAGGACATCCTGTCGGTCATGCCCCAGATGGAGGACATGATCGCCCCGGTCGAATGGCGCAAGGACCGCCGCAGCCACGGCAAGACGCGCGAGACCATGGCCTACATGCGCCGCGCGGTGCGCGAGGAACGGCTGGGCGTCATGTTCCCCTCGGGCCGGCTGGCCCAGCGGCGCGGGCTGCAGTTGCACGAACGCCCATGGATGCCCTCGGCGGCGATGCTGGCGCGCAAGTTCGACCTGCCGGTCATCCCGGTGAACATGCGCGCGCGCAACTCGGTGCTGTTCTACCTTTTCGACGTGCTGCATTCGTCGCTCAAGGACATCACGCTGTTCCACGAGACGCTGAACAAGGCCGACCAGCCCTACGTCGTCACCGTGGGCGAACCCATCGCCGCCAGCGCCCTGCCCGAAACCTCGGAAGAGGGCATCGAGGTGTTGCGCCGCGCGACGCTGGCGCTGGGCGAGGAAGGCAGCCAGACCGTCAGCCTGATCAAGGCGACGCGCCGGCCGCTGCTGCGATTCTAGAGCGGGCCGTGCCGCACGCGGCGCCCCCGGTCCGGGCGTCGTGCCCCTTGCCAGCCTGTCGCGGCTGACCTAAACGGACTGCGCAGCAGCTTGAAGAGGCCACCCGCGATGCTCGACCTGACCCATGACGCCCCCCGGCCCAAGACGCTCTCCGGTGCCACCGGCGACTGGGAGCTGGTGATCGGCATGGAGGTGCACGCCCAGGTCGCCACGCAGGCCAAGCTGTTCTCCGGCGCCTCGACGCAATTCGGGGCCGAACCCAATTCAAATGTCGCCTTCGTGGATGCGGGCATGCCGGGCATGCTGCCCGTCATCAACGAGGGCTGCGTCGCCCAGGCCGTGCGCACCGGGCTTGGCCTGCGCGCCGAGATCAACCTGTCCTCGGCCTTCGACCGCAAGAACTACTTCTATCCCGACCTGCCCCAGGGCTACCAGATCTCGCAGCTTTACCACCCGCTGGTGGGCGAGGGCGAGGTGCTGGTCGAAATGGGCGACGACACCGCGCGCCGGGTGCGCATCGAACGCATCCACCTGGAACAGGACGCAGGCAAGTCGATCCACGACATGGACCCGCACATGTCCTTCGTCGACCTCAACCGGACCGGCGTTGCCCTGATGGAAATCGTCAGCCGCCCCGATATTCGCGGCCCCGAGGAGGCCGCCGCCTATATCGTCAAGTTGCGCCAGATCATGCGCTATCTCGGCACCTGCGAGGGCAACATGCAGTCAGGCAACCTGCGCGCCGACGTCAACGTGTCGGTCTGCCGGCCCGGCGATTACGAGCGCTACATGGAAAGCCAGGATTTCTCGCATCTGGGCACGCGCTGCGAGATCAAGAACATGAATTCCATGCGCTTCATCCAGCAGGCGATCGACCACGAGGCGCGGCGCCAGATCGCCCTGATCGAGGACGGCCAGGAGGTCGTGCAGGAAACCCGACTTTTCGATCCCGACAAGGGCGAGACGCGCTCCATGCGCTCCAAGGAAGAGGCGCATGATTACCGCTATTTCCCCGACCCCGACCTGCTGCCGCTGGAGATTGAGCAGGCCTGGGTGGACGATATCGCCGCCCACCTACCCGAACTGCCCGACGCCAAGAAGGCGCGTTTCATCACCGATTTCGGGCTGAGCGACTACGACGCCGCCGTGCTGACCGCCGAACACGAGAACGCCGCGTATTTCGAGGCCGTGGTGGACGGCGGCGCCGGCAGCCGCGACGGCAAACTGGCCGCCAACTGGGTCATCAACGAACTCTTCGGCCGCCTCAAGAAGGACGAGCGCGCCATCACCGACAGCCCTGTCAGCCCCGCCCAGCTCGGCGGCATACTCGACCTGATCGGCAAGGGCGACATTTCCGGCAAGATCGCCAAGGACCTCTTCGAGATCGTCTACACCGAGGGCGGCGATCCCGCGCAGATCGTCGCGGACCGCGGCATGAAACAGGTCACTGACACCGGCGCGATCGAGGCGGCGGTCGACGAGGTCATCGCCGCCAACCCCGCCCAGGTGGAAAAGGCCAAGGAAAACCCCAAGCTCGCGGGCTGGTTCGTCGGCCAGGTGATGAAGGCCACGGGCGGCAAGGCCAACCCCAAGGCCGTCAACGAGATCGTCTCGGCCCGGCTCGGCCTCTGAGCCCCGCCCCCGGGGACGGCGGGCGGGGCGATCCTGCGGGCTTGCCTGGCAAGCGCGCAGGGAGCGGCGCACGACGGTCCGGCGGCTCAGCGGATGTCCAGCGACAGCGCGTGAATGCGCCCCAGGATGCCCGGCCCCAGCGCCGCGTGCACCGCCCGGTGCCGGGCCAGTCGGGGCATTTCGGCCAGGGCGGGCGCCGCGATCTCGACGCGCCAGTGGCTTTCGCCGCTGCCGTCGTCCCCGGCGTGACCCGCGTGCAGGTGGCTTTCGTTGACCACCTCCAGCCGCTCGGGATCGAACGCCTCTTGCAGGCTGCGCCGAATCTCGCCTTCAAGTGCCATAATTTTTTCCGCCCCCCTTCAATATACAGTCGTGTGGATTACACTCACCGCTCCGAGTCGGAAAGGTGGATGGTATGCGCAAGGATGATCCCTTCGGTTTCGACATCTCGGTGTCGGCGTCCAAGAAGAAGAAGCCGCGCGGCCGGCGGGGCATGTCCGGGGCTTTCGAGACCTCGACCCGGGTCTGCGAGCATCCCGGTTGCGAAGAGGCTGGCAAGTACCGCGCGCCCAAGAACCCCGACACGCTCGACGACTACTACTGGTTCTGCAAGACGCACGTGCGCGAATACAATCTGAAGTGGAACTTCTTCGAGACCTCCACCGAGGAGGACATGGAGGAACAGACCCAGAAAGACCGGGTCTGGGAACGCGGCACCCAGTCGTTCAAGAAATCCGCCGAGGAACGCGCCTGGGCCCGCCTTGGCATCGAGGACCCCCACCAGGTGCTGGGCGAAAAGGCCACTCAGAACCCCGGCAAGTCGGTGGACGGCAGCCGCCGCCTGCCTCCGACCGAACGCAAGGCGATCGAGATCCTCGAGGCCAAGGACCACTGGACGAAATCCGAGATCCGCAAGGTCTACAAGAAGCTGATCAAGGTACTACACCCGGACATGAACGGCGGCGACCGCAGCCAGGAGGAACAGCTGGCTGAAGTGGTCTGGGCCTGGGATCAGATCAAGGCCAGCCGCAGCTTCAAGGAATAGTCCGGCGCGGCGCGCCCGCGGCGCGACTCAGCCGAAACGGCCGCGTACCCGGATCGGCAGGCTATCGGGGCAGTCGGGTTGGGTGAGGCGCTTCGGCGTGAAGACCGAATCCCGCTCGCTGCGGTAGGTGACCATGCAAAGGTGCACGGCTGCCATGCAAGCCGTCCAGAACAGGACAAGCAGGGGTGAGGTCAGCAGCGTCACCACCAAGGTGAACGGCGCGAACATGGTGCCGTAGACGGGCAGCGCGAGCGTTCCCGCGATGATCGCCCCGACCAGGCTGACCCAGATCATGCCTGCGACGACCCGCGGCGTCGCCCAGGGGCCATGCTGGCCCACGCGATCGCCCGCCAGCCAAAGCGCCGAGACCCCCCCGACCCCGGCGGCAATGACAATCCATGTCTCGTACCAGTTCAGGCCTTGCGCCAGCTGCGCGCCATCGTCGAACCGCAACACCGCGAGATAGCCCATGATCATGCCGAACAGCCCGGTGATCAGAAAGGCCAACAGCCGCGCGCGTTGTCCTTCGGTCGGACCGGTCCGGATGCGTGTTCGTGCCGTCATGTGGTCGACGTCCTCGGGCTTTTCGGGCGTTTCACCCGATCATTGTGGCACCACAAGGGCGGACCGGCTCCGCGGTTGGAAAAGATCTGTTTACCGATCGGAACCGGCGTCAGGCCGGCTTGAAAACGAGGCTCACGCCGTTGAGGCAGTGCCGCTTTCCGGTCGGGTCCGGGCCGTCGTCGAAGATATGGCCGAGGTGGCTACCGCAGCGGTCGCAATGGCATTCGGTGCGCACGAACAACAGTTTGCGGTCTGGCTTGGTCGCGATGGCATCCGGCAGGGCCTGCCAGAAACTCGGCCAGCCGGTACCGCTGTCATACTTGTGCTCGCTCGAATAGAGCGCCTGGTCACAGCCGCGGCAGTGGTAGAGGCCCGGCTCGTAGACCTTGTCCAGCGGGCTGGAATAAGCCGGTTCCGTACCATCCTCGCGCATGACGCGGTATTCCATGTCGGACAGCATCGCGCGCCATTCGGCCTCGGTGCGGGTCACCTCGAAGTCGCCCTCGGCCGCCCGGGCCGAACGCGCGCCGAACAGGGCAGTGCTCAGCGCCAGGATCGAAAAGTCGCGGCGGTTCATGTCGATGCCTCCTTTAAGGGGTTTTGCACAGGATAGGGGATGCGCCACGCCGAGGGGACCTTTGATCGGCGTGGCGCACGGGGTTGTGACCGGGCGAGAGTCCGGGCCCGGCCACCGCCCCGTTACTGCTGAGGCAGCATCACGCGGTCGATGACGTGAATGACGCCGTTGGACTGGTCCACGTCGGCGATGGTCACGGTCGCCTCGCGGCCGTTTTCGTCGGTCAGGGTGATGTCACCACCCGACATTTCGGCCGTCAGCGTGCAGCCGCCCAGCGTTTCCACGGGATGGGCGCCGCCGTCGTCGGCGATCATGCCGCCGATGGCATCCGAGAAGGCCTCGGCACCGACGACGTGACAGGTCAGGATCTGCGTCAGCTGGTCCTTGGCCTCGGGCTGCAGCAGAGCGTTGAGCGACTCGTCGGTGATCATGTCGAAGGCCGCGTCGGTGGGCGCGAAGACCGTGAACGGCCCGGGCCCCTGCAGCGTCTCGACAAGGTCGGCGGCCTGCACGGCAGCGACCAGCGTCGTGTGGATCGGCGAGTTCACCGCGTTCTCGATGATGTTCATGTCGGCCATCATCGGCGCGCCGCCGACGGTCGGGTTGTCGCCCATGTCATCGGATTGAGCCCATGCCATCGGCGCAGAGGCCAGCATCAGGGCAGCGGCGGTGGAAAGAATGGATGTGTTGGACATTGTCGGTCCTCCTCGTGATGTTTTGACCCGGCAGGATCGCCGGATGTATGGCAAGCCACGCGAGGACCCGGCGACAAGTTTCAGCGATTTCGCAAAAAAGGTGCCGCGGCGCGGTCACATGGCCGTGATCGGCCCCACGGCCAGAACGTCGCCGGTGGGCGCGCCGGTGGGCGATCCACCGGGCGGTTCGTCCGAGATCGCCAGCGCCGCGCCCTCGGCCAGCTTGGGCCGCGCGGGTTGCGGCACCGACAGCGCCGCCTGGCGCTCCTCGGGCAAAACCCCCAGCGAGATCGGCGCCTCGCCTTCGGGGATCAGCCACACCTCGAGCGCCCGGTCCGGGCGCGCGCCCCCGGCGCGCCGATCGACGAGGAGTTCGCCGCGCGCGTCCAGGTAGGCGGCGGCCACGACCAGATCGCTGTCCTCGCCGACAAGATCGGCCCGGTAGTCGGGCACGGGCGGCGCCCCGGTGTCGAGGACGCCAAATTCCACCGCGATCAGCACCAGCATCGCGGCGGCCGCGGCCCCGACGATCGAGGGGATCAGGCCGATCTTCTGCCACCAGCGGCGGTCCTGCTGGCCGAAGATGTCACGGCGCAGGGCGGCGAGGACCCGCGGCGGCGGCTCGACCGGGGCGACCTCTTCGGCGATGCCCGCCAGTTCGGCCTCCCAGGCCCGGACGAGGTCGACGAACGCCTGGTCCTCGGCCATCCGGGCCTGCGCCAATTGCGCCTCGGCCCCCTCGAGCAGACCCAGCGCGTATTCCGCCGCCAGGACGGAATCGTCGTCGTATGGGGTCTGCTCACTCATCGCGACAGGCAGTCTCTCAGTTTCATCAGGCTGCGGCGCAGCCAGGTTCGCATCGTGTTGAGCGGCACGTCGAAATGGCGGGCCAGCTCGGCATAGGTGTCGCCGTCCAGATAG
Source organism: Salibaculum halophilum (assembly GCF_002094885.1). Lineage (GTDB taxonomy): Bacteria > Pseudomonadota > Alphaproteobacteria > Rhodobacterales > Rhodobacteraceae > Salibaculum > Salibaculum halophilum. The sequence goes on from NZ_MSIT01000012.1 coordinate 40,972, forward strand.
GCGCGGCGGACGGCAATCGCCCGGTCCTCGGGCAGTTCCTCGAAGCACCGTAGCACCTGCGCCCGCGTTTCGGCAGCCAAGGCGCTGCGCTCGGGCCCCGGCGCATCGTCAGCCAGGTCCGCCAGCAGGTCGGTGCCATCGGCACGTTGCGTGCTTTCGGTGCCGGGCTTGCGTGCCCGCAGCCTGTCGATGGCACGGTTGCGGGCGATCGTGATCATCCAGCTCATCGGGCTGGCTTGGCCGGGGCGAAAGCCCACGGCGGCATCCCAGATGCGCAGATAGACCTCCTGCAGGGTGTCCTCGGCTTCGGCTCTGTTCTTCAAGACACGCAGGCAGACGCCGAAGAGTTTCGCCGAGGTCGCATGATAGAGCGACTCGAAGGCGCCGCGGTCTCCCAGCCCAACACGCGAGAGCATGGCTTCAAGATCGGCGTGCTCCGTCATGGGCACATCAAGACCGAGCCCGCGGCCCGGTGCAACCCGTTTTCGCCGGTCGCCTGCGCGCAGACGCCGCCACCCGCGCCCCTTGCAGGCCCCGGCGATATGGTGCATCCCGCCCCCGAGTTTGGAAGGGAGACCACCCCATGGCAGACGGCACGCTCGATCCCATGAGCAAACCGACCGAGGAGGTCTCGGTCCGCGATGTGTTCGGCATCGACAGCGACATGAAGGTGCGGGGCTTCGCCGAGGGTGGCGACCGCGTGCCCGAGATCGATTCGACCTACAAGTTCGACCCCGACACCACGCTCGCGATCCTGGCGGGCTTCGGCTACAACCGCCGGGTGATGATCCAGGGCTATCACGGCACCGGCAAATCCACGCATATCGAGCAGGTTGCCGCGCGGCTGAACTGGCCCTGCGTGCGCGTGAACCTGGACAGTCACATCAGCCGGATCGACCTGATCGGCAAGGACGCCATCAAGCTGCGCGACGGCAAGCAGGTGACCGAGTTCCACGAGGGCATCCTGCCCTGGGCGCTGCGCAACCCCGTCGCCATCGTCTTCGACGAATACGACGCGGGCCGGGCCGACGTGATGTTCGTGATCCAGCGGGTGCTGGAACACGACGGCAAGCTGACCCTGCTGGACCAGAACGAGATCATCACGCCGAACCCCAATTTCCGCCTCTTCGCGACGGCCAATACCGTGGGGCTGGGCGACACCACCGGGCTTTACCACGGCACCCAGCAGATCAACCAGGCCCAGATGGACCGTTGGTCGCTGGTGGCCACGCTCAACTACCTGTCCCACGATGCCGAGGCGGCCATCGTGCTGGGCAAGTCGCCGCATTACAATTCCGAGAAGGGCCGCAAGATCGTCGGCCAGATGGTCACCGTGGCGGACCTGTCGCGCACCGCCTTCATGAACGGCGACCTGTCCACGGTCATGAGCCCGCGCACGGTGCTCAACTGGGCCGAGAACGCGCGCATCTTCGGCGATGTGGGCTACGCCTTCCGGGTGTCCTTCATGAACAAGTGCGACGAGCTGGAGCGCCAGACCGTGGCCGAGTTCTATCAGCGCTGTTTCGACGAGGAACTGCCCGAAAGCGCGGCCAGCCTGAGCCTGGGGTGAGGCCCGCGCGGAAGAATTTTCTGGAAAATTCTTGCCGCTGGCCGCACAAGGGAGCGAGATGTCCAGACCCTCCGACAACCCCGCCGACCCGTTCAAGAAGGCCCTGGCCGAGACAACCAAGGTCATGGCCGAGGACCCCGACCTGGCGGTCAGCTTCTCCGTGGACCCGCCGGGCGCCACGCGCGAGACCGTGCGCCTGCCCCAGGTCAGCCGCCGGCTGACCCGCGACGAGGTGCTTCTGGCACGCGGAACCTCGGACGCCTACGCGCTGCATCACAAGTTCCACGACCCGTCGGTCGCCGCCCGCTACATGCCGCAGGGCCAGATGGCGCGCGACCTCTACAGCGCGATGGAGAAGGCCCGGGTCGAGGCCGTGGGCGCGCACCACATGCCGGGCACCGCCGGCAACATCGACGCCTCGATCGGGCATGAGGCCGAGCGCAAGGGCTATGACCAGATCACCGACAAGGGCGAGGCGCCGCTGCCGGCCGCCGCGGGTTACCTGATCCGGCACCTTGCGACCGGGCGCGACCTGCCCGGGGGCGCGGCCAATGTGATGGACCTCTGGCGCGGCTATATCGAGGACCATTGCGGCGGCACGCTGGCGGATCTTGGGTCCTGCCTGTCCGACCAGCAGGCCTTTGCCCGGCTCGCCCGCCAGCTGATCGACGACATGGGCTATGGCGACCAGCTGGGCGAGGATCCCGACGACATCCCCCAGGATGACGAGGACGAGGAAACCGGCGAAGAGGACCAGGACCAGCCCGACAGCGCCGGCGACGAGGACAGCGACGAGCCCGACGAGGCCGAGGCCCAGCCAGAACAAAGCCAAGAGGAGACCCAGGACGCCTCGGAGGCGCAGGTCAGCCTGGACGAGGACGCCAGCGAGGAGCTGGAAGAGGACATGGAGCGCCCCGAGGGCGAGGCCCCGCTGGACCCGCCCGCGCCGCAGCCCGTGTCCGACGCCGACCCGGCCTACACCGTCTTCAGCACCGATCATGACGAGGAAATCGGCGCCGAGGACCTGGCCGAGGCGGCCGAGCTGGAGCGCCTGCGCGCCTATCTCGACCAGCAGCTCGAACCGCTCAAGGGCGCGGTGGGGCGGCTGGCCAACAAGCTGCAGCGCCGCCTGCAGGCGCAACAGAACCGGTCCTGGTCCTTCGACCAGGAGGAAGGCATCCTCGATGCCGGGCGGCTGGCGCGCGTTGTGGCCAACCCCACGACGCCGCTGTCCTTCAAGGTTGAACAGGACACCGAGTTCCGCGATACGGTGGTCACGCTGCTGCTGGACAATTCCGGCTCCATGCGGGGGCGGCCCATCTCGATCGCGGCGATCTGCGCCGACGTGCTGGCGCGCACGCTGGAACGCTGCCAGGTCAAGGTCGAGATCCTCGGGTTCACCACCCGCGCCTGGAAGGGCGGCGCCTCGCGCGAGGGCTGGCTGGCCGAGGGGCGCCCGCAGGGGCCGGGGCGGCTCAACGACCTGCGCCACATCGTCTACAAACGGGCCGACGCGCCCTGGCGGCGCACGCGCGAGAACCTCGGGCTGATGATGAAAGAGGGCCTGCTGAAGGAGAATATCGACGGCGAGGCCCTGGAATGGGCGCACCGGCGGCTGGACCGCCGCGCCGAAGCGCGCAAGATCCTGATGGTGATCTCCGACGGTGCGCCGGTGGATGACAGCACCCTGTCGGTCAATCCGGCCAACTACTTGGAAAAGCACCTGCGCGACGTCATAGCCATGGTCGAAAAGCGCCGCGCGGTGGAACTCACCGCGATCGGCATCGGCCATGACGTGACCCGCTATTACGATCGGGCCGTCACGATCACCGACGTGGAACAACTGGCCGGGGCCATGACCGAACAGCTGGCCGGGCTTTTCGACAACGACCCGCGCAAGCGCGCCCGGGTGCTGGGGATGCGCCGCGTCGCCTGAGGGCGCGCCCCGCCCCGCCGCCGGGCCCGTTTGCCGGTGGTGCGCCGACGCGCTTATTTGCCAAGATGAAGGAAAAACCGATGTTCCAGACATTCGAGGCGGCATCAACGCCCGAGCAGGGGCCGCCCAGGCTGGCCGCCCTGCGCGAGGCCATGGCCGCGCGCGGGCTGGACGGCTTTCTGGTGCCGCGCGCCGACGCGCATCAGGGCGAATATGTCGCCGACTGCGACGCGCGGCTGGCCTGGCTGACCGGCTTCACCGGCTCGGCCGGGTTCTGCGCGGTGCTGGCCGGGGTGGCCGGGGTTTTCGTCGATGGCCGCTACCGCGTGCAGGTGCGCGACCAGGTCGCGGCGGCGTTCACGCCGGTGGACTGGCCGGAAACGCGGCTGGGGCCGTGGCTCTGCGATCACCTGTCCGAGGGCACGGTGGGTTTTGACCCTTGGGTGCACACGGTGCAGGAGGTTGCCGATCTGCGCGACACCCTGCGCGGCAGCGGGCTGGCACTGACCGCGACCGACAACCTTGTCGATGCCGTCTGGACGGACCGCCCGGCGCCGCCGGACGCGGCTTTTTTCGCCCATGACGCGGACCGCTCCGGCGAGACGGCCGCCGCCAAGCGCACGCGGCTGGCCGCGGACCTGCGCGACGCGGGGCATCGCGTGGCGGTGCTGACCCTGCCCGATTCCATTGCCTGGCTGCTCAACATCCGCGGGGCGGACATCCCCCGCAACCCGGTGCCTCAGGGCTTTGCGCTGCTGATGGACGATGGCACCTGCCAGCTTTTCGCGCGCCGGGGCAAGGCTGACGCGATTGCCGACCACCTCGGGCCGGATGTGACCGTGCTGGCGCAAGAGGCGTTTCTTGCCGCACTGACCGACCTTGACGGGCCTGCGCGGATCGATCCGGCCAGCTGTCCGCAAGCCGTGGCCGATGTCCTGGCCGAGCATGATATTGAGGTCGTCCATGCCGCGGACCCCTGCGTGCAGCCCAAGGCACTCAAGACCCGGGCCGAGATCGCCGGTACCACCGAGGCGCATCTGCGCGACGGGGCGGCCATGTGCCGCTTCCTGCACTGGCTCGACGAAACCGTCCCGGCCGGGGGGCTGACCGAGATCGACGCGGTCCGCGCGCTGGAAGGGTTCCGCCGCGACACCGGGGCGCTGCGCGACATCGCCTTCGACACGATCTGTGGCGCCGGCCCGCACGGGGCGATCGTGCACTACCGGGTGACCGAGGCCACCAACAGCCCGATTACCCCCGGCGAACTTCTGCTGGTGGACTCGGGCGGGCAATACGCCGACGGGACGACCGACATCACCCGCACCCTGGCCACCGGCCCGGTAGGCGCGGAGGAGAAAGCCTGTTTTACCCGCGTGTTGCAGGGCATGATCGCCCTGAGCCGGGCGCGCTTTCCGAAGGGCGTCGCCGGGCGCGACCTGGACAGCATCGCGCGCTATCCGCTCTGGCAGGCGGGGCTGGACTACGGCCATGGCACCGGGCACGGCGTGGGGGTTTACCTGTGCGTGCACGAGGGGCCGCAGGGGTTCACCCGTGCGCCCAGCCGCGGCCACGTGCCGCTGGAGCCGGGGATGATCCTGTCCGTCGAGCCGGGCTATTACCGCGAGGGCGCCTTCGGCATCCGGCTCGAGAACCTCGTGGTCGTGCAAGAGGCCCCCGCGATGGGCGACAACCGCCCGATGCTGTGCCTGCATACCCTGACCTGGGTGCCGATCGACCGCCGCCTGATCGATGTCGACGCCCTGACGCCGGCCGAACGGGACTGGATTGATCGCTATCACGCCGATACGTTGGCGCAGATCGGCTCGCGGCTGGATGGGCCGGCGCGGGATTGGCTGGCGGCCGCCTGCGCACCGCTGTGACACGCGGGGGCCCGTAGGGCTGGCCGGCGACCGACCTCTCGGGCAGGGTAGGCCTGCGCGAACCGAGACACCAACGCGCCAACAGGGAGAGCGAGAATGGCAGACCATATCAAGATCCGGCCGGCAACGGGCACATGGGTGGTGCGCGCCGGTGGCGCCGTTCTGGGCGAGAGCACCCGGGCGCTGGAACTGACCGAAGTAAATTACCCGCCGGTCATCTACTTCCCGCCCGACGACCTTTCGATGGTCTTTCTCGACCCCTCCGAGATCAGCACCACCTGCCCACACAAGGGCGCGGCACGCTACTACGACATCGTCGCCAAGTCGGGCACGCTCAAGGACGCCGCCTGGTCCTACGAGGACCCCAAGCCGGAGGTGTCGCAGATCGCCGGCCATATCGCCTTCTACACCGCGCAGGTGACGGTCGAGCAGGTCTGAGCACGGCTCAGCTGTGCTCTTCGGCCGCCGTGGCCGAGAGCGCGCGGTTGAAGGCCCGCAGGGCATCCACCTGGAACAGCGCGCCGCGCAGCTCGGGCGGTCCCGTGCCCTTCGCGGCCCGGACCACAGGGATGAAGTTGTGGTTGGTCGCTTCGAGCATCGGCATGGCCTGGTCCAGGGTCTTGCCCTCGGCGACATAGGTGCCTTCGCGGATCAGCCGGGCGCAGGCCTCGGGATCGGCGGCACGGGGGTGGTCCGTCGACCGCATGACGGACGTCACCCGGACCGTGGACAGCAGGTAGGCCTGCGGCCCCGCGGCCAGGTGCACGCCGCGCTGTTCCAGCTGGGTCAGGAAGAACGAGTGATCCACGAGCCGCGAGGCCACCGCCGAGGCCAGCGAGACCGTCACCATGACCGCCAGCCCGGTCTGCCAGTCGCCGGTCAGTTCGAACACGATCAGCGTGGTCGAGATCGGCGCGCCCAGCACCGCCGCGGCCACGCCGCCCATGCCCGCCAGCGCATAGAGCGCGGCCGCGCCCGACACGTCGGGAAAGAGGCTCGTGGCCACCATGCCGAAGGCCAGCCCGGTCATCGCCCCCACCATGAGCGAGGGCGAGAAGACCCCGCCGCCCATGCGCCCGCCGAAGGTCAAGGCGACGGCAACGATCTTGACAAGCGTGAAGACAACGGCCTCGTGAAACAGCAGCCGCCCCGTCAGCGCGTCCGAGGTCGTCTCGTAGCCGACGCCGATGATATGCGGAAAGGGGATCGCGATCAGCCCCAGCAGCAGCCCGGCCACCGCCGGGCGCAGCACCGGGTGCAGCCCGGCCCGCGCCTGGTAGTGGCTGGCGACCCGGTCGGCCCAGAACAGCCCGCGCATGAAGATCACCGCGACCAGCCCGCACAGCAGCCCCAGCAGCAGGTAGGCGGGCAGTTCCGCGTAGAAGGCCAGCGCGGTCTGGCCGGGGATGTAGAATTCGGTGACATCGCCATAGGCCAGGCGGCTGATGACCGTGCCCGCCACCGAGGCGATGACGATGGGCGCGAAGGCATGCAGCGCGAAGTGGCGCAGCACCACCTCCAGCGCGAAGAGCGCCCCGGCGATGGGGGCGTTGAAACTGGCCGAGACGGCGGCGGCCACGGCGCAGCCCAGCAGGTCGCGCCCGGTGATCCCGTCGGCCTTGATGCGCGTGTTCACCGCCGTGGCAATCAGCGCCGCGATGTGGACGACCGGCCCCTCGCGGCCCGTGGAGCCGCCGCTCGACAGCGTGATGAGCGAGGCCAGCGCCGAACCCAGCCCGCGGCGCACCTTGAGCCGCCCGTCGTAGAGCGCCGCGCCCTCGATCACGTCCGAGACCGAATGCACCCGGTGGTCGCTGGTGGTGTAGTGCAGGATCACGCCCACCGCCAATCCGCCAAGCACGGGGATTAGAACAAGCCAGTACCAGTCCAGCCCCGCCGCGACGCTGTGCAATTGCGCGACATCCTCGGTGCCGTAGAGCGCGGCCTGCAGCCGCTCGATCCCGAAGCGGAAGGCGACGGCGGCCAGGCCCGAGGCGATGCCCACGGCCAGCGCGATGAACCAGAACCGGACCTGCCCGCCGCCCGAGGTGCGCAGCACGCCCCACCCGCGCCGGCAGGCGGCAAGGGCGTCGATGATCCCCTGCCTCAGCGGCGATGTCGGTGGCTCGGCCATCGGATATCCCGGCTTTTCCCCTGCCCGCGGCTGGCCTAGGTTGGCGCCGAGGAGGACACCAAACATGCCCCACGACGCCGCCCTGGCCGCCCTTGAAACCGTCTTAGGCGATCGGCTGTCCCGCTCCAAGCCCGATCTGGAGGCACACGGGACCTCGGAAACCCATTTTCCGCCGACCCCGCCCGACGCGGTGGCCTACCCCGAAACCACCGAGGAGGTCTCGCGGATCATGGCCATCTGCACCGACCACGGCCTGCCGGTGGTCGGCTGGGGGGCGGGAACCTCGCTCGAAGGGCACGCGCTCGCCGTCCAAGGCGGGCTCTGCGTGGATTTCGCGCGCATGGCCCGGGTGGTCGAGGTGCGCGACACCGACATGGTCGCCCGGGTGCAGCCCGGCCTGACGCGCGAGGGGTTGAACGCGGAACTGCGCGCGACGGGGCTGTTCTTTCCGGTCGATCCCGGGGCCAATGCCAGCCTAGGCGGCATGGCGTCCACCCGCGCCTCGGGGACGACGGCGGTGCGCTACGGCACCATGCGCGACGCCGTGCTGGCGCTGGAGGTGGTGCTGGCCGACGGGCGCGTGATCCGCACCGGCAGCGCGGCGCCCAAATCCAGCGCGGGCTACGACCTGACCGCGCTGATGATCGGGTCCGAGGGCACGCTGGGCCTGATCACCGAGCTGACGCTGCGCCTGCAGGGCCAGCCCGAGGCCATCGGCGCGGCCACCTGCGCCTTCGAGACGATCGATACGGCGGTCGAGGCGGTGACCGAGACGATCCAGACCGGCCTGCCGATGGCCCGGATCGAGTTCGTCGACGCGGCCACGGTCGCGGCCGTCAACGCGCATTCAAAGGCCGATTTCCCGGCCCGGCCCCACCTGATGGTGGAATTTCACGGCACCCCGGCGGGCGTGGCCGAACAGGCCGAGCGTTTCGGCGAGATCGTGGCCGAGCACGGCGGCACCGGCTTTGCCTGGGCCGACCGCCCCGAGGACCGCAGCCGCCTGTGGCGGATGCGCCACCAGGCCTACTGGGCGATCCTGGCCGCGCGCCCGGGCACCACGGCCATCGTCACGGATGTCTGCGTGCCGATCTCGGCGCTGGCCCGGGCCGTGGCCGAGACCCAAGCCGACATCGCCGCCGCGCCGATCCCGGCGCCCATCCTCGGCCATGTCGGCGACGGCAATTTCCACGCCATCCTGCTGATGGACCCCGACGCCCCGGCCGAACGCGCCGCCGCCGAGGAGCTGTCGCGCCGCATGGCCGAACGCGCCCTGCGCCTGGGTGGCACAGTAACCGGCGAACACGGCATCGGCATGGGCAAGCTGCGCTACATGGCCGCCGAACACGGCGCCGGCTGGGAGGTCATGGGCACGCTCAAGCAGGCGCTGGACCCGCAGGGCATCCTCAACCCAGGCAAGATGCTGCAGCAGGATTGACATTTCCTGCGCTCGCTCTCGTAAAACTGGGCCTTTATGCGCCCAAATTTTTCTTTTTCGAACCTCAGCCCGGCACAGCCGCCAATAGCGCCCGGGCCGCGGCGCGGGCCTCCTCCGTAACCGTCCCGCCCGCGAGCATCCGGGCGACCTCGCCCTCGCGCGCGGCCCGGTCAAGCGGCGTGACCGTCGTCAGCGTGGTCTCCTCGGCCTGGCGCTTTTCCACGCGCCAGTGATGATCACCGAGGGCCGCGACCTGCGGCGAATGGGTGACCACCAGAACCTGCCCGCCCCGCGACAGATCGGCCAGCCGGCGGCCCACGGCATCGGCCGTGGCCCCGCCGACGCCGCGGTCGATTTCGTCGAAGATCAGGGTCAGCCCTTCGGCATGGCGCGTCAGGCAGACCTTGAGCGCCAGCAGGAAGCGCGACAGTTCCCCGCCCGAGGCGATCTTGTTGAGCGGCCCGGCAGGCGCACCGGGGTTGGTGGCGACCTCGAAGGCCACGGCATCCCGGCCCTCGGGGCCGGGCTCGGCCTCGGCCAGGTTCGTGGCGAAGACCGCGCGCTCCATCTTCAGCGGGGCCAGCTCGTCGGCCATGGCCGCGTCCAACGCCTCGGCGGCCTGCGCGCGCGCCGCGCTAAGGTCCGCGGCGGCGTTGTCATAGGTGGCTTGCGCCGTGTCCACGGCCTGCTCCATCGCGGCCAGATCCCCGGCCCCCCGATCCAGTGCGGCGAGCCGGTCCCGCAGGGTGTCGGCAAAGCCGCCCAGGTCGTCGGGGGCCACGCCGTGCTTGCGCGCCAGCGCGCGGATGGCGAAGAGCCGTTCCTCGACCTCTTCCAGTTCGGCGGGGTTGAATGACAGCGCCTCAAGGCAGGTTTCGACCCCGGCCTGCGCCTCGCTCAGCTCGGTCATGGCGCGGTCCAGCGCGGCCATGGGATCATCCAGCCGCCCCTCGGCCGTGTCGGCGGCCCCGTCCAGCCAGCGCAGGGCATCGCCCATCATGCCCTCGGCGCCCTGCGGGCCGAGGGCCTCGAGCGCCCGGGAAATGTCGGCGCCGATCTTTTCGGCGGCCTGCATCAGGCGGCGGCGGGCATCCAGCGCCTCGTCCTCGCCCGCTTCGGGGGCCAGCGCATCGAGTTCGGCCACGGCATGGCGCAGGTAATCCTCTTCCTCGGACAGGGCGTCAATCCGGGCGCGCGCCTCTTGCAGGGATGTCTCGGCGGCGCGCAGATCGCGCCAGGCCCGGCGCACCGGACCCAGGTCATGCCCGCCGTGCGCATCCAGCAGGTCGCGATGGCCCCGGGGGTTCAGCAGACCCCTGTCGTCATGCTGGCCGTGCAGTTCAACCAGCGTGTCCGAGACGCGGCGCAGCACCTCGCCAGAGGCGCGGCGATCGTTGATCCAGGCGGTCTTGCGCCCGTCGCGGGTGTTGAGACGGCGCAGGATCAATTCGCCCTCGTGGGTGATCCCGGCCTCGTCGAGCACGGCGCGCGCCGGATGGCCCGCGGGCAGGTCGAAAACGGCCGTCACCTCGCCCTGTTCGGCCCCCTGGCGCACCAGATCGGCCCGCCCGCGCCAGCCCAGCACGAAGCCGAGGCTGTCCAGCAGGATGGACTTGCCGGCCCCGGTCTCGCCGGTCAGCACGTTCAGGCCCGGCTGGAACTCGAGCTCCAGCCGGTCGATGATCAGAATGTCGCGAATGTCGAGATGCCGGAGCATGCGTGGCCCCTAGAGCCACGCGCCGCGGATCATCTGGCGGTAGATGGCCGAAAGCCAGTTGTCCCCGATCGAGGCCGGTTCCAGCCCCTGCCCCGTCAGCAAGGCGTGGCTGTCCTCGTACCACTGGGTCGATTGGTAGTTGTGGCCGAGGATCGCGCCCGCGGTCTGCGCCTCGTCGGTCAGCCCCAGCGACAGGTAGGATTCGACCAGCCGGTGCAGCGCCTCGGGGGTGTGGCTGGTGGTCTGGAAATCCTCGACCACGACGCGGAAGCGGTTGATCGCGGCCGAGAAATGATCGCGCTTGAGGTAGTAGCGCCCCACTTCCATTTCCTTGGCCGCCAGGTGGTCGAAGGCCAGGTCGAACTTGAGCGTGGCCGAACGGGCGTAGTCGCTGTCGGGGTAACGCTCGATGACCTTGCGCAGCTCCTGCAGGGCATTCGTCGTCAGGCCCTGGTCACGGCCGATCTCGTCGATCTGATCGTAGTAGCTCAGCGCGAGAAGATACTGGGCATAGGCCGCGTCGCCATCCGACGGGTAGAAGTCGATGAACCGCTGGGCGCTGGCACGGGCATTCGCGTAATCGCCGTCCCGGTGATAGGCGAAGGCCTGCATGATGAGCCCGCGCTTGGCCCACTCCGAGTAGGGATAGAGGCGTTCGATTTCGCCGAAGTAATAGGCGGCGTCATCCTCGCGCCCGCGCTCGAGATCGTATTCGCCGCGCTGGAAGATTTCCTCGGGGCCGTATTGCTCCAGCGCGCCGGGCTGGCGCGGGTCAAAGCCGCCACAGCCGCCAAGAAGCGCCAGGGAAAGCACCCCGGGCACGATAACAGACCTTAGGTTGACAGCTCTGCCGCGGCCCGACATCAGGCGCCCCCGCTCACGTTTCTTCGGCCGGACCCCCGGCGCTTGGATGTGGGTCTAGCACATAAAAACCGGGGGCAAAACGCCAATTTGCCTTCAGGCCACGGCCGGCAGATCGGCCAGCGTCAGGCCGACGCCCGGCAGGTGCGCGCCGATGTCCGCGTCGCAGGTCCGCCAGGCCCAGGCGTCCGGGCGCGCAAAAAGCGCCTGCAAGAGGGCGTTGGTCACCGCGTGGCCGGCGCGCTGCCCGCTGTAGGCGCCCAGGATCGGCGCCCCGGCGGTATAGAGGTCGCCCAGGGCATCCAGCATCTTGTGGCGTACGGCCTCGTCGGCCCGGCGCAGCCCGCCCGGCGACAGGACCTGCGCACCGTCCACCACGACGGCGTTGTCGTAGCTGCCGCCAAGGGCCAGGCCCCGTTCGCGCATGGCCGTCACGTCATCCGCGCGACAGAAGGTCCGGCAATCGCAGAGTTCGCGCGCGAAGGTGCCGTTGGCGAGGTTCAGGGTCTTGCGCTGATGGCCGATCGCGGCGTCCGCGAAGGCGATCTCGAACGAGATGCTCAGGATGGGCGCGGGGTCCAGCCGCGCCTGCGCGTCGCCCATCTGCACCGTCACCGGCGCCAGAACCTCGATGACGCGCAGCGGCGCGTCGAGCCGCTGGATGCCGGTCCGCAACAGGCCGGTGACAAACCGCGCGGCCGACCCGTCGAGGATCGGCACCTCGGGGCCGTCGACATCGACCAGCAGGTTGTGAACACCGCACCCCGCCAGTGCGGCCATCAGGTGTTCGATCGTCGAGACGCTGACGCCGGCCTCGGACTGGATGCGGGTGTTGAGCGGGGCCGCGATGACACTGTCCCAGCGGGCGGGCACCCGCGGGCGGCCCGGCAGGTCCACCCGACGGAAAACGATCCCGTGATCGGCGGGGGCCGGGCGCAGGGTCACGCGGGCAGCTTGCCCGAGGTGAAGGCCGATCCCGTCGAACGTCAGGTCTGATCTCAGGGTCGTCTGCACGGGGCACCCGTCTTCGTTAACTTCCGGTTACTCCTTATGCGCTGCGGCGTCATGGCTCAATTCACTCTTTGCGACCGACTGAAACACAGTCCTCCGCGCTGAGCGGCGGCTTGCCGAGACCGCGGCGTTCAACCGCCAGCCCATTGATCTTCATATGAAAAGGGCCGCCCCGGGGCGGCCCTTTCACGCAAGATGTAATGCGAGGAACGGCGGCTCTCAGTTGGCCTGGCGCCGCAGGAAGGCGGGAATCTCGATACGCTCTTCATCGGGATCGACGTCGTCCTCCGCCGGCGGTTCGCTGTGTTCCGCGGCCTCGGCCCGCTGGCGCGGCATCGACGTGACCTCCGGCTGGGCCCGCTCCCGATGCTCCTCGCCATGGCCGGTCATGCGGTTGATCAACCCGTTGAGCCCGCCCCGCCGGGGCCGGGCCTCGTCCTGTGGCTCGGCGCGCTGCGCGGGATGCTGCGCACCGGGCTCGCCCCCGCGTGCGCGCGAGGCGGCGGCGCGCAGACGATCCAGCGTTTCCGGCGAGGTCGTGCCGGCCGCGGGGCGCTGCGGCGCAACGAAGCCCTCGGGATCGGCGTCGATCTGCGGATCGGGCGCCTCGACGCGCGGCTGATAGGCCGGTTGCGGCAGGTCGTCCTCGGCGGCCGCGGCGGCGGCCGGGGCATCGAAGATGTCCTCGGCCTGCTCGTGGGCCGTCTCGTCGTGGTCCACGCCGGGGCCGTCGAACAGCGTCGGCTCGGCTGCGGCCTCGGCGGCCGCCTGATAGTCGGGCTCCGGGTCGGGCTGGCGCGCGGGCGCCTCGGCCTCGACCTGCTGGGTCAGCGGTGCGGCCATGGACCGGCGCGGCAGCGGCACGTCGCTGGTCTTTTCGGCGGCGTCGATGCCGGTGGCCACCACCGACACGCGCATCTGGCCCTCCATCCCGGTATCCAGGGTAGACCCGACGATGATGTTGGCGTCGGGGTCGACCTTTTCGCGGATCTTGTTGGCCGCCTCGTCCAGTTCGAACAGCGTCAGGTCGTAACCGCCGGTGATATTGATCAGCACGCCCTTGGCGCCTTCGAGACTGATCTCGTCCAGCAGCGGGTTGGCGATGGCCTTCTCGGCGGCCTGCACGGCGCGCTCGGCGCCCTCGGCCTCGCCGGTGCCCATCATGGCCTTGCCCATCTCGTCCATCACCGCGCGCACGTCGGCGAAGTCCAGGTTGATCAGGCCGGGCCGCACCATCAGGTCGGTCACGCCCTTGACGCCCTGATAGAGCACGTCGTCGGCCAGGGCGAAGGCCTCGGTGAAGGTCGTGTTCTCGTTGGCCAGCCGGAACAGGTTCTGGTTGGGGATGATGATGAGCGTGTCCACGACCTTCTGCAGGGCCTCGACGCCCTCTTCGGCCTGGCGCATGCGCTTGCCGCCCTCGAACTGGAAGGGCTTGGTCACGACACCAACGGTCAGTACGCCCAGCTCGCGCGCGGCCTGGGCGATGATCGGGGCCGAGCCGGTGCCCGTGCCGCCGCCCATGCCGGCTGTGATGAAGCACATGTGCGCCCCCGCCAGATGATCGACGATCTGCTCGATGCTCTCCTCGGCGGCGGCGGCGCCGACGGTGGCCCGCGCCCCCGCGCCCAGCCCCTCGGTCACCTTGACGCCCATCTGCACCTTCTGATCCGCGCGGGACTGCTGCAGTGCCTGGGCATCGGTGTTGGCGACGACGAACTCGACGCCCTCGAGCTGTTGCTCGATCATGTTGTTGACGGCATTGCCGCCGGCCCCGCCGACGCCGAAAACGCTGATGCGCGGCTTGAGCTCGTCTTGTCCGGGCATGGAGAGGTTCAAGGTCATGATGTCTGTCCGCCTGTTCTGCTGCGCCCGTCCCACCGGGCATTTTCCGCCTTATTGTGCCCGATCCTAGCCGGATCAGGCCCGATGGTCACGAAAAAACTGGAAAAGCACCGCAAAATATGGGCTATTTCTACCCAACAAACCGCCGCATTTCGGCATCTGGGCAAAATCTTGCGTATCACCAGTTTTCCTTGAACCATCGCACGGCCCGTCGCAACGATCGGGCCGGGTATTTCTCGGCCGGGATGTCGAAGTCCCACCATTCGTCCTGCGGGTGCGCGGCAAAGAGCGACAACCCCACCGAGGCCGAGAAAGCAGCTCCCGTCGCGGCCTGCGGCAGCCCCTGCACGCGCAGGGGGCGGCCCAGGCGCACCTGCTGGCCCAGGATGCGGCTGGCCAGACCGTCAAGGCCCGGGATCTGGCTGGCCCCGCCGGTCAGCACGATCTGCTGGCTGGGCAGGTGCTCGAAGCCGGCCGCATCCAGCCGCATGCGCACCTCTTCGAGGATTTCCTCGACCCGGGGGCGGATGATGCCGATCAGTTCGGCGCGGCTGACGCTGCGCCGGTCGCGTTCCCAGTCGCCGGTCTCGCCGCCGGTGTCGATCATCTCGCGGTCGTCCATGCCGGTGGCCATCACCCCGCCGTAGAAGGTCTTGATCCGCTCGGCCATGGCCAGCGGCACCTGCAGCCCCATGGAAATGTCGCCGGTGACGTGATCGCCGCCCATGCGCACCGTGTCGGCATAGATCATGTGCTTGCGCATGAAGATCGACAGGCTGGTGGTGCCGCCGCCCATGTCGATGCAGGCCGCACCCAGTTCCTGTTCGTCCTCGACCAGCGCCGATATCCCGCTGGCATAGGCCGAGGACGCCAACCCGGCCAGTTCCAGGTCGCAGCGGTTGATGCAGTGCAGCAGGTTGCGGATCGTCGCGGCCTCGACCGTCAGCATGTGCAAGTCGCAGGTCAAGTCGTTGCCGATCTGGCCGCGCGGATCGGCCATGCCGTTGCGGTGATCCAGCGCGAAGTTGATAGGCTGGGCATGCAGCACCTCGCGGCCCTCGCCGTAGTCGGGCACCTCGCAGGCCGACAGCACGCGGCCGATATCGGCCTCGGTGACGACCGGACCCTCGACAGCCGCCTGCCCGTCCAGCCCGTAGGACCTGGGCAGCCCCCCGCCCAGGCAGGCGATGACGTGATCGACGCGCACGTTAGCCATCTTCTGGGCCGCCTGCACGGCGGTGCGGATGGCGCGTTCGGTCTCGGCCATGGCCTCGACCTCGCCGAAGCGCACCCCGCGCGAGCGGGTCGTGGCCGCGCCGATGACGCGAAACGCGGACTGCCCCGCCATGGACCCGACGCCGTCACTGTCGCGGAACCTGTCGGGTCCGTCGAAACGCAGGATCAGGCAGGCGATCTTGGAGGTGCCCACGTCGAGAATGGCGATCACGCCGCGTTGCATCGCGGCCTGGCGCATGTTCCGCATGGCACGCTGGCTCTGGTAAAGGTCCTTCATTCGTCACCTGCCTCTTGCTCTTGCCCGTTGACGCGGCGCAGCTCCGCGACGGCTTGTTCGTTGAGTCTGATGGTTGGCCGGTCCGCGATGCGCATGTCGACGACAGTGACATCGCGGCCCAGCAGATCCTGGGCCTGGTCCAGGGCGATGACGCGCTCGAAGGCGCGGATCGGGGTCCGTGTTGGCAGCAATATGCGCTGGCCCCGGTCGAGCACCACGTCCCAGCGGCGTTCGCCCATGCGCACCACGGCGCGCATGCGGTGGCGAACCGGGCCGGCCACATCATAAAGCCGCAGGCCCTCGGCCAGCGCGGCGCGGGCGCCGTCGCCGGTGATCAGCGGCAGGTCGGCCCGGTCGGCCCGCGCCGCGAGCGGGCCGATCAGCACGCCCTCGGCGTCGATCAGGCGCAGCCCCTCGGCCCCGCGAAAGACGGCCACCGGCTGACGTTGCTCCACGGTCACCTGCAGCACGCCGCCCGGGCGCACCCGGATCGCGGCATCGGCCACCGGGGCCAGCGCGGCCACCTTGGCGCGCATGGCCGCAAGCTCCAGATCGAAGGACGAGATCGGGAACTCCACCGGCAGGACCGTGCGGATCCGGCGCGACAGCCCATCGTCGGCCCCGTCCACGGCCATGACGCGGACCATGAATTCCTCGCGGCTGAGAAACTCCATCCGGGCCTTAGCAATGGCCTCGGCGACCATCTGGCGGTTGGACTCCTGCGCGGCCCAGCCCGCCAGCGCGCCGCCCAGCGCCAGCAGGGGCAGCCCCACCAGGATCAGCCGCCGCAGGCCGGGTGTGAGCATCCAGCGCTGGAACCGATACCCCCAGCGCGAGGGCGCGGGATCACGCGGGGCGGCATCGGCCCGGTTGCGTCTCAGCGCCCGCACGTGGCATCCTCCACCATCCATGTGACCAGCGCCGGGAAATCGATGCCGCAGTGCGCCGCCTGTTCGGGCGACAGCGAGGTCGGGGTCATCCCCGGCTGGGTGTTGGTCTCCAGCAGGATCAGGCCATCGCGCCCGCACGCCGCGTCCCAGCGGAAATCGGTGCGGCTCAGGCCCCGGCAGCCCAGCGCGTCATGCGCGCGCTGCGCGTGATCGCGGCAGGCCTCGAAGATGTCTGGCGGGATCTCGGCGGGCAGGACGTGGCGCGACCCGCCCTCGGCGTACTTGGCGTGGTAGTCGTACCAGCTATCGGTGAGGATATCGGTGACGGTCA
Source organism: Salibaculum halophilum (assembly GCF_002094885.1). Lineage (GTDB taxonomy): Bacteria > Pseudomonadota > Alphaproteobacteria > Rhodobacterales > Rhodobacteraceae > Salibaculum > Salibaculum halophilum. Next base: position 58,098 of record NZ_MSIT01000012.1, read on the forward strand.
GCGCCCGGTCGCCCATCACGGTTGTCGTCAACTCGCGCCCCGGCGCGTAGGTTTCAACCATCAGCACCTCGGGCAGGTCCGGCGCCAGCACCGGCGGGCCGTTCGCGGCCCCGGTGACGATGTAGACGCCGACGCTGGAGCCTTCGTTATTGGGCTTGACGACATAGGGCGGGTCCATGACGTGGCCCGCCTCGATCTCGGTGCGATCGGCCAGCACGCTGTCGATGGTGGGCAGTCCGGCGGCGCGGTAGGCGTCCTTGGTGCGCTGCTTGTCCATGGCCAGCGCCGAGGACAGCACGCCGGAATGCGTGTAGGGCAGGCCCAGCCATTCAAGCAGGCCCTGCACGCAGCCGTCCTCGCCCCAGCGGCCGTGCAGCGCGTTGAAGACCACGTCGGGCCGCAGCGCCTTGAGGTCCTCGGCCAGCCTCGGCCCGGCGTCGATCTCGCGCACCTCGAAGCCGGCGGCGCGCAGCGCACGCGCGCATTCGCGGCCCGAGCTGAGGGAAACCTCCCGCTCGACCGACGGCCCGCCCATCAGGACGGCAATCGTCTCTGGTGCCCTGCTCGACACGCTCACCGCCTCGGTTCCCGGCCGCTTGTGCGCGGCCCTTGTTTCGCGCCGCCTTTCGGCGGTCGGTTCTTGTTTTTCTGATCGGCCCTGCCTGTCGGACCGGTCCCGTTTTCCGGGCTTAATTCCCAGCGACCGGTTCCCCGACCCGCATGATTTCCCAGTCTAGCGTCAGCCCGCTGTTTGCGTAAACCTTTTTTCGGACCGCTTCGCCCAGCCCCTCAAGGTCGGCGGCGGTGGCGCCGCCGGCGTTGGTCAGGAAATTGGGGTGTTTTTCGTTCATGACGGCCCCGCCGCGCGTGGCGCCGCGCATCCCGGCGTCCTCGATCACCTTCCAGGCCTTCAACTCGTGGGTGTCATCGGCCCGGCCGGTGCTGGAAAACCCGGCCGGGTTGCGGAAGGTGGACCCGGCGGTGCGGTCCTTTGTCGGCTGCGTGGCGTCGCGCTTGGCCAGCTGACCCGCCATGCGGTCGGCCAACTTCTCGGGGTCGCCCTCGGGCGCGTCGAACACCGCCTCGGTGATGACACAGCCCGCGGGCAGGCGGCTGCTGCGATAGGCCAGACCGAGCTCTGCCGCCGGCAGCGTCGTTTCGGTGCCGTCGCGCAGCACCACGCGCACGGCGCGCAGGACGTCCGCGGTGTAGGCACCGTAGCAGCCGGCGTTCATCGTCACCGCCCCGCCGATGGCCCCGGGGATGGTGCGCAGGAAGGTCAGGTCGCAGCCCGCCGCGGCCGCCTTGCGCGCGACATGGGCATCCAGCGCCGCCGCCCCGGCGCGCACCGTCTGCCCGTCGACATCGATCCCGTTGAAGCCCCGGCCCAGCCGGATCACCACGCCGCGGATGCCGCCGTCGCGCACGATCAGGTTCGAGCCGACGCCCATGGCAAAGACCGGCACCTCTTCGGGCAGCGCGGCCAGGAAGGCGGCCAGGTCGGCCGCGTCGGCGGGCTGGAACAGCACATCCGCCGGCCCGCCGACGCGCAGCCAGGTCAGGCCGGACAAATCGCGGCTCCGGGTCAGGGTGCCGCGCACCTCGGGCAGGTCGAACTCGGGCGTCATTCCCTGCACCTACCCCTCGGGCCGGCCGCGCTCAACCCGCCGCCGCAGCCAGCGCCACAGGAACAGCACGGGCCAGCGCAGCATCGACATACCCGCCACCAGCACCAGCAGCCCCACCCAGGGGCCGTTTTCCACCGTGACCCAGCCCAGCAGCGGCAGGCCCACACCGATCAGCACGTAGGCCCGGGACCAGTGGTTGTCGCGGCTGGGGATCAGCGCCAGAACATTGGCCGCGATGGCCCAGAGGAAGACGGCGACGAGGGACGCGCTCATCGCGGGGCCGCCCCGCCCGGCACCGGACATAGCCAGGTGTCAAGGCACGCAGGCACCGCTAAGCGGCGCCCGACAGAACACCCCAAGGGGCAACGACTTTCCGCGCGAATAGCGCCGAAGGCGCCGCGCGATCGCCAGACCGCCCCCCGGGCTGGCGATTTGGTAAGGCTTGTCGCGCCGATACGCGCTTTTACGGATTTGGCAGACATAAATCGCTTCGACCCACCGCCGGATCGCCACCCCGCGGTCTGGCAATCGCGCCGCTTGCACGATTGTCCAAACCGGGACCGCGGCCACCGTCGGGACTCTTGCGCCACGTGGTCGTCAAGAAGAATGACGGGAGTCATGGCAGGCTTCCCAGGTTCAAGGATTCACGGATGAACTCAATGATATCACCAATACCCTGGACCCGCTTGTAAGTCTTGACGGCACCATCCAATGCGCGGCCGCCCTTGCCCGCAGCGGACGACGACATTTCCATGAACCGACCGAAGGCCAGCCCCATGCCGCCGATACTCTCGGCAAATCTCTGTTCCAGCACCTCGCGGAACGCGTCGCTTGAGGCCTCGGCAATCGCGGCCCGGAACTCGTGCAATTCGCGGATCATGTCGCGGAATACGTTCAACCCATCCTCGTCCAGCGCAACCAGCTCATCCGATGGCAGGGCCTCCATCTGCGCGATCATCCGGTCGAACAAGGCCACCACTTCCTCCTGATCGACATGGTCGAGCGTAAGCTGCCCAAGCGGGGCGAGCGCGGTGTAGGCCGAGCCGAAATGCCTGCGGGTCACGGTCCGCAGCAGACCGATACCGTCGTCCAGGATATCGCCGAGCGCCTCGCCCATGTCTGCCCGCGCAACCTCCTCCTTGGAGAACGCTTCCAATCGTCCGGCCAGTCGCACGATATGGCGCGCGCGCAGGTGGTCGGTATCCCTGGTTCGTTGCAGTTCGGCCAGCACCTTGTTCGCCGACAGGTGCAGCATGGCGATCTTGTTGCTGCCCGCCTTTGCTGCCTGTGCGTAGTCAGAGAAATCCCGCAAAGTGTCGCGCAGCTCGTCACAGTCATCGAGGAAGCTCTGGACAACCGCCGGGTCACGCAGATGCGCCATGTCGTCCTGAATGCCGACCATCCGCATCACGCGTTGCAGGGAATCGAAGCTGAAATCGACCGGGAAGGCCTGCGAAAGATCGGAGCGCGCAGTGTGCCGGTATTTCTCGACAATCTCCTCGATCAGCCCGTTCACATGCGCCGCGCCTTGTTGCCAGTCGGCGTCGGGGATCAGGACGATCTCCTTGAGCATCTCCCAGTTCTGGTCGGCCCCGGTCAGCTGCGCCTCGTACCAGTCGAGCCAGAACTGCCAGCCGGTCTCGCCCGCCTCGATCCGGGCGGTGAGGGCGGCGCGGGTTGCCTCCCACGCCGCCGCGATTTCGGGCGGGATCCCCGCCTTTCCGCCTACCCAGAGCGGGATGGGCGTTGCGATCCCATTCACCTCGGACCATTGGGCATCAACAAACGAACGAGTTTTGGCGACTGCGCCAGCGCCACCCGGAGCAGCCTCCGCTTCTGCGGCCGCATGGGCGACGAACAGCGCGTCAACGGAAGCATTGCTTAGAACGCCGACCGAGACGTCGGCGGTGGCTTTGGCCTCAATTGCAACATCGGTCGCGGCTGATCGAAGCAGCCCTTGAATGTTGTCTTTGGTCGTGTTCGCAAACGTCAAAGCTGTCAAAAGACTTCTGTAAAGCGTCAGTAGAGTGCGGCTTTCTTCGCGCTGGCCGGCCGCAAGCGCAGTTTCAGACCAATACAGAGGTAACTTCCGCGCCGCAGCCCGAGCGGCGATCCAGACGCAGACCTCCTGGCTCTGGCCCTCGAGCCAGGCTTGCAGGTCTTTCTGCGTCTCGATCTCCCCCGCCTTCACGCCCCTACCCTTGCAACCGCTCCGGCAGGGCGTTGGCCCAGGTGCTGATGGTGCCGGCGCCGAGGCAGACGATCATGTCGCCGGGGCCGGTCTCGGCGCGGGCGATGGCGGTCAGCTCATCCAGCGTGTCGATGGCGCGCGCGTCGCGGTGGCCGGCGCGGGTCAGGCCGGCGACCAGATCGTCGCGGGAGGCGCCCGCGATCGGGGCTTCGCCGGCGGCGTAGACCTCGGCGATGGCGACGACGTCAGCCTCGTTGAAACAGGCGCAGAAGTCGTCGAAATGGTGGTGCAGCCGGGTGTAGCGGTGCGGCTGGTGCACGGCGATCACGCGGCCCGCGCTGGCCTGGCGGGCGGCGCGCAACACGGCGGCGATCTCGGTCGGGTGGTGGCCGTAGTCGTCGATCACCGTCACGCCGCCCACCTCGCCCACGCGGGTGAAGCGCCGCCCCACGCCCTTGAAGGCAGCCAGCGCGGCGCGGATTTCCGCGCGCTTCATGCCCAGATGCCGGGCCACGGCCACCGCCGCCAGCGCGTTGGACACGTTGTGATCGCCCGGCATCGGCAGGGTGCAGCCCGCGATCACCGCGCCCTCGGCCTGCAGCGCGATGTCGAAATGCGCCACGCCCTTGTCATAGCTCAGGTTCACCGCGCGGATGTCGGCCTGGGTGTTGAAGCCGTAGGTCAGCACGCGCCGGTCGGTGATCCGGCCCACCAGCGCCTGCACGTCCGCATCATCGGTGCAGCAGACGGCCAGCCCGTAAAAGGGGATGTTGCTGACGAAATCGTAAAAGCCCCGGTGCAGGTTCTCCTCGGTGCCCCAATGCTCCATGTGCTCGGGGTCGATGTTGGTGACCACGGCGATGGTGGCGGGCAGGCGGTTGAAGGTGCCGTCGCTCTCGTCGGCCTCGACCACCATCCATTCGCCCGCGCCCACCCGCGCGTTCGAGCCATAGGCGTGGATGATCCCGCCGTTGATCACCGTGGGGTCCAGCCTGCCGCCGTCCAGCAGCGAGGCGACCATGGTGGTGGTCGTCGTCTTGCCGTGGGTGCCGGCCACGGCGACGTTGGATTTCAGGCGCATCAGTTCGGCCAGCATCTCGGCCCGGCGCACGACCGGCAGGCCGCGGCGGCGCGCCTCGTCGAGTTCGGGGTTGCCCGGCTTGATGGCGCTGGAGATCACGACGACCTCGGCCGCGGCCAGGTTCTCGGCGCGCTGGCCCTCGAAGATCAAGGCGCCGAGGGATGTGAGCCTGTCGGTGAGCTTCGAGGATTTCAGGTCGGACCCCTGCACGACATAGCCGTGATTGAGCAGCACCTCGGCGATGCCTGACATTCCGATGCCGCCGATACCGACGAAATGGATCGGCCCGACATCGAGGGGGAGTTTGGTGGCTGCGGTCATGCGGGGCTGTCCTCTTGGTCTTGCACGGCGGCGCGTCCGGCCAGCCCTTCCACCAGCGCGACCATCGCCTCGGTGGCGTCGGGCTTGCCCAGGGACTGGGCCGCCAGGGCCATTTGCGATGCGCCGTCGGGGTCGGACAGGACGGCTTCGATCTGTTCGGTCAGGGTGCCGACCTCGAGCCGCGACTCGGGCACGCGGATCGCCGCGCCCGCGTCCGACAGGGCCCGGGCATTGGCCGACTGGTGGTCTCCGGTGGCAATGGCCAGCGGCACCAGGATCGACGGCCGCCCGATCACCGAAATGTCGGCCACCGACGAGGCCCCGGCGCGACTGATGACCAGTTGCGCCTCGGCCATGCGGGTCGGGACATCGTTGAAGAAGCTCTGCACGTCCGCCGGTATGCCCTCGCCGGCATAGTAGTCCGCGACGCGAGCGTGATCCTCCTCGCGGGCCTGGTGGCTGACGCGGATGTGGCGGCGCAGGGCGGTCGGCAACCCGGTAATGGCGGGCGGCACCACGTCCGACAGGATGCGCGCCCCCTGGCTGCCGCCCATCACCAGGATCGACATCGGGTAGTCGCCCGGCGCGATATAGCCCGCCCCGGCCCGGTCCAGCACCGCCTTGCGCACCGGATTGCCGCTGTGCACCCCGTCGACGCCGGCGGGCAGGTCCGTGGGCCAGGTGCCGCAGGCGACCGTGTTGACCCGCCGCGCGAAGATGCGGTTGACCCGGCCCAGCACGCCGTTCTGTTCGTGGATCATGCGCGGCTTGCGCAGCAGCGTGGCCGCCGCCATGGCCGGGATCGTCGGGTAGCCGCCGAAGCCCACCACGACGTCGGGCCTGTCGCGCAGCATCCGGATTGCCGCGCCGATCACGCCGCCGAACACGCGCAGCGGCACCAGCGCCTTGCCCACCGGGCCGCCGCGGGCAAAGGTGGCGCTGCTGACCTGTTCGATCTCGACAAAATGGGGAAAGCCGCCCGTATAGCGTGCGCCGCGCGCGTCGGTCGACAGCTTGACCCGCCAGCCGCGGCGCAGCATCGCCTCGGCCAGGGCCTGGGCCGGGAACATGTGCCCGCCGGTGCCCCCGGCGGCGATGGTCAGAAGCGGCGCGGCGGCCATGTTCAGCGGCCCTTTCGCAACAGGATGTCGCCGATCTCGCCCTGCGGCCGGGTGCGCGTGAGGGCCAGAAGCATGCCGACGGCGATGCCGCTGGCGATCACCGAGGAGCCGCCGTAGCTGACGAAGGGCAGCGTCATCCCCTTGGCCGGCAGCAGCCGCACCGCCACGCCCATGTTGATCATCGCCTGCACCCCGATCATGGCGGCCAGCCCGCTTCCGGCAAGGCGGATGAACGGGTCGCGTTCGCGCATCAGGCGGATCAGGGCACGCAGCACGATGGCCATGTAAAGCGCGATGATCGTGGCCACGCAGACCAGCCCGTATTCCTCGGCCGCCACGGCGATGATGAAATCGGTGTGCGCGTCGGGCAAGGACCATTTCACCTGCCCCTCGCCCACGCCGACACCGAAGAAACCGCCCTCGCGGATGGCATTGGTGGCATAGCCCAACTGGGTGCGCGGGTCGAGGTCGGGCGACAGGAACCCGTCGATGCGGCGGGCGAAATGCTCGGAATTGGAATAAGCGACCGTGCCGCCGATGACCGCCAGCCCGGCGATCGTCAGCAGCAGGACCAACGGCGCCCCGGCGACGAAGTAGACCACGCCCCAGCCGAAAAGGACCAGCGCCGCCTGCCCGAAATCGGGCTGCATCGCCAGCAGCGCGACGATCACCAGCGCCAGCGCGAAGGAATAGGCCTTGCCCGGCGGGCCGCCCAGCTGCTGGCTGGCCGCCATGAACCAGGCGGCGACGACGATGAACCCGGGCTTGAGGAATTCCGAGGGCTGGAACGAGCCGAAGCCCAAAGAGTACCAGCGCACCGCGCCCTTGCCGAAATCTGTCCCGAAGAACGGCAGCCCCAGGAGCGCCACGAAGGCGACAAGAAAGCCAAGGACGCCCAGCCGCCGGATCAGCGTTGGCGACATCATCGACATCACCGCCATCACGGCGATGGCCACCGCGCCGAAAAAGGCCTGGCGCTGGACGTAGTAGAAGGGCGCGAAGCCGTTGCGCTCGGCCAGCGGCGGCGAGGCGGCGAGCCCCAGCAGCAGGCCGATCCCGAACAACGCCAGCACGCAGGACAGGGTCCACCTGTCCACCGTGCGCCACCATCGTGGAAGGACCGGGTCCCCGGACGCGGCCGGAAGGGCCCCGTAGACCATCTCTGTCATGGCATTACCGCTCGACTGCCTCGTTCATGCCCGGGTTGGCCCGAGTCTATGAGGGTAGATTATCCGAGCGGCGGCGCGATTTCCAGTGAAATGCGGTGTCGCCGCGGGCCGGCCCTTGCGCGGGGCCGGTTTTCCCGGCAGTCAGCCGCCGATGCAGGTCAACACGCTGATACTGGGCGCCGGGGCGGCCGGGCTTTACTGTGCCGCCCATGCGGGGCCGGGCACGCTGGTCGTGGATCACGCGAAGGCCCCGGGCGAGAAGATCCGCATTTCCGGCGGCGGTCGCTGCAATTTCACCAACCTGTATGCGGGGCCGGACAATTTCCTGTCGGCCAACCCGCATTTCTGCAAGTCGGCGCTGGCGCGGCACACCCAGTGGGATTTCATCGACCTGGTCGATCGCCACGGCATCCCCTGGCACGAGAAGACGCTGGGCCAGCTGTTTTGTGATACCTCGGCCAAGGACATCATCGCCATGCTGATGGCCGAAATGCGCGCGGCGGGGGCCGACCTCTGGCTGCGGACCGAGGTGGGCGAGATCACCCATGACGGCGCGCGGTTCGACGTGACGCTCGACCGCGACGGCGAGCGCCGGAGGATCACGGCCCGCCACCTGGTGGTGGCCACGGGCGGCAAGTCCATCCCCAAGATGGGCGCGACGGGCCGGGCCTATGACATCGCCGCGCAATTCGACGTGCCGGTGGCCGAGACGCGCGCCGGGCTGGTGCCCTTCACCTTTTCCGAAACGCCCTTCGCAGGTCTGTCGGGCGTCTCGACCCCGGTGCGGGCCAGGGCGGCGGACGGCACCGGTTTTGACGAGGCGCTGTTGTTCACCCACCGCGGGCTGTCGGGGCCGGCGATGCTGCAGGTCTCGAACTACTGGCAACCGGGCGAGGCGCTGACCGTTGACCTGGCCGCCGGCACGGACCTCTACGAGAGGCTGCGCGCCGCGCGGGCCACCGAGGGGCGCAAGCGCCTTGCCAGCCTGTTGCCGCTGCCCGCCCGGCTGGTCGAGCATCTGGGCGACCAGCACGACCTGTCGGGCAACATCGCCGACTGGTCCGATGCGCGGCTGCGCGCGCTCTGCGACGCGCTGACCGGCTGGCAGGTCCGCCCCACCGGCACCGAGGGGTATCGCACCGCCGAGGTCACGCTGGGCGGCATCGACACCGGGGCGCTGTCGTCAAAGACCATGCAGGTCAAGGGCGTGCCGGGGCTGCACTTCATCGGCGAGGCCGTGGACGTGACCGGCTGGCTGGGCGGCTACAACTTTCAGTGGGCCTGGTCCTCGGCCCATGCGGCGGGCCGGGCCATCGCGGCGGTGGGCGGGTCCTGACATCCCGGGCGGCATGCCGCGACGTTTCAAGGATTTTCGCCGCAGCGGCACACTCGTGCCCTCTTTTTGCCGCGAATGACGGCAAGTGTGTCTTTCATCTACCTCAAGTCCCGACCCGAGACAAAGGAGCACCCATGCCACGCACACCTTTCCTGCCCGCCCTCGCGCTCGCCGCCACCGGGCTGACCGCCACAGCCGGCCTGGCCGATCAGACCGTCCGCTACGCCGCCGCCCCCGGGCAGGGCGGCGAGGTTGTCCGCATCGGCGGCATGGACTTCAAGGTGGCCGCCAACGGATGCAGCTATTCCCGGTCCAATGGCCAGTGGCGGATCGTGGTCAATGGCGCGCGCATGGGGCTGACCGATGCCCACCGCGGCTGCCCGGCCACCCTGCCCGCCCGGCGCTGAAGCGCGCTCAGAGCTTTTCGACCTGCGCGATGAAATCCGCACCGCGCTGCTCGAAATTGTCGTACTGGTCGAACGAGGCCGCCGCCGGGGCCAGCAGCACCACTTCGCCCGGCGCGGCCTCGGCAGCCGCCCGGGCCACCGCGGTGGCCATGTCGGTGCAGACCTCGGCCTCGACCCCTGCCAGCTGCATGGCGAAACCGGCGGCCTCGCGCCCAATGACATAGGCCTTGACCACCGGTCCCGTGGCCCCGGCCAGCGCCGCCAGCCCGCCGTCCTTTTCCAGCCCGCCGCAGATCCAGCGCACCCGGTCGAAGGCCGCGAGCGCCTTGGCCGCGCTGTCCACGTTCGTCGCCTTGCTGTCGTTGACGTAGCGCACGCCGCCGATCTCGGCGACGACCTGGCTGCGGTGCGGCAGCCCGGGGAAGGAATGCAGCGCCTGTTCGATCACGCGCGGGGCAAGACCAAGGGTGCGGCAGGCGGCATAGGCGGCACAGGCGTTCTGGTGGTTGTGCCGACCCGGCAGGCCGGGCACCGCGCGCAGGTCGATCGCCCCCACCTGCCGCCCCTTGCGCCATTCGGCCAGGAACCCCTTGCGCGCGAAGACGTGCCAGCCCTCGCCCGCCAGTTTCGCGGTGGCCACGCGGATCACCCGGTCGTCGGCCGGGCCGGTGGCCAGCTGGTTGGCCAGATAGCGGCCCTCGGGTTCGTCCACGCCGACCACGGCGCGATCCGGCCCGCCCTCGGCGAAGAGTCGCCGCTTGGCCGCGAAATAGCCCCCCGGCCCGCCGTGCCGGTCCAGGTGATCGGGCGTCAGGTTGGTGAAGACGGCCACGTCCGGCGTCAGCGCCCGGGCCAGCTCGGTCTGGTAGGAGGACAGCTCCAGCACGATCACGTCGCCGTCGTGGGGCGGCTCGATATCCAGCACCCCGCGCCCGATATTGCCCGCCAGCTGGCTGGGCCGGCCCACGTGGTCGAGGATGTGATGGATCAGCGCCGCGGTGGTGGACTTGCCGTTCGACCCGGTGACGGCGATCACCCGCGGCGGCTGGTCGAAGTCGTCCCAGTCGCCGCCCGCGAGGCTGCGAAAGAACAGCCCGATGTCGTTGTCCACCGGACAGCCTTCCTCCCAGGCGCGGGCGATGGCCGGATGCGGCGCGGGATAAAGGTGCGGAATGCCAGGCGAGGTCACCAGCAGTGCCACGCCGTGGTAGGCCTCGGGCCGGGTCAGGTCGTGCAGGGCCGCGCCCACCTCGGCGGCGCGGCGCGCGGCCTCGGGGCCATCATCCCAGACGATCACCTCGGCGCCGCCGGCCTGCAGCGCGATCACCGCCGCCCGGCCCGACCGGCCCAGCCCCAGAACGGCCACCCGCTGGCCCGCGACACCGCGTACGGGAATCATGAAACCGGCCCCCCTCAGGCCCCGTCGGATCCGGCCGCCAACCTGCCCCCTGCGGCCGGCAGAGGCAAGACGGGCCGGTCAGTCCGCGTCGGCGGGCAAGTCGGCGAGACGGCGCTCAGCATCGGTGATACTCGGATGATCCTCGGGCAGCGTGGCACGGAAGATCGCCAGCGCCTGCTCCAGCATCCCGCGCCCCGCCGCCACGCGCTCCGTCTGCACCAGCAGCCGCCCGAGATTGCCGAGGCGGATGGCATAACTGGGGTGCTCCTCCCCGAGGGTCTCGCGGCCGATCTGCAGCGCCTGGCGGACTAGCCCCTCAGCCTCTTCAACCCGCCCCTGCGCCAGCACGGCGCCCGCGAGGTTGTTGAGGCCAGTGGCATAGGCCGGATGCGCCTCGCCGACGGTCGCAAGGTCGATCTCCATTGCCTGCCGGTAGAGCTCCTCGGCATCCTCAACCCGCCCCTGATCCTCCGCCGCGCCTCCGAGGTTGGCGAGGTGGATGGCATAGTTCGGGTGCCCCTCGCCAAGGGTTGCACGGTCGATCTCCAGTGCCTGCCGGTAATGCCCCTCGGCCTCCGAATAACGCCCCTGGGCCTGCAACACGGTCGCGAGGTTGTTCAGGCAGGTGGCATAGGCCGGATGTTCCTCGCCGATGGTCGCACTGGTTATCTTCATCGCCTGCCGGTAGAGCGTCTCGGCTTCCGCGTATCGCCCCTGCGCATTGATCGTCAGAGCGTGTCCGTTCAGGGCCTCCGCCAGTTGTTTTTGCGTGCCCTCATCTCTGGCACACGCCAGAAGGTCCGCCCCGTAGCGATGCGCGGCATCCAGCTTACCGGCCCGCCAGGCATATTCCCGGGCCTTGAACAGGGTGTCGAATCCCGGGTCCAGCCTTGCGGCATCCGCATAATGCCGGGCGGCATCATGCCAGCGGATTTCTTCCTCGGCGATCAGGCCGCGGCCATGCGCCGCCTCCGCCGCGCGTTTCACTGCGGCCTGTTCCAGTTCCTGGACCTCGGCGAATATCCGGTCGGCCTTGGCGTAGTCGCCGCGCACGGCCTCGGCGCGCGCATCGGCGATGCGGTTGGTGCCGATCGCCGAGGTGGCGTCGGTGGCATCCTCCAGAAGCTGTTCGAGTTCGAGGATCGTCTTCTGGTATTCGCGATAGGCCGCCTCCGGGTCCGCGAGCCGGCGCTCCGTCTCGGCAAGCTTGGTCTGCAGCATGTCGATCTGCGTTCGCAGGGCCTCGCGTTCCGCCGCATCGGCGCGCTTGGCTTCCTCGAACTTGGCCTCCAGATCGGCGCGCAGTTCCGCCTTGGCCTCGCGCAGCATGCGTTCATGTAGGTCAGGCGGGATTCCGACATTGCCGCCCGCCTGAATATTACCATCGCCATCCGTTATGGCGTTCCCGGTTCTCGGTCCGAGCATCCTATCCACTTTGATCGTTGTCGTCGCCGTGCCGGATGGTGTTGACGGTATCGCCGTCGCCCCCGGACTGCCTGTTGCGGTTGCCGCCGAGGATGGTGTTCTCGGTCTTCGGCTTGGCGGCTCTGTATTGCCGCCATGCGATCCAGACGCCGAACACAGCGACCAACACCCCGGCGATCACCCACCAGTCCATTCCTGTCTGCGGCATTGATACCCCTCACCGATCGTTCGTCCCGACCATACCCGCCTGACGCGATTTTGTAAGGGGCGGCAAGGGGGCCGGCGTGTGCGGCCGCAATCGGCTTTGCCGATCGCTTTCCCGCACCCGGTCAAACCAATGGGTTTGACCGGTTACCGCACCTTGAGTGTTGCGAGGCCGATCAGCGCCAGGATCAGCGAGATGATCCAGAAGCGGATGACGATCTGCGGCTCGGCCCATCCCTTTTTCTCGTAGTGGTGGTGGATCGGGGCCATCAGGAAGACGCGCTTGCCGGTGCGCTTGAAGTAGACCACCTGGATGATGACGCTCAGCGCCTCGAGCACGAAGAGCCCGCCGACGATGGCCAGCACGATCTCGTGCTTGGTGGCCACGGCGATGGCGCCCAGCGCCCCGCCCAGCGCCAGTGACCCGGTATCACCCATGAAGACGGCCGCCGGCGGGGCGTTGTACCACAGAAACCCCAGCCCGCCGCCGATCAGCCCGGCGGTGAAGATCAGCAACTCGCCGGTCTGGGCGACGTAGTGCACCTCCAGATACTCGGTGAAGTCGGTCCGGCCCACGGCATAGGCGATGATCCCGAAGGTTCCGGCGGCGATCATCACCGGCATCACCGCCAGCCCGTCCAGCCCGTCGGTCAGGTTCACGGCATTGGCCGCGCCGACGATGACGACGATGGAAAAGGGCACAAAGAGCACGCCGAGGTTGATCAGCAGGTCCTTGAAGAAGGGCAGCGCCAGCTGGTTGGTCAGTTCCGCCGGGTGATACTGCGCCGCCCAGAAACCGGCGACACCGGCGATCAGCAGCCCCAGCGCCAACCGCAGCTTGCCCGGCACGCCGGCGGTGGTCTGCCTCGAGACCTTGGCATAGTCGTCGGCGAACCCGATGGCCCCGTAGGACATCGTCACGAAGAGCACCATCCAGACATAGGGGTTGTCCAGCCGCGCCCAGAGCAGGGTCGCGGTCAGCAGCGCGCCCACGATCAGCAGCCCGCCCATGGTGGGCGTACCGGTCTTGGTCGCATGGGTCGCGGGGCCGTCGGTGCGGATCGGCTGGCCGCGGCCCTGGTGGGTACGCAACACGTTGATCAGCGGCGGGCCGAAGACGAAGCCGAAGATCAGCGCGGTAAAGAACGCCCCTCCGGCGCGGAACGTGATGTAGCGGAAGAGATTGAAGACATCCCCGCCGTCGGACAGGGCCGTCAACCAGTACAACATCTGCGCGTTCCTTTCGTGTCGAGCGCTAGTCGGCGCCCCGATGATCCAGTTTGCGGATGGCGTCAACGACGCGCGCGATGCGCGAGCCCTTGGAGCCCTTGACCAGCACGACGTCGCCGGCATCCACCAGCCGGGCGGGATGCGCGGCCAGCTCCTCTGCCGTCTCGGCCCACTGCCCGCGCTTGTCGTCGGGCAACGCCTCGTAGAGGGCTCGCATCCGCGGCCCGGCGCAATGCACAAGGTCCGCCTGCGCCAGAGCCGGCACCTCGGCCAGCGCGGCATGGGCGGCCATCTCCTCGGGCCCGAGTTCCAGCATGTCGCCCAGGATCGCCACCCGGCGGCCGTGCCGCGTGCGCCCGACACCGTCCACCGGGGCCTGCGCGGCCAGCACCTCGAAGGCCGCGGCCATCGAGGCGGGGTTGGCGTTGAAGGCGTCGTCGATCAGGGCCAGCGTCTCGTCCCGGAGGGCGGGGTCGACGGTCACCGTCTCCAGCGTGCCGCGCCCGGCCGGGGGCTGCCAGCGCGCGAGGTCCATGGCCGCGCGCACCGGGTCCGCGCCCAGCGCCTGCACCGCCGCCAACACCCCGAGGCTGTTCATCGCGACATGCCGCCCGGCCGTGTCCAGCTTGTAGGTGAGCGGCCCGGCGGGGGTGTCCGCCTGAACGATGGTACGGCCCGCGGTCAGGCGCAGCTCTGTCAGGCGGACGTGGCAGGCCGCATCGGCCCCGAACCGGAGGACCGCGCCCCCCGGCGCGGCCGCCGGGCCTGTGATCCGATCAAGCAGGGATCGCGGCAGGTCGCCGTCGAAGATGGCCGTGCCGCCAGCTTCCAGCCCCGCGAAGATCGAGGCCTTTTCGCTGGCGATGGCCTCGAGGCTGCCGAGCGCCTCGAGGTGGGCGGCGGCCACGGTGGTGATCAGTGCAACGTGGGGGCGGGCCATGCGCGCCAGCGGCGCGATCTCGCCCGGGGCGTTCATGCCGATCTCGATCACGGCATAGGCCGTCTCGGCCGGCATTCGCGCCAGCGTCAGCGGCACGCCCCAGTGGTTGTTGTAGCTGGCCTCGGCGGCGTGGGTCGGGCCCTGCGCCGCCAGAACGGTGCGCGCCATCTCCTTTGCGCTGGTCTTGCCGACCGACCCGGTGATGGCCAGCACCCGCGCGTCCGAGCGCGCGCGCCCGGCCTGCCCCAGCGCCTCGAGCGCCGACTGCACGTCGTCCACGACCACCAAGGGCGCACCGTCGGCCACCCCGTCGGGCGGGTGCGTCACCAGCGCCGCCGCCGCGCCCTTGTCGAAGGCCTCGGCGACGAAGTCGTGCCCGTCCCGCGCGGCCCGAAGCGCCACGAAAAGATCGCCGGGCTGCAGGCTGCGGGTGTCGATGCTGACCCCGATGGCGGCGAAATCGCCGGTCGCCTGCCCACCCGTGGCCTGCGCTGCCGCCGCTGCGGTCCAGAGCGCCATCACAGCCGCCCGTCCAGCGCGGCCACGGCCACGCTGGCCTGTTCGGCGTCATCAAAAGGCAGCACGTCGTCGCCCACCACCTGGCCGGTCTCGTGGCCCTTGCCACAGATCAGCAGCGCGTCGCCCGGCCCCAGCGCATCGACCCCGCGCAGGATCGCCTCGGCCCGGTCGCCGACTTCGCGCCCCTCGGGGCAGCCCAGCAGCACGGCGGTGCGGATCGCCGCCGGGTCCTCGCTGCGGGGGTTGTCGTCGGTGACGAGGACAAGATCCGCGTGTTCGGCCGCGGCCTGCCCCATCAGCGGACGCTTGCCCGGGTCACGATCGCCCCCGGCACCGAGGATGACGATCAGCCGGCCCATGACATGCGGCCGCATGGCCTGCAGCGCGACGGCAATCGCGTCGGGCGTATGGGCGTAGTCGACAAAGACGCTGGCCCCGTTTTCGCGCGTCGCGGCCAGGTCCATCCGGCCGCGCACGGTGCGCAGGGCGGGCAGGGTCTTGAAAACCGCCTCGGGCTCGGCGCCCGCGGCGATGCACAGCCCGGCGGCCAGCAGGACGTTCTCGGCCTGAAAGCCGCCGATGAGGCCCAGCCGCACCATGTGGCGTTGCCCGTCCCAGTCGAAACGCAGCTCCTGGCCCGTCGCGTCGAACCGCTGGCCCAGCAGGCGCAGCCGCGCGCGGGCGGCCCGGCCCAGACCGATCACCGTCTGGCCGCGGGCCTCGGCGATATCGGCCACCTCGGCGCCGCGCGGATCGTCAAGGTTCACCACGGCCACGCCGTCGTCGGGCAGCACCCGGGTGAACAGCCCCGCCTTGGCGGCGAAATAGGCCTCCAGCGTGCCGTGATAGTCCAGGTGATCCTGGCTGAAATTCGAGAACCCGGCCGCCGAGAGGACGATCCCGTCCAGCCGGCGCTGGTCCAGCCCGTGGCTGGAGGCCTCCATCGCGACGTACGTGATACCCCGGGTGCGGGCCTCGGCCAGAACGCGGTGCAGGGTGATCGGATCGGGGGTGGTGTGCCGCAGCGGGTGCGTCCAGGCCCCCTCGACTCCCGTGGTGCCGAGGTTCACGGCCGGCAGGTCGAGCCCGTCCCAGATCTGGCGGCAGAAACTGCTGACCGAGGTCTTGCCGTTGGTCCCGGTCACGGCAACCACGGTGTCAGGATGCGCCCCGAACCAGAGCGAGGCCGTCTGCGCCAGCGCCTGCCGCGGGTCCTCCGACAGGATCAGCGCGGCATTCGAGCCGGCCAGGTCCTCGGCCGCCAGCGCCGCGCCGCGCGCATCCGTCAGCACCGCCGCGGCACCCATGCGCAGGGCGTAGGTGATAAATTCGCCGCCGTGCACCCGGCTGCCCGGCAGGGCAAAGAACAGCGTGCCGTCGGTGACCTCGCGGCTGTCGACGGCCAGACCGGTGATCAGGGCCTCGGCCCCGCCGCGGGCGGTCAGGCCCAGCTCGGTCAGCTTCATGGTCTTCTGGCCCGTGCCGCCCATCCGGATGCCCCGCCCTAGTTCGACGTGAGTGTTACACCCACCGGCCGGCGGCGTGCAACGTCGGGGCGCATGTCCAGCAGGGGCGCCGCACGGCGGATCATTTCGGCGGCCACCGGCACGGCGGTCCAGCCGGCGGTGCGGCGGGTCTCGCCCAGTGCCTCGATCTGCGGCTCGTCCAGGGTGACGACCAGCACGTAGCGCGGATCGTCGGCCGGAAAGACGCTGGCGAAGGTCGCGATGGTCTTGTCCTCGAAATAGCCGCCCTCGGGGCGGGGTTTGTCGGCGGTGCCCGTCTTGCCCCCGACGCGGTAGCCCGCGACATCGCCGAAGGATGCCGTTCCTTCGGTGACGACGGCGCGCAGCATGGCGCGCGCGCGGGCCGAAACCTCGGGGCTGACGACGCGGGCGCCCTGCTGGGGCCGGTCCCGGCGCAGCAGCGTCGGCGTCACCCGCGTGCCGCCGTTGACCAGGCTGGCATAGCCGGCGGCCAGGTGCAGCGGCGAGGACGACAGCCCGTGCCCGTAGGAAATCGTCATTGTCGAGATTTCCGACCAGTTGTCCGGCAGAAGCGGCACACCCGTAGGCGCCTCGACCATCTCGGCGGGTGTGGGATCGAGAAAGCCCAGCCGATCCAGGAACGCGCGCTGCCGCTCGGCGCCGATTTCCTGTGCGATGCGCGCGGTGCCGATGTTCGAGGATTTCACGATCACCTCGCGCGTTGTCAGCTCATCCCCGTAGTCGCGGAAATCGCGGATTGTGAACCGGCCCCAGGTCAGCGGTCCGCTGG
The DNA here is from genome assembly GCF_002094885.1 of Salibaculum halophilum. Lineage (GTDB taxonomy): Bacteria > Pseudomonadota > Alphaproteobacteria > Rhodobacterales > Rhodobacteraceae > Salibaculum > Salibaculum halophilum. Next base: position 75,346 of record NZ_MSIT01000012.1, read on the forward strand.
TGTCGATCTCGGTCTCGGGGTCCACGAGGCCCAGTTCCATGGCCTGCGCAACGGTGACGATCTTGAACACCGATCCCAGTTCGTAGACCCCCTGCACCGCCCGGTTGAACAGCGGGCTGTCGCCCTGGTCGCCCTCGGTCAGGGCGCGCGGCCGGTCGTTCGGGTCGAAGTCGGGCAGCGAGACCATCGAGAGGATCTCGCCCGTATCCACGTCCATCAGGACGCTGCTCGCCCCCTTGGCGTTCATCAGCATCATGCCGCCCTGCAGCACCCGCTCCGAGGCGGCCTGCACCGACAGGTCCAGCGACAGGCGCAGCGGCGCGCCCTCGTTTGCCGGGTCGCGCAGGCGGTCGTCGAAATGTTTCTCGACCCCGGCCACCCCGATCACCTCGGCGCTGCTGACGCCTTCGCGCCCGTAAGAGGCCCCGCCCAGCACATGCGCGGCCACCGCCCCGTTGGGATAGAGCCGCATCTCGCGCGGGCCGAACAGCAGGCCCGGCTCGCCGATGTCATGCACCGCCTGCATCTGCTCGGGGCTGATCTCGCGCCGGATCCACAGGAACCGGCGGTCGCCCGTGAAATCCTCCAGCAGGGCCTCGGCCTCCAGTTCTGGGAAAATCGCGGCCAGTTCCGTCGCCGCCCTCTCCGGGTCGATCATCTGCGGCGGCTGGGCGTAGAGGCTGTGGGTCTGCAGGTTCGTGGCCAGGATGCGGCCCTCGCGATCGAGGATATCCGCGCGCTGCCCGATGATCGGGTTGCCGCGGGCCTGCGCCGTGGGTTCGGCGGGCACGGTGCTGGCCAGAACGCCCATGCGCAGGCCGATGGTGCCAAAGGCGAACAGGAACATCGCCGCCATGACCAGAAGCCGCCCCTCGGCCCGCTGGCGGGCACTGTCCTGCATCTGCTCATGGCGCAGGCGGCGGTTCTCGGCCTCGATCCGGTCGGGGTTCTCGCCCCTGTCGCGGGCCCTGAGGATGCGCGCCAGCGGGCGCAGCGGCGTACGGATCATTGCCCGGCCTCCTGTTGCGGTGCATCCGGCGCATCGGGGGCGTTGTCGCTCGATACCTCGACCGGGTCGGTGATCGGCGGCAGCGCGGGGGCGGGATAGGCGACCTGGCCCACCTTGCCGAAGGCATCGGGCATCAGCGGCAGCAGGCGCAGCCGGTCGAAGTTCAGCTCGGCCAACTCGCGCAGGCGGTCGGGGCGGTTGAGATAGGCCCATTCCGCGCGCAGCATCTGCAGCCGTTCGTGCGCCGCGCCGATGTCGCGGTGCAGCGCGCGCACCTCGCGCATCGCCGCCTGCGTGCGGTAATTCTCCTGATAGGCCCAGACGCCGAGGGCGACCACGGCAAGGGCGGACAGAACGTAGAGCAAGGAGCGCATCACCTGTCCCTCTTCAAGCGGGGCATCCCCAGTTTCGCGTGATCGACCGGCGCGGCGGGCGCCGCGGTGCGGCGGGCCACGCGCAGCTTGGCGCTGCGCGCGCGGGGGTTGTCGGCCAGTTCGGCCGCCTCCGCGCCGACTGCCTTGCGCGTCAGGATCTCGAAGGCCGGCGTGTCCTGTGCGATGTCAGGGGCATGGCGGCTGACGCTCGCGCGCTTTCCGGCGCGCTCCTGCAAGAACCGTTTGACCATGCGGTCCTCGACCGAATGGAACGTCACCACGGCCAGGTGCCCGCCCGGTTTCAACGCGCGTTCGGCGGCCATCAGCCCCTCGGCCAGCTGGTCGTATTCATCGTTGACCGCGATGCGCAGGGCCTGGAACGTCCGCGTGGCGGCATGGCTTTGCCCCGGTTTCGGCCGCGGCAGGCAGGACTCGACCAGCCGGGCCAGGTCCAGCGTCGTCTCGAAGGGGGTCTCGGCGCGGCGGGCGACGATGCGCCGGGCGATGCGCCGGCTGGCGCGTTCCTCGCCGTAGGTGAACAGGATATCGGCGATGTCGGGCTCGGCCAGCGTATTGACGAGATCGGCCGCCGTGGTGCCCCCGGCACCCATGCGCATGTCAAGCGGCCCGTCCTTCTGAAACGAGAAGCCCCGCCCCGCCTGGTCTAGCTGCATGGAGGAGACGCCGAGATCCAGCACCACGCCGTCGAGATCGGAACCATGGGCGTCGAGATTGGAAAATGTATCCTCAACGAGCGAAATTCTGGAGTCTTCAGCCACCCAGTGTGCGATTTCGACAATCGTTGGATCACGGTCCAGCCCGATCACCCGCTCGGCACCCGCTGCCAGCAGGGCCTGCGCATAGCCCCCGGCGCCGAAGGTGCCGTCCAGCCAAGTGCCCCGGATCGGCGCACAGGCCGCGATCAGCGGCCCGATCAGGACGGGACGATGCGGGGTCTCGGTGGCATCGGCCCCCATGGCTCAGCCCCCGTCGCCGGGCGGGTCGATCAGGCTGAGCGGATCGAAGTCCTCGGGCTGGTCCTCCAGCCACTCTGCCGTCTCGGCGGCCTCGACCTCGTCGTAGGTGGCCGCGTTCCAGATTTCGAAATAGTCGCCCATGGCAACCATGACCGCCTCGTTCTCCAGCCCGATCTGCTGACGCAGCCGCTGGGGCAGGACGATGCGCCCGTCCTTGTCGATCTCGGTGTCCCACGACTTGCCGAGGATCATGCGACTGGCCCGCTTGCGCTCGGCCGAGCCGCGCGGGAGCTTGCGAATGCCCTCTTCGATCTCGGCCATGGCCTCAATCGTGTAGACGTGCAGACAGTTCTTGAGATGCGGACCGTGCAGGACGACCATGCGCGGCAGGGGGACCTCCGGGCAGCGCGGGTCACCATCGGCAAGCACGGCGCGGAAATCGGCCGGGACCGAGACGCGGCCCTTCGTGTCAACCTTTTGGTTGAACTCGCCTCTGAAACTGAGAACCACTGTCCCGCGGTCCTTTCCCGCTGCCTCTCCCCCGGCCGTGGCCAGAACCGAAAACGGCGGACCGGACTGCTGCCACTGTCCGATCCGCCGCCCTCGTCCCGTTTCCGGGAGGTCCGACTGCGCGCGCCACCTGGGGGGATGTCTGCTCGCTCGCGCGCCGGATCTTGTCGTTCAAGGAATGCGGGTGCCTGCATGAAACCTGACGTCGTGTCGGCGGGGTCGTTCGCCTGCCCCGAATTGTCTGCCCGTTTTCCTTGTTCAAGTTTGTGCCATGGGAAAACATGGGAGGCAACGGTTTTCTTGGGAAATCATGGTACAACATCCTGTCGAGAAGTCTCACGGTAGACAATATCATGTGTCGTTTCGGGCAAAAAATGCCCATATAAAGCGCTTCTGAATAGAATTTACACCATATATTGACCACTTCCTCAAGTTCCATGAACTCCCAAACAAGTTGAAATTTTTTGCGCCGACACCGCGCAGAGGGGGCCAATTCGGCTGATATCGGAGCCGAATCGCGACACTGCAGCGGCGAAACCGAGTCGCGTGGCCATCGATTCCAGGGTTTCCCGGTTGGCGGCCGTGGTCAGAGACATCGGCGCATCAGACGGACGCCCATCGGCACGGGACACCGCCCCGAAGCGAGCGCGATCCATCGCATCGGCTTCGCCGGCCCAATGAACGGGTCGCACAGCGACCGGACTGCCGGGGGGGGGGCCGCAGCCTACAGCCCCGCTCTGAGCGCCTGGTGCATGATTCCCGGCGACCCGCAAAGGTCCGCCCTGTCCTGCGCGTTCATCTTTCGCCCGGTTTCCATCCAGACCATCCCACGGACTGAGCAATCCGCAGGGCTTCCCCGGCGTAATCCCGCTCCTTGGGCGCAGTTGCCTGATAATTCGGCACATTCCCATGCAAATGCTGCATAGCAGCATTGCCTATTTGGCGGATTGTGCAAGCGCAGCATTCGCCTATCTTCTCAGTCAACGGCGCAAAGCGCGTCGAAACGAAACTCTAATCGAAAAGAGGCCACAATGGCACTGATGTCTGACCTCCACGTTCATGGCCCGTCGCTGGCCGAGCGGGTGGCGACCCTGCGCGAGGCCCTCGCCCACCGCGCCGCCAAGCGCAAGGCCTACCGCAAGACCTACGACGAGCTGTCGCGCGTCAGCGACCGCGACCTGGCCGACATGGGGCTGCATCGCTCGATGATCCCCGACGTCGCCCGACAGGCTGCCGCCGAGGTCTGACGAACACCGGAATCGGGGCCTTTTTCCTCCTCCCTAAGGCCCTGACGCAGGTGGACCGCTCTCTCCTCCTCCCTGAGCGGGACACCGACCAGAAGACGCGGCGATGCCCCTCCTCCTCCCGGGCATCGCCGCAGCTTCGCCCAAGACCTGCGCGACCGGCCCTCCTCCTCCCTGGCCGGGCGCGAGACAAAGAAGCGGTGGCGCCCTCCTCCTCCCTGGTGCCACCGCTTTTTTTTGACGAGCACGGCGTTGCACAGGGTCGTGGACCGACCCCGCTCCCTACCGGATGCGCGCCCAGGTCTGGCTGGAACAGATCAACCCGCCCAGAACGCAGCCGCGCAGGCGCAGCCGGTCACCGTCAAGCTCCATCTTGCCGATGTAGACCTTGTCGTTCGAGGGCCGCCAGACGCTGCCCTCGTAGGTGCCATCGCCCTGCGGCACCATGTCGATGACGATCTGACGGCCGATATTCTCGGACTGGTATTCGCCATCCGAGTCGAAGGTGCGGCTGATCTCGCCGCAGACGGCGTTGCCGCAGGATGACAGGGCCACATGGGCATAAGCGCCCTCGTCCACCTGGGTCTGCCAGACGCCTTCGGCCGGGTCGGCGGCGGCCATCGTGGCCAGGCCCAGAAGGGCCGTCGTCAGTGCAAGCATCGTCCTCATTGCAAGTCCTCCCTGAAACTGTCCCGAAGCCTGTGCCTTGGTCCCCCGTGCGATCAAGCCTGACGTCGGGTCGCGTTGCATCCCCGGGGGTCATGATGCAAAGGACACCAAACGCCAGCGGAGCCCGCGCATGATCCTCTACCCTGCCATAGACCTCAAGGACGGCCACGCCGTGCGCCTGCTGCGCGGCGACATGGAGAAGTCCACCACCTTCAACGAGGATCCGGCCGCGCAGGCCCGCGCCTTCGTCGCTGCTGGCTGCGAATGGCTGCATCTGGTCGACCTCAACGGCGCCTTCGCGGGGGAACCCGTCAACGCCACCCCGGTCGAGGCGATCCTCGCCGACTGCCCGGTCCCGGCCCAACTGGGCGGCGGCATCCGTGACATGGCCACGATCGAAATGTGGCTGAGCAAAGGGCTGGAGCGCGTGATCCTCGGAACCGTGGCAGTGGAAGACCCCGACCTGGTGCGCGCGGCCGCCCGCGCCTTTCCCGGCCGGGTGGCCGTCGGGATCGACGCGCGCGCGGGCCGGGTCGCGACCAAGGGCTGGGCCGAAGTCACCGATGTCGAGGCCACCGACCTGGCAAAGTCCTTCGAGGATGCCGGGGTCGCCGCGCTGATCTACACAGACATCAACCGCGACGGCGCCATGGGCGGGCCCAACATCGCCGCGACCGCGGCGCTGGCGCGGGCCGTGTCCATCCCCGTGATCGCCTCGGGCGGGGTGGCCTCGCTCGAAGACCTGGCCGCGCTCAAGGCCACCGGGGTCATCGCCGGCGCGATTTCGGGCCGGGCGCTCTATGACGGGGCCATCGACCTGCCCAGGGCCCTGGCAATGGTCAAGGACTGACCCTTGGACCGCGGGGTGCGCCGTGTCGGCCTGGTGGCGCTGATCCTCGGGCTGGCGCCCGTCGCCCTGCCGCTGTTGGCAGGCACGGTGGCCGGCCTGCTGCCGGGCTGTTCGGTCAACGAGGCGGGCAGCACGGGTCCCTGCCGGGTGCTGGGGTGGCCCGCGGGTGAGCTGATGGCCGCCGCCTACGGCCTGATCGGGGCGATCCCGGCCGGGCTGGGGCTGTCGCTCATCGGGTTCTTTCTTCTGCTGGCGGGCTGGGGCATAAGGCGCGCGCGGACCCGCCGCGCGCAACACCGGTAACGCCATGCTCAAGACCCGCATCATTCCCTGTCTCGACGTCGCCGACGGCCGCGTGGTCAAGGGCGTCAACTTCGTCGACCTGCGCGATGCGGGCGACCCGGTCGAGGCCGCGCGCGCCTACAACGCTGCCGGCGCGGACGAGCTGTGCTTTCTCGACATCCATGCTACCCACGAGAATCGCGGCACGCTCTACGACCTGGCCCGGCGCACGGCCGAACAGGTCTTCATGCCGCTGACCATCGGCGGCGGCGTGCGAAGCCCAGAGGACGTGCGCAAACTGCTGCTGGCCGGGGCCGACAAGGTGTCGTTCAACTCGGCCGCCGTGGCCGACCCCGACGTGCTGACCGAATCCGCGCTGCGCTTCGGATCGCAGTGCATCGTCTGCGCCATCGACGCGCGGACGGTGGCGCCGGGCCGCTGGGAGATCTTCACCCACGGCGGGCGCAGGCCCACCGGCATCGACGCGGTCGCCTTCGCCCGCACCGCCGCGGAGAAGGGCGCGGGGGAAATCCTGCTGACCTCGATGGACCGCGACGGCACCAAGTCCGGCTTCAACCTCGCGCTGACCCGCGCCATCTGTGACGCGGTCGACATCCCCGTCATCGCCTCGGGGGGCGTGGGCACGCTGGATCACCTGGTCGAGGGCGTGACCGAGGGTCATGCCAGCGCCGTGCTCGCCGCCTCGATCTTCCATTTCGGCACCTTCACGATCGCCGAGGCCAAGGCCCACATGGCCGCCGCCGGCATCCCCATGAGGATGACATGACCCTGACAGACCTCGCCGCGACCATCGGCGCCCGCGCGGGCGCCGACCCGCAGACAAGCTGGACCGCCCGGCTGCTGGCCGACCCCGACAAGGCGGCCGAGAAGTTCGGCGAGGAGTCGGTCGAGGCCATCATCGAGGCCGTCAGGAACGACCCCGCCCGACTGACGTCCGAGGCCGCCGACGCGCTCTATCACCTGCTGGTGATGTGCGCCGCGCGGGGTGTGACACTGTCCGACATTGAAGCGGAACTGTCCAAGCGCCAGATGCAGAGCGGTATCGAAGAAAAGGCCAGCCGATGATCCGCCATATCGTCTTCTTTTCCGCCCGCGACCCGGACGACGTGGCCCGGATCGAGGCGGGGCTCAACATGCTCGCCACGATCCCCGAGCACGAGGTCTTCGAGGTGCGCCGCTCGCTCAACACAGATCAGCTGACCGGCACGGCCGTCGACGTGGTGGTCTACGCCGAATTCGCCGATGACGCGGCGCTGGCGCGCTACAAGGCGCATCCGACCTACCAGCGCTGCATCGACGTGGTCCGCCCCATGCGCGACATGCGGCTGGCCGCCGACATCGAATCCTGACACGGCAGTGCGGGTCCGGGCGGGCGCGCAGGCGACTGCGCGCATCACGGCGCGTCGACGCGCCGTCCCGCTCAGAGCTTCGACGACAGTCGCCCGGTGTTGATGCCCCCACGCGACAGCTCGCCCCACAGGCGCTGGTATTCCATCTTCGGACAGAGATCCATGATCACGTCGACCCCGCGCGCGCCGGCGCGCGCGGCGGCGGCCTGGTGCACCACACCGATCTGCATCCAGATGGTCTGCAAATCCGGCCAACGCGCCAGGGCCTCCTCCACGATGGGCGGCACCGCCTCCGACCGGCGGAAGATATCGACCATCTCCACCTCGTCGGGCACATCGGAAAGGCTGGCGTGGACCGTCTCGCCCAGCAGCTCCTGCCCCGCCAGGCCCGGGTTGACCGGGATCACCCGATAGCCTTTCAGCCCCAGGTAGCGCGCCACGAAATGGGACGGGCGCACCGGGTTGGCGCTGACGCCTACAAGGGCGATGGTGCGGGTCCGTTCGAGAATGGCACGCAGGTGCGAGTCGCTGTAGCTCATGGGCGCGAGCCTACCCCCGCCGTCAGGAAGAAAAAAGCGCCCAAGGTCGAGACCCCGGGCGCGTCAGGTACGGAACGAGGGACAGTGATGGAGGCGAGGCGTTCCGCGCTCTCACCTCTGGCGTAAAACTAGGTACCTGCCCGGCCCGGAAAAGTGGCGCTCAGGAAAACGTGAACAGGGCAAGAACGCCCGGCAGTCAGTCGACGATATCCTCGACAAGGTCGGACAGCTCTTGGAAGATCGGCTTCATCCGCTTGCGGCCCTTGCCCTTGCGCGGCTTTCGGCGCGGCCGCTTCGGCTTGGCCCACTGCGCCTTGCGGTGCGCCGGTTTCGGGGCCGGGCGGGCGGGCGTCGCCCGTGGCGCGGCTGCCCCGCCCCGGCCCCCGGCCAGCCCGGCATCCCGGCGCTTGCCGGGCATCTGCTTGAGATCGTGCCGCAGCAAAATCAGGTGACGATCGTCGCGGCCGGCATGTCCTCTCCTTACCGCGGCTGCGTGGCATACAGGGCAACCGCCGCCGCGTTGGAGACGTTGAGCGACCCGAATTCCCCCGCCCCGGGGATTTTCACCAGTTTGTCGCAAGTCGCGCGGGTCTTCTCGCGCAGCCCCGGCCCCTCGGCGCCCAGCACTAGGGCCACGGGGCGGTTGGACTGCCCCGAGACGGCCGCGTCGACAGCTTCCTCGGCCTCGCCGGCCAGCCCGAGCACAAGATAGCCCATGGACTTGAGCTCTTCCATGGCCGTGGCGAGGTTGCGCACCCGCAGGTATGGCTGACGCTCCAGCGCGCCCGAGGCCGTTTTTGCCAGCGCCCCCGTCTCGGGGGCCGAATGGCGCTGCACGGCGATCACGGCACGGGCGCCGAAAACCTCGGCCGAGCGCAGGATCGCGCCGACGTTGTGCGGGTCGGTCACCCGGTCCAGCACGACCACCCGCGCCGCCCCCTTCGGATAACAGGCATCGGACAGCGCGCCCCAGTCCAACGGCCGCACCTCGAGCGCGGCGCCCTGGTGTACCGACTGCGCATCGAGGGGCGCAGCGAAGCGGCGCGCGTCGCTGATTTCCGGGGCGGGGCCGTGGCGAGCGGCCTCGCCCAGCCGGTCGAGCGCGTTGCGGGTGACGACCAGCCGCAGTTTCTCGCGCGCGGGGTTCATCAGCGCGTCACGCACCGCGTGAAGCCCGAACAACCAGACGGTGTCGGCGGCGGCCTTGCGACGGGCCTGTTCCTTCTCGACGACCCACTTGGGTTTCTTCATGGCCCTCTCCTTTCATTCCTCTTGGGACGGGCGGGGAAAATCCGCAAGGGCCTGCGCCAAAATGGTGTTGACGCCCCACAGGCGCGCGGCTATCCACCGCCAGCGTCGGGCGACGAGCTGCAAGGTGCGGCAGCGGACTGTAACTCCGCCGGGGAGACCCATGCCAGGTTCGATTCCTGGGTCGCCCACCACGCCCCGCCTCTCGCCTGCACCGATGAGCCGTGTCGCACCGTCCCGAGCGGGCGTCGCGATGGTCTGCCGCTCGGAGGGCTCTGCCCCCGTCGCGCAGGCGCGACTCCCCGGCGGTATTTTCGCCCCGAAGATGCCGGGCACGGGTCTTTATCCGCGCGGCGCTTTGGGCGATACACCCGTGATGGACGACGGCAATCCCGACTTTGCGCTCTTGCGCCGGCTCTTCGACCGGGCGGTGGCGGTGGCGGACCCGATGCGTATCCTGTCCGGCCACCTGCCCGCGAAACCGCCCGGCCGGGTCGTGGTCATCGGCGCGGGCAAGGCCAGCGCGCGCATGGCCGAGGCCGTCGAGGCCGCCTGGGGGCCTTGCGAAGGCCTGGTGATCACCCGCTACGGCCACGGCCGACCCTGTCAGGGCATCGAGATCGTGGAGGCCGGTCACCCGGTGCCCGATGCCGCCGGGGTCGCGGCCACGCGGCGGATGCTCGACCTTGTCGCGGGGCTGGGGCCGGACGATTTCGCTCTGGCGCTGATCTCGGGGGGCGGGTCGGCCCTGCTCTGTGCCCCGGCCGCAGGTCTGACGCTGGCCGACAAGCAAGCCGTTGCGCAAGACCTGCTGGCCAGCGGCGCGCCGATTTCCGAGGTCAACGGCGTGCGCAAGCAGCTCTCGGCGGTCAAGGGCGGGCGGCTGGCGGCGGCGGCCCATCCGGCGCGGATGCTGGCGCTGATGATCTCGGACGTGCCGGGCGACGCGCCGGGCGATATCGCCAGCGGCCCCACCGTGGGCGACGCCGGCGATGCCGAGCGCGCCGCAAGGGTTCTGGCCCACCGGGGCGTGACACCGCCCCCGGCCGTTGCGGCCCACCTGGCCCGGGGTGGCGCGCCCGTGCCCCCCGAAGACCCGCGATTGGCGCGGGTCGAGAACACCGTTATCGCCGCCCCCGCGCAATCGCTGGCGGCCGCGGCCGACCTGGCCCGTTCCGAGGGGATCGAGGTCCGCCACCTTGGCGACGCGATCGAGGGCGAGGCGCGCCGGGTCGCGGCGGACCATGCGGCCCTTGCGCTGGCGGCCCGGCGAGATCGGGCCAGCGCCCGGCCCCTGCTGATCCTCTCGGGCGGGGAACTGACGGTGACCCGGCGCGGGAACGGCTGCGGCGGCCCCAACGCCGAGTATTGCCTGGCCCTGGCGCTGGCGCTGCAGGGGGCGCCGGGCATCCACGCGCTGGCCTGCGACACCGACGGGGTCGACGGCGCCGCCGAGGTGGCCGGCGCGCGGATTGCACCCGACACGCTTGAGCGGGCCCGCGCGGCGGGCCTCGACCCCGCCGCGGCGCTCGCACGCAACGATGCGCACCGCTTTTTTGCGGCGCTGGGCGACCAGGTGGTGACGGGACCCACCCTGACCAACGTCAACGATTTCCGCGCCCTGCTGATCCGGTAGCGCCCGACCCCTTTACACGGGGGCAGAGGGGCTATAACGCTTGGGATGCTTCGGTCTCGGGCGGTATACCGTCCGGGTAATAGGGAACTGCGGTGCGGTCATGCAGATGGCCAAATCCGCGACTGCCCCCGCAACTGTGAGCGGAGAGCGATGCCGGCACATGCCACTTCGGGCCAACGCGCCCGGGGGAAGGCCCGGCAAAGCAATGACCCGCAAGTCAGGAGACCTGCCGAGGTGATCACCCTATCCGGGCGCGGGGCGCGCCAAGGATAACGGACCTTCCGTCGTGGTGGCATCTTCAGCCGTGCGCGGGAGGAGTGCGATCTCCCCCGATCACAAGACCAAAAACAGGGCCGGACACCGGCCCGAGATCCGATTGGGATGACCATGACCAGACAGACCCTCTGGGCGAGCACCGCCCTTTTCGCCCTGTCCACCCCCCTGGCCGCGCAGCAGGCCTTCGAACTGGACGAGATCATCGTCAGCGGCGCCTTTATTCCGCTTGACGAAACCGCGTATGGCCGCGCCGTCACGATCGTGACACAAAAGGACATTGCCGAACGCGGGATCACGACAGTTCAAGAAGCCATCGCCGCGCTGCCCGGTGTTTCTGTCAGCCAGACCGATCCCTATAACACCCAAGTGCGTCTTCGCGGGGGCGAGGGCAACCATACACTGGTTCTCATCGACGGTGTCGAAGCCCTGTCAGGTGAAAATGGTGAATACTTCTTCTCGGGGCTTTCGACGGCCGCGATCGAACGGATCGAGATCCTTCGGGGCCCACAATCGGCGCTTTACGGCTCCAATGCGATGTCAGGCGTCGTCTCGATCACCACGGCCGAGCCTGACGCGGTTGGCGCCACCTACAATGCAGGACTTATGGTCGGCAGCGCTGGAGGCCGGGAGGCGACATTCAGCGGATCGGCGGGTACCGATCGCTCGCAGCTGTCTTTCGGCATCATATCCCGGTACGATGGCGGCTACGATGTTTCAGGCGATGGCGGCCAGGCGGACGAAAGCGATCGTTTGACGATCAACCTTAAGGGGGAGGCGGAAATCGCCGAGGGTGTCACCGCTGGATTCACCTTGCGAAACTCCGATCAGACCTATGATTTCGATCGGACCGATGGCGGCGCGACAGATGCGGCGGGTTATGTTGTGGACGCCGACAACAGCGCCGAGCGGACTGAACGTCTTGGCTCCGCATGGTTGGAGGTCGAGGCACTGGGCGGCCGGATGCTTAATCGTTTTTCGTACGAGGGCAACGCCTTCACGACCGAGCTGTCCGACGACAGTGACACGGTCACGTCCAATACCGAGAGTGACATGTCCAAACTGGCCTACCAGCTCAGCTACGGGCTTGACGGTGCAGCGGTCGAAAATTCGGCCCATATTCTGACGGTTCTACTGGAGGCACAGGAACTGTCTTTCACGGACGTTCTGCGCAGCGAAGACTACGGCCGCAGCAGTCGCGCGATCGCGCTCGAATATGTCGGTCAGATCAACCCCGATCTGGCTGTCCAAGCCTCGCTTCGCCGCGATTTCAATGACGATTTCAAGGATGCGACTAGCTGGACGCTCGCGGGCTCCTACCGGTTGGACTCGGGTGCGCGGCTGCATGCCTCTGCTGGACAGGCGGTCGTTAACCCGACAATGTATGAACAATTCGGCTTCTTCCCGGGGTCCTATGTCGGCAACCCGGACCTTGACCCCGAACGGTCGCTTGGCTTCGACATCGGCATCGAAATCCCGTTCTCTGGATCACGCGGTGTCTTGGACGTGACGCTCTTCGTGGAAGAACTCGAGGGTGAGATCATCTACACGCCGACCTTCGAACAAGCCATAAATCGCGACGGTACGTCGAACCGCAGAGGCGTAGAAGTTGCACTCGACTACGACGTGACACCGGACGTGGCCGTGTCATTCGACTACACCTACCTGGATGCCACGGATGCAAACGGTGATGTCGAGATCCGCCGCCCCGGGCGTGAAGCGGTTCTTGGCCTGCGCGCGCGCACCTTCGGCGGCGACGGAACGGTGACCGCGCAGGTGCGCCATGTCGCGGACCTCTACGACACTCAGTTCTACGGAAGTTTCGCGACGGAAAAACTGCCCGACTACACCCTGGTCGATGTTGCCATGACCTACCAACTCTCCGACACGGTCTCATTGCGCGGTCGGGTCGACAACCTGTTGGACGCGGAGTCCTCGGACGTCTGGGGCTATGCCGGTCCGGGCCGTGAAGCCTATCTTGGGATCGATGTCGCGTTTTGATCGTCTGTGCTGTGCAGTGGCGGGCTGTCTCGCCACTGTTTCGCCGGCCGTCGGGCAGGTGGCAGCCGATCCGGGCGTGCCCGCGGCCCCGCCGGAGCGTGTCGTCTCGATGAACCTGTGCACGGACCAGCTGGCGATGATGATGGCGGATGACGGCCAGTTGCACTCGGTCTCCTACCTGTCGCAGCAGGCGCGCGGTTCGGCGTTGGTCGAGCAGGCCCGCCAATACGTGCCCAACCGCGGACTGGCCGAGGAAATCTACCTGATGGACCCGGACCTGGTCATCGCGGGCAGTTTCTCGGACCGCACGACGCTGGACATGCTGCGCCGGCTCGACGTGCCCGTCGCCGTTTTCGAGCCTGCGGGCAACCTTTCTGACATCCGTGACCGGGTGCGGCGCATGGGCGCGGTGCTGCACCGCGAAGAGGCCGCCGCCCGCATGGTGGCCCGTTTCGAGGCCCGGCTGGCCGATCTGGCCGCGCAGGCCCCGCCCGCGGGCGACCGGCCCCGCGCCGCGCTCTACTCGGCCAACGGCTGGTCCTCGGGGGGCAAGACCCTGCCCGGCCAGATCGTGACCGCCGCCGGGTTCGACCTCGTGGCCGATGATTTCGGCCTGGCCTGGGGCGGGTTCCTGCCGCTGGAACTGCTGGCCATGTCCGACCCCGACGCGGTGATCACCGGCCAGCCCTACCCGGCCGACTCGCGCGCCGAGGAAATCCTTGATCACCCGGTCGTGGCGCATCTGAAACGCGACAGCATGCGCGGCATCGTCAGCGACCAGGACTGGTCCTGCGGCACGCCGCTGGTGCTGGACGCCATCGAGCGGCTGGCGCAGGCCCGGCGCATGGCCACCGGGGCGGGCCGATGATCCGGCTGATGCTGGTCCTGTCGGCGCTGGTACTGGCGCTGACCGGCGCCGCGCTGGTGATCGGCCCGGCCAATGCGCCCTACTGGGACAGCCTGTCAGCGCTGGTCGTCGATGACGGCACGCCGCTGACACTGGTCATGCGCGAGATCCGCCTGCCCCGCGCGATCCTGGCGCTGGCCATCGGGGCCAGCCTCGGGATGGCCGGCGCGGCGATGCAGGGCTACCTGCGCAACCCGCTGGCCGATCCGGGCCTGATCGGGGTCTCGGCCTCGGCGGCGCTGGGCGCGGTGCTGGCGATCCAGACCGGGCTGGCGGCCGCCTTTGCCTTCGGCCTGCCGCTGGCGGCCCTGGCCGGGGCGGTGCTGGGCGTGCTGCTGGTGCTGGCGCTGGCCGGCCCGCGCGGGGCCTCGATCACGCTGATCCTGGCGGGCATCGTCGTCTCGTCGCTGGCGGGCGCGCTGACCTCGCTGGTGCTGAACCTCTCGCCCAACCCCTTCGCGGCCTCGGAAATCGTCTTCTGGATGATGGGCTCGCTCGCTGACCGCTCGATGGATCACGTCTGGCTGGCGCTGCCGCTGATCGGGCTGGGGCTGGTCCTGCTGGCCACGCTGACCCGCGGGCTGGAGGCGCTGACCCTGGGCGAGGACGCCGCGCAAGCGCTGGGCATCAACCTGACGCGGCTGCGGCTGACGCTGGTGGGGGGCACCGCGGCCGTCGTGGGGGCCTCGACGGCCGTGGCGGGCACCATCGGCTTTGTCGGCCTTGTCGTGCCGCACCTGCTGCGGCCCTTCGTGGGCGCGCGGCCCGGCGCGCTGCTGGGGGCCTCGGCGCTGGGCGGCGCGGCGATGCTGCTGGCCGCGGACATCCTCGTGCGCGTGGTTCTGCCGACCAAGGACCTCAAGCTCGGCGTGGTCACGGCGCTGGTCGGCGCACCGCTGTTCTTGCACCTGATCTACAAGACCCGGAGGCAACTGGCATGACCCTGCTGCGCGTCTCCGGGCTGAGCATCCACCGCGGCAAGCACGCGATCCTGCGCGATGTGGCGTTCACGGTCGGCCCGGGCGAACTGATCGGCCTGATCGGGGCCAACGGCGCGGGCAAGACGACCCTGCTGCGCGCGGTGCTCGGGCTGTTGCCCGCCACCGGCCACAGCAGCCTGGCCGCCCTGCCCCAGCGCGACCGGGCGAAACGGGCCGCCTGGATGCCCCAGACGCGCGAGGTCGCCTGGCCCGTCAGCGTCGAACGGCTGATCACCCTTGGCCGCTTGCCGCATCTCGGGGCGGGCCAGGCCATGCGCCCTGCCGACCGCGCGGCCATTGACAGCGCCATCGCCGACATGGGGCTGGAAGCTTTCCGCCACCGCACCGCGACCGACCTGTCAGGCGGGGAGCTGGCCCGCGTGCTGATCGCGCGGACGCTGGCCCAGGACACGCCGCTGGTCATGGCGGATGAACCCATCGCCGGGCTGGACCCGGCCCACCAGATCCAGACCATGCGCCTGTTCGCCGGGCTGGCCGGGGCGGGCCGGTCGGCCATGGTGTCGATCCACGATCTCGGCCTTGCAGCAAGGCACTGCACCCGGCTGATCCTGCTGGGCGGGGGCCGACTTGTCGCCGACGGCGCCCCCGGCGACGTTCTCACGCCAGACAACCTGACCGACCATTTCAATATCACGGCGCATTTCGCGCAGACCGAGGCGGGGCCGATCTTCCAGCCGCTCGACGTGGTCGGGACGGCCTGAACCGACGAGGGGGAACCGGGCATGAGCGATCTGACCACACTCACCGGGATGCTGGCCCGCGGCGGCCCCGCGCTCTGGCTCATCGCGGCGTTGTCGGTGCTGACGCTGGCGCTGGTGCTCTGGAAGGTCTGGCGGCTGGCCCTCGCCGGGGCCTGGGCGCGGGGCCGGGCCGAGGCGCTGGTTGCGCGGCTAGGCACGCAGGAGAAGACCTGCCTGCCCCAGCACCCCCGCCCGGTGCGCCTGCGCTTCGTGACCGACAGCTGGCAGGTGCTGCAGAGCGGCGCCTACGGCCCCGAAGCCGCGCGCGAGGAGATCACCCGCCTGGCCCAGCGCGCCCTGACGGACCTGCGCGCCGGTCTGCGCCCGCTGGAACTGATCGCGACCATCGCCCCGCTGATCGGCCTGCTGGGGACCGTGCTGGGCATGATCGAGGCCTTCCGGGCGCTGCAGGACAGCGGCGCACAGGCCGACGCGGGCGTGCTCGCCGGCGGCATATGGGAAGCCCTGCTGACCACCGCCGCCGGGATGGCCGTGGCGATCCCGGCTACCGTCGCCCAGTCCTGGTTCGAGAGCGTGGCAGAGGCGGTGCGCCATGACATGGAGGATCACGCCACCCGGCTGGTGATCCGGGCGCAATCGGCGCAGGGGGCCGCGGGCTGATGTTCTCCTTCGCCCCCGACCGGGCGGCGCGCCGCCCCAGCCTGACCCCGATGATCGACGTGGTCTTCCTGCTGCTGATCTTCTTCATGCTGACGGCGCAGTTCACCCGCGACCACAGCCTGGCCCTGCGCCCGGGCGGCGGCGCCGCGCCGGACTACACCGGCCCGCCCCGCCTGGTCGGGGTCGCGCCGGAGGACCTGCGCCTGAACGGGCGCGCGATCGCGCTGGCGGCCCTGCCCGGGGCGCTGGAGGACCTGACCGAGGCGCGCTCGGACATGATCGTGCTGCGCCCGGCCGACGGGGCCGACCTGCAACGCCTAGTGCAGGTGATGACCGCGCTTGAGGCCGCCGGGTTCACGCATCTGGCGCTGGTGGAGGACTGAACCATGCAGCTCCCCGCCACGCCCCGACGCCGCCGGTCCGAGGCCATCGTGCCGATGATCAACGTGGTCTTTCTGCTGCTGATCTTCTTCATGATGACCTCGCGCATCGCACCGGCCCCACCGGTCGAGGTCTCGCCGCCGCGCGCGGCCCCGCAAACCCTGGCCGAGGGCGAGGCGGTGCTCTGGATCACCGCCGAGGGCGCCCCGGCGTTCCGCGATTTGCGCGGCGCAGCCGTCTGGCCGGCGCTGGCCGCGCTACCCGGCGATGTGCCGCTGACCGTCACCGCCGATGCCGCCCTGCCCGCGGCCCGGCTGGCGGCGATCCTGTCGCGACTCGGCCCGGACCGGGCGGTCGAACTGGTGGTGCGCAACTGATGCGGCCGGATTTCCTCCTGTTTCTGGGTCTCGCAACGGCGGCGCACCTGGCGGCGCTGCCCGCTCTCGACCCGGCGGGGCGCGCGGGCGGGGGCGCGCAGGGCACGGACAGCGTGACCCTCGCCGCCAGCGCCCCGGC
>NZ_MSIT01000013.1 GCF_002094885.1 Salibaculum halophilum
ATTGCGCGGCGCCATCGGGCGCGGGGGCCGCCGGGGCGGCCGGCGCGGCCGCCTCGACGACCAGGGCGTCGTCCCCAGCCCCGGTTGCGCCCGCGCCCGCGATCGGGGCCGCCGCCCCCATGGCCATGACCGTGGGCGCCTTGTCCTTCAGTTCCAGGATCGCCTTCTGCGCGGTCTTGGGCCCGACCCCCTTGGCCGCGGCGACCGCCGACCAGTCGCCCAGCGCCATGGCCCGGCTGACCCCGTCGGCCCCCAACGTGCCCAGGATCGCCAGCGAAGCCTTGGCCCCGATGCCCTGCACGCTCATCAGCAGGCGGTGCCATTCCTTTTCCACCAGCGAGGGAAAGCCGAACAGCTGCAACAGGTCGTCGCGCACCAGCAGGTCGGTATAAAGCGAAACCGCCTCGCCCGGGCCGGGCAGCGCGGCCATGGTCCGGTCCGAGACGAAGACGACATAGCCCACCCCGCGCACGTCGATGAGGACGTGATCCTCGGCGCGGTAGTCGAGCCGCCCGGACAGCCGCCCGATCATGCCGTGGCCCCCCGGATCGCCCGCGCCAATTGCCCCGCCGATTGCAGGTGATGCGCATGGCAGATCGCGATGGCCAGCGCATCGGCGGCATCCGGCCCGGCCAGTTCGACCCCAGGCAGCTGCAGCCGCACCATGTGCGCGATCTGGTCCTTGTCGGCATGGCCCACGCCCACCACCGCCTTCTTGACGGCATTGGGCGCGTATTCGCCCACGGCCAGCCCGGCGCGGGCCACCACCAGCATGGCCACCCCGCGCGCCTGGCCCAGCTTGAGCGTGCCGGCCCCGTCCTTGTTGACGAAGGTCTGTTCCACCGCCGCGGCCTCGGGGGCATGCGCCGTGACAACTGCCTGCAACTGGTCATGAAGCGATAGCAGCCGCGCCGCCATCTCCGCGCCGGCTGATTCGCAGACGCCGTTTGCGAGGTGCGACACCCGCGTGCCCGCCACCTCGATCAGGCCCCAGCCTGTCTTGCGCAGCCCCGGATCAATGCCCAATACCCGCATGTCGCCCCGTCGTTATTGCCCTTTTGCAACAGCCCTAGCACAAAGAGCGAACACCGGCCAAGGTGCAATGCACGGCCCGAAAACGACGCGGCCTGTCCGCCCGCGACATCGCGCGATCACGATGGTCCGTTTTCGCCCTTTCCAAGCCTGAAAACGACATGGCCGGAACCCCGAATTTAATGAATTTAATCATCGGCTTGGCCAAAAATCCGGCCATGCTGAAAACGCATGAAAGCCATGCAAAAAACGCGCTGGCGCGGGGCGGCGGCGCTGCCTAATTGCGCACCAGGACACACCCGGCGCCCGCCCATTTCACAGGAGAGACCCATGGCCGCCATCGACATGACCCGCCCGCTCACCGGCTTCGGCTTCTCGTTCGCACGTGTCTTCGGCACTCTGGCCAGCTGGAACGACGCGCGCGCCACCCGCCGCGCCCTGTCCAGCCTCAGCCGCCGCGAACTTGACGATATCGGCCTGTGCCCCGGTGACATCGACCGCATCGCCCGGGGGAAACGCCGCTGAGCGCAGCGCAGGTGAGGCGGCCAAAGGGGCCGCGACACGATACGGCCGCGTCGGAACACACCGGCGCGGCCGTTTGATTTATCCGGTCGGAGCGGTTTTCGCCGGCGCGCTCAACGCCGCAGGTACGGCCGAAGCTCACTGCCGATCCAGACAGTCACGCCGTCGGGCTGCATCAGCCAGGCCCCGGCCCGTTCGACCGGCGTGCCGTCGCGCAGGTCATCGACGCGTTCCGCATAGCCCGCGGCACCGATATGGACCCAGAGCACGGACTTGAAGGCGAACCCGAGCAGCACCACGATCAGGATGCCGCGCAGCGGAACCCGCGGTCGCGCGACCCGCGGCCGGGCGCGGATCAGCCCGTCCTTGCCAACGCGGTGAACAACACCATTGCGGCGCATGCGGTCGTGGTCCCGCACGACGCGGCCCACACGCTTTTCGAACCCGGAATCAATCGACATGACAACCTCACTGTGACCCCCACCACAGTGTGTCGAAGGTGTCACCGAATTGTGGCAAAAATCGGGCAATCGCGGCGCGTTCACCGAGTTTGGGAGCGCGGTCACCCGGATTTGGTCAAAACCAGCGTTGTCCAGTCAACAATCTCGTCACTGGCGACAGGATTGAACCCGCAGCGTGCATAGGCCGCGCCAACCTCCTCGGCCTGGTGGGTCAGCAGCCCCGAGAGAATCACATGCCCGCCGGGGGCAGTATGGTCCGCGACAGCGGGCGCCAGATCGATCAGCGGCCCCTTCAGGATATTGGCGAAGACCAGGTCAAAGGGCGCGCGCCGGGCCAGCGGGTCGGCCTCGAATCCCGCGGCGGTGACACAGGTGACCGCCCCGGCCATGGCGTTGGCCGCGAGGTTGGCCTCGGCCACCTCGATAGCGACCGGGTCTATGTCGCTGGCGATGATCTGCGCGTCGGGAAGACACCTGGCCGCGGCCATGGCCAGCACCGCGGTGCCGCAGCCGATATCGGCGACATTGCGCGGCGCGATGCCCGCGCCAAGCAGCCGATCGAAGGCGCGCAGGCAGCCCAGCGTGGTGCCGTGGTGGCCGGTGCCAAAGGCCATGGCCGCCTCGATCAGCAGGCCCACGCGCCCCTCGGGCAGCTTGTCGGCGTCATGACTGCCGTGCACGAAAAAGCGCCCGGCCTCGACCGGGGCCAGCTCGCGTTTCACATGGGCGACCCAGTCGACCTCGGGCAGTTGCGACACGGCAAAGGGCCGGGCCCCGTGCGCCGCGGCCAGCAGCGCCAGCGCGACCTCATCGGGCGCCGCGTCGAAATAGCCGCCGACCTCCCACAGGCCCGAGCCGTCCTCCATCTCGAACACGCCCACCCCGGTCGGCGCGGGATCAAGCCCCTCCATCGCGGCGCCAAGCGCCTCGGCGGGGGCCTTGCCATCGAGGGTCGTCAGGGCGGTGAAGGTCGTCATGGGCTACTCCGCAGGGGCGGGCAGTGCCCGCGTCAGGATGGTTTCGTTTCCCGGGCCGGGATCGCGCGGGATCATCAGCGCAAGGGCCAGCGATATCCCCGCCATGCCCGCCGCCAGCCCGAAGACCGCCGCCGGCGAGGCCAACCAGAGATACCCCAGAAGCGCGGGCAGGAAAACCGCCGCGATATGGTTGATGGTGAAGGCCACCGCGGCTGTCGGGGCGATGTCGCCGGGATCGGCGATCTTCTGGAAATAGGTCTTCAGGGCCAGCGCCAGCGCGAAGAACATGTGGTCGATGACATAAAGCACCGAGGCCAGCACCACCCCCCAGCCAAACCAGTAGACCCCGCCATAGGCGAGAAAGACGCCGATCAGCCCGAGGTATTCGAAGGCCAGCGCCGCGCGTTCGCCCCAAAGGCCGACAAGCCGCCCCATCAATGGCGCGAAGATCATGTTCGCCACGAGGTTGATAAGGAACAGCGCGGTGACCTGGTGCACCTCGAAGCCGAACCGTTCCACCATCATGAACCCGGCAAAGACCACGAAGATCTGCCGCCGCGCGCCCGACATGAACTGCAGCGCGTAATAGAGCCAGTAGCGCCGGCGCAGCACCATCTGCCTGAGTTGGGGATGCGGGCTGTCGAATTGCGGGTAGGCGAGATAGCAGAACAGCGCCACCACCGCCGTGATACCGCCCGAGACCATGTAGACGAAATCATAGCTCAGACCGAAGCTTTCCCAGGTCAGCACGATCAGCACGTAGGCCGCCAGCGTCGCCGCCGACCCGGCCGCGACGATCCAGCCCAGCATCTGCGGCGCGCGCCGCTTGTCGATCCACTGCAGTTGAAGCGACTGGTTGACCGTCTCGAAGTAGTGGAACCCGATCGAGGACAGCATGGTTATGGTCAGAATGCCGCCCATCGAGGGAAACTGCGCGGTCAGCGCCGTAGAGACGCCGAGCATGGCCAGCGCGACGAGCCCCAGCACCTGTTCGCGAAACAGCATCAGCAGGGCGATCACCCCGATGGCCAAGAACCCCGGGATCTCGCGCACCGTGTGCAGCCAGCCGATGTCGGACCCGTCGAAGCCCGCGACCTCGACGACGAAATTGTTCAGCAGCGCCGACCAGGTGGCGAAGGCCACCGGCATGGCCGCGGCCATCAGGAACAAGAGCGTCACGGGCCTGCGCCAGGGCGGCAGGGACCGAGCCTCGTCAAGGGAAAGGATGCGCATCGCGGGCGAAATACGCCTTTTCCGCGTCCTTGGCGAGAGGCAATGGAGCGACGCGGCCACCCGCGTCTGATCCAGGTCAAGGCACTCGTATTCACGATGCGGCATGTTGGCGGAAACACCCCAGGATGACAGCCCCATGAACCTGACCCTCTTTCTTGCCGAAACCCTGGGCGAGGCGCGGACCGCAGCGCTTTTCGGCCTCCTGACCGGCGTGATCTTCGGCGTGGCCGCCCAGCGGTCGCGCTTCTGCCTGCGCGCGGCGACCAGCGAGTTCGCCCGCGGCATCTGGGGCGACAAGGTCGCGGTCTGGCTGCTGACATTCTCCACCGCGCTGGTCTGGGTGCAGGGCGCGCGGCTGCTGGGCCATGTCGACGTCACCGAGGCGCGGATCATGGCCGTTCCGGGCAGTTGGTCGGGGGCGATCCTCGGCGGCCTGGTGTTCGGGGCCGGCATGATCCTGGCGCGGGGCTGTTCGGGGCGCCTGCTGGTGCTGGCGGCCACCGGCAACCTGCGCTCGGTCGTCTCGGGGCTGGTCTTCGCCGTGGTGGCGCAGATGTCGCTGCAGGGCTGGCTGACCCCGCTGCGCGACCGGCTGGCCGGGCTCTGGATCACGCCGGGCGGACGCAACCTGGACCTGATGACCACCGCGCGCCTGCCCGACTGGGGCGGGCTGGCGCTGGGTATCGCGCTGGCCGGGCTGGCGCTGGCGCTGGCGCGGCGCAACCGGATCGGCGCCGCGCGGCTGATCTTTGCCTCGGGCGTGGGCTTTGCCGTGGCGATGGGCTGGTTCCTGACGACGGGTCTCAGCCGGATCGCCTTCGACCCCGTCACCATCGAGAGCGCGACCTTCACCGGCCCCTCGGCCAACACGCTGATGTTCTTTCTCGAACCCGCGCCGGTGCTGACCTTCTCGATCGGCCTGGTGCCGGGGGTCTTTCTCGGCTCTTTTCTGGCCGCGATCCTGACCCGCGAATTCCGCTTCCAGGGCTTCGAGGGCGCGGCCAACATGCGCCGCGCCCTTACCGGGGCGGCGATGATGGGCTTCGGCGGGATGCTGGCGGGCGGCTGCGCCATCGGGGCCGGGGTGACCGGCGGATCGGTCTTCGCCGGCACAGCCTGGGTGGCGCTGACGGCCATGTGGGTGGGCGGCATGCTGACGGACTATCTGGTGGACCAGCGCGGCCCGCAGGCGCAGCCGGCCTGAGCGGCGCGCCGCTGCGTCGACGCAGCGGGGGCGATCCGTCGAAGGATCGCCCGCCCGGCCCGACCGTCAGTAGAAAGACTGCGGATCGACGTCCACGGCCATGCGCAGGTCCCCCTTGAGCGTGACCTGCCCGGTCCATTCCGCCAGGGCCTGTTGCAGCGGCGCGGCCTTGTCGGCCTTGACCAGCAGGCGCACCCGGTGCCGGCCGCGGATGCGCGCGATGGGGGCCGGCGCCGGGCCGAAGACCTGCGCCCCGATCCGGCGCAGGGGCGCGTCGTTGCGCGCCATCTCCGTGCCCAGGTCGAAGACCGCCTGCGCCTCGGGCGCCGAGAGGATGATCCCGGCCATGCGCCCGTAGGGCGGCACGCCCGCGGCCTGGCGTTCGGCGGCCTCGGCGGCCCAGAAAGCCTCCTCGTCACCGCCCAGGATCGCGCGGATGACCGGATGCTCGGGCTGAAAGGTCTGAAGCAGCGCCGCGCCGGGCGTCGACGCCCGGCCCGCCCGGCCCGCCACCTGGCGCAGCAACTGGAACGTCCGTTCGGCCGCGCGCAGGTCCGACCCCTGCAGGCCGAGGTCGGCGTCGATCACGCCGACCAGCGTCAGCTCGGGAAAGTTGTGGCCCTTGGCGACCAGCTGCGTGCCGATGATGATATCCGCGTCACCCGCGGCGATCCCCTCGATCGCCTCCTTCAGCGCCCGGGCCGAACCGAACAGATCGGACGACAGCACCGCGATGCGCGCCGCGGGCCAGAGCGCGCGGGCCTCTTCCTCCAGCCGCTCGACGCCCGGGCCGACCGGCGCGAGCCGGTCCTCGGCCCCACAGCTGGGGCAGGCGGTCGGCATCGGCCGCGTCTCGCCGCACTGATGACACATCAGCCGTTTCAGGAAGCGATGTTCAACCATCGAGGCGTCGCAGTCGTCGCAGCCGATCTGGTGGCCGCAGGCCCGACAGATCGTCACCGGGGCATAGCCGCGCCGATTGAGAAAAAGCAGCGCCTGTTCCCCGCGCGCGATCCGCGTGTCCACCGCCCGCTTGAGGCTGGGCGAGATCCATTTGCCGCCCGGCAGCTCCTCGAGCCGCATGTCGATGGCCGACATCTCGGGCATAACGGCCGCGCCGAAGCGGTCGGCGAGGTCCAGCCGCGCGTATTTGCCGGCCTGCGCGTTGGCCCAGCTTTCCAGGCTGGGCGTGGCCGAGGCCAGGACCACCTGCCCGCCGCTCAGCGAGGCGCGCAGCACGGCCATGTCGCGCGCGTTGTAAAGGACCCCGTCCTCCTGCTTGTAGGAGGTGTCGTGTTCCTCATCCACCACGATCAGCCCGAGATCGCGAAAGGGCAGGAACAGGGCCGACCGCGCGCCCACGACCACCTGGCACCCCCCCTGCCCGACCATCTTCCAGCAGCGCCGCCGCTCGGTCAGGGTCACGCCGGAATGCCACTCGGCCGGCTTCATGCCGAAGCGCGCCTCGATCCGGGTCAGGAACTGCTCGGTCAGGGCGATCTCGGGCAACAGGACAAGCGCCTGCCGCCCCGCGCGCAGGGTTGCGGCCACCGCCTCGAGATACACCTCGGTCTTGCCCGACCCGGTCACGCCCTTGAGCAGCGTCGTGCCGTAGCGCCCGGCCCTGATCCCCGCGCGCAGCGCCTCCGCCGCCTGCGCCTGCGCCGCGGTCAGGGTCTTGCCGCCGTGATCCGGGTCCAGCCGGGGGTAGGGCGTATCGCGCGGCGCGTCCTCATCGCGGACGGCACCCTGTTTGACCAGCCCCTTGATGACCGAGGCCGACACCCCCGCCGTCTCGGCCAGTTCCGCCTGCGTGAAAGACAGCCCGCCATGGTCGCGCAGAACCCCGAGCACCCTTTCGCGCGCCGCGGTCATCCTGTCGGGCGCCGACTGGCCCAACCGGTAGACCCTGCGCATCGCCGGCGCATCGCCCAGGCCTGGGGCACGGGTGGCCAGCCGCAGCATGGCGGGCATGGGTGTCAGGGTATACGCCGCCGCCCGGTCCAGAAAGTCGCGCATGGCCGGGGTCATGGGCGCAAGGTCGAGCACCCGGATCACCGACCGGACCTTGGCCCGGTCATGGTCGCCGCGACCGGCCCCCCAGACAACGCCCAGCACCTTGCGCGGGCCCAGCGGCACCTCGACAAAGGCGCCCGGCCAGCACCCCCCCTCGGGCGCGGCGTAATCCAGCACCCGGTCCAGTGGCTGGGTGGTCAGCACGCCGACCAGCGCGCCCTCGTCGAAGAAGTCACCGGCGGCCGGGGTCATGTTAGCGCAACCATGAAGGGGTTTCCGAAGTGCCTGATCTGGGGTAAACCCTGCCATGATCCCTGCCAACCCCACGCACCCGGAGTCCTGACATGAAGTTCTTTGTCGATACCGCCGACGTCGATGCCATACGAGACCTGCACGCCTTGGGTATGGTGGACGGCGTCACCACGAACCCCTCGCTGATCATGAAGTCGGGCCGCGACATCCACGAGGTCACCAAGGAAATCTGCGACATGGTCGAAGGGCCGGTCAGCGCCGAGGTCGTCGCCACCGAGGCCGAGGCCATGGTCGCCGAGGGCCGCAAGCTGGCCGCGATTGCCGACAACATCGCCGTCAAGGTGCCGCTGACCTGGGACGGGCTGCGCGCCTGCAAGACGCTCACCGACGAGGGCCGGATGGTCAATGTCACGCTGTGCTTCTCGGCCAACCAGGCGCTGCTGGCGGCCAAGGCGGGCGCGACCTTCATCTCGCCCTTCATCGGGCGGCTGGACGACCTCAACCT
Source organism: Salibaculum halophilum (assembly GCF_002094885.1). Classification (GTDB taxonomy): domain Bacteria; phylum Pseudomonadota; class Alphaproteobacteria; order Rhodobacterales; family Rhodobacteraceae; genus Salibaculum; species Salibaculum halophilum. The sequence goes on from NZ_MSIT01000013.1 coordinate 8,203, forward strand.
CGACGGGCTGGAATTGATCGAGGACATCCGCACCATATACGACACCTACGGCTTCGACACCCAGATCCTCGCCGCCTCGATCCGGTCGGCCAACCACATGAGCGACTGCGCCAAGATGGGCGCCGACGTGGCCACGGCGCCGCCGGCGGTGATCCACAAGATGGCCGAGCACGTGCTGACCGACAAGGGCCTCGCAGCCTTCCTCGAGGACGCGGCCAAGGCCGGCATCAAGATCGTCTGACCGCGCGCGCCCCGCGGCTGGCAACACCCGGCCCGGGGCGGTATTTTGTTCTGGCCCGGCGCAAGCGGCTTCTGATATCCATTGAGCCAAACAAAAGGAATGGCCTCATGAGCAGCAGCCCCGGCCGGGACACCGGCGTCCGCGATCGCATCCTGTCCGACCCCGAGGCCGTGCTCGAGGATCAGGACGTGATGCGCGCGCTGATCGCCGCCAACGAAAAATCCATGGGATCGAACATCGTCGACCTGCGCGGCATCGCGATGGAACGGCTCGAGGCGCGGCTCGACCGCCTCGAAGACACCCATCGCAACGTGATCGCTGCGGCCTATGACAATCTCGCCGGCACCAACCAGATCCACCGCGCGATTCTGCGAATGATGGATGCCACCCGCTTCGAGGGGTTTCTTGCCGACCTTAAGGGCGATGTTGCCGATATCCTGCGCGTCGACACGCTGCGCCTGGTGCTGGAATCCGCCCATCCAGCCGACGACCCGGCGCTCAGACGCCTGCAGGACGTGCTGCGGGTGACTGAGCCGGGCTTCGTGGCCGACTACATCACGCAGGGCCGCAACCACCCGCCGCGCCAGGTGACCCTGCGCCAGCTGCGCACCGAGAACGAGATGCTCTTCGGCGAAAAGGCGGATTTCATCCGCTCCGAGGCCTGCCTGCGGCTCGACCTCGGGGCCGGGCGCCTGCCGGGGCTGCTGGTGCTGGGGGCCGAGGATCCGCACCAGTTCACGCCGCAACAGGGCACCGACCTGCTGGCCTTCTTCACCGGCGTTCTCGAACGCGTCATGCGGCGCTGGCTGGGCTAGGCCATGATCTCGCCGGCCCTGTCCGACGCGCTGGACCGCTGGCTTGACCACCGCCGCGCCCTCGGCGGCGCCGCCGAGAACACGATCGCCGCCTACCGCCGCGACGTGCTGTCGTTCCTGGCCTTCATGAGCAGGCACCACGGGGCGGCCCAGGGCCTGGCCCCGATCGCGCGGATCACCGTCTCGGACATGCGCGCCTGGATGGCCCATGAACGCGGCCGGGGCATCGCGGCGCGCTCGCTGGCGCGGGCGCTCTCGGCGGTGAAGGGCTTCTACCGCTGGCTGGCCGACCGCGAGGGTCTCGATCCCAGCGCCGTGCTCGCCACCCGCGCACCGAAACCCCGCACGCGGCTGCCACGGCCCCTGGCACCCGATGCTGCCAGAGCGATGCTCGACCAGGTGGATCTTCAGGCGCGCGAGCCCTGGATCGCCGCCCGCGACACGGCCGTCGTGACCCTGCTTTACGGCTGCGGGCTGCGCATCTCCGAAGCCTTGTCGCTGACCGGGCGCGACGCGCCGCTGGGCCAGAGCCTGCGCATCCGCGGCAAGGGCGGCAAGGACCGGCTGGTCCCCGTCCTGGCGGCCGCGCGCGACGCGGTCGCGGCCTATACCGAAACCTGCCCCCACCGGCTGGCCCCCGACGCTCCACTGTTTCGCGGGAAACGCGGTGGCGCGTTGTCGCCGCGCGCCATCCAGAAGGTCACCGAACAGGCGCGCCTGCAGCTTGGCCTGCCCGCAACGGCCACGCCCCATGCCCTGCGCCACAGCTTCGCCACGCATCTGCTGTCCGCTGGCGGCGACCTGCGCGCCATTCAGGACCTGCTGGGCCATGCCTCGCTCTCGACCACCCAGACCTACACCGCGGTGGACACCGCCCGCCTGATGGAGGTCTACGACCGTGCCCATCCGCGGTCGGGCAAGTAAACGCGTCTTCGGGTTTCAAGTACCGTGGGGGAGTCGGTCGCAGACCGACGGGGGCAAAGCCCCCCGACCCGAGGCGGCGCCCCGCCGCCGAGATATCCTGCGTGGCGCAGCCACACCGCTTGGCGGCCCCCCGCTTGCGCCGCCGCGGCAAATCCGACATGACAGCCGCATGACAGATCACGGCAAGGCCCTCACCGTTCACCTGCTCACCGGCACCGGGGCCGTCTTTGCCATGCTCGCAATGCTCGAGGCGATCCAGCAGGACTGGGCGCTCATGTTCGTCTGGCTGGTCGTGGCCTTTGCCGTGGACGGCGTCGACGGCCCCCTGGCGCGGCGCTACGACGTCAAGCGCCACGCGCCGCGCTTCGACGGGGTCCTGCTCGACCTCATCATCGACTACCTGACCTACGTCTTCATCCCGGCCTATGCGCTCTATGCCAGCGGGCTGATGGACGGCTGGTCAGGCTGGGCCGCGGTGATCGCCATCACCTACGGCTCGGCGCTGTATTTCGCCGACACCAGCATGAAGACCACCGACAACTCCTTCCAGGGCTTTCCCGGCTGTTGGAACATGGCCGTTCTGGTGCTCTTTGCCACGGAACCGCACTGGGCGATCTGCCTGACACTGGTCGTGGCGCTGACCGTGGCCATGTTCCTGCCGGTCAAGTTCATCCACCCGGTGCGGACACGGCGCTGGCGCGCGGTCTCGCTCCCGGTGGCGGTGATCTGGACCGCGCTGGCCGGCTACGCCGCCTGGACCGGCTTTACCCCCGGCCCGGGCGTGACCGCCGGGCTGGTCGCGACCTCGCTCTACCTAGCTTTGGCCGGGCCGGTGCAGCAGGCGCTGCACGGCCTCGACGACCGCGGCCGCGCCTAACCGAGCGCCGCGTCGCAGCGCCCGCAGACCCCGGGGTGGGCATGGCGGCCCACGTCCGGCAGGAACTTCCAGCAGCGCTGGCACTTGTCGCCTTCGGCGCGCTCGAAGACCACGCCGACGCCATCGACCTCCGGCAAGCGAAGCGCCTCTGCCGGCGCGGGGTCGGTCGTCACGCGGATGGCCGAGGTGATGCAGATATCCTCGAAATTCACGGTATCGAGGATCGCCTTCGCCGCGGCATCGACATGCACCACCGGTGCGGCCTCCAGCGAGGCGCCGATCACCTTGTCCCGGCGCTGGACCTCCAGCGCGGCGGTCACTGCCCGGCGCACCTGCCGCACCGTCGCCCATTTTCCGGCCAGCTCTTCATCGCGCCAGTCGGCCGGCGTCTCGGGGAAATCCACCAGGTGGACGGAACTGTCCGCGCCGGGGAACCGTTCCAGCCAGACCTCCTCCATGGTGAAGACAAGCACCGGCGCCAGCCATGTCGTCAGGCGGTGGAACAGGATGTCCAGCACCGTCAGCGCGGCGCGACGGCGGTCGCTGTCGCCGTCGCAGTAAAGCGCGTCCTTTCGGATGTCGAAATAGAAGGCCGACAGATCCCCGGTCGCGAAGTTGAACAGTGCCTGAACGACCTCCTGGAAATCGAACCTGGCATAGCCCTCGCGCACCACGCCGTCGAGCTCGGCCACCCGGTGCAGCACCCAGCGTTCCAGTTCCGGCATCTCGGCGGGCTCAACCCGGTCGGCCTCCTCGAAATGCGCCAGCGCCCCCAGCAGGAACCGCAGGGTGTTGCGCAACCGGCGATAGCTGTCGGCCACGCCTTTCAGTATTTCCGGCCCGATCCGCTGGTCGGCCTTGTAATCGGTCTGCGCCACCCAGAGCCGCAGGATATCGGCCCCGTACTGCTTGACCACGTCATCGGGCGCCACGACGTTGCCCAACGACTTGGACATCTTGTTGCCCTTCTCGTCCAGCGTGAAGCCGTGGGTGACGACGTTGCGATAGGGCGCGCGCCCCTTGGTCCCGCAGGCCTGCAGCAGCGAGGAATGGAACCAGCCGCGGTGCTGGTCGGTGCCTTCCATGTAGACATCGGCGATGCCGTCCGGCGTGCCATCGGCCCGGTCGCGCAGCACGAAGGCGTGGGTCGAGCCGGAATCGAACCAGACGTCGAGAATGTCGAAGACCTGCTCCCAGTCCTCGGGGTCGTAGTCGTTGCCCAGGAAACGCGCCTTGGCGCCGGGCCGGTACCAGGCATCCGCGCCCTCGGCCGCGAAGGCCTCGGCGATGCGGGCGTTGACGGTTTCGTCGCGCAGCAGGAAGTCCGGGTCGGTGGGCAGCGCGCTCCTCTTGGTGAAACAGGTCAGCGGCACGCCCCAGGCGCGTTGCCGCGACAGCACCCAGTCGGGGCGGGCTTCCATCATCGACCGCAGCCGGTTCTGCCCCGAGGCCGGGGTGAAGCTGACCAGCTCATTGATCGAACCCAGCGCGCGTTCGCGGATGGTCGTGCCGTGGGCGTCCTGCCCGTCGCCCACGGGGCGGTCGATGGCGGCGAACCACTGCGGCGTGTTGCGGTAGATCACCGGCGCCTTGGAGCGCCAGGAATGCGGATAGCTGTGCTTGATCTTGCCGCGCGCCAGCAGGCCGCCGACCTCGGCCAGCTTGGCGATGATGGCGGCGTTGGCGTCACCTTCCCAGTCGCCCTTCTTGGGCTTGTCGCGCAGGATCTTCTTGCCGCCGAAGAACGGCAAATCGGCGCGGAAGCTTCCGTCGTCCATGACGTTGTAGGTGATGACCTGGTCGAGCATGCCAAGTTCGCGGTAAAGCTCGTATTCCTCCATCCCGTGGCTGGGCGCGCAATGGACAAATCCGGTGCCCTCTTCATCGGTGACGAAATCGGCGGCGCGGAAATCGCGCAGGTCGTCCCATTCGCCGTTCGCCCCTTCGGCCCCGGCCAGCGGGTGCTTGAGGGTCAGGCCCGACAGCTCCTCGGAGGTGACGTCGCGCACGCGCCGCCACATGCCGTCGTCGAGCCGCGCGCGGGCCATGACGTCCGCCGCCAGATTGTCGGCCAGCAGATAGCGATCGCCGACCTTGGCCCAGCATTCGGCGGGCGTCTCCGTGACCTCGTAGAGGCCATAGGAAATGTCCGCGCCAAAGACCACGGCCTTGTTCGACGGGATGGTCCAGGGCGTGGTGGTCCAGATGACGACATGGGCACCAATCAGACTTTTCTTATGCTCTCTGTCCGCATCTGCATCCGGCAACGTGTCTCCAACCCCAGTATTGGAAGTATCGTTAATCTCGAACTTCACCCAGACGGTAAAGCTCTCCTTGTCGTGGTACTCCACCTCGGCCTCGGCCAGGGCGGTCTTTTCCACCGGCGACCACATCACCGGCTTGGAGCCCTGGTAGAGCGTGCCGGTCATCAGGAATTTCATGAATTCCTCGGCGATCACGCGTTCGGCGTGGAAATCCATCGTCAGGTAGGGATCGGCCCAGTTGCCGGTTATGCCCAGCCGCTTGAACTCGTCGCGCTGGGTGTCGATCCAGCCCTCGGCGAAGCGACGGCATTCCTGGCGGAAGTCGATGACGTCCACCTGGTCCTTGTCCTGGCCCTTTTCGCGGTAGCTTTCCTCGATCTTCCACTCGATGGGCAGGCCGTGGCAGTCCCAGCCGGGCACGTAGCGCGCATCGTGGCCCAGCATCTGGTGGCTGCGCACCATGATGTCCTTGATCGTCTTGTTCAGGCCGTGGCCGATGTGCAGGTGCCCGTTGGCATAGGGCGGGCCGTCATGCAGCACGAAGGGCGGCCGGCCCTCTTTCTCGCGCAGGCGGTCGTAGATGCCGATGCGTTCCCAATGCGCCAGCCAGTCGGGTTCGCGCTTGGGCAGGCCCGCGCGCATGGGAAAATCGGTTTTCGGCAGTCTCAGCGTGTCTTTGTAGTCGGGCGTGTCGGCGCACATCGTGTCGCGTCCTTCGCAATTCGGGGGTCAGTCACGGCGAATAGGGTCGGTGCGGATCCCTCGGGCACCTTTGCCCGGCGTCCCTGAGCGATGTCAGGGCGCCGGGGTCGTAATTCGTGTGATGGGCCGCGCGTGTCTCATGTCGGGTGGCTTATAGGCCCCGGCGCGGCAGGGGTAAAGTGGGGCATCGCCGCCGCGCCCCTGCTCGTCGCCCCTTGGCGCGGACGGGGCGATGGCCTATCTAGCCGCCATGCCGTTGCCGCCGAAATTCGATGTCTCGGAAGACGAGATCGCGCGCGTCGTCGCCCACTTCTACGAACAGGTCCGCGCCCATCCCAAGCTGGGGCCGGTCTTTGCCGTCCACGTTGATGACTGGCCGGCCCACGAGGAAAAGATCGTCCGGTTCTGGTGCAACGCGATCCGGCACGAACGGGTCTACGACGGCAACCCGGTGCAGGTGCATGTCGCCGCCGGCAACGTCCGCCCCGGCATGTTCGAAACCTGGCTCGCGGTGTTCGACCGGGTACTGGAACAGGAGCTGTCCGCGGCGCAGGCCCGGTCGTGGTCGGCGCTGGCGCACCGCATCGGGGCCAGCATGCGCGCCGCGGTGGTGGATCGCCAGAAGCCCGGCGAGGTGCCAGTCCTGCGTTAGGCGCGCGCAAACAGCCCCGACAGCGCTCGCTTGACCATGCCGCTGACCGAGGGTCGTGCGACGCTGGAAAAGGGCAGCGGCCGGCAGACCTCCATCGCCGCCACGCCGACGCGCGCGGTCAGCGCGCCGTTCACCACTCCCTCGCCGAACCGGCGCGAGACCTTCGACAGCACCCCGCCGCCGGCGACCGATCCGATCAGGTCGTCGCCCACGGCCACCGCCCCGGTGGCAACGAGGTGCGCCAGCACCGACCGGGTCAGCCGCCAGCTGCCCAGCGCGCCCGAACGGCCACCGTAGATCTCCGCGATGCGGCGGATCATGCCGATGTTGGCCGACAGCGCGGTGAAGATATCCGCAAAGGCCAGGGGGACCACCGCCGTGACTGTCGCCACACGGCGCGCGGCGGCCTCGACCTCTTGCCGTGCGCGCTTGTCCAGCGGGTCCAGCATCGTGGTCTCGGCCAGGCCCAGCAGCGCGTCGGCGTCGAGAACCTCGTCGCGCCGCTCGGTGAACGCGGCGCGCCCCCAGGCGGTATCCTCGCGGTCCTTGTATATGGCCAGAAGCCCCTCGCTGACCGCGCGCGCGCCGCTCAGGGCGCCGTCGGCCAGCGCCTCGGCGGCATGCGATTGCAGCCGGTCCACCCGGCGCAGCCGCATCAACGCGGCCAGCTCGCGCAAGGCGATCAGCAGCAGAACGAGGCAGAAAATCCCTGTCAGACCCAGCGCGAGCAGGCCCAGCAGCGGCGAGCGGTCCAGCAACGCGGTGACAAAATCATGCGCCGCGACGGCGGCGGCAAAGCCCACGAGCGCCGCAAGGCTGCCCCAGAACCACCGCATCAGCCGCGAGCCGCGCCGCGCGGCCAGATGCGCCGCCGCCTGCAGCGCGGCCCGGTCAGGCGCGTCCTCGGGCACCGGCGGCGCGGCCTCGGGCGCGATCACGTCGCTGTCGTCCAGATCGATCAGGACCGGGCCGCGGCTCATAGCCTGTCCCCCAGCAGGAATTGCGCGGCCCGGTCCAGGCGGATATGCGGCGGCCCCTCGCCCGGTTTCAGGGTCAGGGGCAGCGGCGCGAAGCGCATCACCTCGTAGTCCGCCCCCAGCCAGGCCGTGGCGCCCTGGCGCGCGGGGGCCAGTAGGTGCGCGGGGTCTTCCGGCAGGGCGCCGGGGTGAAAGGCCGCGCGCCGATCCGTGCCTGCAATCCGGCCCCGCACCACCGCCAGCTCGGCCCCATCATGGATCACGCGATCCTCGTCGGTGGCCCGCAGGGCGGCGATGGACATGGCGCGCGCCTCGGCCCCGGCAAAGGCGGCCCGGTCGCGGGCGTCGCGCAGGAGGCCCTCGGTGATCGCGGTCAGCCGCGGGTGCTGGTCATGGTGCAGGTGATCGGCCTTGGTCGCCGCGAAAAGGATGCGGTCGATGCGCCGCCCCCTGAGCAGGCGGCCGAGCACATCGTTGCGCCCCGGCCGGAACGCCGTCAGGATATCGCCCATCGCCCGGCGCAGGTCCTCGACCGCGCGCGGACCGGCATGGATCGCGCCCAGCACGTCGACCAGTACGACCTGCCGGTCGATCTTCGCGAAATGGTCGCGAAAGAACGGCCCAACCACGTTGCGCTTGTAGCTGTCAAAGCGGCGCTCGAACTCGCGCCAAAGGCTGCGGCGGCCGGGCCTGTCGACCGGTGGCAGCGGCGCGAAGGTCAGCACGGGCGAGCCGTCCAGATCGCCCGGCAGCATGAAGCGCCCCGGCGTGCAATCGGAATAGCCCGCCGCACGGGCGGCGTTCAGATGCGCGGTATAGCTCCGGGCCAGGTCCTGCGCCGCCGGTTCGTCGAGCCCTGCCGAAGGATCGGCGGCGCGCAACCGCGCCAGGTAGTCGGCCCCATTGGGCCGGTCCGCGATCCGGGCCAGGACCTCGGCCGACCAGGTGGCGAAGTCCTTGTCCAGCAGCGACAGGTCCAGCAGCCATTCCCCGGGGTAGTCCACGATGTCGACATGCACCGTCCGCGGCCCCTGGACCGACCCGATCAGCCCGCCCGGCTGCACTCGCAGCGACAGGCGCAGCTGGGAAATGCGGCGCGTGCTTTCCGGCCAGGTCGGATCGCGCGCGGTCAGGTCGGCCAGATGCGCCTCGTAGTCGAAGCGCGGCACGGTATCGTCGGGCTGGGGCTGCAGGTAGGCGGCCCGGATCGCCCCGCGCGCGGCCGGCTGGAACTGCGGCATCCGGCCCCGGTCCAGCAGGTTGGCCACCAGCGCGGTGATGAAGACGGTCTTGCCGGCCCGGCTCAGGCCGGTGACGCCAAGCCGGATCACCGGATCGCTGAACGGCGCGGACAGGGTGCCGGTCACCCCGTCCACGCCCCGCGAAATCCCGTCTGCGAGGGTCGAAAGAACCACCGCCGCCCCTTTCCTGGCCGTTCGGCACGAGGATAGGCGGGCGGCGGCGCGATGTGTAGGGATTGATTTCGCCCCGGCCCGCGCCTAAGGCCGCGCCATGCCCCGCTATGCGCTCAAGGTCGAATACAACGGTCAGCCCTTCCACGGCTGGCAGCGCCAGACCGACCTGGCCACGGTGCAGGGCGCCATCGAGAGCGCGCTGGCCCGGCTGGAGCCGCGCCGCCCCGCCATCGTCGGGGCCGGGCGCACCGATTCGGGAGTTCACGCCCTGGGCCAGGTGGCGCACTGCGACCTCGACAGGGACTGGGACCCGTTCCGCCTGTCCGAGGCGCTCAACTACCACCTGCGGCCCGCGCCCTTGGCCATCCTGGCCTGCGCACGGGTGGCCGCGGACTGGCACGCGCGCTTCTCGGCGACCGAGCGGCGCTATCTCTTTCGGCTGGTGTCGCGCCGTGCGCCGCTGACCTTTGAAAAGGGCCGGGCCTGGCGGGTGCCGCAACGGCTGGAGCCGGAGGCGATGCGCGCCGGCGCGGCGCATTTGGTGGGCAAGCACGATTTCACGACCTTCCGATCCACGATCTGCCAGGCCGACAGCCCGGTCAAGACGCTGGACGCGCTGGAGATCGAAGACCATCAGCGCCGCGATGGCGGCACGGAATTCCTGTTCCATCTGCGCGCGCGGTCTTTCCTACACAACCAGGTGCGCAGTTTCGTGGGAACGCTGGAACGGGTCGGCACCGGGGCCTGGGACCCGGACCGAGTGAAGACGGCGCTCGCCGCGCGCGACCGCGCCGCCTGCGGCCCGGTCTGCCCGCCCGACGGGCTCTATCTTGCCGGGGTCGGCTACCCCGAGGACCCGTTCGTGGGCTGACCGCGGCATGTCCCTGCCGCCCGGCGCGGTTTCACGTTTCCACCGTCGCCTGTGCGCGTTACACCTTGGCCATGGTGCTGCGTTTCAAGGAGGACGCGTGCGACGTCTGACAGGTTTGATCGCCCTGACGATCTGGCTCTGGCCGCTCTGGGCGGCCGCGCAGGACGTGCGCCTGACCCTGAAGGGCGGAGACGAGGCGCTGGAGTCGCAGCTTCGCAACGCCTCGCTCGTGGTCGCGCTGGAGCGGGACGGCGCCGAAGCGCCGCAGGATTACGTCGCCGCCGCGCGGGCCGATTACGAACGGCTTCTGACCGGGCTATACCGGGCCGGCCACTATGGCGGCACCATCTCGATCCGGGTGGACGGGCAAGAGGCGGTGACGCTGGACCCGCTGCTGCCGCGCGACTCGGTCGGGAAGGTCGCACTGCGCATCGACCCCGGGCCGCGCTTCAACTTCGGCCGAACGGGCGTGGCACCGGTGACGCCGGCCACCACCCTGCCCGATGCCTTCGCCACCGGCGAGCCGGCGCGCAGCGCCGTCATCCGCGAGGCCACCCGCGCCGCCGTTGAGGGCTGGCGCGCCGAGGGGCACGCACTGGCGGAACCCGCCGAACAGGACATCACCGCCGACCATCGCGCGCAAACCCTCGACGTCGCGGTGCGGATCGCGCCCGGCCCGGTGCTGAGCTACGGCGAGATCGCCGTGACCGGGGCCGAGCGCAGCCGGCCCGACCGTGTCCGCGCCATCGCCGGCCTGCGCCCCGGGCGACAATTCGACCCGGCCGAGATCGCCCGGGCCGAGGCCAACCTGCGCCGCACCGGGGCCTTTGCCTCGGCCACGGTGATCGAGGGCGAGGAGGCAGGCGCCGATGACACCCTGCCGATGGCCCTGCGCATCGTCGAACAGCCCCTGCGGCGGCTGGGCTTCGGGGCCGAATACTCCAGCGTCTCGGGGCTGACATTGTCGAGCTTCTGGCTGCATCGTAACCTGATGGGCGGGGCCGAACGACTGCGCGTCGATGGCGAGATCACGGGCCTTGCGGGGACGACCGGCGGCATCGACTACGGCCTGTCGGCCAGTTACCTGCGCCCGGCGACCTTCCGGTCGGACACCGACTTCTACGCCGATCTCGGGATCGAGCAGCGCGACGACCCGAAGTTCTTCGAGCGCCAGCTCACGGCCGAGGCGGGATTCATCCGGCGCATCCGGGACGAGGCCGTGGTCGAGGCCGGGCTTGGCTACCGCGCGGGCGAGGTCGAGGATTCGCAGGGAACGCGCCGTTACCAGGTCCTGACCCTGCCCATCGCGGGCACGCGCGATCGCCGCGACGACGAATTCGACGCCACCTCGGGCTATTTCGCCAACCTCGAGATCATGCCCTTCGCCGGCCTGTCGGGCAGCGGCAACGGGGTGCGCGTCTACGGCGACGGGCGCGTGTATCGCAGCGTCGGGGCCGAGGACCGCGTCACTTTCGCCCTGCGCGGGCAGGCCGGCGCGGTCTGGGGCGCGCAGGCCGCCGACGTGCCGGCCAGCTTCCTGTTCTTCTCGGGCGGCGGCGGCACGGTGCGCGGCCAGTCTTACCAGTCGCTCGCCGTGGACCTGGGCGGCGGCAACGAAATCGGCGGCCGCGCCTTCGTCGGGGCCCAGGCCGAGGCCCGCGTCGGGATCACCGACAAAATCGGTGTCGTCGGCTTTTATGACACCGGCTTCATCGGCGCCGACGCCTTCGATTTCGGCAGCGGTGACTGGCAATCCGGCGCCGGGCTGGGCCTGCGCTACGACACCGGCATTGGGCCGATACGGCTGGACCTCGCCACCCCGGCCAGCGGCGCCGAGGCCGGCGAGGGCCTGCAAGTCTACATTGGGATCGGGCAGGCGTTCTGATGCGGTATCTTCTCGTGATCCTCAGTCTTGTCCTCGCCGCCCCGGCCTCGGCCCAACAGGCCGAGGACGACCGCGGCTTCCTGACCGGCCTGATCGAGGACGCGACCTCGGGCCTGGGCCGCGAGGTCCGGCTGGAGGGCTTCGAGGGCGCGCTGGCCTCGCGCGCGACGGTCGAGGCGATCACCATCGCCGACGACACCGGTGTCTGGCTGCGGCTGGAGGACGCCAGCCTGCAATGGACCCGCTCGGCCCTTCTGAAGGGCGAGATCCGGATCAAGGAACTGGCCGCCGCGCGCATCATCCTCAGCCGGGTCCCCGAACCGGCGGGCGGCCCCGACGTACCCAGCGCGCAGGCCAGGCCCTTCACCCTGCCCGACCTGCCGGTCTCGGTCGAGATCGGCGAGATCCGCGCGGACCGGATCGAGATCGCGGAGCCTTTTCTTGGCGAACCCGTCACCGCGCGGCTGGCCGGGGCGCTGTCGCTGGTCGACGGGCTGGCCGATGCGGACCTGACGCTGGAACGGCTGGACGACAAGACCGGGCGTTTTGCCCTGGACACCCGCTATGACGAAGCCTCGGGGCAACTGGCACTGTCGCTGCTGGCCGAAGAGGGGCAGAACGGGATCGCGGCGCGGATTCTGGGCCTGCCGGGCCGTCCGGCCCTGCGCCTTGAGGTTACCGGCGACGCGCCCATCGCCGCCTTCGACGCCGAGCTGTCCCTCGCCACCGACGGGACCGACCGGGTGACCGGCCGGGTCCAGCTGGGCCGCGAGGGCGGCGAACCGGACGTGCCGGGGGAAACCTGGTTCAATCTGGCCCTGACAGGCGACCTGCGGCCACTGCTGCAGGAGGACTATCACGCTTTCTTCGGCGACACGTCCAGCCTGCTGGCCTCGGGCGTGCGCGAGGGTGACGGGGCGCTGGACCTGACGTCGCTGTCCATCGAGACCGAGCAGCTGTCCCTGGGCGGATCGGCCCGGATCGGGGCGCAGGGCTGGCCAGAAGCCTTTGATCTGACCGGCCACATGGCGGCGGCGGATGGCCAACCGGTGCGCCTGCCGCTGTCCGGCCCCCGCACCGAGGTGGCCGCGGCCGATATCACGCTGCGCTACGACGCGGACGAGGGGGACGGCTGGTCGGGCCGCTTCACCGCACAAGGCCTGACGCGCCCCGACCTTTCGGCCGACCGGCTGACCCTGCGCGGGTCGGGCACGATCACCGAGGGCGCGGGCGCGGACCGCGGGCGCTTTTCGGCCGATCTGGACTATGCCGCGACCGGGCTTGCGCTGGACGACCCCGCCCGGGCCGAGGCACTGGGGTCCGACATCCGGGGAACCCTGCGTTTCGCCCGGCTGGAAGGCGAACCCTTCGTGGTGCAGGCGCTGACCGTTCGCGGCGCCGGCCTTTCGGCGCGGGCCAGTGCCTTTGTCAGCGGCGCCGACGCCCGTTTCCGCACCCGCGCCGAGGCGCGGATCGACGCGCGGGACTTCGGCCGGTTTTCGGGGCTTGTCGGCCGCCCCCTGGCCGGGGACGGGCAGATCGCCCTGGCGGGAACGTTCCAGCCCTTCGATGGCATCTTCGAGGTCGACCTGAGCGCCCAGACCCGCGACCTGGGGCTGGGCCTTGCCCGGCTCGACCCGCTGCTCACCGGCCCGACGCGCCTGTCGCTGACCGCTGCCCGCGACGAGACCGGCACCCGGCTCGACAACCTGACCCTGCGCGGCGATCACCTGTCGGCCGAGGCCAGCGCCGAGATCACGGACAAGGCGGCCAGCGGGACCGTTGCCGCGCGAATCCCCGAGACGCGCCGGGTCGACCCGGCCCTTGCCGGCCCCGGCACCTTCGAGGCGGACCTGCGCACCGACGCGGGTGGCGTCGTCACCGCCGACGCGACCCTGACCGCCCCTGACACGCGGCTGACCACCGAAGTTACGGCGACACCCGAAGGCGGCGACGGCTATGCCCTGGCGGGCCGGGCCATGCTGGACGCGCGCGACCTGGCGCGGTTCTCGGGTCTGACGGGCCAGCGACTGGGCGGGGCGCTGAGCATCGAGGCGCGCGGCGACTATGCCACCGAAACCGGCGCGGCAGAGGCCGGTCTGACAGTCACCACGCAAGACCTGCGCGCCGGACCCGCGGGGCTCGATCCGCTGCTGCGCGGGGCGGGCGAGCTGCGCGCGGATTTCGACCAGGGCCCAAGCGGGCGCATCGCCCTCACCGGGCTGCGCGCGCGCTTTCCCAATATCAGCGCCGACGGAAATGTGGACATCGGCGACGACGGCTTCGCCCGCGCCGAGCTGGACATGCGGCTGGCCGATGTGGGCCTGCTGGCGCCTGATTTTTCCGGCCCGGCCACCGCCCGGATAGAGGCCGCGCAGGACCCGCGCGGCTGGCAGGTCTCGGGCCGTGGCAGCGGCCCGGCGGGCACCACCGGGCAGGCCGATGGCCGGGTCGGAAACGACGGTCAACTGGCGCTGGACCTGACCGGCCAAGCCCCGCTGGGGCTGGCCAATGCCTTCATCGCGCCGCGCCAGATCAGCGGGCTGGCGCGCTATGATCTCTCCGTGAACGGGCCGGCGCGCCCGGCCTCGCTTTCGGGCGAGATCACGCTGTCGGACGGGCGGCTGACGGCCCCGAACATGGGCCAGGCGGTTGAGGCGCTCTCGGGTCGGATCGGCCTGGGTGGCGGCGTCGCGCGGCTGGACATCGGGGGCGACCTGGCCGCCGGGGGGCAGGTCGCAGCCGATGGCAGCATCGGACTTTCCGTGCCCAATACCGCCGACCTGCGCCTCGACTTGCAGCGCGCCCGTCTGCGCGACCCCGCCCTCTACGAGACCCGAGCGACCGGAACGATCCGCATAGACGGGCCGCTGACCAGAGGGCCGGGCATCACCGGGCGGATCGACCTTGCCCGGACCGAGATCCGGGTGCCCTCGAGCCCCGTCTCGACGCTGGGCGACCTGCCGCGTGTCACGCACCGGTCCCCGGACGCGGCGGTGCGGCAGACCCTCGACCGCGCCGGTGTCGCCCCCGATACCGGCGGGCGTGGCGACACAGCGCGGCGCGGGCGCCCCTCGCCGCTTGACCTGCGGATCGACGCCCCGGCGCGGATCTTCGTGCGCGGTCGCGGGCTGGACGCGGAACTGGGCGGGTCGCTGCGGCTGACCGGCACCACCGCCGCGGTGCGTCCCATCGGGCGTTTCGACCTGCTGCGCGGGCGTCTGGACATCCTCGGCCAGCGGTTCGACCTGACCGAGGGCTATGCCGAGTTGCAGGGCGATTTCATCCCCTACCTGCGCCTTGTCGCCCGCACCGAGGCGCGCTCGGGCACCGATGTCTCGATCATCGTCGAGGGTCCGGCGGACAACCCCGACGTCCGTTTCGAGAGCAGCCCCGAGTTGCCGCAGGACGAGGTGCTGGCGCAATTGCTCTTCGGCCGCGACCTGTCCTCGATAAGCCCGCTTCAGGCCGTTCAGCTGGCCTCGGCGGTGGCCACCCTGTCGGGGCGCGGCGGGGGCGGCGCGCTTGAGGGGCTGCGCGAGGGGCTGGCGCTCGACGATTTCGACGTCACCACCGACGAGGACGGCAATGCCGCCGTGCGGGCTGGCAAGTATATCTCGGAAAACGTCTATACCGACATCACCGTCGGCGCCGATGGCACCTCCGAGATCAACCTGAACCTCGACGTCACCGACGAGGTGACCGCGCGCGGCCGCTTCGGATCGGAGGGCGAGTCCAGCCTCGGGGTGTTCTACGAGCGGGACTACTAGGCGCTCACCGGATCAGGCCTCGGCCAGCACCTCCTCGACCTCCTGAAAGGGGCAGGCCACCAGCCGGTCGGGGTCGGCGGCCTCCATCGCCGGGCGGGCCTGCGCGCAGCTGGGCTGCGCCTTTGGGCAACGGGTGCGGAACACGCAGCCCGAGGGCGGGCTGAGCGGGCTAGGCAGATCTCCCTCCAGCACCGGGCGGTACCGGGCGGCCTCGCGCACCGGGTCGGGGATCGGGACCGAGGCGATCAGCGCCTGCGTGTAGGGATGGCGCGGCGTCGCTGTTACGGCGCGGGCCGGGCCGACCTCCATCGGGCAGCCCAGATACATGACCATGATCCGGTCCGAGATGTGTTTCACCACGCTCAGATCATGGGCGATGAAGATCATCGACAGGCCCATCTCCGCCTGCAGCTCCCGGAGCAGGTTGACCACCTGCGCCTGCACCGAAACATCCAGCGCCGAGACGGGCTCGTCACAGACCAGCAGCTTCGGCTTGAGGATCAGCGCCCGGGCAATGCCGATGCGCTGGCACTGGCCGCCGGAAAACTCGTGCGGGTAACGGTTGATCAGGTTAGGCAGCAGCCCGACCTTGTCCATGATTTCGGCGACCCGGGATTTGACCTCCTGGCGCGGGGTCCGGGGTTCATGGGTGATCAGCGGTTCGGCGATGATGTCACCCACCGTCATGCGCGGGTTCAGGGCCGCCAGCGGGTCCTGGAACACCATCTGCACGTCGCGGCGGTGGCGCCGGGTTTCCTGTGGCGTCATCTGCGCGAGGTCGCGGCCTTCGTAGAGGATCTGGCCGCCGGACTGGGGGATCGTGCCGATCACGGCGCGGGCCAGCGTGGACTTGCCCGAGCCGCTCTCGCCCACAAGGCCCAGAGTCTCGCCCGGCATCAGGTCCACCGACAGCTTGCTGACCGCGTGCAGTTTCAACGAGGGCGTCCAGGGCCAGGCCCCCTGCGGACGCACGTCGAACGTGACCGAAACATCGCGGATTGACAGGATCGGGTCAGCCATCGCGCATCTCCTCGTGCATCTCGGCGGGGGTGGCGTGGCAGGCGCGGTGGCGGCTGTCCGTCATCGGCGCGAGCCCCGGCTTGACGGTCGGGCAATGATCGCGCGCGATCTCGCAGCGCGGCGAGAAGGGACAGCCCGCGGGCAGGTTGGACATGTCCGGCGGCTCGCCCGAGATCGTGCGCAGGACCTCGGCCTCGCGGTCCAGCCGCGGCACGGCGCGAAGCAGACCGGCCGTGTAGGGGTGCGACGGGTCGGCGAAGATCGGGGCGGTGGGCCCCTCCTCCATGGTCTGCCCGCCATAGAGCACCAGCGTCCGGTCGCAGAAATCCGCGACGATGCCGAGGTCATGGGTGATGAGGATCACGGCGGTGTCGAAGTCTTCGCGTATCTCGCCCAGCAGGGTCATGATCTGCGCCTGCACGGTCACGTCCAGCGCCGTGGTTGGCTCATCCGCGATCAGCAGGCGCGGCCGGCACAGCAGCGCCATGGCGATCATGATCCGCTGGCGCATGCCGCCGGAAAACTCGTGCGGATACATGCTGACCCGGGCCCTCGCATCGGGGATGCGCACGGCGTCCAGCATCTGCACGGCCCGGGTGATGGCGTCGGTCTTCGACAGGCCCTTGTGCAGTTGCAGCACCTCGGCCATCTGGTCGCTGACCCGGATGTAGGGGTTCAGCGAGGTCATCGGGTCCTGGAAGATCATGCCGATCTGGTTGGACCGCACCGTGTTGAGTTGCCGCGGCGAGAGCGACAGCAGGTCTGTCCCGTCAAAGGCGACGCGGCCCGTGGCCGCGCCGTTGCGCGCCAGCAGGCCCATGATCGCAAAGGCGGTCTGGGACTTGCCCGAGCCGCTTTCGCCGACGATGGCGAGGCTTTCCTTCTCGGCCAGGGTGAAATCGAGGCCGTTGACGGCATTCACCGGGCCGTCGTTGGTGCGGAAGGTGACGGTCAGGTCGGAAACATCCAGAAGCGCCATGGGTTCAGCGGTCCTTGGGGTCGAGCGCGTCGCGCAGGCCGTCGCCCACGAAGAAGAAGGCGAACAGCGTGATCAGGAAAAAGAACAGCGGGTAGAACAGCATCCAGAGCGTGCCGTTGTTCATCTGCTTGGTGCCCAGGCTCATCAGCGCCCCGAGCGAGGTGTTGGGTTCCTGCACCCCCAGTCCGAGGTAGGAAATGAAGCTCTCGAAGATGATCATCTGCGGCACCAGCAGCGTGGCATAGACGATGACGATGCCCAGCAGGTTGGGCACGACGTGGCGCAGGATGATCGTGAGGGGTGTCACGCCGGTGGCCACGGCGGCCTCGACGAATTCCTTGTTCTTGAGGGTCAGGGTCTGGCCGCGCGCGATGCGCGCCATGTCCAGCCAGGAGATCAGCCCGATGCCAATGAACAGCATCAGGATCGAGCGGCCGAAGATCACCAGCATCAGGATCAGCACGAACATGAAGGGGATCGACATCAGAACGTCGACAGTGCGCATCATGATGTTGTCGACCCGGCCGCCGATATAGCCGGCGGTGGCCCCGTAGAGCGTGCCCACGACAACAGCCACCAGCGCGCCGACGATCCCCACCAGCAGCGAGATCCGCGTGCCCTGCACCGTGCGCGCGTAAAGGTCGCGCCCGTCGATATCGACGCCGAAGTAGTGCCCCGTCGCGATCGAGGGGCTGCCCTGATAAGCATTGGCGCCCATCAGCGAGAAATCCACGAAATCGCGTTCATACTGCGCGATCAGCCCGCCGAAGGCCGCAAAGAGGCACACCCCGATCAGCACCGCCAGTCCGGCCAGCGCCGCCTTGTTGCGAAAGAACCGCGCCCGGGCATCAGCCCAGAGCGAACGGCCACGGACCTCGGCCAGGTCGCCGACCTCCTGCAGCATCTTGGCGTCGGGTTGTGCGAGTTTCATGGCCCTGCCCCCTTCAGTAGCGGATCTTGGGGTCGATCCAGGCGTAGAGGATATCGACGATCAGGTTGAAAGAGATGGTCAGCACCCCCACCAGCAGCGTGATCCCCATGATCACAGCGTAATCGCGGTTGAAGGCCGAGTTGACGAAGAACTGCCCGATGCCACCGGTCGAGAAAATGATGTCGACCACCACCGAGCCGGTGATCATCCCCACCATGGCCGGCCCGAGGTAAGACAGCACCGGCAAAAGCGCGGGTTTCAGCGCATGGCGCAGGATCACCCGCCGCATGGGCAGGCCCTTGGCCCGCGCGGTGCGGATGAAATTGGAATTGAGCACCTCCAGCATGGACGAGCGCGTGATCCGCGCGATCGAGGCCATGTAGGAGGTCGACAGCGCGATCACCGGCATGATGACGTATTCCCACTGCCCGCCGTTCCAGCCACCGCCCGGCAGCCAGCCCAGCCAGAGCGTGAAGATCAGCACCAGGATCGGCGCCATCACGAAATTCGGCAGCGCCTGCGCGCCGATGGTGATGCCGACGGCCATGTAGTCGAGCACCGAGTTCTGCCGCACCGCCGCGGCGACACCCAGCGAGACGCCCACCACCATGGCAACCACCGCCGACCACATCCCGTAGGTCAGCGTCACCGGGAAGCCCTGGGCGATCACGTCGTTCACGGTCCGGTCAGTGTACTGGAACGACGGGCCGAAATCGAACCGCGTAACCACGTCCCAGACGTAGGTGACCATCTGCCGCCACATCGGCTGATCCAGGCCGTACTTGGCCTCGAGGTTGGCCATGACCTCGGGCGGGACGGGCCGCTCGGAATTGAACGGGCCGCCGGGGGCCGCGTACATCAGCACGAAGCTGATGACGACGAGGATCAGGATCGTGGGAATGGCGACGGCCAGGCGGCGAACGATATAGGCAAGCATGGCAGATGTCCCGAAAAGGGGTGGCCCGCCCCCCGGACGGGGCGCGGGCCGGTTTCATATCAACTTGCGGGATTATTCGTCAGCGACGAAGTACAGGTCCTTGGAGTACCAGTTCTGCTGCACGTTCCCCAGCGGCCAGCTGGGCACCAGGGCCGGGTCCATCATGTAGTTCACCACGTAGTGGTAGATCGGCATGATGGGCTGATCCTCGGCGATGGCCTGTTCCACCTGCATGTAGTTCTCGGTGGGGTCCTCAGCGGTCTTGGCCTCGGCCAGCAGCTGGTCGACCTGCGGATTGACGTATTTGGAGTCGTTGTAGCCCGACTCAGAATCCATCAGGTCGAGGAAGGTCGAGGCCTCGTTGTAGTCGCCGCACCAGCCGCCGCGGGCGATCTCGAAATCGCCGTTCGAGCGCGCCTCCAGGTAGGTGTTCCATTCCTGGTTGGCCAGCTCCGCCTCGACGCCGAGGGTCTGCTTCCACATCTGCGAGATCGCCACCGCGATGGAGCGGTGCGCGTCGGAGCTGTTGTAGAGGATCTCGACCGAGAGCGTATCGTCCTCGCCGTAGCCGGCCTCGGCCATGAGCTCCTGCGCCCGCGCGTTGCGCTCTTGCTGGGCCATCGAGGCCATTTCGATATCCGGCACCTCGAACCCGGCGGTCGCCCCGGGGGTGAAGTTATAGGCCGGGATCTGGCCGCCGGCGGTGACGTTCTCGGTGATGATCTCGCGGTCGACGGCCAGAGACAGGGCCTTGCGCACGCGATCGTCCTTGAGCCAATCGGGCGCGTCCTCGCGCAGGTTGAACATGTAGTAATAGGAACACAGCCGCGGTGCCACGACCGTGGCCTCGGGGTATTCCTCGTTCAGGCGCGGGAACTGGCCGGCCGGGATCTCGGTGCGGTCGAGCTCATCGGCGAGAAAGCGGGTCAGCGCCTGATTCTCGTCGTTGATGACCAGCGCGGTGACCGTCTCGATGATGGTGTTCTCGGCATCCCAGTACATGTCGTTCTTCTCGCGCACCGAGCGTTCCTGCGGCACGTGTTCGGTCAGAACGTAGGCCCCGTTCGAGACGATGTTCTCGGGGTGGGTCCACTGATCGCCGTGTTCTTCAACCGTGGGCTGATGCACCGGGAAGGTCGTGGAATGTGTCACCATCTGCGGGAAATAGGGCAGCGGCTCGGACAGAGTGACCTCAAGCGTGGTGTCGTCGATGGCAGTGACGCCCAGGGTTTCCGGCTCGGCCTCGCCGGCGATCACGGCGTCGATGTTCTCGACCGACATCAGGCCGAGATACCAGCTGTAGGGCGAGGCCAGCTCGGGGCTGGCGGCGCGGCGCCAGGCATAGACGAAATCACCGGCCGTCACCGTATCGCCGTTGGACCACTTGGCGTCGTCGCGCAGGGTGAAGGTATAGGTCAGCCCGTCGTCGGACACCTCGTGCGAGACGGCCACGCCGGGCGCAAGATTGCCCTGCTTGTCCTGGTTGTAGAGCCCCTCGAAGAGATCGCGCACGATCTCGGAGCCCGAGACATCCTCGACCAGGCCGGGGTCGGTCGAACTGTGCTCGTCAAGGACGCGATAGGTGAACTCCTGGGTTTCGGCCAGGGCCTCGCCGTTGGGGCCGGTCATGGCATGATTGTCGGCAAAGGCCACGCCGGACATGGCCAGCATCGCGGCCGCCGTGGTGGCCAGAAGCTTGCTGTGGAATGTCATGATATCTCTCCCTTTGTGCGGCGCGGCGGAGTGGGCCCGGCGCGCGCCGTGTTGGTGGACCCCCGTGTTACCCCGGGGGCATGGCGGCGAGTTTTTCGCGGAGTCGCCACTGAACGCAAGGGTTGAGTGCCCGGGCAAACGCCCGCCAACGGCCTGACCTGACGTCATGATCGGCGCGCACAATCGCGCCACGTACGCGGCTGCGTCAGCGATAGTGCAGCGATTGCCCGTTGTGGAAGACCTGCACCCGCGACGGTTCGGCCGTCAGACCCACGGTTTTGCCGCGCACGTCGGCATGGATGCCGGGCAGCTTGGCGATGATGGGTTCCGCACGCCCGTCGGGATCGAAGTAGAGCAGCGTCACCTCGCCCAGCGCCTCGGTGATGTCCACCTTGCCCTTGTAGATGAAATCGCCCTCGGTCTCGGTGAAATCCTCGGGGCGCACGCCGACGTTGACCTTCAGGCCCTTGTCGGAGTCCTGCGTGGGCACGTCGGCCACCGCCGTCCCGCCGCCGTCCAGCTTGACCGTGGTCTGTGCGCCCGTGCCTGTGACCTCGCCCGGCATCAGGTTCATGGCGGGCGAGCCGATGAACTGCGCCACGAATTCGTTCTCGGGGCGCTCGTAAAGCTCCAGCGGGCTGCCGACCTGGGCGATGCCCTTGTTGGCCAGAACCACGATGCGGCTCGCCAGGGTCATCGCCTCGACCTGGTCGTGGGTGACGTAGATCATGGTGGAATCCGGCATGGATTCCTTGAGCTGGGCGATCTCGATCCGGGTGGCGACGCGCAGCGCGGCGTCGAGGTTCGACAGCGGCTCATCAAAGAGATAGACCTTCGGGTCGCGCACGATCGACCGGCCGATGGCCACGCGCTGGCGCTGACCGCCCGACAGCGCCTTGGGCAGGCGGTCGAGGTAGGGTTCCAGTTGCAGGATCTTGGCGGCCTTGTCGACGGCGGCGTCGATCTCGTCCGGCGTCTTCTTGGCCAGCTTCAGCGCAAAGGCCATGTTGTCGCGCACGGTCATGTGCGGGTAGAGCGCGTAGGACTGGAACACCATGGCGATGCCGCGCTGCGCCGGCGGCACGTCGTTGACGACAAGACCGTCGATTTCCAGCGTGCCGCCGGTGATCCGTTCGAGCCCCGCGATCATTCGCAGGAGCGTGGACTTGCCGCACCCCGAGGGACCAACGAAGACGATCAACTCGCCCTTCTCGATCTCGAGGTTGATGTTCTTGAGCACCTCGACGGTGCCGCCATAGCTCTTTTCGACGTTTTCCAGCTTCAGGTCCGCCATCGTGTCCCTCCCTTGTGGTCCTTCTAGCCGGTCGCGCGGACAGCGAAGCAGGGCTGCCACGGACCGAGGTGCAGTTTGTTGTCCGCCGAAACATGCGCCCCGCCCAGTTCCGCGCCGACCGGTGTCCAGGTCCCCGCGGGCAGGGCCAGGTCCGAGGGCGTGTCGGACAGGTTGAAGGCGCAGAACACCTCCTCCTCGGCGTGCATGCGGGTGAAATACACCACGTCCCCCTCGGCCTTGACGCCGTCGTGGTCGCCCTTGACCAGGGCCGGGTGGGCATGCCGAAAGGCGATGGCGCGGCGGTAGTGGTGGATCAGCGCGCCTGGGTCCTCCTCCTGGACGGCGACGGCGCGATGCACGTGGTCGTGGCTGACCGGCAGCCATGTCTTGGGCGCGTTGGAAAATCCGCCGTGCAGGTTGGATTCCTCCCAGACCATGGGCGTGCGGCACCCGTCGCGGCCCTTGAACTCGGGCCAGAACTCGACGCCGTAGGGGTCCTGCAGGTCCTCGAAGGCGACATCGGCCTCGGGCAGGCCCAGCTCCTCGCCCTGGTAGAGGCAGACCGACCCGCGCAGGCACATGACGAGCGAGGCAAAGGCCCGCTGCGCCGCCGGGGTCAGACCCCAGCGGGTGGCGTGGCGCATCACGTCGTGGTTGGAAAAGGCCCAGCAGGCCCAGCCGTCGGCGGCCACCTCGTCGACCCTTTCCATGACGCTGGCGATACGCGCAGGCGTCGGCTGGTCCTTGGCCAGGAACTCGAAGGCATAACACATCTGCATCAGGTCATCGCCGGCAGTGTATTCGCCCATGATTTCCAGACCGCGCTGGGCATCGCCCACCTCACCCACGGCCGCGGCGTTGAAGGGGCCCATGACCGCGCGCAGCTTGCGCAGGAAGTCCAGGTTCTCGGGCTGGTTCTTGGAATACAGGTGTTCCTGGTGATTGTAGGGGTTCACGCTGGGCGCGATGTTGGCGTTGCGCTTGTCCGCAGGCAGGGGCGGGTTGTCGCGCAACTGGGCATCGTGGACGTAGAAGTTGATCGTGTCCAGGCGGAACCCGTCCACCCCGCGGTGCAGCCAGAACCGCGCCACGTCGAGCAGGGCCTCTTGCACCTGCGGTTCGTGGAAATTCAGGTCCGGCTGCGAGGCCAGGAAGTTGTGCAGGTAATACTGTTCGCGACGCGCGTCCCACTGCCAGGCCGAGCCGCCGAAGATCGACAGCCAGTTGTTGGGCGGCGTGCCGTCGGGCTTGGGATCGGCCCAGACATACCAGTCGGCCTTGTCGTTGTCGCGGCTGGCGCGGCTTTCCGCGAACCAGGGGTGCCGATCGCTGGTGTGGCTGAGCACGAGGTCGATCATGACCTTCAGCCCCAGCCCGTGGGCCGTTTCCACCACCGCGTCGAAATCGGCCAGCGTGCCGAACATCGGATCGACGTCGCAATAGTCGCTGACGTCGTAGCCGAAGTCCTTCATCGGCGAGGTGAAGAACGGCGATATCCAGATCGCATCCACCCCCAGCGAGGCGATGTAGGGCAGCCGCTGCACGATCCCGGCCAGGTCGCCGATACCGTCGCCGTTGCTGTCCTGGAAGCTGCGCGGGTAGATCTGATAGATCACCGCGCCACGCCACCAGTCCTGTTCCTTGTCCAGCACCTTGCCGGGCACCAGCGCCTCCAACTTCGTCATGTCGATCTTGTCTTTCCTATTTCACGGAGCCGGCCAGCATGCCGCGCACCAGGTATTTCTGCATCGCGAAGAACACCACCAGCGGCACCGCGATCGATACGAAGGCCGCCGTCGCGAGGATTTCCCAGTTGCCGCCGCGGGTGCCCAGAAGCTCGACGATCTGGTTGGTCATGACCGTGGTGTCGCCACTGGCGTCGATCAGGAACACCTTGGCCACCAGCAGGTCGTTCCAGGTCCACAGGAACTGGAAGATCGCGAAGGACGCCAGCGCCGGGAAGGACAGCGGCAGGATGATCTTGGTGAAGATCTGGAAATCGGTGGCGCCGTCCACGCGGGCGTTCTCGATGATGTCGCGCGGCAGGCCGACCATGTAGTTGCGCAACAGGTATATCGCCAATGGCAACCCGAAAGCGGTATGCGCCAGCCAGACCCCGAGATAGCCCTTGCCGATGCCGATGCCCAGGTGCAGCCGCAATAGCGGGATCAGCGCCAGTTGCAGCGGCACGACCAGCAGGCCCACCACCATGGCGATCAGCAGCGCGCGCCCCGGGAAATCCATCCAGGCCAGCGCATAGGCCGCGAAGGCCGCCACGACGATGGGAATGATCGTGGCCGGTATCGTGACCGTCAGCGTGTTGAAAAAGGCCTTGGCCATGCTGTCGGTGCTGTCGCCCGACAGCAGGACCTGCTCGTAATTGGCAAGGGTGAATTCCGGGGGTGCCTTGGCGGTGACGAAGACACGCTCGCCGCGGCCCGAGATCTGCTCGTCGGTGCCGCGCCAGACGTAGGAGCCGTCCTCCTGCACCGTCAGCGTACCGTCATCGCCCATGTCGGCGGTGTCGCCCGCCTCATAGGCCGAAATGTTGAGCGAGGACGTCCCCCAGGTACTGATGACCTTCTCGGACCCCTCCTCGAAGAGATTGCCGCTGACCACGAACATGTCGCCATCGGCGACGCGCATCTCCTCGGGGTTGGCGGTGCGCAGGACCTCGCTTTGCTCGGAGGCGGTCATGGAGGCCCACCAGCCCGAGGTGTTGATCTGGTCCACCGTGCGGAAGGACGAGATGAACAGGCCCAGCGTGGGAAAGACCCAGAGCAGCACCAGCGCCAGCGTGGCCAGGTGGACCGCCCAGGTCAGGCTCGACTTGGTTCCGGCGATATTGTCCATCAGCGCATCTCCTTGCGGGCGTTGTAGACGTTCCAGACAAGGATCGGGCTGACCAGCAGCATGATGACGATGGCACTGGCCGAGCCCACGCCCCAGTCATTCGCCCGGAACAGCTTGTCGAACATGTAATTGGCCAGGACCTGGGTTTCCCACTGGCCGTTGGTCATGGCGAAGACGATGTCGAAGATCTTGAGCACGACCAGCGTGATCGTCGTCCAGACCACGACGATCGTGCCCATGATCTGCGGCACCTTGACCTGGAAGAACACCTCGAAGGGATTGGCGCCGTCCACGATGGCGGCCTCGACGGTTTCCTCGGGGATGCCGCGCAGGGCGGCCGACAGGATCACCATGGCAAAGCCGGTCTGGATCCAGATCAGCACGATCATCAGGAAGAAGTTGTTGTAAAACGGGATCGTCAGCCATTGTTGTGGCTCGCCGTAGGACAGCTGCGTGGTGAAGATCTCGACCACCTGCCACAGCGAGGTGACCACCAGATAGCCCGCGCCGGCCAGCCCGGCGACACGCAGGACCGATCCGAAGGTGCTGTAGGACGCCCCCCGCCCGAGGAAGGGCTTGAGCAGGATGTAGCCGACATAGGCCACCATGGCGGCAAAGCTCAGCAGCACGATGGCCGGCAGCACCTTCAGCACGAGGAAACTGCCCGCGCCGCCCTCGAACTGCAGCCACAGGGCATTGAGTACGCCGATCTGGGCCTGGTCGGTCGGGCGGGCCACGTAGATCAGGCGGAAGATCACCGAGGCCCCGACGAAAGAGATCGCCATGGGCATGAAGATCAGCGACTTGGCGATCGCGCCCCACTTGATGCGGTCGGTCAGCTGCGCGGCCAGCAGCCCGAAGGCAGTCGAGGCCGCGGGCACGACGAAAAGCCACAGCATGTTGTTGCGCATGGCCTCCCAGAACTTTTCCTCGCCGAACATGTTCTGGTAGTTGGTCAGCCCGACGAAGGCGCCGCCGGCATCGCGGTCGGTCAGCGACAGGCGCAGCGTCTCCACCACCGGGTAGAGCAGGTAGAGGCTGAGAAACAGCATCGCGGGCAACAGGAACAGCCAGGGGCGCACCTGGTTGGCGCGGTTGATGTTGCGGCCCGCGTTCGGCCCCTTGCCCGGAAAGATGACCTTGTCGAGCAACTGGTTCGAAAAATAGAAGTATCCCAGGCATCCACCGACCCCGATCAGGATCGTGATAAGTCCCTGTAGTGCTGGTGACATGAGCCCCTCCCTGACGCGGCCATCGCGGCGTTCCGGTCTTGCTGGGGACGGCCCGGCGCGGGGCCGGGCCGTCCGGTCCTTCGGTGCCGGCGGACCGGCTTACTTGAGCGAGTCCCAGCTGTCCTGGATGTCCGAGGCGACGGCCTCGGCCTCGGCGCCGCCGGCGTAGTCGACCATGCCGGTCCAGAAGGACCCGGCCCCGACACCGCCCGGCATCAGGTCGGAGGCGTCGAACCGGAAGGTCGTCGCATCCAGC
Source organism: Salibaculum halophilum (assembly GCF_002094885.1). GTDB lineage: Bacteria > Pseudomonadota > Alphaproteobacteria > Rhodobacterales > Rhodobacteraceae > Salibaculum > Salibaculum halophilum. Next base: position 34,811 of record NZ_MSIT01000013.1, read on the forward strand.
AGGATGTCGTTCATCTTGGCCAGCGTGTCATCGGCGAACTTGGAGGTATCGACGCCGGTGTGCGGTGTCAGGAAACCGCCCAGCCCCATCCAGATCTCGTGCGCCTCGGGCTCTTGCAGGAACGCCATCAGCTCGTGGGCGGCCTCGTTCTCATTAGTGATGGCCCACATCGTGCCAGCGCCCAGCACCGGCTTGCCCAGGTCCTTCTCCTCGTAGGCGGGGAAATAGAAGAAGTCGGCGTCGAGCCCGACCTCGGTGCCCTCGGGGAAGAAGGCGGGGATGAAGGACGCCTGGCGGTGCATCATGCACTGCGGCGGCGCATCGAACAGGCCCTTGGGGCTGTCGCGGAAATCGGTCGAAGCCACGGCGTCGGACCCGCCGGCGACGTAATCGTCGTTGCGCGCGAACCAGCCGAATTCCTCAATCGCGTTCACCACCGGCTCGGCGTCGAAGGGCATCTCGTTGGACACCCACTCGTCATAGACAGCCGGGGGCTGGGTGCGCAGCATCATGTCCTCGACCCAGTCGGTGGCCGGCCAGCCGGTGGCCCCGCCGGAGCCCAGGCCGATGCACCACGGGGTCAGCCCGTCGGCGGCCATCTGCTCGGTCAGCGCCTTGAGTTCTTCCATGGACTCGGGGACGTCGTAGCCGGCGTCCTCGAAGTTTTCCGGCACGTACCAGACAAGCGACTTCACATCGACCTTGTAGAACATGCCGTAAAGGTTTTCCTCGCCGCTGGCGTTCTCGAAGGTGCCGAGATCGACCCAGGACTGGCCGGCGGCGTAGTTCTCGCGCAGCCAGTCGGCGGTGCCGTCGCGCAGCGGGGTCAGGAACCCGCTCGCGGCCATGTCCGAGGCCAGGCCCGGCTGCGGGAACACGGCGACGTTCGGGGCCGAGCCGGCCTCGGCATCGACCATGATCTGCTGTTCGAAGCTGTCCGAGCCGACGTAGCTGACGTCATAGCCCGACTGCTCCTCGAAGGCGGCGAGCACGGTTTCGACCATTTCCTGGTCCGGTCCCAGCCAGGGGCCGAAGACGGTCAGGTCCTGGGCCGAGGCCGTCCCGGCGGTCAGGGCCACGGCCGCTGCACCGGTAAGCAGTGTCTTTTTCATGAGTATCCTCCCAATTGCGCGATCTACGCGCATGACTGCAGTCTGCGTTGGGCGCTGGGCCGGTCCTCCGACTCGGCCCAAAGCGCTTTGAGTGAATAACAGGTGACGCATTCCGCCCAGCCTGTCAACGCTGCAATTGCAGCAACTTTCACGCTGCAGCTGCACGGTATGTGACGGAATTTGCATTGATTTTTTTCGCGGGGCAAGAAAGGATGCAGGCCAGTCCGCGTTCCAAAGCGGTTTCAAATCCCGGCCCGAAGCACCGCCCATGAATCTCAAGGAACTCTCCGCCAAGCTGAACCTCTCGCCGACGACGGTGAGCCGGGCACTCAACGGCTACCCGGAGGTCAAGGAGGAAACCCGCCGGCGCGTGCTGGCCGCGGCGAGCCGTTATGACTATTCGCCCAACGCCCGTGCGCAGGGGCTGGCCACCGGACGGTCGCAGGCGATCGGCCACGTCATCCCGCTGTCGACGAAACATGAAATGGTGAACCCCATCTTCGGCGACTTCATCGCCGGGGCGGGCGAGACCTACTCCAGCCACGGCTACGAGATGCTGATCTCGGTGGTCGAGGACGACCGCGCCGAGGACGCCTATCGCTCGCTCAAGCGGCGCGGCGTGGTCGACGGGATCATCCTGCACGGCCCCCGGATGGAGGATTCGCGCATCCCGCTGCTGCAGGAGCTGGGCCTCCCCTTCGTGGTGCACGGGCGCGCCTCGGGCCTGCCGCAGGACTATTCCTGGCTCGACGTGAACAACCGCCGGGCCTTTCAGCGCGCGACCGATTTCCTGCTCGATCTCGGGCACCGCCGCATCGCACTGATCAACGGGCTGGAGACGATGGATTTCGCCGCGCGCCGCCGCGCCGGCTTCGAGACGGCGCTGACCGCCCGCGGGCTCAAGGCCGACCCGGCGCTGGAGGTCAGCGGCGAAATGACAGAGGCCATGGGACACAGCAGCGCGCTGGCGTTGCTCGACCGGCCCATGCCGCCGACCGCCTTTCTCGTCTCCTCGATGGTCAGTGCCATGGGCGTGCGCCGCGCGCTCGAGGATCGCGGCCTGCGCATGGGCGTGGATGTGTCCGTCATCACCCATGACGACGCCCTGTCATATTTCACCGGCGGGGACGATGTGCCGCTGTTCACCTCGACCCGGTCGTCGGTGCGCGAGGCGGGTCGACAAGTCGCGCAAATGCTGATCGACAGGATAGACAGCCCCGACGCCCCGCCCCGACAGGTACTGATGGAGGCGGAACTGACCGTGGGCCGCTCGACCGGCCCGGCCCCGACAGAATGAGGACAGAGATGGATTTCAAACGCTCCGACTTTCCCGAGGATTTCCTGTTCGGCGCCGCGACGGCCGCCTACCAGATCGAGGGGTCGGCCCATGGGGCCGCCGGGTCCTGCCATTGGGACAGCTTCGCGCGGGTGCCCGGCAACGTGATCGGGGCCGAGGACGGCCGCCGCGCCTGCGACCATTACCTGTACTGGGCGGCCGACCTCGACCTGCTGCGCGCGGCCGGAATGGACGCCTATCGCTTCTCGACCTCCTGGGCGCGGGTCCTGCCCGAGGGGCGCGGGCCGGTGAACACCGAGGCGCTGGATTTCTATGATCGGTTGGTCGACGGGATGCTGGAACGCGGGCTCAGGCCCTTTCACACAATATATCACTGGGAAATGCCCTCGGCGCTGGCCGACCTGGGCGGCTGGACAAACCCCGATGTCCACAACTGGTTTGCCGATTTCACGCAGGTCATCACCCGCCGCATCGGCGACCGCGTCCACGCCACGGCCACGATCAACGAGCCGTGGTGCGTGGCCTACCTGTCGCATTTCCTGGGCCACCACGCGCCGGGGCTGCGCGATATCCGTGCCACCGCGCGGGCGATGCACCACGTCCTCAAGGCGCACGGCGCGGCGATGGAGGTTCTGCGTGCCGAGGGGCAGGAAAACTGCGGCATCGTTCTGAATTTCGAGGCCGATGAACCGGCCGAGGACGGCCCCGATCATGCCGCCGCCGCCGCCCGGCAGGACGCGATCATGAACCGCTGGTTCCTGGAAGGGATCACCCGGGGCAGCTACCCCGAGGAAGCGCTGGAAGGGCTCGAACCCCATCTGCCCGCCGGCTGGCAGGACGACATGGCCGCGATATCGCGGCCCATCGACTGGCTGGGCGTGAATTACTACACGCGCGGGCTGATGCTGGCCGCCCCGGACACGGCCTGGCCCGCGATGGAGCCGGTGCCCGGCCCCCTGCCCCGGACGCAGATGGGCTGGGAGGTCTACCCCAAGGGGCTGGAGGACACGCTCACCCGGCTGTCACGCGATTACATCGGCGCCCTGCCCGTCTATGTCACCGAGAACGGCATGGCCTGGGACGACCGGGTAACGGGCGGCGCGGTCCATGACCCCGCGCGCATCAGCTTCATCTCCGAGCATGTCCGCGCCACGCGCAACGCCATCGACACCGGCACAAACGTGCGGGGGTTCTTCTACTGGTCGCTGCTGGACAACTACGAATGGGCCTTCGGCTATGAAAAACGGTTCGGCATTGTCCATGTGGATTACGAAACCATGACGCGCACACCCAAGACCTCCTATCACGAGTTTGCCAAGGCGCTCGGGCAGTAGGGCTGGCCCGGGCTATGGCGCCGCCCGGGCCTCCTGGCGCTGAGTGCCAAGGCCTTCGACCGTCAGCTCCATGACGTCGCCGGGGCGCAGGAACCGCTGCGGCCGCATGCCCATGCCCACGCCCGAGGGCGTGCCGGTGGCGATGACGTCGCCGGGTTGCAGCACCATGAATTCGCTCAGGTGGCTGACGATCTCGGCGACGGAAAAGATCATGTCGGCGGTCGTCGACTCCTGCACGACCTCGCCGTTCAGGCGCAGGCTCAGGCCCAGCGCCTGGGGGTCGGGCACCGCGTCGGCGGTGACAAGCCAGGGGCCGACAGGGCCGAAGCCCGGCGCCGACTTGCCCTTGATCCACTGGCCGCCGCGGTCCAGCTGATAGCTGCGCTCCGAGAGGTCATTGACCACGCAATAGCCCGCGACATGCGCCAGCGCCTCGGCGGTGTTCACGCGGTAGGCCTCGCGCCCGATGACCACGCCAAGCTCGACCTCCCAGTCGGTTTTCTCGCTGCCCGCGGGGATCGTGACCGGGTCGTCCGGCCCGGCCAGCGCCGAGGCGGCCTTGGAAAACACGATCGGCTCGGCCGGGGCGTCCTGGCCGGCCTCGGCGGCATGCTTGGCGTAGTTCAGCCCGATGCAGAAAAAGTTCGGCACATGCGCGAGGCAGGCCCCGATGCGGCCGGGGGCCTCGACCAGCGGCAGGTCGGCGGGATCGATGGCGGCCAGTTCCGACAGCGCATCGGTCGACACGGTCGGCCCGGCGAAATCGGCCACCACGCCGCCCAGGTCGCGCACCCGGCCGTCACCGTCCAGCAGGCCGGGGCGTTCGGCCCCCGGATCTCCGAAACGCAGGAATTTCATGTTTGTCTCTCCGCTTGTCTGGTGCGCCCGTGGTAGACCGCGCCGCGCGAGAACACAAACCCTGCTAGCCGCCGCGCAGCCGCCCGGCCGCGGCCGCGCTCAGCGCGACCATCCCCGAGGCGGTGCCCAGCATCAGCGGCAGGCCACCCAGTTGGTAGGTCAGCCCGGACATCACTGTGCCCAGCAGCCGCCCGCCCGCGTTGGCCATGTAGTAGAAGCCGACGTCCATGGTCACGCGTTCGGCCCGCGTGAAGGCGAGGATCAGGTAGGAATGCAGCGCGGAATTGATCGCGAAAAGCGCGCCGAAGACCAGTAGCCCGGCGACAAGTGTAACCGTCAGCCAGGTCTGCGGCTGGCCGGCGCCCAGGGCCGCCCCGGTCAGCACCAGCGGCACCGCCATCAGCGCCAGCGCCCAGCCGCGCGCGGCACCGACAAGTTCGCCCTCGGGGCGGCGCTCGGCCTGCAGAAGGCGCGGGGCCGAGGCCTGCATCGCGCCGTAAAGGATGATCCAGACGGCCATGAAGGTGCCGACAATGAAGAAAGCGCGGCGTATCCCCGCCTCGCTGCCGTCCGACAGCACCGCGTAGAAATAGACCGGCAGGCCGACCACGAACCAGACATCCCGCGCGCCGAACAGGAACACCCGCGCCGCCGACAGCCGGTTGACGTTGGCCGACTTGGAAAAGACCTCGGCAAACTTCGCCCCCTTGCGGCCCGTGGGCAGGCCCGAGGGCATGAACAGTGCCACCGCCAGCAGGATCACCGCCAGCACGGCTGCCATGCCAAGAACCGCGCCGGTGAACCCGACACCGCCCAGCAGCGCCGCCCCCAGCAGGAAGCCCAGCCCCTTGACCGCGTTCTTCGAGCCGGTCAGCACCGCCACCCAGCGGAACAGTCCGCCCCGCGCGGCGGGTGCCAGGACCTTGACCGCCGACTTCGAGGACATCTTGGCCAGGTCCTTGGCCACGCCCGAGGCCCCCTGCACCAGCATGACATAGACCACCGACAGGCCCACGGCCCAGCCGGGATCGAGCTGCGCCAGCGCGACCAGCGCCACCACCTGCAGCCCCAGCCCGGCATAAAGCGTGCTGGTCAGCCCGAAGCGCGCCGCGATCCAGCCCGCGCAGAGGTTCGTGACCATCCCCGCGATTTCGTAAAGCACGAAGAGATAGGCCAGTTGCACCGGGGTGAAGCCCAGCGTGTGAAAGTGCAGCAGCACCAGCATCCGCAGGGCGCCGTCGGTCAGCATGAAGGCCCAGTAGGCGGCCGTGACGGCGATATAGGCGGTCAGCCCCTCGGGCCGGTGGGCGGCCCGGGTCACAGCGATGCCCCCACCATGCGCGCCACGTCCACCAGCCGGTGGGCATAGCCCGTCTCGTTGTCGTACCAAGCGTAGACCTTCACCTGCGTGCCGCCCACCACCATGGTCGAGGGCGCGTCGACAATGCTCGACCGGGTGTCGTTGGTGTAATCGGTCGAAACAAGGGGCCGCGTCTCGTAGCCGAGAATGCCGGCCAGTTCGCCCGCGGCGGCGGTCTCGAACAGGGCGTTGACCTCTTCGGCGCGCGTCTCGCGCGCGACCTCGAAAACGCAATCGGTCAGCGAGGCATTGAGCAATGGCACCCGCACCGCGTGGCCGTTCAGCCGGCCCGCCAATTCGGGATAGATCAGCGTGATCGCCGTGGCGCTGCCGGTCGTCGTGGGGATCAGGGAATTGAGCGCCGAGCGCGCCCGGCGCAGGTCCTTTGCGGGGCGGTCCACGATGGTCTGCGTGTTGGTCACGTCGTGGATCGTCGTCATGGAGCCGTGGCGGATGCCCAAGGATTCGTGGATCACCTTGACCACCGGCGCGAGGCAGTTGGTCGTGCAAGAGGCCGCGGTGACAATCCGGTGCTGGTCGGGGTCGTAACTGGCGTCATTGACCCCCATCACGATATTCGCCGTCGGCCCGTCCTTGACCGGGGCCGAAACCACGACTTTGGCCACGCCCGCGTCGAAATACGGGGCCAGCGCCGCCTCGGACTTGAAGACGCCGGTACAGTCGATCACCACGTCCACGCCGTCCAGTGGCAGGTCGGACAGATCACGGGTGCCTACGAAGGGCAGCCGCGTACCGTCGATGGTCACACTGTCGGCATCATGGGAAATGTCCGCATCCCAACGCCCGTGCACCGTATCGAATTCCAGAAGGTGGGCGTGCATCGCCGCGTCGCCCACCGCGTCGTTGATCCAGGCGATCTCCAGGCCCTGATCCAGCATCGGCTTCAGCGCCAGCTTGCCGATCCGGCCCAGCCCGTTGAGCGCGTAGACGGTCATGCCTCCCCCTGCGTCTGGCCGATCTCGTCGACGGCCGCTTGCAGCGACATCCGGTCCAGGTCCGGCAGGGGCAGCGCGGTGAAGGCGGCGATGCGGCGATAGAGCGCGCCGTAGGTGTGCTGGAAGGCGAGGCTCTTCTCGGCGTCCGTGCCTTCGACCTTGACCGGGTCGGTCAGGCCCCAATGGGCGCTGACGGGCTGGCCGCCCCAGGCCGGGCAGTCCTCGTTGGCCGCCTGGTTGCAGACCGTGAAGACGAAGTCGAAGCGCGGCGCGTCGTCGGCCTGAAACTCGCTCATGTGCTTGGCCCGCAACACGCTGGTGTCGTGGCCTTTCTGCTCCAGCACCTCGACCGCGAAGGGGTTGAGTTCGGATTTCGGCGTGGTGCCCGCCGAATAGGCCTCGAACCGGTCGCCCGCCGTGTGCCGCAGGATGGATTCGGCAAAGATCGAGCGGGCGGAATTGCCGGTGCAGAGGAACAGCACGCGGTATTTTCGGTCCGTGTCCTGGTCAGTCGCGTGGGCCATGGCGGGCCTCCTGTTTTGGTCGGATATGCAAAGATCGACCCGGCCCCGGCAGCAATCGAGGAACAGGTCGTCGAACAGGGCTTGCGCCGCGTCCATTTCGACGGCGTAGCGCAGCGAGGGTCCCTCACGCTGCGCGCTGATCAGCCCGGCCCGGGCCAGCGCGGCCAGGTAGGCCGAGGCGGTGCTGGGCTTGGCGGCGATGGCCTGCGCGATTTCCTGCGCCGGCACCCGGTCGGGATAGCGGCGCATGAGCAACCCGTAGATGGCCAGCCGCTGCGGATGGCCGAGCGTCGCGAGTCGGGCGGGGCTTTGTGTTTCCATATTTCACGAATATTCGAAATATAGCGCGGGGCAAGTGACGGTTTTGTAACACCGCAAAAGACCCGCCGGGCTTTCGCGCGGCGGGTCTCGGGTGTGTTGGATCGGGCGATAAGGCTCTGTCAGGCGGCCTTGGCCAGTGGCACCTCGGTGCCCTCGATCAGGTCGGCGTGCAGCGCCTTGATGACGGCATCGCGGCTGTCACGGTCGACGATGTATTGCACATCCACGTTGCGCGGGCCCTGCGTGGCGCCGATCGCCTCGTGCCCGGCCTTGGCGATGGCCTGAAGGCCGCGAGTCAACACGGACAGGCCGCGCAGGTCGCGCCCGATGGCCGAGACGACCGAGACGGTGCGCGTGGTGATCTCGGCCCCGGGATAGGCCGCCGCGATGTCCCTTTCCACGCGTCGCATCGTCTTCAGCGAGGTATCGAGGTAATGCGTGATGGTATTGGCGTTCGACACCTTGGAGACGATGCGCACGTCGTGGCGGCGCAGCACGTCCAGGATCGTGGCGTCGTAGCCCTTCACGCCGACCATGTCCTGCTCGAAGACCTCAAGCGTGACGATATCGAGGCCCGTGACGATCTCGACCGCCGCCCGCTCGGCGCGCTGGTCGTCGATCAGGGTGCCCGGGTCGCCCGGCTCGAAGGCGTTGGTCACGCGCAGGGGTATCTCGGCCTGGCGCAGGACCTTGGCCGCCTTGGGGTGGATCGCCTCCATCCCCATGTTCGACAGCTGGTCGGCGACGTCGTAATTGGTCCGGCCCAGCTTGCGCACGGCCTCCGCACCTACCAGCTTGGGGTCGCAGGAGGACAAGTGGAATTCCTTGTGAATGATCGCCTCGCGCGCGCCGGTCAGGGCGGCCAGCCGCGAGAACGTCACCTCGGAATAGCCGCGGTCGAACTCGCGCATCAGCCCCTCGGCGCATTGCGCATAGCCGGTGACGATGGGCAGTTCCGTGTCCGGGTCTACCCCCGCCATGGCCGAGGTGATGCGTTCCTCGAGGGTCACGTTGCCCTCGTCGCGCCAACCCGAAAGATCGACGCAGCGCGCATTCACGCCGGCCCGCTGCAACAGCAGCGTGGTGACAAAGGCGGCGTGCGATTCGCCCAGGCCCGACAGAAGCTCGCGAATCTGCAGCATGTGTTCGGCCAGGCGGAAGTGACCGTAGGAACACAGACGCTGCAGGTCGATCAGGCAGTTGCGCGCCCCGTCAATGCGGTCGCGCACGAAGTCGTCGGCCTGGTCGATGTCAGCGGGGTTGTCCAGCACGGCCTTGTGCGCCGCGATCATGGCGTCAGCGACGCGGGTCAGCCCGTCGTGCCAGCCATGCCCGGTGTCGGACTGCGCGAACTGGGCATAGACTCCTTGGTCGCCGGTCTTCTTGTGTTCGAGCAGCAGGTCGGTGATCCCGCCGAAGGCCGAGACGACGAAGACCCGGCCATAGAGCGATGTGCCGCTGCGATCCCCGATGAAGAGCGTGTCGCGCAACTCGTTGACGCGAGACATCGAGGTCCCGCCGATCTTTTCCACGGTATGGGCCATGCTCGGCCTCCTTGTCCTTTGCCTCAGCTTTCGTCGGGTGCCGCGTAGGAGCCGTCCTCGCGGTGCACCTCGCGGCCCGTCACCGGCGGGTTGAAGCAGCAGGCCATGACCAGTTCTTCGTGGGCGACAAGGCGATGCTTGTCGTGCTGGTCCAGCGCATACATCACGCCCGGCTTGATAGGGTAGGTCGTGCCCGTGGCCAGGTCGGTGATCTCGCCGGTGCCCTGCATGCAATAGACGCTCTCGAGGTGGTTCTTGTAGTGGAACGTGTGGTCCGACCCCGCCTCGAGGAAGGTGACATGGAACGAAAAGCCCATGTTGTCGTCGGCCAGCAGCATCCGCACCGAGGACCACTGCGCGTCGTAGACCACGCGGTCGGGCTGGTTTGCGGTGATGTCGTGAAAGTCGCGAACGATCATGGGGTCACTCCGCCGCGATCCGGCTGTCGGCGACAACCTCGCGGGTGGATTGCATCAGGATGTCGAAGCCCTTGCGGAAGGTCTCCATCGAGGTGGTCAGCGGCGCGAGGATCTTGACGACCTCGTCGTCGCTGCCCGAGGTCTCGACCACGAGGCCCTTTTCGTAAGCGCGCGCGCAGATCTTCTCGGCCAGCTCGCCGCTACCCACGTCCACGCCCTGCATCAGGCCGCGGCCCTTGAGGTAGGCGCCGGGGATCATCTCGGCGATCTCGTTCAGGGCCGTGGTGATCATGACGGTCTTGTGCGCAAGGTCCTGCTGGAAGCTGTCGTCCGACCAGAACTTGTAGATCGCGGTCTTGGCCGTCACGAAGGCATGGGTGTTGCCGCGGAAAGTGCCGTTATGCTCGGCCGGGCCGAAGACGTCGTATTCGGGGCGCACCAGCACCAGCGCCAGCGGCAGCCCGAAGCCCGAGATCGACTTCGCCATCGGCACCAGGTCGGGCATCACGCCCATCTCCTCGAATGAGAAGAAGGTGCCGGTGCGGCCGCAGCCGGCCTGGATGTCGTCGACGATCAGCAGCGCGCCGTGTTTCTTGGCCACCTCGGCGACCCCGCGCACGAACTCCGGCGAGGCGGCGTTCAGCCCGCCCTCGCCCTGCACGGTTTCCAGCATGATCGCGGCGGGCGCGTCGATGCCGCCCGAGCCGTCCGACAGCATGCTGTCCAGCAGGGCGACGGAGTCGACGCCCTTCGCGAAATCATCGAAGGGCAGGCGCGTCACGCCCGAGGTATCCATGCCCGCGCCGCCGCGGTGATAGCCGTTGCCGGTGGCGGCCAGCGCGCCCATGGTCACGCCGTGAAACCCGTTGGTGAAGGCGATGACATTGGTGCGGCCGGTGGCCTTGCGCGCGATCTTCATCGCCGCCTCGACGGCGTTGGCGCCGGTCGGGCCGGTGAACATCACCTTGTGGTCCATGCCGCGCGGTTCGAGGATGTGGGTTTCAAGCGCGTGCAGGAAATCACCCTTGGCATCGGTGTGCAGGTCCAGCCCATGGGTGATGCCGTCATTGGTCATGTGCTCGATCAGCGCGGCCTTCATGTCCGGATCGTTGTGCCCGTAGTTCAGCGACGAACAGCCGGCGAGAAAGTCGATGTAGGTCGTGCCGGTCTCGTCGGTCATGGTCGAACCCTGCGCCTTGGTGAAGACGGCGGGCATGCCGCGGCAGTAAGAGCGTGCCTCGCTCTCGCGGCGCTCGAAGATCGACTCGGTCTTGGTCATGTCCTTGGCCATGATGTGTCCTTTCAGGATAATCTCGGGGGATGGGGCCGGGCGCGCGGAAGTCAGGCCGCGCGGCGCAGCGGCACCGGGGCGGGCAGCTCGATCGTCACCATGTATTCGGTGTCGTGGCGGCCCTCGAAGTGCGCCTCTTTCTCAAAGTGGGGTTCGTCCGACAGCGCGCCGCCGATGTGGCGCGCGAAACTGCGGAACAGCCCCCAAGAGGCGTCGTTGTCCTTGGTGATCGTCGTCTTCAGGTGGGTGGCGTCGGCGCAATTGCTGCGCTCAATCAGGTGGGTCAGCATCTTGCGCCCCAGCCCGAGCCCGCGAGCGGCGTCGCTCACCGCGACTTGCCAGACGAACAGCGCATCCTCTGCGGGGATCATGTGGCCGGAAATCCAGCCGACGATGTCGCCGTCCAGTTCGGCCACAACGCATGTGTCGCGGAAGTGGTCGGCCTGCACGAGGTTACAATACATCGAGTTCTCGTCGAGCGGCTTGCACGCCTTGATCAGCTCCCAGATCGCCGCGCCGTCGGTCGTCTCCGGCTTGCGCAGAACGAGCGCGGGCGGGCGCGGTTTGGCAGTGTCTTCGACTGTGTCCCGGGGCATGGGAAGTGACCTCTCTGATTGTTCGGGAAGCTAATTAGTATATCCGGTCGAGTAGTTCAACCTTCAAAGCACGTCTTTGCCGTCAAGCGCGCACATAGCGCGGTTTCAGCATACCGTATCGTTCAGTTTTTGGCCTTGAAAGAAAGAGTGATGCTTCGACTTGCGAACAGTCTGAAAAATTCCTTAGGCAATTGAAGGACCGGTCAGACCGTGCCATACTTGCAACATGTCAACAGCCTTTCCCGACCGTACCGACGAGAGTCTGATCGCCCTGCGCCGAATCCTGCGCGCCACGGAATGGTTTGCGCGCGATCTCGCCCATGCGGCGGGCCTCAGCCCCGCGCAGCTGCGGGTGCTGCAGATCGTGGCCGAGCGTGACAGCGCCACGCCCAAGCTGCTGGCGCGGCAGATGGGCGTCAGCCAGGCCACGGTCACCGCGCTGGTGGACAAGCTGGTCGCGCGCGGGCTGGTCACGCGGGTGCCGTCCGAGCAGGACCGCCGGCAGACCAACATCGTGGCCACCGACCTGGGCCGCGAGCGTCTGGACGACGCGCCCGACGCCCTGCAACAGCGCTATGTCACGGCCTTCAAGCAGCTGAAGGACTGGGAACAGGCGCAGCTGGTCTCGTCACTGGAACGGGTGGCCGACATGCTCGACGCGCAGGACATCGACGCCGCGCCGGTGCTGACGACGGGCGACATCCGCTCGGGGCGCCGGGGTTAATCGCCGCGCGCCAGCCAGGCCTCGAACCGGCGCGCGCGCAGGGCTTCGGTGTTGGCATACCAGGCGTCGTCGCGGATCAGCGCCCGCCCGCCGTGCTGCGGAGCATTGGGCAAATGGGCGCGCATCGGGATGCCGGTGTCCGGGTTCAGCCCGATCCGCGCGAAGGCCGAGGCCCGCGTCGGGCCATACGGGATGCGTTCGGCCAAACGCGCCATGGCCGCGGGCCGCGCGGCATGGGCCACGAAGGCGCGGGCAGCGGCGGGGGTGTCCGTCGTTGCGGCAATCGCCCAGACTTCGGTGCCTATGATGCGCCCGTCCCAGACGATATCAAGCGGCGTGCCCGACTGCGCCTCGTCGAAAAAGCGCCCGTTGAACCCCGCGGCCATGACCGCGCGCTCCTCGGCCAGCATCCGCGCCGGCTCGGACGGGTCCGACCACCACAGGATGTCGTCGCGGATCGCGTCCAGCCGGCGAAAGGCAAGCCGCAGCCCGCGGTCGGTGCTCAGCAACCCGTAGACCTGTTCGGGCGGCACCCCCTCGGCCAGCAGCGCCCATTCGAGGATGCCGTCCGGGCTGCGCTGCACCGCGCGGGGGCCGGGAAACCGCTCGGTGTCGAAGAAGTCCTCGATCCGGGTGGGCTTGATGCCGGGAAAGGCGCGGTCGTCATAGGCCATCACCCGGGCATAGGCGTTCTGCGGCACGGCGCAGCGGTCGGGCCGCCGGGGCGTGAAATCGGCCAGGGCGTCGCGACTGAACATCTCGCGCGGGCGCAGGCGCAGTAGCAGGCCCTTGTCGCAGGCCACCCGCGCCTGGTCGGCCAGCATGTCGATCACGTCCCAGCCTTCGGCCGCGCCGCGCGCGTCGAGCGCCGACCAGGTACCATCGTAGCGCGCGACCGTAACATCATGCCCGGTCTCCTCGGCAAAGGGCGCGATCACCGCGCGGCGCTGCGCGGCCTCGTAGGCGCCGCCCCAGGACACGACGGTCAGCTCCTGCGCGGCCAGGGGCGCGGCCCCGAGGGCCAGCGCGAGGGCAAGCTCAGACAGACGCATTTTCCTCCTCCCTCAGGCGTGCGGATTCATCCAGCCAGGCGGCCACGACATCGGCCTCGGACACGGCACCGAGATAGGTGCCGTCCTGCGCCACGACCGGCACCGCATCGCCCACGAAGCCGCGCAGGCGCGCCATGGCCTCGGCCAGGTCCGTGCTGTCGGCAAAGACCAGGCCGACCGGTTGCGCGCGCTCGGCCACGGTCGCGGCTCCGGCCGCGGGGTCCGGCGTGTAGACGCCCAGCAAGCGGTCGTCGGCATCCAGCACGAAGGCCTCGCGCCAGCCCTGCGCGGCCAGGCGGCGGTCCACCTCGGCGGGGGCTTCCCCCGCGCGGGCGGTCACCGTCTCGGGGGTCAGGTGCTCGACGATGCGCAGCGCGGCCATGTGCGGATGGTCCCGCCCCTGCGAGAAATCTATGCCGCGCCGGGCCAGCTGTTCATCGAAGAGCGACCGCCCGAAGACCCGGTGCGAGACCAGGTTGGAAAAGACCACGGCGACCATGGCCGCGATGGTCACGTCGTAGTTCCGCGTCAGCTCGAAGACGATCAGGATGCAGGTCAGCGGCGCGCCGATCACGGCGCTGGCAAAGCCCATCATCCCGGCGATGGCATAGATGGCCGCGCCCGAACTCGGCACGCCCAGCGCTCCCGACAGCAGGGTCCAGAACAGGACGCCCACCAGGCTGCCGATCAGCAGCGAGGGGCTGAAGGCCCCGCCCGAGAACCCGGCCGCGATGCAGAGCGCGGTCAGCGCAACCTTGGCGCCGATCAGCACCACCAGTTCGCTCAGACCGAAGGCCCCGTCGATGGTAGCAAAGCGCAGCGTCGCGGTGCCGATGCCCAACACGTCGGGCAGCACCAGCGCGGTCAGCCCCACGGCCAGCCCGGCCAGCGCGGGTCGCAGGGCCGGCACCGCGATCATCCGCGCTAGCCGGGGTCCCAGCGCCAGCAGCAACCGCATGAACCCCACGGCTGCCCCCGCCACCAGCACACCCAGCAGGGCGACCAGCGCGAATTCGTAGCCATGCGCGACGCCGGGAAAGTCGATACGGAACAGCGCCGGGCGCTCGAAGACCACGTTGGCGATGACATAGCCGGTGACCGAGGCCACGGTGACCGGCGCGAAGGCCCGCGTGGCGTAGTGGCGCAGCACGACCTCGTGCGCGAAAAGCACCCCGGCAATGGGGGCGTTGAACGCGGTCGAGATCGCCGCGGCCACGCCGCAGCTGACCGCGATGCTGGCCAGGCCGGGGATGCCGAGCCGCAGCCGATGCGCCACGCCACCGAACAGCGCGCCGAGGTAGACCATCGGCCCGTATTGCCCGACAGAGGCCCCGGCCCCGAGCGACAGCGCCGCCGTCGCGGTCGAGACCAGCCCGCTGCGCAGGTCCGGCAGGGGGCGATGGAACTGCACCGCCTGGATCACGTCGGGCGGCCCCAGGGGGCGCCCTGCCGGCGACAGGTGCCGGTGCGCCAGCCCCACCAGCAGGCCACCCAGCGTCGGCACCAGCAGCGTCGCCGCGGCCACCAGCCGGGGCAGGCTTTCCCATTGCACCCGCGCCTTGGGCGCGACCAGCAGCAGATCGTTGAGCAAGGCGACTAGATCGACCAGCGCGATCGCGGCCAGCGAGGCCGCGCCCCCGACCACCAGGGCCACGCCGATCAACACCAGCATCCGCAGCTGGGGCGACGGGGCGGGTGGGTCGGTTTCGTCTCGCGTGTGCGTGGGCATGGCCGGGTGTCCTCGGCACCGTGTCGCCGCGAGCCTAGCCGCGGCACGCCGGCCCGTCGAGACCGGCGCGGCGGCCTACCCGGCGCTTACCGCGTCGAAGAAGCCGGGCGTGGCCCGGCCCAGCAACTCGCGCGCCAGGGCCGCGCCCATGGCCGGCCCGTCGGCGACGGCCCCCGACAGTTCGCCGGAATGCACCTCGGACCCGTCGGGGCGCAGGATTTCGCCGCGCAGGCGCAGCCCCTCGGGCGTGAACTCGGCCAGACCGCCGATGGGCGTCTCGCAGGAGCCGTCCAGCGCCGCCAGGAAGGCGCGTTCGCAGGCCAGCCGCACCCCAGTGTCCGCGTCGTGGATCGCGGCCAGCATCCCGGCGACCCGGTCATCATCGGCGCGCCGCTCGATCCCGATGGCGCCCTGCGCGACCGCCGGCAGCATGTCCTCGGGGGCGATGGCGGCGCGGGCGACCTCGGCGCGGCCCAGCCGCCGCAGCCCCGCCATGGCCAGGAAGGTGGCCGCCGCCACACCGTCCTCGAGCTTTTTCAGCCGGGTCTGCACGTTGCCGCGGAACTCCACCACCGTCAGGTCGGGCCGGCGCGCGCGCAGCTGCGCCTGCCGCCGCAGGCTGGAGGTGCCCACCACCGCGCCCGCGGGCAGATCGCCCAGCCCGCCGTGATCGAGCGAGACGAAGGCATCGCGCTCGTCCTCGCGCGGCAGGTGGCAATCCAGCGCCAGGCCGGCGGGCTGCTCCACCGGCATGTCCTTCATGGAATGCACGGCGATGTCGATCCCGCCCGCCAGCATGGCCTCCTCGATCTCCTTGGTGAAAAGGCCTTTGCCGCCGATCTCCTTGAGCGGCTTGTCCGCGTCGATCATCGCGCGATTGTCGCCCGTCGTCTTGATGACCACCACCTCGAAAGCCGCCTCGGGCAGGCCATGGGCGGCGGCGAGCCGGTCGCGGGTTTCATGGGCCTGGGCCAGCGCCAGCGGCGAGCCGCGCGTGCCGATCTTCAGGGGGCGGTCGGAAGAGGGGAGGTCCTGCGTCATGCCCTGCTTCTAGACGCCGCATGCGCGCGTGACAACGGCTTGACTTCCCCCCGCGCAACTGGAACCTCGATCCCGTTGATAGGAGGTTCCATGACCGACAAGACGATCCTGCGCGCCCTCGCGGGCGAGACTCTGCCCACCCCGCCGATCTGGATGATGCGCCAGGCCGGCCGCTACCTGCCGGAATACCGCGCGACGCGGGCGCAGGCGGGGGACTTCCTGTCGCTGTGCTTCACCCCCGACCTGGCCGCCGAGGTGACACTGCAACCGATCCGCCGCTACGGCTTCGACGGGGCGATCCTCTTTGCCGATATCCTGCTGGTGCCGCAGGCGCTTGGCGCCGATTTGTGGTTCGTCACCGGCGAGGGGCCGCGCCTTTCGACGATCACCGACCAGGCCGGGTTCGACGCGCTCAAACCCGCCGAGACGGTGCACGACCACCTCTCCCCGATCTACGAGACCGTTCGCATCCTGTCGGGCGAATTGCCCGCCGAGACGACGCTGATCGGCTTCGCGGGCGCCCCCTGGACCGTCGCCACCTACATGATCGCCGGGCGCGGCACCCCCGACCAGGGCCCGGCCCATGCGCTCAAGTCCGAGAACCGCCCTCTGTTCGAGGCCCTGCTGGACCGTATCACCGAAGCCACGATCGAATACCTGTCGGCCCAGGTCGAGGCCGGGGCCGAGGTGGTCAAGGTCTTCGACAGCTGGGCCGGATCATTGACTGGCGAGGATTTCCAGAAATACGCCATCGCCCCCGCCCGCCGCATTACCGCCGCGCTCAAGGCACGCCATCCGGGCCTGCCGGTCATCGCCTTCCCGCGCGGCGCGGGCGAGAAATTCGTCGGCCTTCACGCGGAAATCGGCGCCGATTGCATCGCGCTGGACGACGGCGTGTCACCGGAATGGGCCGCCGAGACCGTGCAAACCGACGGCTGCGTGCAGGGCAACCTCAAGTCGTCGCACATGGTTACGGGCGGCGAAGACCTTGTCTGCGAGACCCGCCGCGTGGTCGAGGCGCTCTCGCACGGCCCGCATATCTTCAACCTCGGCCACGGCATCACGCCCGACGCGGACCCCGAGAACGTGCAGCTGATGATCGACACGATCCGGGGCACCTGAGGGGCAGATGGCCGCCGCCGCGTTCCAGCCCCTCCCGCTCGGCACCGACCGCCGCGCCGGGATCGAGATCGAGTTCGGCGGCCTGACCGAGACCGAGGCGGCGCGGATCGCAAAGCGCACCCTCGGCGGGGAGATTACCGCGTGTGGCGATCACGAGTTGCGCCTTACGGGCTGCACCCTGGGCGATCTGAAGATCTACCTCGACACCGCCCTGCGCGACCGCCTCGACGGGCCGCTGGCCGAGATCGGGCTGGACCTGTCGCGCGCGCTCGTCCCGGTCGAGATCGTCACCCCGCCGCTGACCTTCGAGATGTTGCCGCAGGTCGACCACCTTTGCGCGGCGCTGCGCGAAGCCGGCGCCGCCGGAACGCGCGACGGCCTCCTGCTGGGCTTCGGGCTGCACCTGAACCCGGAAATCCCGGGCGGGACTGTCGATGATCTTCTGCCGACGCTCACCGCCTATGCCCTGCTGGAGGACCGGCTGCGCTACGGCGGCGAGATGGACGTCGCGCGCCGCGTCCTGCCCTTTTCCGACCCGTTCCCGCGCGGCTTCGTCGATGCCCTGGCCGGCGCGCGCGGATGGACGCTGGAAAATCTCTTCGACGCCTGCCTGTCGCACAATGCCACCCGCAACCGCGGCCTGGACATGCTGCCGGTGCTCGCCCACCTTGACCCCGAACGTGTGGACCGGGCGCTGGATGGCATCGGCGCGGTCTCGGGGCGCCCGGCCTGGCACTACCGCCTGCCCGACTGCCGCATCGACGAGGCCGGCTGGTCCGTCGCCGCCGAATGGAACCGCTGGGTCCTGGTGGAACAGGTGGCCGCCGATGCTGCCCTGCTCGACCGTCTCAGGACCGCCTGGCAGGATCACCGCGCCGCGCTGACGACCCTGCGCCCGGACTGGCGCGCCCAGGTCGACAATATCCTCGGCCGGGCCGGGCTGGCCTGATGCGCCGCCCGCGGATCGCGGTGACGACCTCGGCCCGGTCGGGCTGGCGCATCTTCCCGCTGGTGGCGCTGAACGTCAGGCTGTGCGGGGGCCGGGCGGTGCGCTGGGGCGCGGGCCGCCCCGCCGACCTGGCCCGGGTCGACGGGCTGATCATCGGCGGCGGCGACGACATCTCGCCCGAGCTCTACGGCGGTGCCCTGCACCTTTCCGCCCGGATCGACCCGGCGCGCGACGCGCTGGAACTGCGGCTCGCCGAAGAGGCGCTGGCGCGCGACATGCCCGTCCTCGGCATCTGCCGCGGGGCGCAGATGATCAACGTTGCCGCGGGCGGCACTCTGGATCAGGACGCCTACGCCAGCCACGGCGCCAGCCCCCGGCACCGCACCATCCTGCCGCGCAAACGGGTGCGCCCCCGGCCCGGCACCGCGCTGGCCCGCATCGCCGGACCGTCAGAGATGACGGTGAACGCCTTGCACAGCCAGGCGGTCGACCGGGTCGGCGCGGGGCTGCAGGTCGCAGCCCGCGACGACGGCGGCATGGTGCAAGCCGTCGAGGCGACCGCGGCGCGCTTTGCCCTTGGCGTGCAATGGCACCCAGAACACCTGTTCTATGCCCGGCGCCAGCGGGCGCTGTTTCGCGCGCTGATCGGGGCGGCGCACTGACCGGGACGGCGGGCGGGGCGATGGCGCAAGCCGAGCGGCGCCCCGCCGTCACACCCACTTCGCCAGGGGCGGCAGGCTCATCAGTACGGCGTTGGCGTCATGGCCCGTCTCCAGCCCGAACTTGGTGCCGCGGTCGTAGACAAGGTTGTATTCCGCATAAAGCCCGCGATGGACCAGCTGTGTCTCCCTGTCCGCCTCGGTCCAGGGCAGGTCGCGCCGGGCCTCGACACAGGGCAGGAAAGCCGGCAGGAAGGCCCGGCCAATGTCCTGCGTCAGGGCGAAATCGGCCTCCCAGTCGCCGGTGCAGTAATCATCCATGAAGATACCGCCGACTCCGCGCGCCCGGTGCCGGTGCGGGATGTAGAAATACTCATCCGCCCAGGCCTTGAGCCGCGGATGGTGCTCGGTCCCGTGCGGGTCGAGGTACGCCTTCTGCGTGGCATGGAAATGCGTCGTGTCCGCGTCGTACGCGATGCAGGGGTTCAGGTCCGACCCGCCCCCGAACCACCAGGCATGCGGCGTCCAGAACATCCGCGTGTTCATGTGCACCGCCGGGGTGTGCGGGTTCTGCATGTGCGCCACCAGCGAGATGCCGGCCGCCCAGAAGCGCGGGTCCTCGGCCATGCCCGGCAACCCCTTGCGCGCCATCATCGCGGCCTGGGCCTTCTCGCCCAGGGTGCCGTGGACGGTCGAAACGTTCACGCCGACCTTTTCGAACACCCGACCGCCGCGCATCACCGACATCAGCCCGCCGCCGGCGTCCTCGCCCGCCGCGCCGGTGCGGCGGGTCTCGGACACCTCGAAGCGGCCCGGCGGCGCCTCGGCGAAGGGCCCCGTCTCCTGCGCCGCCTCCAGCGCCTCGAAGGCGGCGACGATCTCGTCGCGCAGGTCACGGAACCAGGCCGCGGCGCGGGCCTTCTGCTCGGTCATCTCATCGGCGGCCATGGCGCTCCCTCTTGTTATTGCCTAGCATCGGCCCTTAGCATCCTTTGGACAGCACGGCCAAGGTCCACCGGTCCGGCCCTGCGCATACGTCAACATCCAGGCATCGCCCCATGAAACACATGCTTTTTCTGCTGCCGCTCGTCCTCCTGGCCGCCTGCGCGACCCCGCGCGAGGCCTGCATCAGCGACGCCCGGGCCAAGTTGCGCCTGCTCGAGTCGCAGATCGACACCGCACAGGGCAACATCGACCGCGGCTACGCCCTGGCCGAGGTGCAGGACCTGCGCACCGTGACCCGGACCTGCACCGGCACCAACGAGGACGGCAGCACCTTCACCTTCCCCTGCGAGGAAACGCGCACCTTCACGCGCGAAGAGCCCGTCGCCATCAACGTCGCCGAAGAGCGCGCCAAGCTGGCCGACCTGCGCGAGCGCCGCAACGCCGAGGCCACGCGGGCCGAGGAGCGCATCCGCCAGTGCATCGCCATCCACCCGGAATGAGCTAACGGGCAATCTGACGGTCAGTGCGCCGGTGCATCCACCGGGTCGATCAGGGTGCGCCCGCCGTCCACGGTGATGATCTCGCCGGTGACGAAACCGGCCGCATCCGAGGCTAGGTATTGCACGGCGTCGGACACCTCGCCGGGGCCGGCGATCCGGCCCAGCGGCGTGTGGCCGATGATCTCGTCGCGGAACCCCTCGTTTTCCTTGAGCGCGCCCTTGAGGCTGGCGCTCATGACAGAACCGAAAGCCACCGCGTTGACGCGGATGCGGTGCGGGGCCAGCGCCACGGCCATCGATCGCGTCATCTGGTCCAGCGCGGCCGAGGATATGGAATAGCCCAGCAGCTCGGGATTGGCCCGGCGCGAGGCGATGGAACTGAGGTTGATGATCGACCCGGCCGGGCCGCTTTCCTGCCCTTTGGCCTGCTTGATCATCCGTTGCGAGATGGCCTGGGTCAGCCGCAGAGAGGTCATCAGGTTCTGCTGGATCAGCTCCTCGACATTGTCCGCCGCCGGGTCGAGCGGGTCCGACGTCATCATCTGGCGCGAAGCATTGACCAGGATATCGACCCGGTCGTAGGCGTCGATGGTCATGGACAGAAGGTTGGCGATGGAAAGTTTCTGCCGCAGGTCGCAGGCGAAACTGCGATAGCGCGCCCCGTCGATGTCCGTCTTGCCCAGTTCCTGTTCCAGCCGGGTCTCGTCCATGTCGGCAAAGACGACATTGGCCCCCTGGTCGACGAAATGCCGGCCCACGGCCAGTCCGACGCCATTGGCCGCGCCGGTGACGATGGCCGTCTTGCCCTCGATCGAAAAGCTCATGTCGGTCTCTCGCTTCCTGACGCCGATTCCCGGGGGGCCAAGCTAGGGCAATTCACCGCCGCGGGCGAGTGGCGCTGATCAGCTTGAACGCCTGGTCGCCGCCAACGTCCTGCACCTGCGCGAACAATTCCCGCAGACGCGCCTCGTAGGGCAGGTGCCGGTTGGCGACAAGGTAGAGGTGGCCCGCGGGTTTCAGCAGGCGCGCGGCGGTTGCCAGGAAGGCCTGCCCGATTTCCGGCACGCCTTTGCGCCCGCTGTGAAAGGGCGGATTCATGACCACGGCGTCATAGCGGGCCTCGGTGCTGAACCTTGTCGCATCGGCCCAGAGCGCGTGCGCGCGCGGATCGGCAATGTTCTCGGTCAGGCAGTCCAGCGCCAGCGCTTCGGCCTCGATCATGTCGAGGTGGGTCACACCCGGGTGATCCAGCACCGCCGCCGAAAGATAGCCCCAGCCCGCGCCGAGGTCGGCCACCCGGCCCGAAAGCGGCGGCAAAGCCCCGGCCAGCAGGCGGGAGCCGGGATCGACCTTGCCCTCGGAAAAGACGCCGGGCTGCGTGCGGAACCCCTCCACCCGCTGGTCGGGCGCGGCCCAGTCCGGCGTGCCCTCGGGCGAGAACCAGAACAGCCGCCCGTGCGCCTTGCTCAGGCTGCCCGCGACGGGCGCCCAGCCGCGGCAGGCCTTGTAGAGGCTGTCGACGCCGTCCGTGCGGGCGCCATCGACGATCACGATGTCGGTCGCCTCTTGCCGGGCTCGGCTGACGAGGCGCCGCGCCAGGGCCTTGGACCGGGGCACCACGACAACGACGGTCGGAACCGGACCATCACCAGCCGCCGCATAGCCGCGCGCTGACCATGCGTCGTGATCGGGCTTGAAGCCGTGGTCGATTTCGACCCGGGCCCGGTCCAGCGCGGTAAGGTCATACGCGGCAGGCGGGCGCAGCACGCGCACCCGGCCGGCTGGCAACACCGGCGCTGCGCTGTCCAGCGCGAGGGTCAGGCGGGAGTGTGTCATCCGACGGGGAACCGGCGCGGGGCCTATTCCTTTTCCATCGTGCATTGCAGCGGATGCTGGTGACGCTGCGCCAGATCCATGACCAGGGCGACCTTGGTCTCGGCGATCTCGTGGCTGTAGACGCCGGCCACGGCGACGCCTTTCTGGTGGACGGTCAACATCAGTTCCACCGCCTGCGCATGGGACATGCCGAAATAGCGTTCAAGGACATGCACGACGAATTCCATCGGCGTGTAATCGTCATTGAGGATCAACACCTTGTAGAGCGGTGGGCGCTTGGTCTTGGTGCGGGTGTCGACCTTGACACCGACGTCGCCGTCGTCATCCTGATCCTTGCCTGACATCATGTAGGTCTTGTGCAGCATGGTGATCCCGTGTCCTGCGGCGCACTCTCTTCGCCGGAGACATATAACTTCTAGGGGCCGTGTGAAAAGGGGGGCGCGCGCCCCCGGTGTCGAAGGGGAGGCACGGATTTGGGGGGTGGCAAACACCGACCCCCAAGATATGCCGAACCGTGTATCAAGGACACAACAAAAGGCGTTGAAAATAACATATTTTCCCGGCGCGCGGGCCGTGCTAGTATTTTTCAAAAGAGGGGCCGGAAAATTGGTCCCCACGAGGCAGACTCTCCGTGAGGCAGACAAAGGGCAGTGGCGTGAAACGTCGATGGAACGCTCCCGGTGTGGCCGGGCTACTCATGTTGTCAGTGATGATCATGGCCGCGCTCGCGCCCGCTCCCGGACGCTCGGCGCCCTATGCGGCGATGGTGATGGACGCCCGCACCGGCGAGGTGCTGCACTCGCGCAATGCCGACACCCAGTTGCACCCGGCGTCGCTGACCAAGATGATGACGCTCTACATCGCGTTCCAGGCCGTGGAGCGCGGCGAGATCGGCCTCGATGACATGGTGCGCATCACGCCGCTCGCCGCTAACGAGCCGCCCTCGAAACTTGGCCTGCGCGCGGGCCAGCGGATCCGGTTCCGCTACCTGATCCGGGCGGCGGCCGTGAAATCGGCCAATGACGCGGCCACGGCCATCGGCATCGCGCTGGAAGGCAACGAGGCCGCCTTCGCCCGGCGCATGAACGCGACGGCCCGGGCCATGGGCATGACCCGCACCACCTTTCGCAACGCCCACGGCCTGACGGAAAGCGGGCACATGTCCACCGCCCGCGACATGACCATTCTAGGGCGGCACGTCATCTACGATTTTCCCCAGTATTACAATCTGTTCTCGCGCATCAAGGCAAATGCCCATGTCCGCACCGTCTACCATACGAACCGCAGCTTCCTGCGAGCCTATCGCGGTGCCGACGGGATCAAGACCGGCTACACCCGCGCGGCGGGGTTCAACCTGACCGCCTCGGCCGAGCGCGGCCAGGAACGCATCATTGCGACAATGTTCGGCGGCTCCTCGACCTCGGCGCGCAATGCGCGCGTGGCTGAACTCATGGACATGGGCTTTGCCCGCGCGCCCAGCCGCGCGCGGCTGGCCCGGCCCAGCCCCGCCCCGTCCTTCGCGGGCGGCGGTGGCACGCGCAACACCCGCGCCAGCGGGCTGGTCAGCCGCTCGCTGCGGCCGCGGCTGCGGCCCACCCCGGAAACCGCCCCCGCCGAGGCGATGCTGCTGGCCAATGCCGAGATGATCGAGAGCGCGGTGACCGAGACCCTCGAAAGCGCGACCGCCCGCGCGCCGCAAGCCGCGCCGAGTCCGCCGGCACGCCCCGGCGAGACCGCGCAATCGGAGCCGCAAGTGGTCACGCGGATATCGACCTCGGGCGGGCGCCACTGGGGTGTCAACGTCGGCCGCTACGGGTCGCGCTACCAGGCCGAACGGGTGCTGCTGCGCGTCGCGCTCAACGAGATGAGCACGCTCGACGGCGCGCTGCGCCGCGTGCGGCAGAGCCCGCGGGGCTTCGACGCCAATTTCATGGGCCTGACCCGCGACAGCGCCGAACTTGCCTGCACGCGGCTGCAGGCGCGCGGCACCTCGTGCTTCATGATCGGGCCGTCCTGAGCCGCCCCGTGACACGAATTGCCGTTCAACCGCCCGCGCCGTCCACCTTTCCGACGGATCAGCCCGAGACGGGCGTCCGCCTGCACCGGGTCATTTGCGTGGGGCGCAACTATGCCGATCACGCCCGCGAGATGGGCAACGATCCCGACCGCGAGCCGCCGTTCTTCTTTCTCAAGCCGGCCGGCGCGGTGGTGCCCTCGGGCAGAACCATCCCCTATCCGCCCGCCACCGACGACCTGCATCACGAGGCGGAATTGGCCGTTCTGATAGGCACAGGCGGCGCGGATATCGCGCCGGAAAGGGCGTTGGCGCACGTCTGGGGCCAGGCCGCGGCGAACGATCTGACCCGCCGCGACCTGCAGGCACGGGCCAAGCAGATGCGGCGCCCCTGGGACATGGCCAAGGGCTTCGACAATTCCGCCGTGCTGGGCACACTCCACAATGGCGCGGACCTTGACGGCGACCGGTCGATCCGATGCCGGGTCGACGGTGCCCTGCGCCAGGAGGCGCCGCTCTCGGCGATGATCTGGCCGGTCGCGGAGATCATCGCCCACCTGTCGCGCCTGCTCACACTGCAGCCCGGCGACCTGATCCTGACCGGCACGCCAGCAGGGGTCGGCCCCATCGCGCGTGGTCAGACCTGCACGGTCGAGATCGACGGCCTGACCCCGGCGACGGTCACGTTGGACTGACGCGGGACCAAAATTCTGGAATTTTGGTCCTAGAGTGTGTCGCGTTCATTAGCATTCACCCGCCACACTCTAACTATCTGACTCCGCATGTCCGGGGAGCGCAAAACCGGTTCCCACTTTTGCGCGACATGCTCTAACCCAGCGCGGCCGCCATCAACTCGCGGGTATATTCGGTCTCGGGGGCATCGAAGACGCGGTCCACCGGTCCGGCCTCGACCACGTCGCCCTGTTTCATGACGATGATCTTGTGCGACAGCGCCCGCACCACTTTCAGGTCGTGCGAGATGAACAGATAGGCAAGCTGATACTTGCGCTGCAAGTCGCGCAACAGGTCGACGATCTGCACCTGCACGGTCATGTCCAGCGCGCTGGTCGGCTCGTCCAGCACCAGCAGCCGCGGCCGCAGGATCATGGCGCGGGCGATGGCGACGCGCTGGCGCTGCCCGCCCGAGAACTCGTGCGGGTAGCGGTCCATCGTGGCCGGATCGAGGCCCACCTCGCCCATGATTTCGGCCACCATGGCGCGCTGTTCGCTCTCGCCGTGCGTGCCGTGGATGCTCAGCCCCTCGGCGATGATCTGTTCCACGGTCATGCGCGGCGACAGGCTGCCGTAGGGGTCCTGGAAGACGATCTGCATCTCGCCGCGCAGCGGGCGCATCTGCTTTTCGCGGAACCCCTGGATCTCGCGGCCCTGGAACACGATCCGCCCCTGCGAGCCCAGCAGTTTCATCATGGCCAGCGCCAGCGTCGTCTTGCCCGAGCCGCTTTCACCGACCACGCCCAGGGTTTCGCCCGCCCGCACGGTAAAGTTGGCGTCGTTGACCGCCTTGACGTGGCCGACCGTGCGCTTGAGCAGCCCGGCCTGGATCGGAAACCAGATCTTCAGGTTCTCGGCCTCGGCGACCACCGGTGCCTTGGCGGGCACGGGTGTCGGGTCGCCGGTGCTTTCCGCGGCCAACAGCATCCGGGTATAGGGGTGCTGCGGGGTCTGGAAGATGTCCTCGGTCGCGCCCTGCTCGACGATCTCGCCGTCCTTCATCACGCAGACCCGGTCGGCGATCTTGCGCACGATGCCGAGGTCATGGGTGATGAACAGCATCGACATGGTCATGTCCTGCTTGAGCCGGTCCAGCAGGTCGAGAATCTGCGCCTGGATCGTCACGTCCAGCGCCGTCGTCGGCTCGTCCGCGACCAGCAGGTCGGGGCCATTGGCCAGGGCCATGGCGATCATCACGCGCTGGCGCTGACCGCCCGACAACTGATGCGGATAGGCGGTCAGGCGCGCCGCGGCATCACGGATGCCCACCTTTTCGAGCAACTCGACGATCTTCGCACGCAGGGCCTCGCCGCGCAGGCCCTGGTGCAGTTCGATCGATTCGCGCAACTGCTTTTCAATGGTATGCAGCGGGTTGAGCGAGGTCATCGGCTCCTGGAAGATGAAGCTGATGTCGTTGCCGCGCACCCGGCGCAGTTCCGCCTCGTCGGCGCTGACCATCTCGGCGCCCTCGTAGCGCACCGAGCCCGAGATCTGCGCGCTGTCGCCCAGCAGCCGCACGGTGGACAGCGCGGTGACTGACTTGCCCGAGCCGCTTTCGCCGACCAGCGCGACGGTCTCGCCGTCGCCGACGCGAAAGCTGACCCCGTTCACGGCCTGGGTCGTCACACCATCCTGCCGGAAGCTGACCGACAGGTCCTGCACGTCGAGGACGGTCTTCATGAAAAGGTCTTTCTGGGGTCGAAGGCGTCGCGCACGCCCTCGAAGATGAACACCAGCAGCGACAGCATGATCGCGAAGGTGAAAAAGGCGGTGAAGCCCAGCCAGGGCGCCTGCAGGTTCTGCTTTGCCTGCAGCGTCAGTTCGCCCAGCGAGGGGGCCGAAGAGGGCAGGCCGAAGCCGAGGAAATCCAGCGAGGCCAGCGTGGCGATGGTGCCGGTGATAATGAAGGGCAGCAGCGTCAGCGTGGCCACCATGGCGTTGGGCAGCATGTGCCGGAACATGATGGTTCGGTTGGACACGCCCAGCGCCCGCGCCGCGCGCACGTATTCGAAATTGCGCGCGCGCAGGAACTCGGCGCGCACCACGCCCACCAGCGCGGGCCAGCCGAACAACACCGTCAGAAAGACCAGCAACCAGAAACTTCGCCCGAGTATCGCGAAGAGGATGATGATGACGTACAGCGACGGCGTCGAGGACCAGATTTCCAGGATGCGCTGGAAGATCAGGTCGATCCAGCCGCCGAAGAACCCCTGGATCGCCCCTGCCACGATCCCGATGACCGATGACAGCGCGGTCACAATCAGCGTGAACAGGACCGACAGGCGAAAGCCGTGGATCACCCGCGCCAGCACGTCGCGCTTGGTATCGTCGGTGCCCAGCAGGTTGTTGCCATCGGGCGGCGAGGGCGCCACGCCGGGCACGTCCACGATGGTGTCATAGGAATAGGGTATGGGCGGCCAGAGCAGCCAGCCCTTGCGGAAATCGGGGTCGTCAATCGTGCCCGCCTCGGCGGCGGCGATCATCTGCTCGGGCTCGTAGAAGCAATCCTCCAGTCCGCCGGTGATGATGAGACATTCAACCTCGATGTCGCGATATGGGGCCTCGGTGGGGAAATCACCGCCGTATTCGCGTTCCGAATAGAAGGTAAAGACGGGCATGCGCAGCTCGCCGCGGTAATTCACGAGGATCGGCTTGTCGTTGGCCAGGAACTCGGCAAAGAGGCTGAGCCCGAACAGCACCAGAAAGATCCACAGCGACCAGTAGGCGCGGCGGTTGCGGGTGAAGTTGCGCCAGCGCCGCTTGTTGAGCGGCGAGGGCTCGAACCACCGCCGACGCGGCACCCGCAGGTGGTCGGGCACGGCCTCTTCCGGGCTGTGATCGGGGGCGGGCTCGGCCATCTAGTCGCGCCTCTCGAAGTCGATCCGCGGGTCGATCAGGACATAGGTCAGGTCGGTGATGATCCCCACGATCAGCCCCAGCAGCGAAAAGGTGAACAGCGTGCCGAACATCACCGGGTAATCGCGCGCCAGGGTCGCCTCGAACCCCAGCCGGCCCAGCCCGTCGAGCGAGAACAGCGTCTCGATGATCAGGCTGCCGCCGAAGAACACCCCGATGAACATCGCCGGAAAGCCCGAGATCACGATCAGCATGGCATTGCGGAAGACATGGCCGTAAAGCACCCGGCGCTCCGAAACCCCCTTGGCCTTGGCGGTGATGACGTAGTGTTTCTTGATCTCCTCGAGGAAGGAATTCTTGGTCAGCAGGGTCAGCGTGGCAAAGGCCCCGATGGTCAGCGCCAGCACCGGCAGCACGATGTGGTGCAGGTAGTCCAGCACCTGGCCCATGGTCGAAAGCTCTTCGAAGTTGCTGCTGGTCAGCCCGCGCAGCGGGAATATGCGGTGGCAGGTGGGGTTGATGTTGCGCAACTCGGGGAAGCGTTCGGCCAGCCAGGGGATCTGGAAACAGTTGTTCGAGGCAAAGAGCACGATCAGCAGGATCGCAAAGAGAAACCCCGGGATCGCATAGCCAACGATGATTGCCGCGCTGGTCCAGGTATCGAAGGGCGAGCCGTCGCGCACCGCCTTGCGGATGCCCAGCGGGATCGACACCAGATAGGCGATCAGCGTGGACCAAAGCCCCAGCGTGATCGAGACGGGCAGTTTCTCGGCCACCAGTTCCAGCACGCCCACGGATCGGAAGTAGCTCTCGCCGAAGTCGAAGCGGATGTAGTCCCACATCATCATGAAGAACCGTTCCAGCGTGGGCACGGGCACTGCACGGCACCCCTCGGCGCGCAGGCTGGGTTCGCCGGTGAAGCCGTCCTCGCAGACCACGCGGGCGAAATTGAACTCGACCTGCAACTCGTCGAGGAATTCCTGCGGCAGGCCCTGCGCCCCGGCATAGCTGCTGTCGCCGCTCTCGACGGTTTCGCTGCCGCCGCCCGAGATCGTCTCGAAGACATCGCCCGAGCCTTCCATCTGGGCGATGATCTGTTCGACCGGGCCGCCCGGCACGAATTGTACCAGCGTGAAGTTGATGATCATGATCCCCAGCAACGTGGGGATCACGAGCAGCAAACGTCTCAGGATATAGGCGCCCATCCGGCCTGCCTGCCCTTCCCTAAGTGCTAAAAGGCGCCGTCTTCGCGCAGCTCTTGTGCCCGGTCGGCGTCATACCACCAGAAGGACAGTTCGCCCAGCGCGAAGGGCGGCATGTCTTCGGGGTGGTCGTACATGTCGTAATAGGCCACCGTGTGCACGTCCTTGAACCATTGCGGCACCCAGAAGCCATGGGCGCGCAGGGCGCGGTCCAGCGCGTGGGTCGCGGTGGTCATCTCGTCGAGGGTCTGCGCGTCGATCACATGATCGATCAGCCGGTCGATCGCCGGGTCGCGCAGCCGCATCAGGTTGCGCGAGCTGTCATCGGCGGTGGAGCTGTGAAACCACTGCTTGAGGGCGATGCCCGGCTCGAAACCCTGCGTCAGGGTGTGATTGACCAGGTCGAAATCGCCGGTGCGGCGGCGCTCGACATACTGGGCGGAGTCCACCCGTTCGAGCTTGGCGTCGACGCCGAGGCGCGAAAGGTTCTCGACGAAGGGGTTCACGATACGGTCGAAGGCGGGCGAGAACTGAAGGATTGTCAGCGACAGTGTCTGGCCGTCCTTGCGGCGGATGCCGTCATCGCCCACGATCCAGCCGGCGTCGTCCAGCAGGTTGGAGGCGCGGCGCAGGTTGCCCCGGTCGGTCGACCGTTCAGGGCGGGACTCCGGCGGGATGACCGCCGGGTCGGTCAGGATGGCCGGGTCCAGCAATCCCTCGTCCACCAGCGGGCGCAGCAGGGACAACTCGCCCTCGGAGGGCGTGCCCCGCGCCTGCAGTTCGGTGTTCTGCCAGAAGGACTCGACCCTCTCGTAAAGGCCGTAGAACAGCGTCTGGTTGGACCATTCGAAATTGAACATCAGGCGCACGGCCTCGCGCACGCGCGGGTCCTGCCATTCCGGCCGGTCGAGGTTGAACACGAAGGACTGCGCGGCGCCGATACTGCCGTCGGGCAGTTCCTTCGTGACCATCCAGCCATTATCGAGCGCCGGAAAGTCATAGCCCGTCGCCCAGGTCTTGGAGGAGTTTTCGGTGCGGAAGGTATAGGTGCCCACCTTGAAGGCTTCGAAGGCGGTGGCGCTGTCGGCGAAATACTCCACCCGGATAGTGTCGAAATTGTTCTGGCCAACGTTGAGCGGGTGATCGGCGCCCCAGTGATCGGTGTCGCGGGCGTAGATCAGGCGTTCGTTCGTCTCGTAACTGTCAAGCACGTAGGCCCCAGTCCCGAGAAAAGGGGTGTCGGTGCTTTCGTCGATGCGCGCGCCGGTCTCCTCGAACCACGATTTCGAGAAGACGGTTGTGCCACCGGCAAAACCGATCACGTCCCGGCGCGGGGCGTCCTCGGTGAAGGTGAACTTGATGCGGTGATCGTCCAGGACCTCCACCTGTTCGACGAAGCCCTCGACGACCGTGCGGTATTCGGCGATGCCCTGTTCCATGAACAGATTGAAGGTGAAGGCCACGTCCTCGGCCGTCATCGGGCGGCCGTCGGAAAATGTCACGTCGTCGCGCAGGTTGAAGATGACCCAGTCGCGGCTGTCGGGATATTCCAGCGTCTCGCAAAGGTAGCAGTAAAGGCCATAGGGATCGTCCGCCGTTGACACCAGAAGGCTTTCGTACATGAGCCCGGTCAGCGCGGCGACGACCCCCTCGCGGGTGTAGCGGTTGAAACTGTCGAAGCTGCCCTGGCTCCACTGGCTGATTTCGCCGCCCTTGGGCGCGTCGGGGTTGACGTAGTCGAGATGCGCCATGTCGGCGGGATACTTCAGGTCACCGAAATTGGTGTAGCCGTGGCTGACCGTGACATCCTCTTGTCCCTCGGCCGAGGCGCAGAGCGCGCCGCCCAGCACCAGCAGCCCACCGGCCATCCAGGCACGCCAGGCGGGCGCGCACGGTGCGCTGTCCGCCTCGGCGCGGGCAGTCCGGGGTTCGGTGGCGGGTCTGGGCATGGTCATTCCTCCGGCGGTCGGTTCCATTGAGGATGAGGCTAATGGCCGAAAGGTCCAGCCTTCAAGTTGAGAATGCGTGATCGGGCGTGACATGCCCACGCTTCGCCGCCTCCGCCGGCCCTACCCGACAGCCACGCAGGCGCGCAAGAAAAAGGGCCGCCCCGGCGGGCGGCCCTTCGATCGGCATGACAGTGCCGGGCCAGACCCGGATCACTCGCCGATGGTGTCCAGGTAGGCGATCAGGTTCGCGCGGTCCTCGATACGGCGCATACCGGCGTAGGACATCGCGGTACCCGGCGCCCAGCCGCTCGGGTTCTCGAGGAAAGCGTTCAGGTTCTCGGGGGTCCAGACGTCGGCCTGTTCGACCAAGCTGCCGGAGTAGTTGAACCCGTCAACCGCGGCGATCTCTCGGCCGACCACGTCGTATAGCGTCGGGCCGGTCATGTTCTGGCCCGGCTCCAGCGCGTGACAGGCCCGGCAGGCGCGCCACTGCGATTCCCCCGCCGCAGCGTCGGCGCTGGCGAAGACTTCGGTGAACTCGGGGCCCTCCTCCTCGACGGCTTCCTCTTCGGCGCTGTCGTCCTCGGCGACCTCGATCGAATAAGCCTGGGCCTCTTCGCCATGCCCGCCACCGACATGATAGATCGTTTCCGCCGCCCAGCTGCCAAGCAAGAACACCAGCAGCGTGCCGCAAAAGCCACCCAGGACCTTGGTCATCGTCATTGTGTCGAACATGTCGCGTTCCATCCGGTTCTTGATTCAGACGTCATGTATCCGCTTCCACCCGCATTGTTCAAGGTGTAGCAGCGCGACGAAATGCCCATGCCACGATCCGACAGGGGGACAGGACCGCGGATGACCCAGCGCATCGCCTTTCAGGGAGAACCCGGCGCCTATGGCCACCAGGCCTGCAAGGAGGCCCGGCCGCATCACGACCCCCTGCCCTGCGCCACCTTCGACGCGGCCATCGAGGCGGTCCGCAAGGGCGAGGCAGAGCTCGGCATGATCGCGGTGGAGAACTCGATCTACGGGCGCGTCGGCGACGTGCACCACCTGCTGCCCGAAAGCGGCCTGCATATCGTCGACGAGTGTTTCATCCGGGTCCATGTGAACCTGCTGGGGATGCCAGGCGCGCGACTGCCAGATATCCGCACCGCGCTGGGGCACGTGGTGATCCTGCCGCAATGCTCGGCATTCCTGCGCGAGAACACGATTCACACCCGGGTCAGTTCCGACAATGCCCGCGCGGCCCGCGAGGTCGCCCGCGGCGACGACCCGACCCTCGGCGCGCTGGCCTCGGAACTGGCCGCCGATATCTACGGGCTGGACGTGGTGGCCCGCCACATCGAGGATCACGCGCGCAACACGACGCGCTTTCTGATCATGGCCCGTGATCCCGATTTCAAGCGGCGCGGCAAGCACGGTATGATGACCAGCTTCATCTTCCGGGTCCGGAACATCCCCGCCGCGCTCTACAAGGCGATGGGCGGTTTCGCGACCAACGGCGTCAACATGACCAAGCTGGAAAGCTACATGGTGGGCGGCGATTTCCACGCCACCCAGTTCTATGCCGAGATCGAGGGCCACCCCGACGATCGCAACGTGCAACTTGCCATGGAAGAGCTGGATTATTTCACCGACCACATCAAGCTGATGGGGGTCTACCCGGCCGCGCCGCGGCGCCACGAACGCGCCTGAGCCGGGGCGCGGGCGCCTCACGCGCCGGCGCGGTGGCGGGCCTCCACGTCCTCGGCATAGGTGGTGACGATGGTCCGGAAACGCCGCTCCATCCGGCCGCGCCCGAGGCGCAGGGATTGTGCCAGCACCTTGGCCGCGATCGATACCGGCCGCGTCACGATCACCACGTTCAGGCGCGTCCGGCTGGCCGACAGCGCGACGAGGTCGACCGTGCAATGGCCCTTGATGTTCGGTGAGGCGAACCCGATGGTCAGGCCCTGGCCAGGGTCGAGGCGCTCAAGCGTGGCCACGACGCGTCGGTTCTTTCCGCGAAAGCGGAACCTGACCTCCCAACGGGCGCTCGGTTCGGGCGGCACCGGCCCGTCAAGCAGGGCGACGTCGCCGCCGCGCCGGATGATCTTGCGCTCGAAGGCCGCGAAATCCGCAATCTCCCGAAAGACGTGCTCGACCGGAGCCCCGATATCCTCGCGCGCACTCAACTGCATGTTTCACCCTGCCTCAGAAACCGCCCCGCCGGGCCTCGGGGGCGAGTATGTCCCTCAATAGAGCCGATCCGCAAGCCAGTTGGACAACAGGAACTGCGCTATGGCCCCCTTGCGGGCGGGCAACAGGTCGGGCACCTCGCCGGCGAAGGCCGCGGCCAGGTCCTCGCGGCTGACCCAGCGGGCATCCGCCAATTCGGTGGGGTCGAGGGTGATCTCGTCGCTCAGGGCCGCGCCGTGACAGCCGATCATGAGCGACCCGGGAAAGGCCCAGGGCTGACTGGCCAGGTAGGCGACACCACCGACGCGGATACCGGTTTCCTCGGTAACCTCGCGGCGCACGGCCGCCTCGATGGTTTCGCCCGGCTCCATGAAGCCCGCCAGGCAGGAAAACATCCCCTCGGGCCAGGCCAGACCCCGGCCCAGCAGCGCGCGGTTGCCGCGGGTCACCAGCATGATGACGACCGGATCTGTGCGCGGAAAATGCCGCGCGTCGCAGGCGGGGCAAATCCGCTGCCAGCCGGCTTGCGCCACCATGCTGGAGGCCCCGCAACGGGCGCAGAATCGATGCGTTCGGTGCCACGACAGCAGCCCCCGTGCCATCGCCGCCAGTTCTGCGTCGCGGGCGCTCAGTCGTGTCATGCAGGCCTTCAGATCGGCAAAGCCGTCGGCGTCGGGCACGAGCGGATGGCGCTGCTGGGTCAGGTCGAAAAAGCTGCCATCGGGCAGAGCCTGGCCGTCCTGCGCCGGGTCCCAATCCGAGACATCCGCACAAAAGACCGGCCCGCCGGTATCACGCCCCAGGAACAGGGCCGCCTCGGCCGCGTCCCGCACCACCGGGTGATCCGCGGCCAGCCGTGCCAGCGCCCCGTCCGCAATCAGCACCTTGCCGCGCCAGGCGAGGATGAACCGCGCGCCGGGCGCGAGGCGCAGGGCATCGAGCGCCGCTGCATCGCCGCGCAGGTGCGCCGCTCGGTCCAGCCCCGAGCCCCCGAATGTCACTGTTTCCGGCTGTTTCATGCGGCGTCGATGCCACGCAACGCGGAATTGTTCAATTCGTATAAGGGACTTGAGTCACGAGCGGATCAATCTAAGGTTGAAAGCGGGCGACTTGGAAAGTGAAAAAATTGACGTTTCCTGCAAGGATATCCCTGTCCGCCGACCAGACCCACCTGCGGATCCTGGCCACCAGCGACATCCATGGACACCTGTTGTCCCACGACTACTACGCCGACCGGCCGACCGACGCCGCCGGCCTTGCCGGACTGGCCTCGCTGGTGCGGCACGCCCGCGCCGAGGGGCCTCCGACCCTTCTTCTGGACAACGGCGACTTTCTACAGGGCACCCCCTTGGCCGAGCTCCTGCACGCCGACTTTCAAGCCGACGCGGGTGCGCCCAACGCCATCGTCGCGGCCATGAACGCGCTGGATTACGACGCGGCCGCGCTGGGCAACCATGAATTCGATTGGGGCCTCGCCTATGTCCGCGCGGCACGATCACAGGCCCGCTTTCCGATGCTGGCCGGCAATGTCGCGCAGATGGACGGCCCGGGGCCGGGCCACCCGCTGACAGAGCGGTCGCATATCGTCACCCGGCAGGTGCAGACCGGCCGTGGCGATACGCTGGATTTCCGAATCGGGCTGATTGGCCTGGCCCCGGCGCAAACCGCGCAGTGGGACGCCCGGACACGGGACGCGGCCCTGGATATCGCGGATCCGGTCGAATCGGCCCGCGCCGAGGCCGGGCGTCTACGCGAAGCGGGCGCCGATATCGTGATCGCCATGGCCCATACCGGCGTCGAGACCCGGCCCGAGCGCTCCGCCGGGGACAACGTCGGAGCCGAGCTGGCCCGGGTCGACGGGATAGACCTTCTGATCCTGGGCCACAGTCATGTTCCCTTCCCTCACCCCGACCATCCTGTGGGCGCGGGCATCGACCCCGGCGGCGGTACGATCCACGGCAAGCCCGCGGTCAACCCCGGGGCCGCGGGCACCTGGCTGGGCGTGATCGACCTGGCCCTGGCCCCGCGCGGCAACGGCTGGGTGATCGCCGGCCATGACACGCGGCTCGTGCCCGTGGCCGAGACGCTTGCCCGCCACGGCCTGTCCCCCTGCCCCGAGATCACGGCGATGCTCGCTCCGGTGCACGCGCGGACGCTGTCCAGGGTCCGCCAACCGATCGGGCGAACCCTGCGACCGATCACCACGCATTTCAGCCGGGTCCGGCCGGATGCGGCCGTGCAGATCGTCAATGCCGCGCAACGCCGACTGGTCGCCGAAGCGCTGGCAGGCACCCCGGCCGCCGACATGCCGGTGCTCTCGGCGGCCGCGCCTTTCAGGTCGGGGTCCGCCAACGGGGCGGGACCCTATGTCGAGATCCCTGCCGGGCCGCTCGCGTTGCGCCATGCCGCCGACCTCTATCCCTTTCCGAATGCCATCTGCGCCATCGAGATCACCGGGCGGCAGCTACACGACTGGCTCGAGCGCGCCGCCGCGACTTTCGGCCGCATCACGCCCGGGCGCGGATGCCAGCCGCTGATTGACCCGCGGTTTCCGGGTTACCTCTTCGACGTGATCTGCGGGGTCAGCTACAGTTTCGACCTCACCGCGCCACCGAGGTTCGGGCCGAACGGCGAGGTGCTGTCGCCGGAGGCGACGCGGGTGCGCGACCTGTGCCACGCAGGCCGCCCGGTAACCGAAGATCAGCGGTTCGTGCTCGCGACGAATTCCTACCGGATGGGCGGCGGCGGGCATTTCGACGTCGCCGCCAGCGCACCGCTTCTGTTCGAGAGCAGCGGCACGGCGAGCGAGGCCATCGCCGCCTATTTCGCGGCCAACGATCCGCTGGATTTCGCGCCGGTCCGCAACTGGGGTTTCCGCCCGATCGCCGGTGCCAGCGCCACTTTCACCACCGCGCCCGGGGCCGCGGCCAGCCTGCCACAACCCGGTCTCCGCGCCCTGCGCCATGACGCGCAGGAGCGGCTGGTCTGCGAGATTGATCTGGACGCCGCGGCCCCTTGAACGATGTGAACAAGGCACGTATATCCTGACGCGAGAGGTTGGCGCGGGCAAGCGCCTCGCCAACCCGGTCAGGTCCGGAAGGAAGCAGCCGTAACGAGCCCCGCTTGGGTCGTTGTCCAGCCTCTCACCCCCCCCCATCAGGCACGCGGCAAAGCGTTCGCCTCGGCGGTACCGGCCCCGTATCATCGTGCTGGCACGTCCAGCCGACGGGACCGGACCTTAATGGCCTCCCCGCTTGCCGCAGTTTTCCAAGGGCTCGGTGTCGTTCGTGCCCGCGACCCGGCTTGCCGGACCCTATTGGCGTGAAGGCGCAGTCCCGCGACTGCTGACGCACCAGCGGCCGTCGCACCGCCAAACTCAGGCGCAACCGACGCCGGCAAACCGGCGCGACTCGGCCTGACGCCGACCATGCCATCGCTGCGGGATCGGTCCGGCGCCGCATCGCCGTGGTGGACCTTGCCCCTGCCCCCGCTTACCCTGCGCCGACCGGCCGAATCCCGAGGCGACCATGACCGACCAGCCCAGCTACCAGGTGCTTGCCCGCAAATACCGCCCCGAGACCTTTGCCGATCTCGTGGGCCAGGACGCCATGGTGCGCACCCTCAAGAACGCCTTCGCCGCCGACCGCATCGCGCAGGCCTTCCTGATGACGGGCATCCGCGGCACCGGCAAGACGACCACCGCCCGGATCATCGCCAAGGGCATGAACTGCACCGGCACCGACGGCACGGGCGGCCCGACGACCGACCCCTGCGGCGAATGCGAACACTGCACCGCCATCATGGAGGGCCGCCACGTCGACGTGATCGAGATGGACGCGGCCTCGAACACGCAGGTGTCCTACGTCCGCGAGAACATCATCGACACGGTGCATTACCGGGCCGCCTCGGCGCGCTACAAGATCTACATCATCGACGAGGTGCACATGCTCTCGACCAGCGCGTTCAACGCGCTGCTCAAGACGCTGGAAGAACCGCCCGCCCACGTGAAGTTCATCTTCGCCACAACCGAGGTGCGCAAGGTGCCGGTGACGGTGCTGTCGCGCTGCCAGCGCTTCGACCTGCGCCGGATCGAGCCCGAGGACCAGGTCGCCATGCTGCGCCGCATCGCCGACACCGAGGGCGCGCGGATCACCGACGACGCGCTGGCCCTGATCACGCGCGCAGCCGAAGGTTCGGCGCGCGACGCGACCTCGCTGCTGGACCAGGCGATTTCGCACGGCGCGGGCGAGACCGGCGCCGACCAGGTGCGCGCCATGCTGGGGCTGGCCGACAGGGGCCGGGTGCTCGACCTGTTCGACATGATCCTGAAGGGTGAGGCCGCCGGGGCGCTGACCGAACTGTCGGGGCAATACGCCGAGGGGGCCGATCCCATGGCGATCCTGCGTGACCTGGCCGAAATCGCCCATTGGGTCAGCGTCATCAAGGTCACGCCCGAGGCGGCCGAGGACCCGACCGTCGGCCCCGACGAACGCGCCCGCGGTCTGGCCATGGCCGAGGCGCTGCCCATGCGGGTGCTGACGCGGCTGTGGCAGATGCTGCTCAAGGCGCTGGACGAGGTGGCCCAGGCCCCCAACGGCATGATGGCCGCCGAAATGGCGATCATCCGGCTGACCCACGTGGCCGACCTGCCCACCCCCGAGGACCTGGTGCGCAAGCTGCAGGACGGCCCGCCCCCGCCCGATCCGGGTGGCGGCGGTGCGCCTCGATCCGCGCCGGCGGCGCGAACCGAGGCGCGCGGCGGGGCCGTGGCCCCGCCCGCCACC
>NZ_MSIT01000014.1 GCF_002094885.1 Salibaculum halophilum
CACAGGTCGAGTGGGAGACCCTGCACTGGGTCAGCTGGTACAATACGGAGCGGCTACACAGCGCCATCGGCCACCGGCCGCCGCAGGACGTGCAGGATGAGTTCCAGGCAGAGATGAATGCTCTTGAACACGCCGCCTAAGTTCTGAACAAAAATGCCTCTCGGAAACCCGGGGCGTTTCAAGGTGCGTCGGATTGGGTTCTTGGAGACTGGCATAAAAGGCCGGCAC
This sequence comes from Salibaculum halophilum, assembly GCF_002094885.1. Taxonomy (GTDB): domain Bacteria; phylum Pseudomonadota; class Alphaproteobacteria; order Rhodobacterales; family Rhodobacteraceae; genus Salibaculum; species Salibaculum halophilum. Next base: position 229 of record NZ_MSIT01000014.1, read on the forward strand.
GTCAGCCCAGGCCATGGCGGGGATATTCTTGGGCTTGTGTCGAGACTTTCCCAGCAACGCCTTGGCTTTCTCGGTCGCTTGCCGATCCACGTCCAAGCCTAGAGCCGCAGCGTGGCGCATCACGATCGAGACCCGGTTCAGCGCCTTTCGGGCCGTATCAGACTTGGTGTTCCAGATTGGCGCCAGGGTGTCGCGAATGTCGCGCTGGTCGAGATCCGTCACCGGAACTTTGCCCAGCTTGGGCAGGACGTGCAGGGTCAGAGGCGAAAGCCACCGCCCGGCCGAGCCTTCGTTCTTCAGTTCAGCTTTGCGGGCCTTGAACGCATCCTCCGTGAGCACCGCCAGCGAAAAAAGCGTTGGACCACCGATCCACCTGTCACCCGCCGGTGCCCACGAATACCAAAATTATTGGATTACATGGCAGCCCGTAGGGGAATCGAACCCCTCTTTCCAGGTTGAAAACCTGGCGTCCTAACCGATAGACGAACGGGCCACTGGGTCAGTGAGGCGGTGTGTAGAAAAACCCCGGGGGGGACGCAAGAGGATTCGTGCGCTTTTTTACCGCGCTGGCGCGGCGTCCTCGAGGCGCAGCTGGGGGCTGCGGCGGCCTTTCCAGGTGTTGATTTCGAGCCGTCCCGCGAGGTGGAAGCGGGCCCCGTCGCGGGCCGTCAGCGCCGCCCCCAGCGGCCCGTCCATCGCACCGAAGGCGATGGCGTCGACCCGGGTGCCCAGACCGTCGCCGAAGGTCACCTTCAGGTGGCCGGTGCCCACCGGCCTGGCATACTGGATCTGGCAGTCCGCGAAGGCGAAGCGCGGGGCCGGGGCGCCCGCGCCGAAGGGGCCGGCCTGCTCGATCTGTTCGACCAGCTCGACCGTGGCGGCCCCCGGCATAAGCACCCCGTCGAGCGCGAGGTCGGCGGGCCCGAGCGCATCCGCCCCCTGCCGGGCGAGCAGTTCGGACAGCCGCGCCATGGCGTCCTCCAGCCCATCGCGCGCCACGGTCAGGCCCGCGGCCATCCGGTGCCCGCCGCCCTTGAGCAGCAGCCCCTCGGCCGCGAGCCGCTGGATCGCCGCGCCCAGGTCGATGCCCGAGACCGAGCGGCCCGATCCCTTGCCCTCCTCGCCCTCCAGCCCGATGACGATGGCGGGGCGGTTGGTGCGTTCCTTGAGCCGCGCGGCGACGATACCCACCACGCCCGGGTGCCAGCCTTCGCCCGCGGCCCAGACCAGCGGGGCGTCCAGCCCGCGCGCCTCGGCCTGCGCCAGCGCGGCGGCGCGGACTTGTTCCTCCAGCTCGCGGCGGTCGGTGTTCAGCTCGTCGAGTTTCGCCGCCATGGCCTCGGCCTCCCGCGGGTCGGCCGTGGCCAGCAGCCGCGCGCCGAGGTCGGCCTGGCCGATCCGCCCGCCCGCGTTCACCCGCGGCCCCAGCACGAAGCCCAGGTGATGGCTGCCCGGGGCGCTGTCGAGCCGCGCGACATCGGCCAGCGCCACCAGCCCCGGGCGCTGGCGCCGCGCCATGACCGTCAGCCCCTGGCGCACGAAGGCGCGGTTGACCCCCTGCAAGGGGGCCACGTCGGCCACGGTGGCCAGCGCCACCAGGTCCAGCAACGCCATGAGGTCGGGGCCGGATTGCCCGGCGGCGCGGCGCTGGCGCGTCACCTCGACGAGCAACAGGAAGACGACCCCGGCCGCGCAGAGATGGCCCAGACCACCGTCCTCGTCCTGCCGGTTGGGGTTCACGACGGCCAGTGCGGGGGGCAGCGTCTCGCCGCCCTGGTGGTGGTCGAGCACCAGCACGTCCGTGTCCGCGGCCGCGGCGATGGCGTCGTGCGACAGGGTGCCGCAATCGACGCAGACGATCAGGTCGTGATCGCGGGCCAGTGTCCGCATTGCCGGTGCATTGGGGCCAAACCCCTCGTCGATTCGGTCGGGCACGTAGAGCGTGGCGGACCGCTGCAAATCGCGTAGCCAGCACAGCAGCAGCGCCGCCGAGGCGCCGCCGTCGACGTCGTAATCGGCGAAGATCGCGATGCGTTCGCCCGCGTCCACGGCCCGCACCAGCCGTGCCGCCGCTTCCTCCATGTCGCGCAGCACGCGCGGGTCGGGCAGCAAGTCGCGCAGCGTGGGCGAGAGGAAGGCCTGCGCCTCGCCGGCCGTGACGCCCCGCGCCACGAGGATGCGGCACAGCGGCAGGGGCAGGGCGGTATCCTGGGCCAGTCCCTGTGCGAGGCGGTCGGCCTCGAGTCCCGGTCCGACCCAGCGCCGCCCGGTCAGGGAGGCCCCGACCCCGAGAAACGCCGCTGCCGACCCGTCGGCAATATCTCGTGAAATGTTCATTGATAGCCACTATATGCGGACTGGCCGCGAGTCGCTATGGCTCATCTACCGTCTGGCCATCGGGCGTCAGCACGATATCAGCGGGAAGCGCGCGAGCGACGACGGCCTCGGCATTGGGAATGTCGTTGGCCTCGGCGCGGCGGGTGGCGGTGGCACTGGTATGCCCCAGCTTGAGCCAGCGCTGGATCAGCCGCGCGCGCAGGTCCTGCAGCGGCACCTCCAGCCGCACCGACAGCGACCAGATCGGCGCCAGATTGAACCAAGGCGGCGCATCGAACAGCAGGTAATTACCCTCGATCAGCACGACCTCGGCCTCGGCGGGAATGACTTGCGCCCCGGCCACGGCCAGGTCGCGGGCGCGGTCGAAGACCGGGGCGATGACCTCGGTGCGTTCGCGCAGACGCTGGACAAGGTGCAGGAACCCGGCGCTGTCAAAGGTCTCGGGCGCGCCCTTGCGCGCCAGCAGGCCACGCGCGCCCAGAACGTCATTGTCCAGGTGGAAGCCGTCCATCGGCACCACGCGGGTGACGCATTTCTGGGCGTTCAGCCGCCGGGACAGTTCCTCGGCCAGGGTCGACTTGCCACTGCCCGGCGCCCCGGCAACGGCGACCAGCAGTCGGCGGCCCTCGCCGCGCATGGCGTGGACACGCTCGGCCAGGATATTGATCTGCGGCGTCAGGTCGGGCACGGGATCACTCCACGGTCACGGATTTGGCCAGGTTGCGCGGCTGATCGACATCGGTGCCGCGCGCCAGGGCGGTGAAGTAGGCCAGTTGCTGGGCCGGAACCGCATAGAGGATGGGCGCGAGCAGCGGATCGACGGCGGGCAGGATCAGCGTCTCCCAGACGCCGTCGCCGGCGATCTCGGCGCCTTCGCGGTCGGTGATCAGCAGCACCTTGCCGCCGCGGGCCATGACCTCCTGCGTGTTCGAGACGGTCTTGTCGAAAAGCGCGTCGCGCGGGGCCATGACGATGACCGGCACCTTGTCGTCCACCAGTGCGATCGGGCCGTGCTTGAGTTCACCTGATGCATAAGCTTCGGCGTGTATATAACTGATTTCCTTTAATTTTAGCGCGCCTTCATGGGCTAGCGCATACATTGGGCCACGCCCCAGGAACAGGATGTCGCGCGCCTCGGCCAACTGGCGGGCCAGCCGCTGCGTCTTTTCCTCCTGGCCCAGCGCGACGTTCATCAGCCCCGGCAGCCCGCGCAGGTTCGCGATATGACCCGAGAGACCCTCGGCGCTGATCCGGCCCCTGTCCTGCGCGGCCTTGAGCGCGAGGGCCGCCAGCACCGTCAGCTGGCAGGTGAAGGCCTTGGTCGAGGCGACGCCGATCTCGGCGCCGGCAAGGATCGGCAGCGTCAGGTCGCTTTCCCGCGCGATCGAGCTTTCGGCGACATTCACGATCGAAACGATGCGGTCGGCCTTGCCCGTGCAATAGCGCAACGCGGCGAGGGTATCGGCCGTCTCGCCCGACTGGCTGACGAAAAGCGCCACGGTCCCGGCGCCGACGGGCGGCTCGCGATAGCGGAACTCCGAGGCCACGTCGACCTCGACCGGGATGCCCGCCAGTTGCTCGACCCAGTACTTGGCGGTCAGGCAGGCCAGGTAGGCGGTGCCGCAGGCGACCATGACCAGCCGCTGGACACCGGAAAAGTCCATCCCCGGCTCGGGAAGGGTGATGGCGGCATCGTTGAAGTAGTAATTAAGCGCCGAGGTCAGCACCGTGGGCTGTTCGGCAATCTCCTTGGCCATGAAATGCCGGTGCCCGGCCTTGTCGACCAGCGCCGCGTCGCGCTGGATCGTCTTGACGGGGCGGTCGGCCAGTTGCCCGGCGCCGTCGCGCACCTCAAGGCTGGTGCGCGTGACGACGGCGATATCGCCTTCCTCGAGGTAGGTGATCCGGTCGGTCATGGGCGCCAGGGCGATGGCGTCTGAGCCGACGAACATCTCACCCGCGCCGTGGCCGATGGCCAGCGGGCTGCCCCGGCGCGCGGCCACCAGTAGGTCGTCGGCGCCCTCGAAGAGAAAGCACAGCGCATAGGCGCCTTCCAGCCGCGCGAGGGTGGCCTCGGCCGCGGCGCGCGGGTCCAGCCCCCGGTCGAGGTGATGCTGGGTCAGCAGCGCCACTGTCTCGGTGTCGGTTTCGGTCTGGTGGTCGATGCCCAGCCCGCCCAGTTCATTGCGCAGGGTGCGGAAATTCTCGATGATGCCGTTGTGGACAACCGCGACACGCCCGGCACCGTGGGGATGCGTGTTGGTCAGCGTCGGCGCGCCATGGGTGGCCCAGCGGGTATGGCCGATGCCGGCCTTGCCGGTCAGGGGGTCGTGCACCAGCAGGTCCTGCAGGTTGACCAGCTTGCCCACGGCCCGGCGCCGGTCCAGCACGCCGTTGTTCACGGTCGCGATCCCGGCGCTGTCATAGCCACGATACTCCAGCCTTTGCAGCGCGTCCACGAGGATCGGCGCCGCTTCGTGTTTGCCGAGGACACCCACAATTCCGCACATTACTGACTGTCCTTGTCGCGTCTTGCCTTCATGGCCTTTAACTTTTCGAACATCCGGCGCGCGAGGCCCGCCTTGTTGACCTGCCGGGACCGGCCCAGCGCCAACGCGCCGTCGGGCACGTCCTCGGTGACGACAGTGCCGCTGGCGGTCATCGAGTCGTCGCCCAGTGTCACCGGCGCAACCAGCATCGTGTCGGACCCGACGAAGACGTTGCGCCCGATGGTCGTGCGGTGCTTGAAGACGCCGTCGTAATTGCAGGTCACGGTACCCGCGCCGACATTCGTCCCCTCGCCCAGCTCGGCGTCGCCGATGTAGGTCAGGTGGTTGACCTTGGCGCCGGCGTGGATCTGCGCGTTCTTGATCTCGACGAAATTGCCGATGCGCGTGTCCTCGGACAGTTCCGCGCCCGGGCGCAGCCGCGCATAGGGGCCGATTACCGCGCCGCGAGCGACGTGGCAGCCCTCGAGGTGGCTGAAGGCGCGGATCGTGGCGCCGTTCTCGATCGTCACACCGGGGCCGAAGACGAGGTTCGGCTCGAGCAAGCTGTCCGGCCCGATCGCGGTGTCGAAGCTCAGGTGTACCGTCTCGGGGGCCAGCAGCGTCACGCCCGCGGCGATCAGCTCGGCGCGGGCCCGGTCCTGGTAGACGGCATTGGCCCTGACCAGCGCGGCCGGGGAATCGACGCCGAGGGTCTCGGCCTCGTCGCAGGTCACGACAGTGGCCGAAAGCCCGCGCGCCCGGGCCAGACCGACGACGTCGGTGAGGTAGTATTCGCCGCTGGCGTTGTCGTTGCCCACCGCCTCCAGCAGCGAAAACAGGGTGGCCGCATCCGCGGCGATAACGCCGGAATTGCACAAGGTGATGGCCTTTTCCCGGTCGGAGGCATCCTTGAATTCCACAATGGCCTCAAGGGATTGGCCGTCCATCCTCAGACGGCCGTAGCGGCCGGGATCGGCGGCCTCGAAGCCCAGGACGACGATATCATGCGTGGCGCGGGCGGCCTGCATGGCGGCCAGCGTCTCGGGGCGGATGAAGGGCGTGTCGCCGTAGAGCACGATCACGTCGCCGTCGAACTCCGCCAGGGCCGCGCGACACTGGTCGACCGCGTGACCGGTGCCCAGTTGCTCGGCCTGGTGGGCCAGTTCCACCTGCGGGTCCCAGGCGCTGGCCGCGGTCGCGACCGCCTCGGCTCCGTGGCCGGTGACGACAATGGTGCGCGCGGGGCTGATGGCCGCGCCCGCCCGCAGCGCGTGCACCAGCATCGGGGCCCCGGCAACCTCGTGCAGAACCTTGGGCCGGTCCGATTTCATCCGCGTGCCCTTGCCCGCGGCCAGAACAACCAGTGCTGTGGCCATGCCGCCCCTTGTTTTCGTGTTCGCAGCCCTTGTACCGCCCACAGTCTGCTTCGCAAGGCGGGGGGCTTCACATCGCGTGTCGTCGGGTTACAGAAGGCGAAACCTTGCCGGAGACTGCCATGCGAACCGTGATCTTCGACCTTGACGGCACCCTGGCTGATACCAGCGGCGACATGGTGGCGGCGGCCAATGTCTGTTTGCGCGCCTTCGGGCCGGGCGCCTGTCTGGACCCGGTGGCCGATGCGGCCACGGCCATGCGCGGCGGGCGGGCCATGCTGACGCTCGGCCTGTCGCGTGTCGGGTGGCGCGACCCGGCCGAGGTGGACCGCCTCTATCCGCGGTTCCTGTCGCATTACGCCGCCGCGCTCGACCTGCAGACGCGGCTCTTCCCCGGCGTGGCCGCGGCGATCGAGGCGCTGCGCGCGGCGGGCTACGGCGTCGGGGTCTGCACCAACAAGCCCGAGGCGCTGGCCGATCGGCTGCTGACCAGCCTCGGCGTGCGGGGCCTGTTCGCCTCGCTTGTCGGGGCCGACACGCTGTCCACGCGCAAGCCCGATGCGGCCCCCTACCTTGCGGCTGTTGACCGCGCCGGCGGGCGGCCCGAACGGTCGCTTCTGGTCGGCGACACCGTGACCGACCGCGACACCGCCCGCGCCGCCGGGGTGCCGGTGATCCTCGTCACCTTCGGCCCGCACGGGCAGGCGGTGCGCGAGATGGGCGCGCAGGGGCTGATCGACGGCTACGACGCGCTGGGCGCCGAGGTCCGCCGGTTGATCGGTTGAGGAGGGGCGCGACGGCGCCCTTGACGGCCCCGAATGACGCGCCCATTGACGGCCCGCGCACCACCCCGCACAAAAGGCGAATGGAAGAGGTTTTCACGGGCACGTTTACCCAGCAAGAGCCGATCCCCGAAGCGGGGATCGCCGCCGCCGTCGCGGTCATGCGCCACGGACGGCTGCACCGCTACAACACGACGCCGGGCGAGGTGCCCGAGGTCGCCGCCCTGGAGGAGGAATTTGCCGCCTCGGTGGGGGCGGCCTATTGCCTGGCCGTGGCCTCGGGCGGCTACGCGCTGGCCACGGCCCTGCGGGCCTGCGGGGTCGGGCCCGGGGATCGTGTCCTGACCAATGCCTTCACGCTGGCGCCGGTGCCCGGGGCCATCGCCAGCCTCGGCGCGCAGCCCGTCTTCGTGGGGGTGACCGAGGGCCTGGTGATCGACCTCGACGATCTGGCCGCCAAGGCCGGGCAGGCCGATGTGCTGCTGCTGTCGCATATGCGTGGGCACATCTGCGACATGGACCGGCTGGTGGCGCTCTGCGAGGCCCATGGCCTGACCCTGATCGAGGATTGCGCCCATACCATGGGGGCGCACTGGCGCGGTCGGCCCACCGGGTGCTGGGGCCGCATGGGCTGTTTCTCGACCCAGACCTACAAGCACATGAACTCGGGCGAGGGGGGCTTGCTCATCTCGGACGATGCCGAAGCTATGGCCCGGGCGATCCTGCTGTCGGGGTCCTACATGCTGTTCGACCGGCACCGCGCGGCGCCCCCGCCCGAGGCCTTTGCGCAGCTGAAATACGACACGCCCAACGTCTCGGGCCGGATGGACAACCTGCGCGCGGCGATCCTGCGCCCGCAACTGGCCGATCTCGACCGGCAATGCGCCCGCTGGAACGCGCTTAACGCCGCTGTCGACGCGGGCTTGGCCGAGGCACCGGGGCTGACCCGGATCGACCGGGTCGAGGCGGAGGGCTTCGTCGCCTCGTCCTACCAGTTCCTGTTGCTGGACTGGCCGGGTGACGCCATCGACGCCGTGCTGGCCCGCTGCGCGCGCCGCGGGGTCGAGCTCAAGTGGTTCGGCGCCGCGGAGCCGCAGGGCTTCACCAGCCGCTACGACAGCTGGCACTACGCCCCCGCCACGCCGATGCCCGAGACTGACCGGGTGCTGCGCGGCCTGATCGACATGCGCCTGCCGCTGACTTTCACCCCCGAGGATTGCGCCCAGATCGCCCGGATCATCCGCGCCGAGGTCGGCGCCGTCTGGCAGGCGGGGGTCGCAGCCCAGTGACGGGGCCCGAAGCGGAGGCGGCGCTGCGCGCGGCGCTGGCGCGGCTGGGACAGCCCGACCCCGGAACAAGCCCGCCCGATCCGGCCGAGGGCCCCGAGGACTGGCTGTTCGAGACGGTCTGCGCGATCACCCGGACCATGGCGCAGGAGGCCGAGGCCGCGACCCGGACGACGCGGCCCCGCCGGTTGGGATCGCCTCGCCCGACGATCGACGACGACTACAGCCGCCGGACCTGGATCGAGGCGCATGAGCGGCTGATGGGCCACCTGCGCCGGGATTGGGGCGCGCGGCTGCATCACCGCTACCGCGAGATGCTGGCGCGCTACCCGCTGACACCGCGGGAACGCGCCAATGCCCGGCGCCTCGATTTGTCCGGGTTCGGCCTGACGGAGGGTGAGTGACGCGGGCCGGGGCGCCGGGTCAACGATCGGCCCTGGACCGGGCGCCCGTGGCATCGACCCGGGCGGGCCCGTCGGCCGCCGCTCGCGCCCGGCGGCGCCGGGCGCATCGCCCCGCCCGCCATCCCGGTGACTGGCCACCACTGCCGGGTTGCGCGCAGACATTGGGCGCGTTGCGGGTGGGCGGGTCCTGCAGTGGGTTGAGGGTGCCACGGTGTCGGGCGGGCGATGCGCAGCACAGCGGTGGCGATCGGGCCGCGGACCTGTGCGGATCGCACACGCGCATGTCCGCGGCGGGCCGGCGGCGCATGGATTAACCGGGACGATGCGCTGGATTGCCCGATGGGCATGGGCGGGGTGAACGGCGCCGCCACAGCGCGGGGCAACGCGGCGTGCTTTTGCAAGCGGCGCATGGGGATGCGGACGCCAGGAATAGTTTCCCGGCCGCCGAAGCTGCCGCGACTGCATTAAAACAGGGGTCCTGGCGCGCCTGCGCAGGCCTGCCGCGGGACACGCGCGTTCGGCCGTCAGGCGACCTGACGCGGTGGCGCGATACTGTTCGCGCCGCGCGTTGGAAACACGGCGGGCGCATCGGGCCGGTCACGACGGCCCGCGATCCGCCATGGCGACAGTGTCTCGGTCCGCACAGCGGAACAGGCAGGAGAGCACGCGGGGCGATCCGCTGGACCGGGCCGCCGGCGCGGGTTGCATCGGCGCCGTCATGGTGCAGGCTGAGGCACGGTTCATCGCGGGCACCGCGGTGATCGAACCGGAAAGGGATGCGCCATGATCCGCCTGCACCATTGTCACCAGACCCGGTCGATGCGCACGCTCTGGCTGCTGCACGAACTGGAAGTCGACTTCGAACTGGTGCTCTATCCCTTCGACGAGACCCTGCGCGGCGACGCCTATCGGATGCTCAACCCGCTGGGCCGCGTGCCGGCGCTGGAGATCGAGGGCGAGGTCATGACCGAGACCGGCGCCATCGCCGAATACCTCTGCGAGACCTTTCCCGAGGCCGGGCTGGGCCGCCCGCCCGGCGACCTGGACCGGATGGACTGGCTGGTCTGGGTGCATTTCGCCGAGACCATCAGCCAGCACACCGCCGCGCTGACCCAGCAGCATGTCGCGCTCTTCGACGACTCCATGCGCTCGCCCACGGTGATGAAGCTCGAGGCGCGGCGGCTGGCCAAGTGCTATGACGTGATCGAGGCCCGGCTCTCGACCCCGGTGGAGAACCGCGACTACCTGCTGACCTCGGGCTTTTCGGCAGCCGATATCGGGGTGGGGCAGGCCGTCTACATGGCCCGGCATTTCGTGACGCTGGACACTCACCCCGAGCTGGCCAAGTGGTACGCGCGCATCACCGACCGCGATGAATTTCGCAAGGCGCTGCCGCCCGAGGACGAGGGCAACCGGCTCTACGCGCAGGATTTCTACCCGCCCTGGGACAGTCCGCGTGGTTGAGTGACCGGCGGCGCCGGGTTACGGAGACGGGGCGTGATCGGGGGCCGGTTTCGCAAACGGCAGGAAAGGTCCGTCATGAGCGATCTCTACCGCACGGCGGAACGTCTCATGGGCATGTCGGGCGGCGACTGGACGCGGCATGCGAACCCCTGGTCGGTCTATACCCGTTTCACGACGCTGCCGCTTTTGGCGCTGGCGATCTGGTCGCGCGCCTGGATCGGCGGCTGGGTTTGGGGCGCGGTTGCGCTGGCGCTGGCCTGGATATGGATCAACCCGCGGGCTTTTCCGGCCCCTGACCGTCTCGACGGCTGGGCGGGGCGCGGGGTGCTGGGCGAACGCGTCTTCCTGACGCGCCGCGCCGAGGTGCCCGGCCATTTTCGCGGCTGGGCGCTGGGGCTGTCGCTGGCCTCACTCGCGGGGGGTGTTATTCTTGGCGCGGGGCTGTGGTGGCTGGCGCTGGACTGGGTGATCGGCGGCCTGATCGTCGCGATGGGCGCCAAGGCCTGGGTCTTCGACCGCATGGTCTGGCTGTATGATCAATGGCTGCAGACGCATGGCAAGGCGTTGGGCGAGGTGTGACGCCCTCGTGACGGCGGCGCGAACCGCAGCACTCCGATCGTAACGCGGTCGTGTGTCATGACGCTGGCGACCCTCGGCCTTAGGGTCCTTGGCCGCAAGGGCGATGGCCGGTCACCTGTCGCCAAGTCCGGTCGGGCGACGGGGGCGAATCGCGGTAAAGTTTCGCCGGTTCGGCTGGTCATGGCGTTGACCACCCCCGGTCACGGGGATACATCACTACTAGAGTGGAGCACGGGCCGCCACCAACCTACGCGCGACCCGCACCGCCATGTAACGCCGAAGGGAGCTGCCGCGTGGAAGAGTTTCTCAGGGAATACCTGCCCATCATCGTCTTCCTGGGCCTGGCCATCGGTCTGGGACTGGTCCTGATCCTCGCCGCCGTGGTGCTGGCGGTGCGCAACCCCGACCCGGAGAAGGTCAGTGCCTACGAATGCGGCTTCAACGCCTTCGACGACGCGCGCATGAAGTTCGACATCCGCTTCTACCTGGTGTCGATCCTGTTCATCATCTTCGATCTGGAGGTGGCGTTCCTGTTTCCCTGGGCGGTGGCCTTCGCCGACATTTCCATGGCGGCCTTCTGGTCGATGATGGTGTTCCTGGTCGTGCTGACGGTGGGCTTTGCCTACGAATGGAAGAAAGGGGCTCTGGAATGGGAGTGACCGACGACAAATCGCTGGTGACCGAGGTGCAGGGTGACGGCCAGCAGGAGGCGCGGGTCAAATCCGCGCCCTCGGTCAAGGCGCCCTTCGACGCCGAGGCGCCCGGGGCCGATACCGATGTCGCCACGCAGGACCTGAACAAGCAGTTGCAGGACAAGGGGTTCCTCGTGGCCTCGTCCGAGGACCTGATCAACTGGGCGCGTACCGGCAGCCTGCACTGGATGACCTTCGGGCTGGCCTGCTGCGCGGTCGAGATGATGCATTCCTCGATGCCGCGCTATGACGCCGAACGATTCGGGATCGCGCCGCGCGCCTCGCCGCGCCAGTCCGACGTCATGATCGTGGCCGGCACCCTGACCAACAAGATGGCGCCGGCCCTGCGCAAGGTCTACGACCAGATGCCCGAGCCGCGCTATGTCATCTCGATGGGGTCCTGCGCCAACGGCGGCGGCTATTACCACTACAGCTATTCCGTCGTGCGCGGTTGCGACCGCGTGGTGCCCGTCGATATCTACGTGCCGGGCTGCCCGCCCACGGCCGAGGCGCTGCTTTACGGCATCCTGCAACTGGCCCGCAAAATCCGCCGCACCGGCACCATCACCCGCTAAAGGCGCCCCGCATGACCGAAGCCCTCAAGGATCTTGGCACCCATATCGAGCTCAAGCGCAGCGATTGCGTGCTGGGCTGGCAGATCACCCGCGGCGAGCTGACCGTGGACGTGGCGCCGGCGAACATCGCCGGCTTTGTCGAGTTCCTCAAGACCGACGCGACCTGCAAGTTCTCGACGCTGGTGGATATCACCGCGGTGGACCATCCCGGCCGGGCCAAGCGGTTCGACGTGGTCTATCACTTCCTGTCGATGTACCAGAACCAGCGTATCCGCCTGCGCGTCGGCCTCCACGAGGATGACGTGCTGGCATCGATCACAGATGTGCACCCCTCGGCTAACTGGTTCGAGCGCGAGGTCTTCGACATGTTCGGCATCCTGTTTTCCGGCCATCCGGACCTGCGCCGCATCTTGACCGACTACGGCTTTCGCGGGCATCCCCTGCGAAAGGATTTCCCGACCACCGGCTACACGGAAGTGCGCTACGACGAGGTCGAAAAGCGCGTCGTCTACGAACCCGTCAACCTGGTGCAGGAATACCGCCAGTTCGATTTCATGTCGCCCTGGGAAGGCGCGGATTACGTGCTGCCCGGCGATGAAAAGACCGAAGGATCGGCGAAATGATGGACGGCTCCAAGTTTGACGACGCCCAGACGGGCGAACAAAAGATCCGCAACTTTAACATCAACTTCGGGCCGCAGCACCCGGCGGCGCACGGCGTGCTGCGCATGGTGCTGGAGCTTGACGGCGAGATCGTCGAGCGGGTGGACCCGCATATCGGCCTGCTGCACCGCGGCACCGAGAAGCTGATGGAAAGCCGGACCTACCTGCAGAACCTGCCCTATTTCGACCGGCTGGACTACGTCGGCACGATGAACCAGGAACACGCCTGGTGCCTGGCGATCGAGAAGCTGTCGGGCGTCGAGATCCCGCGCCGCGCCTCGCTGATCCGGGTGCTTTACTGCGAGATCGGCCGCATCCTGAACCACCTGCTGAACGTGACCACGCAGGCGATGGACGTCGGCGCGCTGACCCCGCCACTCTGGGGGTTCGAGGCGCGCGAGGACCTGATGATCTTCTACGAACGGGCCTGCGGCGCGCGGCTGCACGCGGCCTATTTCCGCCCCGGCGGCGTGCATCAGGACCTGCCGCCCAAGCTGATCGACGATATCGAGGCTTGGGCCGAGAGGTTCCCCAAGGTCGTCGACGACATCAGCGAGTTGCTGACCGAGAACCGCATCTTCAAGCAGCGCAACGTCGATATCGGCGTCGTGACCGAGCAGGATATCCAAGACTGGGCCTATTCGGGCGTCATGGTGCGTGGCTCGGGCCTGGCCTGGGACCTGCGCCGCGCGCAACCCTATGAATGCTATGACGAATTCGACTTCCGGATTCCGGTGGGCAATAACGGCGACTGCTACGATCGCTACCTCTGCCGCATGGAGGAAATGCGCCAGTCGGCCCACATCATGCGCCAGGCCTGCGCCAAGCTGCGCGAGCCGGAAAACCAGGGCGACGTTCTGACCCGCGGCAAGCTGACCCCGCCGACCCGGTCGGACATGAAGACCTCGATGGAGGCGCTGATCCATCACTTCAAGCTTTACACCGAGGGGTTCCGCGTGCCCGAGGGCGAGGTCTACGCCTGCGTCGAGGCCCCCAAGGGCGAGTTCGGCGTCTACCTTGTGTCGGATGGCACCAACAAGCCTTACCGCGCCAAGATCCGCGCCCCGGGCTACCTGCACCTGCAATCAATGGATCACCTCGGGTCGGGCTACCAGCTGGCCGACGTGTCGGCCATTCTCGGCTCGCTCGACATCGTCTTCGGCGAGGTCGACAGATGATCCGCGCCGCGGCCGTGCTGGCACTCGTGACGGCCGCCCCTGCGCTGGCCCGGCAGCAGGCCGACGCCGAGGACGTGGCGGCCATGACGCGGGCCATAGAGGACGCCGGCTGTGTCGTCACCGTTGAAAATGGCGACGCGATCATGGCGGCCTCGGGCCTGTCACCCGACGAGGTGACCGCGGTCATCGCCCGGCTTCATGCTTCGGGCGCGCTGGCCCTGCGCGAAGACGGCTCTGCCGAACTGACGAACGAGACCTGCCCGTAACGGGCGGCCAAGACACGGAAAGACGCCAAGACAATGCTCCGCCGTCCGCACCACGACCAGCCCGAAAGCTTCGAATTCACGCCGGCCAATCTGGCGTGGGCAAAAGCGCAGATCACCAAGTATCCCGAGGGCCGCCAGGCCAGCGCGATCATCCCGTTGCTGTGGCGCGCGCAGGAGCAGGAGGGCTGGCTGTCGCGCCCGGCCATCGAATACGTGGCCGACATGCTGGACATGGCCCACATCCGCGCGCTGGAAGTGGCCTCGTTCTATTTCATGTTCCAGCTCAAGCCCGTGGGCAGCATTGCCAACATACAGATCTGCGGGACCACCTCCTGCATGATCTGCGGCGCCGAGGATCTGGTCGGCGTCTGCCGCGAAAAGATCGCCGACAAGCCGCACACGCTGTCCGAAGACGGCCGCTTTTCCTGGGAAGAGGTCGAGTGCCTGGGCGCCTGCGCCAATGCACCCATGGCCCAGATCGGCAAGGACTACTACGAGGACCTGACAGCCGAACGCATTGCCGAGATCATCGACGACCTGGCCGCGGGCCGGGTACCGACGCCGGGACCTCAGACCGGCCGCTTCGCGTCCGAGCCGCTCAAGGGGCTGACATCGCTGACGGATTTCGACTCCGGGCACTACGCGCACAACGCCAGCGTCGATCTGGCCGTGGCGCAGGAAGACACCGTCAAGCGGATCGATGGCACCGAGGTGGCGCTGACCACGCCCTGGCTGGATGACGGCGATGCCGACAGTCCCGCGACCGCGCGTGCCGATACCAAGCCGCACGAGGCCGGGGCGGCGACCGGCGGCGAGGCAGTCGCCGAGGCCGAACCTGAAACCTTGAGCGCTCCGCGCGGGGGTGCGGCCGACGATCTCAAGAAGATCGGCGGGGTCGGCCCCAAGCTGGAGGCCACGCTCAACGACCTCGGCTTCTGGCATTACGACCAGATCGCCGCCTGGGGTCCGGCCGAGATCGCCTGGGTCGATGCCCGCCTGAAGTTCAAGGGCCGGATCGAGCGTGATGATTGGGTCGCGCAGGCCCGCAGCCTGGCAGAAACCTAGGGAAGACGGCCGGCCCGGCGTGGCCGGAATGCCAGCATCGTGCCGGCGGGGTGGCCAATACCCTTATCAAGCCGGGCCACAGAGCCTAGTCTGTCGTTAGGGACGGTGGGCAATCCGCCGGCCACGCCCACGGCCCGGCCGACGGGCTGTCACGACAGGGAAAGGAATTCATAAATGACGCAGAACTCAAACGGATCGATCTTCGCGATCGCCATCGCGCTGCCCTGCGGGGCCGCGGCCGCCGCGATCGCCTTTTGGGCGATTTCCTTCGGGGGCTTCCTGTCGCTGGTGACGGGGGCCGTCGTTGCCGGTATCGTCTGGTGGCTGCTGGCCCGCGATGACGCGCCGATGGCGCAGGGCATGACGCCGCCGTCGGCGCAGACCGGCCCGGCCTCCTCCGATCCGGAACCCGATGCCGCGGCGGCTTCGCCTTCGGCGGCTGCGGTTGCCCCGGCCCAGCCCGAGCCAGACCCCGCGCCCGCGCCGGACCCGGTGCCCGATCCGACGCCGATGCCCAAGCCCGACGCGGAGGCCGTCTTGGCGGCCGGAGCGTCGGCGGACACCGACAGCGCTTCAGACACCGGCGCGGCGGCCAAGCCCGAGATGCTGAGCGCGCCGAAAGCGGGCGGCGCCGACGACCTCAAGCAGATCAAGGGCGTCGGGCCCAAGCTGGAACAGCTACTCAATTCCATGGGGGTCTATCACTTCGACCAGATCGCCGGGTGGACGACAGAAGAGATCGCCTGGGTCGACGAGAACCTTCAGGGCTTCAAGGGCCGTGTCTCGCGCGATGACTGGGTCGCCCAGGCCCGGGTCCTCGCCGAGGGGGGTGCGACAGATTTCTCGGACAAGGTGAAAAAGGGCGACGTCTATTGAAAGATGGATGCTGCGGTGCAACAATTGAGATGCCCGGCGTGACGTGGGCCTCTTATTGAGCACCGATCGGGGAGGATCGGCGCGTTACATGCAACAGGGCCCGCCGTGCGGGTCCGGAAAGGATGTCTGCGATGTTCTCCTCCGAAAGTCTTTCAACGCTGCCGGGCGCCATGGTGCGCCTCGGCGTCCAGTCTACCGCCCCGGCGGCGGCCCTTCTGGCCAGCCAGACCAGCATGGTGAAATGGGCGGTCGCGCCCGCCATGGTCGCGCTGCGCCCGGCGCGCGGGCAGGTTGGCCCTGTAACATCCGCCCCCGCTGCCAAGACGCCGGCGGCCAAGACCGCCCGTCAGTCGCCGGACGATCAGCCCGAGGCCCCGGCGGCCGAGGCGTCGGCACCCGCGGCCAGGGCCGACGCGCCGCAGGCCGCGGCCGCGACGCAACCGGCGAAACCGGCTGCCAAGCCGGCGGCCCGCAAGACCCCCGCGAAACCGGCGGCAAAGGCCGATGCGAAGACGTCGTCTGCCAAGACGACCGGGGCGAAGCCGTCGGGGGCCAAGAAGACCGCCGCCAAGCCGTCGGGGGCCAAGGTGTCGGCGCCCAAGCAGACCGGCGAAACGCCGGCGGCACCGAAAGAGCCGAAGGCGTCCGCGAAAAAGGACGCCGCCTCGAGCCAGACAGTGGAAAAGACCGCTTACACGCCTAAGTCCAAAACCAAGGGCGGGTCGGTGACGCTTTCGGCCATGCCCGAGCCGGACAAGACGACAGACAACCAGTAGGGCCACCTTGGCAGACCCCGAGCACGAGACGGACCGCGCGGAAATCGCCGCCACGGGGCGGCGTATCGCGCTGGTCATGATCGCCTCGGCGCTGCTGTCGGTCTTTGCCCCGGCGATAACGAGTGCAGTGGGCCTCGCCCCGCGATTTGCCGTTCTTCTGACGCTCTTCGCACTGGCGGGGTTCATTTGGTGTCTGGCTGTCACTTACAAACTCTGGCAGAAAACCAGGCAGAAATGACGGTGCCCCGCGCCGGGGCCGGATAGGGAACGCGCCGATGCTTGCAGACAAAGACCGCATTTTCACCAACCTCTACGGGATGCACGACCGCACGCTGAAGGGCGCGCAGGCGCGCGGCCACTGGGACGGCACCGCCGCGATCCTGCAGAAGGGGCGCGACTGGATCATCGACCAGATGAAGGCCAGCGGGTTGCGCGGGCGCGGCGGCGCGGGCTTTCCCACGGGGCTCAAGTGGTCCTTCATGCCCAAGGAAAGCGACGGGCGCCCGGCCTACCTCGTGGTCAATGCCGACGAGTCCGAGCCGGGCACCTGCAAGGACCGCGAGATCATGCGCCACGATCCGCATACGCTGATCGAGGGCTGCCTGATCGCCAGCTTCGCGATGAACGCGCATGCCTGCTACATCTACATTCGCGGCGAATACATCCGCGAGCGCGAGGCGCTGCAGGCCGCCATCGACGAGGCCTACGAGGCCGGTCTGCTTGGCCGCAACGCGGCCCAGTCGGGCTGGGATTTCGACCTCTACCTGCACCACGGCGCCGGGGCCTACATCTGCGGCGAGGAGACCGCGCTGTTGGAATCGCTCGAGGGCAAGAAGGGCATGCCGCGGATGAAGCCGCCGTTCCCGGCCATGGCCGGGGTCTACGGCTGCCCGACCACCGTGAACAACGTCGAGTCCATCGCCGTTGTGCCGACGATCCTGCGCCGCGGACCGGAATGGTTCGCGGGCATGGGCCGGCAGAACAACGCGGGCACCAAGATCTTTGCCATCTCGGGACATGTGAACAATCCCTGCGTTGTCGAGGAGGAAATGAGCATTTCCTTCGAGGAGCTGATCGACCGGCACTGCGGCGGCGTGCGCGGCGGCTGGGACAACCTCAAGGCGGTGATCCCCGGCGGCTCCTCGGTGCCCTGCGTGCGCGGCGAGAACATGAAAGACGCGATCATGGATTTCGACGCGCTCAAGGACAAGGGCTCCAGCATGGGCACGGCGGCGGTGATCGTGATGGACAAGTCCACCGACATCATCAAGGCGATCTGGCGTCTTGCCGCCTTCTACAAGCACGAAAGCTGCGGGCAGTGCACCCCTTGCCGCGAGGGCACCGGCTGGATGATGCGCGTGGTCGAGCGCCTGGTCCAGGGCGAGGCCAGCGTCGAGGAGATCGACATGCTCTGGGACGTGACCAAGCAGGTCGAGGGCCACACCATCTGCGCTCTGGGCGATGCCGCCGCCTGGCCGATCCAGGGCCTGATCCGCAACTTCCGCGACGAGATCGAGGATCGCGTCAAGGGCCGCGCCATCGCCGCGCAGTGAGGGCCAGTAGATCGATTGGATGGGGCGGCATCGCGCCGCTCTTTTCAATTTGCCGGATATCGGGCACTTTTGAGGCGGAGGAGATGGCCCCATGCACCTTGCCGAGCTTAATGTCGGCCGCCTGCTGGCCCCCACCGACGATCCGCTGGTCAAGGAGTTCATGGACAACCTCGACCGGGTGAACGGCCTGGGCAAACGGATGCCGGGCTTCGTCTGGATGATGGAAGGATCGGGCGCGCCGGGCACGGGAAACACCGAAAACGCCATCGGCGATGATCCGCAATTCGTCGCCAACCTGACCGTCTGGGAAGACGCCGCCAGCCTTGAGCGGTTCGTTTTCGGCACCCTTCACAAGCAGTTCTACGACCGCCGTGCCGAGTGGTTCGAGGTGATGGGCGATCAGCATTTCGTCATGTGGTGGGTGGACGAGGGCCATCGCCCGACACTGGACCAGGGGCTGGACCGGCTGGACGATCTGAAACGGAACGGCCCCAGCGACCGGGCCTTTGGTTGGGCCGACCTGCCGCGGGCCGAGATGTGGAAGCGCCGGAAGTGCGCCTGAATCCGCCGGTTCGGGCCGGATCGGGACCGGGCTATTGAATATCACCGGCCCAGGGGCGAGGGGTGCGGTGCAACGTCGCGAAGGTGCCCTGTTATGCCTGCTGACCCGCCCCGCCGCCCCGGCGCCGCACTGGCGCTGATCCTGACGCTCGCTGCCGCGCCGGTGGCGGCCAAGCCGCCGCTGAGCGAGGTCGACAAGATCACCGAGGGGCTGATCGCCACCGGCATCGCCTACGAGATCAGTGAGGTCTGCGCGGACCTGTCGCCGCGCCGGCTGCGGGGGTTCGGGTTTCTGATGTCGTTGCGCCGGCACGCGCTTGATCTGGGCTACAGCCGCGCCGAGGTCGACGCCTATATCGACAACGATGCCGAGGCCGACCGGCTGGAGAGCATCGCCCGCACCCGACTGGCCGAGAAGGGCGCGGTCGAGGGCGATCCGGCGAGCTATTGCCGGGTCGGCCGGCGTGAAATGGCCGCCGACAGCCGCATCGGGCGACTACTGCGCTAGGGTAAATTTCTGATTGAAAAGATCAGGTAAGGGCGCGGTCAGCGGGGATTTTTCCCGGCCTTTTTGGCCGGTTCCCGCTGGCATACTATATTGTGTCACGTTAGAACGCACCGTAACCGCCCCGGCCCGGTGACGGCCGGCCGGGACGCAAAGGCGATAGGGAAATGCCCATGTCCGATCTGCGCAAGGTCATCATCGACGATCACGAAATCGAGGTTGAGGGGGCCATGACCCTCATCCAAGCCTGCGAAGAGGCCGGCATCGAGATCCCGCGCTTCTGCTATCACGAACGCCTGTCCATCGCCGGAAACTGCCGCATGTGCCTCGTCGAGGTCGTGGGCGGCCCGCCCAAGCCCGCCGCCTCCTGCGCGATGCAGGTCAAGGACCTGCGCCCCGGCCCCGAGGGCCAGCCCCCGGTGGTGAAAACCAACTCGCCCATGGTCAAGAAGGCCCGCGAGGGGGTGATGGAGTTCCTGCTCATCAACCATCCGCTGGATTGCCCGATCTGCGACCAGGGCGGCGAGTGCGACCTGCAGGACCAGGCCATGGCCTACGGCGTGGATTTCAGCCGGTACCGCGAACCCAAGCGCGCCGTGGACGATTTGGACCTCGGCCCGCTGGTCGAGACGCACATGACGCGCTGCATTTCCTGCACCCGCTGCGTGCGTTTCATCACCGAGGTTGCCGGCATCCCAGAGCTGGGCCAGATCGGCCGCGGCGAGGATGCCGAGATAACCAATTACCTGGACAAGACGCTCGACAGCAACCTGCAGGGCAACATCATCGACCTGTGCCCGGTGGGCGCGCTGGTTTCCAAGCCCTATGCCTTCACCGCGCGGCCGTGGGAGCTGACCAAGACCGAGTCGATCGACGTAATGGACGCCATGGGGGCCAGCATCCGTGTCGACACCAAGGGCCGCGAGGTCATGCGCTTTCTGCCGCGCAACCACGACGGCGTGAACGAGGAGTGGATTTCCGACAAGACCCGCTTCGTCTGGGACGGGCTGCGGCGCCAGCGGCTGGACCGGCCCTACGTGCGCGAGAACGGCAAGCTGCGTGCCGCGACCTGGCCAGAGGCGCTGTCCGTCGCCGCCGCGAAGATCAAGGGCGCGCGCAAGCTGGCCGGGCTGGTCGGTGACCTGGCCCCGGTCGAGGCCGCCTATGGCCTCAAGCAATTGATCGAGGGGCAGGGCGGTGTCGTCGAATGCCGCACCGATGGTGCGAAGCTGTCCGCCGGCAATCGTTCGGGCTATGTCGGCACCGCGGCGATCGAGGACATTGACGACGCGAAGTTCATCCAGCTGATCGGCACCAACCCGCGCGACGAGATGCCGGTGCTCAACGCCCGCATCCGCAAGGCCTGGCTGAACGGGGCCGAGGTCGGCGTCGTGGGCGCGCCGGTGGACCTGACTTACGACTACACCCACGTGGGCACCGACCGCGCCGCTCTGGAAAGCCTGCTGGACAGGGATCACGGGGCCGTGAAAGAGGCGCCGAGCCTTGTCATCGTCGGCCAGGGCGCCCTGCGCGAGGCCGATGGCGCCGCCGTTCTGGCGGCTGCCATGAAGCTGGCCGAGGACACCGGGTCGGGCCTGTTGGTGCTGCATACGGCCGCAGGCCGCGTCGGCGCGATGGATGTGGGCGCGGTTGCCCCGAACGGCATGGCCGATGTCGAGGGGGCCGACGTGGTCTACAACCTTGGGGCGGACGAGGTAGAGATCGGTAAGGGGTCGTTCGTGATCTACCAGGGCAGCCATGGCGACCGCGGCGCGCATCGCGCCGATGTCATCCTGCCCGCGGCCGCCTACACCGAGGAACAGGGCCTGTTCGTCAACACCGAAGGACGCCCGCAGCTGGCCCTGCGCGCCGGTTTCGCGCCGGGCGAGGCCAAGGAGAACTGGGCGATCCTGCGCGCGCTCTCGGCCGAGGTGGGCGCGACCCAGCCCTGGGATTCGCTGGCCCAACTGCGCCAGGCTCTCGTAGCCGAGGTGCCGCACCTGCAGCAGGTGGACGAGGTGCCGCAAAACGCCTGGACGCCGCTCGCGCCCGGCGCGCTGGGGTCGGGAGATTTCCAGAATGCGATCAAGGACTTCTACCTGACGAACCCGATCGCGCGGGCCAGCGAGCTGATGGCGCAGTTGTCGCACGAGGCCAAGGCCCGGGCCGAGGCCCCCATGGCGGCGGAGTAGCGGCATGCGGCGCGCGGGGCTCATGGCGGCACTGGCCCTTGCCGGGTGCGAGGGGACGGCCCAGACCGGCGCCGCCGGCTATGGCGGCGTCGAGACACGCCTGCTCGACGGGGACCTCGTGAACTTCCACGTTCGCATGGAAACCCCCGAAAGCCGCGAACAGGTCGCCGACTACGCCCGCTGTGCGGCGGCACAATACGCCTTGATCCGCGGATACGGCTTTGCCCGCCACGTCCGCACGCAGATCGAGCAGGACGGCAGGGTCTGGACGGGGGACGCGGTTTATACCATTTCCCCGGCGCTGCCCGACGGGCTGAGGACGATTGACGCCGAGGTCGCCGTGGCCGATTGCGCGCGAAACGGAATACCGACGGTCTGAGGGGACATTCATGGTTGAGTTCTTCACTACCACAAACCTCGGCATCGTGCTGCTGGTGCTGGGCCAGTGCCTGCTGGTGCTGGTGCCGCTGCTGACGGCGCTGGCCTTTCTGCTGCTGGCCGACCGCAAGGTCTGGGCCGCGGTGATGATGCGGCGCGGCCCCAACGTTGTCGGCGCCTTCGGCCTGCTGCAGAGCTTTGCCGATTTCATCAAGTACATCTTCAAGGAGGTCGTGATCCCGGCCGGGGCGGACAAGGTCGTCTTCCTCATGGCGCCGATGATGACCTTCGTGCTGGCCGTGATCGCCTGGGCGGTGATCCCCTTCAACGATCGCTGGGTGCTGGCCGACATCAACGTGGCCATCCTCTATGTCTTCGCCGTCTCCACGCTCGAGGTCTACGGCGTGATCATGGGCGGCTGGGCCTCGAACTCGAAGTATCCCTTCCTCGGCTCGCTGCGCTCGGCGGCGCAGATGATCTCTTACGAGGTCTCGATCGGCCTGATCATCGTTGGCGTGATCCTGTCGACCGGCTCGCTCAACTTCGGCGAGATCGTCGCCGCGCAAGACGGCGGCTGGGGCATCTTCAGCTGGTACTGGCTGCCGCATTTCCCGATGGTGTTTCTGTTCTTCATCTCGGCGCTGGCCGAGACGAACCGCCCGCCCTTCGACCTGCCGGAGGCAGAGTCGGAACTGGTGGCGGGCTACCAGACGGAATATTCCTCGACACCGTTCCTGCTGTTCATGATCGGCGAGCTGATGTCGGTGGTGTTGATGTGCGCGCTGGTATCGCTGCTGTTCTTCGGCGGCTGGCTGTCGCCCATCCCCGGTCTGCCCGACGGTGTCTTCTGGCTGGTGCTGAAGATGGCCTTCTTCTTCTTCATCTTCGCGATGGTGAAGGCGATCACACCGCGCTACCGCTACGACCAGCTGATGCGGCTGGGCTGGAAGGTCTTCCTGCCGTTCAGCCTGGGTTGGGTCGTGCTGGTGGCCTTCCTGGCCAAGTTCGAAATCCTGGGCTCGTTCTGGGCCCGTTACGCGATGGGGGGCTGAGATGACCACGATGGACTACACGCGCGCCGCGAAGTACTTCCTGCTGCAGGATTTCTTCAAGGGCTTCAAGCTGGGGCTGCGCTACTTCCTCGCGCCCAAGGCGACGATCAACTACCCGCACGAAAAGGGGCCGCTGTCGCCGCGGTTCCGCGGGGAACACGCGCTGCGCCGCTATCCCAACGGCGAGGAACGCTGCATCGCCTGCAAGCTGTGCGAGGCGATCTGCCCCGCGCAGGCGATCACCATCGACGCCGAGCCGCGCGAGGACGGCAGCCGCCGCACCACCCGCTACGACATCGACATGACGAAATGCATCTACTGCGGCTTCTGCGAGGAAGCCTGCCCGGTCGATGCCATCGTCGAGGGGCCGAATTTCGAGTTCTCGACCGAGACCCGCGAAGAGCTTTACTACGACAAGGAAAAGCTGCTGGCCAACGGCGACCGCTGGGAAGCCGAGATCGCCCGCAACCTCGAACTGGACGCGCCGTACCGATGATAGCTCGCGCTTGCCTCTCAGCCGCGGGCGCTCCGTCGACGGAGCGCGGCCCTGCTGCGGTGCAGCAGGGCGGGGGGACGGCATGAGCGGGGACACCCCCTTCGAGGCCATGATGAAGGCCGGTCAGGACCTCGCGCGCGCGGTCAATCCCGCGCTTGAGTCCTTCACGCCCAAGGGGGTCGAGGGGATGGTCCCCACCATGCCGCGCGCGGTCATGGACGCGACCATGGGCAAGGGGTTGAACCCGGACGGGCTTGAGGCGAAAACGCGCCTGTTGCTGACGTTGCAGGGGTTGACCATCATGGGCGCACAGGCCGAGGCGCAGATCAGGCTGACGGTGCGCCACGCCGTCGAGGCGGGCGCGACGCAGCAGGAAGTGGCCGAGACCATCGCCCTGGCGGGCATGTTCGGCGGCGTTCCGGCAATGACCACGGCGATGGAAATCGCCAGCGACGTCATGGAAAAGGACGGTGACACATGACACCCATGGTTCTGGCATTCTACGCCTTTGCCACCTCGACGCTGGTTGGGGGGCTGATGACGGTCATCGGCCGTAACCCCGTGCACTCGGTCCTCTGGCTGATCCTGGCGTTCCTGTCCTCGGCGGGGCTCTTCGTGTTGCTGGGGGCGGAATTCATCGCGATGCTGCTGATGATCGTCTACGTCGGCGCGGTCGCGGTGCTCTTTCTTTTCGTGGTCATGATGCTGGACATCGACTTTTCCGAGCTCAAGGCGCAGATGGCGAAATACATGCCGCTGGCGCTGGTCATCGGGGTGATCCTGCTGATGCAGCTTGCCATCGCCTTTGGCGCCTGGGGGTTCGATGCGGGCGCGCAGGGCCGTTTGGCCGCGCCTGTCGAGGGCGGTGTCCAGAACACCACCGGGCTGGGGCTGCTGATTTACGACACCTATTTCATCCTGTTCCAGCTGGCCGGGCTGATCCTGCTGGTCGCCATGATCGGGGCGATCGTCCTGACGCTGCGCCACCGCCAGGACATTCGCCGCCAGAACATCCTCGATCAGATGTATCGCGACCCGCAAGAGGCCATGGACCTCAAGGACGTCAAACCGGGGCAGGGGCTATGAACCGAGGCACACTCATCGCGGCCGTCGCGGCAATCGTCGTGGCCGTCCTGGTGGCAAACGGATATTTCGGAGGCGAAGGCTGATGATCGGGCTAGAACACTACCTTTCCGTCGCCGCGGCGCTTTTCGTGATCGGCATCTTCGGGCTGTTTCTGAACCGCAAGAACGTCATCATCCTGCTGATGAGCATCGAGTTGATGCTGCTGGCGGTGAACATCAACTTCGTGGCCTTCTCCAGCTTCCTGCAGGATATGGTCGGGCAGGTCTTCACCCTGTTCGTGCTGACCGTCGCCGCCGCCGAGGCCGCGATCGGGCTGGCCATCCTGGTCTGTTTCTTCCGCAACCGGGGCACCATCGACGTCGAAGACGTCAACGTGATGAAAGGCTAGGGCGACATGGAAACCATCCTCCTTTTCGCGCCGCTTGTCGGGGCCATCGTCGCGGGCTTCGGCTGGAAGCTGATCGGCGAACAGGCCGCGCAGTGGACCGCCACCGGCCTGCTGTTCCTGTCGGCGCTGCTGTCCTGGATCGTTTTCCTGACCTTCGACGGCACGACCCAGCACATCGAGATCCTGCGCTGGATCCAGTCGGGCACGCTGGACACCGCCTGGGGCATCCGCATGGACCGGCTGACGGCGGTGATGCTGATCGTCATCACGACCGTCTCGGCGCTCGTGCATCTGTATTCCTTCGGCTACATGGCCCATGATGAGAACTTCCGCGAGGGCGAGCACTACAAGGCGCGGTTCTTCGCCTACCTGTCGTTCTTCACCTTCGCGATGCTGATGCTGGTGACGGCCGATAACCTGGTGCAGATGTTCTTCGGCTGGGAGGGGGTGGGCGTTGCCTCCTACCTGCTGATCGGGTTCTACTACCGCAAGCCGAGCGCCAATGCCGCCGCCATCAAGGCTTTCGTGGTCAATCGCGTGGGCGACTTCGGCTTTGCCCTCGGCATCTTCGCCATCTTTTTCCTGGTCGACTCGGTCAGGCTGGACGACGTCTTCGCCGCCGCGCCGGAGCTGGCCGGGACGCAAATCTCCTTCCTCTGGGCCGAGTGGAACGCGGCCAACCTCGTCGGCGTGCTATTGTTCATCGGGGCCATGGGCAAGTCGGCGCAGCTGATCCTGCACACCTGGCTGCCCGACGCCATGGAAGGCCCGACCCCGGTGTCGGCGCTGATCCACGCCGCGACCATGGTGACGGCGGGGGTCTTCCTTGTCTGCCGCATGTCGCCGATCTACGAATTCGCGCCCGACGCGCAGGCCTTCATCGTCTTTCTTGGCGCCAGCACGGCGTTCTTCGCGGCAACGGTTGGCCTTGTCCAGAACGACATCAAGCGCGTGATCGCCTATTCGACCTGTTCGCAGCTGGGGTACATGTTCGTGGCCGCGGGCGTGGGCGTCTACTCGGTGGCCATGTTCCACCTTCTGACCCATGCCTTCTTCAAGGCGATGCTGTTCCTCGGGGCCGGCTCGGTCATCCACGGGATGCACCACGAACAGGACATGCGCCACTACGGCGGGCTGCGCCACAAGATGCCCAAGACCTTCTGGGCGATGCTGATCGGCACGCTGGCCATCACCGGTGTCGGCATTCCGTTGACCGGCTGGATCGGCTTTGCCGGCTTCGCCTCCAAGGATGCCGTGATCGAGAGCGCTTACGTCGGCAGCGGGGGCGGCTATGCCTTCTGGATGCTGGTGGTGGCGGCGCTCTTCACCAGTTTCTATAGCTGGCGGCTGATGTTCCTGACCTTCTGGGGCACGCCGCGCGGCAAAAAGCACACGCACGAGCACGCCCACGAAAGCCCGAATGTCATGCTTGTGCCGCTGGGCGTTCTGGCCATCGGCGCGATCTTTTCCGGGGCGATCTGGTATTCGAGCTTCTTTGGCAAGACCAACGAGGTGGTGGATTTCTTTGGCGGCCAGTACGGCGAGCCGCGCCAGGAATTGGTCGAGGCGGTGGCCGACCGCAGCCCCAAGGCCTCGGAACTGAGCTACGTCATGGACAGCGCGCCCGGCGAGGCGGGTATCTACATCCGCCCCGAGAACACCGTCCTGCACGAGGCGCACTACGTGCCGACCTGGGTCAAGCTGGCACCCTTCATCGCCATGCTGATCGGGCTGGGCACGGCCTATCAGATGTATATCCGCCGCCCCGAGCTGCCCGGCAAACTGGCCGAGAACCAGCGCCCGCTGTACGAGTTCCTGCTCAACAAGTGGTATTTCGACGAGCTTTACGACATCGTCTTCGTCCGGCCCGCCAAGTCGGTGGGAGCGATCCTGTGGAAGCGCGGTGACGGCAACGTCATCGACGGCGGCATCAACGGGCTGGCGCTGGGCGTGGTGCCCTTCTTCACCCGGCTCGCGGGGCGGTGGCAGTCCGGCTATGTCTTTACCTATGCCTTCGCCATGGTGCTCGGGATCGTGCTGATCCTCACCTATGTTACGATCACCGGGGGGGTCGAGTAATGGGCAATCTTCTGACCATCACCACCTTCATCCCGACCATCGCGGCGGTGATCCTGGCGGTCTTCCTGCGCGGCGAGGACGAGGCGGCGCAGCGCAACGCCAAGTGGGTGGCCATGGCCGCCACGGTGATGACCTTCGTGGTCTCGCTGTTCATCCTGTTCGGGTTCGATCCCGCCGACACCGGCTTTCAGTTTGTCGAGGAACGCGACTGGCTGCTGGGGCTGCAATACAAGATGGGCGTCGACGGGATCAGCGTGCTCTTCGTGATGCTGACCACCTTCCTGATGCCGATCACCATCGCGGCCTGCTGGAACGTGACGAGCCGGGTCAAGGAATACATGATCGCCTTCCTGCTTCTGGAAACGCTCATGCTGGGCGTGTTCATGGCGCTGGACCTGGTGCTGTTCTACCTGTTCTTCGAGGCGGGCCTGATCCCGATGTTCCTGATCATCGGGATCTGGGGGGGCAAGGAACGCATCTACGCCGCCTTCAAGTTCTTCCTCTACACCTTCCTAGGATCGGTGCTGATGCTGGTGGCCATGGTCACCATGTTCTACGAGGCCGGCACCACCGATATCGAGACGCTGCTGACCTATCCCTTCGCGACCGAGACCATCACGGTCATGGGCGTGCATGTCATTGGCGGGTTGCAGACGCTGCTCTGGCTGGCCTTCTTTGCCAGCTTCGCGGTCAAGATGCCGATGTGGCCGGTCCATACTTGGCTGCCGGATGCCCACGTGCAGGCGCCCACCGCCGGGTCGGTCGTGCTGGCCGCGATCCTGCTGAAGATGGGCGGTTACGGCTTCCTGCGGTTTTCGCTGCCGATGTTCCCCGCTGGCACCGAGGTGCTGGGCGATCTGGTGCTCTGGCTCTCGGCCATCGCCATCGTCTACACATCGCTGGTGGCGCTGGTGCAGGAGGACATGAAAAAGCTCATCGCCTACAGCTCGGTGGCGCACATGGGCTATGTCACCATGGGTATTTTCGCGGTGAACCAGCAGGGCATCGACGGCGCGATCTTCCAGATGCTCAGCCACGGGTTCATCTCGGGGGCGCTGTTCCTTTGCGTCGGGGTGATCTACGACCGGATGCACACCCGCGACATCGACGCCTACGGCGGGCTGGTGAACCGGATGCCGGCCTATGCGCTGATCTTCATGCTGTTCACCATGGCAAACGTGGGCCTGCCGGGAACCAGCGGCTTCATAGGCGAATTCCTGACGCTGATGGGCGTGTTCCAGGCCAACACCTGGGTCGCCGCGGTGGCCACCACGGGGGTGATCCTCTCGGCGGCCTACGCGCTATGGCTCTATCGCCGTGTTGTCATGGGCGACCTGATCAAGGAAAGCCTCAAGTCGATCACCGACATGACCCCGCGCGAGCGCGGCATCTTCGCACCGCTCGTGGTCATGACACTTCTGCTGGGGGTCTACCCCAGCCTTGTCACCGACATTATCGGCCCCTCGGTCGAAGCGCTGGTGGGGCAGGTCACGACCGCGCAGGCGGCGTTCGAGCCCGCCACCATGATGGCCCAGCAGTAAGGATTTCGCCTGATGATCTCTGCCGATCTCGACACCATCCTTCCCGAAATCATCCTGTCGGTCTATGCCATGGGCGCGTTGTTGCTGGCCGTCTATACCAGCAAGGACAGGATGGCCGGGACGCTGACGTGGACGACCGGGGGGCTGTTCCTCGTGCTGGCGCTCTGGATCGGCTTTGCCGGTCAGGGTACCACTACGGCCTTCGGCGGCATGATCGTCGATGACGCCTATGCGCGGTTCGCCAAGGTGGTGATCCTGGCCTCGGCGGCGGCGGTCCTCGTCATGGGCGAGAGTTACATGGCCCGGCGCGACCTGCTGCGGTTCGAATACCCGATCCTGATCGCGCTGGCCGTGGTGGGCATGATGATCATGGTGTCGGCGG
This sequence comes from Salibaculum halophilum, assembly GCF_002094885.1. Lineage (GTDB taxonomy): Bacteria > Pseudomonadota > Alphaproteobacteria > Rhodobacterales > Rhodobacteraceae > Salibaculum > Salibaculum halophilum. Next base: position 29,246 of record NZ_MSIT01000014.1, read on the forward strand.
GCGATCTCATGGCGCTCTACATGGGGCTGGAGCTGCAGTCGCTGGCGCTTTACGTCGTGGCCGCGCTCCGGCGCGACAGCGCGAAATCGACCGAGGCCGGCCTGAAATATTTCGTCCTCGGCGCGCTGTCCTCGGGACTGCTGCTTTACGGTGCCTCGCTGACCTACGGCTACGCCGGCACCACGCTGTTCTCGGGCATCATCGAGGCGACGTCGGACGGCGTCTCGCTGGGGCTGCTCTTCGGGTTGGTGTTCCTGATCGCTGGCTTCGCCTTCAAGGTCTCGGCCGCGCCCTTCCACATGTGGACGCCGGATGTCTACGAGGGCGCCCCGACGCCGGTGACCGCCTTTTTCGCAACGGCACCCAAGATGGCGGCCATGGGCCTTTTCGCGCGCGTGGTGCATGACGCCTTCGGCGGCACCGTGGGCGACTGGCAGCAGATCGTCGCCTTCCTCGCCGTGATTTCCATGTTCCTGGGCGGGATCGCGGCCATCGGCCAAACCGACATCAAGCGCCTGATGGCCTATTCCTCGATCGCGCACATGGGCTTTGCCCTGATGGGGCTGGCCGCGGGCACGGCCTTCGGCGTGCAGGCCATGTTGATCTACATGACGATCTACATCGCCATGAATATCGGCACCTTCGCCTTCATCCTGACCATGGAAAAAGACGGCCGCCCGGTCACCGACATTGCCGCGCTCAACATGTATTCCCGGGTCGAGCCGGGCAAGGCGCTGGCCATGCTGGTGCTGCTGTTCAGCCTGGCGGGTGTGCCGCCGATGCTGGGCTTTTTCGGCAAGCTCTACGTGCTGCGCGCCGCCGTCGATGGCGGGCTGGCCTGGCTGGCGGTTCTCGGGGTTCTGGCCTCGGTCATCGGGGCCTTCTACTACCTACGCATCGTCTACTACATGTATTTCGGCACGCCGACCGAGGACGCGCTCGATCGCAACGCCTCGCCGGTTCTCTGGTCGCTGCTCATGGGGTCGGCGGTCGTGATGGTGGTCGGGATCGTGAACCTCTTCGGGGTGGAACCGATCGCACAAGCGGCCGCGCGCGCCCTTGCAGGATAAATGGCCCGCCGGGGTTGGGCGCATAATCCTGCCCCGCACTGACAGCACCCTGTCCGAGGCCGCACGGCGCTTTTCCGACCTGTCCGGGCCGACGTGGATTCTGGCCCACGACCAGACCGCGGCGCGCGGCCGGCGGGGCCGTGCCTGGGCCAATCCACCGGGGAATTTCGCCTCGACCCATGTGACGGGGCTGGACCGCCCGGCGGGCGAGGCCGCCCTGCGGTCCTTCGTCATGGCATTGGCGCTGCACGATGCCCTGGCGGCGGCGACCGGTCGCGCGGACCTGCTGGCCCTGAAATGGCCCAACGACGTGCTGCTCGCGGGGGGCAAGGTGGCGGGCATCCTCCTGGAAAGCGTCACCCTCCAGGGGCGTGTGGCGGGGCTTTCCGTCGGCGTGGGCGTCAACCTGTTCGCAGCGCCCGACCCCGAGAGCCTGGAGCCCGGCGCGGTAACGCCGGTGTCGCTGCGCGCGGAAACCGGCATCAGCATCAGCGACCTCGATTTCCTCGGCCTGCTGGCCCGCGCCTATGCCGTGCGCGACCATGACTTCATTACCTACGGCTTTGCCCCCATCCGCGAGGCCTGGTTGCGCCTCGCCGCCCGCCGCGGACAGGCGATTACCGCCCGCCTGCCCGGCGAAGCGGTCACCGGCACCTTTGAAACCGTTGACGAAAACGGGTATCTGGTCCTGACGACGGCCCGGGGCCCGCGGCGGATCGCGGCCGCCGACGTGGTCTTTTGAAAGGCGATCCCCCGATGCTCCTGTGTATCGACTGCGGCAACACGAACACGGTCTTCGCCCTGTGGGACGGGCAGAAGTTCCTGTGCACCCTGCGCACGAGCACGCATCACGCGCGCACGGCGGATGCCTATTTCACCTGGTTCTCGACCCTGCTGGACCACTATCGGATCGAGCCCGAGATCACGGATGTCATCATATCCTCGACAGTGCCGCGCGTCGTATTCAACCTGCGCGTCTTTGCCGACCGGTTCTTCGGCTGCCGCCCGCTGGTGGTGGGCAAGCCCGACTGCCCGGCGCCGATCCCGCCGCGCGTGGATGCGGGCACCTCCGTGGGCCCCGACAGGCTGGTCAATGCCGCCGGGGCGCATGACCGGCACGGCGGCGACCTGATCGTGGTGGATTTCGGCACCGCGACGACCTTCGATGTCGTGGCGCAGGACGGCGCCTATGTCGGCGGCGTGATCGCGCCCGGCGTGAACCTCAGCCTCGAGGCGCTGCACAGCGCCGCCGCGGCCCTGCCGCATGTCGACGTGACCAAGCCGGACCGGGTCATCGGCACCAACACCGTCGATTGCATGCAATCGGGGGTTTTCTGGGGCTATATCGGGCTGGTCAGCGGCATCTGCGACCGGATCAAGGGCGCGTATGACCGCCCCATGAAAGTCATCGGAACGGGTGGCCTCGCCCCGTTGTTCAGTACCGGCGAGGCGCTATTTGACACCGTTGAGGGTGACCTGACCATGCACGGTCTGACGGTCATCCATCGCCACAACAAGGAACACACCTGACAATGAGCAGCGACAGACTGATTTATCTCCCCCTCGGCGGCGCGGGGGAGATCGGGATGAATTGCTACGTTTACGGCTATGGGCCCGCCGGGGCCGAACGCCTGATCGTGGTCGATCTGGGCATGACCTTTCCGGACATGGACACCACGCCGGGGGTCGACCTGATCTTTCCCGACGTGTCCTGGCTCGAGGCCCGCAAGGACCGGATCGAGGCCATCTTCATCACCCATGCTCACGAGGACCACGTCGGCGCCGTGGGCCACTACTGGGAAAAGCTGGGCGCGACGATCCATTGCCGCGCCTTCACCGCCAATATCGCCCGGCGCAAGATGTCCGAGCACGGCTATTCCGAGGCCACCGTGCGCACCTTGGGCGCCTGGCCCGAGGACAGCGTGACGGCGGGCCCCTTCACCGTGGGCTTCGTGCCGATCAGCCACTCGATCCCCGAAAGCTCGTCACTGGTGATCGACACGCCCGAGGGCCGGCTGGTCCATACCGGCGATTTCAAGATCGACGAGACGCCGGGCGTCGGCGAACCCTTCGACCGGGCGCTCTGGGCGCAGGTGGCCGAACCGGGGGTCAAGGCGCTGATCTGTGACAGCACCAATGTCTTCTCGGCCCATCCCGGCCGGTCCGAGGCCAGCGTCGGCCCCGAGATCGAGGGCCTGATGAAGACCGCGCCGGGCATGGTGGTGGCGACGACCTTCGCCTCGAACGTCAGCCGGGTGCGGACCATTGCCCAGGCCGGTGTGGCCGCGGGCCGGTCGGTCTGCCTGCTGGGTCGGGCCATGCGGCGCATGATCGAGGCGGCACAGGAGACCGGCATTCTTGAGGATTTTCCATCGGTGGTCAGCCCGGAAGAGGCCAAGGATATCCCGCGCGAGAACCTGCTGCTGGTCGTCACCGGCAGCCAGGGCGAACGCCGCGCGGCCAGTGCCCAGCTGGCCAATGGCAAGTACATGGGGCTGAAGATGGCCGAGGGCGACACCTTCCTGTTTTCCTCCAAGACCATTCCGGGCAACGAACGCGGCGTCATCCGCATCATGAACCAGTTCTCGGAGATGGGCGTGGACGTGATCGACGACAGCGCCGACCGCTACCACGTCTCGGGGCACGCCAACCGGCCCGACCTCAAGGAGATGCACGCGATCTGCCAGCCCGCGCTGGTGGTGCCCATGCACGGCGAACACCGCCACCTGCGCGAGATGGTCAAGCTGGCGGGTGAGGGGGGCTATCCCGGCGTGCTGGCGGTCAACGGCACCATGGTCGACCTGGAAGTCGCCAAGCCGGTCGAGTTCATCGAGACCGGCCGCGTCTATCTGGACGGGCACGCCCACGTGGGCCAGTACGACGGAATCGTGCGCGACCGGATCCGCATGGCGCTGAACGGGCACGTTACGGTGACGCTTGTCATCGACGAGGACAACGAGCCCCTCGGCGATCCCTGGTGCGACCTGATGGGGCTGTCCGAGACGGGGCGCAACAACGCCGACCTGGCCGAGGCGCTGGAAAGCGCCCTCGGCAGCTGGCTGCAAAAGGCCGACGCCAAGGTGCTGCGCGACGATACAACGCTGGAAAAGGACCTGCGCACGCTGACACGGCGCACGGCCGAAAACGAGATCGGCAAGAAACCGGAAGTGACGGTCGTTATCAGCCGCCTGAGCTAGGGCGGAAGGACCATTGTCACGCGGTGCGGCGGGATGGAAATTCTGGAATTTCCATCCTAGCCGGCGCGGCGTTCGTCGAAGCTCTTGACGATGAAGTCGGGCGCATCGTCGCCCATGCCGACCACGGCCTCGTCCCGCGACGCCCGGCCGCGTCCGCCGCGGCTGCCCTTGGCGCGGCTGTCGGGCTTCTTCTCGGTCTTGGGCGCGGGCTTGGCCGCCGCGGCCTCGTCCGGCTCCGCCTCGGGCGCGGGGGCCGCGTTGGCCTTGGGGGTGTCCGCCTTCTTGCGCGACCGCGTGCGGCTGCGCTTGGGCTTGTCCTCGTCCGGCGCGTCTGCCTGAACGGTTCCTTTTTCGCCCCCGGCCATCGGGTTTTCCAGCCGCGGAATTTCCTTTTCCAGCAATTTCTCGACCGCCTCGAAGTACTTGTCGTCGCGCGGGCCGCAGATCATGACCGCCTTGCCCGAGCGCCCGGCGCGCCCCGTCCGGCCGATGCGGTGGACGTAATCCTCGGCATGGCTGGGCACGTCGAAGTTGAACACGTGGCTGACTGCGGGAATGTCCAGCCCCCGGGCGGCCACGTCCGAGGCCACCAGAAGGCGGATCGACCCCTCGCGGAAGCCGTCGAGCGTGCGGGTGCGCTGGGATTGTTCCAGATCGCCGTGAATCGGGGCCGCGTCATAGCCGTATTTCTTGAGCGACTTGGCCACCGCGTCCACGTCCGTCTTGCGGTTGCAAAAGATGATGGCGTTGCTGCAGGCCGCGCCCTCGGCGTCGATCAGGGCGCGCAGCAGCTTGCGCTTTTCGCTGTCGGCCCGGTCCTTGCGCGACCCCTTGAACATGACCACGCCCTGTTCGATCGTTTCCGAGGCGGTGGCCTGGCGGGCCACCTCGATGCGGGCGGGGTTGGACAGGAAGGTGTTGGTGATCCGCTCGATCTCGTTGGCCATGGTGGCCGAGAAGAACAGTGTCTGCCGGGTGAAGGGGGTCAGGCCGAAGATCTTCTCGATATCGGGGATGAAGCCCATGTCGAGCATCCGGTCGGCCTCGTCCACGACCATGACCTTGACGTCCGACAGGATCAGCTTGCCGCGCTCGAAATGGTCGAGCAGGCGGCCCGGCGTGGCGATCAGGACGTCGACGCCCTTGTCGATGCGCTGGTCCTGTTCCTTGAAACTGACACCGCCGATCAGCAGTGCCTTGGTCAGCTTGGTGTACTTGGCGTAGGTGTCGAAGTTCTCGGCCACCTGGGTGGCCAGTTCGCGGGTCGGGCACAGCACCAGGCTGCGCGGCATCCGCGCCCGCGCGCGGCCGCGCTTGAGCATGGTGATCATAGGCAGGGTGAAGCCGGCGGTCTTGCCGGTGCCGGTCTGGGCAATGCCCAGCACGTCGCGCCCCTCGAGCGCGGGGGGAATCGCCCCCGCCTGGATGGGCGTTGGGGTTTCGTAGCCGGTTTCCTCGATGGCCTTGAGAACCTTGGCATCGAGTTTCAGGTCGGAGAATTTCGTCAAATCAGGCCTTTCGCATGGTCGCGGCGTTGGAGACGGCCGCAGATACGCGCGCGGCCCGCCCGGCCGTATTGCCGTGGCGTCTTTGTACCGCTCGACTACGCGGCGCGATGTGCAAGGTCAAGACCATCGAGAACCGCGCGCCTGGCGGTCACGTGCCCGGCGTGGCCGTGCGGCACCGGTTCAGACCATCATTTCCTTGGTCGCCGACAGGGTGACCTCGGGGTAGTCGCGTTCGACCCGGTCGATGTCCCATTGCAGGCGGGTCATGTAGACAACGTCGCCGTCGTTGTCGTAGCTGATGTGCTGCTTGTTGGCCTGGGCGAAGTGATCCACGGCCTCGCGCGGGCCGTGGACCCAGCGCGCGGATGTGAACTGCGACGGCTCGAAGCGGACGGGCAGGCCGTATTCCATCTCGATCCGGCTGCCCAGCACCTCGAACTGCAGGGCACCGACGACGCCGACGATATAGCCCGCGCCGATCATCGGCTTGAAAACCTTGGCCGCGCCCTCCTCGGCGAACTGGAACAGGGCCTTTTCCAGGTGCTTGGCCTTCATCGGGTCGCCCGCGCGCACCCCCTGAAGCAACTCCGGCGCGAAGGAGGGGATTCCGGTCACCTTGAGTGTCTCGCCCTCGGTCAGGGTGTCGCCGATGCGCAGCTGGCCGTGGTTGGGAATGCCCATGATGTCGCCCGCCCAGGCCTCTTCGGCCAGTTCGCGGTCGCTGGCCAGGAACAGCACTGGGCTGGAGATCGCCATGGGTTTCTTGCTGCGCACATGGGTCAGCTTCATGCCGCGGGTGAAATGCCCCGAGGACAGCCGGACGAAGGCGACCCGGTCGCGGTGCCTGGCGTCCATGTTGGCCTGCACCTTGAAGACGAAACCGGTGACCTTGCCCTCTTCAGGCGCGATCTGGCGCGGCGTGGCGCTGGTGGGCTGGGGTTCGGGGCCGAAGTCGCCGATGCCCTCCATCAGCTCCTTGACGCCGAAGGAATTGATCGCCGAGCCGAACCAGATCGGCGTCATGGTCCCTTCGAGCACCGCCTGCGCGTCAAGCGTCGGCAAGAGCTCGCGCGCCATCTCGACCTCTTCCAGGAAGGGGTCAAGCAGATGCGCGGGGACATGTTCGGCCAATTTCGGATCGTCCAGCCCGTTGATCTGGATGCTTTCGGCAACCCTGTTGCGGTCGGCGCGGTCCATCAGGTCCAGCCGGTCGCGCAGCAGGTCGTAACAGCCGATGAAATCGCGCCCCATGCCGATGGGCCAGCTGGCCGGGGTCACGTCGATGGCGAGGTTTTCCTGAATTTCATCGATGATCTCGAAGGTGTCGCGGCTCTCGCGGTCCATCTTGTTGCAGAAGGTCAGGATCGGCAGGTCGCGCAGGCGGCACACCTCGAAGAGCTTGCGGGTCTGGCTTTCCACGCCCTTGGCCCCGTCGATCACCATCACCGCCGCGTCGACGGCCGTCAGCGTGCGGTAGGTGTCCTCGGAAAAGTCCGAGTGGCCGGGGGTGTCCACGAGGTTGTAACGGAAGTCCTTGAAATCGAAGGACATGGCCGAGGCCGAGACGGAAATGCCCCGGTCCTTTTCCATCTGCATGTAGTCCGAGCGGGTGCGCCGCGCCTCGCCCTTGGCGCGCACCTGTCCGGCCATCTGGATGGCCCCGCCGTAGAGAAGGAACTTCTCGGTAAGGGTGGTCTTGCCCGCGTCCGGGTGGCTGATGATCGCGAAGGTCCGGCGGCGGGCGATTTCCGCGGGCAGGCCGGGGCGGTTCGTGGCGGGTTGTGTCATGCCGCCCCCTTAGCCCCTGCCGAAGCGAAGGGCAACGCGCCGCTGACCCGGTGCCGATCCGGTGCCGATCCCGACCCGATCCGGCGTGGGCTCAGGTCGCCGAGGAGGCGCGGCGCAACCGGCGAACGGCGTCGGGGCGGCGGACCATTTCCTCCTGCACCTCGTAGTCGAGGTGATGGCGCGCCTCGTGGCCCGGCAGCGTCTCGCCCAGCCGGGCGGCAAGCTCGCGGGGCAGGGCGGGGCGGGTCCGGCTGTCTACCAGCAGGGTCTCGGCGGCGATGCCCTCGGCATAGATGATCTGGTGATCGTCGAAGAGGAGCTGGAAGTAGTCCACGAAGCCGCCGTCCTGCTGGTAGACCGTTTCACCGTCGATCAGGTGGCGCACCTTGACCAGCACCTCGGCCCGGCCGGCGCCGATCTCGTCGCGCCGCTGGTAGATGAACAGCCGGTGCTCGGGCGACAAGAGCAGGTCGCGCGTGTTGAACAGCGCGCCCGCGCGGATCAGTACCGGGGCGAAATCGCCCACGGCGCGCAGCGTCATCTCGCCGATCCAGCGGATTTGCTGCGGGCCGCTGTCGCGCGTCAGGACCCGGTCGCCGGTCTTCAGGTCCTCGATGGGCACCTGTTCGCCCGAGGCCAGCGTGATATGGGTGCCACGGGCGAAGCTGACGAAGGCGACCTCGCCGAAACGGGCCGGGGCGCTTTCGCGGTCGGCGCCGACGAGCCGGTAGTCGCTTTCCGGGCGCAGCTGCGCCAGCGGCAGCAGCAGGACGTTGGCCGCCTCGTCGCCCTCGACCTCGACCATGACCAGCGCCTCGAGCGTGGTGCCGTCGGTGCCCATGAGGGTCAGGCAGCAATCGAGGTAGAGCGCATTGCCCGGCGTGCCGATCTCCGAGCCCGCCGCGACGCGCAGGCACTGCGCGCCCGTGTCCGGGCAATAGGCCAGCGCCAGGCGCCGGGCGCCCGGCGCCAGCTGATAGACGTCGTCCATCACCAGCTCGTCGAGAAACGAGATCGGCTCGCCCTCGGCCACGCCGTCGCGCACGCGGAAGGCCTCGCTGGGGAAGACCGGGATGGTGTGGCTGGCAGCGGCGGTCATCTGTCCTCTGAAAGTTGTCTCTGGTGAATTGTGACAAAGCTACATAAGGATTGGGGCGAAAACAGGTCAACGATCAGCCAGTTCGATGGCGATTGTATCACAGTGTGGAACGACAGGGAGTAACGCGATGGACTACGGGATTCGGGGAAAACGGGCACTGGTCTGTGCGTCCTCCAAGGGGCTGGGGCGCGGCTGTGCCGAGGCGCTGGCCGAGGCCGGGGTGAACCTGATCCTCAACGCCCGCGGCGCCGAGGCGCTGGAGGCCACGGCCGCGGAGATACGCGCGGCACACGGGGTCGAGGTCGCCACCGTGGCCGCCGACGTGACAACGCCCGAGGGCCAGGACAGCGTGATCGCCGCCGCCGCGGGGGTCGATATCCTGGTGACGAATGCCGGCGGGCCGCCGCCGGGCCTGTGGACGGACTGGGATCGCGACGATTTCATCGCCGCGCTGGATGCCAACATGCTGGCGCCCATCGCGCTGATGAAGGCGCTGTTGCCCGGCATGATGGAGCGCGGCTGGGGCCGCGTCGTCAACATCACCTCGCAGTCGGTGAAATCGCCGATCCCCGTGCTGGGCCTGTCCAATTCGGCGCGCGCCGGGCTGACGGGCTATGTCGCGGGCACTGCGCGGCAGGTGGCCCCCCACGGCGTGACGATCAACAACATGCTGCCGGGCATCCATGCCACCGACCGCGCCGACAGCCTCGACAAGGGCGTGAGCGAAAGCCAGGGGATCACGATGGACGAGGCCCGCGCCCAGCGGCAGGCCACGATCCCCGCCCGCCGCTATGGCACGGCGCAGGAATTCGGGGCCATGTGCGCCTTCCTGTGTTCCGACAAAGCGGGCTTCATCGTCGGCCAGAACATCCTGCTGGACGGCGGCGCGGTGAACGCCACGCTTTGACCTTGCCCCCCGGGCGCGGGGTTGCTATCTGCCCCTGATACCCGATTTTTTCGGTCGGATAACGAGGCGCAGGTGGCAGTGCAAACCCCAAGGCTCGAGGTCAGGTCGCTGGTCAAGTCCTACCAGGGCCGGCGCGTCGTCGACGACGTGTCGCTGTCGGTGCAGCCGGGGCAGGTGACCTGCCTGCTGGGGCCCTCGGGCTGCGGCAAGTCCACCACGCTGCAGATGATCGCCGGGATCGAGATGCAGGACAGCGGCGAGATCTGGGCCGACGGCGCGCTGCTGTGCGACACGGTGCATCGCATCCCCCCCGAAGGGCGCGGCATCGGGCTGATGTTCCAAGACTTTGCCCTGTTTCCGCACCTGAGCGTCGCGCAGAACGTCGCCTTCGGGTTGCGCGGCCCCCGCGGCATCCTGCGCCGGCAGGCCGAGGCGCAGCTCGACAAGGTCGGGATGCTCGCCTATGCCGACACATACCCGCACGAATTGTCGGGCGGCGAACAGCAACGCGTCGCGCTGGCGCGGGCGCTGGCGCCGAAACCCGCGATCATGCTGATGGACGAACCCTTCAGCGGGCTTGACAACCGCCTGCGCGACGGTATCCGGGATGAGACTCTGGACCTGCTGAAAGAGGCGGGCGCGGCGGTTCTGCTGGTCACGCACGAGCCGGCCGAGGCCATGCGCATGGCCGACGAGATCGCCCTGATGCGCGACGGGCACATCGTCCAGCGTGGCGCCCCCTACAACATCTACAACACCCCCGTCGACAAGGAAGCGGCGGCGTTTTTCAGCGATATCAACGTGATCCGCGGCACCGCGCGCAACGCCCTGGTCGAGACCGCCTTCGGCCAGTTCCTGGCCCCCGGCACGCCCGACGGCACCGAACTGGACATCGTGATCCGGCCCCAGCACCTGAAGATCGATTTCGACCGCGACGGGCGCGGCCCCAACCCCACCCCTGAGGACGGCACCCCGGCCCGCGGCGTGGTGGAGCGCGCGCGGTTCATGGGGTCCGAAAGCCTGGTGGAGTTTCGCATGGACTACGACGGCTCGCTGCTGCGGGCCGCGGTGCCCTCGGTCTTTCTGCCCAAGCCGGGCACGGCGCTCTGGCTGATGATCCGGCGCGACCGGTGCTTTGTCTTTGCCCATGCGCCCTGAGCGGCACAATCGCGCCTGCGCGGTTGCGTCACATCCGCCACGGCGGGCGCGAATCGCGGTAATGATGCAGTAATATCCGTTGGGCGGCCGGGGAACGGCCCGCTTGAAAACCGCCCCCGGCCCGCTTTAATCAATTGGGCGGGGCAATTGTGCCTTTCATCGGCGGCCATATGCCCCTAATCCTCGGGGCTGACGACCACATGCGGGCCGCATGGCCCACAGAGCGGAGAAATGACATGCTCAACAACATAGGCCTTCCGGGGCTTCTTCTGATCGCCATCGTCGTGCTGGTGCTTTTCGGGCGCGGCAAGATCTCGTCCCTGATGGGCGAGGTCGGCAAGGGCATCACCGCCTTCAAGAAGGGCGTGGATGACGGCACCAAGGAGCTTGACGCCGAGTCCGACGAGGTGGCCAAGAACGTCACCCCGGAAGACGAAGACACCAAAACCTGATCGGCTGACGCAACATGCCTGATCTTGGCTGGACCGAGCTGCTGGTAATCGGAATCGTGGCGCTGATCGTGGTCGGCCCCAAAGACCTGCCCGGCCTGTTCCGCGCCTTCGGACGCTTCACCGGCAAGATGCGCCGCATGGCGCGCGAGTTTTCCTCGGCCATGAACGCCGCGGCCGACGACTCGGGCGTGAAGGACATCGACAAGACCATCCGCGCCGCGTCCAACCCGGCCAAGAGCGCGGCGGACGCCGTCCGGAGTTCCGCGAAATCCGCGATGAAACCCGGCGGCGAGACCGAGCGCCTCTCGCAGGAGCGCAAGGAGGCCGCCGAGAAGATCCGCCAGAACGCCGCCCGCGTCGCCGAGGACCGCATGGCCCGCGAGGCCGCCGCGGCCGACACCGCCGGCGAGAGCGGCGCGGACGCGCCTGATGAGGATACCGGCGAGACCGCGCCCGGCCCCACGAAGGACAGCGCATGAGCACTGGCGACAGCACCGGCGACGAGATCGAGGACAGCGCCGCACCGCTGATCGAGCACCTGACCGAGCTGCGAACGCGGCTGATCCGGTCGGTCATCGCCTTTCTGGTGGGCATGGTGATCTGCTTTACCGTCGCCACGCCGATCTTCAACTTCCTGACCGACCCGCTGTGCCAGGTCCTGGCCGAGCGCGGGCAGGATTGCGACCTGATCTTCATCTCGCCGCAGGAGGGCTTCTTCGTGGCGGTCAAGGTCTCGCTGCTGGGCGGATTCGCCCTGGCCTTTCCGGCGATCGCCCACCAGATGTGGCGCTTCGTGGCCCCGGGGCTTTACCGCTCGGAACAGGGGGCGTTCCTGCCGTTCCTCGTGGCCTCGCCCTTCATGTTCTTTCTCGGCGCGGCCTTCGCCTTCTACGTGGTCACGCCGCTGGCCTATGATTTCTTCCTCGGCTTCCAGCAATTCGGACAGGCGGGCGAGGCGGTCGTCGACGAACAGGTCTCGCAGGGGCTTTCGGTGGTCTTCCAGGGCTCGGCGCAGGAATACCTGAACCTCACGATCAAATTCATCCTCGCCTTCGGGCTGTGCTTTCAACTGCCCGTGCTGCTGACGCTGATGGGCAAGGCCGGGCTGGTCAGCGCGCCGGGGCTGCGGCAGGTGCGCAAATACGCGGTGGTCGGTATCCTGGCGCTGGCGGCGCTGGTGACGCCGCCGGATGTCATCACGCAGGTGATCCTCTTCGTAGTGGTTTATGGTCTCTACGAAGTCTCGATCCAGCTGGTCGCGCGGGTCGAACGCAAGCGCGAGGAACGCCTGCGGGCCGAGGGCCTGTGGTTCGAGGACGACGCGGACGACGACGCCGGGGAGGACGCGGACAGGTGAGCCGGGAGGAGGAGGCTCTGCTCCGCATCGCTGGGGCGCTGGAGCGCATGGCTCCGGCGCCCGTTCCGGCCCCCGATTTTCGTGCGGCGCAGGCCTTCGTCTGGCACCCCGATCCCGACCGGCTGGTGGCCGTTGACCGGATCAACCGCGTCGAGATCGACCTGCTTCTGGGCATCGACCGGTCCCGCGACACCCTGCGCCGCAACACCGAACAGTTCGCCCGCGGCATGCCGGCCAACAATGCGCTGCTCTGGGGCGCGCGGGGGATGGGGAAATCCTCGCTCGTCAAGGCGGTGCACGGGGCGGTGGCCGCCGCGCATCCGCAGCTCAAGATTGTCGAGATCCAGCGCGAGGACCTGCCAAGCATCGGCCGCTGCCTGGCGATGCTGCGCGGGCGCGCGGAGCGTTTCATCCTGTTCTGCGACGACCTGTCCTTTGCCAACGACGATCAGCACTACAAGGCGCTCAAGGCCGTGCTGGACGGCGGTGTCGAGGGGCGCCCCGAGAACGTGGTGCTCTACGCGACGTCGAACCGGCGCCACCTGATGCCGCGCGACATGATCGAGAACGAACGCTCCACCGCCATCAATCCGGCGGACTCGGTCGAGGAAAAGGTCTCGCTGTCGGATCGCTTCGGGCTCTGGCTGGGCTTCCACCCCTGCGATCAGGAGGAGTTTCTTGCCATGATCGAAGGCTATTGCGCGGCCTACGGCGTTGCCGTCGATCCCGAAAGCCTGCGTGCCGAGGCGCTCGAATGGCAGGCCACCCGCGGCGCGCGCTCGGGCCGTGTGGCCTGGCAGTTCTTTACCGACCTGGCCGGGCGTCAGGGCGTGCGGATATGACCGCATTTCCAGAAATTCGGTCGCCGATCAAAATTCTGGAATTTTGATCACGGCAGGTAGTCGGCCGGATTGACCCGGTCGGTGCCGTCGGCCACCTGCAACTGGAAGGTGCTGCTGTCGCCCGTCGCCGTAAGCCCGAGGGTCTCTCCCTGCGAGACGGAGTCGCCCTTGCTGACCGATATGTCGGCCACGCCGATATAGACGGTCGAGATATTGTTGCCGTGGTTGACCAGGATGAACTTGGTGCCGTTGACCTCTTCGCTGATCAGCCTGACTGTTCCATCGGCCGCGGCGCGTACCGCCTCGCCCGGGTCGGTCGAGAAGACGATGCCCCTGCTCTGCGGCGGATCGTACTCGCGGATGATGCTGCCCGAGACCGGGTAGACCAGTGGCGCGTCGGTGGCCGCGGCGCTTTGGTCGCCGATATCGGGGCTGGGCGGCGGCGTTTCCGCGGCCCCGGTCTCGGGGCTGTCGGCCGGCAAAGGCTCGGCGGCGCTGGGCGGGGTGGGGGCCTGCGTCCCGCGGCCCGGTTCGGTCACCTCTTCGTCGGGTGGGGTCGGCGCGGTTCCCGTGGCGGGGATCAGCAGTTGCTGGCCCTCGCGGATCGTCATGTCCGCGCCCAGACCGTTCCACTCGGCCAGCCCACGCACCGGCACGCCGTACAGCCGGGCGATGGAATAGGCTGTCTCGCCACGCTCGACCCGGTGGCGCAGGGGTTCCGCGCCTGCGGGCGCGCTTGTCTGGGGCTCTTCGGCAGCGGCGGGCGTCTGTTGTTGCGGCTCGGCGCGGTCGATCGCGTCCGCGGCGAGCGTGGTCACGTCCACCTCCGACGGAGGGCGGATCGGGCCGGTGCGCTCGGCGCCGGTGGCGGGCGAAGGTTCGGCGACGCGGCCGGGAAGGGCGACGATCTCGTCCCGGCGCAGCGGCGTATCGGGCTCGATGGCATTGTAGCGGGCCAGTTCCTGCGCGTTCAGCTCCAGTCGGCCGGCGATCTGGCGCACGGTCTCGCCCTGGCGGGCGACCACGACCTGGTAGCCGGGGTAGGAGATCACGCCGCGGTCGTCGGGCCGCGGGCGATCGGGCAGGTCCGCGACCGATTGCGAGGTGTCGAACCCGCCGCCCAGGTCGCGCAGGTCAAGATCGGCGAGGTTGCCGTCGGCGTCGCAGGCGGCCAGCGCGATCAGCGCGGTTCCGGCCAGCACCAGACGGCCGGGCCGGACGGAAAAACGGGTCAACTGGGGCATGAACATCTACTCGGTCCTCGGGGCTGGGCGATCATTCCGGGCTCTGCGCCGCCTTTTTTGAAAAGTATAGGGGAAAATCAGTCGGCGCCCAAGCCCCCGACCAGCGGAACGAAGCGCACCGGGCGCAGTTCCTCGTAGTCGAAGCCGTCGTCGCCGCGGGTCACGCGGATCAGCGATTGCACGGTGTCGGACTGGCCCACCGGCAGCACCATGACCCCACCGGGCTTGAGCTGGCCCAGCAGCGGGCCCGGCGGGTCCTCGGCGGCGGCGGTCACGACGATGCGGTCGAAGGGGGCCTGTTCGGGCAAGCCGTGGCTGCCGTCCGCGGTCATGGCGGTGATATTGGTCAGGTCCATGTCCTCGAACAGGGTGCGGGCCGCCTGCACCAGCCGCTTGTGGCGGTCCACCGTGTAGACCCGCCGCGCCAGGCGGCTGAGGATCACCGCCTGATAGCCCGACCCGGTGCCCACCTCCAGCACCTTGTCGCGCGGCTGCACCTTCAGGGCCTGGGTCATCAGCCCCACCACCGAGGGCTGCGAGATCGTCTGGCCGCAGGCGATGGGCAGTGGCATGTCCTCGTAGGCGCGGTCGGCGAAATGGCCCTTGACGAAGCGCGACCGGTCGGTGCGTTCCATCGCGACCAGCGTGCGCGCATCCGTCACCCCCTTGGAACGCAGCGCGTAGACAAAGCGCATCTGCTGTTCCGGTGTCACGACAGGGCCTCCTGCAGGGCGGTCAACCGGTCGTGGGCGGTCAGGTCGGCGCGCATGGGCGTGACCGAGATGTGCCCCTCCAGGTTGACGGCGGCATCGGTGCCCGGCGCGGTCGGTGCGTGCTGCGCGCCGCCCTTGATCCACAGGAACCGCCGCCCGGCCGGCGAATGCGTCGGCTCCACCGAAAAGCCGGTGTCGGGGCGAAAGCCCTGCGGCGCGGCCCGCGTGCCCTTGACCTGCGCGGCCGGCACGGGCGGAAAATTCACGTTGTAGAACAGCCGGTAATCGGCTCCGCTGTCCCAGGGCGCGCTGTCGAGCAGGGTGTGCACGGTGGCCACGCCGTGCACGGCGGCCGCCTCGAAGGGGTCGTCGGCCCCGGCGTTATCGGGGCCGTAGTATTGCGACAGCGCGACGGCGGGCAGGCCCTGCAGCGCCGCCTCCATCGCCCCGCCGATGGTGCCCGAATACATCGCGTTCTCGGCGGCGTTGTTGCCCCGGTTCACCCCCGAGAGCACGAGGTCGGGCCGGGCCCCGGCCATGACGTCGTGCAGCCCGGCCAGCACGCAGTCGGCAGGCGAGCCCTCGGCGGCGAAGCGGCGCTCACCAAGCTGCGCGATCATGGTCGGATGGCTGTAGGAAATGCAGTGGCCGACGCCGGATTGCTCGAAGGCGGGGGCGACGGTCCAGACCTCGCCCTCGGGGCCGGCGATCTCGGTCGCGATGGCGTGCAGGACCGCGAGGCCCGGCGCGTTGATCCCGTC
Organism: Salibaculum halophilum; assembly: GCF_002094885.1. Taxonomy (GTDB): domain Bacteria; phylum Pseudomonadota; class Alphaproteobacteria; order Rhodobacterales; family Rhodobacteraceae; genus Salibaculum; species Salibaculum halophilum. The sequence continues at coordinate 45,342 of NZ_MSIT01000014.1, forward strand.
GTCATTGGTGATGAGAATGCGCATGTCGGCCCCCTTTTCGCGCCTGTCTATCCACGGCGCAGGCGGGCGGCAAGGCGTGCTATCGCGCGATCTGGGGCAGAAGCCGCGCGGCCTCGTCCTCGGGCTTGGCGAGGGGGCTGCGGTCCTCGCCGGGGTGAAAGCGGGCGCGGGTGCCGGTGGGCATCGGCCGCGGTGTCAGCACCTGCACCGCCGGGCCGGTCCGGACGGTCTCGGCCTGCCAACTGCGCGCCAGCGCGATCTGCGCCGCCTTCGAGGCTCCGTAGGCCCCGTAATAGGGCTGGCCAGCCTGTGGATCATCGAAGAACACGGCCCGCCCCCCGGTGCCCAGCAAGGGGGCAACATAGCCGATCAGCCGCTGCGTGGCGGCGACGTTGACGTTCATGGAACTGTCGAAATCCTTGGTCACCATGGCGGCCGCGGGGGACAATGGGGCGGCGTGAACCGCCGTGTGAACCCAGAGATCGACCTTGCCCCAGCGGTCGTGGATCGAGCGGCACAGCTGCTGCATGGCCGCGTCGGTGGTGATGTCCATGGGCGCCAGCGTCGCCTCGCCGCCGCCGGCGCGGATGCGGTCGTCAAGCTCTTCCAGCGCGCCTGTGGTGCGGGCCACGGCGACGATGTGATGGGTCGGGGCGAGGGCCTGGGCCAGGGCGGCGCCAAGGCCGCGGCCGGCGCCGGTGATGAGGGCGATCGACGTCATGGCCTGCTGTTATGCCAGCGCGCGGGGCTTGGCAATCCCGGTCGGCGGGGCTTGCGGGTCGCTTGTCTACTCGGCGGCCTTCATCTGGAAGCCCTGTTCCAGCATGTCGGTGGGTTCCACCGGGTAGTCGCCTGAAAAGCAGGCGTCGCAATACTGCGGGCAGCCGGTGTCGCGGCCCTGCGACTCGCCCACGGCGCGGTAGAGCCCGTCGAGCGAGATGAAATTGATGCTGTCGACACCGAGGTGGTCGCGCATCTCGTCCTCGGACATGGTGGCGGCCAGCAGCTTCTCGCGCTGGGGCGTGTCGACACCGTAGAAGCAGGGCCAGGCCGTGGGCGGGCTGGCGATGCGGAAATGCACCTCGGCCGCGCCGGCATCCAGGATCATGTCCTTGATCTTGCGGCTGGTGGTGCCACGCACCACGCTGTCATCCACCAGGATCACCCGCTTGCCGCGGATCAGCGCGCGGTTGACGTTGAGTTTCAGCCGCACGCCCATGTTGCGGATCTGCTCGGTCGGCTCGATGAAGGTCCGGCCCATGTACTGGTTGCGGATGATCCCCATGGCGTAGGGAATGCCGCTTTGCAGGGCATAACCGATGGCCGCCGGGGTGCCGCTGTCGGGCACCGGGCAGACGAGGTCGGCGGCGACCGGGCTCTCCTTGGCCAGTTCGCGGCCGATGTTCTCGCGCGTGGAATAGACCGACTGGCCGCCGAGGATGCTGTCGGGACGGGAAAAATAGACATGCTCGAAGATGCAGAAGCGCGACCGCGCCGGGCGGAAGGGGTGGTGGCTCTGGACGCCGTGCTCGGCCGAGATGACGACCATCTCGCCCGGCTCGACCTCGCGCAGGAAGTCGGCGCCGATGATGTCGAGCGCGCAGGTCTCGCTGGCAAGCACCCAGCCGTCGCCCAGCCTGCCCAGCACCAGAGGGCGCACGCCCAGCGGGTCGCGGCAGCCCATCAGCTTGGTCCGGGTCATGGCCACCACGGAAAAGGCGCCCTCGACCTTGCGCAGGGCTTCTTCCATGCGGTCGGGAATGGTGCGGCCCATGGAGCGCGCCATCAGGTGGATGATGCATTCGCTGTCGCTGGAGGACTGGAAGATCGAGCCGCGCTCGATCAGTTCGCGGCGCAGTTGCAGCGCGTTGGTGATGTTGCCGTTGTGGGCCAGCGCCGCGCCGCCCATGGAAAACTCGCCGAAGAAGGGCTGCACGTCGCGGATCTGGGTGCCGCCCTTGGACCCCGTGGTGGAATAGCGCACGTGGCCGATGCCGATGGGGCCGGGCAGGGTCGCCAGCAATTTTTCCGAGGTGAAGTTGTCGCGCACCAGCCCGAAGCGGCGGGCCGAGTTGAACCCCTGCTCGGCGTCATGGGTGACGATGCCGCCCGCCTCCTGCCCGCGGTGCTGCAGCGCGTGCAGCCCCAGCGCAACGATCGAGGCGGCGTCGGCGACCCCGACGGTGCCGAACACCCCGCATTCCTCTTTGAGCTTGTCGTCGTCTGACCCGTCGCCGGCATAGTCGAAAGGATGGGCGGGCGGCAGCACCTTGGTCACGAACGGACCCTCCGAATCTCACGGACTGAACCTTGGCCCCGACATACTGCGGTGCGGCGCGACTGTCACGAAACGATTACAAAGCCGCGCCGATCGTGCGGCGGGGATCAGGCCGGGGTGCAGCCCGCGACCAGCTGTTCGTACTGCGTGGTGATCCAGCCCAGCGCCTGTTCGGGGTTCTCCGACTGCATCCGCTCGGTGAAATTGCCGAAGACGGCGCTCGCGCGGCTGTCGTCGACCATGGCAACCTCCTGCGTTTGCAGGATGGTTTCGTAGACGAAGAAGGCTACGGCCACCAGCAGGATGCCCCGCAGCGCCCCGAAGAGGAACCCCAGCCCCTGATCGAGGCCACCCAGCGCCGAGCGTTGCACCAGCGAGGAAAACAGCGGCGTGAAAAGCGACATGATCACCAGCACCACCGCGAAGACCGCGGCAAAGGCGGCGATGACGGACAATTCGCAGCTGTCGCCGATGAAATCGCCCAGCACGGGAATCTGGCGCACCAGCGGCGTGACCCGGTCGGCAAAGATGAAGGCGAGTATGGCGGCGGCGACCCAGCCGGCGATGGCCATGACCTCGCGCACAAGGCCACGGCTGTAGGCCAGCAGCGCCGAGAGCACGATGACGACGGCCACGATCCCGTCGATGAGGGTGAAATCGCCCATGCTGTCCCGGCCCCTTGCTTTCTTGGCGGTGCCCCGGGCTACCTGGCCCCGAAGACCCCCTCGACGAATTCCGGCAGGTCGCGCATTTCGCGCAAGTCCACGCCGCCGGACCCCACGCGTTTTGCCCGCACCGGGGTTATCGCCGTTTTAAAACCAAGTTTCGCGGCTTCTTTCAACCGGTTTTCGGTCTGGCCCACGGGGCGCAGCGCGCCCGACAGCGAGATTTCCCCGAAGAGCACGCAGTCGGCCGCCAGCGCCGCGTCCTCCTTGGCCGAGATCAGCGCGGCGGCCACGGCCAGGTCCGCGGCCGGTTCCGACACGCGCAGCCCGCCGGCCACGTTCAGATAGACGTCGAGCCCGGTAAAGGGCAGGCCCGCCCGCGATTCCAGCACTGCCAGGATCATCGCCAGCCGGCCGCCGTCCCAGCCCACGACCGTCCGGCGCGGCTGGGAATGCGGCGAGGGGGCGACGAGCGCCTGAAACTCGCACAGCATGGGCCGCGATCCTTCGATCCCGGCAAAGACGACCGACCCCGGCGCCGGGTCGCCGCGCTCGGACAGAAACAGCGCCGAGGGGTTGCGCACCTCGATCAGGCCCTTGCCCGACATCTCGAAGACCCCGATCTCGTCGGCGGGGCCGAAGCGGTTCTTGTGGCTGCGCAGGATGCGGAACTGGTGGCCGCGCTCGCCCTCGAAATAGAGGACGGTATCGACCATGTGCTCGACCACGCGCGGTCCGGCGATCTGGCCTTCCTTGGTGACATGGCCGACCATGACCACCGCGATGCCGCGCCGCTTGGCGAAATTCGTCAGCTCGTGCGCGGCGGCGCGCACCTGGCTGACCGAGCCCGGCGCCGCCTCGACCGTATCCAGCCACATGGTCTGGATGGAATCGATGATGACAAGGTCGGGCGACTCGGCCTCCATCGTGGTCAGGATGTCGCGCAGGCCGGTCTCGCTGGCCAGCTTCACCGGGCTTTCGGTCAGCTCCAGCCGCCGGGCGCGCATCTGCACCTGGGCGGCCGACTCCTCGCCCGAGACGTAGAGCACCTTCAGCCCGGTGCGCGCGAACCGCGCCGCGGCCTGAAGCAACAGCGTGGACTTGCCGATGCCCGGGTCGCCACCCACCAGCAGGGCGCTGGCGGTGACCAGCCCGCCGCCCAGCACGCGGTCAAGCTCGGCCACGCCGGAGTGGGTGCGCGGCGGTTCGGGCTGCTGGGTCGCAAGGTCGGTCAGCGCCAGCGCGCGCCCGCGCTTGACGCCCAGCCCCTTGGCCCGGGGGCCGCTGGACAGCGGCTTGGCCTCTTCAATCGTGTTCCAGGCGCCGCAGGCGTCGCACTGGCCCGACCACTTGGAATGGGTGGCGTTGCAGGCGGTACAGATAAACGACAGGTCCTTGGCCATGTTCCCCTTTTGGCCCAAGTCGCGTGGCCTGTCCATGGCCCGCGCGTCAGCCGCGCATCCGCCGCTCCGTCAGACCCGAGAGGAGGATCGAGGCCAGCACGCAGCCGGTAAAGAGGTATAGCCCCCAGGCGCCCTCGACCTGCGTTCGGCTGACGTCCTTGACCACCACGACGTAGAGCGCGATCAGGAACACATCCGCCATGGCCAGCTTGCCCAACCAGCCCAGTGCGGGCAGCGCGCGGGTATCCAGCAGGCGGAGCTGGACCAGCGCCAGCCCTATGCACTTGAGGTAGGGCGCGAAGAGCGCCAGCGCGGTAACGACGACGGCAAGGAACACGTCGCTGCCCCACAGGCTCTGCAGCCCCGAGACGATGGAAATCTCGCTCAGCCCGAACAGCGGCAACAGCCCGGCGCGCAGCAAGGGCGCGAACCAGGCCACCGGGAAGAGCACCAGCAAGGCCAGGTTCGCAATTTTTAATAACACTAACCCATTTTTATAACGCATCAGACAAGGCTCGGATTTCTATCATGTTGAAGAAAATCACGTCGGCATTGAACGAGCGAAACCGTTTTTCTGGATCGGGGTATCGTGTACGAAACTTTGCACCATCGTCCCGATCATTATGGTAATTATAATTCAGTGCTTTTAACTGCGTGCTCAGAAGATAGTATTCCAGAGGATTTCGGTCGTTGGACTTTGCAAAATCAGAAAATTCTTGTGGTACACTTACGCCATTGAAGCGAATGTAGACGGCTACTTCCGTGCAAATTCTTTCAATTTTATCCGAACAGTCTTTATTAATTTCAGAGTGTAACTTTTCTAAGTCGTGACCAAATTCTCTTATTTTTGTTGGATCATAGCCAAGTTTAAGGAGCATGGCCTTTATGGTGAGCTCGGACGCAAGTCCTAATGTCTGGCTAAACGGGCCCAGTCCGAAGTAAAAATCTGCATTTCTTCCTCCGGTTCCCAAAATCTTCGCTGCACTCAGGTATGCGTCAGCGAAAGATGCCCAATCGTCATAGTTCGCAGCGTCCATCAGCGCACCGCCTCGATCGGCCCCTCGGCGCTGCCGGTGATGAACTGGTGCAGGTAGGGATCGCCGCTGTCGTCCATCTGGGCCACCGGCCCCGACCAGCGCACCTTGCCCGCGTGCAGCATGGCCACGTCGTCGGCGATGGCACGGACGCTGGTCATGTCGTGGGTGATGGTGATGGCCGTCGCGCCCATCTCGGTGACGATCTCGCGGATCAGGTCGTTGATGACGCCCGACATGATCGGGTCCAGCCCCGTCGTGGGTTCGTCGAAGAAGATGATCTCGGGCTCGGCGGCGATGGCGCGGGCCAGGCCGACACGCTTCTGCATCCCGCCGGACAGTTCGGCCGGCAGGCGGTCGGCCACGTCGGCCGACAGCCCGACGCGGCGCAGTTTTTCCACGGCGATCTCTCGCGCCTCGGCCTTGGGCCGCTTGAGGCGGCCGCGCAGCAGGCGAAAGGCGACGTTCTGCCAGACCGGCAGGCTGTCGAACAGCGCCCCGCCCTGGAACAGCATCCCGAAGCGGGCGAGAAAGGCATCGCGGTCGGCGCGGGTCACGTTTTGGCCGTCGACCTCGATGGTGCCGCTGTCGGGCGTGACCAGCCCGAGGATGGACTTGATCAGCACCGACTTGCCGGTGCCCGACCCGCCGATGACCACCATGCTTTCGCCGCGGGGCACGTGCAGATCAACGCCGCGCAGCACCGCGTTGGCGCCGAAGGATTTGTGCAGGTCACTCAGCCGGATCATGCGGAAAAGAACGCCTCTGTCAGCAGGAAGTTCGCCGCCAGGATCAACACCGCGGCGGCCACGACGGAGGTCTTGGTCGCCCGGCCGACGCCCATGGCGCCGCGGTCCGACTGCATCCCGTAATAGCAGCCCATGAGCGCGGCGATGAAGCCGAAGACCGCGCCCTTGGCCAGCGACGAGACGATGTCGAGCCGGGTCAGGAAATCGGCGGTGTTCTGCAGGTAGGCGGCGGCGTTGAAGCCCAGCCGCTCGGTGCCCACCAGAAAGCCGCCCATGATGCCGATGACGTCGCCGATGCCCACCAGCACGGGCATGACCAGCGTCGCCGCCAGCACCCGCGGCAGGGTCAGGTATTTCATCGGGTTGGTGGACAGCGTGACCAGCGCGTCGATCTGTTCGGTCACCTTCATGGTGGCGATCTCGGCGGCGATGCTGGAAGTGACCCGCGCCGCGATCATAAGCCCCACCAGCACCGGGCCAAGCTCGCGCACCATGCCGATGGCCACGATCTGCGGCACCACCGCCTGCGCGTCGAAACGCGAGCCGCCGGCGTAGATCTGCAGCGCCAGCGCGCCGCCGGTGAACAGCGCCGTCAGCCCCACCACCGGCAGCGAGAAATAGCCGATCTGCACCAGCGCATGGCCGAACTCGCGCATGTAGAAGGGCGGGCGCACCAGGTGCGACAGCGTCTGGCCCACGAAAATGGCCAGCCGCCCTATGGCGGCCAGCAGGCCAAGTGTCGCCGCCCCCGTTGCGGCCAGCGCCCGCGTCATGCGCCCGAATACCGGCGCTGGTAGCGGCCGCCCAGCGCGGTCAGCACCTCGTAGCCGATGGTGCCCGACTGGTCGGCGATATCATCCACGGTCTGGTGGGCCGACAGAAGCGACAGGCTGGCAGGCACCTCGTCAAGGTCGGTCACATCCGCGGTGATCAGGTCCATCGACACCCGGCCCACCACCGGCACCGGCTGCGACCCGTGCCACAGCTGCGCCTTGTTGGACAGCACGCGGTGAATGCCGTCGGCATAGCCCGCGCTGACCGTGACCAGCTTTGTGGGCCGCTGCGCCGTCCAGGTGTTGCCGTAGCCCACCGTCTCGCCCTCGGCCACGTCGCGCAGCTGGATCACCGGCAGGTCAAGCTGCACCACCGGCTGGGCATCGGCAAAGGGCAGCCCGCCGTAAAGGCCCACGCCGGGCCGGGTCAGGTCGAAGTGATACTCCGGCCCCATCTGGATGGCCCCCGTCGCCGCCAGCGAGCGCGGCACCTTGATGCCGTCGGTCATCAGGTGGAATTCCTCCAGTTGCTGGCGGTTCATCGGGTGGTCGGGGTCGTCCTGGCAGGCCAGGTGGCTCATCACCAGTTGGCAGTTCTGGCCCAGGGCGATCTCGGCCACGCTGGCCCAGTCCTCGATCTCCATGCCCAGCCGGTTCATGCCGGTGTCCAGCTGAATGCCGAAGGGGTGGTCGGGCAGGCTTTCCAGGTGGCGGGTCAGCTGGCCCACGGTGTTGATCATCGGTGTCAGGCCCATGTCGCCGATCATGTCGGTGTCGCCGCGCATGTGGCCCGAAAACACGCAGATAGTCGGGTTCGGCCCCAGCGCCGCGCGCAGGGCCGCGCCCTCTTCGGCGACGGCGACGAAAAAGGTCTTCGCGCCCGCGCGGGCCAGCGCCCGCGCCACCTTTTCCACCCCCAGCCCGTAGCCGTCGGCCTTGACCACCGCGGCCGTCTCGGCCCCGGTCATCGCGTCCAGCGCCTGCCAGTTGCGGGTCAGCGCGGTCAGGTCGATATTGAGGAATCCGGTCGACATGGGCCGGGTTTTGACAGGTGGCAGTCAGGGGGGCAAGCGCGGTTTTGAAGCCCTTCACACCGGCGGATCGAAGATCTCTACGCCCTTTTCGGGGTGGGCACGGTAATGCGCCAGGCGAGAGGCCAGGTCGCCCGCGTGCACCTCCAGCTTGTGCCCGTCGGGATCGAGGACATAGACGCTGTCGCCCTCGCTGTGGTTCTTCTGCCACTTCGGCAGGTCGGCAAGCCGGTTTTGCAACGCGGCGAAGCTGCCCGGAGCGACATCGAGCGCGATATGGCTGTAATCCGCCGCCGGGGCAGCGGCCCGTGACCGGGCCAAGCAGAGCCACAAGGCCCCAAGTTCGAGATAGGCCCCGTCCGGCCACCGTGCCCGCAAAACCGCGCCCAGCCGATCACGGTAGAAGGCAATGGAACGGTCAAGCGCCGTGCAGGACAGGGTGACGTGGTTGACCCCGGTGATCGCCATCAGCCGAAATCGCCCGCGCCCTGTTGCCACGGCTTGACCAGGTTGCCGAAACGGGTGAACTGGCTTTCGAAGGCGAGCTCAACCGTGCCGATGGGGCCGTGGCGTTGCTTGCCGATGATGACCTCGGCCTTGCCGTGCAGCCGCGCCATGCGTTCCTGCCAGGCGGCCATGTCCTCGAGCTTGTCCTCCGAAGGTTTCTCGCGTTCGACGTAGTATTCCTCGCGGAAGACGAACATCACCACGTCGGCGTCCTGCTCGATCGAGCCGGATTCGCGCAGGTCCGACAGTTGCGGGCGCTTGTCGTCGCGGCTTTCGACCTGGCGCGACAGCTGCGACAGCGCCATGACGGGGATGTCCAGTTCCTTGGCGATGGCCTTGAGGCCCATGGAAATCTCGGCGATCTCCTGGACCCGGTTGTCGGCGGTGCCGCGCATGAGTTGCAGGTAGTCGACGATCAGCAAGTCCAGCCCGTGGGTCCGTTTCAGCCGCCGCGCGCGGGCAGCGACCTGGGAAATCGGCAGGGCCGGCGTGTCGTCGATGAACAGCGGGCAGGCCTCCAGCTCCTTGGCGGCCTCGACGAAGCGGCGGAACTCGGTCTCGTTCATGTCGCCCTGGCGGATCTTGTGGGACGAGATTTCCGAGGCCTCGGCCAGGATGCGGCCTGCGAGCTGCTCGGCGCTCATCTCGAGGCTGAAGAAGCCCACCACGCCGCCGTCGACCGCGCCCTCGGTGCCGTCGGACAGCTTGCCGCGCTTGTAGGCCTTGGCGACGTTGAAGGCGATGTTGGTGGCCAGCGAGGTCTTGCCCATCGAGGGCCGCCCGGCGAGGATCAGCAGGTCCGAGGCGTGCAGCCCGCCCAGCTTGTGGTCCATGTCGGCCAGCCCGGTGGCGACGCCGGCCAGGCCGCCCTCGCGCTGGTAAGCCGCGTTGGCGACGTTAACAGCATCGGTTACAGCCTTGAGAAAGCTTTGAAACCCGCTTTCGGATTGGCCCTGTTCGGCCAGTTGGTATAGCTTTTGTTCGGCCTCGACGATCTGTTCGCCCGGTTCGCTGTCCACGTCCACCCGCGCCGCCTTGGCCGAGATGTCCTGACCGACCTGGATCAGTTCGCGCCGCACGGCCAGGTCGTGGATCATCTGCGCGTAGTCGCGCGCGGCAAAGGCCGAGATCGCCGCCCCGGCCAGCCGCGCGAGATAGGCCGGCCCGCCCAGTTCCCTGAGCCCTTCGTCGTCCTCGAGGAAGGCCTTGAGCGTCACCGGCGAGGCCAGGGCGTTCTTCTGGATGCGCGCGGCGGCGGTCTCGAAGATGCGGGCATGGACCGGGTCGTAGAAGTGTTCGGGCCGAACGATCGCGGCGACGCGGTCGAAGACGTCGTTGTTGGTCAGGATCGCGCCCAGCAGTTGCTGCTCGGCCTCGATGGAATGGGGCAGGCTGGCCCCGTCGCTGCCGCCGCTGGCGTTGAAAGTGCTGATCTCGTTCATGCGCGCGCCCCCGATTCCCGCTGTGCTGTCCCAGACCCCGGGGTGTAGCGGCCGCAAGGGCCGCGCGCCATCTGCAAAACGCTGGGGATGGCCTGTGGACAGGACGCGTCTCACCCCATCGCTGACGACGCTATTAGCACATATGGTGGGCGCTTGTTCAAGTGGCGCAACATCGGAGCGGCGCCGCTGGCCCCCGCCTCGGGACAGCGCAGCATTGCTCCACAGGTTATCCCGAGGAAATCGGACTTGTCCCCCGGCGGCCGGCCGCCGCTGTCAGCCCGCGACGCGCCAGTGCAGCGGAAAGCCGGGATCGAACACGGTGACAGGGCCTTCGCCGGTTTCGATCCTGTCGGGATAGGCGACGGGATCGCCCTTGACCAGCGTGATCGTTTCCGCGTTGACCGGCAGGTCGTAAAAACGCGGCCCGTTGCGCGAGGTGAAGGCCTCCAACTGGCCGAGCTTGCCGGCGGCATCGAACACCTCGGCCAGGCAGGACAGGGTGTTGGGCGCGGTGAAACAGCCCGCACAGCCGCAGGGCTGCAGCTTGTTGGCCTCGGTGTGCGGGGCGCTGTCGGTGCCCAGGAAAAAGCGCCGGTCGCCGCTGGTGGCGGCCTGCACCAGCGCGATGCGGTGGGCCTCGCGCTTGGCCACGGGCAGGCAATAGTAATGCGGCTTGATGCCACCCACCAGGATGTCGTTGCGGTTAATGATCAGGTGGTGCGTGGTGATCGTGGCGGCCAGGCCACGCGGCGTGTCGCGGACGTAATCCACCGCGTCCTGTGTGGTGACATGTTCCATGACCACGCGCAGATCGGGCGTCTTCTTGCGGATCGGCTTCAGCACCTTGTCGATGAACACCGCCTCGCGGTCGAAGATGTCCACCTCGGGATGCGTGACCTCGCCGTGCACGCAGAGCGGACAGCCGATCTCGGCCATCTTCTCCAGCACCGGGCGGACCTTGTCGAAATCGCGCACGCCGCTGGCCGAATTGGTGGTGGCCCCGGCGGGGTAGAGCTTAACGGCCGTGATCAGCCCCGCGGCATGGGCGCGGGCCACGTCCTCGGGGTCTGTCTCCTCGGTTAGGTAGAGCGTCATCAGCGGTGTGAAATCGCTGCCCGCGGGCAGGGCGGCCAGGATGCGGTCGCGGTAGGCGGCGGCCTGGGCCCCGGTGACCACGGGCGGCGCCAGGTTGGGCATGATGATCGCCCGGGCGAAATGGGCGGCGCTGTGGGGCAGCACCGCCCGGAGCATCTCGCCGTCGCGCAGGTGCAGGTGCCAATCGTCGGGGCGACGGATCGTCAGCCGGGTCGGGTCGGGTTTGGTCATGTCTGGGGAATACACCGTCGCGCCGGCGCTTTCCAGCGTCATCGTGGTGGGTCTTGACCGGCGCCCCGACCTGCCCACATCTGCGTGAAACGGAGGATCGGATGGTCGGTTTCATTTTTGCGTTTCTGGCGGGGTTTTTGACCCCGCACGTTGAGCCGGCGCTCGCACAGCCCCTCGCGCGCGCCCTGTCGCGCCACATGCCGGTTGAGGCGGGCGAGACGCGCGTTCTGGCCCTTCTCGTGGCGCTGGCCGGGGCGGGGGTGCTTTGCGCGCTGTTCGACACCGGGTCGCCGCTGGGCCTGGTGATCGGTGGCGGGCTGGGGTATTTCGCCCTGCGCCTGCTCGCCGCGGCGCAAAAGGCGCTGGAGACGCGCGGAAAATGACACGCGCCGTGCGCGCGGCCCCGCGCCTCAGGCGTTTTCGGTGCCCTGCTCGGCCTGTTCGGCCCGTTCGGCCTGTCGGGCCTCGATTCGGGCCAGGCGCTTGGCGAAGAGCGGCCGGTTGGTGTCGCGCAGCACGAAGCGGCACAGCCGGGCCAGCAGGCCTTCGCGATCGTCCTCATCCAGTTGGTGGAACAGGTTGCGCAGGTAGGGCAGGTGACGCTGGCGCTGGCGCCACACTCGGCTGAAGCTGACGATATCGAGCCTGTCCCCCATGGCCGCGTCGATCAGGTCGTCCAGCACCCCCATGACCGACAAAGGGCGTTCGGGGGTGCGGCCCAGATGCGGCGTGCGCAGCAGCAGCGTGTTGGGCGCGGCGAAAAGGGTCGCGTGCATGGCGTCTTCGGGCACCAGCGGATCGTGGATGATCCAGGCCCGGCTGGCGGTTTCGAGCATGTCGGGGGCATAGCCGAACCGGCTGGTGAAGTCCTTGGCGCGCTGCCCGAGAAAGCGGCGGTCCCACCCCGCGCGGGCCGGGTCCAGCGTGGCCTGCGGGCGGATGGCCAGAACCCGGGCCTCGGGGGCGGCTACCGAGTAGGCGGCCGCGGCGTAGCCCGCCCCGCCGGCGCCGTAGAACAGCACCTCCTCGAACTCGTCGAAATAGCCATCGTCGATCAAACGGTCGAAGAAGGCATGGACGGCTGCGTCGCGAAACCAGTTCTCGGGGTCGTTGGCCAGAAAGGTCAGGGTCGACCAGCCCCGCTCGCGCGCCACCAGCCAGCCGCGCGGGGCGGCCTCGGGGTGGAACTTGCGCGCCGCGGGCACGTTCTCGAAACTCACCAGCAGGCGCGGACCATCGTCGATCTGCGCAGCCAGGTAGCGCCCGCCCAGCAGCGTGCACTGGCCGAGGGCGTTGCCCAACTCCTCGACGCGGGCGTGCCAGGCGTCGGGGTCCAGTCCCTCCAGCTGCAGGTCGAACAGGTCGTTATGGTCGGCCATCGGTCCTCGTCCCGGTTGCGCCAGCGTTGTGGCGTCCGTCTGTGATGACGTGGCTATGCGGCCAGAATTTGCAAGTCCTGCGCCATTTTGGCGATTGCGCGGGGCGGCGCCTAGAAAAACGCCTGCAGGCCGGTCTGCGCCCGCCCCAGGATCAGCGCGTGAACGTCATGCGTGCCTTCGTAGGTGTTCACGGTCTCCAGGTTGATCATGTGGCGAATCACGTCGTAGTCGCCCGCTATGCCGTTGCCGCCGTGCATATCGCGGGCCTGGCGCGCGACATCCAGCGCCTTGCCGCAGTTGTTGCGCTTCATCAGGCTGATGCTCTCGGGCGCGGCCGCGCCCGCCTCCATCAGGCGGCCCAGTTGCAGCGCTCCCTGCAGGCCCAGCGCGATCTCGGTCTGCATGTCGGCCAGCTTCTTCTGGAACAACTGGGTTTGCGCCAGAGGCCGGCCGAACTGGCGCCGCTCCAGCCCGTATTGGCGCGCGGCGTGCCAGCAGGCCTCGGCCGCGCCCATCACGCCCCAGCTGATGCCGTAGCGCGCGCGGTTGAGGCAGCCGAACGGACCCTTGAGGCCAGCGACCCCGGGCAGCAGCGCGTCCTCGCCGACCTCGACGCCGTCCATGACGATCTCGCCGGTGACCGAGGCGCGCAGGCTGAGCTTGCCCTCGATCTTGGGCGCCGAGAGGCCCGGCATCCCGGCCTCCAGGACGAAACCGCGGATCTTGCCGTCATGGGCCTCGGACCGGGCCCAGACGATGAAGACATCCGCCAGCGGGCTGTTGGAAATCCAGGTCTTGGTCCCGGTCAGCCGATAGCCCGTCTGCGTCTCCTCGGCACGCGTTGTCATACCGGCCGGGTCGCTGCCCGCCCCGGGTTCGGTCAGCCCGAAACAACCGATCAGGTCGCCGCTGGCCAGGCCGGGCAGGAACTTCTGCTTCTGCGCCTCGCTTCCGTAGGCATGGATCGGGTACATCACAAGGCTGGACTGCACCGACATCATCGAGCGGTAGCCCGAATCGACCCGCTCGATTTCGCGCGCGACCAGCCCGTAGGTGACGTAGCCGGCACCCAGCCCGCCGTGGTCCTCGGGGACGGTTACGCCCAGCAGGCCGGCCGCGCCCATGGCACGGAAGACGGCCGGGTCAGCGGCCTCCAGCGCGTAGGCGTCACGCACCCGCGGCTGCAGTGCGTCCTGCGCGAAGGTCCGGGCCGCGTCGCGCAGCATGCGTTCGTCCTCGGTCAGCTGCCCCTCCAGCCGAAGCGGATCGGACCAGTCGACGGGGCTTAGGTCGGGGCCGAAGCCGGGTGCGCTGGGGTCGGTCATCTGGCTCTCCTGTTCGTGCGCAGTATGGCCTAGCGCGAAGCCCCTCGCAGGGCAATGCGTCGCTTGACCCCGGCCCCGTGCCATGCAGCAATGCCGGAAAGGAGGCGTCATGGACAGCATAGACGAGGTGCAAACGGCCCTGGCCGCGCAGGATTACGTCTGCGGACGGGCGCTGGCGACGGTCGTTTTCCTGTCGCTCAAACTGGGCCGGCCGCTGTTCCTGGAAGGCGAGGCCGGCACCGGCAAGACCGAGATCGCCCGCGCCATCGCCGCCGCGCTGGGCCGCGACACGATCCGTCTGCAATGCTACGAGGGGCTGGACGCCGCCAGCGCGGTCTACGAGTGGAACTTTCCCGCCCAGATGATCGCCATCCGCGCCGCCGAGGCCGCGGGCAGTGCCGACGAGGGCGTGCCGCATCGCGCGCTCTTCTCCGATGACTTCCTGATCGAACGCCCGCTGTTGCAGGCCATGCGCCCGCACGCGGCCGGCCCGCCGGTCCTGCTGATCGACGAGATCGACAGGACGGATGAACCCTTCGAGGCCTTCCTGCTGGAGGCGCTGTCGGAGTTCCAGGTGACGATCCCCGAACTGGGCACCATCCGGGCGCCCGAACCGCCCATCGTCATCCTGACGTCGAACCGCACGCGCGAAGTGCACGACGCGCTCAAGCGGCGCTGCCTCTATCACTGGGTGGACTACCCCGGTTTCGATCGAGAGATGGACATCCTGCAGGCCCGCGCCCCCGAGGCGACCGAGGCGCTGAGCCGCGAGATCGTCGCCTTCGTCCAGCGGCTGCGCCGCGAGGACCTGTTCAAGCGCCCCGGCGTGGCCGAGACCATCGACTGGGCCAAGTGCCTGCTGGCGCTGGATGCCATCGACCTGTCGCCCCAGGTCATCGCCGACACCCTCGGCGCGGTGCTGAAATACCAGGACGACATCGCCCGCCTCGAAGGCTCCGAGGCGAAACGCATCCTCGAGGAAGCCCGCGCCGAGCTGTCCCCGGCGTGATGCCTCTTCTGGCCCAAAATATCCCGGGGGGTCGCTATTGTTGCGCCATTGGTCCGAGCGACAATGGCGACGGGCAGAGCCCCCAAGAAGGTGTCGAGGCGGGTCGACATTGTTGCGCCATTTGTCCGAGTGACACTGGCGACGGGCAGAGCCGCGGACATCCGTGATGCCGGATCATCCACCCCTAGACCTGCCCGAGGACGGCAAGCTAGCGCGCAACATCACCCATTTCGCCCGCGCGCTGCGCCGCGCCGGGCTGCCCGTGGGGCCGGGGCGGGTGATCGACGCGGTGCGCGCGGTGCAGGTGGCCGGCTTCACCGAGAAACAGGATTTCTACTGGACGCTGCAGGCCTGTTTCTGCTCGCGGCCCGACCACGCCCGCGTCTTCGCGCAGGTCTTTCGCCTGTATTGGCGTGACCCGCAATTTCTCGACCACATGATGTCGATGATTCTGCCCGCGGTGCGCGGCGTGCAAGAGGAGGACCTGGCCAGGCCGGCCGAGAAACGCGCCGCCGAGGCGCTGCTCGACGGGATCGCGCCGGACCGGCCCGCGCCGGAGGACGCGCCCGAGGACAGCCTGATCGAGATCGACGCCTCGGCCACGATCTCGCCCGAGGAACGCCTGCGGACCCTGGATTTCGAACAGATGAGCACGCAGGAAATGGCGCAGGCCCGGCGGATGCTGGCGGGCCTGAGGCTGCCGGTGCGCCCGGTGAAATCGCGCCGCACCGAGGCGCTGGCCGGGCCGCTGCCCGACTGGCGCCGCACCATGCGCCGCGCCATGCGCCAGGGCGGCGAGATCCGTGCATTCGAGACCCGGCGCCGGCGCATCCGCCCGCCCGACCTCGTGGTGCTGTGCGACATATCGGGGTCGATGTCGCAGTATTCGCGCGCGGTGCTGCACTTCGTCCACGCCGTCAGCAACGCGCCGGGCCAGGGCTGGGGCCGGGTTCATGCCTTCACCTTCGGCACGCGGCTGACCAACATCACCCGGCACATGCGCGCCCGCGACGTCGACCAGGCGCTGGCCGATGCCGGGGCCGAGGCGCAGGACTGGGAGGGTGGCACCCGCATCGCCGCCTGCCTGCATGATTTCAACCGCGACTGGTCGCGCCGGGTGCTGGGGCAGGGGGCGGTGGTGCTGCTGGTCACCGACGGGCTCGACCGTGACCCCGAGGGCGCGCTGGGCCCGGCGGCCGAACGCCTGGCACTGTCCTGCCGCCGGCTGATCTGGCTCAACCCGTTGCTGCGCTGGGCCGACTTCGCGCCCCGCGCCCGCGGCATCCGGCAGATCCTGCCGCATGTCGACAGTTTCCGCGCGGGCCACAACATCGCCGCGCTCGAGGGGCTGGCGGCGGCCCTGTCCGACCCGGACGAGACCGGAGAGAAACGCCGCCTGATGCAGATGATCTGATCCGCGCTCTGGTCATTGCCGCCCGGGGGGCCTACCTGTGGGCGCGCAGGACAAGGACCGCCCCATGCGCCGCACCACCCCGCCCGGATCATCCGATGACGACCCGCCCATCGAGGGCTGGAACGTCGTGCTGCGCGTGGCCCCCTACCTCTGGCCCGCGGACAAGCCTTGGGTGAAACGCCGCGTGGTGCTGGCGCTTGCCGCCCTCGTCGCCTCCAAGCTGGTCGCCGTGGTGGGGCCGATGCTCTACAAGCTGGTGGTCGACACGCTCTCGGGCGAGGCGGGTGATGCGATGCTGCTGGCGCTTGGCGCGGTGGGGCTGACCGTGGCCTACGGCATGGCGCGGCTGATGACGAACGGGTTTCAGCAGCTGCGCGACGTGATCTTCGCCAAGGTCGGCCAGCGGGCGCTGCGTCAACTGGCGCTGGAGACCTTCACCCATATCCATCGGCTGTCGCTGCGCTATCACATCACCCGCAAGACCGGCGGGCTGAGCCGCATCATCGAGCGCGGCGTCAAGGGCGTGGACTTCCTGCTGCGCTTTCTGCTGTTCAGCATAGGGCCGCTGATCCTGGAATTGCTGATGATCGCGGTGATCCTGTTGTGGCACTTCGGCTTCAGCTACCTCGGTGTCGTGGCGGTGACCATCGCCATCTACATCTGGTTCACCTTCAAGGTGACCGAGTGGCGCGTGCGCATCCGAAAGGAGATGAACGCCCAGGACACCGACGCCAACCAGAAGGCCATCGACAGCCTGCTGAACTTTGAGACGGTCAAGTATTTCGGCGCCGAGGAACGCGAGGCGGGCCGCTACGATCAAGCCATGGCGCTTTACGAAACGGCGGCGCTCAAGACAGCCTACACGCTGGGCCTGCTCAACTTCGGCCAGGCCTTCGTGATCACCGCGGGGCTGGTGGCGGTCATGGTCATGGCCGCCTTCGGGGTGCAGAACGGCACGCTGACCACGGGCGATTTCGTGATGGTCAATGCCTACATGATCCAGATCACCATGCCGCTGAACTTCCTCGGGTCGGTCTACCGCGAGATCCGCCAGGCCATGGTCGACATGGCCGAGATGTTCGACCTGCTGGAACAGCCCCCCGACGTGGCCGACCGGCCCGGCGCGACCGCGCTGCAGGTCAGCGACGGTGCGGTGACCTTCGACTCGGTGACCTTCGGGTATGACGACCGGGCGATCCTGCGGGACGTCTCGCTGTCGGTAGGCGCGGGGGAAACGGTGGCGCTGGTGGGCTCCTCGGGGTCGGGCAAGTCCACCATCGGGCGGCTGCTGTTCCGGTTCTACGACGTCTCGGGCGGGGCCATCCGCATCGACGGGCAGGATATCCGCGACGTCACCCAGGACAGCCTGCACGCCGCCATCGGCGTGGTGCCGCAGGACACGGTGCTGTTCAACGACACGATCCGCTACAACATCGCCTACGGCAGGGACGGCGCGCGCGAGGACGAGATCGTGGCCGCGGCCCGGTCGGCCAAAATCCACGACTTCATTGTAGGCCTGCCCGAGGGCTACGACACCCAGGTGGGCGAGCGCGGCCTGAAGCTGTCGGGTGGCGAGAAACAGCGCGTGGGCATCGCCCGGACCCTGCTGAAGAACCCGCCGATCCTGCTGCTGGACGAGGCGACCAGCGCGCTGGACACCGATACCGAGCGCGAGATCCAGTCGGAACTGCGGGCCATGAGCGAGGGCCGAACGGTGCTGACAATCGCCCACCGGCTGTCGACCATCGCCGATGCCGACAGGATCGTCGTGTTGGAACAGGGCGAGATCGTCGAGACCGGCACCCACGAGGCGCTGCTGGCGCGTGGCGGCCGCTACGCCCGGCTCTGGGCGCGGCAACAGGCCGAGGACGCGGCGGCCTGAGGCGGGACGGCGGGTCGGCCGCTGCTTGCCGGGGCTTGCGCCCCGTCAAGGGCGCCCCGCCCGCCGTCCCGCGGCGGCATCGCTCCAACGACGCTTACGCGGGCCTCAGAGCTGCGCGTCGAGGAACCCCATCAGGGCGTCCCAGCTGCCGGTGTCGGCGGCGAGGTCATAGTCGCGCGACCCCCAGACGGTGAAGGAATGGCGCGCCCCGCCGAAAAGCTGGGCATCGTGTTCGACGCCGGCGTCAAGCATTTCACCGACGACCTGCGCCAGGTCGGCCGGGCCGGAAACCGGGTCGGCCGTGCCGTGCAAAAGCAGGACAGGGGCCGTGGTCATGGAATAGTCCTGTCCCTCGGGCGTTCCCAGCCCGCCGTGGAAGGACACGAAGCCGTCGATATCCATCCCCGCCCGGGCCGCTTCGAGGGTGGCGGCGCCGCCGAAGCAGTAGCCCATGAGGATGATGTCGTTACCGACGCCGTCCAGCTCTTGCGCGGCCGCGAGGGACCCCGACAGGCGCGCGCGGAAGAGGTCGCGGTCGGCGTAGAGCGCGCCCGAACGGGCCTGGTTTTCTTCCATGTTGGTGGGTCGGTTGGTCTTGCCGTAGACGTCGATGGCCACGGCCGTATAGCCCTGCGCGGCCAGCATGTCGGCGCGCTGTTTCTCGTAGGCGGTCAGCCCGTCCCAATCGTGCACGATCAGGACGGTGCCTTCCGTCTCGGGCAGGTCGGTGTTGCGGGCGACGTATCCTTCGAAGACCGTGCCGTCCACTTCGTAGTCGAACGGCTGGCCGGCCAGGTCGGCGGCGGCGGGCGATGCAACGGCAAGGCCGAGGGCGAGCGTACTGGTGACGGTGCGGATCATGCAAACCTCCTTGTTTTCGACGAAACAGAAGATAGCCCGTTTCGCCACGGTTCAACGTCCGGCGCCGGCGGCCGGCGGGCGCCCGCCGATGTCCCGGGCTATTCCGCCGCGCGCAGGGGTGGCGGGGTGACTTCGACCACCGGATCGGCCTCGGGGGTCGTGAACCGCTCGAATTCCGACCACTGGATTTCCGGCACCTGTGCCCGGCGCGCCTCGCGCTCCAGCGCCCAGTCGCGGGCCAGGCGGCTGCCGCGCCCCGCCCCCAGCTTGGCCAGGCCCTGCGCCGCCCAGCGGGCATAGGTCGTCACCCAGACGCGCAGCGCCAGCATCGAGGGGGTGAAGACCAGGGTCAGCACCGTGGCGATGCCCAGCCCGAAGACCACCGCCGTGGCCAGCTGTTTCCACCACAAGGCCGTTGGGCTGTCGATCGAATAGCCCCCCGCGAAGAAATCCAGCGACAGGCCGAACATCATCGGCGCAAGGCCCGCCATGGTGGTGGTCGTGGTCAGCAACACAGGGCGAATGCGGTCCTCGGCGGTGCGGGTGATCGCCTCGGCGCGGGGCATGTATTTCGCGTAGTCCTGGTAGGTGTCGATCAGCACGATATTGTTGTTCACCACGATCCCCGCGAGGGCCACGATGCCCGTGCCCGTCATGATGATCGAGAAGGGCTGGTCCATGACCAGCATCCCGATCAGCACGCCGGTGGTCGACAGAATCACCGCCAGCAGCACCAGCGTGGCGTTGTAGAAGCTGTTGAACTGCGCCAGCAGGATGATGAACATCAGCCCCAGCGCCCCGGCAAAGGCGGTCTGCAGGAATTCCTGGCTTTCGGCCTGGTCCTGCTGGTCGCCGGTCCATTTCCAGGTCACGCCCTCGGGCAGGGGGTCTTCCGTTTCCAGCCACTCGGTCAGGGTGGCGATGCGCTCGTTGCCGTTTATGACCTCGGGGCGGGCGGTACCGTCGTTCAGGGCCTGCTGAACCGCCGACAGGCTCTGGGCGGTGGCGAGCGACACCCGTTCGTAGGTGGTGCCATCGGTCGTCTCGACGGTGCGGGCGGCCTCGGCCTGCGCGTCCTCGGGTAGTTCGCGGAAGGTGCCCAGTGTGGTGGGTCCGCCATCGGGTCCGTCGGTGACGAATTGCACCAGCCCCTCGACCACGCCGGCCTTGACGTCGAAGTAGCGTTGCTGGCCGACACGATCGATCTGGCCGAGCTTCTCGACCGGCTGGCGGCTTATGAAGTTGGACAGCGGGATCAGCCCGTCGGGCGTTCTCACCCGCAGGCTGTCGAGCGTCGAAAGAAGGCGGTCCTCGCGCGGCAGGCGCACGCGAATCTCGATCTCTTCGTCACTGGCCTGCGGGGTGTAGGTGTCGAGCAGCAGCCCGCGGGTGACAAGCTGCACCATGCCGCCGACGGTGGCGACATCCGCGCCGTAGCGCCCGGCCGCCTCGGTGTCGACGTCGATCTCCCAGTCGATGCCGGGCAGGGGGCGGCTGTCCTCGACCTGGGTCAGGCCGAGGGTCCGGTCGAAGCGGTCGCGGGCGATGGCCGCCGCCTGCTTGAGCGTTTCCCAGTCCGCGCCGGTCAGGCGCAGGTGCACGGGCTTGGAACTGGCCGGCCCGCGCGAGAGGTTGAGGATCTCGGCCCGCACGCCGGGCATCTGGTCGAGCTTGGCCTGGATCTGGTCCATCACCACGTCGCCGTCGAGCTGCGCCAGCGGCACGTCGTTCTCGCGGGCGTGGGCCGGGCGGTCCTCCCAGGGGACCATTTCCACCTGAAGCTGGCCGATGGAATCGCGCGGGCCTTCGCCGCCACCGGTGTTCTGGTTCAGCCCGCCCTCGCCGGCGAAGGCGAAGACCGAGTCGATGCCCGGCTGGTTCAGGACGATCTTTTCGGCCCGTTCGACGAGGTCGTCCTTTTCCTCGATCGAGAGGTTGCCGCGGGCCTGAACGTAGACGATGGCCTGTTCGGGTTCGGTCTGGGCGAAGAACTCGACACCGTTGTTGTTGGCCCCGAAATACGTGAAGGTCCAGACAACGAAGGCGCCGATGGCAGCGATCGACACGATCGGCATGACCGGGTTGCCCGAAATGGCATTTATCAGGTGGCCGAAGGGGCTGCGCCGATAGCCGGCGCTGATGCGCCGCGGCGCGCGGGTGATCTTGGCCGCGCTCACGGTGACGGCCAGCGCCACGCAGGAGGCCAGGAACAGCGCAATCCCGGGCAGCGAAGCGACAAGCCCGTCGGTCTGCACGGCGCGGGCGCCGAAATAGCCGGGGTTCAGCGTCAGCATGGCGCCGGCGTAGGTCATCAGCACCGCCGGGATCACCAGGGCGGCGCGCACCACCCAGGGCAGGCCGGCGCGCAGCGCGTCGGACCAGCGCCCAAAAACCCGGCTCATGCGGCCGGTCACGCCGCCCATGACCGGCAGGTAGATCAGCGCCACGATCAGAGAGGCCGTCAGCACGAAGATGATCGTCACCGGCAGCATCCCCATGAACTCGCCCGCCACGCCGGGCCAGAACAGCATCGGCAGGAAGGCACAGAGCGTGGTGGCGGTGGAACTGATGATGGGCCAGAACATGCGCTTGGCCGCCTCGACATAGGCGTGCATCGGGCCGGTGCCCTCGGCAATGCGCTTGTCGGCGTATTCCACGACGACGATGGCCCCGTCCACGAGGATGCCCACGGCCAGGATCAGGCCGAACATGATGATGTTTGAAATGGTGATGTCCATCACCGCGAAGAGCGCGAAACACAACAGGAAGGATGTCGGGATGGCAAAGCCAACCAGCAGCGCCGGGCGGATGCCCAGCGCGGCCAGCACCACGATCATGACCAGCGCGACGGCCGTCAGCACCGAGCCTTCCAACTGGCTGACCATAGAGGCGACGACGCGGCTCTGGTCGTTGGAATAGCCCACCTCGACGGCCTGGCGCAGGTCGGCGGGCCAGTCGGCCACGGCCGCGTCGACGGTGGTGCGCACCTCGTCGGCGGTGTCGATCAGGTTGAAGCCCTTGCGCTTGACCACCTGCAGCGCCACCGTGGTGGTCCCGTTGAAGCGTGCGGTGCTGACCCGGTCTTCGAAGGTGGGGCGGATCTCGGCCAGATCGCCCAGGGTGACCACGCGGTCGCCGTTCGTGCGCACGGGCAGCGAATAGACGTCGCGCGCCTCGTCGAAGGACGAGGGCACCTTGACCGAGAAGTCGCCCTGTTCGCTGCTGACCTCGCCCGCGGCGACCAGCATGTTGTTCTGCTGGACCGTGTTGATCAAGTCGTTGGCGGTGACGTTGTAGCTTTCCAGCTTGAGCGGGTCGATGACGACTTCCAGCATTTCCTCGCGCTGGCCGGTCAGCTGCGCCTCGAGCACCGCGTCGATCCCCTCGACCTCGTCCTGAAGGCGCTCGGCCACGTCGATCAGGGTCCGCTCGGGCACTTCGCCGGTTAGGTTGACGATGATGATGGGGAACTCGGAAAAGTTGATCTCGTTGATGGAATACTGGTCGGCGCCGTCGGGGAATTGCCCTTCGGCGCTGTTCATGGCGTCGCGGACGTCGGCCATGGTGCGCGACTTGTCCCAGCCGAACTCGAACTCCAGCGCAACGCCGGCGTATCCCTCGGCGGCGGTGGACGACATCGTGTCAAGCCCGTCGATATCCTGCAGCTCGGACTCCATGGGCTTGACCAGCAGGGTCTCGGCATCCTCGGCCGAGATGCCGGGGAAGGGGACCGACACGAACAGCGCCGGGATCTCGATATCCGGCTCGCCCTCTTTGGGCAGGCCCACGTAGGACGCGCCCCCCGCCGCGAGCGAGAGGACGATGAAGGCGATGATCATGCGGGCGTGGTTGGCCGCCCAGTCGACGATACCGGTCATCCGTTCGCCTCTCTGTAGGTGGGTGCGACGGGCACGCCGTCACGGACGTATTCCTGGCCTACGACGATCACGTCCACGCTGTCGGGCAAGCCTGTCACGAGGACCCCCTGGGCCGTGTCGCGCAGCACGGTGACCGGCAGGAACCGGGCGACGTCCGCATCGTCGACCACGCGCACGCCAATGTCGCCGTCGTCGTTCAGTGTCATCGAGGAGGCGGCCAGCCGGTGCGCCGATCGCCCCTCGGCCTCGATCAGGATTTCGGCGGTCTGACCGTCGCGGACATCGAGGTCGGGGTTGGGCACCTCGATTTCGACGCGGAAGGTGCGGGTGGCCGGATCGGCCGAGCGCGACAGGAAGGTCACCGGCCCCTGTACGCGGTCGCCGCTGCTCAGTTCGGCGCCCGCCATCGCGCCGGTCTCGACCTTGGCGACATCGGCCTCGGGGACGAAGCCGACCAGCTTGATCGGGTCGAGCTGGATCACCGTGGCGCAGGGGCTGCCCGGTTGCATCAAGCTGCCCAGTTCGGCGGTGTCGCTTTCCAGCAGGCCCGCGAAGGGGGCGGTGATGTCCAGGCGCTCCAGTTCGCGCTCGGCGGCGGCCACCGCGGCCTGCGCGGACTGGATGCCGGCGCGGGCGGCCTCGACCCCGGCCTTGGCGCCCTCGACGCTGGCCTCGGCGCTGGAAATGCCGGCCTGCGCGCCCTCGACGGCCGCCTCGGCCGAGGTCAGCCCGGCGCGGGCCGAGGCCAGCGCCGCCTCGGCATTGGCCAGCCGCGTTTCCGAGGCGAACCCGTCCTCGGAAAGCCGCGCGGCGGCATTCTGGTTGATGCGCGCTTCCTCGAGCCGGGCCTCGGCCTCGGTCCG
>NZ_MSIT01000015.1 GCF_002094885.1 Salibaculum halophilum
CGCGCCTCGGCCTCGGGGACGCGGGCCTGCGCCTCGGGCAGGCGGGCGCGGGCCTCGCGCAGACGGCCGCGCGCTTCCTCAAGGGTCGACTGGCGCGTGCCGGGGTCGAGCTCGCACAGCGGGTCGCCGGCCTCGACGAAGGCGCCCTTGCGGATCGGTTCCGAGACGACCTGGCCCGAGGTCTCGGCGGCGACGGTCACCTGCCGGGCTGCCTCGGTGCGGCCACGCAGGACGACGGCGCTGTCCACCGGCTGCGCCTGCGAGGTTTCGACCACCACGCTGACAGGGTCGGGCCCGGTTTCCGCGGCCGGGTCGCCGGTGTCTTCGGCGGTATCGACCTGGGCAATCGCCAGGACCGTCTCGCGCTCGAAAATCAGGAAATAGAGCGATACGGACACCAGCGCGGCGGTGAGGATCGGCATCAGGCGCATGAAAGGGTCTTTCCTCTGGTCGAGCGGCCATTGAACCCGGCCACTGTGTCCTTCTACGCGGCCAGCATCTGAACCGACCAGTTTAGTTTAGAAAAATTACGCCCGTGCCGCAAGGCGTCTTCTGCACCTGCGAAATGGACTGTAGCGGTGATCGCGGGGCTGGCGCCCTTGTCTCCGCGGCGGGCTTCGGGATATGAGAGGCGAAACGGGCACGTCCGCGCCACGCCGCGCGGCACATGGGGCAGGCATGAGCGACAGCGACAGTTTCATCACCGAGGTCACCGAGGAGGTCCGGCGCGACCAGCTTTTCCAGTATCTGCGCCGTTATGGCTGGATCGCCGTTGCGGTGGTGCTGGTGCTGGTCGGCGGCACCGCCTTCAACGAGTGGCGCAAGGCCGAGGCCCGCGCCGAGGCGCAGGCCCGGGGCGACGCCATGCTGGCCGCCATCCGCCGCGACGAGCCCGCGGCCCGCGCCGAGGCACTGACGGGGCTTGATCCCGAGGGGGCCTCGGTCGCGGTGTCCAACATGCTGGCGGCGGCCGAACTGCAACAGGCCGGAGACACCGAGGGCGCGGTGACCGCGCTCGAGGCCGTGGCCACCGACGAGGCCGTGCCCGCGATCTACCGTGATCTCGCCGCGCTCAAGGGGGCCATGGTCGGGGCCGGGGTCCGCGATGCCGAGACCCGCCGCGCCACGCTTGCCGGGCTGTCACGGCCCGGCGCGCCCTTCCGCATGATCGCGCAGGAGCAACTGGCGCTGATCGCGGTCGACGAGGGCGAGACCGACGCCGCCGTCGAGCAGTTTCGCGCCATCGCCGTGGACGCCGAGGCAACGCGGGGCTTGCGCGAACGGGCGCTGCAGATGATTGTGGCGCTGGGCGGCGAGATCGAGGATCTGGCGCTGCCCGGCGGAGAATGACCATGCGGCCCGGACCCCGCCTGGTGATTGGCGCGGGCCGGATCGGGCCGCGCGAAGGGGCCCGCGGCCGGGACAGGGGGAACGCGTGACTGTGAATCACTTTCTGGCGGGGCTGATCGCCCTTGGCACCCTGGCCGCCTGCGGCGAACAGGAGGAAATCCTGCCCGGCGAGCGGCTGGACATCCGCACCGACATCGACCGCCCGACGCAGGCCGCGGCGCCCTTTGCCAACCAGGCGCGCCCGATTTCCCTGCCCGGGCCGGTCGAGAACGCGGCCTGGACCCATCGCAACGGCACCCCCACGCACGAGATCACCCACCCGGCGTTGGGCCGGAGCCTGACACAGAGCTTTGCCGCCGACATCGGCGCGGGCGACAGCCGCCGCCACCGCATCACCGCCGACCCCGTCGTGGCCGGGGGGCGCATCTTCACGCTGGACGCGCGCACGCAGGTCGTCGCCACCTCGACGGCAGGCGACAGGCTCTGGGCGCGCGCGCTCGCCCCCGCTTCGGACCGCCGCTCCGAGGCCTCGGGCGGCGGGCTGGCCACCGATGGCGAGACGCTGGTGGTGACCACCGGCTTCGGCGAGCTGGTGGCGCTGGACCCGGAGACCGGCGCGGAGCGCTGGACCCAAGACCTCGACGCGCCGGGGACCTCGGCGCCGACCATCCGCGACGGGCTGGCCTATGTCGTCGCGCGCGACGGCCGCGCCTGGGCGGTCGAGCTGGAGACCGGCCGCGTCCGCTGGACGCTGGCCGGCACGCCCTCGACCGCGAATTTCGCCGGCGGCCCGGGGGCCGCGGTGACACAGGACCTCGCCGTTGTTCCCCTGCCCACAGGCGAAGTGCTGGGCGCCTTCCCGCGCGGCGGGCTGCGGCGCTGGACCTCTTTCGTGACCGGCCAGCGGCCGGGGCGGGCGGCCGCGTCAGTCGCGGACCTCGCCGGCGATCCGGTCATCGACGGCGACCGCGTCTATGTCGGCAATGTCTCGGGCCGCCTGGCGGCGCTGCGGCTGGCCGATGGCGAGCCGATCTGGAATGTCGGCGAGGGCGCGGTCGGCCCGGTCTGGCCCGCGGGCGGATCGATCTTTCTGGTCAATGACCTGGGCGAGTTGCTGCGGCTGGACACGGCCGACGGCAGCCCCGTCTGGCGGGTGGAACTGCCCGGCTTCGTCGAGAGCCGCGAACGCCGCCAGAGCACGCGGCACGAACATTACGGCCCGGTGCTGGCGGGCGGGCGGCTGATCGTGGCCTCGTCCGACGGGCAGATCAGGCAGGTCGACCCCGTGGATGGCGCGCTGATCGGCACCCTGGCGGTGCCCGGCGGGGCGACCTCGAACCCGGTCGTGGCAGGCGGCACGCTCTATGTGGTGACCAAGCGGGGGCAATTGCTGGCTTTCCGTTGAGCCGCAAAGGGTGTATCGGGCGCCTCTGATCCGATGGGGCATGCGTCATGAGCTTCACTCTCGCCATCGTGGGCCGGCCCAACGTGGGCAAGTCCACGCTCTTCAACCGGCTGGTCGGCAAGCGCCTTGCGCTGGTCGACGACCAGCCAGGTGTCACCCGGGACCTGCGCGAAGGCGAGGCGCGGTTGGGCGACCTGCGCTTTACCGTGATCGACACCGCAGGGCTGGAGGAGGCCACCGACGACAGCCTGCCCGGCCGGATGCGGCGGCTGACCGAGCGTGCGGTCGAGATGGCCGATGTCTGCCTGTTCCTGTATGACGCCCGGGCCGGGGTGACGCCCACCGATGAAGTCTTTGCCGACATCCTGCGGCGCACGTCGGCGCATGTGATCCTGGCCGCCAACAAGGGCGAGGGCCGCGCGGCGGACGCCGGTGTGCTTGAGGGCTATGCCCTGGGCCTGGACGAGCCGCTGCGCCTGTCGGCGGAACACGGCGAAGGGCTGGGCGAGTTGTTGGAGGTCCTCACGCCGCTGGCCGACGGATATGCCGCGCGCGCCGCCCGCGATGCGCCCGCCACGGACGTGGCGATCGACGACCCCGAGGCCGAGGCGGACCCGGACCGGCATCAACCGACCGACGCGCGGCCGCTGCAGGTGGCGGTTGTGGGCCGGCCCAACGCGGGCAAGTCCACTCTGATCAACCGGATCCTCGGCGAGGAGCGCCTGCTGACCGGCCCCGAGGCGGGGATCACCCGCGATGCGATCTCGCTGAGGATGGCGTGGGCCGGCACCCCGGTGCGCCTGTTCGACACCGCCGGGATGCGCAAGAAGGCGCGGGTGCAGGACAAGGTCGAGAAGCTGTCGGTCTCGGACGGGCTGCGCGCGGTCAAGTTCGCCGAGGTGGTCGTCGTGTTGCTGGATGCTGCCATCCCCTTCGAGCAGCAGGACCTGCGCATCGCCGACCTGGCCGAGCGCGAGGGCCGCGCCGTGGTCGTTGCCGTCAACAAGTGGGACATCGAGGCGGACAAGCAGGCCAAGCTGACGGGCCTGAAGGAGGCCTTCGACCGGTTGCTGCCGCAGTTGCGCGGCGCGCCGCTCGTCACCGTCTCGGCGAAGACGGGGCGCGGGCTGGACCGGCTGCAGGCCGCCGTGCTGCGGGCGCATGACATCTGGAACCGGCGGGTGACGACAGCGCAGTTGAACCGCTGGCTGAGCGGCATGGTCGAGGCGCATCCGCCCCCCGCGCCGGGCGGGCGGCGCATCAAGCTGCGCTACATGACCCAGGTCAAGACGCGGCCGCCGGCCTTCGTCGTGATGTGTTCCAACCCCGAGAAACTGTCCGAGGGCTACACGCGCTACCTTGTCAACGGGCTGCGCGCGG
Organism: Salibaculum halophilum; assembly: GCF_002094885.1. GTDB lineage: Bacteria > Pseudomonadota > Alphaproteobacteria > Rhodobacterales > Rhodobacteraceae > Salibaculum > Salibaculum halophilum. The sequence continues at coordinate 4,136 of NZ_MSIT01000015.1, forward strand.
ATTTCGACATGCCCGGCACGCCGATCCGGCTGAGCCTGCGCGGGCAGGGCGACAAGAACCCCTACAAGAACCGCAGGAAGTCCACCCCGTCGCGCCTGCGCAAGCATCTGGGCAAAGGCCCCGCCGACGGTTAGCGTGACCCCGCGGGGCGCTTCCGCGCGCTTTCATTCGGCCGAGTGGAGAGGCGACGCGCCGCCCCCGGCGGATGTGCAAGACGCGCCGGTGGTATCGTGGATATTTTCAGCCAGAAGACGCCCGCGGGGCCAGTGCGCCGACCCCGGCAAGGAGTGCGATGGCCAGCGCCGCGCCGAGGCTGACGGAGAGCGGATCGCTGCCATTGGCGACGATGATGCCGGTGAGCGCCCAGGCCAGGGTCAGCGCGTATTCCAGCCGCCGGCGCAGGGCCAGGAGCATCGCCAGCGCGGTCAGCGTCGCCCCGGCCAGGCCCAGCCAGGCCCAGCCAAGCGCCCCGGACAGCACGCCGTAGCCGGCCGCCGTCGACCCTAGCGAGACGAAGGCGGCCGCCGTCAGCCAGCCGGCGTAGACGGCGACCGGAGCATGCGCCAGCCAGCGGTCGTGGGGTGGGCTGCGCCGGACGGCCAACAGCGCCGTGCCGGCCATGGCGAAGATAAGACCGGTGGCCCAGACGGGACTGATGTTCGCGACCCACAGCCACGGCGTGCCGAGGGCCAGGCTGGCCAGCAGCGGCGCGCGCATTCGGTCCCAGGCGGGGTCCTCTGCCCGGGCCCAGAGGCCGACGCCCGCCGAGACCACCAGCCAGCCGTAGATCAGCCCCCAGATGGCGAAGGCGTAGCCCGCGGGCTGCACCGGCGGGTCGATCTGGGGGATCGGCAGTTGGTCTTCGCGAAAGCCCGAGAAGGGGGCTGTCACCAGCGGCGACAGCACGAAGGTCAGGGTGAAAAGGGCGGTCAGCAGGGCGCGGGGCTGTGTCATGCGCGGGGTGTCCTGTACTCAGGTGGGGCGTCCTCGGCGGCCGGCGCGCCTAGACAAGGGTGCCATCCGCCGCGACGCCCGTCTTGCCGCGCAGGTAGGGGTGCAGGGCCTCGGGCAGGGTGACCGCGCCGTCGGCCTGCTGGCCGTTTTCCAGCACCGCGATCAGCGTCCGGCCCACGGCCAGGCCGGACCCGTTGAGCGTGTGCAGGAACTGTGGCTTGCCGCCATCGGCTGGCTTGAACCGGGCGTTCATGCGCCGCGCCTGGTAATCGCCGCAGGTCGAGACCGAGCTGATCTCGCGGTAGGTGTTCTGCCCGGGCAGCCAGACCTCGATGTCGTGGGTGCGCCGCGCGCCCGCGCCCATGTCGCCGGTGCACAGGACGACCGTGCGGTAGGGCAGGTTGAGCGCCTCGAGGATGGCCTCGGCGCAGGCGGTCATGCGCCGGTGTTCGGCCTCGCTCTCGTCGGGGTGGGTGATCGAGACCATCTCGACCTTCTCGAACTGGTGCTGGCGCAGCATGCCGGTGGTGTCGCGCCCGGCGCTGCCCGCCTCGGAGCGGAAGCACTGGGAATGGGCGACATGCCGGCGCGGCAGGCTGTCGGCGTTGACGGTTTCGCCATTGACGAGGTTGGTCAGCGTCACCTCGGCGGTGGGGATCAGCCACCAGCCGTCGGTGGTGCGATAGCTGTCGTCGCCGAACTTGGGCAGTTGCCCGGTGCCATACATCATCTCGTCGCGCACCAGCACAGGGGTGAGGGTTTCGGCAAGGCCATGGTTTTCCACGTGAAAGTCCAGCATGAACTGGGCCAGCGCGCGGTGCAGCCGAGCCATGGCACCCGACAGCACCACAAAGCGGCTGCCCGAAAGCTTGGCGGCGGTCTCGAAGTCCATGCCGGGCCGGGCGGCGGCGATCTGATAGTGCTCCAGCGGGGTGAAATCGAAAGCACGCGGACTGCCCCAGCGCTTGATCTCGACGTTGTCCTCCTCGTCGGCGCCGTCGGGAATGTCTGCGGCCGGCAGGTTGGGCAGGCGCATCAGCAGGTCGGTCAGCTGGGCGTCCTCGGCCTTGGCCTCGTCCTGTAGGCGGGCGATATCGGCCTTTTTATTTGAGACCTCGGCGCGCAGCCGCGCGAATTCGGCGTCATTGCCGGCGGCCTTGGCCGCGCCTATGGCCTTGGCGGCAGCGTTGGCCTCGGCCTGGGCGGTCTCGGCGGCCCGGATTTTCGCGCGGCGGGCCTCGTCGATGGCCAGGATCTGCGCGGAGACCGGCGCCACCCCGCGACGCGCCAGGGCCGCGTCGAAGGCATCGGGGGTGTTTCGGATCGCGCGAATATCGTGCATCGGTCTGGTCCTTCGGTTGGATGGCGCGCTCGGTATGCCCCATTCCGCGGTGGCGGGAAAGGGCGGCCGGGGCCGCGAGACCGCGAAATCCGGCTCGAGAAACCCACACGCATTGCACCCGGCGGCCGTTTGCCCCATATCCCCATGCAAGCTTGCGCGGGGGCGTTGCACAGTCACCCGGCGCGTTCTACCCAGACGACCGGCCCGCCGGGCCATGCAACGAGAGGACACCCGATGGAAGCGCTCGCCCAGTTCGTGCCACTGCTGCTGATTTTCGCGATCATGTATTTCCTGCTGATCCGGCCGCAGCAGAAGAAGCTCAAGGATCACCAGGCCATGGTCAAGGCGCTGCGCCGCGGCGACCAGGTCGTCACCCAGGGCGGGCTGATCGGCAAGGTCACCAAGGTCAAGGACGACAACGAGCTCGAGGTCGAACTGGCCCAGGGCGTCAAGGTGCGGGTGGTGCAGTCGACCATCTCGCAGGTCCTGAGCAAGACCGAGCCCGCCGAGGGCTGACAGCCGGGGCCAGCGCGGCCCCGTTTTCACGTTCAAAAGGGGGTCGGTCGCGGCCCGGCAGGGACACAGGCCTATGTTGCAGATCGATCTTTGGAAACGCGTCGCCATCTGGCTGATGGTGCTGGCCGGGGTGATGCTGGCGCTGCCCAATGCCTTCTACAGCCGGGTCGAGCAGTCCAACGATGCCGAGTCGGTCATCGCCGAGGGCATCAGCGACGAGGAACTGCGCCAGCAGGCCGCGCAGTGGCCCGGGTTCCTGCCCGACGGGCTGGTGAACCTCGGGCTCGACCTGCGCGGCGGGGCGCATCTGCTGGCCGACGTCAATGTCGCCGACGTCTACGAGCGTCGCATCAACGCGCTGTGGCCCGAGGTGCGCGACGTGCTCGCCGCCGAGCGCGAGACCCTCGGTTTCGTCACCCGTGTCGAGGACGCGCCGCCGGGGCAGTTGCACGTGCGCATCTCGAACCCCGAGGCCATGCCGCGGGCGCTGGAACTGGTGCGCGGGCTGGCCGAGCCGGTTCAGTCGCTGACCGGGGCCACGGCAACCGACCTGGATGTTCAGGCCCGCGACGGGGTGATCGTGGTGCAGCTGTCCGAGGCCGAGAAGGCCGCCAGCGACGACCGCACCGTGCGCCAGGCGCTGGAGATTATCCGCCGCCGGATCGACGAGGTCGGCACCCGCGAGCCCAACATCCAGCGCCAGGGCGCGACCCGCATCCTCGTGCAGGTCCCCGGCGTGGGCAGCGCGCAGGAGGTCAAGGACATCATCGGCACCACCGCGCGGCTGACCTTCCACCCGGTGGTCAGCCGGACGGCCAACGCCGAGGCCAGCCCCGGGGCGGGCAACATCCTGTTGCCCTCGCTGGATCAGGAGGGCGTCTTCTACATCGTCGAACGCACGCCCGTCGTCTCGGGCGAGTCGTTGGTCAATGCCCAGCCGACGATGGACGAGAACAACAGCCCCGCGGTGAATTTCCGGTTCGACACCTCGGGCGCGCGCGCCTTCGGCGATTACACCGCAGACAACATCGGCTCGCCCTTCGCCATCGTGCTGGACGACGAGGTGGTCAGCGCCCCGGTGATCCAGAGCCATATTCCCGGCGGGTCGGGCATCATCACCGGACAGTTCAGCGTCGAAGAGACCACGGAACTGGCCGTGCTACTGCGCGCCGGCGCCCTGCCGGCCGAGCTGACCTTCCTCGAAGAACGCACCATCGGGCCGGAGCTGGGCCAGGACAGCATCGAGGCGGGCACGATCGCCTGCATCGTCGCCTTCATCGCGGTGCTGATCTACATGGTGCTCAGCTACGGGCTGTTCGGGGTCTTCGCCAATGTCGCGCTGATCGTGAACCTGGTGCTGGTCTTCGGCGCGCTTAGCGTGCTGGGCGCGACGCTGACCCTGCCGGGCATTGCCGGGATCGTGCTGACCATCGGCATGGCCGTGGACGCCAACGTGCTGGTCTTCGAGCGCATCCGAGAAGAACGCAAATCGGCCAAGGGGTCGGCGCGGGCGATCGAGCTGGGCTACGAAAAGGCGCTCTCGGCCATCGTGGACGCCAATATCACCACCTTCATCACCGCCTGCATCCTGTTCTTCATGGGGGCGGGGCCGGTGCGCGGCTTTGCCGTCACGCTGGGGCTGGGCATCCTGACCTCGGTCTTCACGGCGATCTTCCTGACGCGCCTGCTGATCGTGATGTGTTTCGAGCGCAAGCGCCCGAAACAGCTCTTTGCGGGCAAGTACCTGCGGCTGGTCAAGGAAGGCACGGCCTGGGATTTCTTCGGCCGCGCGCGGCTCTGGCTGGGGCTGTCCTCGGTGCTGGTGGTCGTGGCCGTCGTCAGCTTCCTGTTGCAGGGGTTGAACTACGGCATCGACTTCAAGGGCGGCACGACGATCCGCACCGACAGCCCGCAGGCCGTGTCAGTGGCCGAGTATCGCGACGCGCTGGAACCGCTGGGCCTCGGCGATGTCACCATCACCGAGGTGTTCGATCCCACCTTCGGGCCGGATCAGAACGTCAAGACCGTCTCGATCCAGGCCCAGGAGGGCGAGGAGAGTGTCACCAACGAGACGATCAGCACCGTGCAGGGCGCCCTGCAGGAGATTGATCCTCAGGTCAGCTTCCCGTCGGTGGAATCCGTGGGGCCCACCGTTTCGGGCGAGTTGATCCAGACGGCGGCCATCGCCGTGCTGCTGGCAATTGCCGCGGTGCTTGTCTACATATGGATGCGCTTCGAGTGGCAGTTCGCCCTCGGCGCGGTGGCCGCGCTGGTGCATGACGTGGTGCTGACCCTGGGCATCTTTTCCGAGTTCCAGATCAAGTTCGACCTGGCCATCATCGCGGCACTGCTGACCATCGTGGGCTATTCGCTCAACGACACGGTGGTCGTCTTCGACCGGGTCCGCGAGAACCTGCGCAAGTACAAGAAGCGCGACCTCAAGGACGTTCTCAACATCTCGATCAACGAGACGCTGAGCCGAACCTTCATGACCTCGCTGACCACGCTACTCGCACTGATCTCGCTCTACGTGCTTGGCGGCGACGTGATCCGCGGATTCGTCTTCGCGATGATCTGGGGCGTGATCGTGGGGACCTATTCCTCGGTCTTCGTGGCCTCGACGGTGCTTCTGGTGCTGGGCGTCAAGCGCGACTGGTCGAAGAAGGACCCCGGGCAGGTGGCCAACCAGTTCGGCAATGTCGACGCCTGATGGCCCCGCGCGGGCCGGGCGGGCACCGCGGTGATCGATCCCTGTCTCATGGGAACCGCCCTGATCGCCGGGCTTGTCTACGGATTTACCGGCTTCGGGGCGGCGCTGATCTTCATGCCCGTCGCCCTGCTGGTGGTGGACCCGGTCGTCGCCGTCGCCGGGTTCGCGCTGGCCGGGCTGGGCGCCATGGCTACGGTCGTCCCGCAGGCCTGGCCGCAGGCGGACAAGCGCGCGGCACTGACCATGCTGGCTGCCGCCGTGGCGCTGGAACCCGTCGGGGTCTGGGTGCTGCGCACCACGGACCCCACGGCCCTGCGCTGGGCGGTCTCGGCCGTGGTGCTGGGCACGCTGGCCGCGCTGCTGTCGGGCTGGCGCTATCGCCAGAGCCCGGGCCTGCCCGCTTGGCTGGGCGTGGGCGCGGGCGTGGGGTTTCTGGGCGGATCGGTGGGCCTGAACGGACCCGTCCTGGTGCTGTTCCAGCTGGGCGGGCCGGATGCCGCCGCGCGGACGCGGGCCAATGCCATCGTCGTGCTGTCGCTGTCGACGCTGGCCCTGCTTCCGATCATGGCCCTGCAGGGCGTCATCACCCGCGAGACCGTGCTGCTGGGTCTTGTTCTGCTGCCCATATACGCGCTGGGCGCCTATCTTGGCCGACGGCTTTTCAATCCCGGCCGGGCTGGCCTATACCGGGGCACGGCCTACCTGCTGATCGGGGCGGCCGGGATCATGGGACTGCCGATCTGGGGGTAAAACATGCGCATGAACGAAGTTGTTTTCGACGAGGCGCAGCCGGTTGACGGCTACGGCCCCGGGTTTTTCCGCATCGGCGGCGAGGTGCATCAGGGCGCGGTCCTCGTCTCGCCGCGGGGGGTCGCGGCCTGGGCAGGCCTCGACGCGGTCGATCCGCTGCTCGACCTGGCCCCGGTGATCGACGTCCTGCTTGTCGGGACCGGGGCCGAGATCGCGCACCTGCCGCGCGGCATGCGGACCCGGTTGGAAGAAGCGGGCATCGGCGTGGAATTCAGCGCCTCGCCGGCCGCCTGCCGGACCTACAATGTCCTGCTGGCCGAGGGGCGCCGCGTCGGTTTGGCCCTGTTGCCCGTCTGAGCGGTGCGCTATCGGTGCCGCGATGAGTCTGCACGTTGAAAACCTGGGCGTGGCCCGCGGGGGCCGCCCCGTGCTGGAAGCGGTCAGCTTCGACTGCGCCCCGGGCGAGGCACTGGTCCTACGTGGCCCCAACGGGGTGGGCAAGACGACGCTGCTGCGCACCCTGGCCGGTCTGCAGCCGGCCATGTCCGGTGACATCACCCTGCCCGAGGACAGCAGCGCCTACGCCAGCCATGCCGACGGCATCAAGGCGCAGCTGAGCGTGACCGAGAACCTGGCCTTCTGGGCCGCGGTCCATGGCGGCGCGCTGGACGAGGGCGTGCTGGCTGATTTCGACCTCGCCGCCCTGCGCAGCCGGCCAGCAGGCACGCTCAGCGCCGGGCAGAAACGCCGCCTCGGGCTGGCCCGGCTGGGTGTGATCGGGCGCAGCGTGCTTTTTCTGGACGAACCCACCGTGTCGCTTGATGGCGCCGCGGTGAAGATGTTCGCGGACTGGCTGCGCGACAGGCATCTGGGGCAGGGCGGGATCGCGGTGATCGCCACCCATATCGACCTCGGGCTGGAGGCGCCGACGCTGGACCTGAGCCCCTATGTCGCCGCCCCCGACGCGGGTGGCGGCAGCGACGAGGCCTTCCTGTGAGGGGCGCGGCGTCGATCCGGCGCGCGCGGCGAACCGCAGCCGGGCCGCCCCCGGTTCGGCGCGGGCGCCGGATCGGGGGCGGCCGGTGATCGCCCTTCTCAAACGCGACCTCGCGCTGGCGGTGCGCGCGGGCGGTGGCTTCGGCCTCGGCCTGGCGTTTTTCTTGATCGTCGTGGTGCTGGTGCCCTTCGGTGTCGGCCCACAGGCCGAGGTGCTGGCGCGCATCGCGCCCGGCATCCTCTGGGTGGCGGCGCTGCTGTCGGCGCTGCTGTCGCTCGACCGCATCTTCGCGCTGGACTTCGAGGACGGCGCGCTGCCGTTGTTGGCGACTTCGCCGCTGCCGCTGGAGGCGGTGGCGCTGGTCAAGGGGCTGGCCCACTGGATCACCACCGGTTTGCCGCTCACGCTGGCCGCGCCTGCGCTGGGCTTCCTGCTGAACCTGGACCCGGCCGCCTATGCCTTCCTGCTGGTCTCGCTGGCGGTCGGCACCCCGGCGCTGTCGATGATCGGCACCTTCGGCGCGGCGCTGACGGTGGGGCTGCGCCGCGGCGGGCTGCTGATGTCGCTGCTGGTGCTGCCGCTCTACATTCCGACGCTGATCTTCGGGGCCGAGGCCGTGCGCCGCGGGGCCGACGGGGCTTCGGCCGCGACGGCGCTTGTCCTGCAGGGCGGCATCACGCTGGGCACAGTTGCGCTTCTGCCCTTCGCCACGGCGGCGGCGCTGCGGGTCAATCTGCGGTGAAGAGACATTGAGCCGCCGCGCGCGAGAGGGTAGATAACAAACATGTCGGTCTGGGAATATGCCAACCCCAAGAAATTTATCGCCACCACCACCCCGGTCCTGCCGTGGGTGATGGGGGGGGCTGCCGTGACCCTGACGATCGGGCTCGTCTGGGGGTTCTTCTTCACGCCCGACGACTATCGCCAGGGCAGCACGGTCAAGATCTTCTACCTGCACGTGCCGGCGGCGATGATGGCGATCAATATCTGGGTGATGATGCTTGTCACCTCGCTGATCTGGCTGATCCGCCGCCATCATGTCAGCGCGCTTGCCGCCAAGGCCGCCGCGCCCATCGGCATCGTGATGACGCTGATCGCGTTGTTCACCGGCGCGGTCTGGGGCCAGCCCATGTGGGGCACGTGGTGGGCCTGGGACCCGCGGCTGACCTCGTTTCTGATCCTGTTCCTGTTCTACCTCGGTTACATGGCGCTCTGGACCGCGATCGAGGATGACGACACCGCCGCCGACCTGACCAGCGTGCTCTGCCTTGTCGGGTCGGTCTTCGCGCTGCTGTCGCGCTATGCCGTGAACTTCTGGAACCAGGGGCTGCACCAGGGCGCCTCGCTGTCGCTGGACGCCGAGGAGAACGTCGCCGATGTCTTCTGGTATCCGGCGCTTGTCTGCATCGCCGGTTTCGTGCTGCTGTCCGTCGGGCTGGTGATCCTGCGCACCCAGACGGAGATCCGGTTGCGCCGCGCCCGCGCCCTGCAGGCAAGGATGACCGGATGATCCCCGACTTGGGCAAATACGCGGTTGAGGTTCTGTCGGCCTACGCGGTGTCGATCCTGCTTGTGCTGGGATTGGTCTGGATATCCGTGCGCGCGGCCCGCCGGGCCCGCACCTGGCTGGAGACGGTCGAGCGGCAGAAAGCGGGGCGCGATGGCTAAACCGCTGATGGTCATCCCCCCGGTGGTTTTCGCCGCGATCGCGGGGCTTTTCGCCTATACAATGCTGAGCGGCGACACCGACGAACTGCCCACCGCGCTGGCCGGGCAACCCGCCCCGGTGACCGAGGTCGCCCCCCTGGGTGACAAGATCGTCCTGACCGATGCCATGCTGCGCGACGGCGAGCTCAAGCTGGTCAATTTCTGGGCCAGCTGGTGCGCGCCCTGCCGGGTCGAGCACCCCAACCTGACGGCGCTGGCCGACGACGGATTGCCCGTCTACGGTGTCAACTACAAGGACAAGAACACGAACGCGCTGGCCTTCCTGCGGGAACTGGGCGACCCCTATGCCGCGTTGGGCACAGATCCCGACGGCGCCATGGCGCTGGACTGGGGCGTCTACGGCGTGCCCGAAACCTTCCTCGTCGATGGCGACGGCACCATCCTGACGCGTGTGGCCGGCCCCGTGACCCGGCGCTCCATAGAAACCCGCCTGCGCCCGGCGATCTCGGAGGCGCGCGCCGAATGATGCCGCGCAGGGAAAGGGGCGTGTCGCGGATGCTGGCCGCGTTGCGCCGCGACGACCCCTGATCGGGCCAGGTCAACGTCGGCATCGGTGATGTCGACGCCGCGATCGCCGCCTACGGCCCGCAGACCTGCGCCGAGGACCGGTTCGATGGCATCAGTTATGACATGGGCACCTGGCGCGTGAACCTGCGCCAGTCCAACACCCAACCGGTGGTGTGGCTGACCCTCGAGGTGCGCGGCGATGCCGCCCTCCTGGCCGACAAGCTGGCCGAGATCCGGGCCCTGCTGGCCCACTACGCGGCCCGAGTCCGCTTCTTTGGGTCAGAAATACCGCCGCCGGAGGCCCCTGACAAAAAAGCCGCGCCCCCGGTGGGGGCGCGACATCTTGATAGCGGTCCGGTGCGGGAAACCCGTCAGGCGGCCTCTTGCGCGAGGTTGCGCAGCACGTAGTGGAGCACGCCGCCGTGTTCGACGTATTCGATCTCGATGGCGGTATCGATCCGGCACTTGAGCGTGATCTCCTTGACCGTGCCGTCGGCCATGGTGATCTCGCAAGGCACCTCCTGCAGAGGCTGGATGCTGTCCAGCCCCTTGATCGAGACGCTTTCATCCCCTGTCAGGCCCAGGCTATTGCGGGTGTCGCCACCGGTGAACTCGAAGGGGATCACGCCCATGCCCACCAGGTTCGAGCGGTGGATGCGCTCGAAGCTTTCGGCGATCACGGCCTTGACGCCCAGCAGGTTGGTGCCTTTGGCGGCCCAGTCGCGGCTGGACCCGGCTCCGTATTGTTCGCCCCCGAAAACGACCAGCGGCGTGCCCTGGTCCTGATAGGCCATGGCGGCGTCGAAGATCGAGGTCTGGGTCCCGTCCGGGGCCTTGGTGTAGCCGCCCTCGACCCCGTCGAGCATCTCGTTGCGGATGCGGATGTTGGCGAAGGTGCCGCGCATCATGACTTCGTGATTGCCGCGGCGGCTGCCGTAGGAGTTGAACTCGCGCACCGGCACCTGCCGCTCGGTCAGGTATTGCCCCGCGGGCGTGTCGGGCTTGAACGACCCTGCGGGGCTGATGTGGTCGGTGGTGATCATGTCGCCCAGAATGGCGAGAACGCGCGCGCCCTCCAGGTTGGTGATCTTGCCCGGCTGTTTCGACATGCCCCGGAAATAGGGCGGATTCTGGATGTAGGTCGAGGCCGCGGGCCAATCGTAGGTCTCGGAATCGGTGACCTCGACCTCCTGCCACTTCTCGTCGCCCTTGAAGACATCGGCATACTTGGACTGGAAGGCCGCGCGGGTGACGGTCTTTTCGACCAGCGCGGCGATCTCGGCCTGGGTCGGCCAGATGTCCTTGAGGTAGACATCGCGGCCCTCGGGCGTCTGGGCGATCGGGTCGGTGGCGATGTTGATGTTCATGTCCCCGGCCAGGGCATAGGCCACCACCAGCGGCGGACTGGCCAAGTAGTTGGCGCGCACGTCGGGGCTGATCCGGCCCTCGAAGTTGCGGTTGCCCGACAACACCGAGGCCGCCACCAGGTCGCCCTCGGCGATGGCTTCGGACAGCTCCTGCTGGATCGGGCCGGAATTGCCGATGCAGGTGGTGCAGCCGTAGCCCACCAGGTTGAAGCCGATGGCGTCGAGGTCGTCCTGCAGGCCGGCCGCCTCGAGGTAGTGCGACACCACCTGACTGCCCGGCGCCAGCGAGGTCTTGACCCAGGGCTTGCGGTCCAACCCAAGTTCGCGCGCCTTGCGCGCGACCAGCCCGGCGCCGATCATCACGTAGGGGTTCGAGGTATTGGTGCAGGACGTGATCGAGGCGATCACGACCGACCCGTCGCGCAGCGCGTAGTCCTCGCCCTTGACCTCTTGCGTCTTTCGGGGGTCGACCACCGGGTCGGGGGCCGGTCCCTCGTCGGCCATGCCGGTGCCGTTGTCGCTGACGTCGGCGCCGCGGTATTCGGCCACGACCTTGAAAAAGGCCTCGGCGGCCTCGTCCAGCGGCGTATGGTCCTGCGGGCGCTTGGGCCCGGAAATGGCCGGCACGATGGTGCCCATGTCCAGTTCGAGCGTGTCGGTGAAGACCGGCTCGGCCCCCGGTTCGCGCCACAGGCCCTGCTCCTTGGCATAGGCCTCGACCAGCGCGATGCGGCTCTTGTCGCGCCCGGTCTGTTCCAGATAGCGCAGGGTTTCGGCGTCGACCGGGAAAAAGGCGCAGGTGGCACCGAATTCCGGGCTCATGTTGCCCAGCGTCGCGCGATCGGCCAGCGGCAGGTGATCGAGGCCGTCGCCGTAGAATTCCACGAACTTGCCGACCACGCCCTTCTCGCGCAGCATCTGCGTGACCCGCAGCACCAAGTCGGTTGCCGTCGTGCCCTCGACCATGGCGCCGGTCAGCTTGAAGCCCACGACCTCGGGGATCAGCATGGAGATCGGCTGGCCCAGCATGGCGGCCTCGGCCTCGATGCCGCCGACGCCCCAGCCGAGCACGCCGAGGCCGTTGATCATGGTGGTGTGGCTGTCGGTGCCCACCAGCGTATCCGGGTAGGCGACCTCTGCGCCGTGCTGGTCGGTGTCGGTCCAGACGGTCTGGCCCAGGTATTCCAGATTGACCTGGTGGCAGATGCCCGTGCCCGGCGGCACGACGCGGAAGTTGTCAAAGGCGTTCTGGCCCCACTTGAGGAACTGGTAGCGTTCCATGTTGCGTTCGTACTCGCGATCCACGTTCATCTGAAAGGCGCGGGGGTTGCCGAACTCGTCGATCATCACGCTGTGGTCGATGACCAGGTCGACCGGGTTGAGCGGGTTGATCTTCTGCGCGTCACCGCCCAGCGCCTTGATGCCGTCGCGCATTGCCGCCAGGTCCACCACCGCCGGCACGCCGGTGAAGTCCTGCATCAGCACGCGGGCCGGGCGATAGGCGATCTCGCGCGGGTTGCGGCCGCCTTGGCTGGCCCAGTCGCTGAAGGCCTTGATGTCGTCGACGGTGACGGTCTTGCCGTCCTCAAAGCGCAGCATGTTCTCCAGCACCACCTTGAGCGCGACCGGCAGCTTGGAGAAATCGCCCAGGCCGGCGGCCTCGGCGGCGGGGATCGAATAATAGGCGACGGACTGGTCGCCGGCGGTCAGCGTCTTGCGGGTCCGGGTCGAATCGTGGCCGACAGTGATGGGCATGGGGCCTCCTTTGCGGGTGGGCGACGGGCGCGTTGGGTCCGGGGTCGGATTCGCTGCCGTGTATACTATTGTATGCAGCCGTTTGCCAAGGGTGAAACCGACTTCGCTGCAGGCAGTCTACGTTATCCTGCACTGGGCTGTCGATGTGACAGAGGCTCGCAAACGCTTGATTGGCGGTTGCGCGCGCGGTGAGCTAGCTGTGGTATTCAACAGCGGGACTCCATCATGCGACGAATTCTGACACTGCTCACGTTCCTCCCGGTCCTGGCCATGGCGGCACCGGCGCTGCGGGCCGACCCAGTGCCGGTGGTGGTGGAGCTGTTCACTTCGCAGGGGTGTTCGAGTTGCCCGCCGGCCGACGCGATGCTGCTGGACCTGGCCGAGCGGGAGGATGTGATCGCCCTCGCGCTGCACGTCGATTACTGGGACTACATCGGCTGGAAGGACATTTTTGCCGACCCGGCGCATACGCAGCGGCAAAAGGCCTATGCCTATGCCGCCAACCAGACCACGGTTTATACCCCGCAGATGGTGATCGCCGGCGAGACCCACGTTGTCGGCGCCCAGGCGATGGAGGTGGCCGATGCTATCCGCGCCCATGCCGGGACGGATCACGGAATCACGCTGCAGCTGGAGCGCAGCGGCAACGAATTGCGCGTCGCCCTGCGCCATGACGGCGCCGGCATTGGCCCCGCGCGCGTCCACCTCGTGCGCTACACCCCGCGCGAGGTCGTGGAGATCCACCGGGGCGAGAACGCGGGCCGTCGGCTGACCTACGGCAATATCGTCACCGAATGGGATGTGCTGGCCGAATGGTCGGGCAACCGAGACCTGGACCTGCGCGCGCCGGTTCCGGGCGAGGACCGGGCCGTCATCCTGGTCCAGCGCGTGGGCCCCGGCCCCATCCTTGCGGCGGGCGAGGCCCGCTGACCCGGGCGCGAGGCATGGCTGTCACGCCTCATCGTCCTCGTCCGGCTCGATCAGGGTGATCGCGCCCGAATCGGCGGCGGCGCGGATGGCGGTGACGACGGCGGCCTGGGCCGCTTCCCCGTCCGATTTGCGGACCTTGCCGAGTTCCGCGACCTCCTCGCGCAGGCTGTCGGCCATGCGTTGCGACATGTTCGACAGGATGTGGTCGGCGGCGGCGTCCAGGTCCCCGCCAGCGGCCTGGGCGGTTCCGAGCGCCTTGACCAGGTCGGCACCGGGAATGTCGCGGATGACGCCGGGCACGTCCAGCGGCGCGAGCCGGCGCGGGATGTCGGCAAAGGTGAAGATCGACTGGCGCACGGTTTCGGCGAAGTCCGGGTCCTGTGTGGCAAGGTCCTCGAGCAGCCGCGCGCGCGTCTCGGCGGTGCTCGCATTTAGGATGGCGCCCACGCGCTGGCCCGGGGTCTGGTGGAACGCGGGCGCGCCGGTGCCGCAATACTGGCTTGCCAGGGCCACGCCAATGCGGGCCACGGCCTCGGGGCGGATATCGGCGGTGCGCGCCACCGCGTGGGCGATGCGGCGGGCGCGCTCGCCGGGCAGGCGGCCCAGAAGCTCGGCCGCGCGCGCGGTGGGCAGTTTCGACAGCAGGACCGCGCCGATCTCGGGACTCTCGGCCTCGAGCAGCGGCACCAGGTCGTCGGCCTCCAGCGCGCGCAGTTGCACCCAGGGATCGGCCCCGGCCTGGCTCGCGGCCTCGTCACGCAGTTTCTGCAGAGCCTGCGGGCTGATCTTGCCGTCAAGCCCGGCGAGGGCCGCCTCGACGCTGCCGGGCACCGTCATGGCAAGGTCGCCCAGCGCCTCGGTGAATTCCCGGGCGACGCTGTCCATGGTGGCGCGATCGACAAGGCCCAGCGCACCCAGCTCGCGCGAGAGGCGCAGCTGGCTGTCCTCGGGCAGGTCGGCCAGCGGCAGGTCCTGCCCGTCGTTGAGCAGGTATTGCACGATGAGCGCGGCCTTGCGCGCGCGGCTGAGGTCGGTGGCGGCGGACATCGGGGCCCCTGGCGGTTGCGGCGACGCGGTCGGTCGCGCTGACTTTGCCGTCGCGCCCCTTGCGATTCCCTTAATCCGCGCCGCGCCTCACTCCGAAGGCCCGGGGTGCGTCATCTGCACCGAGAGGTCGTGCAAGGCCTCGCGCACGGTGGGGCTCATGCCGTCCGCCGAGCTGGTCATGTGGTGCAGCCTCTCGACGTCGGCTTGGAGCTGCGCCGCTTCCTCGTCGGTGAAGGCGCGGTCGTTGCGGGCGAACCCGGCCACGCTGCGGGTGCCGCCGTCCTCGATGGAGATGGCGACGCCGTGGTTCATTCCGAACCGGGCAGACTCGGCCAATACCCCGGCGTCATCCCATTCGCCGAGGTCGGCCCAGCTGATGATGCCGGTTTCCGAGAACCCCCAGCGCACGATCGGGTCACTCATGACGTAGCCGCGTTCCGAGTAAAGATCAATCCAGGCCTTCGGGTAGGTCTGGAACAGGAACTCGGGTGTCGTGAACTTGATGTGGAAGGCAATCGCGAACCCCGTCGGTGATTGGTCCTCCAGCCTCTTCAGAACGGTCCGAATGTCTTGCTTGTCGGCCATTTGGCGTTTCCCCAACTCGCTTTATGGTTGCCTGCAACCGCTGACCCGACATACATTGCTCAAAGGCAGGCCCCCTTATGCTACGTCTAACGGTTTAAGAAGAACAGGGAAATCGGTTATCCATCCCGCTGACATGAATCATGTGAATCGCGAAAACCCCTCGGACAGCGTGCTGGCGCCGGCCAGTGCGGGCTATTACATCGCCCTGCGCGTCGGCTTCGCCTTTCCTCTCGAAGAGCTCAACGCCCTGCCCAGAGCCTGGGTCGAACATTACACGCAAAACCGCTTCATGCTGCACGATCCGGTCATCCGCTGGATCTATTCCAACACCGGCGCCACCCGCTGGAGCGCGCTTGACCTGCCCGACCCCATGCGCGTGCTGGAACAGGCCCAGGTCTTCGGGCTGCGCTACGGGGCGGCGGTGGCCTGTTACGACGGCAACCGAGAGGGGCAACGCTCCTTCGGGACCTTCGTGCGCGGGGACCGGGAGTTCACCGACGCGGAAATCGAGCAATTCCAGAGTTATGTGCATGGGCTGCACCGTGCCAAGGCGCCGCCGACGAACCTGACGCCGGCCGAGATCGAGGCCCTGAGCATGGTCAAGCGTGGCATGCGGCTCAAGCAGGTCGCCCATGACCTGGGCGTCACCGAGGGGGCGATCAAGCAGCGCCTGAAGAACGCCAAGTCCAAACTGAACGCCCAGACAAGCGCCCAGGCCGCGGCCATGGCGAGCGAGTTCGGCCTTATATAACTACAGATTTTCATTAATATAATATTAACATGGAGTGCGCCTGCGCAATTTCGTTTTGTGCCTAAAATCCACAGTTAACAGCGCGCCGACCGGCAGGCTAAATGGACTCTCCAGAAAGGAGAGTCATCATGGAAAATATCACGTTTCGCTTGTCCGACAGCTACAAGTACGGGTCGGCCTATTTCGACTATCTCGCCCTGCGCAAGCAGTTCTTCGTCGATCAGCTGGGCTGGGACATCCCCCACAACGACGACCTGGAAATGGACCAGTACGACAACCCTGAGGCGCGCTACTCGCTCGTGCTCGACAAGGGCAGGGTGGTCGCCGGGGCCCGGGCCATGGCATGTTCGGCGAAATGGGGCGAGCATACCTACATGCTCGGCGATGCCATGACCGGCAAGCTTGGCACGATCCCCCCGAATGTTCTCAAGGACCACATCGTCAGTTCCGAGGTCTGGGAATGCACCCGCCTTGTCATCACCCCCGAGGTCAAGTCCATGAGGATGCGCAACCTGTGCCTGGACATGATCGTCGACGGGCTGATCGACATGGCTACGCGCGAGGGCGCCCACACCCTGATTTCACTCAGCAATCTGTGGTTGCTGCGCTCGCTGCGCCGCCTCGGCTATGGCGCGGACCTTCTGGGCGATCCCTATGTCAACGCCGACGACGGGCACAAATACGCGGTCATGGCCATCGAGGCCGAGCCGAAAGCCCCCCGGCTGCCCCGGCATACCCACCGTCCGCAGCCCGGCGTTGTCCACGCCCCGGTTGCCTGACGGGGCGGCTCTGACTCTCGTGGAGGGCCTGCGCCGGCGCGGCGCAGGCCTGCCGCTCAGGGCGTGCCGAAGACGCGCGCGAAGATCGTGTCGACGTGCCGGGTGTGATAGCTCAGGTCGAATTTCTCTTCGATCTCGTCGGCGCCCAGCACCGCCGTCACGTCCGGATCGGCGAGCAGTTCGGTCTTGAAGTCCTTGTCCTCCTCCCAGACCTTCATCGCGTTGCGCTGGACCAGGGCATAGGCGTCCTCGCGGCTGACCCCGGCCTGCGTCAGCGCCAGCAGCACGCGCTGCGACATGACCAGCCCGCGGAACTTGTGCAGGTTGGCCAGCATGGTGTCGGGATAGACCACCAGCTTGTCGATCACGCCGGCGAGTCGATTCAGGGCGAAATCCAGCGTCACGGTGGCGTCGGGGGCGATTCCCCGCTCGACGGAACTGTGCGAGATGTCGCGTTCATGCCACAGTGTCACATTTTCCATGGCCGGGGTCACGGCCATGCGCACCAGCCGCGCCAGCCCGGTCAGGTTCTCGGTCAGCACCGGGTTGCGCTTGTGCGGCATGGCCGAACTGCCCTTCTGGCCCTGCGAGAAGAACTCCTCGGCCTCCAGAACCTCGGTGCGCTGCATGTGGCGAATCTCGGTCGCGATGTTCTCGATGGAGCTTGCGATGACCCCGAGCGTGGCAAAGAACATGGCGTGGCGGTCGCGCGGGATCACCTGGGTGCTGATCGGTTCGGGCGTCAGGCCCATCTGCGCGCAGACATGCGCCTCGACCGCCGGGTCGATGTTGGCAAAGGTGCCGACGGCGCCCGAGATGGCCCCTGTGGCGATCTCGGCGCGGGCGGCCTCCAGCCGTTTGCGGCCGCGGTCCATCTCGGCGTAGAAGCGCGCGAAGGTCAGGCCCATGGTCGTCGGCTCGGCATGGATGCCGTGGCTGCGGCCGATGCGGACGGTGTCCCTGTGTTCATGCGCGCGTTTGCGCAGCGCGGCCAGCACCTTGTCCATGCCGTCCAGCAGAAGATCGGCGGCGCGCACCAGTTGCACGTTCAGCGTTGTGTCCAGCACATCCGACGAGGTCATGCCCTGGTGGACGAAGCGGGCCTCCTCGTGGCCGATGATCTCGGCCAGGTGTGTGAGGAAGGCGATGACGTCGTGCTTGGTCACCGCCTCGATCTCGTCGATGCGGGCGACGTCGAACTCGACGTCCTGCGCCGTCCAGACCGCGTCGGCACTGTCGCGGGGGATCACGCCGAGATCGGCCTGGGCATCGCAGGCATGGGCCTCGATCTCGTACCAGATGCGGAACTTGGTGGCGGGCTCCCAGATCCGGGTCATCTCGGGGCGGGCGTAGCGGGGGATCATGGGCAGAACACCTTCATCACTGGAGCATCGGTTCCGGGCCTCTTAAAAGGGGGGCGCACAAGGGGCAAGGGAGAGCCGGCCGGGATGGCAGAGTGGTTGCGCGCGGCGGATTTTCTGCAAGGCTTCCGGTTCGACCGCGAGATCGAGGATGCCCGGGCGGGCCAGGTGGTGCGGGCCGAGGGCACCGTGGCTTTCACGCCCGACGCGGCGGGCCTGATCTACCAGGAGAGTGGCCGGTTGCACCTGCCGGGGCACGCGCCGATGCAGGCCGAGCGGCGCTATCTTTGGCGGTTCGACGCTTGGGGCGTCTCGGTCCTATTCGCGGATGGCCGGCCCTTTCACCGCTTCGTGCCCGCGGGGCAGGGGGCAGGCACGGAACATCCTTGCGGCGCGGATCACTACCGGGTGGCCTATGATTTCGCCGGCTGGCCGCGCTGGCAGGCCACATGGCAGGTGAGCGGGCCGCGCAAGGACTACACCAGCCGGACCGCCTTTGCGCCCCTGTCCTGATTTGCAAACCTGATCGACAGGCTTTGCAGCGGCTTTGCAGATTTGCGCGATCGCGCTGGCAAAAGTGTTGCGTCGCTGCCGGGCGTGAGGCATTCCATCTGCCGAGGGAATTCTGAAAGGAGCCGCGACATGGCTGCAACCGCTGACAATACCGTTCTGTTCGACACCTTCGGGCCGACCGACGGCACCGCCCTACGCGCCAAGCAGGCGCTCATGGTCGTGCTGGGCATCGCCCTGCTGGCCGCCTCGGCCAAGGTGCAGGTCTTTCTGCCGGGCAACCCGGTGCCGATCACTATGGGCACCTTCGGCGTGCTGACAATCGGCGCGGCCTACGGGGCGCGGCTGGGGCTGATCACGGTGCTGGGCTACCTCGCCCTCGGGGCGCTCGGCGCCTCGGTCTTTGCCGGGCAGGAGGCCGGGCTGACCTACATGATGGGCGGCACCGGCGGCTACCTCGTGGGTTATGCGCTGGCTGCCGCCGCGCTGGGCCATTTGGCGCGGCGCGGCTGGGACCGGAGCATCGCCTGGATGGCGCTGGCCATGCTGATCGGCAACGCGCTGATCTACGTGCCGGGGCTGCTCTGGCTGCACCAATTCGCGGATGGCTGGGCGCAGACGCTGGAATGGGGCATCACGCCCTTCCTGGTCGGGGACGCGCTCAAGCTGGCCCTGGCCGCGCTGCTCGTGCCGGGGCTGTGGAAACTGCTCGGCCGCGCCCGCGGCTGATCTGTCAAGCCTTGCCAAGCGGGAAAGGGCGGACCGGCCGGTCCGCCCTTTGCTGGTCTGGTGGGAACATTTTCGCGCCTGAGCCCCCGGGCCCGCGCGTGCGGACGTGTTGAGGCCGACCCTCCGGGAGGAGTTTATCGGCCAAGATGAAGGGGCGCGTCAGTCGGCCAACTCCGTCACGATCTCGTTGGCGCGTTCGAGCGTCTGGTGGACCGGGCACTTGTCGGCGATCTCGAGCAGGCGCTGGCGCTGGTCGGCGTCGAGGTCGCCTGTCAGCACGATCCGGCGGTTGAAACGGTCGACCTTGACGCCGCCCTCGGCGCTGGCGTCCTGTCCGTGGACCTTGTCGTGGCTCACGTCTACGGTCACATGGGTAAGCGGCCAGCCCTTGCGCCGCGCGTACATGCGGATCGTCATCGAGGTGCAGGCCCCGAGCGCCGCCGCCAGCAGCCCGTAGGGCGAGGGGCCGCGGTTGCTGCCGCCGTAGCTTTCGGGCTCATCCGCCTGCAGGTGGTGCGGGCCGGACTGGATGTCCTGCAGAAAGCCCCCGGGGTCGGCCTCGGAGACCCGCAGCACGCCCTCGGGGGCGCCTGGCGGCGGGGCGGGGCGCTTGAGATCGAGGTAGCGCCCGGCCCAGGCGGCGATGACGTCGGCGGCGTAATGCGCGTCCTCCTCGCGGCCGAGAAGGTGGTCGGCATCATCCAGGGTGACGAAGCTCTTGGGGTGCTTGGCGGCCTTGAAGACCTCGGCGGCGTTGTCGATGCCAACGATCGCGTCGCGCGGGGCGTGGAGCACCAGAAGGGCCGCGTCCATGTCGGCCAGGGCCGGCGCGAGGGCGCGCTGTGCGATATCGTCGAGAAAGTCCTGCGTGATCCGGAAGGGGCGGCCGGCCAGCGTCACCTCGGCGGCGCCGCGGTCGCGGATCTCGGGCAGGGCATGCGAGAAATGCTGCGCGACATGGGCCGGGTCGAAGGGGGCGCCGATGGTTGCCACGGCCTTGATATGCGGCATGCGCGCGGCGGCGGCGATGACTGCGGCGCCGCCCAGCGAATGACCGATCAGCAGCGAGGGGGACATGCCTCGCGACGATAGCGCATCGCAGGCGGCTTCCAGGTCCTGCACGTTGCTGGTGAAATCCGTGTTCGAGAACTCGCCCTCGGAATGGCCCAGCCCGGTGAAATCGAAGCGCAGCACGGCGATACCAAGCGCGGTCAGCCGCGCGGCGACGCGGCGGGCGGCGGCGATGTCTTTGCCGCAGGTGAAGCAATGGGCGAAGAGCGCGGTGGCCAGCTGCGGCCCGTCGGGCCGGTCGAGCCGGGCCGCGAGGTCATGGCCGGAATGGCCCGCGAAGGTGAATTTCTCGGTGGGCATGGTCTGGCCTGCCTTGTAGTTCGGACACCCGATAGGTGCCCGCACCGGTGCGCCTTCGCAAGCCCCGGGTCGCCCGGTTGACGGGATGGTGATGGCCGGGTGACCCGGGCATGCTCTGGGCCGACGGTGGTGTGAGGCAATATGACGGGGCGCCGGGTGGATGGTGCCCCGGGTCGCGCTGCGTGTCGCGGCCCGGGGCCCGGTCCTTGCGCCGGGACGCGTCGGTGCGCGGGCTCAGACGAGGTAGGACAGCACCGGCGTGCCCACGCCCGCATGCATCAGGCCGATGGCCGCCCCGGCCAGGGCCAGGGCGCGGGCTGGCACCCGAGCATCCTCGCGGCCCAGGGCGCAGTAGGTCAAGGCAGCCATGCCCAGCGGGGCCGACAGCATGATCGCCCCGCCGTTCATCGTGTAGATGGCCAGGCGCCGCGTCACGCGGCGGGCCATCCGGCGTTCCAGGGCCGCCGCGTCGTCCTCTTCGGCGTGGAGCGCGTCGCGCAGGGCGGCAGCTTCCGCGCGTTGCCGAGCGTCGGCGCGGGCCACGGACTCGGCGCCGGCGCGGTCGGCCGCCTGTGCCGCGTGGGTCGGGCGCGGCGGGCGTGGCGGTTGCGGACGCTCGTGTGTGCTACCCGAGGCCACGGGCCGTTCGGGCAGGATCGGCGAAACGGTTTCTTCCGCGTCCGCGTCCGCGTCTTGGGCCCCGGCCTGTTGTGCGGCGTCCTGCCGGGCCAGCCTGCGGACCATGTCGACCAGTTCATCGTAGATGTCGCCGGTGATCATTTCCTCGCGGTCGAAAACCATCAGGTGATCGGCCGGGGCGGCGTGGTCGATTTCCCGCGCAAGGCCGCGGCAGAGATCTTCGCGGTTGGCATAGAACGGGCCGGTGGCGGGCGTGCCCGGGCCCGTCCCCACCGAGACGATCAGCCCCTCGGCGGGCAGGCCGCTCGCCCCCAGCGTTTCGGACAGATCTTCGTTGAAATCCGCATGGCCGAGACAGACCCGCCCGCCGTCGAGATCGTAGACGATGAAATCGTCATACTCGGCGGTGATGCGGTAGCCCGCCCCATGCGAGGCATCGAAGGCGACGCCCAGTTCCCGCTTGAGGGACTGGAAGTCGATGTTTGTCGGTTTCGCAAAACAAAGCGCGGCAATCGTACTTCTTGCATTGTGGGTCATTGCTCGATCTCCTGCAACAAGTGCAGCGTCAACAATACCGTCAAAAATGTCCGGCATAGGAAGCAATTGTGTTAAATTGAGAGCAAATGGCACATCCTTAGGTGGTGGTGACGATCAATCCTGCCAGCGTCCAGTTATTATATCTCAAATGGAAACAACATTGTCGCTGCCCGAGCAACTCTTCTGAATTCACGCGAGGGGCGCGCGCCGGTCAGGCGCCCCTCGTGAACTCCCTGATGGCCCGGTTAGACCGTGGCCCCAGCCGCTGTCGTAGAGCTTGAACTCGACCAGGTGCGGGGTGTGCTCGTAGGCGTGGACCTCTTCCCGCTTGAGCTCCATGGAGACGTCGACCTGCGCCTTGGAGAAGACGTCGCCGGCCAAAGGGAGCGCGGCAAACACCGGACAGAAAGTGAGGCGCAGCTTGCGGGACGGGCGCCGATGGATCGCGCGGGCGACCAATAGCGCTACCGGCGCCCTATGATACAAACAGGTATCCCGCCCTAAGCCGATGCAACCAGCGGGGTTTCGATCTCGCTATCTGCCTGGATCGCGAAACTCGACCGGATCAGCCATTTCGACAGGTTGGACGCCATCAAGGCATCGCCGATCAGCTGGATGCGGTCGGCTTCGATTTCGCTGGCAAACGTCGTATGCCCCATCCAGGCAGCAGTCAGCGCTTTGAGATCGGCGGTGATGAAAAGATCGACCTCGTCCTTGGGGTCGACCATGCAAAGATCGTTTTCGGCATTGGGGCGGATGATTAGCCAGGCGTGGAAGTCGGCTTGATCGCGTGCCTTGAGGATGAATTCGACAACCGAGCGTAGGCGCGGAAGCGCGGACACGTCGATCTTGCGACGGACGTTCCACAGCAGAACGCGCGCGTCCAGACACTCGAGTCCCGGTTCCGGGTCGATGTGCCGATGGGCCCAACTGCCCAGGGCGTTGACAACCGGTTCCAGCTCGTCCGCCATCGCGGTGGTTGCATAGCGCGCGCCGCCTTTGTCAGTGGCGTCGAATCGTTTGATCAGCCCCTTGTCAGTCATCTCGCGCAGGCGCTTGCTGAGCAGGCTGGGACTCATGCCGGGAACCCCGCGCTGGATCTCGGAAAACCGGGTCGATCCGGACCACATTTCGCACAGGATCAGCATCGTCCAGCGCGGTTCCAGCATTTCGCAGGCCACCGCGACCGGGCAGAACCGGGTTTATCCGCTGCTTTGGGGAGACATGGCAGCTCCTTTCTGTCTGGCATGAGAGTGCGCGGCGTATACGTGATCCGTCCACTACAGATTCAGTAGCAGGATTGCTTCTTTGTCGAAAGCAGACCTGCATTCTGGCGTGCGGCACCGTGGCATCGTCATTGCAGCCGATGGAGTCCAGACCCATGACAGTTCAATTCGATCCCGACACGATCAACGCCAAGCTCCAGGCGACCTGGGGCGCGGGCGAGTATCATCGCGTCGCCACGCTTGTGCTGAAGCCCAACGAAGACCTGGTCGAGCGCATGGACCTGCCCGCAGGCACAACGATTGTCGATGTGGCCGCCGGTAGCGGCAACTCGGCCCTTGCCGCGGCGCGGCGTGGCATCGACGTCCTCGCTACGGATTTCGTGGCCGATCTTCTGGATGTGGCGCGGATGCGCGCGGCCGCCGAGAAGCTGCCGATCCGGACCGAGGCGGCGGATGCCCAGGCGCTGCCCTTCGGCGACGGCAGGTTCGATGCCGTGATCTGCTGTTTTAGCGCGATGTTCGCCTTTGACCAGGAGGCGACGGCGGCAGAGATGTCGCGCGTCACTGCCCCGGGTGGAAAGATCGGTATCCTGGCCTGGACTCCGGACGGATTCATCGGTGAACTGTTCGAGATCATCGGTCAATTCATTCCACCCGCACCGGGGGCCAAATCGCCCGCGCGCTGGGGCACCGCGGCGGGTCTTGCCGAGCTGTTTCCCGGCCACGCGATCGAGGCGACGCGGAAGGATTATGTATTCCGGATGACCGACGCCGAGGCCTGGCTCGACCTGTTCGTTCAGTATTACGGGCCGACCAATCGGGCCTCTGCCGCCGTTGGTGACCGCGCGGACGCGTTGCGCGCGGATATCAAGGCCCTTTTGGAGCGGATGAATACGGCCGAGGATCATCTTCGGCTGCCGAGCGCCTATCTCGAGGCTGTCCTGAAAAAGCCCTGAGTACCCATATCGGGAACGAAAAAGGGCGCCCGAGGGGCGCCCTTTCCTGATACAATGCCGATCCGCTCAGCAGCTGTAGTAGAGCTTGAACTCGACCGGGTGCGGTGTGTGCTCGTAGGCGTAGACCTCTTCCCACTTGAGCTCCAGGTAGCCGTCGATCTGTTCCTTGGAGAAGACGTCGCCGGCCAGCAGGAACTCGTGGTCGGCCTCCAGGCTTTCCAGCGCCTCGCGAAGGCTGGAACAAACGGTGGGGATGTCGGCCAGCTCCTCGGGCGGCAGGTCGTAGAGGTCCTTGTCCGAGGACGGGCCCGGGTCGATCTTGTTCTTGATCCCGTCCAGCCCGGCCATCAGCAGCGCCGAGAAGCACAGGTAGGGGTTGGCCGAGGGGTCGGGGAAGCGGGCCTCGACGCGCTTGGCCTTGGGGCTCTCGGTCCAGGGGATGCGGATACAGCCCGAGCGGTTGCGGGCCGAGTAGGCGCGCAGGACCGGCGCCTCGAAACCGGGGATCAGGCGCTTGTAGGAGTTGGTCGCCGGGTTGGTAAAGGCGTTCAGCGTCTTGGCGTGCTTGAGCAGACCGCCGATGAACCACAGCGCCTCCTGGCTGAGGTCGGCATACTTGTCGCCGGCGAAGAGCGGCTTGTTGTCCTTCCAGACCGACATGTTGACATGCATGCCGGTGCCGTTGTCGCCCGCGACGGGCTTGGGCATGAAGGTGGCCGATTTGCCGTAGGCCTGCGCCACGTTGTGGATGACATACTTGTATTTCTGCAGCTCGTCGGCCTGCCGGGTCAGGCTGTCGAAAATCAGGCCCAGCTCATGCTGGCAACTGGCGACCTCGTGGTGGTGCTTGTCCACCTTCATGCCCAGCCGCTTCATGGTCGAGAGCATTTCCGAGCGGATGTCCTGGCCGTCGTCGATCGGGTTGACCGGGAAATAGCCGCCCTTGACGCCCGGGCGGTGGCCGGTGTTGCCCATCTCGTATTCGGTATCGGTGTTCCACGAGGCGTCAAGCGCGTCGATCTCGTAGGCGACCTTGTTGATGGCGACCGAGTAGCGCACGTCGTCAAACAGGAAGAACTCGGCCTCGGGGCCGAAGAAGGCCGCGTCGCCGATGCCGCTGGATTTCAGGTAGGCTTCGGCGCGTTCGGCGGTGCCGCGGGGGTCGCGGTCATAGCCCTCGCCGGTGTCGGGCTCGACGATGGAACAGTGCATGCACAGGGTCTTCTCGGCATAGAAGGGGTCCATGTAGGCGCTGTCGGTGTCGGGCATGAGCTTCATGTCGGACTGGTCGATGGACTTCCAGCCTTGGATCGACGAGCCGTCGAACATGAAGCCTTCCTCCAGGAAGTCCTCGTCGACCTCGTCGGCGATCAGCGTGACGTGCTGCAGCTTGCCGCGCGGGTCGGTGAAACGGATATCGACATACTCGATCTCCTCGTCCTTGATCGTCTTGAGAACGTCAGCTTTGCTCATGTCTCTAGTCTTCCCCTGCTGTCATGTTGGGTGATGTGGATCGGATCAGAGGGCTTCGTCGCCCGTCTCTCCGGTGCGGATGCGGATCGCCTGTTCGACGGGCGACACGAAGATCTTGCCGTCGCCGATCTTGTCGGTCTTGGCGGCCTCGACGATGGCCGCGACGGCCGCGTCGGCCTGGTCGTCGGCGAGCACGAGCTCGATCTTGACCTTGGGCAGGAAGTCGACAACGTATTCGGCGCCGCGGTAAAGTTCGGTGTGCCCCTTCTGCCGGCCGAAGCCTTT
Organism: Salibaculum halophilum; assembly: GCF_002094885.1. GTDB lineage: Bacteria > Pseudomonadota > Alphaproteobacteria > Rhodobacterales > Rhodobacteraceae > Salibaculum > Salibaculum halophilum. The sequence goes on from NZ_MSIT01000015.1 coordinate 29,941, forward strand.
GACCTCGACCACCGACAGACCCTGGATGCCGGCCTCTTGCAGGGCCTCCTTCACCTCGTCCAGCTTGAACGGTTTGATGATGGCCTCGATCTTCTTCATCGGCACGACTCCCCCTTGCCAAGGTCTACTTGCACGGTGTCAGACCACTTCCCGCCGGGGGCCTCAATCCGGTAGGGTAGCTACAGGGGCGGGAGCGGGCCGAATCCGCGGGCGCTGCCCAATTTTTATGCAAATCGGCGCGAGGGTGTGCGGAATTGAATCGCCGGGGTGCTGAAACCATGACCGACCTGCTGACCGCCGCACAAATGCGCGCCATCGAGGGTGCGGCCATCGAGTCAGGCGCGGCAACGGGGCTTGACCTGATGGAACGCGCCGGCCGGGCGCTGGTCGCGGCCGTGGTCGCGCACTGGCCGGTGCTTGGGCAAGGGCCGCACCGGGCCGTGGTGCTTTGCGGCCCCGGCAACAACGGCGGCGACGGCTTCGTCGTGGCGCGCCTGCTGGCAGACCGGGGCTGGACGGTCGAGGTGGCGCTTTTCGGGGCGGCGCAGAACCTGCCGCCGGATGCGCGGGCCAATCACGACCGGTGGGGCGGCCCGGTGGCCGATCTTGCGGCGCCGGGGATGCTGGCGGGCCGCGCCGCGCCGGACCTCGTGGTGGATGCGCTCTTCGGCACCGGCGCGCGACGGCCCATTGAGAGGCCGCTCGCGCAGGTGGTGGCCGAGACGGCGCGGCTGCGGGCGCAGGGCGCCCGGGTGGTCGCGGTCGATCTGCCCTCGGGCCTGTGTTCGGACAGCGGGCGGCCCCTGGGTGCTTGCATCACGGCGGACCTGTGCGTTGCCTTTCACCGGGCCAAGCCGGGGCATCACCTTGCCGAGGGGCCGGCGCACTGCGGCCGGCTGAAGGTCGTGCCGATCGGGCTGGACGACAAGGTGCCCGACGCGGCCGAGCGCGTCACCCTGACCGGCCCGGCGCCCGGCCTGGCGATAAAGACGGAGGCGGGCCACAAGTACGCCCATGGCCATGCGCTGGTCCTGTCGGGCGGGCCGGGCCAGACCGGCGCAGCGCGGCTGGCCGCGCGCGCGGCGCTGCGGATCGGGGCGGGGCTTGTCACGCTGGGCGTGCCGCCGGCGGCCCAGCAGGAGGCGGCGGCGCAGCTCACGGCCGTCATGCTGGCGCGCCTGGGCGACGCCGCGGCGCTGCGGGATGCTCTGGCGGACGGTCGGATCACCGCGCTCTGCTTCGGGCCGGCACTGGGGTTGGGCAAGGACCGCCGCCCGCTGATCGAGGCGGCCCTGCGAAGCGGGCGCGCGGCGGTGCTGGATGCCGATGCGCTCGGCCATCTGGCCGCCGACCCGGCGCTCTTTGCGCTTTTGCACGACCGCTGCGTGTTGACGCCGCACGGGGGCGAGTTCGCCCGGTTGTTCCCCGATCTGGCCGAAAAACTTGACGGCGTGCCCGACGCGGGCCCGGCCTTTTCCCGGGTCGACGCGGCCCGTGCGGCGGCCGCCCGGGCCGGCTGCACGGTGGTGCTGAAGGGGCCGGACACGGTGATCGCCAGTCCCGATGGTCCCGGTGCCATCAATTCGAGCACCCGCGACCGGGCGGCGCCCTGGCTGGCCACGGCCGGATCGGGCGATGTTCTGGCGGGGATCATCACGGGGCTGCTGGCCCGCGGGCTAGCCCCGCAGCGGGCGTCCGAGGCCGGGGCCTGGCTGCACACCGAATGCGCATTGTCCGTCGGGCCAGGCCTGATCGCCGAGGACCTGCCCGAGCAACTGCCCGAGGTTCTGCGGAGCCTCTAGGCGGGCCGGCAGTGCCCCGTCGGATCAATCCGCGGCCGTGGCAACCTCGAGCCCGTCGGCATAAAGGATGTGGGAGAGGTCGAAGACCGGGTCCCAGAGCGTCATGCGGCGCGGTGCCAGCTGGCGGACGAATTCGCCGTCCAGCAACCGGTGCGCCTTGACCGTCGCCACCTCGGTGCCGAAGAGCGCCCTGGCGCGCCAATCGCGCACGTGAAGCCGCGTTTCGGGCCCCAGCAGCATGGTCTTGTCCGGACGGGTGTGGCCCAGCGAGCCGGCCTTGACCTCGACCGGGGCGAGGGTGACCTCCCGGTGCCGCAGCGCCTTGAGGATCGCGACGCCGCTGTCGCGGGTGATGACCTTGCAGCCGGGCACCAGGTCCTCGACCAGGGTTTCGCCCTGCAGGGTCAATACGATGGTGCCGGCGGCCAACCCTGCCGCGGGCATGGTCTTGGCGTCCGGTTCGACGGTCTTGTCTCTCAGGTCCTGCTGCATGGCATTCTCGCTCCTGATGTCCTAGCCTCGGGTTTTTTCGCCAGATTGTGGCAAAAACGGGATGCTGTCATGTCCTTTTGGTGTGCCCGGCCGGCCACAGCGCCCTGACAGGTGCGATTTTTCTAGCGGTGTTGCGGTGAAGACTCTGCTAACAAAACATCAAACAAGGACGCGTCGGCCGAAACGGCGCGTGTGAGGCAATGGCGAAATACGATTTCTGGGCGTTGGGCGAGACCTCCGTCACCGTGTCCGGTGGCGGGCAACTCGATGGTGTCAATCAGGGTGATGGCTCGCACCTTGTCGGTCTGAATATCACCCTCAACTACACGAATTTCGAAGAGATCACGCTCAAGGACAACGATTGGAACTTCGACGATAACGACTCGCAGCAAAAGCTGCACCAGAGCCAGACGTTCGATGGCACGACGTATGGCAACAACACCAAAGTCGAGGCCGAGTACCAGATCACGCTGACGGACCCGAACACGGGCGACGCGTACCAGGCGCTGGCGCTGAACTTCAACAATTCCTCGCCGGCCTATGGCACTGTCGAGGGGCTGGTGTTTCTCGACATGCTTCCGCCCGAGGGCGTGGCGCTGAAGGTGACCGACGCGGCTGAAGGGCCCGGGTCCTTCGGCCAGCCTTCGATCCCCGAAGCGGACATCGTGCCCTGTTTCACCCCGGGCACCCTCATCGAGACGCCGGATGGGCCGCGCCCGGTCGAAACCCTGTCGGCGGGCGACATGGTTCTGACAGTGGACAACGGGCCGCAGCGGCTGACCTGGGCCGGGCAGACGCATGTGCCCAGCTTGCGGCTGGCCCTGCATCCGCAATTGCGCCCCGTTCTGATCCGCGCCCATGCGCTGGGCCGCGGCCGGCCGGCGCGGGACATGCAGGTCTCGCCCCAGCATCGCATCCTCGTGGACGGGTGGCGCGCCGAGATGCTCTTTGCCGAACCCGAGGTACTGGTCGCCGCTGCCCATCTGGTGAACGAGTCCACGATCCTGCGCTGCCCCGAGGTGCGCGAAGTGACCTATATCCACCTGCAATGCGCGGCGCACGAAGTGCTGATCTCCGACGGTCTGCCGACCGAGAGCTTCAACCCCGGCCCCGTGGTCCTGCGCCAGATGGACCGCGCCGCGCGCGACGAGTTGCAGGCGCTGTTTCCCGATCACGATCTGCTTGACCGCGCCCCCTTCGCGGCGGCGCGGCCCATGCTGCGCCGGGCCGAGGCCGCGCTCCTGGCCGGGTAAGGGATTTTGCGCTCGCGTCCCCCGGGCGGCTTTGCTATGCGAGCCCTGCCTTGGCGGGCTGTGCGGGTGTGGCGGAACTGGTAGACGCACTTGGTTTAGGTCCAAGCGCCGCAAGGCGTGGGGGTTCGAGTCCCTCCACCCGCACCATCGCTGTACGGCCGGGCCGCCCCCGGGGCCGTGAATCGCCTTGCGCCGTGCCGCGCCGACCCCTAGAACGCCCCTGATTTTGACCGCCGCGGACGCCTCCGCGGCCCCCATGCTATGGACAAGGACGACATGCAGGTCACCGAAACGCTCAACGAAGGTCTCAAGCGCGGCTACGAGATCACCGTCACCGCCGACGAACTGGACCAGAAGGTCACCGACAAGCTGGTCGAGGCCCAGCCCGAGGTGGAAATGAAGGGCTTCCGCAAGGGCAAGGTGCCGCTGCCGCTGCTGAAAAAGCAGTTCGGCCAGCGTCTGCTGGGCGAGGCCATGCAGGAGGCCGTTGACGGGGCCATGTCGCAGCACTTCGAGGACACCGGCGACAAGCCCGCCGCGCAGCCGTCGGTCGAGATGGTCGACGGCGAGGGCTGGAAGGAAGGCCAGGACGTCAAGGTCAAGATGACCTACGAGCGCCTGCCCGAGGTGCCCGAGGTCGACTTCGGCCAGATCAAGCTGGAGCGCATGGTCGTCACGCCCACCGACGCCGACGTGACCGAGGCGCTGGAAAACCTGGCCCAAAGCGCCCAGAACTTCGAGGATCGCGAGGAGGGGGCCGCGGCGCAGGATGGCGACCAGGTGGTCTTCGACTTCGTCGGCAAGGTCGACGGCGAACCCTTCGAGGGCGGCGCCTCGGAGGATTTCGCGCTGGTGCTGGGTTCGGGCCAGTTCATCCCCGGCTTCGAGGAGCAGATCGTCGGTGTGAAAGCGGGCGAGGAAAAGACCGTCGAGGTCACCTTCCCCGAGGACTACGGCGCCGAACACCTGGCCGGCCAGACAGCGACCTTCGATTGCACCATCAAGGCGGTCAAGGCCCCGGCCAAGGCCGAGATCAACGACGACCTGGCCACCCAGTACGGGGCCGAGGACCTCGAGGCGCTCAAGGGCCAGATCCGCGAGCGGCTGGAAAGCGAATTCGGCACCGCCGCGCGGGCCGTGGCCAAGCGCGCCCTGCTCGACGAGCTGGACAAGGCGGTGGAGTTCGACCTGCCCGAGGGGCTGGTCGAGACCGAGGCCAAGCAGATCGCGCATCAACTCTGGCACGAGGAAAACCCGGAGGTCGAGGGCCATGATCACCCCGAGATCGAACCCACCGAGGAACACGTCGCGCTGGCTCGCCGGCGGGTCAAGCTGGGGCTCTACCTGGCCGAGGTCGGCCAGGCCGAGGAGGTGGAGGTCTCGGACAGCGAGTTCACCCAGGCGGTCATGGAACAGGCCCGCCAGTACCCGGGGCAGGAACGCCAGTTCTTCGAGTTCGTGCAGCAGAACCAGCAAATGCAGCAGCAGATCCGCGCCCCCCTGTTCGAGGACAAGGTCGTCGACCTGATCCTCGAAAAGGCCGATGTCACGGAGAAGGAGGTCACCAAGGACGACCTGCAAAAGGCCGTCGAGGCGCTGGAAGACGAATAGGCAACGGCGCGTGTCACCGTTTCTGGAATAAGGGCCGCCTGTGGGCGGCCCTTTTTGCGTCAGGCATCGCTTGTCAGCGGCTGCACGTCTTCGGAGCTCATGATAAAAAAACCGCCCGTGGCCGGGCCACGGGCGGTTCGGATTTCGCGATGCTATAGTTGGCGTCAGCCCTTGGCGGTGTCGTCCTCGCCGCTCTCGGGCGTTTCAACCAGGCCCGAGGCGCCATCTTCGAGGTCGTCGAGCTGCGAGGCGCCGATGTCGTCGAACAGCTCTTGGATCTCGAACTCGGCGGCGGCTTCTTCCTCAGCGGCAAGGTCCTGGATGGACTTGCCCGAGGCCTGGACCTCGGCCTCTTCGGGCGAGCGGGCCACGTTCAGGGTAATCGTCGCCTCGACCTCGGGATGCAGGTGGATGGTGACGTCGCGCAGGCCAAGGGTCTTGATGGGATCGCCGATCACGACCTGCTTGCGGTCGATGTCGTAGCCCTGCGCCTTGGCCTCGCGCTCGATGTCGCGTGGCGAGACCGAGCCGTAGAGCGACCCGCCGTCGGAGGCGGCGCGAATCACAACAAAGGTTGCCCCGTCGAGCTTGGTGGCCAGCGCTTCGGCTTCCTTGCGGGTCTCGAGGTTGCGGGCCTCGAGCTGGGCCTTCTGATCCTCGAAGGCCTTCAGGTTGGTCGCGTTGGCGCGCAGCGCCTTGCGCTGGGGCAACAGGTAATTGCGCGCATAGCCTTGCCGGACGGAGACGACGTCGCCCATCTGGCCCAGCTTGGCGACGCGTTCGAGAAGGATGATATCCATTTTGCGGGTCTCCTTACTTGACCGAGTAGGGCAGCAGGGCAAGGAACCGGGCGCGCTTGATGGCCTGGGCCAGCTTGCGCTGGTTCTTGGCGCCCACGGCCGTAATGCGGCTGGGAACGATCTTGCCGCGCTCGGAAATGTAGCGCTGCAGAAGCTTGGTGTCCTTGTAGTCGATCTTGGGAGCGTTCTCGCCCTCGAAGGGATCGGTCTTGCGGCGGCGGAAAAACGGTTTGGCTGCCATGATTTATGGTCCTTTCCTGATGCGGTGGTTTAACGGCGCTCGCGACGGTCGTCGCGTTTCTGCATCTGCACGGAGGGGCCCTCCTGGTGCGCGTCGACCTTGATGGTCATCACGCGCATCACGTCGTCATGCAGGCGCATCAGGCGTTCCATCTCCTGCACGGCCGGTGCCGGGGCATCGGTCCGCATCATGGCATAGTGGCCCTTGCGGTTCTTCTTGATCTTGTAGGCCATCGTCTTGACGCCCCAGTATTCCGATCCGACGAGCGTGCCGCCGTTGTCCGACAGGACGGTTCCGAAATGGTCGACGAGGCTCTCAGCCTGCGCGTTGGACAGGTCCTGACGCGCGATAAAGACATGCTCGTAAAGCGGCATGTGCACTCCATTCATGTTGCGGCGCATTTCAAAGGGCGGGCAATTCATCTTCCGCACCCGGCCCACGAGAGACTGCGCTGTTCATCGGTGTTGCGCGGAAGATGGGGCCTTATACAGGTTGCGGCCTGCGCATCAAGCCCCGGCGACGGGGGAGCGGGGCCGGGCAAGGTGTTTCCATCATGCCGCCCTCCGCGGGCCACATTGCGCGGGCACGCCTTTTTCGAGGGCAGCTTCAAGGGGGCAACAGGATGGCGACTTTCACCGACGTCGGACAGACTTTTCCGGAAAGCGGCACCGGTCATGGGCCGTCATGGCCGGACCGGCCGTGGATCGAGAGGCAGGTCTGGGGCTACGAGGTAGTCCCGGCCGAAGCCGAACGCGGTGCGCTGGCGCTGGCGCGGGCGATCCTCACCCTGCTTGCCATGGCCTGCGTCCTGGCGGCGGCGGGGGTCTGGTTGATACCAGCGGAGGCCTGGGGCGGGCCGGGCCTGCTGCCGCGGCTGGGGCTGTCGGCGGCGCTGGGCGGCGCGGCGGCGGCGCTTCATGCGCAGGCGGTCACGCGGCGAGCGGTCCGGCTGCAGGTCGACACCGCGCGCGGCGAGCTGCGCGAGGTCGCGGATTCGGGTATCGGACGGGCGCATGTGTTGGGCGTTTACGGCTTCGACGCTGTCACGGATGTGGAGCTGCACGGCGCGGGACAGCGTGGCCAGATCCGGGTCCAGTTGTCCTGCGGTGATGTTCTGCCCGCGGGCACCGGCGATCCGGCGGTCCTCGAGCCGTTCCGCGCGCGCCTTGTGCACGCCATCGGCCGTTCGGGCGCGGCCTGAGGCCGGCCCGCTTTGTTGTGCCGCGCGCCGGCTTCGGCTAGGTCCGGGGGGAACGGGGACTCAGACGGGACAGCACATCGATGCGGGCATTCGTATTTCCGGGCCAGGGGGCCCAGGCCATCGGCATGGGCCAGGCGCTGGCCGAGACCTATCCGGCGGCGCGGGCCGTCTTCGAGGAGGTCGACACGGCCCTCGGTGAACCGCTCTCGCGGCTTGTCTGGCAGGGCGAGATCGCCGAGCTGACGCTGACCCGCAACGCCCAGCCGGCGCTGATGGCGACCTCTATGGCGGCGATGCGGGCGCTGGAGGCCGAGGGCGTCGGGATCGGGGCGGCCGATTACGTGGCCGGGCATAGCCTCGGGGAATATTCCGCGCTGGCCGCAGCGGGCGCCCTGAGCATCGCCGACACCGCCCGCCTGTTGCGCCTGCGCGGCGAGGCGATGCAGGCGGCCGTGCCCGTAGGCGAGGGCGCCATGGCCGCGCTGCTCGGGCTGGATTTCGACACCGCCGCCGCCGTGGCCGAGGAGGCCTCCGAAGGCGAGGTCTGCCAGGCGGCGAATGACAACGATCCCGGCCAGGTGGTCGTCTCGGGCCACAAGGCGGCGGTGGAGCGGGCGGTGGAGATCGCCAAGGAGAAAGGCGCCAGGCGCGCCATGCTGCTGCCGGTCAGCGCGCCGTTCCACTGCGCCTTGATGCAACCGGCGGCCGACCGCATGGCCGCGGCCCTTGCGGATGTCGAGATCGCCGCACCGGCAGTGCCGCTGGTGGCCAACGTGCGGGCCGAGGCGGTCGACGAGCCCGACGAGATCCGCGATCTGCTGGTGGCGCAGGTCACCGGGCCGGTGCGCTGGCGCGAGAGCGTGGCCTGGATGGCCGGCCAGGGCGTGACCGACGCCTGGGAGATCGGCGCCGGCAAGGCGCTGTCGGGGATGATCAAGCGCATCGACCGCGCGGTCGCGACGCGGGCGGTCGGCACGCCGGAGGACGTCCTGGCTGCGGCGGCGGCCCTGGACGGGTAGAAAACGCGCCCGGCGGTCGGGCGGCGCGAAATAATTCTGGAATTTTGTTGCCCCCGCGACGGGGCCAGGAGAGGAAAGACGATATGTTCGATCTGACGGGAAAGACCGCGCTGGTGACCGGCGCATCGGGAGGGATCGGCGGCGCAATCGCCAGGGCCCTGCATGCGGCCGGGGCCACGGTGGGCCTGTCGGGCACCCGCGAGGCACCCTTGCAGGACCTGGCCGCCGACCTGGGCGACCGCGCGCACGTTTTGCCCTGCAACCTGTCCGACCGCGCCGAGGTGGATGGGCTGATCAAGACGGCCACGGCGGCCATGGGCGGTGTCGATATTCTGGTCAACAACGCCGGTATCACCCGCGACAACCTGTTCATGCGGATGGGCGACGATGACTGGGACAGCGTTCTGGAGGTCAACTTGACCTCGACCATGCGGCTGTCGAAGACCGCCATCCGACCGATGATGAAGGCCCGCTGGGGCCGCATCGTCAACATCACTTCGGTGGTGGGCGCCACCGGCAATGCGGGCCAGGCGAACTATGCCGCGGCCAAGGCCGGCATGGTGGGTCTGTCCAAGTCGCTGGCGCAGGAGGTCGCCACACGGGGTATCACCGTGAACTGCGTCGCCCCCGGCTTCATCGCCACGGCCATGACCGACAAGCTGGACGACGACCGGAAGGCGGCGATCAACAGCCAGATCCCGGCGGCGCGCATGGGCACCCCCGAAGAGATCGCCGCGGCCGTTCTTTACCTGGCCAGCGAAGAGGCGGGTTACGTAACGGGAACGACGTTGCACGTGAACGGCGGCATGGCCATGTCGTGAGCGGCCATGGCGGGTCTGAAAGCGTTTGCGTTGCCGGGAATCTCTGGTATAGGCCGCTCAGATTTCGCGGCTGGGTGTCTTGCCCGCCCGTCCGGGTCCTCGAGCAGGGCCGCAAGAGCCGCCCGGCCGTATCAACCCCGGCGAGGGCAACCCAAACAGGGGGCGCAAGGCCCCGAAGCGAAGTGAGGAACTATCATGAGCGATGTCGCAGATCGCGTCCGCAAGATCGTTGTGGAACACCTGGGTGTTGAAGAGGGCAAGGTCGTCGAGGGCGCATCCTTCATCGACGATCTGGGGGCCGACTCGCTGGACACCGTCGAACTGGTCATGGCCTTCGAGGAGGAGTTCGGCATCGAGATCCCCGACGATGCCGCCGAGACCATCCAGACCTTCGGCGATGCGGTGAAGTTCATCAACGACGCTGGCTGACAGGGCCGCCCCGCGAGGGGGATCCGGGCCAGAAAGAACGGGGGCGGGCCGCGCGGTGCCGCCCTTTTTCGTGGTCTTCCGGCTGAGGCCGCGGCATGGAAACAGGGCGTCGGACCGGTGGGGCGCGTCGACGCCAATGGCGCCGGTGGGCCTTGCCCCGCGCCCCCGGGCCGGGCTATCAGGTAGCGGCGAAACAGCAAGTCGAGGGGCCGAGCATGCGTCGAGTCGCGGTAACCGGATTGGGGCTGGTCACGCCCCTGGCCGACGGGGTGGAAGACAGCTGGGCACGCCTGCTGGCGGGCCAGAGCGGCGCGGGGCGGATCACCCGTTTCGACCCCGAGGGCTTTGCCACGTCCTATGCCTGCGAGGTGCCCTTCGGTGACGGCGGGAACGGCACCTTCAACCCCGATCAGTACATGGAGCCCAAGGAGGCCCGAAAGGTCGATACCTTCATCCTCTTCGCCATGGCGGCCGCCGACCAGGCCGTTCGCGACGCAGGCTGGACCCCCGATACCGAGGAGGCGCTTCTGCGCACGGGCGTTCTGACAGGCTCGGGGATCGGCGGGCTGAATTCCATCGCGAACACGGCCGTCATGATGAAGGAAAAGGGGCCGCGCCGGGTCTCGCCCTTCTTCGTGCCGGGGGCGCTGATCAACCTGATCTCGGGCCAGATCGCCATCAAGTACGGCTTCAAGGGGCCCAACCATGCAGTCGTCACCGCCTGTTCCACCGGCGCCCATGCCATCGGCGACGCGGCGCAGCTGATCAAGGCGGGCCGGGCGGACGTGATGATCGCCGGCGGGGCCGAGGCGGCGATCTGCGAGATCGGCATCGCCGGGTTCAACGCCTGCAAGGCGCTCTCCACCAAGCGGGGCGACGACCCGCAGGCGGCGAGCCGCCCCTATGACACCGACCGCGACGGCTTCGTCATGGGCGAGGGCGCGGGCATGGTCGTGCTGGAAGACTACGAGCACGCCAGGGCGCGCGGTGCGAAAATCTATGCCGAGGTTCTGGGCTACGGCCTGACCGGCGACGCCTACCACATTACCGCCCCGTCCGAGGATGGCGAGGGCGGCGAGCGGTCGATGCAGGCCGCGCTGGCGGATGCCGCGCTGGCGCCCGATGCCGTCGATTACATTAACGCCCATGGCACAAGCACCATGGCCGACGTGATCGAACTTGGCGCGGTCGAACGCCTGCTGGGCGATCACGCGGGCAATGTCACCATGTCCTCGACCAAGTCGATGACGGGGCACCTGCTGGGGGCGGCCGGCGCGATCGAGGCGATCTTCTCGATTCTCGCCATTCGCGACCAGGTCGCGCCCCCGACGATCAACCTCGACGACCCGGCGACCGAGACGCCGCTGGACCTGGCCGCGAACGCCAAGGTCAAGCGCAAGATCGACGTGGCGCTGTCCAATTCCTTCGGTTTCGGGGGCACCAACGCGAGCGTGCTGTTCGGAAAGGCCGGCTAGATGTGGCGACACATCGCCAGCAACGCGCTGACCTTCCTGATCGTGCTGCTGTTCCTGCTGGCCGGCGTGGTCGCCTGGGGTAACCGTGAGTACACCGCCCGCGGCCCGCTGGAGGCGGCGATCTGCCTGCAGGTCGAGCGTGGTGCGACCATGCGCGGGGTCAGCGAGGATCTGGCCGCGCGCGGCGCCATCAGCTTGCCGGCGATATTCCGCATCGGTGCCGATTACGCCGACAAGGCGTCGCAGCTCAAGGCGGGGTCCTTCCTGGTGCCTGCCGGGGCCTCGATGGAAGAGATAACCGAGATCGTGACCGCCAGCGGCCAGAGCACCTGCGGCACCGAGATCGTCTATCGCATCGGGGTCACGCGGGTGCTGGCCGAGGTGCGCGCGCTCGATCCCGAGACGCGGCAATACGAGCAGCTTGCGCAGTTCGATCCCGCTACCGGGGCGCCGCCCCAGGCCTACCGGCAGCAGCGCGCGGCGGCGGATACCCAGTACCGCGTGGTGGTGTCCGAGGGCGTGACGAGCTGGCAAGTGATAACCGCGCTCAACGACCTGGACGTGCTGGCGGGCGAGATCGCGCAGGTGCCTGACGAGGGCAGCCTGGCACCCGACAGCTACCAGATTTCGCCCGGCGATGAGGCGGCGGAGCTTATCACGCGAATGCAGGCCGCGCAGGAGCGGATCCTCGCCGAGGCCTGGGCGGAGCGCGACGAGGGGTTGCCGATCGAGACCCCGCAGGAGGCCCTGATCCTGGCCTCGATCGTCGAGAAAGAGACCGGCGGCTACGACGAGGTGCGTCAGGTGGCCAGCGTCTTCGAGAACCGGCTGGAGCGGGGCATGCGGCTGCAGACCGACCCGACGGTGATCTACGGCATCACCGAGGGGCGCGGGCCTCTGGGCCGGGGCCTGCGCCAGAGCGAGCTGCGCGCCGAGACCGACTACAACACCTATGTCAACGCGGGGCTGCCGCCCACGCCCATCGCCAACCCGGGGCGGCGCAGCATCGAGGCGGTGATGACTCCCGCCGAGACCGATTACATCTACTTCGTGGCCAAGACGCTGGACCCGCGCGACGGGCACAACTTCGCGACCACGCTGGAAGAACACAACCGCAATGTTTCGGCCTACCGCGCGCTTGAGGCCGAGCAGGCCCAATGAACGCAACGCCCGTTCAGGCGCGTGCAAGTTTTGACCGAACGCGCGGTCCGACGTAGATTTTCCATATGCTGGACAAGCTGTGACGGCCCCCGGGGGAAAACTCCCGGGGGCCGTTTTCATCGCGCTCGCTGGGCGGAGCAACCAGTGGGGTGGACCCTTATGAGCAACCAACGCGGCGGCAAACCCGCCGATCAGGAAATCGCTGCTGAACGTATCAAGGAGGCTAGGCAGCTCAATCGAAGCATCAACGCGACCCTCGCCCGTATCCTGGCCGACCTGCAGGCGGGCCGGCTGGACGAGGTTCGGGACCTGGCGGTCAAGCAGAAACAACTGGAAACGGCCATCGCACAGGCCCAGAAACTGGAGGCGGAGTTCAATGAAAGGTTCGGAACCGGGATCGAGAGCGACGAGATCGACATCGAGCGCGCCCGATTTGAGATCGGGTGCCGACTTGCTCGCATCCGCCGCTGTTGCCGAGAGAAAGGCCTTCCTGCGGCAGATGAAGGCGACTGAGCTGCGCGCGCTGCCGTATCTTTTCGACTTCTGGGCGCTGGGGCACCAGGTGCCCCCGGCGGGCGACTGGCGGACCTGGGTAATCCTGGGCGGGCGTGGCGCGGGCAAGACCCGCGCCGGGGCCGAATGGGTCCGGTCCATGGCAGAGGGGTCGCGTCCGCGCGACCCCGGCCCGGCGCGGCGCATCGCGCTGGTGGGCGAGACCATGGACCAGGCGCGCGAGGTCATGGTCTTCGGCGAAAGCGGCATCCTGGCCTGCACGCCACGGGATCGCCGGCCGCGGTGGATCGCCGGGCGGCAGATGCTGGTCTGGCCCAACGGGGCGACGGCGCGGGTGTTTTCCGCCCACGACCCCGAGAGCCTGCGCGGCCCGCAGTTCGACGCGGCCTGGGCCGACGAGCTGGCCAAATGGCCCAAGGCCGCGGCGGTCTGGCCGATGCTGCAGTTCGGGCTGCGGCTGGGCCGGCGCCCGCGCGCCTGCGTGACCACCACGCCGCGCCGGGTCAGCGCGCTGACCGACCTGCTGGCGCGGCCCTCGACGGTGCAGACCCACGCCCCGACCGAGGCCAACCGCGCCTATCTGGCCGATACCTTCCTTGAGGAGATCATGGCCGAATACGCCGGCACCCGGCTGGGGCGGCAGGAACTGGACGGGGTGCTGTTGTCGGACGTGGATGGCGCGCTGTGGTCCACCGCCGGGCTGGAGGCCGCGCGGGTGGACGCGGCGCCCGACCTGGACCGCATCGTGGTCGCCGTGGACCCGCCGGCGGGGCAGGGGGCGCAGGCCGACACCTGCGGCATCATTGTCGCCGGGGCCTGCACCCAGGGGCCGCCGCGGGACTGGCGCGTCGTGGTTCTGGAGGATGCCAGCGTGCAGGGATGTTCGCCCATGGGCTGGGCCGCGGCCGCCCTGCGCGCCATGGCCCGGCACGGGGCTGAGCGTTTGGTGGCCGAGGTCAACCAGGGCGGGGCCATGGTGGAAAGCATCGTGCGCTCGCTCGATGACACGGTGCCCTACAAGGCGGTTCATGCCGGCCGGTCCAAGGCGGCGCGGGCCGAGCCCGTGGCCGCGCTCTACGAACAGGGGCGCGTGGCGCATCTGCGCGGGCTGGGCGAGCTGGAGGACCAGATGTGCCAGATGACGGCGCAGGGGTATGCGGGAACGGGCTCGCCCGACCGGGTCGACGCGCTGGTCTGGGCGATCACCGACCTTGTGCTGGCGCCGGCCCGCGCCCACCGCAGCCCGCGGATGCGCACGTTGTGACCGCCTGCGCCATCGACACGGAAGCGCCGCCCCTCGGGGCGGCGTTTTTCGTTTGATGTCAGGGTATTGGCATCGTTGCGCGCCCGGCGCACGGGGCGTTTCCGGCCCGTTCAGGGCCTTGGCGCAGGGTGTGCCCTGTTGGATCGCAAGACGACGGATCGGGCGGATCGAGGAGATTTGGATGTTCGACTTTCTCAAGCGTGGCGAAACCGGGCCCGAGCCGGCGCCCGACCCGGCGGCTCCCGAGGCCAAGGCCTCGGCCGCGGGGCGCGTGGCGGCCTGGGGCAGCGCCGGCCGCGTGACCTGGAGCGCCCGCGACAGCGTCACCCTGACCAAGACCGGCTTTGCCGCCAATCCCATCGGCTTTCGCACGGTCAGGATGATCGCCGAGGCGGTGGCCGCGCTGCCGCTGGTGCTGCAGGATCACGCGCGCCGCTATGACAGCCACCCCGTGCTCGACCTGGTGCAGCGCCCCAACGGGGCGCAGGGCCGGGCGGAACTGATCGAGGCGCTGATCGGGCAGCTGCTGCTGACCGGCAACGGCTACCTCGAGGCGGTGCCCGGCCCCGAGGGCACGCCGGCCGAACTGCATGTGCTGCGCTCGGACCGGATGGCGCTGGTGCCCGGCACCGATGGCTGGCCGGTGGCCTATGACTATACCGTGGGCGGGCGCACGCACCGGTTCCAGGTCGGCGACGGCCCCGGCCCGGTCTGCCACATCAAGAGTTTTCACCCCCAGGATGACCACTACGGCTTGTCGCCGATGCAGGCCGCGGCCAACGCGGTGGACGTGCACAACGCCGCCAGTCGCTGGTCCAAGGCGCTGCTGGACAATGCCGCGCGGCCCTCGGGGGCGATCGTCTATGCCGGGGCCGACGGGCAGGGCCAACTGAGCCCCGACCAGTACGACCGGCTGCTGCTGGAGATGGAAACCCAGCACCAGGGCGCGCGCAATGCCGGCAGGCCGATGCTGCTGGAGGGCGGGCTGGACTGGAAGCCCATGGGCTTCTCGCCCAGCGACATGGAATTCCAGGAAACCAAGGAGGCCGCGGCGCGCGAGATCGCCATCGCCTTCGGCGTGCCGCCGATGCTGCTGGGCATTCCCGGGGATGCGACCTACGCCAACTACCAGGAGGCCAACCGCGCCTTCTACCGGCTGACGGTGCTGCCGCTGGCGACCCGGGTGACCGGGGCGCTGTCCGACTGGCTGAATGATTTCACCGGCGAGGCCGTGACGCTGCGCCCCGACCTGGACCAGGTGCCGGCGCTGGCCAGCGAGCGCGAGGCGCAATGGGCGCGCATCGGCGGCGCCGATTTCCTGACGGATGCGGAAAAGCGCCGCCTGCTGGGCCTGCCGCCGCAGGAGGTGGGCGATGGATGAGCGGCCCTTCCCGCGCGAGGCCTTCGACTGTGCCCCGGCGATGCGGATCGAGGCGCAGGAGCGGCTGACGGCGCTGCAATTCAGCCAGCTGCACACGCAGCTGAGCAAGATCGAGGACATGATGCAGCGGCTCGAACGCCGCCTGTGGCTGACCGTCTTCGGCGTGGTGGGGGTGATCCTGGCGCAGGCGGCGCAGTCGCTGATGGCCACGGCCCCGTGAGAGGAGAGAGGCATGAACCTGGAACACAAGTACATGGGTTTCGGCACCGAACTGGTGGTCGATGGCGCCGAGGTGGCGGGCTATGCCTCGCTCTTCGGGGCGGCGGACAAGGGCGGCGACGTGGTCGAGCGCGGCGCCTACACCCGCTCGCTGGACCGGCTGAAGGACCGCGGCGGGCGCGTCAAGATGCTCTGGCAGCATGACCCGTCCCAGCCCATCGGCGTCTGGGACGCGGTGCACGAGGATGACCGGGGTCTCTGGGTCAAGGGGCGCATCCTGCGCGACGTGGACCGCGGCCGCGAGGCCGCCGCGCTGATCGAGGCGGGCGCGATCGACGGGCTGTCGATCGGCTATCGCACGCTGCGGGCGACGAAAAACGACAAGGGCGGCCGGCTCTTGTCCGAGCTGGAGCTGTGGGAGGTGTCGCTCGTGACCTTCCCGATGCTTCCCGATGCGCGGGTCGGGGCCAAGGGGGACGATCCCGAGGCCCGGGTCATGCGTGAACTGGCGCAGGTCTTTTGCGAGGCCCGCCGCCTGCTGGTCCCGAAATAGGCCCGGCGTTTCACCCACTTGTCTGAAGGAACCGCACAGATGAGCACCCCCGAGACGAAGGCCCGGACCGGCGACGACACGTCCCCGGCCGGCGAGCTGAAAACGGCCATGGCCGGGTTCATGTCCGATTTCCGGGCCTTTTCAGACGACATTCACCAGAAGCTTCAGGAACAGGACAAACGCATGAGCAAGCTTGACCGCAAATCTGCCATCGCCGGGGCCCGCCCGGCCCTGGCCACCGCCGCCTCGGAAGAGGCCCCCCACCAGAAGGCCTTTGCCGCCTACCTGCGTTCGGGCGATGACGACGGGCTGCGCGGCCTCGACATGGAAGGCAAGGCCATGTCCAGCGCCGTGGCCGCCGATGGCGGCTACCTCGTCGATCCGCAGACCTCGAACATGATCCGCTCGACGTTGTCGGCGACCGCCTCGATCCGGGCCGTGGCCAATGTCGTGCAGGTCGAGGCGACCTCCTACGACGTGCTGGTCGACCACGCCGAGATGGGCGCGGGCTGGGCCACCGAGACCGACCCGGCGAGCGAGAGCGGCACGCCCCAGATCGACCGGATCAGCATCCCCCTGCACGAGCTCTCGGCCCTGCCCAAGGCCAGCCAGCGCCTGCTCGACGACAGCGCCTTCGACATCGAGGCCTGGCTGGCCACGCGCATCGCCGACAAGTTCGCCCGCTCCGAGGCGGCCGCCTTCGTCGACGGCGACGGGGTGGACAAGCCGCAGGGCTTTCTGACCGCGCCGGTGGTGGCCAACGGCGGCTGGTCCTGGGGCAGCCTGGGCTATGTCGCGACCGGGGCCGACGGCGGCTTCGACGCGGCCAACCCGGCCGATGCGATCATCGACCTGGTCTATGCGCTGGGCGCCGAGTATCGCGCCAGCGGCACCTTCGTGATGAATTCCAAGACCGCCGGGGCGGTGCGCAAGATCAAGGATGCCGATGGCCGTTTCCTGTGGTCGGACGGGCTGACGGCCGGGGAACCCGCGCGGCTGCTGGGCTATCCGGTGCTGGTGGCCGAGGACATGCCCGATATCGCCTCGGGGTCGATGGCCATGGCCTTCGGCGACTTCTCGGCCGGCTACACCGTGGCCGAACGCCCCGACCTGCGGGTGCTGCGCGATCCCTTCAGCGCCAAGCCGCATGTGCTGTTCTACGCCACCAAGCGCGTGGGCGGGGCGGTCAGCGACTATGCCGCGATCAAGCTGCTGAAATTCGGCCTGTCCTGAGGCCGTCACCGGACGGGGGGCGGCGCTGACGCCGCCCTCCGGCCCGGGCGCACGCAGACCGCGGGGCCCGCCCGTGTTGTCCAGCTGCTTCCTTCCGTCCGAGCGATGCGGGGGGCCTGCGCCCGGGCACCATAGCCACGACACGACAAGCCGTTTTCGGAGAAAACTGATGATGTTGATCGAAGAGACCACGGTGCCGCAAAGCGCCCTGCCGCTGGGTTTGTTCAAGGAGCACCTGCGCCTCGGATCGGGCTTTTCCGATGACGGCTTGCAGGACGGGCTGCTCGAGGGGTTCCTGCGCTCGGCCATGGCCGCCATCGAGGGGCGCACCTCCAAGGTGCTGATCGAGCGGGATTTCGCCCTGACCCTGTCGGCCTGGGCCGACCCGGTGCGCCAGCCGCTGCCGATCGCCCCGGTCAGCGCCGTGGCCGAGGTGGTGCTGCTGGATCGCACCGGCCAGGAAAACGCGGTGGACGCGGCAGCCTGGAGCCTGCGCCCCGACATGCAGCGCCCGGCGCTGCTGGCCACGGGCAGCGCGCTGCCGGCCATCCCGCGTGCCGGGTCGGTGCGGCTACGGTTCCTGGCCGGCTTCGGGCCGGACTGGTCGGACCTGCCCAGCGACCTGCAACAGGCGGTGATGCTGCTGGCGGCACACTACTACGAATACCGGCTCGAAACCCAGTACGACGGGGGCTGCATGCCCTTCGGGGTCAGCGCCCTGATCGAACGCTACCGCGCCCTGCGTCTGGGCCGGGGGGTGGTGTGATGGCCCCGCGTCTGACCCGGCACCTGGTGCTGGAGACCCCGCAGCGGGTGTCCGACGGCGCCGGCGGCTTTACCGAAAGCTGGGCGGCGCTGGGCACGCTCTGGGCGCATCTCGAGGCGCGCACGGGCCGCGAGACCTCCGGCGCGGCCATGGCCGTGTCGCTGGCGCGCTACCGCGTCACCCTGCGTGCCGCCCCGCCGGGCTCGTCCGCGCGGCCCGTTGCCGGCCAGCGGTTTCGCGAGGGCACGCGCCTCTTTCGCATCCTGGCCGTGGCCGAGGCGGATGCCGACGGCCGCTACCTTGTCGCCGATACCGAGGAAGAGGTGATCGCATGAGCTATGCCGTCTCTGCCGCCTTGCAGGCGGCCGTCTACCAGGCGCTGGCGGGCAACTCTGCGGTCGCCGCGCTGTCGGGGGGCGAGATCTTCGACGCGCCGCCCGCCGGGCCGGAACCCGCGCTTTACGTCACGCTGGGGCCGGAACGCGTGCGCGATGCCTCGGACCAGGGTGCCGAGGGGGCCACCCATGACTTCACCATCTCGGTCATCACCAATTCCGCCGGCTTTGCCGAGGCCAAGGCGCTGGCCGGCGCCGTCTCGGACGCGCTGATCGACGCGCCGCTGGCGCTGAGCCGCGGCCGGCTGGTGGCGCTGGGCTTTTCCCGGGCCCGGGCGCGGCGCCTGCGCCCCGGCGACCAGCGCCGCATCGACCTGACCTTCCGCGCCCGCGTGGATGACACCTGACCCTCAACCCATCGGAGCAAGACACATGGCAGCCCAGAACGGCAAGGACCTTCTCATCAAGATCGACATGACCGGCGACGGCCAGTTCCAGACCGCCGCCGGCCTGCGCGCCACGCGGATCGCCTTCAATTCCGAGAGCGTGGACGTGACCAGCATGGAAAGCACCGGCGGCTGGCGCGAGCTGCTGGGCGGAGCGGGCGTCAAGACCGCCGAGATCAGCGGCTCGGGCGTGTTCCGCGACGCGGCCACCGACGAACGGGTGCGCCAGATCTTCTTTGACGGCGAAACGCCCGAGTTTCAGGTCATCATCCCCGATTTCGGCACCGTGCAGGGCCGGTTCCAGGTCGCCTCTATCGAATACGCCGGCAACCACGACGGCGAGGCCACCTACGAGATGGCGCTGGCCTCGGCCGGCGCGGTCGATTTCACGGCGCTGCCGTGATGGTCAACCCGCAGGCAGGCGAGGTGGCGCTGGTGATCGACGGGCAGGCGCATGTCTGCAAGCTGACCCTCGGGGCCCTGGCCGAGCTGGAGCATTCCCTCGGCGGCGAGAGCTTGCCCGACCTGGTGCGCCGCTTCGACGAGGGCCGCTATTCCAGCCGCGACGTGCTTGCGCTGATCGTGGCCGGGCTGCGTGGCGGCGGCTGGCAGGGCGGCCCGCGCGACCTGGTCAGCGCCGAGATTGAGGGCGGGCTGGTGCGCGCCGCGCAGGTTGCCGCCGAGCTTCTGGCCCGCGCCTTTGCCGTGCCGGAGTAGGGGCCATGGACTGGGCGGCATTGATGCGGGCCGGATTGGGCCACCTGGGGCTGCGCCCGGCGCAGTTCTGGGCGCTCACCCCGGCCGAGTTGTGGCTGATGCTGGGCGTGGACGCGGCCGCCGCGCCCATGGCGCGCCGGCGCCTTGAGGAACTGAGCCGGGCCTTCCCGGATGAAGGAGCGAAAGATGGACGAGATTGACGGTTTCGAGGCGCTCGAGGACGAGGCGCGGGCGCTGGAACGGACACTGGGCACGGTCACGACGCTGACCGACGCCTTCGAGGGGCAGTTGCGGGCCACGCAATCGGCCCTGACCGAGACGACCCGTGACCTGGGCAAGCTCGAGCGCGGCTTTTCCGGCGGGCTGCGGCGGGCCTTCGACGGGCTGGTCTTTGACGGGATGAAACTGTCCGACGCGCTCTCGACCGTGGCCCAGGCCATGTCGAAAACCGTTTACAACAACGCGATGAAACCGGTGACCGACCATTTCGGCGGGATGCTGGCCGACGGTGTCAATTCGCTGGTCTCGGGCATGATGCCCTTCGCCCGGGGCGGCGCGCTGTCGGATGGGCGGGTGCTGCCCTTTGCCCGCGGCGGGGTCGTCGACCGCGCCACGGCCTTTCCCATGCGCGGCGGCACCGGGCTGATGGGCGAAGCCGGCCCCGAGGCGATCATGCCGCTGACCCGTGGCCCCGACGGCAAGCTGGGCGTGCGCGGCCAGGGCGGCGGCGCGGTCAATGTCACGATGAACATCACCACGCCGGATGTCGCCGGGTTCCGGCGCAGCCAGGGCCAGATCGCGGCGCAGATGTCGCGCCTCGTGGCGCGCGGCCAACGCAACCGCTGAGGAGGCAGGCATGAATTTTCACGAGATCAGGTTCCCCGCCTCGCTGAGCTTCGGCTCGATCGGCGGGCCGGAACGGCGCACCGAGGTGGTCACGCTGGCCAACGGCTTCGAGGAACGCAACACCCCCTGGGCGCATTCGCGCCGCCGCTATGACGCGGGGATGGGGCTGCGCTCGCTCGATGACGTGGCCGCGCTGGTGGAGTTCTTCGAGGCCCGCCAGGGCCAGCTCTACGGGTTTCGCTGGAAGGACTGGGGCGATTACAAATCCGCGCCCCCCTCGCAGGAGATCGACGGCGGCGACCAACTGCTGGGCATGGGCGACGAAATTCGCACGGATTTTCAACTGGTCAAGACCTACCGTTCAGGTGAAAACAGCTACCTGCGCCCGATCACTAAGCCCGTGGCCGGCCGCGTGCACGTCCAGGTCAGTGGCGACCCGTTGCAGGAGGGCGTGGATTACGAGATCGACATGACCACGGGCCTGATCACCTTCGGCCATCCGCCCGACCTGCAGGCCGAGGTAACGGCGGGTTTCGAGTTCGACGTGCCGGTGCGCTTTGACATCGACCAGATCCGTACCAGCGTGGCCAATTTCCAGGCCGGCGAGGTGCCCGACGTGCCGGTTGTCGAGGTGCGGGTATGACCGCGCTGGACGACCACCTCGCCACGGGCCTCACGACGCTGTGCCGCTGCTGGGCCATCACCCGCGTCGACGGCGTGACGCATGGCTTTACCGATCACGACTTGAACCTCGCCTTTGAAGGCATTGACTTCAGGGCGCAATCGGGCCTGACCGCGCGGGCGGTGGTGGCCGGGACAGGGCTGGCGGTGGACAACACCGAGGCCATGGGCGCGCTGAGCGACGCCGCCATAACCGAGGCCGACATCGCGGCCGGGCGCTATGACGGGGCCGAGCTGCGGCTCTGGCAGGTGAACTGGGCCGACCCGGCGCAGCGCGCCCTGCGCTTTCGCGGCCATATCGGCGAGGTGCGCCGCAGCGGTGGGGCCTTCCATGCCGAGTTGCGGGGGCTGACCGAGGCGCTCAACCAGCCGCAGGGTCGTGTGTATCAGGCCCCCTGCGGCGCGGTGCTGGGCGATGCGCGCTGCCGGGTGGACCTGTCCGATCCGGCCTATATCACCGATGCTGAAGTCACGGGTGCGGAAGGGGCGCGGGTGTTCACCTTCGCCGGGCTGGATGGTTACGAGCCCGGTTGGTTCACCCGCGGCACGCTGGAGGTGCTGACCGGCCCGGCGGTGGGCCTGCGCCAGCACGTCAAGCAGGACCGGCTCGCCGTCGATGGCACCCGCACGGTCGGCCTCTGGGCGCCGCTGGGGGTTGCGCCCGGGCCGGGGGACCGCGTGCGGCTGGTGGCGGGCTGCGACAAGCGCGCCGAGACCTGCCGCCTGAAATTCAACAATTTCATCAACTTTCAGGGCTTTCCTCACATCCCGGGTGAAGATTGGCTGATGCGCGTCCCGCGCCGGGGCGCCGACAACGCCGGCGGCAGCCTGCAGGGCATCGGGCCGGGGCTTCCGACATGAGCGCGCTGGCGTCGATCGCGCGGGGCTGGATCGGCACGCCCTATCACCACCAGGCCTGCCTGCGCGGGGTGGGCTGCGATTGCCTGGGCCTGATCCGCGGCGTCTGGGCCGAACACAGCGGCACGCCCCCCGAGCCGGTGCCGCCCTACACGCCGGACTGGGCCGAGCCGCAGCGCCAGGAGGTCCTGACCGATGCCCTGTCGGCCCGCCTGACCCGCAAACCGCCCCAAGCGGCGCGGCCCGGCGACGTTCTGTTGTTTCGCATGCGCCGGGGCGCGGTGGCCAAGCACCTCGGGCTGCTGGTCGCCGACGGCGCGCGCCCGCGCTTCGTGCATGCCTACCAGGGCCACGGCGTGATCGAGTCCGACCTCTCGGCCCCCTGGCGCCGGCGGCTGGTCGCCGCCTTCGCCTTTCCCGACCTGACTGAGAAGGAGTGAGCCATGGCCACGATCGTACTTTCCGCCGCGGGCATGGCGGCTGGCGGGGCCGTCGGTGGCTCGGTCCTGGGGCTGAGTTCGGCTGTGATCGGCCGCGCGGTCGGCGCCACGCTGGGCCGGGTGATCGACCAGCGCCTGCTGGGCGCGGGCAGTGAGCCGGTCGAGGTGGGCCGGATCGACCGGCTGCGCCTGACCGGTGCGGGCGAGGGCACGGCCATCGCTCAGTTGCACGGCCGGATGCGCATCCCCGGCCAGGTGATCTGGGCGACCGAGTTCCGCGAGCATCGCACCCGCTCGGGCGGGGGCAAGGGCGGCGCGCCGCAGCCCGCGACGACGGAATACAGCTATTCGATCAGCCTTGGCATCGCGCTTTGCGAGGGCGCGGTGGCGCGCGTCGGCCGGGTCTGGGCCGACGGGCAGGAGGTCGCCCCCGAAGAGCTGAACATGCGCCTGCACCCGGGCACGCCCGACCAGCTGCCCGACCCCAAGATCGAGGCGGTCGAGGGCGCGGGGCGGGCCCCGGCCTATCGCGGCACCGCCTATGTGGTGATGGAGGATCTCGCGCTCGGCGCCTTCGGCAACAGAGTGCCGCAGTTTACCTTCGAGGTCATGCGCCCCGACCAGGCCGGGGGGCCGGTTGCGGGCATCGACAGCGCGATCCGCGCGGTTTCCGTGATCCCGGGCACCGGCGAATACGCCCTGGCCACCACGCCGGTCTATCTCGACCACGGCTTCGGCAACCGGGCGGCGGTGAACCTCAACGCCGCCTCGGGCAAGACGGATTTCGCCACCTCGCTGGATGCCTTGCAGGAGGAGTTGCCCCACTGCGGCTCGGCCGCGCTGGTGGTGTCATGGTTCGGGGATGACCTGCGCTGTGGCACCTGCGCCCTGCGCCCCAAGGTGGACCAGAAAGAGGCCGACAGCGCGGCGATGCCCTGGCAGGTCTCGGGCCTGTCGCGGGGCCAGGCGCAAGAGGTCGCCGCGCAGGACGGTGTCAAGCTTTACGGCGGCACGCCGGCCGACGCGGCGGTGATCGAGGCGATCGGCGGGCTGCGCGACCGCGGGCTGTCGCCGGTCTTCTATCCCTTCCTCCTGATGGATCAACTGGCGGGCAACACCCTGACCGACCCCTGGACCGGGGCCGAGGGCCAGCCGCATCTGCCTTGGCGTGGGCGCATCACCGCCAGCCTGGCCGCCGGTGTGGCCGGCAGCCCGGACGGGACGGCGCAGGCCGAGGCGCAGGTCGCGGCCTTCCTGGGCCAGGCGCAGCCGGGGGATTTCAGCGTCGCGGGCGACACGGTCACCTATACCGGCCCGGCCGAATGGTCCTATCGCCGCATGATCCTGCACTACGCGCATCTCTGCGCCGCCGCAGGCGGCGTCGATGCCTTCCTGCTGGGCTCGGAACTGCGCGGCCTGACGCAGATCCGCGGCGCGAGCGGTTTTCCCTTCGTCGCCGGCCTCGTGACGCTGCTGGAAGAGGTGCGCGCGATCCTCGGCCCCGACTGCAAGATCAGCTATGCCGCGGACTGGAGCGAATACCACGGCTACCAGCCGCCCGGCACGGCGGACAAGCTGTTCCATCTCGACGATCTCTGGGCGCATCCCCAGTGCGATTTCGTGGGCATCGACAACTACCTGCCGCTGAGCGACTGGCGCGAGGGCGACGCCCACGCCGATGCGCATTGGGGCAGCATCTACAACGCCGATTACCTGCGCGCGGGCATTGAGGGGGGCGAACACTACGACTGGTATTACCACTCGCCCGAGGCCGAGGCGGCCCAGATCCGCACGCCCATCACCGACGGCGCGGGCGAGCCCTGGGTCTGGCGGGCCAAGGACATCCGCGGCTGGTGGCAAAACCCGCATTACAACCGCATCGGTGGCGTCCGGCAGGCCACCCCCACCGCCTGGCAGCCCGAGGGAAAGCCGATCTGGTTCACCGAAGTGGGCTGTCCGGCGGTGGACAAGGGCACCAACCAGCCCAACAAGTTCGTCGACCCCAAATCCTCGGAAAGCGGCCTGCCGCGGGCCTCGACCGGGGTACGCGACGATTTCATCCAGCGCCAGTATCTGTCGGTGCTGCTGGATCACTACGGTAGCGAAGCGGGCAACCCTGTGTCCAGCGTGACCGGCCAGCCCATGGTCGATACCGCGCGCATCCACGTCTGGGCCTGGGATGCGCGGCCCTATCCGGCCTTTCCGGGCCGGGCCGACCTGTGGTCGGATGCCGACAACTATACGCTCGGCCACTGGATCAACGGACGGGTCATGGCGCAGTCGCTGGCCTCGGTGGTGGCCGAGATATGCACCCGCGCCGGTCTTGCCCATTTCGATGTCAGCCAGCTTTACGGGGTGGTGCGCGGCTACAGCCTGCCGGACGTAGACACCAGCCGGGCGGCGCTGCAGCCGCTGATGCTGGCCTACGGGTTTGACGCGATCGAACGCGACGGCCGGCTGATCTTTCGCCACCGCGCGGGGCGGGCCGACGCGCGCGTCGCTGAGGGCGGCTTCGCCGTCTCGCCCGAGGAGCCGGGCGCGATCGAGCTGACCCGCGCCCAGGCGCCCGAGGTCGTGGGCCGGGTGCAGGTGTCGCATGTGGAGGCCGACGCCGACTACGAGGTGCGCGCCACCGAGGCCGTTCACCCCGGCGATGCCACGCCCACCACCGCGCGGTCGGACCTGGCGCTGGCGCTGACCCGCGGCGAGGGGCTGCGCATCGCTGAACGCTGGCTGGCCGAAGCGCGGCTGGCGCGCGACACCGCGCGCTTTGCCCTGCCGCCCTCGCGCGCGGGCCTCGGCCCCGGCGACGTGCTGCGCCTGCCCGCGGGGCAGGGCGGCGGGCTCTACCGGGTGGACCTGTCGGAACAGACCGACCGGCAGGTGCTGGAGGCGGTGCGCGTGGACCCCTCGGTCTATGATCGCCACCCGGTGCCGGGCAGCGCCCCGGTGCTCAAACCCTATGTCGCGCCGATCCCGGTGGAGCTGATGCTGATGGACCTGCCGCTGATGCGCGGCGACGAGGACGAGATCGCCCCCCACGCCGCCGTCAGCGGCCGGCCCTGGCCGGGCAGCGTGGCGCTGCATGCCTCGGACCAGGACGCCGGGTATGCGCTGGAGCGGGTGCTGCACCACCCGGCGGTGATCGGGGTGACGCAAACGCCCCTGCCGGCGGCGCAGCCGGGCACCTGGGACCGGGGCGCGGCGCTGCGGGTGCGGCTGATCCGCGGCACGCTGGAAAGCCTGTCCTCGGCCGGCGTGCTGGGCGGCGGCAACCTGGCGGCCCTCGGGGATGGCAGTGCGGACAATTGGGAGCTGTTCCAGTTCGCCGAGGCCACGCTGGTGGACGCGCGCACCTACGACCTGCGCCTGCGCCTGCGCGGGCAGGCCGGCAGCGACGGGCTGATGCCCGAAACCTGGCCGGCCGGCGCGATCTTCGTGCTCATGGACGGGGTGCCCGAGCAGATCGCGCTGGCCCCGGCGGCGCGCGGCACCCTGCGGCACTACCGCTACGGCCCGGCAACGCGGCCCATGTCCGACCCCAGCTATCAATACCGCGCCGAGACGTTTCGCGGCAACGGGCTGCGGCCCTACCCGGTGGCGCACCTGCGCGCGCGCAAGGCGGGCAGTGATCTTGCCGTCAGCTGGGTCCGGCGCACCCGGATCGAGGGCGACAGCTGGGACCAGCCCGAGGTGCCTCTGGGCGAGGCGGCCGAACGCTATCGCGTGCAGGTTTACGAGGGCGACACGCTGCTGCGCGAGGTCACGCGCGACAGCCCGCACTGGACCTATGACACCGGCGCGCAGGCGGCGGACGGGGCCAGTGGGGCTGTGACGGTATCCGTGGCGCAGCTCTCGGACCGCTACGGCCCCGGCCCGGCGCGCCGCCTGACCGTCGCCCTGTGATGCGCCGGCCGGGCTGGCACGATCTGGACGCGAGCGTGCGGGTGCTGCTGGCCCGGCCGCGGGTCGACTGGCCGGGGGTGGCCGCGGCGCTGGTCGCGGCGGCGCATCAGTCCGACCGGATGCGCAAACGCCTGCGCCGCCCGGTGGCCGGGCGCGGCTGCGGCACGCTCG
>NZ_MSIT01000016.1 GCF_002094885.1 Salibaculum halophilum
GATGGCGCCGAAGGAAACCACGAGACCGAGGCCCGCGTCCGCCAGGAGGTCGACACCCTCTGCAGCACCTTCCCGATCTACCCGAACCTGTGAAAAACCCCGCCGCGGCGGGACGGAAATTCCAGAATTTCCGTCCCCGGCTCAAAAGGGTCAGACGGGATGCCGGGACAGGCCTGTCAACGCCTCGGCCAAGACCTCGACAGCAAGGCCCATGTCGGCGGCGCTGGCGAACTCTCGGGGCGAATGGCTGGCCCCGTCGCGGCAGCGCAGGAACAGCATCGCGACCGGGCAAAGGTCGGCCATGGCCGATGTATCATGCGTGGCCCCCGACGGCAGCAGGCGCGCGGACCCGGAACGGGCCGTCACAGCCTTGGCCAGCGCCCCGCGCAGGGGCGCGTCGCACGGGACGGCAGGCTGGGCGTAGGTCCGGTCCATCTCGAAGGTCAGACCGGCCGCCGCTGCCAGGCCCTCGCCCTCTGCCCGCGCTGTGTCGGCAAACCGCGCGCGATCAGCATCGTCCGGCGCGCGGATTTCCAGCGTGAGATCAACGCTTTCGGGGATCGCATTCACGACGTCGGGATGCACCTCCAGCGTTCCGACCGTGGCGCGCAGGTCGGGTTGGGCGCAGGCGGCATCATGGACCCGGGCCACGAAACGGCTTGCCGCGACGAGGGCATCGCGACGCCCCTGCATCGGCACGGTGCCCGCATGGCCTGTCTCTCCGGTAAAGCGCACCCGGTTGCGTTCGATCCCGCAGATCCCGGTGACCACCCCCAGCGCGAGGTTTTCCTCCTCCAGCACCGGACCCTGTTCGATATGGACCTCCAGAAAGCCCAGTGTGCGGGTCGGGTCACGGGCCAGTGTCAACGCGGCCTCGGCGTCGCCGCCGAAGGCCTCCAGCGCCGCACCGAGGCGGTTTCCGGCGCGGTCGGTCAGGTCGAAAATTTCCGGGTCGAGCGTTCCGGCCAGCGCCCGCGGCCCCATCAGGGCCGTGGGAAAGCGCACGCCCTCTTCGTCGGCAAAGGCCAGGACCTCCGTGCCGAAGGGCAGCGCGACCCCCTCGGCCTGCAGGCGCTCAAGGGCGAGACAGGCGAGGACAACCCCCATGATCCCGTCGTAGCGCCCGCCGTTGCGCACCGAGTCCTGATGTGAGCCGATCAGCAGCGTCGGCGCGCCCTCGGGCCCCGCCTTGCGCCCGACCAGCGTGCCCGCGGCGTCCAGATGAACCGACAGGCCGGCCTGTTCCATCCAGCGGCCGATCAGGTCGTTGGCGGCTGCATGTTCGGGGGTGAACGGCAAGCGCGTCACGCCGTCGGTCGTTTCGCTGCACGCGGCGATCTCGGTCAGCCTGCGTTCGGCCTCGGCGCCCCACTCCATGCGACCCTCCAATTATCATGATAAATTATCGGCTACACATACGGCCACCTCTTGTCTATGTTTTTATCATGATAATACGCCCGAGGTCCTGATGGACGGCAGCAACAAGCAAGCGGAGCGACCCAGGCGATCGCGCCCGGTTCGCGTGGCCGAAGAGATCAAGCAATGGGTTGTCGAGCGGGACCTTAAACAGGGGGCCAAGCTGCCCAACGAGGCGGCGATGATCCAGACATTCGGGGTGTCCAAGGGCACCGTGCGCGAGGCCATGCGTATCCTCGAGGCGCAGGGGCTGATCGTTACCCGCACCGGCCCGGGGGGCGGCAGTTTCGTGGGCGAGGTCTCGGCCCACCGGGCGCGGTCGCTCTTGGCCAACTATTTCTATTTCCAGGAACTCTCGCTCGCCGACATCTACCAGATGCGCAAGCTTCTGGAGCCGGAGCTGGCCGCGAGCCTCGCCGGCACCTTGAGCCCGGCACAGCTGGACGAATTGCAGGCCCTGGCCGAACGCCACCCCGAACCCGCGCAAACCGCGGAGGAGGAAAAGCAACAGCACGTGTCGTCGCTGGCCTTTCACGCGCGCCTGTCGGAATTCGCCGATAACCGTCTGCTGGGTTTCGTCATCGGCTTCATGGCCCGCATCCTGCGGGAAATGACCGTCTATCGCAGGCTCTACGAGCCGCCGAACCATGCGCTCTGGGCGCGCGGGCGCAAGCACCAGCTCGATCTTGTCGCCGCGCTGCGGCAGGGCGATGCGGCGCGTGCGCGGCAGGTCATGGCGTCGCACATGGCCGGGGCCGAGGAAATGATGGTCGCCCAGGAGGCCCAGATCAAACGGCAGTTCATGGCCGAGTAATCCACCGAAAGGGCGGGCCGGCCCTGGTCCGGGCCGGTCACGGCGCGCGGTGGCGGTCGGCAAGCACCGGCACTTCGTCCAGCCAATCGTGATAGGGCGGCATGTGAACCCGGTCGCAAAGGGCGCGCAGCGCGCGTAGCGGCGCCGGGTCGCAGTCCACCCGCAGGTCCAGCGGCGGGTGATCCGGGGACAGCACCAGAAGTGCCGCCGATTGCAGCCCGCGCGTGTCGCCGCCCGCGTCGGCGGCGGCGTCCAGCACACCAAGCATCCGCTCGGATGCGCTGTCGCAGGGGCGGGCATGGGCCGCCACCATGGCCGCCAGAACTTCCGGTCCGGCCAGCATGTTGCCTGCGACGGTCAGCCCCGGCCGGCAGTCATGAGCGGCATGGGCGATGCTGTTGGTGCCGGTATGCCCGGCCGTTCCGCCGCCGCGGTCGAGCGCGATCATCTGGCGATGGCCCTTTCCGGGATCGGCCTCGGTCAGGTCGGCGACGACGCGATCCGCCGTGGCGCCCGCATGCATGAGCCGCAACGCGTCATCGCGCCAGAAGGTGCTGGGCGCGGTGCCCTGTGCCGCGACAAGCCCCGATTCGATATCGCCGCGCAGCACCCAACCGCCCACGCACAGACTTCCCGTGGCCGCGGCCCCGGCATAAGTGCCTGTTTCTTCGTCGTAGGAGAGAATCGAAAAGGTCATGCCAGGATCCGTGTAACATTTTTCTTGAATTTATCATTATAATTTGTCTCAATGCAATTAATCATGATAATTTAACCCGCAACAGAGAGGCTCGCATGACACTGACTGACCTGACACGGCGGACGCTGATGGCGTCGACGGCGGCGCTTGCGCTGGGGCTTGGCGCGGCGCCTGTGGCAACGGCCCAGACCCCCGAAGACGTGCTGATCGTCGGCCAGATCGCCGAACCCAAGGCGCTGGACCCGGCCGCGGTGACGGCCGTCAACGATTTCCGCATCCTGATGAACGTCTTCGACGGGCTCGTCCGTTACAAGGACGGCACGCTGGAGGTTGAACCCGCGCTGGCCACCGACTGGACCATCAGCGACGACGGCACCGTCTACACCTTCAACCTGCGGGAGGGCGTCACCTTTCACGACGGCACGCCCTTCAATGCCGAGGCGGTGGTCTTCAACTTCGAGCGGATGCTCAACGAGGACCACCCCTACCACGACACCGGCCCCTTCCCGCTGGCCTTCTTCTTCTCGGCGGTCGAGAGCGTCGAGGCGCTGGACGATACAACGGTCGAGTTCACCCTGAACGCGCCCTATGCGCCCTTCCTGTCGAACCTGGCCTATCCGACCGGGCTGATCGTCTCGCCCGCCTCGGTCGAGGACCATGGCGAAGAGGTCGGCCGCAACCCCGTCGGCACCGGCCCGTTCACCTTCGTCGAATGGCGCAGCAACGAGGCCGTCGTTGTCGAGGGCAACCCCGACTACTGGGACGGCGCCCCGGGGCTGGAGGCCGTGGTCTTCCGCCCGATCACCGACGCCAACACCCGCACCGCGGAAATGCTGGCCGGCGGCATCGACCTGATGGTCGAGGTGCCCCCTGTGGCCCTGTCGGAGTTCGAGGGTGACGGGTTCACCGTGCACGAACAGGCCGGCCCGCATGTCTGGTTCCTGATCCTGAACGCCAAGGAAGGCCCCTTCGTCGACAAGCGCGTCCGCCAGGCCGCGAACTACGCGGTCAACAAGGAGGCCATCGTCAACGACGTGCTGGAAGGGACCGCCGAGGTCGCCGCCGGCCCGACGCCGCCGGCCTTCGCCTGGGCGCACAATCCGGACCTCGAGCCCTATCCCTACGACCCGGACCGTGCCCGCGAGTTGCTGGACGAGGCCGGGGTCGAGGATGCCGAGCTGACCTTCTACGTCACCGAGGGCGGGTCGGGAATGCTGGACCCGGTCGCCATGGGCACCGCCATCCAGGCCGACCTTGAGGCCGTGGGCTTTGACGTGACCATCGAGACCTACGAGTGGAACACCTTCCTGGGCGAGGTGAACCCGGGGCTGGAGGGCAAGGCCGACATGGCCGAGATGGCCTGGATGACCAACGACCCGGACACCCTGCCCTTCCTGACACTGCGATCCGAGGCGCTTCCCGACCAGGGCGGCTTCAACTCAGGCTACTACTCCAACCCCGAGGTGGACGAGCTGCTGGAAGCGGCCCGCGTCGAGACCGACCAGGAGGAACGCGCGCGACTCTACCGCGAGATGCAGGAGATCGTGCAGGAGGACGCGCCCTGGGTCTTTGTCGCCAACTGGAAGCAGAACGCGGTCACAAACGACCGGGTCGACGGGTTTTCCTTGCAACCGTCCTTCTTCCTGCTGCTGGATGACGTGACCAAGGACTGATCCGACACCGGGCGCGGCCTGTTCCGGCGGGCCGCGCCCCTGCACCAATCCTCGCCGGGGGGGGCGCGCATGGCCGGATATATCCTGAAACGGCTGGTGTCGGCCATTCCCGTGCTGCTGGGGATTTCGGTCATCGTCTTCCTGATCATGGCGATGATCCCGGGAGACCCGGCCACGGCGATCCTGGGCTCCTACGCGACACCCGAGAACGTCGAAAAACTCAACCGCGACCTGGGCCTCGATAAACCGCTGGTGCAGCGATACTTCATATGGCTGGGCAACATGCTGCAGGGGGATTTCGGGCGCTCCTTCTCGCTCAACCGCCCGGTGATCGACGAGGTCCTGGAACGGTTCAACGGCACGCTGATCCTGGCCGGGACATCCTTTGTCATCTGCTCCTTTCTCGGCGTGGCGGCGGGCGTGATCTCGGCCGCGCGGCAATACGGAGCGGCCGACAAGGCGATCACCTTCGTGGTCCTGCTGGGCATTTCGATCCCGTCCTTCTTTCTGGGCATGATGATGATCCTGATCTTCGCGGTGAACCTGCAGTGGTTCCCCGTTTCGGGCATGTGGCCGATCTACGGTGATCGCGACATCGCGGCCCTGATCAGCCACCTGACCCTGCCTGCGCTGGCGCTGGCCACCGTGGCCACCGGCGTGATCGCGCGGCTGTCGCGCTCGGCCATGCTCGAGGTGCTGCGCCAGGATTTCATCCGCACCGCGCGGGCCAAGGGCGTGCACGAGCGCGGCGTGATCTGGCGCCATGCGCTGCGCGCGGCCATGGTCAGCATCATCCCGGTACTCGGCATCCAGGCCGGATTCGTCCTGTCCGGCGCGGTCTACATCGAGATCGTGTTCCAGTGGCCCGGCGTGGGGCGGATGCTGGTCGACGCGATCCTGACCCGCGACATCCTGCTGGTGCAGGGCGGGGTGGTCTTCGTCGCCGCCTGTTACGTGATGTTCAACATCGCGGTGGACGTGGCGCAAAGCCTGCTGGACCCGAGGATCAAGACATGAGCTTCCTGCGCCTTCTCGCCCGCAACCGGTTGGCGCTTGCCGGGCTGGTTGTCATGGGGATCGTGGTTTTGCTGGCCCTGATCACGCCACTGCTGCCCCTGGCCGAGCCGAACGTGACCAGCACCGGTGACCGCTTCCAGCGCCCGTTCACCGAGGGCGCGCTGCTGGGCACCGATCACCTGGGCCGCGACCTGCTCAGCCGGTTGCTGCACGGCACGCGGCTCAGCCTGGCCGTGGGGGTCGCCGCCGCCGTGATCGCGGCGACGCTGGGTGCGGCTGTCGGCATCATCGCCGGCTTCTACGGCGGGCGCACCGACAACATCATCATGCGCGGCGTCGACATGCTGATGGCCTTTCCCTACATCCTGCTGGCGCTGGCCATCGTCGCCGCCCTCGGCCCCGGCCTGCTGAACGCGCTGATCGCCGTGGCGGCGGTGAACATCCCCTTCTTCGCCCGCAACATTCGTGGCGTGACCGTGGGGATCGCGACCAAGGAATTCGTGGACGCCGCCCGGCTGTCGGGGATGGGCGACATTCGCATCATCGCCACCGAAGTCCTGCCCAACGTCATCCCGGTGATCGTCATCGCCATGTCCACAACCGTGGGCTGGATGATCCTCGAGACCGCCGGTCTGAGCTTTCTGGGGCTGGGCAGCCAGCCGCCCGTGGCCGACCTCGGCTCGATGCTGGGCGAGGCGCGCTCGGCCCTGATCACCAATCCGCATACCTCGATCGTGCCGGGGGCGATGATCCTGGTCATCGTCATGGCGATCAACCTGCTGGGCGACGGGGTACGCGACGCGCTGGACCCGCGCCTGAAATCCGGCGCGCTGAACCGGCCCATGCCGACCACGCTTGTGGATCGCGAGGGCCCGGTACCCGCGCCGCAGACTGGCGGCGCGCTGCTGTCCATCGACGGGCTGAAGACCGAGTTCCACCTCAAGAACCGCCACTACAAGGCGGTGGGCGGCGTGACTCTGTCGGTGCGACCGGGCGAATGCCTCGGCATCATCGGCGAGAGCGGCTCGGGCAAGTCGGTCACCGCGCTTTCGGTCATGGGGCTGGTCGCCTCGCCCCCCGGGGTCATCACCGGCGGGGCCGTGCATTTCGAGGGCCAGGACCTTGTCGGCGCCCCCTATGCCAATTTGCGCCGGATGCGAGGCGACCGGGTCGCCTACATCTTTCAGGACCCGCTGGCGACGCTGCACCCGCTCTACTCGGTCGGTGACCAGTTGATCGAAGCGGTGCAGTCCCACCACCCCACGTCGAGGCCCGAGGCCCGCGCCCATGCCATCGACCTGCTGAAATCCGTGCGCATCCCCAATGCCGAAAGCCGAATCGACAGCTACCCGCACGAGATGTCGGGCGGGATGCGCCAGCGGGTCGGCATCGCCATGGCCCTGGCCAACGACCCGGACGTGATCATCGCCGACGAACCCACGACGGCGCTGGACGTGACGGTGCAGGCGCAGATCCTGTCACTGCTGGAGGACCTGCGGCGCGACCGCGGGCTGGCCATCGTCTTCATCACGCATGATTTCGGCGTGGTGGCCCAGCTCTGCGACCGGGTCGCCGTCATGTATGCCGGCCGCATCGTCGAGGCGGGGCCGACCGACGCCATCCTGACAGCGCCATCACATCCCTACACATCGCGGCTGATGGCATGCGTGCCCGAACTTGGCGCCGGGCGGCGCGAATTGGCCGCGATTCCCGGCCTGCCGCCAGTGGTCGACCGACTGCCAGACGGATGCGCCTTTGCCGACCGCTGTCACAAGGTGCAGGCGGCCTGCCGCCGCGGCGAGATCGACCTGGTGGACAACGGGCCGGATCGGACCGTGCGCTGCATCGACCCCGAACCGGTGAGGGAGGCCGCCCAATGACCCGCGCCCTGAAGCTGACCGACCTGTCCAAGACCTTCGATGTCGGCAAGCGCCTGCTGCGCCCGCCCCGCGCGCAGGTCCGCGCGGTGCAACCCATCACGCTGGAGGTGGAGACAGGCGAGACGCTGGGTATTGTCGGGGAGTCCGGCTGCGGGAAATCGACGCTGGCCCGGATGCTCGTGGGCCTGCTGGACCCCACCGACGGCACCATCGAGATCGAGGGCGCGCCGCTGAACACCGCCGATCCGGCGGACTTTGGCAAGCGCATCCAGTATGTCTTTCAGGACCCGATCAGCAGCCTGAACCCGCGCAAGACCATCCGCCAGATCATCGAGGCGCCCCTGCGCCACCTTCACGGAATGGACCGCGCGGCCCGGACAGCGCGCATCGCGGAAATCTTCGCCGCCGTGAACCTGCGCGAGGAATTCCTGGATCGCTACCCGCACGAGTTCTCCGGCGGGCAGGCCCAGCGGATCGGCATCGCCCGGGCGCTGGCCGCCGACGCGCGCATCCTGATCCTCGATGAACCGGTCTCCGCGCTCGACGTCTCGGTGCAGGCGCAGGTTCTGAACCTGCTGCGTGATCTCAAGGACAAATTCGACCTGACCTACCTGTTCATCAGCCATGACTTGGCCGTGGTCGAGGCGGTCAGCGACCGCGTCGCCGTGCTCTATTTCGGATCGGTGGTCGAGGTGGGCCGCGCCGAGGAGGTCTTCGCGCGCCCGCGCCACCCCTACACGAAGCTGCTGGCCGACAGCGCCCCGGTGGTCGGTCGCGGGCTCAAGGCCCCCGAGGGCCGCGAGACCGAACTGCCCGACCCGATGAACCCACCCGGGGGTTGCGCCTTCAAGGCGCGCTGTCCGCGGGCGAGCGAGCGCTGCGAGACCGTGCCGCCGCTGGAACGCACCGCCCAGGGCTCTCACGTGGCCTGTTTCCACCCGCTCGAAACCTGAGTGGGGCAGCGCGCTGGCCCTGACGGGCCGCCGCCCGCTGTCGGATTTTCGTTGCCATCTGGCGCGTTTGCGCCGACTCTCGCGATGATACCGCGCGCAACCGCGCTGCATCCGAAAGGCCGCGAAGATGTCCCAGACCCTCCGCCACCCCGAGATCCTCGAGATGGCCCGCCGGGACGGCAAGGTCACCGTCGACGGGCTGGCCGCGCATTTCGGCGTCACCCTGCAGACGATCCGGCGCGACCTGACCGACCTGGCCGATGCGGGCCGGCTCGACCGCGTACATGGCGGCGCCGTGCTTCCCTCGGGCACCAGCAATATCGGCTACGAGGAACGTCGCGCCCTAAACGCCGAAACCAAGCGCGCAATCGCGCGGGCCTGCGCCGCCGACATCCCTCACGGGATCTCGCTATTTCTCAACATCGGCACCACGACCGAGGCCGTCGCGCAGGAGCTGCTGCATCATCGCGACCTGCTTGTGGTTACCAACAACATGAACGTCGCAAACATCCTGGCCGCCAACACCGACTGCGAGATCGTGGTCACCGGCGGCCAGTTGCGCCGCTCCGACGGGGGGCTGGTGGGCACGCTGGCCACCGAGACCATCCGCCAGTTCAAGTTCGACTGCGCCGTGATCGGC
Source organism: Salibaculum halophilum (assembly GCF_002094885.1). Taxonomy (GTDB): domain Bacteria; phylum Pseudomonadota; class Alphaproteobacteria; order Rhodobacterales; family Rhodobacteraceae; genus Salibaculum; species Salibaculum halophilum. The sequence goes on from NZ_MSIT01000016.1 coordinate 9,091, forward strand.
TGTTCGGCGCTCGATGCCGAGGGCGACCTGCTGGATTTCGACATCCAGGAGGTCAGCGTCAGCCAGGCCATCCTGCGCCAGTCGCGCCGCACGGTCCTTGTGGCCGACCATACCAAGCTGGCCCGCACCGCCCCGGTGCGCATCGCCTCGCTCGCGGATCTGGACGCGATCTACACCGACGCGCCGCTGCACCGGAGCCTGGTTGCCGACTGCGCGGACTGGGCAACAGCGATCATCCAGGCGGGCTGACACAGCGGGGCAGGGTCATTGAGACGCCCCAGGCGGCACTGACCGCGGGCAGCGGTCCATCAAAGCACCTGCCCGGTCCCCTCGTCAGGACCGGGGCGAACACCGCCCGCTCGCCTCGGCGCGGAAGGCACCGCCGGACGTCGCCGGATGCTCAAGGGTTTCCGAGCCGTTTTCATGGCGTTGTCCACGGGCACTCTACACTGGCCGACGACCCTTGGCAGCAGGATTGCCAGCCGGTCGAATACGTCGACGTCAATGTCTTGATCATGAAAGTGGCGGACCGAGGAGGATTCGAACCCCCGACCCCCTGATTCGTAGTCAGGTACTCTATCCAGCTGAGCTATCGGTCCGCTATGGTTCGCGGGCTTAGACGTGTCCGAGGGTCAACGCAAGGGGGCTGACGCCATCAACATCAAGTTTTCTGGCCGAACACGCGGGCGCGGGACTGGTCACCCGGCATCCAGCGCCGCCTCGGCCTTCGGCAAACAGATTGCGAAGGCGGTGCCGGTTTCGTCGGTGTGGCGCAGTTCCAGCCGGCCGCCGTGGCCGCGCACCAGTTCGGCGGCAATGGCCAGGCCCAGCCCAGATCCACCGCGCCGCGCGCCGCCCTGGAAGGCCTCGAAAAGATGTTCGCGCGCCTTCTGCGGCAGGCCCGGGCCGGTATCGGTCACGTGGATCCACCAGGCCTCTTCGTCCTCGCAGGCGCGGATGTTGATCTCGCCGGGTTGGCCGGTGGCGGCGATGGCCTGGCGGGCGTTGCGCACCAGGTTGCTGAGCACGCGGTAGAGCTGTTCGCCATCCGCCCGCACCTGCATGCCCACAGGGATGTCGGCGGAAAAGGAAATCTCGGCCTCCGTCTCGGCCAGCCGCTCGCCGTCGAGCACGTCCTCGACGATATCGCCCAGCACGAGGCGCGACAGCCGCGGCGCCGGTTCGTCCACCCGTCCGAAGGCCAGCGTTGTTTCGCACAGGTTCACGGCCCGGCTGATCGAGCCCACCAGCTTGGGCGCAAGGCGCCGGACTGTAGGGTCCTCGGAATTTTCCAGCCGGTCGGTAAACAGCTGCGCCGAGGTCAGGATGTTGCGCAAATCGTGACTGATCTTGGAGACGCCGCCGCCAAGCTGGGCCAGGCGTTCTTTCTGCTTGAGCGCCCCGGTCAGCTGGGTCTGCAGGCTGGCCAGCGACTCCTCGGCCTCGCGCAGTTCGACCACCGAGGAGCTGGGCGTGATGACCGAGCGCGCGTCCTCGGGGGCCTGGGCGTAGTGCTGCATGTTGTTCACTACCGCCTTGATCGGCTTGACCAGAAGCACCCGCACGGCCAAAAACAGCATCGTTGCCGTCACGATCGAGATCACCGCCGACAGCAGCAGGATGCGCAGGCCGTAGTCGATCATCGCCGCGCGCAGCGGCGCGGTTTCCATGGTGACCTCGATCAGTTGCCCGCCCCCGCGCACGGGGTTGCCGATCACGCGGATGATACGGTCCTCGGGGTCCCAGAGCCGGGCCATGGCATCGCGGATCAGCACAACGGCCCCGGGGTCGCGCATGTCGTAGGTGGCGTGGATCGGCGCCGGGATGGGCGAGCTGAGCGCGAGCTGGCGAACCTCGTCGCGCCGCAGCACCACGTTGAAGACGCCCGCGTTGGTCAGCAGCTCCTGTTCCAGCTCCTCGGTGATCATGTCGTCGGCCAGCAGCGCGAGCGAGGCGATCTGCGCCCGTTCCAGCCGGGTCAGCAGGTAATCCTCGCGAAAGCGCGCGACCGAGGGCACGAAGATCAGGATCTCGGCCAGCATCACGAAGATGATGGTCAGGATCAGGAACCGCCCCGAAAGTGTGTTCAACGGCCGCATGTCCGCACCAGACTACGGCAGATACTTTTGCACAAGGCGCACCACGCGTTTCACCGTGTCGCTTTCGAAAAGCCTCGGGGCAAAGTAGTTGCCCGCGGCGCGCTTGTTGATCTCGCTGAAGGTGGGATAGGGCAGCACGGTGTTGGAAATCGCCGACATTTTCAGCTTGTTGGCGATGGCCATGGCCCACATGGCGATCAGTTCGCCCGCCATGGGCCCGACGATGGTGGCCCCGACGGGGCGCCCCCTGACCACCATGATCTTGATGCGGCCGGTGGTCTTGCCCTCGGCCACGGCGCGATCGTTGCCGGCGAATTCGGCCTCGGCCACCTCCAGCCGGTCGCCATGGGTTTCGCGCGCCTGCACCTCGGTCAGGCCCACCTGCGCCATTTCAGGGTCGGTGTAGGTGGTCCAGGGGATGTGGCGCGTGGTCTGTTTGGCGGGCAGCCCGAGCAAGGCCGAGCGGATCACGATTCCCGCGTGATAGCCCGCCACATGGGTGAACTGCATCCCCCCGGCCGCGTCGCCCACCGCGTAGACCCGCCGGTTCGAGGTCGAGCGCAGGGTATCCGACACCTTGACCCCGGACTTGTCCCAATCGACGCCGGCGGCGTCGAGGTCCAGCCCCGCGACGTTGACCTTGCGCCCTACCGCCATCAACAGGTGCGAGCCGGTGACTGCGCCCTGGTCGGTGTGCACGGTGATCCGGCCATCGGCCTGGCTCACCTGCCTGGCCTGCGCGCCCTCGATGATCTCGATCCCCTCGCCCCGCAGCTTGTCCAGCACGATGGCGGCCAGGTCGGGGTCGTCCTTGCCCAGCGCCTTGGCGCCCTCGATCACCGTCACCTTGCAGCCCAGCCGCCGGTGCGCCTGCGCCATTTCCATGCCGATGGGGCCGCCACCGATCACCAGCAGGTGCTCGGGCCGTTCTTGCAGCTCGAAGATCGTCTCGTTTGTGTGGACGGTGACATCTTCGATCCCGTCGATGGGCGGCACCAGCGGGCCGGAGCCTGTGGCAATGACGAATCGGCGCGCGGCGATCACCGTGTCGCCCGCCTGCACCTCGGTCGGCGAGATGAAGCGGCCGTACTCCCGGATCACCCGGACCCCAAGCCCCTCGAATCGCTCGACGCTGTCGTGGGGTTCGATGGTGGCGATGACATCGGCCACATGGTCCTTGGCCCTCTTGAAGGCGACCTCCTGCCCGGCCCTGGCGCGCTTGCCCTCGGCCAGCAGCGCCTTGGACGGCACGCAGCCGTAGTTGAGGCAGTCGCCGCCCATCTTGTGGCCTTCCAGCAGGACCACCTCGGCCCCCATCTGGGCCGCGCCGGCCGCGATGGCCAGCCCGCCAGAGCCGCCGCCGAGGATGCACAGGTCAGTCTCGATCCGGGTCATGGGTCAAAGTCCTTTCTTGCCGCGCAGGGCCTTGAGGAGGACGGGCAGCAGCGCCAGCGCGCAGAGCCCCAGGATCGGCAGCAGAATCTGCGGCTCGAAGATGATGCCGAGGTTCGGCGTCTCGCCGCGCGAGAAGACCTCGCCCAGCCCCGCGCCCACCGATGTATAGACCACCGCGCCGGGAATGATGCCGAGGAAGGTCGAGACCACGAATCGGCGCAACGGCACCTCGAGGAACGACGGGATCAGGTTGGCCAGGAAGAACGGCACCGCCGGCACCAGCCGGATCAGGAAAAGCATCGACCACTGGTTCTCGTCGATGCCGTCCTTGATCTTCTTGACGGTGCCCTCCGCGCCTTCGAGCTTGCGGCCCAGTTGCTCGCCAAAGCCCCAGCGCGCAGCCTGGAAGATACCCACGGCGCCCAAGGTGGCCCCGATCACGTTGAACAGTGCGCCGGGGAAGGTTGCGAAAAGAAATCCGCCGGTCAGGGTCATGACCGTCGCGCCGGGCAGCGAAAACGCCACGATGACGGCGTAGAGCAGCACGAAGACCCCCGCCGTGGCCAGGTAATTCGCGTCGCGAAAGGCGATCAGCGCCTCGCGGTTCTCGGCCAGCGCCTCGAAGCTCAGGTAGTCGCGCAGGTAGACGGCCCCGAGCGCGGCCACGGCGAGGATGATGAGGATCGGAAGGCGTTTCAGCCAGGGGCGGTCGGGTGTCCGTGTCATGTCGCTCACGTAGGGCATCCTTTCGGCCGGAAGAGTGAAGATGCCGCATAGATGACGCAGCGGCGCGGCGGGTGATAGGGGGGTCACGCGGCCTTGATGGCCGGTGACGGTATCGTGGGAAATCCCCGTTGGTGGCCCCGGTTTTGTAACATTCCGGGCCGTGTCTGGCGGCATTTGTTGCGTTTTGCCCCCTGGCCGCGTTGACAGGCGGGCGGGGCGCCTCTAAGGACAGGCTTCGCAATTTGCCCGGGGCTCGACTCCGTACGGGACTCGCCCCAAAGACCGGAGATGTCGCGATGAAGCGCACCTATCAGCCGTCCAACCGTGTTCGCAAGAACCGCCACGGGTTCCGCGCCCGCATGGCCACCAAGTCGGGCCGCAAGATCCTGAACGCGCGCCGCGCCCGCGGCCGCAAGAAACTGAGCGCCTGACCGGCGGCCAGGTCGTGGCGGGGTCGTCATGACCTCCGAACCCGCAACTACCGCCCCAGCCCCCTCTGCGGCGGCTTTGACTGTTGTGGAAGGCCTGCGAAAGCGGGCCGATTTTCTGGCGGCCGCCCGCGCCCGCGTCGCCCACACCAAGGGCTTCGTCCTGCAAGCCCGCGACCGCGGCGCGGACGGCCCGGCCCGCGTCGGATTTACCTGCTCCAAAAAGGTCGGCAACGCCGTCGCCCGCAACCGGGCCAAACGCCGCTTGCGCGAGATCGCCCGGCTCGAGTTGCCCGAAAATGCCCGCCCCGGCTGGGACTATGTCCTGATCGGACGGCGCGAGGCCACCGCCACCCGTGGTTTCGGGCAGATGCGCGAGGACATGAGACAAGCGCTGGCGCAGGTCCATTCATGACACCGCTTGCCTATATCGTCTCGTTGCCCGTGCGGGCCTATCGGCTGATCCTAAGCCCCTGGGTCGGGCATGGCTGCCGCTACCAGCCGACCTGTTCGGCCTACGCCCTCGAGGCGCTGGAAAAACACGGCGCGCTCCGCGGCGGCTGGCTGGCGCTACGGCGCATAGGCCGCTGCCACCCTTGGGGCGGGCACGGCGTGGACAACGTGCCGGACTGATCCCATCGGCCGCGACATCGACACGCCGAGGCAAGACGGGGCGCGCAAGCCGCCTCTTGCCCGCTGCCCCCGCGCGGCGTATGCCCGTCCCATGCGCGACGACGCCGACGATATCCATCCTCTGTTCCACGGTGCGCCCGGCACGACGGAATTCAGGAAGTTGCGCAAGCGCATCCTGCAGAACACGCGGGACGCGGTAGATCGGTACGGGATGATCGAGCCGGGTGCGAAATGGCTGGTCTGCCTCTCGGGCGGCAAGGACAGCTACACCCTGCTGGCGGTCCTGCATGAATTGCAGTGGCGCGGCCTGCTGCCCGTCGACCTGCTGGCCTGCAACCTCGACCAGGGGCAACCGGGTTTTCCGGCGACGGTCCTGCCCGAATTCCTCGAACGGATGGGCGTGCCGCACCGGATCGAATACCAGGACACCTACTCCATCGTCATGGACAAGGTGCCTCAGGGCCGGACCTATTGCGCGCTGTGCTCCCGGCTGCGACGCGGCATCCTGTACCGCATCGCCCGCGAAGAGGGATGTTCGGCGGTGGTGTTGGGCCATCACCGCGACGACATCCTCGAGACATTCTTCATGAACCTCTTTCACGGGTCGCGGCTGGCCACCATGCCGCCCAAGCTGGTCAATGAGGAAGGCGACCTGTTTGTCTATCGCCCGCTGGCCCACGTGGCCGAGGCCGATTGCGACCGCTTTGCCCGCGCCATGGCGTACCCGATCATCCCCTGCGACCTGTGCGGCAGCCAGGACGGCCTTCAGCGCCAACAGGTCAAGGCGATGCTGGACGGCTGGGAGAGCAACGCGCCGGGGCGGCGGCAAAAGATGTTCCGGGCGCTGATGAACACGCGCCCCTCGCACCTGCTGGACCCCGCCCTTTTCGATTTCGCGGGACTGACCCGCGAAGATCATGAAAATTCTAAGGGTTTTCCAACGGTCGATTAACGGTCTGTGCAACCGGCTGCCCCAATCTGGCCCCGAACCTGCCCGGTTTCGGGCGTGTCAGGGGCGACAGGAATGACCCAGCGGTCCAAGGCTTTTCATCTTGCAACCGGTGTGCGCCGGGCCATCGTCGCGGCGGCGGCACGCGCCATGCGCGGGCGATGGGCCGCGACCGGCACCACCGGCAATGCCCCGGTCACGCAACTGGGCACGCGCGAGGGCCTGCTTGCCGGGATGGCCGTGCGCGGCCAGCGCACCAGCGCCGGCCAGACCGCCGTCATCCTGGCCGAGGTCGACGACTTTCATCAGCTCGAGGAGCGCCACGTCCGGCCGGTAATAGAGGCCTTCCTGCGCCACTGTGCCGACCGCCTTGGCGAACAGCTGGCCACGGGGGACCTGACCGCCCACCTCGAGGGGCCGCGGTTCGCCGTCGCACTCGACGTGGGCGAGGCCCATTCGCTCGAGACGGTTCTGCAGCGCGCCACACGGCTGCAACAGGCGCTTGCGACCCCGTTCCGCGCGTCGGGCGAGGCGATACAGGCGACGGCCTCGGTCGGGTTCGCGCTGTCCGACCGGATCCGGTCGTCCGATCCGCAGGACCTGATGCAAGCGGCGACATGCGCCCTGGTCGAGGCCCAGCGCAGCGCCCCGGCCGCGATCCGCTCGTATTCCGACGGAATGCGCAAGCGGATCGCCTCGCGCAGCCGCCTGAGCCGGGATCTCGACACAGGGCTGACATCGGGCCAGATCCGCCCCTACTTCCAGCCCCAGTTCGAGTTGGGCTCGGGGCGCCTGGCCGGCTTCGAGACCCTGACAAGGTGGCATCACCCCGAGCTTGGCGTCGTCTCCCCGGCCGAATTCCTGCCGATCCTGCGAGACAGCGGCCGCATGGAGCAGCTGGGCCAGCTGATGGTGTCGACGGCGCTGGACGCCCTGCGCCATTGGGATGATCTCGGTCACGAGGTGCCGCAGGTGGGCGTGAACTTCTCGACCGATGAACTGCGATCGCCGCAGTTGGTCGACCGCCTGGCCATGACACTGGACAGCCGCGACATCGCCCCACATCGCCTGGTCATCGAGGTCCTCGAGACGGTCGTGGCCCGCTGCGCCGACGATCAGGTCGCGCGAAACCTGGCCGGTCTGTCGCGGCTCGGCTGCGGCATCGACCTTGACGATTTCGGCACCGGTTACGCCTCGATCACGACTATCCGCAAGCTGTCGATCAACCGCATCAAGATCGACCGCAGCTTCGTCACGCGCGTCGACGAAGATGCCGAACAGCAGGACATGATCGGCGCGATCCTGACAATGGCCGACCGGTTGACCCTACAGACCCTGGCCGAAGGCGTGGAAACCCCGGGCGAGCGGGACATGCTGACACGGCTGGGGTGCGAATACGCCCAAGGGTTTCTCTTTGCGCGGCCGATGCCGCTGGCCGAGACCGACGACTGGCTGGCCGCGCGACGCACCGCCCCGGGCCCGACGGTGAACCTGCGCCGCCGCAGTGCCTGAGCCCTGCGCACAAGGGGCCGCCGGGCCCTCGGCTGGGGCAAAATCGCTTGACCTTTGGCGCCCCGACCTGTTGAACGCCCGTGACCGAAGATCAGCAGTTCCGGGCGGTTTCGATGGACGATCAGAACAAGAATCTCATCCTCGCGACGGCGCTCAGCTTCGTCGTGATCCTGGTCTGGTTCCTGCTGTTTCCGCCGCCCGAGCAGTCCCCCGGCATCACCGATGCCGATGGTGAGATCACCGCGCCGGAGTCCGCCCCCGACACCGCCCGCACGACCGCCGCTGACGACGGGGCCGCCGCCCCCTCGGTCAGCGGCAACGCCGAGCAGACGGCCGGCCAAGACGCGGACCGGTCGGTCGAGGCCGCCCTGGCCGAGGCCGAGCGCGTCGAGATCGACACCCCGCGCCTGACCGGGTCGATCTCGCTCAAGGGCGGGCGAATCGACGACCTGTCGCTGACCGACTACCGCGAGGAACTCAGTGAGGAGTCCGACCTTGTGCGGCTTCTGTCGCCGGTAGGCAGCGCCGATCCCTACTATGCCCTGCACGGCTGGATCGCCACCGTCGGCGTGGAACAGGGCGAGGTGCCCGGCCCCGACACCCTCTGGTCGGTCGAGAGCGGCAACACGCTCGCCCCGGGTGCCCCCGTCACCCTGGCCTGGAGCAATGACGCGGGGCTGACCTTTCGCAAGACCCTCTCGGTGGACGAGGACTACATGTTCACCATCCGCCAGTCGGTCGAAAACACCGGCGACGCCGACGTCGCCATGCGCCCCTATGGCATCGTCGCCCGCCACGGCGAGCCCGAGACCATCGGCTTCTTCATCCTGCACGAGGGCGTGGTGCGCATGTCCGACGGCACGCTGGAGGAAACCAGCTATGGCAGCATGCCCGACATGACCCGCGACGAAAGCCGGGTCGAAGTCGAGGAAAACGGCTGGGTCGGTTTCACCGACAAATACTGGATGACCACCCTGATCCCCGAGCCGGGCAGCGAATTCCGCTCGGTCGCGCGGGCCGCCGGCGTGGACGAGGACGACCCCGACAGCGGCGTCTACCAGACCGAGACCATCTATCCCCAGCAGACCGTCGCCGCCGGCGAGACCCTCTCGGCGGAAAGCCGGCTGTTCGCCGGGGCCAAGGAATGGGGCACGATCCGCGAATACGAGGCCGACGGGATCGAGGGCTTCATCGACTCCATCGACTGGGGCTGGTTCTTCTTCCTGACCAAGCCGATCTTCGCCGTGCTGCACTGGCTCAACGAACTGATCGGCAACATGGGCTGGGCGATCATCGGCCTGACCCTGCTGATCAAGGCCGTTCTCTTCCCGCTGGCCTTCAAGTCCTACGTCTCGATGGCCAAGATGCGCGAACTTCAGCCCGAGATGGAAAAGCTCAAGGAGCGCGCGGGCGACGACAAGGAAGCCATGCAGAAAGGCATGATGGAGCTTTACAAGACGAACAAGGTCAACCCGGCCTCGGGCTGTCTGCCCATCCTGCTGCAGATCCCGATCTTCTTCTCGCTCTACAAGGTGATCTTCGTCACGATCGAGCTGCGCCACGCGCCCTGGATCGGCTGGATCAAGGACCTGTCTGCGCCCGACCCCTCGTCGATCCTGAATCTCTTCGGCTTGCTGCCCTGGTCGACGCCGGAACCCGGGTCGATCTTCTTCATCTTCAGCCTCGGCGTGCTGCCGATCCTGCTGGGCATCTCGATGTATTTGCAGCAAAAGCTGAACCCGGCCCCCACCGACCCGACGCAGAAGATGATCTTCGCCTGGATGCCCTGGGTCTTCATGTTCATGCTGGGCGGGTTTGCCAGCGGGCTGGTGCTCTACTGGATTTCCAACAACGTGATCACCTTCCTGCAGCAATACACGATCATGCGCAGCCAAGGCTACAAGCCCGACCTGATCGGCAATATCGTCGGCTCGTTCCGAAAGGGTGACGGGGCCTCGGAGGACAAGTGATGGCGCCGCACGCGCCGCCCCGCACGCCGTGCCATCGGCCGCGCCTTGGCGGGGCGCGGTGATGCGGCTGCCCTTCCCCGTCGCCGAGATCGAGACGGACGCCGAACGCGAGGCGGGGCGCAAGCTCTTTGCCGGGCCGACGGATTTCCTCAAGGGCGTGGTCGCCATGTCGGGGTTGCCGACCCCTGACCGCGCGGAGGTCTGTTTCGCCGGCCGGTCGAACGTGGGAAAGTCCAGCCTGATCAACGCGCTGACAGGGCGCAAGGGGCTGGCGCGGGCCTCGAACACGCCCGGCCGCACGCAGGAGATCAACTTTTTCGAACTCGGCCGCAGCCACTACGTGGTGGACCTGCCCGGCTACGGTTTCGCCAATGCGCCGGTGGCGGTGGTCGAGAAGTGGCAGGCGCTGCTGCGGCGTTACCTGGCCGGGCGCCAGACCCTGCGGCGGGCCTTCGTGCTGGTCGACAGCCGCCACGGGATCAAGCCGGTCGACGACGAGATCATGACCCTGCTCGACCAGTCCGCCGTGACATTCCAGTGCGTCATGACCAAGATCGACAAGGTCAAGGAAAAGGACCGCACCCGCGTTTTGGACCAGGTGCGCGAGCGCCTTTCCACCCACCCGGCCGCCTTTCCCGAGCTTGTTCTGACCTCGGCCGACAAGGGCCACGGGATCGACGTGTTGCGCAGCATCATTGCCGGGATAGAGTGAGCGCCATGAAGACGCAGGACATGACCCGCGACTGGATCGCCACCGCGAAAACGCTCAACCAGGCGCTGCCCTACATGCAGCGCTACGCCGGGGCGATCGTCGTCATCAAGCTGGGCGGGCACGCGATGTCGAGCCAGGCCGCGATGGAGGACTTCGCCCGCGACGTGGTGCTGATGCAGCAGGTCGGCGTAAACCCGGTTATCGTCCACGGCGGCGGGCCGATGATCAACGACATGCTCGACCGACTGGGTATCGTCAGCGATTTCGTCGGCGGCAAGCGCGTCACCGACGCTGCTGTCGTCGAGGTGGTCGAGATGGTGCTGGCCGGCAAGGTCAGCAAGTGGATCACCCATGCCATCAACCAGCAGGGCGGCCGCGCGGTGGGCCTGTCGGGCAAGGACGCGCACCTGATCACCTGCACCCAGGACGCGCCAGAGCTTGGCCTGGTCGGCACCCCGGCCGAGGTCGACCCGAGCCTGCTGCACACCCTGTTCGAGGCCCGCACGATCCCGGTGATCGCGCCCCTCGGCGCCGGCCCGGATGGCGTGACGCTCAACATCAACGGCGACACCGCCGCGGGGGCCGTGGCCGCCGCGCTCAAGGCCGACCGGCTGTTGCTGCTCACGGATGTCGAGGGTGTCAAGGATACCGCCGGCACCCTTCTGACCGAGCTGTCGCCCGACCAGATCCGCGCCCTGACCGAGGAGGGCGTGATCGCCGGCGGCATGATCCCCAAGACGCAGACCGCTCTGAACGCCATCGCCGGCGGGGTGCGCGCGGTGGTGATCCTCGATGGCCGCGCGCCCAATGCCGTTCTGCTGGAACTCTTCACCGACCACGGGGCGGGTTCCTTGATCCGCACGCCGCGGTGACCCTGCCCGAGGTCGAGGCAGCGGCGGGCGCGGCCCGCCTGAGCGTTCTCGGCGGGTTCCACCCCGCCCCGGACGAAGGGCTGGGGCGAACGCTGATGCTGCTTGGCCCGGGGCCGGCGTTCTGGCCCCATTTTGCGCAGTCCCCCGAGATGCGTGACGGTGCGGCCGATCCGCTCGATCGCTGGTCGCGGCGCGTGGTGTCGCGCATGGCCGAGGTCCTTGGCGCGCGGGCGCTCTTTCCCTTCGGCCCTCCGCCCTTTCACCCCTTCCAGTCCTGGGCCACGCGCACCGGGCGCATCTGGCCCTCGCCGGTCAATTTCCTTGTCCACGGCGAACAGGGCCTCTGGGTCTCATTCCGCGGCGCTTTGGCCTTCGACGCGGCGCTGGATGTTCCGCCCGCCATGGATAAGCCCTGCGACAGTTGCCCCGACCAGCCCTGCCGCAGCGCCTGCCCCGTCTCGGCCCTTACCCCTGCGGGCTATGACGTGGCCACCTGCAAGGACTACCTGCGCGGCGGGGCCGACTGCATGCGCGGGGGATGTGCCGTTCGGGCCGCCTGCCCCGTCAGCCGGTCCTTTCCGCGCGACGCGCGGCAATCGGCCTTTCACATGGAGGCCTTCCTGTGACGCAACGCCTGATCCTGATCCGACACGCCAAGTCCAGCTGGGACGACCCGTTCGCCGACGACCACGCGCGCGTGCTCAACCCGCGGGGGCGGCGCGCGGCAAAGGCCATCGGCACCTGGCTGCGCGACAAGGGATATCTTCCCGACGCGTTCCTGAGTTCCGACAGCGCCCGGACAACGGAAACGGTGACGCGCCTGCAGGCGGGCTGGGACGATCCGGTTGCCGTAACCTATCTGCCGGACCTCTACCTTGCGACACCTCAAAGCCTGCTGGCGGTCCTGCGCACCGCGACTGCCCGGCGCGTCGCGCTCGTCGCGCATAATCCCGGGATCGGGGATTTTGCAGGCGCCATGGCCTCCGGCGTGCCGCCGCATCCGAAATTCCATCAATACCCGACCGGCGCCACCACGGTCATGGATTTCGACGTCTCGGATTGGCGCTACGCGGCGCCGGGCACCGGCCGGGTGGTCGATTTCATCGTACCGCGGGACCTGACCGACTGAGGCGCCCCGGGGCCTGTCAGTGGCCGAGGATCTGGCTCAAAAACAGCTTGGTCCGGTCGCTCTGGGGGTTGTTGAAGAACTCTTCGGGTTCGTTCTGTTCCACGATCTGGCCCTGGTCCATGAAGATGACCCGGTTGGCCACCTGCCTGGCAAAGCCCATCTCGTGGGTGACGCAGATCATGGTCATGCCCTCCTGGGCCAGCTCGATCATGGTGTCCAGCACTTCCTTGATCATCTCGGGATCGAGCGCCGAGGTCGGCTCGTCAAAAAGCATGATCTGCGGGCGCATGCACAGCGACCGGGCGATGGCGACCCGCTGCTGCTGGCCGCCCGACAGCTGGCCGGGATACTTGTCGGCCTGTTCGGGGATCTTGACCTTCTCAAGGTAGTGCATCGCCACTTCTTCGGCCTCTTTCTTGGGCGTCTTGCGCACCCAGAGCGGGGCCAGCGTGCAGTTTTCCAGGATCGTCAGGTGCGGGAACAGGTTGAAGTGCTGAAAGCACATGCCGACCTCCGACCGGATGCGGTCGATGTTCTTGAGGTCGTTGGACAGTTCCGTGCCGTCCACGACGATCTGGCCGGCCTGGTGTTCCTCCAGCCGGTTGATGCAGCGGATCAGAGTCGACTTGCCCGAACCCGAGGGCCCGCAGACCACGATCCGCTCGCCGCGATAAACGGTCAGGTTGATGTCGCGCAGCACGTGGAAGGCCCCGAACCACTTGTTCATGTCGCTGATCTGGATCGCGACCTCGTCGGAAACCTGCATCTGGCTGCGATCGATCTCGCGGTCGGTGGCAATGTCGGTCATGTCAGGTCTCCTTAACGGTGCTCACGCTGGAGCTTCTTTTCGAGGTAGATAGAGTAGCGCCCCATGCTGTAGCAAAAGATGAAGAACATCAGCCCGATGAAAATGAACAGCTCCCAGTAGATGCCGTTCCACTCGGTCGTCGCGCGGATCGCGTTGGTCAGGCCGATCGGGTCCAGCAGGCCGATGAAGACCACCAGCGTCGTGTCCTTGAACAGCCCGATGAAGGTGTTGACGATCCCCGGGATCGAGATCTTGAGCGCCTGCGGCAGGATGATCAAGCGCATGGACTTGGCGTAGTCCAGCCCCAGCGCATCGGCGGCCTCGTATTGGCCCTTGGGCAGGGCGGCGAGGCCGCCGCGCACCACCTCGGCGATATAGGCCGAGGCGAAGAGGGTGACCATGATGATGACCCGCAGCATCAGGTCGAAATCGGTGCCCGGCGGCAGGAAGTAGTTCAGCAGCAGCGAGGCCGTGAACAGCCAGACGATCAGCGGCACGCCGCGGATGATCTCGATGAAGGCGACCGAGACCTTGGTGATGATGAACAGGTGCGACTGGCGCCCCAGCGCCAGCAGGATGCCCAGCGGCAGCGACAGGATAATCCCCGAGATGCCGATGATCAGCGCCAGCATGAAGCCGCCGATGTCGTTGGACTCGACCTTGGTGATCTCCAGCGGCGCGACGGAGGCGAGGCCCGAGACCAGCGGCGAGACAAGGAACATCCAGAACAACACGGGCAACAACAGCGCGGCCAGGCTGCCCAGGATATTTCCGGCCGCGCGGCTGATGACGATGAAGGCCGCCGCGCCAATACCGAAACCGGCCGCCGTCAGGACCGGGCCCCAGAGGCTGCCGCCCCAGATCAACCAGTAGACCACGAAAGGCGCGGCCATCGACCCCCAGAGCGCCTGCCGCGGCATGCCCTGGAACAGCACCGGCGCGATGCCCAGCAGGAAGACGACGAAGGCAAGAATTGGCCGCCAGTAGAGCTCGGGCGGATAGAAGCCGAAGATAAGCTGGTTCCAGCGTTCGGTGATGACCGAAAAGCAGGCGCCGCCATGGCCCGAAAGCCCTTGCTCGGACAGGACCTCGCGGCATCCGGCCAGGCTCTCGGCCGTCCAGACGGAGTTGGCGAACCACGGCAGCAGTGCCGCCAGGATGGTGTAGATGATGAACAGCGAAAGAACCGTCAGAAGCACGTTGAGCCACCCCGAGAAGAGGTTCTCGCGCACCCATTTGACGGCGCCGGTCTCGGTAATCGGCGGGTCCTGCTCGGCCACCATTTCGGTGCGCACGAAGCGGGTGGTCTCGGCGTGGACTTCGCTCATGTCACCGCTCCTTCAGCTTCACGGCATTGTTGTAGACGTTCATCAGCGCCGAGATGACCAGCGACAGCACAAGATAGAACAGGCCCAGCAAGAGCATGCCCTCCAGCTCGCGGCCGGTCTGGTTGATGGTGATGCCCCCCAACGTCGAGCGGACGTCCATGTAGCCCACGGCAATGGCGAGCGAACTGTTCTTGGTCAGGTTCAGGTACTGCGAGATCAGCGGCGGGATGATGACCCGCAGCGCCTGCGGCAGGATGACAAGGTTCATGATGCGGCCGGGGCGCAGGCCTAGGGCGCTGGCGGCCTCGGTCTGGCCCTTGCTGACCGACAGGATGCCGGCGCGGACGATCTCGGCAACGAAGGCCCCGGTATAAAGCGCCAGCGCTAGCCAGAGCGCGATCAGCGAGTTGCGCAGGTGTATGCCCTCGGCAAAGTTGAAGCCGCGGAAAATGGGCGCCACGATCGTCGCCCCCAGTGCCAACAGCGCCGCGAGCGTGGGCAGAACTATGATCCCGAGGTTGACATACCATGTGGCAGGGCGGTCGCCTGTCGCCTCCTGTATGGCATCGGCGCGGCGCGTGTTCCAGCGCGCACCAAGGATCGACGCCACGAGAACGCCGAAGACGATAAGCCAGTCCAGGCCCGACGAGGGCGGCGGCGCGGCTTCTTCGCCGGCCTCGAGCGCCGCGGTTTCGGCCCGCCAGTCGGCGCCGGCTGCGCTCAGCGAATTCTCGAAGCCGACGCGCGGGATATAGACGCCGCGGTTCGTCACCGCGACGGTTTCGCCGACGATCAGCGAGGCCGTGGCATCCTCACCCCGGAAATCCCGCGGTTCGGGCGTGCTCTCGGTCATGATCGCGAAGATCAGGATGATCCAAAGCAGCAGGGGAACGTTGCGGAACCCTTCGACGTAGACGGCCGTCAGGTTGCTGACCAGCCAGTTTTTGGACAGCCGCAGGACGCCGGCCAGAACGCCCACGATCGTCGCAAGGGCACAGCCGAGCAGGGCGACCAGCAGGGTATTGAGGATCCCGACCATGGCGGCGCGGCCGTGCGTGCTCTGGCTGTCGTAGTCGATCAGGCGCTGGTTGATGTCATAACCGGCCGGCTGTGTCAGAAAGCCGAAGTCGAAGTCCTTGCCCAGGGTTTCCAGGTTCTGGACCGTGTTGTTGACCAGCCACCAGAGCGCCGCGACCAGCAGCACCAGGGCGATGACCTGGATGGTGATCGAGCGATACCGCGTGTCGTAGATGAGCTGGCTGAGCCGAAAGGACGCCTTCGGCACGTCGGTGGACGCTGACATCAATTATCTCCCTGGTCCCGGGTCTCATCCTGGCGCATCCGTTGGCCGGATTGCGCGAACTGTCCGGGGTAAATGTCGGCGTTGGCCCGACACGGCGACGGGGGGCACGATCGCACCCCCCGTCATCAGGTATGTCTTACCGGAACGGCATGGCGTAGAGCAGGCCGCCGTCGGTGTACTGGGCGTTGAGTCCGCGGGCCAGGCCGACCGGCGTTTCCTCGCCGATATGCTTGGCGAACAGCTCGCCGTAGTTGCCACCGGCCTGGATGGCGCGCACGGCCCAGTCGGAGTCGAGGCCGAGCTTGGCGCCCAGCTCACCCGAGGACCCGAGCATCCGGTTGATCTCCGGGTCGTCGGTGCCTTCGGCCATCTCCTCGACATTGTCGGCGGTCACGCCCATTTCCTCGGCGGCGATCAGCGACATCAGGGTCCAGCGCACAACGTCGCCCCATTCGTTGTCGCCGTGGCGCACGAGCGGGCCGAGCGGCTCTTTCGAGACAGTTTCGGGCAGGATGACGTGATCCGACGGGTTCTCGAAGGAGGCGCGCGTCGCGGCCAGGCCCGAGGAGTCGGTGGTGTAGACGTCACAGGCCCCGGCGAGATACTGCTGCTGCGCCTCGGCGTTTGTCTCGATCGGCAGCGGCTCGTATTCCATGTCGTTGACGCGGAAGAAGTCCGCGAGGTTCAATTCGGTGGTCGTGCCGGTCTGGATACAGACGGTCGCCCCGTCGAGATCCATGGCCGAGGACACGCCAAGGTCGCGCGGCACCATGAAGGCTTGGCCGTCGTAGTAGTTGATGCCGACGAATTCGAACTTCAGGTCGACGTCACGCGTGAAGGTCCATGTGGTGTTGCGGGCCAGCATGTCGATCTCGCCGGAGGCCAGCGCGGTAAAGCGGGTCTGGCCAGTGGTGGGCACGAATTCGACGGCCATGGGATCACCGAGAACGGCGGCGGCGACAGCGCGGCACACGGCCACGTCGAAGCCCTGCCATTCGCCGTCGGCATCGGGGGCCGCGAAGCCGACGAGGCCGGTTGTCACGCCGCAGTTCAGCGTGCCGCGCGCCTGGACGTCGTCAAGCGTGGCGGCGGACGCGGCACCGGCGGCAAGACCAGCGGCCGTCAGCGTGCCGAAAAGTACGGATTTCTTCATTGTTTACCTCTTCCTGAATTCCCCGTCAGAACGGGGTTCTTGTTGGTCGTCCCGGGGGACGAGGGTGATATGACGCAGACGCACTGCGAACGACCTCACAGTGGTCGGATTCACGTGCCGAGGTCAAGGGAAAGTGAGGGGGCCTTATCGGCCATTAACGGCGTGTTCGCCTGCAAAATGCGCAATTTTCGGGCGATCCGACCAAACAGCGCGCGCTATACCATGGCATACAGCTTTGCGGCCGCGTTCAGCTGCGCCCGTTTGGCCCGTGCGGCCGCCTCGGCCTCGCTGTCGGCGCCCCATTGCTCGATCTGCCAGTCCTCGTCGAGTCGGGACAGGTCGAAGGCATGGTCCGCCTCCAGACGCCCGCGCGACACGGCCAGGCCCAGCACCAGCGACCCGGTGATCGTCACCAGGTCGTGCAGCGCGGTCAGCTGGAAGACGCCCTGATCCCGGGTCGCGGATCGCAGCCGCGCAAGCGCCTCGGCCGGCTGGGCCACGGGCATCACCCCCTGCGCGAGGCGCAGTCGCGCGCCATAGGTATCCGCCGCCCAGTCCAGCAGCGGGTCCCAGTTGCGGCGCTGCCGGGCGCACAGCGCCTCGGGCCCCTCGGCGCGGTAACACAACAGATCGCTGCCGCCGTAGTCGGCCAGCATCTCTGCCACCGCGTCGAACTGCGGGGCGACCTTGTCGATCGCGGCATTGACCGCGCGGGTCAGGGGCATGGCCGCCGGGTCGATGGTCGTCTCGACGGCCCGCCATTCGGCCGCGATGGCCTCGGCCAGCTCGCGGGTCGGCACGGCGACGGTTGCCTTGGCCGGAGTCCTGACCGGGCGTCCGTCCAGCGCGATGGCGTGGCCGGCGCCGGTTTCGCCAACGCTCACGTCCGTCCAGAAGCGGCGGGGGTGTGCATCGCTCATGCGTCCTGCTCCGTTGAGGGACCGATCAGCGCATCCACCGCGCCGTCCAGCCCGGTGAACGCGCTGATCACCACATCGGCCGTCAAGGTGTCGGGGGCGGGCCGGCCCCAGCCGACACCGAGGCCGCGCACCCCGCCGGCGCGGGCCATCTCCATGTCGGAGCGGGTATCGCCCACCATGACGGCGCGGCGGGCCGCCACCCCCGTCTCGGACAGGCAGGCCAACACCATGGCGGGATGCGGCTTCGAGGGGTGGTGATCGCTGGTCTGGGTGGTATCGAAGACGCCCGCCAGCCCCTCCGCCGCGATCAGCGCGTCCAGCCTGCGGCGCGAGGTGCCCGTCGCCACGGCCAGCAGGGTAAAAGGATCGGCCCGCAAGCGATCCAGCGCCGCCCGCGCCCCGGGGACGAGCGGCCGCACCTGCGGCGCCGCGGCCGGGCTGTCGATCAGCGTGCCTTCCACGTCGAAGATCACCAGGCGCAGCTCGGGCATCACATCAGCTCGGCAAAGGGGTCTTCGGCGGCGAGGTCCTCTGCCCAGCCGAAGGTGTCCCAGGACTGCGCCATGTGGTCGGGCAGCGGCGCGGTGAGGGTGATGACCTGCCGCGTCACCGGGTTTTCCACCCGCATCATCCGCGCGTGCAGGTGCAGCTTTTTCGAGATGACGCCGCCCAGCTGCGCGCCCCAGCCGTCGCCCATGTTTTCCTGGCCCGAGCCGCCGTATTTGCCGTCGCCGACGATTGGATGCCCGATCTCGGCCATGTGCGCGCGCAACTGGTGGGTTCGGCCGGTCAAGGGTTCCATCGCCACCCAGGCGGCGCGGCTGGCCACGCGGTAAAGCGTGGCATAGAGCGTATGCGCCCGCTTGGCCCCCGGGGTGCGGTCCATGTCGCGGGGGTGGACGGCGTGCATCTTCTCGCCCTCGCCGGCGGCACCGCGGCCCCCGGCTTTGGCCAGACCGAACTTGATTTCGCCGAGGTAAGGCGTGGGCACACCCGCCACCAGCGCCCAGTAGATCTTGCGCGTGTCCTTGTGGCGCATGGCCGTGGTCAGCCCCTGCGCCGCCTGACGGGTTCGGGCCAGTATCAGCACGCCCGAGGTGTCCTTGTCGAGCCGATGCACGAGCCGCGGCTTTTCCTCGGCCCCGAAGGTCAGCGCCTCGGCCAGGCCGTCCACGTGGCGGCTCTGCTTGCTGCCGCCCTGGGTGGGAAGGCCGGCGGGCTTGTTCAGGGCAATGATCTCGTCGTCGCGGTAGATCACGCAATCGCGGATCATGCGGGCGTCGGCCTCCGAGATGCTGTCCTTGGGGCGCGCCGGGGCCGTGCTGTCGGGCAGCGGCGGGATGCGGACCTGCTGGCCCGCGTCCAACCGGGTGCTGGCCTTGACCCGGCCACCATCGACGCGGATCTCGCCCTTGCGGCAGCCCTTCTCGATGCGGCCCTGGGTGATCTGCGGAAAGTGCCGCTTGAGCCAGCGATCGAGCCGCTGGTCCCCCTCGCCCGCCGCGACGGTCCGGGTCGTGACCCCGCTCATGCCAGCACCGCGCGCATGATCTGCACCCCTGCGAAAATCGCCAGGAGCGACCCGGCGACCGACAGCCCGACATAAAGCGCCGCCTGCCCGGTCTGGCCACGCTCGACCAGCGTCAGGGCTTCCAGCGAAAAGGCCGAAAACGTGGTGAAGCCGCCCAGCACCCCGGTCATCAAAAAGGGATTGAGCGCGGCCAGCCCCCGCTGGCCCAGATAGACCAGCAGCCCACCCATCAGAAACGAGCCGAGCACATTTACCGTCAGCACGCCCAGCGGAAAACCGCCCGCGCCAAAGCCGCGGGTCACCGCAACCCCGGTGGCAAAGCGCGCGGCCGAGCCGATGGCCCCGCCAAGGGCGACTTGCAACATGGTGATCAACATGGGCGCGTTCCTTGAGGCAATCGGGGGCGTTGTCAACTGCCCTGCCGCTTCGCGCGCAACTTGGCGAAATAGTCGACCCGCCGTTTCAATTCGCGTTCGAAACCACGATCGACCGGGCTGTAGTAGACCCCGCGCTTCATGCCGTCGGGAAAGTAGTCCTGCCCGGAAAATCCATCCTCGACGTCGTGGTCATAGGCATAGCCCTCGCCGTGACCGATATCGCGCATCAGGGACGTGGGCGCGTTGAGGATGTGTTTCGGGGGCGGTTCACTGCCCGTCTTTTTCGCCGCCGCCACGGCGTTCTTGTAGGCGGCGTAACCGGCGTTCGATTTCGGCGCGAGCGCCAAGTAGATCACCGCCTGCGACAGGGCCAGCTCGCCCTCGGGGCTGCCCAGCCGCTCGTAGGCCTGCCAGGCCCCGATGCAGACCTCCTGCGCCTGCGGATCGGCCAGGCCGATATCCTCGACCGCCATGCGCGTCAGGCGCCTGGCCAGGAACCGCGGGTCCTCGCCCCCCTGCAGCATCCGCGCGAACCAG
Source organism: Salibaculum halophilum (assembly GCF_002094885.1). Classification (GTDB taxonomy): domain Bacteria; phylum Pseudomonadota; class Alphaproteobacteria; order Rhodobacterales; family Rhodobacteraceae; genus Salibaculum; species Salibaculum halophilum. The sequence continues at coordinate 29,473 of NZ_MSIT01000016.1, forward strand.
TAGAGCGCCGCGTCCGGGTCCGAGCCGCGCACGGATTTGTGCAGCGCCGAGATCAGGTTGTAATGCGCGTCGCCCGACTTGTCGTACTGCGCGGCGCGCTGGGTCAGCCGCGTGGTCAGCGTCTCGGTGTCCAGCTTGCCGGTCTCGGGCCAGGCGGAGACCTGCTCGACGAGGTTGAGCAAGGCCCGCCCGTCGCCGTCCGCCATCTCCAGCAGGGCCTCGCGTGCCGCGCCGGTCAGGGGCAGGGCTCGGCCCAGCACCTGTTCGGCGCGCTGCGCCAGGCGTTCCAGGTCGGCCAGCGTCAGCCGCTCCAGAACCAGCACCTGCGCGCGGCTCAGGACGGCGGAATTGAGTTCGAAGGAGGGGTTTTCGGTCGTGGCCCCGACCAGCACGATGGTGCCATCCTCCATGTGGGGCAGGAACCCGTCCTGCTGGGCCTTGTTGAAACGATGGACCTCGTCGACGAACAGCAGCGTGCCCGCGCCGGTCTGCCGCCGCATGCGCGCGGCATCGAAGACCTTGCGCAGCTCCGACACGCCGGTGAAGATCGCGCTGATCTGGACGAAATGCAGGTCGCTGGCCTCGGCCAGCAACCGCGCGATCGTGGTCTTGCCAACCCCGGGCGGCCCCCAGAGGATCAGCGACGACAGGTTGCCCGCCGCCAGCATGGAACCCAGCGGCGCCTCCGCTGCCAGGAGGTGTTCCTGCCCGATAACCTCGTCCAGGGCCGACGGGCGCAACCGGTCGGCCAGGGGACGGGGCGCGTTGGTACCAGGCGCGTCGTCGCCCGGTGTGTCGAAGAGATCGGCCATGGGACAACTCTATGCCTGCACCGCGTCCGAGACCAGATGCCGGGCACCAGAAACGCGAATGGCCCGCCGGGCGGGGCGGGCCATCGGGAACCGGATCGCGGGGTGGCTCAGTCCTCGGCGGCTTCCTCGGCGGCGACTCGTTCCTTGTCGGCCGCCCCCTTGGCGTCGGGGTCGCGGTCGACCAGTTCAATGATCGCCATCGGGGCCATGTCGCCGTAGCGGAACCCGGCCTTCAGCACCCGGGTATAGCCGCCCTGACGGTCCTTGTAGCGCGCACCGAGAACGTCGAAAAGCTTGGCAACATCCTTGTCCTGCTTGAGCTGCGCCGCGGCCTGGCGACGCGCGTGGATGTCGCCGCGCTTGGCCAGCGTCACAAGCTTGTCCATGACGCGCTTGAGTTCCTTGGCCTTGGGCAGGGTGGTCTTGATCTGTTCGTGCTCGATGAGCGAGCCGGCCATGTTCGAGAACAGGGCCTTGCGGTGTTCATGGGTCCGGTTGAGGCGGCGGTATCCGCGGGCGTGGCGCATTTTCGATCTCCTTGGATGCCCTCTACGGGCTGTTTTGCTTTGTCCGGCGGGCCATGCGTGTGACCCGCTCTCCTTGGGGCGATGTGCCCGGGGCCGGGCGGACCAAAATTCTGGAATTTTGGTCGGCCCGACGTGGTATCAGAACTGGTCTTCGAACTTCTTGGCCAGGTCCTCGATATTGTCGGGCGGCCAGTCCTCCACATCCATCCCGAGGTGAAGGCCCATGCCCGAGAGCACTTCCTTGATCTCGTTGAGCGACTTGCGGCCGAAGTTCGGCGTGCGCAGCATCTCGGCTTCGGTTTTCTGGATCAGGTCACCGATATAGACGATGTTGTCGTTCTTGAGGCAGTTCGCGGACCGGACCGAAAGCTCCAGCTCGTCCACCTTCTTGAGCAGGAGCGGGTTGAATTCCAGCCCGTCGTCATCCTGGCTGCTGTGAGAGGCTTCGGGTTCGTCGAAGTTGACGAAGACCTGGAGCTGGTCCTGAAGGATACGCGCGGCGTAGGCCACCGCGTCCTCGGGGGTGATCGACCCGTCGGTCTCGATGTTCATGGTCAGCTTGTCGTAGTCCAGAACCTGGCCTTCACGGGTGGGCTGGACGTCGTAGCTGACCTTCTTGACCGGCGAATAGATCGCGTCGATGGCGATCATGCCGATCGGCGCATCCTCGGGCTTGTTCTTGTCAGCCGCAACATAGCCCTTGCCGGTGTTCACGGTCAGCTCGATGTAGAGTTCTGCCCCCTCGTCGAGGTGGCAGATGACGTGATCCTTGTTGAGGATCTCGATCCCGGCGCTTTCCGAGATATCGCCAGCGGTGACCACGCCGGGGCCCTTGGCCTGCACCTGCAGCCGCTTGGGGCCCTCGGTCTCCATGCGGATGGCGACGCCCTTGAGGTTCAGCACGATATCGGTGACGTCTTCACGCACGCCGGACACGGAGGAAAACTCGTGCAGCACGTTGTCGATCTGCACGGCCGTGATAGCGGCCCCCTGGAGCGACGACAGAAGGATGCGGCGAAGGGCATTGCCCATTGTAAGGCCGAAGCCGCGTTCCAGCGGTTCGGCGACCACGGTGCCCTGCCGTGCCGGGTCCTTGCCCGGTTTCACGTCAAGCTGCGTGGGTTTGATTAGTTCGGCCCAGTTCTTGTGGATCATGCGTCCCTCCATACTTGTCTGCCCTGCTGATCCGGCGGGGCGGACGCCCGAGGTAGAAATGACGAAAAGGGACCCCGCGCGCGGGGTCCCCGTGGAATCCTGTCTATCAGACGCGGCGACGCTTCGGCGGGCGGCAGCCGTTGTGCGCAATCGGGGTCACGTCCCGGATCGCGGTAATGTTGAACCCGGCGGCGGCGAGGGCGCGCAGGGCGCTCTCGCGGCCCGAGCCGGGGCCCTGCACCTCGACGTCGAGGGTCTTCATGCCGTGTTCCTGCGCTTTGCGGCCCGCATCCTCGGCAGCCATCTGGGCGGCATAAGGCGTGGACTTGCGCGACCCCTTGAAGCCCATGGTGCCGGCCGACGACCAGGAAATGGCGTTGCCCTGCACGTCGGAAATCAGGATCTTGGTGTTGTTGAAGCTGGAGTTCACATGGGCGACGCCAGCGGCGATGTTCTTGGAGACCTTCTTCTTGCCTCCGCGACGGGTATCTCGTGCCATCGGTCGCGTCCTCCCTTACTTCTTCTTGCCAGCGATGGGCTTTGCGGGGCCCTTGCGCGTGCGTGCGTTGGTGTGCGTGCGCTGACCGCGCACGGGGAGGTTGCGGCGATGGCGCAGGCCGCGGTAGCAACCAAGGTCCATCAGGCGCTTGACGTTCATCTGCACCTCGCGGCGCAGGTCGCCCTCGACGGTGTAGGTGCTGTCGATGTGTTCGCGGATCGAGAGGACCTCGGCATCCGACAGTTCGTTCACGCGACGGGTCTCGTCGATGTTGACGGCCTCGCAGATGGCCCTGGCCGAGCTGTGGCCGATTCCGGTGATGTAGGTGAGGGCGATCGGAACCCGCTTTGCAGTCGGGATGTTCACGCCGGCGATACGTGCCACGTTGTCTTTCCTTTCGTTGCGGTTCCGTAATGCCGGAACCTTTTTTCACAACTGAGGCCCGGAGCACTCCGCTGCCGGGCCCTAGCCTGGTCGAGGTGGTCTGCCCCGTCACGAGCACCGCTCGATTCGGAGCATGTCCCGCACGGGATGTTGCCGTCTAGGCGTGTGCGCGCGGATGGTCAACCCCCGTTCCGGCGGGCGACGCAGAGCCTAGCTTTCAACGGCTGCCTTGATCGCCCGGGCGACCTCGTCGATCTCGCCCAGCCCGTCCACGGTCGCCAGTTGGCCCTTCGCGTGGTAGTAACCAACCAGCGGACTGGTCTGCTTGTAGTAGGCCAGCAGCCGGGTCTTGAGGCTGTCCTCGTTGTCGTCGGCCCGGACCTGCCCGCCGGCCTTTGCGGTTTCGGCGGCCCGGCCGAGGATCCGTTGCACCAGGACATCGTCGTCCACCGACAGCGCGATCACGCGGTCGAGGCTTTGGCCCTGTTCCTGCAGCAGTGCACTCAGGGCGTCGGCCTGCGCCAGGGTGCGCGGGAAACCGTCGAAGATGAACCCGCCGTGGTCGCCCCCCGCTTCCAGTTTCTCGCGGATCAGGCCGATGACGATATCGTCGGTCACAAGATTGCCGGCGTCCATGACCGCGGCCACTTTCCGGCCCATCTCGGTGCCCGAGTTTCGCGCCTCGCGCAGCATGTCGCCTGTGGACAGCTGCACCATGTTGCGATCTTCCACGAGGATGCGGGCCTGGGTGCCCTTCCCCGCGCCGGGCGGTCCGAGAAGGATGAGATTCATTTGCGTGCCGGTCCCTTGTTGCGTTTCTTCGATCCGCGCTTGCCGCGCAGTTGCGATTTCTCGATCAGCCCTTCGTACTGGTGCGCCAGCAGGTGCGACTGGATCTGCTGGATCGTGTCCATGCCGACGCTGACGATGATCAGCACCGAGGTGCCGCCGAAGTAGAAGGGGATCGCCAGCTGGCTGCGCAGGATCTCGGGCAGGATGACGATCAACGCCAGATAGGCCGAGCCGAGCACAAGGATGCGGGTCAGCACGTAGTCGAGGTATTCCGCCGTACGCTTGCCGGGGCGGATACCGGGCACGAAGCCGTTCTGGTTCTTGAGGTTGTCGGCCACGTCATCGACCTTGAAGGCCACCTCCTTGGAATAGAAGAAGGTGAAAAACACCACCATGGCGACCATGAACAGCAGGTAGAGCGGCTGGCCCGGCCCGAAGTAGGCGAGGATCGTGGACATCACCGGCCCGGTCTGCCCGCCCGAGAAGGTACTCAGCGTGGTGGGCAGCAGCAGCAGCGCGCTGGCGAAGATCGCCGGGATGACGCCCGCCGGGTTCACCTTGATGGGCAGGTGGCTGGAGCCGCCGTCGAAGACCTTCATGCCAACCTGGCGGCGCGGGTACTGGATGTGGACCTTGCGCAGGGATCGTTCCATGAAGACGACGAACGCCAGCACCACGATCACCATAAGGATCACGCCGACGATCAGCCCCCAGTTTCCGGTGGATCGCCCCTGGGCGAGGAAGCTGGCCAGCGCCGAGGGGATCTCGGCGATGATGCCCACGAAGATGATCAGCGAAATGCCGTTGCCGATGCCGCGGGCGGTGATCTGCTCACCCAGCCACATCAGGAACATGGTTCCGCCGACCAGAGTGATGACACAGGCGGCACGGAAGAACAGGCCAGGGTCGGTGACAAGGTCGCCCGCCTCGAGGCTGGCCGCCATGCCGTAGGCCTGGAAGGTGGCCAGCACCACTGTGCCGTAGCGGGTATACTGGTTGATCTTCTTGCGGCCCTGCTCGCCCTCTTTCTTGAGCTGCTTTAGCGGCTCCCACATGGCCGACAGAAGCTGCACGATGATCGAGGCCGAGATATAGGGCATGATGCCCAGGGCAAAGATGCCCATCCGCCCCAGCGCACCGCCTGTGAACATGGACAGGATGCCGCCGATGCCGGCCTGCGCGTCCTCCATGAAGGATTGCAGCGCGATCGTGTCAATCCCCGGCACGGGGATGTAGGTGCCCAGCCGGTAGACGATCAGCAGACCGAGCGTGAAGAAGATGCGCTGGCGGAGCTCCTTGGCCTGGCCAATCGCCCCCCAGCTCATGTTCGATGCCATTTGTTCAGCAGCGGATGCCATGGATGCCCACCTGTATGCCCACCTGTTCAGACGAACGCCGCCGGACCGGTCTCCCGGGCGGCGGCGTCAGGAAACTTGGATCGAGATGTAAGGGGCGCGGCGCACCCCCACAACCCTTTACTCTGCCGCCGCCGCGGCTGTCAGGCTCACTTTGCCGCCAGCCTTCTCGACGGCCTCGACCGCGCCCTTCGAGGCACCGGTGACGTGCAGCGTGACCTTGGCGGTGATCTCGCCCTTGCCCAGCAGGCGGACGCCGTCGCGCTTGCGGCGGATGACACCGGCCTGCAGCAGGGTGTCCTCGGTCACCTCGGCGCTGGCGTCGAGCTTGCCCGCGTCGATGAATTTCTGGACCGTGCCCAGGTTGACCACCGCGAAGCTCTTGCGGTTGGGCTTGTTGAAGCCGCGCTTGGGCAGCCGCTGATAAAGCGGCATCTGGCCGCCCTCGTAGCCCTTGACGGCCACACCCGAGCGGGATTTCTGGCCCTTGAGGCCGCGCCCGCCGGTCTTGCCCTTGCCGGAGCCGGGGCCACGGCCGACGCGCAGGCGTTTCGTGGACGCGCCGTCATTGTCGCGCAGTTCGTGCAGTTTCATATCGCTTCTCCTTTGCCGGACGACCCTGCCGAAGCGATACGCAGGGGACACGGCGTTGCGGTCATGTGAGTCGGACCCAGAGGGCCACCGGGGGCGTATAGGGCCTGAGCGGTGGGCGATCAAGGGGCCGGGGTGGCTGACAGAAGAAAACGCCCCGGCCATTCCTGCCACCCGTCCCGAACCTCGCGCGGGATCAATCTTGCCATGAAAAGCGCAGAGCGGCGACGGTCTATGTAACCGTCCCGGACAGGACACTACGACATCTAACGCAGCGTCATCGCGATCTGTCCTTGTCATGCGCGTGAAATCACCACACGTACCGACGGTCGGTTTTTAAAAGGCTCTGCATCATGGCCAAGCATAACGCTTCCAAAGCGGTGCGTCAGAGAATGGCGCCGGACGAACGCCGGGAGGCGATCCTTGATGCTGCCCATGCCCTATTCATGGAGCTCGGGTGGGAGGCCGTGACCATCGCGGATGTCCTGGGGGCAGCCAACATTTCCAAAGGCGGGTTCTATCACCACTTCGCCGCCAAGGAGGATCTCCTGACCGGCATCGTTGCGCGCATGACCGAACAGGCCGTCGCCGCAATCGAAGCGTTGCCTGAGCGTAGCTCCGGTAACGCGCTCGCGCGGCTGAACGCCTTTCTGGCAAACTGGCTGCGCTGGAAGGCCGAGCACGCCGCCGAGATGCGGGCTTTTGCCGAAGTTCTCTTGCGGCCGGGCAACGACCTTCTCGCCCAGCGCGTGTTCGGCGCCACGGCCAAGGTCGTCGTGCCAGTACTTGAGGAGATGATTTCCGAAGGCGTGGAGGAAGGCGTCTTCGACGTGGCCGACCCGGGGCTCGTCGCCGAGATCGTCATCGGGCTGTCGCAGGGGCGACAGGCCGTCCTGAGCGACGCGATAGCCTTTGCCGCAGCGGGCGATATCGACGCGGGCACCGACCGCCTGGATGCAAGGATGCAGGCCGAGGGCCTGACCTGCGACCGGCTGCTCGGCCTGCCACCGGGCAGTGTCGCGCTGTCGAGCCCCGAGGATTACCGCCGGATGCTGGCCGGACTGGCCGGTTCCGACGGAAGACGCGCCGGAGCGAGTGCTTCGACGGAACGAAACCAAGCAAGAAAGAAAAATTGACATGCTGTCCGTGAAGGAATTGAAGCCGCGTATTTTCGAGATCAAGCTTTCGGGTTTCGTGGAGGCGTCGGATATCGAGACCATGAAGCGCGACCTGACGCCGGCGCTGGAGGCCGGGGGCAAGATGGGCCTCGTGCTGCGGATGGAGAACCTGGACGATGTGACCGGCGACGCGCTGATCGCCGATACCCGGTTCGAGATGTCGATGCTGCCGCAGTGGTCGAAGGTCGGCCGTGTTGCCGTTGTGACCGAGAAGCAGGCCTTCGAGGCGCTGCTGAACTGGTTCGATCCGATCCTGCCGATGATCGAGTTCCGAACCTTCGCGCCGTCAGACGCCTCCGCCGCCGAAATCTGGGCGGCCGATCTGCCCAAATCCGACGCGACAGGCCCCGGCCTGCGCATCCTCGAGGACGGCTCGGACGGCCTGCTGGTCTTCGAGATCGACGGCAAGCTGACCGAAGAAGATGCCGACCAAGTCTTCGACGCGTTCGACTGCGCCGTCGAGAAACAGGGCAAGATCAACCTCATGGTTCGGGTGAAGGATTACGAGGGCTTCGACCTCGGCCTGCTCGGCGGCGGCGATTTCCTGACATCGAAATTCGGTGCCATCGGCAATATCGGTCGCTATGCCGTCGTCGGCGCGCCCGGCTGGATGCGCACGATGGTGCAAAGCATGGGCCCGCTCTTGCAGTTCGGCATGCGTGCCTTCGATGCATCCGACGACGCCGCCGCACTCGAATGGGCGTCGGCCGGATAAAGAGATGGGTGCCGCCGCAAGAGATGTGGCGACACCACACACCCCAGAAACCTCGAGCGGCAAGGATGAGCATGTCAGAAGAAAAAGAAGAGCTGTCCTTTCGGGACGACAAGGGCGCCTCGCGCTCGACATGGATTGCCACGATCCTGGTGGTCGCGATTATCGGATGGATGGGCAGCGGTTATCTATTGCCATCCGGCGATCAGAGCGCCCCGCAATCCGACGACGCACCTGTCGAGCCCGTCGCTGTCGCGATCAAGCAATCCTCTACCGAGCCGGTGACGCTCTTTTTCCGGGCTGAGGGCCAGGCGCAGCCGGATCGCGACACGTCGCTTCGGGCCGAGGCATCAGGCGACGTGGCCGAAGTCCGTCTCGACGAAGGCGACGATGTTGACGATGGCGATGTCATCGCACGTCTTTCCGCAAAGCGGGCAGAGGCGGACCTGAATAGGGCTCGAGAGGAGCTTGACCGCGCACAGCGCGAGTTCGACAACGCGTCGGAGCTTCTGGAGCGCGGTGTCGCCACAGCCGACAGGGTCAGTCAGGCACGCGCAACGCTCGCCGCAGCGGAAGCCGCGGTTACGACCGCGGAAGAGGCGATCGAGTCCCTCGAAATCACGGCCCCCTTTGCGGGACGGATCGAGTCGCTGACACTTGATGCGGGCGAGTTCGTTCAAGCCGGTGCCGAGGTGGGTCGCATCGTGGACAACCGCCCCTTGACGGTTGCGATCCAGGTGCCGCAGCAGGCGCTTGGTCGGATCGAGAGCGGCCAGACCGCGACCGTCACCTTCATCACGGGCGAGGAGCGCGAAGGCAGGGTGAGCTTCGTCAGCACCGCCGCCAATTCCGAAACGCGAACATTCCTGACCAAAATCACCGTACCGAACGCGGATGGCTTCATTCCTGCGGGTATCTCCGCCGAGATCCGTATTCCGACAGGACAGGTCGAGGCGCATTTCGTGCAGCCCTCGACAATCTCCTTGAGTCCCGAGGGCCGCCTGGGCGTCAAGACGGTGGGAAAGGACGACAGGGTCGTGTTCCACCCGGTCGAGATCGTGCGTGCGGAAATCGATGGCCTCTGGGTCACCGGCATGCCCGAAACGTCCCGGATCATTACGGTCGGTCAGGGCTTCGTGAGCGAGGGCGAGGTGGTTGCGCCATCGCCGGCGTCGGACGGGCCTCGCACGCTCGCACGGGAGGACTGAGCCATGAACACCATCATCGACGCCGCCTTCTCGCGCGGCCGGGTCGTGCTGATGGCGCTTCTGTCGGTCCTCGCGGTCGGCGCCATCGCCTACGTCACGATCCCGAAAGAGGCCAACCCCGAGGTGCCACTGCCGCTGGTCTATGTTTCGACAGGCCTTGAGGGCATCAGCCCTGCCGACGCCGAGCGTCTTCTGATCGAACCCATGGAGGCGGAGTTCGCCGCCATCGAGGGGCTCGAGAAAATTGAGAGCCATTCCGCCGAGGGCGTGGCAAGCGTGCAACTCGAGTTCACGCCGGGCGGTGATATCGACGAAGCGCTTCGCAAAGTCCGAGAAGCCGCCGACAGCGTCGAAAGCGATCTTCCCGAAGACGCCTACGATCTGACGATTACAGAGATCAATACGGCCCTCTTCCCGATCATCACCGCCGTCATCTCCGGTCCCGTTCCCGAGCGGACCCTGAATGATCTGGCCGACGAGGCACAGGAAACCGTCGAGGGCCTGCCCGGCGTGCTCGAAGTCGACATTGGCGGCGCGCGCGATGAGTTCCTGGAAGTCCTGATCGATCCCACCGTCTTTCAGACCTACAATCTCAGCTTCGACGAATTGATCGGCCAGCTTCAACGCAACAACCGTCTGATCGCAGCCGGCGCCATCGAGACAGGCGGCGGCCGGATTGTCCTCAAGGTGCCCGGGCTGATCGAGGACCTTAAGGACGTCATGGAGATCCCGGTGAAGGTCCGCGGTGACACGGTCGTGACCTTCGAGGATGTGGCGACCGTCCGGCGCTCCTTCGAGGACCCGAGCGGCTATGCCCGGATCGATGGACAGCCTGCACTGGCGTTGGAGATAAAGAAGCGCTCCGGCGCGAACGTCATCGACACGGTCGCGGCGTCGAGGGAGGCCATCGACAGCTTGCGCGCAGACTGGCCCCAAAGTGTCCAAGTGACGTACCTTCAGGACCAGTCCGAGCAGGTCAAGACGCTGCTTTCCGACCTCGAGGCGAATGTCATCGCCGCGGTGCTTCTGGTGATGATCGTGATTGTGGCCGCCCTCGGGTTCCGGTCGGCGATCCTGGTGGGATTGGCTATCCCGGGGGCCTTCCTTGCGGGTGTGACCGCCCTCTGGGCGATGGGCTTCACGATGAACATCGTCGTGCTCTTTTCGCTGATCCTGGTTGTCGGCATGCTGGTCGACGGTGCCATCGTCACGGTGGAGCTTGCCGACAGGCGCCTGCAGGAAGGCGACGACCCAAAGACCGCCTATGCGCATGCCGCCAAGCGCATGGCCTGGCCGATCATCGCCGCGACCGCGACGACGCTCAGCGTCTTCTTTCCGCTGCTGTTCTGGACGGGGATGGTCGGCGAGTTCATGAAATTCCTACCAATCACGGTGATCCTGACGCTTTTCGCCTCACTCTTCATGGCGCTGATCTTTATTCCCGTCCTCGGCGGTCTGATCGGTAAACGTCAGCCCCAGAAGGCTGCAGCCAAGAAGTCCCTGGCCGAAGCGGAAAAGGGCGATCCGCGACGTATAGGCGGTCTTACCGGCATGTATGTCCGCCTGCTCGAATGGGCGATCCTGCGGCCGGGCGCCACCGCGCTTCTCGCGCTCGCTCTGTTGCTCGGCGCCTTCGGGCTCTATGGCCAGTTCGGCAAGGGATTGTCATTCTTCCCCTCGGTCGAGCCGGAGTTCATGCAGGTGCAGGTTCGCGCCCGCGACAACCTGTCGATCTACGAGCGGGACTCCCTCGTGCGCCAAGTCGAGCAGCGCCTGCTCGACTATGACGAGATCGCAACCGTCTATGCCCGCTCGACCATGAGCGCGGGCCAGGGCGACGAGGAGACGATCGGCACGCTTCAACTGGAACTCATCGATTGGGACATCCGGCGGCCGGCCGAAGAGATCGGTGCCGAAATCCGGCAGGACGTCTCGGACATCGCCGGCATCGACGTGCAGGTGCAGACCGAAAGCGGTGGCCCGACCAGCGGCAAGCCGGTCAATCTCAAGATTGCCGCACGGAATCCGGCCGTGCAGGCCGAGGGGGTCGAACAGGTGCGGGCGATCATGGATCGGATCGGCGGTTTCACCGACGTGACAGATACGCGTCCACTGCCCGGCGTCGAGGTGTCCATACGCGTCAATCGGGCCGAAGCGGCGCGCTACGGAGCGGACGTCAGCTTGCTTGGGCAGGCAGTGCAGCTGCTGACCCAAGGCATCGCTGTGGCCGATTACCGCCCGAGCGACGCCGACGGCGAGATGGATATCCGCGTCCGCTTCCCGGCCGAGGAACGATCCCTGTCCGAACTCGGCAACCTGCGTGTGCCGACCTCGGCCGGCCTGGTGCCCATCTCCAACTTCGTCACCTTCGAGCCGGTCGAGCGCACCGGCACGATCACCCGCATCGACGAGCAACGCGTCGTGACCATCGAGGCGAATGTCGCGCCGGGGCTGCTGGTCAACGATCAGGTTACGGAGCTTCAAACGGCCCTGGATAATGCCGAGCTTCCCGAGGGCGTGAGCTATAGCTTCGCAGGCGAGGCCGAGGACCAGACCGAGGCGATCACCTTCCTCGTCACCGCCTTTATCACCGCGATTATCCTCATGCTCGTCATTCTCGTTCTTCAGTTCAACAGCTTCTACCAGGCCTTCGTGGTCATGAGCGCCATCGTCTTTTCGGTCGCTGGCGTTCTTTTCGGTCTGATCATCACCGGGCGCCCCTTCGGCGTTGTGATGGGGGGCATCGGGATTATCGCCTTGGCCGGGATCGTGGTGAACAACAACATCGTCCTGATCGACACCTACAACGATCTGAAACGCGTGGGCATGTCCCCGCGCGAGGCAGCGTTAAGGACCGGGGCGCAGCGCCTGCGGCCGGTCATGTTGACCTCGGTCACCACGGCGCTCGGCCTGATGCCGATGGTCCTTGGTATGAACCTCAACTTCTTCACCCGCGAGATCGTCTTCGGTGCGCCGTCTACGCAATACTGGACCGAGCTTTCCAGCGCCATTGTGGGCGGCCTAACGGTCGCGACGCTGCTGACGCTGGTTTTGACGCCCGCCATGCTCATGCTCGGAGAGAAGCGGACGGCGCGGTCTCGAGGGGCGGCACTCGTCGCGGCGGAACCTGCAGAATAACGGGGCAATTATAACGTCCGCGTCGCCGCGCCCGGCTTACTCGCTTCGTTTGCGGCTGGTTATCCACAAGGCGGATCGACCCTATGACCGGGCGTACGCGTTTTTCTCTTGATACCGCTCGACCGCTCAAATCGCGCTCCGTGCTTGGTGCCCATATAGATCCAGGGGTGATATAGAATCCGATAGATGTCGGGTGGGTCTTGCTTGCCGTCCTTGCGCCTCGTGAAGACATCCATGCCGTGGCGCATGGCCAGCGTCATCCGCGCGCGCGAGCGCCGCGCCCCTGGCGGTAGATCAACAAACTCACCGTCCGAACCCTCCTTCGTCGATATGCCAACAATGACAGTATCGACCCAAGCATGCGCTGCCGATGCCGGAGCGGCCGAGCCCTTGCAGTGTGCTGCGGGAAAGGCTGGGCAGATTTCAGGTGTCCCGATATCAAGCTCGAACGCAAGGCGTTTGCTTCATCGGGTTGATGGGCGAACCTCCAACCTTGATCCCGTTGCAATTTCCAGATTCTTCCGGCGAAATCGACCTGATCCGAGACGTCACCGATGAGAAGTGGCTGCGCCCCGTACCGGCGATGAAGTCACTTCCACAGCCAGAATTAGCGGATGTCCTCAACCTTGATCGGCCCGCGCGCCAAGCCAAACCGCAACGCCGGCGTGACCCACTTGGCGTCCGTCTCGATGTAGGTCGTGTAGACCCTGAAAATCTCCAGATACCGGGCGACCCAGAGCCAGGCCCTAGACCGCTCGCGCGGCGGCATCACGACCAAGATGTTGGCCCTCACCGACGTGCTTGGAAACCTTGCCGATTTCCGCCTGCTGCCGGGGCAGGCGCACGACCTCCGCGCGGTGCCGGAACTGATCGAGGAACTTGCCGCCGATCACCTGCTTGCCGACCGTGCCTTCGAAGCCGACTGGCTGCGCGCCAACCTCGACGAACGGAACATCACCCCTGTCATCCCACCGAAATCCAACCGCCGCTTTCCTGCCGATTTCGATACGGACACCTGCAAATGGCGGCACTTGATCGAGAATTACTTCGGAAAAATCAATGAAAACAGAGGCATCTCCGTGTGCTCGTGCAAGACGGACCAAAGCTTCCAAGCCTTCATCTCACTCGCCGTAACACTTGTTCACCTTAAATGAACGTCAACAGGCCGTAGTCCACCCGTGAGAGCGCCTCGACCCCGAAGTTCGGATATCCGGGCGTCCTGCACGCATTCACCTGAAGGTCGCCATGCGGCGGCGGAATACGATAGTCTCCGCCGGCATCTCAATATCTTGTGTTCCCCGATTTTCGACCCACTCCGCGCTCACGATAATATCTTCGCGCGGGGACAAGCTCCGGGCAATGTGCTAACGCATTGCCCAGAACCATATTTATGGGGCGTGTTCCAGTATCGTTCTCACTGGAGCCACTCTAAAGTGAACGGCCGGGCTATTCGTGAACGGGGCGCCGTCTTCTGTCTCCGAGCGCGGCCTCAGCCGCGCTCTTCGACAATCTCGACCATGTGCGGGATCTTGGCGATCATGCCGCGGACGGCGGGGGTGTCCTCCAGCTCGCGGGTCTTGTGCATCTTGTTCAGGCCCAGCCCGACGAGGGTCGCGCGCTGGTCGCGCGGACGGCGGATGGGCGAGCCGATCTGCTTGATGACAATGGTTTTCTGCGCCATGGATCAGGCCTCCTCGGCAATCTGGGTCTGCGGATCGCCGTAGTCGGGCGCCTCGTCCCGGCTGGGCAGGATCTGGGTGACCTTCTTGCCACGCCGCTGCGCCACGTTGCGCGGGCTCTGCTGGAACTGCAGCGCGTTCAGCGTGGCGTGGATCATGTTGTAGGGGTTCTGGGTGCCGACCGACTTGGCGACGACGTCCTGAACGCCCAGCATCTCGAAGACGGCGCGCATCGGGCCACCGGCAATGATCCCGGTCCCCTGCGGCGCGGTGCGCAGCACGACCTTGCCGGCCCCGTGGTGGCCGAAGCCGTCGTGGTGCAGGGTGCGACCCTCGCGCAGCGGCACGCGGATCATCTTGCGCTTGGCGGCTTCAGTGGCCTTGCGGATGGCCTCGGGGACCTCCTTGGCCTTTCCCTTGCCGAAGCCGACGCGGCCCTTCTGGTCGCCCACGACGACGAGCGCGGCAAAGCCGAATCGCTTGCCCCCCTTCACAGTCTTGGACACACGGTTGATCGCAACAAGGCGATCGGCGAATTCCGGGGTCTCGTCGCGGTCGCGACCTTTTCCGCGGTTCTGCTGGTCTCGAGCCATCTGGCTTCCTCTCGGTCTGGCGCGACGGCGCGCCTTGCATTTCGCTCAATCCTGGTGCCGGTGCGTCCCGCCAGGGACGATGCAGGCCCGGATCATCGGGGGGGCGTGCCCCGCCCCCCGCAACTGTCAGATCTTCAGGCCACCCTCGCGGGCGGCATCGGCCACTGCCTTGACCTTGCCGTGGAACAGAAACCCGCCACGGTCGAAGTAGGCCTCGCTCACGCCGACCTTTTTCGCGCGCTCGGCGATCACCGAGCCCACTTTCGTGGCCACCTCAACGTTGTTCTTGCCGGCTCCGCCCATTTCCTTCTCCATCGAGGAGGCCGAAGCGAGGGTAACGCCGTTCACGTCGTCGATCAGCTGGGCGCTGATGTTCTTGTTAGAGCGGTGAATGCTCAGCCGCGGACGGCCCGAGTTCATCTTGCGAAGCTTGTTCCGGACGCGCAGGCGGCGCTTCTGGAACAGTTGTCTCTTGCTGTTTGCCATCTGTCGCGTCCTTACTTCTTCTTGCCTTCCTTGCGGAAGATATACTCGTCGGCGTACTTGATGCCCTTGCCCTTGTAGGGTTCGGGGATGCGCCATTCGCGGATGTTCGCGGCCACCTGGCCGACCTGCTGCTGGTCGGCGCCCTCGACGACCACGACGGTCGGCTTGGGTGCGGTGACGGTGACGCCCTCGGGCACCTCGAAGTTCACGTCGTGGCTGTAGCCGAGATTCAGCTTGAGCACGTCGCCCTGCATCTGCGCCCGGTAGCCGACGCCGCTGACCTCGAGCTCCTTCTTGAAGCCGTCGGTCACGCCGGTCACGCAGTTCTGCACCATGGTCCGCGACATGCCCCACTGCTGGCGGGCGCGCTTGGAGGGGCCGCGCGGCTCGACCGACACGGCGTTATCGTCCACCGTCAGGGTGACGTCGTCGGTTGCCGTGAAGCTGCGGGTGCCCTTGGGGCCGGTCACTTCTATGGTCTGGCCGGAGACAGTGGCGCTCACGCCGCCGGGCAGCTCGACCGGTCTTTTACCAATACGAGACATGATCTGATCTCCTTAAAAGACCTGGCAAAGCACCTCGCCGCCGACCTTGGCAGCGCGGGCGTTTGCATCCGACATCACGCCCTTGGACGTGCTGACAATCGACACGCCAAGGCCCTGACGGACCTGGGGAATGTCCTTGGCACCCATGTAGACACGGCGGCCGGGTGTGGACACACGGGCAAGCTCGCGAATGACAGGGGTGCCCTCGTAGTACTTGAGGCTGATCTCGAAGGCGGGGTGGCCCTTGGCTTCGGTCTTTTCATAGCCGCGGATGTAGCCTTCGTCGGCCAGCACATCCAGCACCCAGGCGCGCAGCTTGGAGGCCGGGGTGGACACCGTCGACTTTCCGCGCAGCTGGCCGTTGCGGATACGGGTCAGCATATCACCGATAGGATCGTTCATGACTGTCCCTCCTTACCAGCTCGACTTGACCAGGCCCGGGATCTGCCCGTCGGACCCGAGGTCCCGAAGCGCGATCCGGCTGATCTTCAGCTTGCGATGATAGGCGTGCGGACGCCCGGTCAGCTGGCAGCGGTTGTGAAGCCGGGTGGGCGAACTGTTGCGCGGCAGCTTGGCAAGCGCGAGCCGCGCCTTGAAACGCTCTTCCATGGGCTTGGATTCATCGTTGGCGGTTTCCTTGAGAGCGGCGCGCTTGGCGGCGAATTTCTCGACCATCTTCTGGCGCTTGGTCTCGCGGGCGATCATGGATTTCTTGGCCATCGTATACGTCCCTCAGCTGTTGAAAGGCATGTTGAAATGCTTCAACAGCGCTTTGGCTTCTGCATCGGTCTTGGCGGTGGTGGCGATGACGATATCAAGCCCCCAGACCTCGTCGACCTTGTCGAAGTTGATTTCCGGGAACACGATGTGTTCCTTCAGGCCGGTGGCGTAGTTGCCACTGCCGTCGAACGACGTGCCCGAGACCCCGCGGAAGTCGCGGATGCGCGGCATCGCCACGGTGATCAGACGGTCGAGGAAATCATACATGCGGTCGCCGCGCAGGGTCACCTTGGCACCCAACGGCATGCCTTCGCGGACACGAAAGCCGGCGATGGATTTCTTGGCCTTGGTGATGACGGCCTGCTGGCCGGCGATCGCGGTAAGGTCGTCCTGCGCCGCCTTGGCCTTTTTCGAGTCCTTCACCGCTTCGGCCCCGCAGCCGATGTTGAGGACGATCTTGTCCAGGCGCGGGATTTCCATGTCGTTGCCGTAGCCGAATTCTTCCTTCATGGCAGCACGGATGCTGTCATTGAACTGGGCGCGCAGGCGCGGGGTATAGGTCGTGGTGTCCAGCATCAGATGACATCCCCCGTGGTCTTGGCAAAGCGGACCTTCTTGTCGCCGTCCATCTTGAACCCGACGCGGGTCGGCTTGCCGTTCTTGTCGACGATGGCCAGGTTGCTTAGCTGGATCGGCGCCGGCTTGGGCGTCCGGCCGCCCTGGCTGGCCTGGCTCTGCTTCTCGTGGCGGATGGCGATGTTCACGCCGTCGACCACGGCCTTGCCGGCCTTGGGATCAACCGATGTGATCTCGCCGGTCTTGCCCTTGTCCTTGCCGGCCAGGACCATGACCTTGTCGCCGGTCTTGAGTTTCGCAGCCATCACAGCACCTCCGGGGCGAGCGAGATGATCTTCATGAAGCTCTTGCCGCGCAGTTCGCGAACCACCGGCCCGAAAATACGGGTGCCGACAGGTTCTTCGTTGTTGTTGAGGATGACGGCGGCATTGCGGTCGAAGCGGATCGCGGTCCCGTCCTCGCGGCGGACTTCCTTGGCGGTGCGCACGACGACGGCCTTGCGGACGTCGCCCTTTTTCACGCGGCCGCGCGGAATGGCCTCTTTGACGGAGACGACGATGATGTCGCCGACTGATGCGTAACGGCGGTGCGAGCCACCGAGGACCTTGATGCACTGCACCCGGCGCGCGCCGGAGTTGTCAGCGACATCCAGATTGGTCTGCATCTGGATCATGTGGTTTCTCCCGACCTTTGGGGGGCGTCATTGCCTGTTCCCCAGGGTTTCGCTCAAACCGGGATGTGACCGCCCTAGGTGGCGATCACCTCCCAGCGTTTCGTCTTGGATTTGGGCGCGCATTCCTGGATGCGAACCTTGTCGCCGACCTTGAACTGGTCGGCCTCGTCGTGGGCCCGGTATTTCTTGGACTTGCGGACGGTTTTCTGCAGCAGCGGGTGCTTGAAGCGACGCTCGACCGAAACGGTGACGGTCTGGGCGTTCTGGTCGCTGGTGACGGTGCCTTGAAGGATACGCTTGGGCATGTCTTACGCCTCCTGCGCGGCAGCCGCCGCTTTCTCGTTCAGAATTGTCTTGACCCGGGCGGCGTCGCGCTTGACGGCGCGCATGCGGGCGGTGTTCTCCAGTTGGCCGGTGGCCTGCTGGAAGCGGAGGTTGAAGGCCTCCTTTTTCAGGTTGGCAAGTTGATCCCGAAGCTGATCGGGGGTCTTGTCACGAAGTTCCTTGGCGTCCATCGCCCTTGTCCTTTCCAACATCACCGAGGGGCCCCTTGCGGGTCACCCACAGATTCGGTGGAGCTCGTGTAGAAGTGCGCCGTATAGGGGCGATTTCCGGCTCTGGCAACCCCTTTGTCGTGCACGGCGAAAATGCCCCTCGCGGGCCGATCGCGGCTGGGCTATCAGGGCGGCATGGCCGATATAAGATCCCTCTTCGTGACCCGCCTCTATCACGCCCGCCTGTCCGAGTATGGCGCCCCCGTCGATGCGCAGGAACTGGAGGCGTCGTGCTATTCGATCGCCGAGGATGACGCCGCCGGCCAGGCCTGGTGCGAACGCGAAGGCTATCCCGGCTATACCTCCTACGCCTCGCTGGGCGACCTGCCCTGGCGCTTCCCGATCTTTCAGCAGGTCGTCGACAGCCTTGACCGGCACGTCATGGCCTTTGCCGAGGATCTGGAGTTCGACCTGGACGGGCGCGGTCTGGTGCTCGAGGATATCTGGATCAACATCCTGCCCGAGGGCGGCACCCATGCCAGCCACATCCACCCGCATTCGGTGATCTCGGGCACGACCTACGTGGCCATGCCCGACGGGGCCTCGGCGCTCAAGCTGGAAGACCCGCGGTCGGCCCGACTGATGGCCGCGCCCCCGCGCCGCAAGGACGCGCGCGAGGCGTTGCGCACCTTCGTCTACGTCGCGCCGCAGGTCGGCGACGTCCTGATGTGGGAAAGCTGGCTGCGCCACGAGGTGCCCATGACCATGGCCGAGGACGAGCGGATTTCCGTCAGTTTCAATTACAAATGGGCGTAATTTCCGCCCCTGGCCGAAAGGCCTTCGAAACCCTTGCCGCCGTAGATCGGACCTATGTCCAGTGATCGGAGGCGGCCAGAATGGCTTGGCGCGTATTGGGGCTGTGTCTGGCCTGTCTGGCCACGCCGGCAGTGGCGGAGTTGCAGTCGCTCTTTCCTCGACAGGACGGGGCGGCGGCGCCCGCCGCGCCAGCCAGCCCGTTCCCCGGGGCCGAGGCCGGATTGTTCCGCGCCGTGGTGCGCCAACCGGCCCCCGCCCCGCCGGGCCGGGAGCATACGCGGATCGACCGCCTGCTGGCCCTGATCGCCCGGGCCGAGGCCGGCCCCGCCGACTACGATGCCGTTCAGCACGGGGCCCGCGTGCCACCGCCCCGGCCACCCACCGACCTGACCCTCGGCCAGATCGACGCCTGGATCGCGGCCACACCCGGCCAGCCCCATGCCATCGGGCGCTACCAGTTCATCCCTGACACGCTACGCAGACTGGTCCGGGCCGAGGGTTTGCCGCGACAGACCGTTTTCGCCCCCGGCGTGCAGGACCGCCTCGCCATGATTCTGCTGCAAGAGGCGGGGCTGGCGGATTTCCGCGACGGCACCCTGCCCCGCGCAGATTTCATGCACAACCTCGCCCGCATCTGGGCCGGACTGCCCCTGCCCGACGGGCGCTCCTACTACGAGGGCCATGCGGGCAATAGCGCCACCATGACCTGGGCCGATTTCGAGGGCACGATGCGAGAGATCTGGCCGGAGGCGGGTTGACGGAGGACACGCGGGCGAGGCGACCCCTCGGTTCGTGGGTCATGACGGGGACATGCCCGGGTCGGCCAAGGCGCAGGCCGTCTGCTAGCCCTTAGGGCAACTGCCAAGGCAGGGCGCCCCCGCCGCCAGACGTCGTGCCAAGCGAGACAGGCACGACGGTGCGCCCCGACCGTCTTGCCCACATAGACCCGCTTGGCATCGCGGCGGGCCAGTTCCAAAACATCCGGATCGACCAGCCGATCATGGAAGGTCACGTCAGCTTCCTGCAGGTGTTCGACGGCGCGCAGTGTCAACAGATCGCGCGCGCCCGGCTCGGCCCCGACCAGCGAGACATGGCCGCCCTGTACATCTCGCGGTGGGCCACCGCGGGCGATCGCGGCCTTGATATCGCGCGCGACGGCGCGTTCCTTGCCGCGGGCTCAGGCGGCGCGCGGGGCGCGCTTGAACACCCAGCCCCAGAAGGCGCGGCGCCTCTGCCGTGGCACGCGGGCGCTGACGTCAGCGCGAAGGCGTCGGGCCAGTGCCGCCAGGCCGCCGAGGTTGCCCGGCAACATGCGCTCCAGCCGCGTCTTGATCTTACGGGTCAGAACCGGGGCCGTGCCTTCGCTACCGATGACGACGACGACGGGGTCGCGGTCGACCAGCGCGGGCGTGGTCACGTCGCACAAGTCGGGTTGATCCACCACGTTGACAGGGCAGCACGCGGCCCGGGTCAGCCCGTCCACAACGTAGGCCGACACGCCCGCCTCGATCGCCATTTGCGCCAGTCCGCCCGCGTCGCCCGAGACGAACATGGCCACTGGGCGTTCCAGAGGACCCGACGCCAGGGTCAGTTCCTCCATCATGCCGCGCGTGCGATTATCGATGTCGATCAGCACGATGTCCGGCGCATGCGCCGCGATACGGCGCGCCAGCCCGCTGGAATTGTCGATCGCGATCGCGTCGCAGACATGCGCGTCCTTCAGCGCATCGACGATCGCGATGGCCCGCGCACGATCTTCCTCAACGATGACGACGGAGAGCCTGGTGGGCATGTCTTTTGAGTGAAACCGCAACCGCGCCAGGGCAAGCCTGTCTGGGCAAATTGCACATGGTCCCTCGCGCCCCGGCCGGTCTTTGAAGCAGGCTGCCCATTACGCGGTCAGTTTTGAACGAAACACGATCCGGGCGCCGCTTCGGGCGATGCTGTCCCGGTGCCGCCCGGATAACGGTTCAGGGCGCCGCCGCGATGGCGTCCGCCAGCACCCTGGCCATAACCGCAGAACCCTTGACCGACGGATGCACCCGGTCGGCGTCGTAAAGGGACAGGTCGGCCGGATCGATCGCCCGACGCACCGGCACCAGGGTCACGCCGGATAGCCCGTCCAGCCGCTCGGCTAACGCCCGAAGATGCGGGATACAGCCGGAAAACGCGTTGCCACCGACGGGCGGGTCGGCATAGCCCAGCACAAAGACCTGCGTGCCGTCGGCCACGACGTCCCCGAGAAAGTCGCCGAGCGTGCCCTGCCCGTCCTCGGTCACCAACGCCTCGGCCGCCTCGGCGCAGCCCGCGCGGCACCCGCACCCCGTGCCGATATCATTGCCGCCACCCGTCATGACAAGGATATCGGGGCGGTCACCACCCAGTTGCGCCCGGATGTCGAGCCCTGCCATGCGGTCCCAGAATCCGGTGCTGATCCGCGCCCCGGCGAGGGACCGGTCATCGACCGGAAGTCCCAATTCCCGCGACAGCTGGGCCGGGACGGACTGCGCGCCGTTCCAGTCCATGATACTGTCGCCAATGGCGATGATGTCCTGCGCCTGCACCGGCGCTGTGAGCAGGACGGATAGAGCCAGTGCGGCAAAGCGCAGGATCATGTGAGACTCCGGTCGGCAAACACCCTCGGGTCAGTATCGCACAATCTGACCGGACAATGTGACAGTCACGCATCAACACGGCCCGACGCGCGCCATTATCGGGCGGCGGCTGGCGCCAACGAGACACCCTGACGTTTGCGGATTTCGATGTCACGGCGCGACCACGGCCGGAGGACGGGCCAAGAAAAACCCCCGCCGGTGTCCCGGCGGGGGCGGAAATTTTTTACCGAGTACGGCTGCACGCCGCGAAACGGGTTTCGCGGGTTACCAGTCCTCGCGGGCGACGGTGCGCGTCTTGACCGGCAGTTTCATCGCGGCCAGGCGCAGGGCCTCGCGCGCGATGGAGTCGCTGACGCCGTCGATCTCGAACATCACGCGGCCAGGCTTGACCTTGCAGACCCAGCGATCGACCGAGCCCTTGCCCTTGCCCATGCGGACCTCGATCGGCTTGGCCGAGACCGGCGTGTCGGGAAAGATGCGGATCCAGACGCGACCCTGACGCTTCATGTGGCGCGTCATGGCACGGCGGGCGGCCTCGATCTGGCGGGCGCTGACGCGCTGGGGTTCCACCGCCTTGAGCCCGAAGGTGCCGAAGTTCAGGTCGGAGCCGCCCTTGGCCTCGCCGCGAATGCGGCCCTTGTGCATCTTGCGGAATTTCGTGCGCTTTGGCTGAAGCATGTCTCAGATCTCCCTAACGACGGCCGCCGGCGCCGCGCGGGGCGGGGCCGTCTTGCAGCTCTTGTTGCTTGCGATCGCGCGCGGAGGGGTCGTGCTCCATGATCTCGCCCTTGAAGATCCAGACCTTGATCCCGATGATGCCGTAGGGCGTCGCGGCTTCGCTGCCGGCATAGTCGATGTCGGCCCGCAGGGTGTGAAGCGGCACGCTGCCCTCGTGGTAGTATTCCGTCCGCGCGATCTCGGCCCCGCCGAGGCGCCCGGCCATGTTCACGCGGATGCCGAGGGCGCCCATGCGCATAGCGTTCTGAACGGCGCGCTTGAGCGCACGGCGGAACGAGACACGACGCTCGAGTTGCTGGGCGATGTTCTCGCCCACGAGTTGCGCGTCAAGCTCGGGCTTGCGCACCTCGACGATGTTGAGGTGCAGTTCGCTGGCCGTCATCGTGGCGAGCTTCTTGCGCAGCGTCTCGATGTCCGCGCCCTTCTTGCCGATGATGACGCCGGGGCGCGCGGTGTGGATCGTCACGCGGCACTTCTTGTGCGGCCGCTCGATGATGACGCGGGCGACACCGGCCTGCTTGCACTCGGCCTTGATGAACTCGCGGATTTTGATGTCCTCGAGCAGCAGGTTGCCATAGTCCTTGGTGTCGGCATACCAGCGGCTGTCCCAGGTGCGGTTGACCTGGAGGCGCATTCCGACGGGATTGACCTTGTTACCCATTAGGCTTGCTCCTCAACTTGACGCACCTTGATGGTGATTTCCGCGAACGGCTTCAGGATACGGCCGAACCGGCCACGCGCGCGCGGGCGACCGCGCTTCATGGTCAGGTTCTTGCCGACGAAGGCCTCGGCGACCACCAGTTCGTCCACGTCGAGATTGTGATTGTTCTCGGCGTTGGCGATGGCGGACTGAAGGCATTTCTTGACGTCCTCGGCGACCCGCTTCCTTGAGAAGGTCAGGTCGTTGAGGGCCGTCTCGACCTTCTTGCCGCGGATCATGCCGGCGACGAGGTTGAGTTTCTGCGGGCTGGTGCGAAGCATGCGCGTTTTCGCCATCGCTTCGTTCTCGGCCACGCGGCGGGGGTTCTTGTCCTGGCCCATGACTATTTCCGCTTCGATTTCTTGTCGGCCATGTGCCCGTAGTAGGTACGGGTCGGCGAATATTCACCGAACTTCTGACCGATCATGTCTTCGGTTACGTTCACGGGAACGTGCTTGCGGCCGTTGTAGACGCCGAACGTCAGGCCCACGAACTGGGGCAGGATCGTCGAGCGGCGCGACCAGATCTTGATAACGTCGTTGCGGCCGGATTCGCGGGCAGCTTCAGCCTTCTTGAGCACGAAGCTGTCGACGAACGGGCCTTTCCATACAGAGCGAGCCATGTCCTAGCGCCCTTTCTTCTTGGCGTGACGCGAGCGCAGGATCATGCGCTGCGACGCCTTGTTGGTGTTGCGGGTGCGCTTGCCCTTGGTGGGCTGGCCCCAGGGCGTGACGGGGTGGCGACCGCCTGATGTCCGCCCCTCGCCACCGCCGTGGGGGTGGTCGATGGGGTTCATCACGACACCACGCACCGAGGGCCGCTTGCCCAGGTGGCGGTTGCGCCCGGCCTTGCCGATGTTCTGGTTGGTCTTGTCGGGGTTCGAGACGGCCCCGACGGTGGCCTTGCATTCCTGCCGGACCATCCGAAGCTCGCCCGAGGACAGCCGGATCTGGGCGTAACCACCATCACGGCCGACGAACTGCGCATAGGTACCCGCCGCCCGCGCGATCTGGCCGCCCTTGCCGGGCTTGAGCTCGATGTTGTGGACGATCGTGCCAATCGGCATGCCGCTGAAGGGCATGGCGTTGCCCGGCTTGATGTCGGCCTTGGCGCTGGCGATCACCTTGTCGCCGACGGCCATGCGCTGCGGCGCGAGGATATAGGCCTGTTCGCCGTCGGTGTACTGAATCAGGGCGATGAAGGCAGTGCGGTTGGGGTCGTATTCGATGCGCACGACGACGGCGTCGACGTCGAACTTGTTGCGCTTGAAATCCACGATCCGGTAGAGGCGCTTGGCCCCGCCGCCGCGCCGACGCGCGGTAATCCGTCCGGTGTTGTTCCGTCCGCCCTTCTTGGCCAAACCCTCGGTGAGGGCCTTGGCCGGGCGGCCTTTCCAAAGCTCCGAACGGTCGATCAGAACCAGCCCACGCTGGCCCGGCGAAGTCGGATTGTACGACTTGAGTGCCATGTTTACTGACTTTCCGTTGCTTTGCGGCCCGTTCAGGGGCCTATGGTCTAAAGGGCCCCGAAGGTCCCCGGTTCGATGGCGGCGGCGCTGCGCCCTCTTGCGAAGATGCCAGGCCCCGGACGTGACCGGGGCCTGACGGATGGTGCCGCGTATTAGAGGCCCGTGGTCACGTCAATGGTGTTGCCCTCTTCGAGGGTCACATAGGCCTTCTTGACGTCATTGCGGCGGCCGGGCTGGCCGCGGAACCGCTTGGCCTTGCCCTTGGTGATGGTGGTGTTCACCGCCTTGACCTTCACACCGAAGAGGCTTTCGACCGCCTCCTTGATCTGCGGCTTGTTGGCACCGATCGCCACCTCGAAGACCACCGCCCCGGCTTCCGAGGCCATGGTGGACTTCTCGGTGATCACCGGCTTGCGGATCACGTCGTAATGTTCTGCCTTGGCACTCATTTCAGGCGAGCCTCCAGAGCTTCGACACCCGCCTTGGTCAGCACCAGCGTGTCCGACTTGAGGATGTCGTAGACGTTGGCGCCCACCGAGGGCAGCACGTCCAGGTTGGTGAGGTTGCGCGCGGCGCGGGCGAACCCGTCGTTCACCTGCGTCCCGTCGATGACCAGCGCCCGCTTCCAGCCCAGGGCATTGACCTGTTTGGCCAGCGCGGCGGTCTTGCCGTCGGCCTCGGCTGCGTCCAGCACGACCAGTTCGCCGGCCTTCACCTTGGCCGACAGGGCGTGCTTGAGGCCCAGCTTGCGGAACTTCTTCGTCAGCTCGTGGCCGTGGCTGCGCGGTGTCGGCCCCTTGTAGATACCGCCCTTGCGGAAGATCGGCGCGTTGCGATCGCCGTGGCGGGCGCCACCGGTGCCCTTCTGGCGATAGATTTTCTTGCTGGAATAGCTGGTTTCCGAGCGGGTCTTGACCTTGTGCGTGCCGGCCTGCGCGTTGTTGCGCTGCCAGCGCACAACGCGGTGCAGGATGTCGGCGCGCGGTTCGAGACCGAAAACCTCGTCGGACAGTTCCACGGAGCCGGCCTTGTCGCCGTCCAGTTTGATCGCGTCAGCTTTCATCGGATTCGCCTCCTTCCGGCGCGGAGTCTTCGGCTTCGGCAGCCTCCATGGCGGCCTGTTCGGCCTCGGCGGCGGCCTGCGCGGCGGCTTCTTCCTCGGCCGCGGCCTGTGCGGCGGCTTCCTCGGCCAGTCGTTCGGCCTCGCGCGCGGCAGACTTGAGCGCGGCGGGGAATATCACGTTCTCGGGCATCGGCTTCTTGACCGCGTCCTTGATCGTGACCCAGCTGCCCTTGGAGCCAGGCACCGCGCCCTTGACCATGATCAGGCCCCGGTCAGTGTCGGTCTTGACCACCTGCAGGTTCTGCGTGGTGACCTTGGCCGCCCCCATGTGGCCGGCCATCTTCTTGCCCTTGAACACCTTGCCGGGGTCCTGACACTGGCCGGTCGACCCGTGGGCGCGGTGAGCGATGGACACGCCGTGCGTCGCCTCGAGGCCGCGGAAATTGTGCCGCTTCATGCCGCCGGCGAACCCCTTGCCGATCGAGGTGCCGGACACGTCGACAAACTGCCCCTCGAAGTAGTGGCTGGCGATGATCTCCTCGCCCACGCTGATCAGGTTGTCGGGATCGACGCGGAATTCGGCGACCTTCCGCTTGGGCTCGACCTTGGCCTTCGCGAAATGACCGCGCATCGGCGCGGTTGTCCGCTTGGCCTTGGCGGCACCGGCGCCGAGCTGAACGGCGCTGTAGCCGTCCTTGTCGGCCGTGCGCTGGGCCACAACCTGCAGATTGTCGAGCCGAAGGACGGTCACCGGAACCTGCCGCCCGTCCTCCTGGAAGATGCGGGTCATCCCGACCTTCTTTGCGATAACACCAGAGCGCAACATGTCTGATCGCCCCCCTTAAACCTTGATCTCGACATCCACGCCGGCCGCGAGGTCGAGCTTCATCAGCGCGTCCACGGTCTGCGGGGTCGGGTCCACGATATCGAGCAGGCGCTTGTGCGTGCGGATCTCGAACTGGTCGCGGGATTTCTTGTCAACGTGAGGTCCCCGCAGAACGGTGAACTTCTCGCTTTTGTTCGGAAGCGGGATCGGCCCCCGGACCGACGCACCGGTGCGCTTGGCCGTGCTGACGATTTCCTGGGTGCTTGAGTCCAGCACGCGGTAATCGAAGGCCTTGAGCCGGATGCGGATATTTTGGCTTTGAACTGCCATTTTCGCGCCCTCTTAGGCTGAGGATTGAGAGGTGGAGCCCACGGGATTGCGCCCCCACATCGAACCCTGAATTTCAGGGGGGCGGGCGCGTCGGCCCACCCCGGTCTTTCCGCGTCCGCGAC
>NZ_MSIT01000017.1 GCF_002094885.1 Salibaculum halophilum
GTGCGCGGCGCGGTGGCGCACATGCGCGCGCGCATCGCCGCGGCCAAGCCGCCCGAGGGGCCGTGGGACGCCAAGATCGGCCCGGGCCGGTTGCAGGACGTGGAACTGGCCGCCCAGACGCTGGCGCTGCTGGCCGGCAGCACCGCCCACGCGACGGCGGACCAGTTGGCCGACGCCGTGTCGGCGGGCGTGATCGCGGCGGACGGCGCCGCCGGCCTGGAAAGCTCCGCCAGCCTGTTCTGGGCGCTGCAGGCCAGCGGCAAGCTGCTGGGCGGCGGCGCGACGGACCCCGGCGATCTGGGCGCGGGCGGCCGCGCCATGATCCTGCGCGAAACCGGGGCGGACAGCGTCGGGGCGCTGGCCGATCGGCTGGACGACGTGGCCGGGGCCGCCGCCGCCACCATCACCGAGATACTGGGAGAGCGCCATGAGGCCGGTTGACGAGAACGACCCCAAGGGCCTGATCTATGAGGCCTACCGCATCGAGGGGATCAGCGCCGAGGAATGCCGGACCATCTTCCTCGACTGGGCGCTGAGCCTGCGCGACGTCGAGGCGGGCGCGGCGATCCCCGTGCTGCTGGCGCGCCACGGCCAAGAGGGCCACCCGATGACCGACGTGTTGCGCGAAGGGCTGGCCAGCCCCGACCGCGCCCGGCGCCGCGGCGGCCGCAAGGCGCGGTTGAATTGAGCCGGGGCAGGGGCGATGAGGCATTTGTCCGTCCAAGGCCTTGAACCGACCCCGGCGCGAGATCGCCTTGGTGATACAACGGACCGGATAAATCTCACCCGAAACATCAGAATCGAAATCCACCCGATCTGCCCGCTGCAAGCCCGCACCCTCTGGGTGATCCATGAAACACGCCCCTCACAGCTATTAATACCATAATTTACATACGAAATAACAAGCTCATGACAGCGAAATCAGCGGACGACTTGGGAAATGCGGAATTAAGCTAATTAAAGGCTGGTCCTACATCATCGCCCGGCCTTCATAACGCAACATTTTAAGCAACGCGTCAACCAAGTTAGCTCAATTAATGCGCCGGCATTCACCAACCTCAACCCAACTTTTACCACCAGATTCGTAACCGCCAGCAAGCATCGAAAAAAGCCCAGTTTCTAACCGAAAGTTAAACCTGGTACCAAATGGCAAAAAGCCGTCACAATTTATCCACTCGCTGGACGGCAAAGACACTTTTACACAAAGCCCAACAAAATCATCGCCTAAGCGCTGTATGCTGGCTGGCATAAAGTTGTCGCTTTTTCTTTCAAATATTTCGTAATTTCGTAGCACTCCGGTTGAAAGATCCGATATGGCTATATCAGCTTCAATTCTGTAGCTGCGATTTGCTGAATAAGTAGTAACGTCATACCCGCGCTCTCTATCGAAACCTACAACTGCCTTGCTGTCGCAAATCCAAGTCTGAGCAACGGCGTTTACCGCAGTTAATGCTAGCGCTGCAGCGCTAAGTGCAATAATTTTCATTGATTTCATCCGCTCGCGCTCCTCTGTTGCTTCGAAAAACCGCACAGAGCATTGCCGCGCTGTCAACCCGCGCAGAAGCACTGAAAGCGCCTTACACCCGCCGCCCTGCCCTGCTGCGCACACTGACAGCGGACAAGCACCCGTACACGCCGGCGTTCCCCAAGTGGCCTGCGGCACCACGAAAAGTTCGCCGATCGAGGCCGTACGGTCAAGCATTTCCTCTCTCCGGACCTCACGTGGACTGCCGCAGACGTCCGGTTGTAGGTGTTTCAGGCCAAGCGACGGTGTTATACTTTGCCCTTACCGGCGTTCTTCAGCCAGTCGGACAGACCTGTCGCGCCTGTTTCGTTAAGTTTGTCTGTGGATCGCGGTAACGCGCATAGTGGCGGCGAGGATGGTGCAACCATCGGGCCGAGTGGTTCGCGACCAGCGCTTCTGAAAACTCTGCTCTCGGCGCAATGCCGACGCTGGAACCCTCACCGACCTCTAGCTGCCGCGCGGCAGCGCCGCGGCCTCAGTGGCCAGCGCCGTGATCCCGGCCCAGTCGCGAGCCTTGACCAACTCGCCGGGGGCAACCCAGCTGCCGCCGACGCAGAGCGTGTTGGCAAGCGACAGGTAATCGGCTGCATTGGACAGGCTGACGCCGCCGGTGGGGCAGAACCGCACCTGGGGGATCGGCGCGCCGATGGCCTTGAGCGCCTTCGCCCCGCCATTGGCCTCGGCGGGAAAGAACTTCTGCACGCTGTAGCCGCGTTCGAGCAGGCGCATCGCCTCGGACGCCGTGGCGGTGCCGGGAAGCAGCGGCAGGTCGTTGGCCTCGCAGGCTTCCAGCAGGCGGTCGGTGGCGCCGGGGGAGACGCCGAAGGTCGCCCCGGCCGCCTTGGCGGCCTCCACGTCGTCCGGGGTCAGCAGGGTGCCCGCGCCGACGACGCCGCCCTCGACACCCGCCATCTCGCGGATCACGTCTAGCGCGGCGGGCGTGCGCAGCGTCACCTCCAGCGCGGGCAACCCGCCCGCGATCAGCGCGGCGGCCAAGTCGGCGGCCGGGCCGGCGTCGTCGAGCACCAGCACCGGCACCACGGGGGCCAGCTCGCAGACCTTGGCGGTAAGCTCTGAGGCGTGGTCGGGCGTCATGGCGTGTCCTTCACAAGTGGGTCAGAGGATGACCGAGGCGCCCTCGGTCGCCAGGCCGCAGGTTTGGCGGAAGGTTTCGAACAGCTCGCGCCCGACACCGTTGCCGTTGCCGGTCAGGTCGGCCTCGGCCGGGCTGCGGCCCTCCAGGCTGGTCAGGCAGTCGAGCCGCCCATTGGTGGCATCCAGCCGCAGCCTGTCGCCGTCGCGCAGCAGCGCGATCGACCCGCCGCGCGCGGCCTCGGGGGCGACGTGGATGGCCGCGGGCACCTTGCCCGAGGCCCCGGACATGCGCCCATCGGTCACCAGCGCCACGCGCAGCCCGCGATCCTGCAGGATCGACAGCACCGGGGTCAGCCCGTGCAGTTCCGGCATGCCGTTGGACCGCGGCCCCTGGAAGCGGACCACGATGATGGTGTCCTCGGTGATCTCGCCGGCCTTGAAGGCCGCCTTGACCTGGGCCTGGTCGTGAAAGACGCGCACCGGGGCCTCGATCACCTGGCGGTCCTCGGCCACCGCCGAAACCTTGATGACCGCGCGGCCCAGATCGCCCTCCAGCTGGACCAGCCCGCCGGTGGGCTGGAATGGGTCGGAACAGGGGCGCAGGATGCGGTCGTTGCCGGTCTCAGTGGGGCCGTCCGCGTAGGAAATGGCGTCACCGTCAAGCTTGGGTTCGCGCGTGTAGCGGGCCAGCCCGTCGCCGGCCACGGTCTTGACGTCTTCGTGCAGCAGGCCGGCGTCTAGCAACTGGCCGATCATGTATTGCAGCCCGCCCGCGGCGTGGAAATGGTTCACGTCCGCCAGCCCGTTGGGATAGACCTTGGCCATCAGCGGTGTCAGCGCCGAGATATCCGCGAAATCCTGCAGGTCCAGCACGATGCCGGCGGCGCGCGCCATGGCCGGCAGGTGCAGCACCAGGTTGGTGGACCCGCCCGTGGCCATCAGCCCGACCATGCCGTTGACGAAGGCCTTTTCGTCGAGGATCTCGCTTACGGGGCGGAAGTCGTTGCCCAGCGCGGTGATCTGCATGGCGCGTTCGGTGGCCGCCGCTGTCAGCGCGTCGCGCATGGGCGTGCCGGGGTTGACGAAGCTGGCGCCGGGCAGGTGCAGGCCCATGACCTCCATCAGCATCTGGTTGGTGTTGGCGGTGCCGTAGAAGGTGCAGGTGCCCGGGCCGTGATAGCTTTCCATCTCGGCCTTCATCAGCTCGTCGCGGCCCACTTCGCCGGTGGCGAACTTCTGGCGCACCTTCGATTTCTCGTCGTTGGGCAGGCCGCTGGTCATCGGGCCCGCGGGCACGAAGACCCCCGGGATGTAGCCGAAGGTGGCCGCGGCCATGACGAGCCCCGGCACGATCTTGTCGCAGACCCCGAGGTAGAGCGCCCCGTCGAAGGTGTTGTGCGACAGCCCCACCGCCGCGGCCAGCGCGATCACGTCGCGCGAGAACAGCGACAGTTCCATCCCCGTTTGGCCCTGGGTCACGCCGTCGCACATTGCCGGCACGCCGCCGGCGACCTGCGCGGTGCCCCCCGCCGCCCGTGCGGCGGCGCGGATCTTGTCGGGGAAATGCTCGAACGGCTGGTGAGCCGAGAGCATGTCGTTGTAGGCGGTGACGATGCCCAGGTTGGCGCGGCGCTCATCGGTGAGGGACGTCTTGTCATCGCCCATGGCGGCATAAGCATGGGCCTGGTTGCCGCAGGACAGATGCGCCCGGCGCGGGCCTTCGGCGGCCGCGGCCGCCATGCGATCGAGGTAGTCGCGGCGGGTTGGTTCGCTGCGCGCGATGATCCGGTCGGTGACCGCCTGCAGGGACTCGTGAACGCGCATGTGGGACCTCTCGATCAATCGCCATCGTGGCATAACAGAAATAGCACAGCGAGTTAGCGCTAACAAGCATCACCCGCGCCGGAGGGGTGCAAAGATGCCCGTGAATTGTCCGGCCCGTTTCCAATTGCCGACACAATTCCCCGTCAAGAGCTAACCAAGAAACCATCACCTAGTCCGGCACGAGGCAGCCCGGAAGGAGCAGATATGAAACGGATCAAACTCGCAATCGCCCTGGGGCTCGGCATGGTGGTCTCCGCCTGTTCCAGCTTCGAGGGTCCCACCCGCAACGCCCCGATGCAGGCCCCCACGCTCGGGGCGGCGGCGCCGCAGGCCCAGCCGCGCGACTACCGGCTGGAGGCCGTGCGCTTTGCGGCGCCGGCCGATCTGACCGTGTCGGAGGCCAATTCCTTCTACCCGCTGGCCGACATCGTCTGGCGCGGCGACCCGCTGGGGGACCGCAAGGCCCAGATTGGTGAAATCTTCGAGACGGCCATCACCCGCGGCGCCGACGGTCTGGAGGGCGAAACGCCCGTTGTCGCGGATATCGAGCTGGCGCGGTTCCATTCGCTGACCGAGCGCACGCGCTATACTTTTGGCGGGACCCATTCGATCAAATTTGACCTGACAATCCGTGACGCCGAAACCGGCGCGGTCCTCGAACCCACCCGCCGCGTCGATGCCGATCTGCCCGCCCTGGGCGGCCAGGCGGCGGTCATGGCCGAACAGCGCGGCGAGACACAGAAGGCGCGCATCCTGGCGCATCTGTCGGCGCTCTTTCGCGAAAAGCTGACCGGCGGGCCGGGGGCAGGCACCACGCCAGCCAGCTGACCCCTTTCCGCGCTGCTGAGAACTCGGTAGGAGGGCCGCCATGGTGCAGCCCTCCTTGCAGCGTGTCCGGCATCTTGCCAAGGCCAGACCCCGGGCGCTCCGGCGCGGTGTCCCCCCGGGTAATGACGATGACCTGATCAGCACCGGCGTTGCCGGGCCGCATCACCCGCAGCTGTCGCAACCGCCCGCAATCCGCTATCTCACGGCGCCGGGAATCGCGCCGTGAAGGTCCTTATCGACGCCTGCGTCCTCTATCCCACGGTGATGCGCCAGATGGTGCTGGGCGTGGCCGAGGCGGGCGCCTTCACGCCGCTGTGGTCCGCGCGCATCGCCGAGGAATGGGCCCGCGCCGCACGCAAGATCGGCCCCGGGGGCGAGACCCTCGCCCGCGGCGAGATCGCCGCGGCGAGCTCGCGTTTCCCCGAGGCGGTGGTGCCGGTGCCGCAGGGGGCCGAGCGGCGCTTCTGGTTGCCCGATCCGGCGGACATCCACGTGCTGGCGGCCGCCGTCGTCGCCTCGGCCGACGCGATCATGACGCTGAACGCCAGGGATTTTCCGCGCAACGTGCTAGCCGAAGAGGGCCTGTCGCGGGTTGACCCGGACAGTTTCCTTTTGGGGGTCTGGCAGGCGCAGCCGGCGCTGGTCGCGCAGGTCGGGGGCGACGTTCTGGCCGAAGCGCGGCGGCTGTCGGGCGAGGACTGGCAGATGCGCGCGCTGCTGCGCAAGGCGCGCCTGCCACGGCTGGGCAAGGCGCTGGCCGGCTAGCGGTGTCAGCCGCGCCACTTTGCTTCGTTGGCCTCGATCGCCGCGATGCGCTGCGGGGTCTTGGGATGGCTCATCAGCCAGGCCGGCATGTTGGCCCCGCCGGCGCCGGTCATGCCGTCCAGCTTCTCGAACAGCGATTTCTGCGGGTCTGTCCCTATCCCTGCCTTTATCAGCAGGGCCGAGGCATAGCTGTCGGCCTCGTATTCGTCGGACCGGCTCAGCCGCGCCATCAGGAGCGACATGGCCGAATTCGCGATGATCGGCCCTATCCCGGGCAGAAAGCGCGACAGGATCATGGCCAGCGCCGTGCGCAGCGCGTTCTGGCCGGAAAAGTCGATCATCCGCCGCCGCGCGTGCCCCAGGGCGACGTGCCCCAGTTCATGCGCGATGACGCTGGCCATTTCGCCCGCCGTGACCTCGCCCGCGCGGTACTTGTTGTAAAATCCGCGGGTGATGAAGATGCGCCCGTCCGGCGCGGCCAGCCCGTTGACGGCCTCGACCTCGTAGATGTGCACCTTGATGCGCGGCACATCGACGACGCGGGCGAGGTCATCGGTCAGCCCCTTCAGGCGCGGGTCCACCAGTTCGGTCGAGCGCGCGTCCAGTTCGCGCGTGGTCCGCCAGACGGAAAACCGGTAAAGCAGTACCCCGTAGAGCAGGGCGAGCAGGATCGGGGCGAAGCGCAGCATGCGCTTGAGATAGGCGCGCGGGGCAGGGGCGGCAAGCGCGCAGGGCGCGCGGCGCGCCCGATTTGGCAGATCGCCTGCAGACCGAGACCGGATGCGGACCGCGCCGCCGTGCCACGCCGGGAACGGTGACAGACCCGGTCACAGGGCCGGCGACAGTCTGCACCGCCGGATCCGGACCATTTTCGGGGGCTTTGCTGTGGCCCGGCCCCGGCGGCCGGACCACTAGGCGATGTCGAACTCGGGCGGGGCCAGCTCGAAGCCCTCGAACCGGAAGCCCGGGCTGACGGTACAGCTGACCAGCGTCCAGGCGCCGGTGCTGTGCGCGGCCTGCCACCAGTGCGGCGGCACGATCAGTTGTGGCGCCTCACCCCCGGCCAGGTCGGGGCCGAGGGGATGGTCGGCCCGCGGGCCTGCATCGCTTTGGGCCATGGAGAGGACAAGGGGCGCCCCGGCGTGGAAGTGCCAGATCTCGGTCGCGTCCACCCGGTGCCAGTGGCTGCGCTCGCCAGCCTGCAACAGGAAGTGAATGCAGGTGCCCGTGGGCCGGTCGGGCTGGCCCGCGACGCGATCCGCGGCGACCCAGGTTTCGCGGTAGTGTCCACCTTCGGGGTGCGGGGCGAGGTCGAGGCGGGCGATGATCTCGTCTGCTGTCATTCGATGGCTCCGATTTGGTGCTGTTCCGCCGGAAGGTGGCATAAAATCGCCGAAACCACAGCCAGTACCAGCGAAATTCTGCTGCTGATGGAGCGCTGGACCGCTACCTGTCGCCGCATCCGCGGGTCCGCTGAAACGGTCAGGGCGATGCGCCGGATTTCGGCGTGCCACCTGCAAGGAGACTGACATGAAATCATTGATCCTCGCCCTGTTCGGGCTGTCCGTGCTGACGGCCTGCCAAAACATGACCGACCAGCAACGCACGGTTGTCGGCCTCACGGGAGGGGCCGCGGCCGGGCTTGTGGCGGCTGATGTGCTGCAGGCCGATGATGACTGGCGCATGATTGCCGCCCTCGGCGGGGCGGCCGCGGGCACCGTGGTTGCCCAGAACCAGAACGGCCAGACCTGCGCCTACGCGCGCGGTGACGGCACGTACTACAAGGCACCCTGTCCGTAGGACGGCAGACCGCCCGCGGTGCCCCGCCAAGGGGCACCGATGCGCCTGAGTCACTTCAGGATCGACCGGCCCGCGTAGGTGGCGGCCGCGCCCAGGGCTTCCTCGATGCGGATCAACTGGTTGTATTTCGCCAGCCGGTCCGACCGGGCCAGCGATCCGGTCTTGATCTGGCCGCAGTTGGTCGCCACGGCGAGGTCGGCGATGGTCGCGTCCTCGGTCTCGCCCGAGCGGTGCGACATCACGTTGGTCATGCCCGCGCGGTGGGCCATCTCGACCGCCTGCAGCGTCTCGGTCAGGCTGCCGATCTGGTTGACCTTGACCAGCAGCGAATTGGCGGCGCCTTTCTCGATGCCGGTGGCGAGCCGCTCGGGGTTGGTCACGAAAAGGTCGTCGCCCACGAGCTGCACCCTGTCACCGATCGCCTGCGTCAGGGCGGCCCAGCCCTCCCAGTCGTCCTCGGACATGCCGTCCTCGATCGAGATGATGGGATAGTCGGCCACCAGCGCCTGCAGGTAGGCGACGTTTTCCTGCGGTGTCAGGGTTTGTCCCTCGCCGGCAAGGACATACTCGCCGTCCTTGAAGTACTCGGTGGCCGCGCAATCCAGCGCCAGGTAAATGTCCTCGCCCGGGGTGTAGCCGGCCTTCTCGATGGACTTGAGGATGAAATCCAGTGCGGCGCGGGTGCTGCCGAGTTCCGGGGCAAAGCCGCCCTCGTCGCCAAGCCCGGTGGACATGCCCGCGGCCACCAGTTCCTTCTTGAGGGTATGGAACACCTCGGACCCCATGCGCACAGCGTCGCGGATGCTGTCCGCATTGACCGGCATGATCATGAATTCCTGGATGTCGATCGGGTTGTCGGCATGTTCGCCGCCGTTGATGATGTTCATCATGGGCACCGGCAGGACCCGGGCCGAGGTGCCGCCGACGTAGCGGAACAGCGGCTGCATCGAGGCGTCGGCGGCCGCCTTGGCCACCGCGAGCGAGACGCCGAGGATGGCATTGGCCCCCAGCCGGCCCTTGTTGTCGGTGCCGTCCAGTTCGATCATGGCGTGGTCGATGGCGACCTGTTCGGTTGCGTCGAACCCCATGAGCGTCTCGACGATCTCGTCGTTGACGGCCTCGACCGCCTCCAGCACGCCCTTGCCGAGGTAGCGGGACTTGTCGTTGTCGCGCCGCTCGACGGCCTCGTAGGCGCCGGTGGAGGCGCCCGAGGGCACGGCGGCGCGGCCCATGGTGCCGTCCTCGAGGGTCACGTCGACCTCGACCGTGGGGTTGCCCCGGCTGTCGAGGATTTCGCGGGCGTGGATGTCGATGATGGTGCTCATGGGCTGTCCTTCGGCCTTGTTAGCGCAAACGGTAAATGGCTCGCCGGTGCTATAACGGCTTGCCGGCCCTGAGGGAAGCCCGGTGCAGGCGATGCTCGCGGATCAGGGTGAAAAGCCCCGCGGCGATGACCACGCTGACCCCGATCAGCGTGCGCGCATCGGGGGTTTCGCGGAAGACCAGCCAGCCGATGACCAGGGCAAAGACCATCCGCGAATAGCGAAACGACGAGATGACGCCGGCATCGCCCGCCCGCGTGGCGGCCACGATGGCCAGGTAGGCGGCCATCCCGATGAGCACGCAGACCCCCAGCAACCCGGCCTCGGTCGGGGTGGGCAGCAGGAGCGGCTGACCCTGCACGGTCGTCAGCAGCAGCCCCGTGGGCACCAGCGACAGGAAGGCCATGATCGACAGGTGCGGGCCGGTGATGTCAGAGTTCATGGCCCGGGTCAGTAGGTCGCGCCCGGCCAGCCCCAGCATCCCGGCCACCGTCAGCAGGACCAGCGGGTCGAAATCGGCGCTGCCGGGCCGCAGGATCAGCAGCACCCCGGCAAAGCCGACGCCGATCGCGCTCCAGCGCCGCCAGCCCACGGGCTGGCCAAGAAACAGCGCCGCGCCGAGGGCGACCACCAGCGGCGTCGCCTGGATCACCGCCGAGGCCAGCGTCAGCGGGATCAGCGTCAGCGAGGTGACGAAAAAGGCGGTGCCCAGGGCCTCGCAGCCGGTGCGCATCAGCACCTTCGGGGCAAGCTGTGCCCGCACGAAGAGCCGCTGGCCCCGCAGCGCCAGCCAGGTCCAGAACAGCACCGCGCCGGCCAGGCCCAGCAGGGCGATGATCTGCCCTGCAGGCAGGCGCGCGGACACGGTCTTGACCAGGGCGTCCTCGACGGCGAAGCCCAGCATCGACAGGGTCATGAAGGCGGCGCCGCGCAGGTTCTCCATCAGCCCGGCGCGCCTTGTGCGGGGCGCGAGCGGGTCTCGCGCCAGAAGGAATAGAGCCCGGTGCCCACGATAAGCGCCGCGCCGGTCAGGGTGTAGGCGTCCAGCGTCTCGCCGAAGATCACCACGCCGAGGCCCAGCCCGAAGAGGATGCGGCTGTAGCGGAAGGGCGCGACGAAGCCGATCTCGCCGACGCGCATCGCCGCCACCATGGCGTAGATCGCCGGCATGAAGAGCCCCGCGGCCCCGAAGAGGTAGAGCCAGGCCAGGCCCTCGGGCCGTATCGGCGGCGTGTCCTGGACGATGCCGATGACGAAGCCGGCGGCGATCAGCGCAAGGAAGGACCCGCAGGAGAGTTGCAGCGTGTGGATGCCGGGCGCGACGCGCCGGGTGGCCAGGTCGCGGATCGACTGCGACAGCACGCCGAGGAACACCAGCAGCGCGAAGGCGTTGAACTCCGCGCCGGTGGGGCGCAGCACAATCAGCACGCCGACCATGCCCAGAACGATGGCCGCCCAGCGGCGCCAGCCCACGGGCTCGCCCAGAAACAGCGCCGCGCCCAGCACGACGATCAGCGGGTTGGCCTGCACGATGGTGGTGAAGAGCGACAGGTCCACCTCGGACAGGGAAAAGACGAAACAGGTGGTCGCCCCGGCCTCGCCGGCGGCGCGCAGCAGCGACGGCCCGCGGAAGATCGCGGGCGGCATGGGCCGCAGCCCCCGCGCCCGCGCGGCCAGCGCGAAGGCCAGCAGCCCCACGGCCCCCATGACCACCACCACCTGCGCGCGCGGCACGCTGGCGGTGGCCAGCTTGATGCAGGTATCGACCAAGGCGAAACACGCCATGGCCATGATCATCCAGAGGGCACCGACGAGGTTGTTCACTTGGCCCCGCCCCGCTTGAGCGGCACGCCGTAAAGCTCCAGCCGGTGGCCCTTGAGCCGGTAGCCCAGGCGCCGGGCGATGCGCTCCTGCAGCGCCTCGATCTCGTCGTCGACGAACTCGATCACCGCGCCGGTCTCAAGGTCGATCAGGTGGTCGTGGTGGCCCTGGTCGGCCGCCTCGTAGCGGGCGCGCCCGTCGCCGAAATCCAGCCGGTCGAGGATGCCCTCCTCCTCGAAAAGCTTGACCGTGCGGTAAACCGTGGCCAGCGAGATACGCGGATCGGCCTGCATGGCGCGGGCGTGCAGGTCCTCGACATCCGGGTGATCCTCGGCCGCGTCCAGCACGCCCGCGATGGTGCGGCGCTGGTCGGTCAGGCGCAGGCCGCGGGCCGCGCATCGCTCCAGGATCGTCTTGGACATGGTCCCGATCCTTAGAAGATCGCGCCGGGCGTCGCCAGCCCCGATTCCCGCGCTCGGCTCACAGCCCGGGCAGGGCCAGCCAGGTGCCGCCCAGGGCGCGCGCCCGCGCCCCGGTGCCCAGCTTGAAGCGGGCCAGCCCTGGCTGACGCTCGGTGTCGAGCGCGCCGAGGTCCAACGTGTTGTGGCCGTGCTCGGCCAGCCAGCGCGCGCCGTCGAACAATGTCCGGCAATGGGCGTTAAGCGCGCGCCCCCGCGCCGAGGTCCAGCCGGCCTGGTAGGTGGCCCGCGCGCCGTGCCGCAGAAACAGCATGGCCGCCACCGGCGTTGCGCCGCACCAGGCCTCTGTGATGCGGGCGCAGCCCGGCGTCTCGCGGGCAATGGCGGCGACGAGCGGGGCGGGCAGGGCGGCATAGCGCCGCTGCCGCCGCTGCAGCGCCTCGCGCGTGATCAGCCAGTGCGGAGTGCCGGTCCAGGCCCTGTGGCGCAGGGTCAGCCCCGTGCGTTCGGCCCGGCGCAGGCGGTTGCGCCATTTCGGCTGCAGCACCGCGCGCAGGTCGCCCTGCAAAGGCATCTCGGCGATATGCGCCGGGGTCAGGATTTGGCGGAAGCCCGCCGCGCGCAGCGGGGCCTAAGCGGGCCGCTCCGCATTGACGATCCGCAGGCCCAGGCGTCGGGCCGCCCGCAGGCCCTCCACGTCAGTCACTTCGGCTCGTGACAGCAGGGCCTGCCACCCGGCCAGGGGCAGGCGGCGGCGCAGCAGCAGGCCCGCGGCGCAGCGGCGGGGCGCCTGGCCGCAGGCCACAAGGCCGCGCGCGAAGGCTTCGGATTGTTGCAGCGCCGTATCCATGGCGCCGTTAGGCCGATCGAAACCTAAGGCCGGGTTAATGGGACCATGCGCAGGGTCCACGGACGCATCATCAGGGCACCACGCCCGACACCGCTGTGCGCGGCGCTGGTCGCGGCCGGGTGCGCCCTGGCGGGCGGGGCGCTGATCGCCCTGGCCGGCTGGCTGATCTGCTAGGCGGCGGCGCGTCGACGCGCCGCCGCCCCGCGGTCAGCCCAGCGCCACCATGGCGTGGCGTTTCCGGCCCGCGGACAGCTTGATCGGCGTGGCAAGGTCGCCCGCGGTGATCATCCGGCCGGCGTCGGTCAGTGGTGCATCGTCCAGCCGCGCGCCGTTGTCGGCGATCAGGCGCTTGGCTTCCTTGCCGCTGGCGGCAAGGCCGGACCGCACGATGAGCTGCACCACGGAAATCCCCGCGCCGATCTCGTCGGCGGACAGCGTCAGGGTGGGCAAGTCACCACCCGCGCCGCCCTTCTCGAAGACCTCGCGCGCGGTGGCCTCGGCGGCGCGCGCCGCCGACGCGCCGTGCAACAGCGTCGTCACTTCGTTGGCCAGCACGATCTTGGCTTCGTTGATCTCGGACCCGCCGAGGGCGCCCAGCCGCGCGCATTCGTTCAGCGGCACCTCGGTATAGAGCTTCAGGAACCGGCCCGTATCCGCATCAGTCGTGTTGCGCCAGAACTGCCAGAACTCGTAGGGGCTCAGCATCTCGGAATTCAGCCAGATCGCGCCGCCCGCCGACTTGCCCATCTTGCGCCCGTCCGACGTTGTCAGGAGCGGCGTTGTCAGGCCGTAGATCTCGGACTCCAGCACCCGGCGGGTCAGGTCGATGCCATTGACGATGTTGCCCCACTGGTCGGACCCGCCCATCTGCAACAGGCAATCGTAGCGGCGGTGCAGTTCCAGGAAGTCGTAGGCCTGCAGGATCATGTAGTTGAATTCGAGAAACGACAGGCTCTGTTCGCGGTCCAGTCGTGACTTGACCGACTCGAAGGACAGCATCCGGTTGACCGAGAAATGCCGCCCGATGTCGCGCAGGAAATCGAGGTAGTTCAGCCCGTCCAGCCATTCGGCGTTGTCTAGCATCAGCGCGGCATTGCCGCCTGCCGTTTCCGTGCCGTAGTCGAGATAGCGCGCGAACACCGCCTGCATCCCGGCGATGTTGGCGCCGATCTGGTCGGGGGTCAGCAGCGGGCGTTCCTCGGCGCGGAAACTCGGGTCGCCGACCTTGGTGGTGCCGCCGCCCATCAGCGTGACGGGGCGGTGCCCGGTCTTCTGGAACCAGCGCAGCAGCATGACGTTGAGCAAGTGCCCCACGTGCAGCGACTGCGCGGTTGCGTCATAGCCGATATAGGCCGTCACCATCCCCTTGCTCAGCGCCTCGTCCAGGCCCTGGTAATCCGTGCAATCGGCCAGAAAGCCGCGCTCCATGATCGTGGCCATGAATTCGGACTTGGGATGGTAGGTCATGTCTTGTCCCCGTGATGGCGTCGGCGCACTCTATAGAGGGCAGTCAGGCAGAGGAAAAGCGGATGTTGACTGGGGATGCGGTTCTGGTCGCCGGGGCCATGTCCGGCACCTCGCTCGACGGTGTAGACGTGGCCGTGATCGAAAGTGACGGTGATCGGCTGCTGGGGATCGGCGAGACGCGGTTCCACCCCTACGACACCGCCCAGCGGGCGGTGCTGCGCGCCGCGCTGGGCAAGTGGCCGGGCGCCGATCTCGCCCGGGCCGCCGAGATCGTCGAGACGGTTCATGCCCAAGCGCTGTCCGGGCTGGACGGGGTGACGCTGGCGGGGTTTCACGGCCAGACCCTCGCGCATGATCCGCGCGGGCGCGGCACGCACCAACTGGGCGACGGGGCGGTATTGGCCGCGGTGCTGGGCCTGCCGGTGGTCTGGGATTTCCGGTCGGCGGACGTGCGCATGGGCGGCGAGGGGGCGCCGCTGGCGCCCTTCTACCATTTCGCGCTGGCCCGCTGGCTGGGGGCCGAGGCGCCGCTGGCGGTCCTGAACCTCGGCGGCGTGGGCAACCTGACCTGGATCGACCCGCGCCAGCCGGCGCCCGAGGCGCTAGGCGCGCTGCTGGCCTTCGATACCGGGCCGGCCAACGCCCCGATCAATGACCTGATGCAGGCCCGGCACGGGCTGGACCGGGACGAGGGCGGCGCGCTGGCCGCGCGGGGCACGGCGGACGCCGGGATAGTCGGCGATTTCCTGGCTTCATCCTTTTTCTCAAGACCGCCGCCGAAATCCCTAGACCGAAACGAATTTTCCAAGCTCGAAGAGGCCGTCTCCGGGCTGGCCGATGCCGACGCCGCGGCCACCCTGACGGCTTGTGCCGCGGCCGCCGTGGCGCGGGGGCTGGATCAGTGCCCGATGCTGCCAGCGCGGGTGCTCGTCGCGGGCGGGGGGCGGCACAACCGCACGCTGATGGCCATGATCGCGGCGGGCTGTGACTGTCCCGTCGCGCCGGTCGAGTCGGTGGGGCTGGACGGCGACATGCTCGAGGCGCAGGCCTTCGCCTTCCTGGCGGTGCGGGTGGCGCGCGGGCTGCCGACCTCGTGCCCGGGCACGACCGGGGTGGCCGCGCCGGTGGGCGGAGGAACGATCAGTCAACCGTGACAGCTCACGGCCCGGGTCGATATCACCTCATTGACGAGTCGCGAGGCGTATCTTGCATACAGGGCTGGCGACACCGCGACAGGTGATCAGGGGCATGTCAGGGACCTGTGCGGTTCTTTGATTGCGCGACAGGTTGCGCGGGAAAGGTAGCGGGTCCGTGATCACGCGCGGCGGCGATGCAACAGCCGCGACAGGCTGACCGTCCGGCTGTTGCGTGGACCTTGCGGGTTTAATACGGCGAATTCCGGGGGCAACGTGCCTATTGTCGCTGGTCGATCAAGTGACGATCTTAGCGTGCCCATCGCTGAAACTTTAAAGAGATGGAGAATAGAATGAAACAGCAAATTGTGCTGGCCCTTGCCGCCAGCCTCACCGCAAGCTCCGCTTTGGCCGGTGGCATGAGCGAGCCTGTTCCCGAGCCTGACCCGGTCGTGATTGATCCTGTCGACCCGGCACCGGCCTGGACCGGCTTTTACGCCGGCGGGTCGCTGGGCTACGCCGATGCGACGGAGTCCACGGTCTATTTCGCTGACCAACTCGACGGGCTGACCTACGGGGTTCATGCCGGGTATGACCGTGATTTCGGCAGCGCAGTGCTCGGCGGCGAGCTGGAGCTTTCGGGCTTTGACATTGAAGCTTCTGCTGACGGTGTTCCTTTTAAGATCGACAGCGTTCTGCGGGCCAAATTGCGCGCGGGGTACGACGCCGGCAACTGGCTGCCTTACCTGACCGCAGGCGCGGCGCGGTTGACGACGAGCGGTTTGGGTTACGACAGCGACACCGGGTCGTTTTACGGCGTGGGTGTCGATTACCGCCTGGGTAACGACATGCGGGTCGGCGCAGAGGTGCTGGACCACCAGTTCGATGATTTCGCGAGCAGCGGCGACGACTTTGATGTCACGACCG
This sequence comes from Salibaculum halophilum, assembly GCF_002094885.1. Taxonomy (GTDB): domain Bacteria; phylum Pseudomonadota; class Alphaproteobacteria; order Rhodobacterales; family Rhodobacteraceae; genus Salibaculum; species Salibaculum halophilum. Next base: position 15,777 of record NZ_MSIT01000017.1, read on the forward strand.
TGTCTGCCCGGGTGTCCTTCGAATTCTGATCGCCCGTGGGCAGACGTGAACCTGATCAGTCAAAGCGGCCCCTGCGCGGGCCGCTTTTTCTTTCGTTCCCGGCTGCTACAGCCGGGCCGCGGCCCGCGAATCTGCCGGGGCGGCGCCGTCCGGGGTTGCCACCGCCCGTGGCGACGGTCTATCACTATGCCATGAAGAGCATCTGCACCCTTTGCTGCATTATTCCCTGCTGACACCAGTCGCGCGGGCCGCTCTTTCACGTTTCCCTTGATCCAGAAAGTCGCTAAGCCCGCGGGCGCAAACCGCCTTGAGGCCGCATCGTGACAATCGAACTCTACAACACCCGGACGAAGGCGAAGGCGCCCTTCGTCCCGCTCGATCCGCAGAACGTGCGCATGTACGTCTGCGGGCCGACGGTCTATGACCGCGCGCACCTGGGCAACGCGCGGCCCGCGATCGTCTTCGACGTGCTCTACCGGCTGCTGCGGCACGAATACGGGGCCGATCACGTCACCTACGTGCGCAATTTCACGGATGTGGACGACAAGATCAACGCGCGGGCGGCCGAGACCGGGCGTGACATCTCCGACATCACCGCCGAGACGAGCCAGTGGTATCTCGACGACATGGCCGAGATCGGCGTGCTGGAGCCCAACCGGATGCCCCGCGCCACGGCCTATATCGCGCAGATGGTGGCGATGATCGAGGACCTGGTCGCCAGGGGCCACGCCTACGCGGCCGAGGGGCACGTCCTGTTTTCCGTCGACAGCTGGAAAGAGGCCTATGGCCGGCTGTCGGGGCGCAGTGTCGATGACATGATCGCCGGCGCGCGGGTCGAGGTGGCCCCCTACAAGCGCAACCCGATGGACTTCGTGCTCTGGAAACCCTCGCAGGCGGGTGAGCCGGGCTGGGACAGCCCCTGGGGGCTGGGGCGGCCAGGCTGGCACATCGAGTGTTCGGCCATGGCCAAGGCCCTGCTGGGCGAGGTCTTCGACATCCACGGCGGCGGCAACGACCTGATGTTTCCCCACCACGAGAACGAGATCGCCCAAAGCTGCTGTGCCAACGGGACCGAGGAAATGGCCCGCGTCTGGATGCACAACGAGATGCTGCAGGTCGAGGGCCGGAAGATGTCCAAGTCCTTGGGCAATTTCTTCACCGTGCGCGACCTGCTGGACCAGGGCGTGCCGGGCGAGGTGATCCGGTTTGTCATGCTGTCCACGCACTACCGAAAGCCGATGGACTGGACAAAGTCCAAGGCAAATGCCGCGCTGAAAGAGCTGCAAGAGTGGTATCAGTTAGTGGATGGTGTGGAGCCGCTTTCCCCCTATCCCGAGGTGGTCAAGGCGCTCTCGGATGATCTGCACACCTACAACGCGCTTTTTTCCCTTCGAGGTCTCTACAAGCGTGTCTTATTGTTTGACTCAAAGCTAATCGACCACATGGAAGAGTTTGACAGCCTGGAAGAGGCTAAAGGTGTGTTTCTTGCGTCTGCTCACCTGCTCGGGCTCCTCGAGAGGCGCACAGGTATGCTGACTCTGTTGCCGATTATACACTCGGAAAAGCTTAAGATCCTAGAGTCAAAACTGAATGTTGTCAGGGTGATTTCCCTCCAAGAAAGAGATTTTTTTGATTTTGATAAAAAGAAGGCCGATCTGCTGGATGCCGGAGTTGAGGTCCGGGTGACAAAAGATGGGGTAAAGCTTGTTCCTGGCCCCAATTTCGACCCCGCCAAGCTGGAGGGCCTAGAATGACGCCTGTTACCAAAACCCAGGCCGGCGCCCGGCCCGCACGGGGCGCCTTGCCGCAAAGACTTTCATCACTTCCGCGCGCCCCGGTGCCGGTCGGCAAGACGTCACCGAAGCGCCCGCCCCGTGGGGGGGCGGGTCGGGCGCTGGCCGGCGGTGCCGGCCCGGTGCCCCGCGGGAGCGATGCGCCATGACACGGGACCGCCTCTACCTCTACGACACCACCCTGCGCGACGGCCAGCAGACGCAGGGCGTGCAGTTCTCCACCGCCGACAAGCAGGCCATCGCCGAGGTGCTCGACGAGCTGGGCCTCGACTACATTGAGGGCGGCTGGCCCGGCGCCAATCCCACCGACAACGACTTCTTCGCCGCCGCCCCGCGGACCGGTGCAACGCTCGCGGCCTTCGGCATGACCAAGCGCGCGGGGCGGTCGGCCGAAAACGACGACGTGCTCGCCGCCGTACTGAACGCGAACACACCGGCCGTCTGCATCGTCGGCAAGACGCATGATTTCCACGTGGAAAAGGCGCTGGGGATCACGCTGGACGAAAACCGCGCCAATATCCACGACAGCATCGCCCATATCGCCGCGCAGGGGCGCGAGGCGCTGTTCGACGCGGAGCATTTCTTCGACGGCTGGAAGGCCAACCCGGCCTATGCGCTGGAGGCCTGCGTCGCCGCCTACGCGGCGGGTGCGCGCTGGGTGGTGCTTTGCGATACCAACGGCGGCGCGCTGCCCCACGAGGTGGCCGCGGCCACGGCAGCGGTGATCGCGGCCGGCGTGCCGGGCGACCATGTCGGCATCCACACCCACAACGACACCGAGAACGCGGTGGCCAACACGCTGGCGGCGGTGGACGCCGGCGCGCGTCAGGTGCAGGGCACGCTCAACGGGCTGGGCGAACGCTGCGGCAATGCCAACCTGACGACGCTGATCCCGACGCTGCTGCTGAAGGAGCCCTACGCCAGCCGCTACGAGACGGGCGTGACCGCGCAGGCCCTAACCGGGTTGACCCGCGCCGCGCGGCTGCTCGACGACATCCTCAACCGCGTGCCGATGAAACAGGCCGCCTATGTCGGCACATCGGCCTTCGCGCACAAGGCAGGCCTGCACGCCAGCGCCATCGCCAAGGACCCCACGACCTATGAACACATCGACCCCGCGCTGGTGGGCAACACGCGCATCGTGCCGATGTCCAACCAGGCCGGGCAGTCCAACCTGCGCGAACGCCTGACCGGGGCGGGCATCGAGGTGGACAAGGGCGACCCGGCGCTGGCCCGCATCCTCGAGCGGATCAAGCGGCAGGAATCGGCCGGCTTTGCCTATGACACCGCGCAGGCCAGTTTCGAACTGCTGGCGCGCGACGAACTGGGCACGCTGCCGGCCTTTTTCGACGTGGAACGCTACCGGGTGATTTCCGAACGCCGCCGCAATGCCCGTGGCGAGATCGTGGTGGAATCCGAGGCCGTGGTGACGGTCAGCATCCGCGGCACCGCGCGGACCAGCTATTTCAAGAACGAGCACGCGCAGGACATGTCCGACGAGGGGCCGGTCAACGCGCTCTGGCAGGCGCTCAAGTCCGATCTCGGCCCTTACCAGGCGATGATCGACGACATGAAACTGGTGGACTTCAAGGTGCGCATCACCAACGGCGGGACCGAGGCGGTGACTCGCGTGATCATCGACTACCAGGATGGCGCGGGGCACCGCTGGGCCACGGTGGGCGTGAGCGCCAATATCGTCGATGCCGCCTTCGACGCGCTGCACGAGGGGATCGTCTGGAAACTGCTGCGCGACGAGGCCGTGGCATGACCGAATTTCCAGAAATTCGGTCGCGCCCCCAAAATTCTGGAATTTTGGGGGCCGCATGAGTTTGCAGGCCTGCGCCGAAATCGTCGAGCGCGGCGATCCCGACCGCTTTCTCGCCACCATGGCCGCCCCGCCCGCGGCGCGCGCGGTGCTGTTCCCGCTCTACGCCTTCAACATCGAGGTCAGCCGCGCGCCCTGGGTGACCGAGGAGCCCATGATCGCCGAGATGCGTCTGCAATGGTGGCGCGACGCGCTGGAGGAAATCGCCGCCGACAGCCCGGTGCGCAGCCACGAGGTCACCCAGCAACTGGCCGAGGTGCTGGACGCGCAGGCGGCGCGGGCGCTGGATCGGACGGTCGCCGCCCGGCGCTGGGACATCTACCGCGAGCCCTTCGAGGATTCCGCGCATTTCGCGGAACACCTGGATGCCACGGCGGCCGAGCTGACGTGGCAGGCCGTGCGGCTGCTGGGCGGCGGCGCCGGGATCGCGGCGGAGGTGCGTGCGACGGGCTATGGCGCGGGACTGGTGCGGTTTCTGCAGGCGGTGCCCGAGCTTGAGGCGCGCGGGCGCATTCCGCTGGTCGATGGCCGGGCGCCGGCGATCCGCGAGCTGGCCAGCGCCGCCCTTCGGGCCATGCCGGACTGGCGCAGACTGCGCCGCCAGGTGCCCCGGCAGGCCCGCGCGGGTCTGCTGGAGGCCTGGCAGGCGCCGGTGCTTCTGCGCCAGATCGCTGCCGACCCGACCCGCGTGGCCCAGGGTCGCGTCGCCCTTAGCCCCTTTCGCAAGAAACTGCGCCTGATGCGCTGGGCCTGACGCGCTCAGGCCGTCCGCGCGTCCTCGGGCCGCAGCCACAGCCAGATCAGCGCCCCGCCTGCCAGGGCCAGGAAGGGCGCCATGGCCAGGTTGACGGCCGTCCAGCCGGCCTCGGCCGTACCGCCCGAACAGTTCATCAGCCCGCCCGAGGCCAGCGAGGCCAGTGTCACGCAGCCGAAGACGATGGTGTCGTTGAGGCCCTGCACCATGCCGCGATCCTGCGGTCCGTGCGAGGCGGCCAGCAGCGTCGTGGCGCCGATGAAGCCGAAGTTCCAGCCCACGCCCAGCAGGATCAGCGCGACGAAGAAATGTTCCAGCTGCACGCCGATCAGGGCGACTCCCCCGGCAACGGCGAGGATCAGCAGCCCCAGCGCCATGATTGGCCGCACCCCGAAGCGCGCGATCAGGTGCCCGGTAAAGAAGCTGGGCACATACATGGCCAGCACATGGGCCGAGACGACGTCGTTGGCGCGCGCCTCGGAATAGCCGCAGCCGACCACTGCCAGCGGTGTCGAGGTCATCACCAGGTTCATCAGCGCATAGGCGACCATGCCCACGACGATCGCTACCAGGATATGCGGGTCCGTCAGCAGCGCGCGGCGGCTGCGCGGGGGCGGGCCTGTCAGTTTCTCGGGGCCGGTGGCGCGGGTGCCCTTGGACAGGTCCAGCCCGAAGAACAGCCCCATGCCGGCCAGGTTCAGCGCGGCCACCGCCAGGTAGCTGCCCACAAAGGGCACGACGCTAGCGTCCATCACCAGCTTGTTGAACTGCGGCCCGATGATCGCCGCCAGCAGACCCCCGGCCATGACGTAGGAAATCGCCTTGGGCCGGAAGGTATCCGAGGCGCGGTCGCTGGCGGCAAAGCGGTAGAAGCCCTGCGCGGACATGTAGATGCCCGTCAGATAGGAGCCCACGAGCATCAGCCAGAATTGCCCGATCCAGAGACCCCAGGCCGCGACAAGCGCCCCCGCGGCCCCGGCGCAGGCCCCGACCAGGAAGCCGAGACGCCGCCCGCGCGCCTGCATCAGCGGCGAGATCCAGGGCGCCGTGGTCATGGACCCGAAGACGATCAGCGAGATCGGCAGCGTCGCAAGGCAGGGATTGGGCGCCAGCATCTGCCCGGCCAGCCCGCCCACGGCGAAGATCATCGGCATCTGCGCACCCAGCACGGCCTGGGCCAGGATCAGCACGATCACGTTGCGCCGGGCGGCCCGGTCATCCACGTTGGGGGCTGGCGCGTCGGAACTGGGGGCGGCGATATCGGTCATTGCGTCGGAGTAGCCGCCCCGCCCGCCGAGGTCCAGCGCCGGAATGGTCGCACGCATGAGAAAAACGTCATGAATGAAGCACCGATCATCGACGGGCCGGCCGACCTCGAGGCGGGGATCACCGCGCTTTCGGCCCGCTGCCCGCGCATGGCCGCGGCCTATCGCCAGACCGGGCCGCTGCCGCTGCGGCGCAAGCCGGACGGGTTCGCGCAGCTTTTCGCGGCCATCGTCAGCCAGCAGGTCAGCGTGGCCAGCGCGCAGGCCATCTGGGGCCGCGTCGAAGCGGCGGGGCTGACGACGCCCGAGGCCGTCCTGGCGGCAGCGGACGACGAATTGCGCGCCGTTGGCCTGTCGCGGCCCAAGCAGCGCTACGCCCGGGCGCTGGCCGGAGCGGGGATCGACTATGACGGCCTGCGCGCCATGCCCGACGAGCAGGTGATCGCCACGCTGGTCGCCGTGCCCGGTATCGGCCGCTGGACGGCCGAGATCTACGCCACCTTCAGCCTCGGCCGAAGGGATGTCTTTGCCGCGGGCGATCTCGCGCTGCAGGAGTCGGCGCGCGCGCTATACGACCTGCCCGAGCGGCCCACAGATGGACAACTGCGGGGCATGGCCGAGGCCTGGTCGCCCTGGCGGGCGGTTGCGGCGCGGCTGCTCTGGGCCTACTACCGGGTCCACAAGGACAGAGAGGGCATCGCATGACACGGGTATTGCAGGCAGGGCGGGTGGCACCTGTTTCGGGCGAGATGCGCTCGGCGGTGGTCTTCCTGCATGGCTACGGGGCCAACGGGCAGGATCTTCTGGGCCTGGCCGAGCCGCTGGGCGAACACCTGCCCGACACGGCATTTTTCGCCCCCGACGCGCCCGAGACCTGTTCGGCCGCGCCCGTAGGGCTGCAATGGTTCCCGATCCCCTGGATCGACGGGTCGTCCGAGGAAGAGGCGCGGGCGGGCATGGCCCGGGCCTCCGCCGATCTCGATGCCTTTCTCGACGGGCTGATGGTGGACGAGGACCTGATGCCCGAACAGGTGCTGGTCTTCGGCTTTTCGCAAGGCACCATGCTGGCGCTGCACGTGATCCCCCGGCGCGAGGATGCCATCGCGGGTCTCTGCGCCTTTTCCGGGCGGCTTCTGGAACCCGAGCTGCTGGCCGACGAGGTCGTGGTGCGCCCGCCGGTCCTGCTGGTGCACGGCGATCAGGACGAGGTGGTGCCGGCGCAGTCCATGCCCGACGCCGCCGAGGCGCTGGAGGCCGCCGGTTGGCAAGACGTCTATGCCCACATCCAGAAGGGCACCGGCCACGGCATCGCCAACGACGGGCTGTCGGTGGCGCTGGCCTTCATGCGCGATCGGCTGGGCTACACCTGAGCACGGTGAGCTGGTCCTGCCGGCCTGTCACCCTACCGTTACGGAATCGGCGTAGCTAACCGGCGTGCGGCCTTGACCACATATGGGACTTGCCTAGTCGGAATCGCCATATATAGTTAGGGTCAGGCAGGGGCGGGGCTCCCGCTCTGGTGCCACACAACAAGGCAGGCAGGGCGAGGATGGAGTCCCCCATGGACGGCGATTTCAGGACGGAATTTGTCAGGGAACCGGCGGCGCTGAAACAGCACCCGGCGCTGGTGCTCAATGCCGATTACCGGCCGCTGTCATATTACCCGCTGTCGCTCTGGCCGTGGCAGGACGCGGTCAAGGCGGCCTTTCTCGACCGGGTGGACATCATCGCCGAATACGACGAGGTCGCCCGCAGTCCCTCGATGCGGATACGGATACCCTCGGTCGTCGTCCTAAAGGATTACGTCAAACCCCAGAAGCGCGTGGCCTTCACGCGCTTCAATCTTTTTCTGAGGGATGAATTCTGCTGCCAGTACTGCGGCTCGCGCGGGGATCTGACCTTCGATCACGTGGTGCCGCGCGCGGCGGGCGGCGTGACCAGCTGGGAAAACGTCGTCGCCGCCTGTTCGCGCTGCAACCTCAAGAAGGGCAGCAAGTCACTGCGCCGCTCGGGGCTGTCCCTGCGCAAGCCGCCCCGCCGCCCCGGTGCCGAGGAACTGCGCAACATGGGCCGCCGCTTCCCGCCCGGTCACCTTCACGAGACCTGGCTCGACTTCCTTTACTGGGACAGCGAGTTGGAGGCCTGACCCCGCCGCTGCGGCCGCAGGTCGCCTGTCCGAGGTTTTCTCTTGCGTCACGCGGGCGTGGCGATATCTTGAGCGTAAGAGTCGGGAAAGGGGCGGCCATGATCGTCTGCCAGTGTCAGAACATCACCGAAACGGATATCCACGCTGCCATCGACTGGATGCGCCGCTCGGATTCGGAGACGCTGATCACGCCGGGCAAGGTCTACCGCGCCTTGGGCAAGGCCGCCGACTGCGGTGGCTGCATGCCGCTGTTTCTCGACACCATGCGCCGCAACCCCGCCCTCGAGGTGCCGGTCGAACTGACCGGGCTGCGCAGGGGCGAAGACGACGACGGCACGCCCCGGGAAATCGCGGTGGACGGCTAGAAACTTTGGGACAACTCACTAAGTTGTGGGCGGATCGAAAGGAAAGGATCACGCCATGAAGGGCGACGAAAAAGTCATCGAATATCTCAACCGCGCCCTGCGGAGCGAGCTGACAGCGATCAACCAGTACTGGCTGCACTACCGCCTGCAGGAGGACTGGGGCGTCTCGCACATGGCCGCCAAGAGTCGCGAAGAAAGCATCGAGGAGATGCACCACGCCGACAAGCTGGTGGACCGCATCATCTTTCTCGGCGGGCACCCCAACCTGCAAAAGCTCGACCCGCTGCGCATCGGCCAGACCCCGCGCGAGACCCTCGATTGCGACCTGGCCGCCGAGCAGGAGGCGCGCGCGCTTTACAAGGAGGCGCGCGAACACTGCCACGCCGCCGGTGATTACGTGACCATGAAGCTCTTCGAGGAGCTGCTGGCCGACGAGGAAGGCCATATCGACTTCCTCGAAACCCAGATCGAGCTTTACGACCGTCTGGGCGAGGCCGGCTATATGCAGGTCAACGCCGTCAAGATGGACGAGGCGTAACACCCCACGGTTCTTACCGTCCCATCGGCTGCCGCGGCGCGCGCCCGGCAGCCGATTTGCGTTCGTGGCAGGGATACGGGGTTGTGTTTTTTCCGCAGCGGACTCAGGCTCGCCCCGTAAGGCCCGCGCTGGACTTCCCGGCGGCCCGGGGATAGGACGATAGCGTTAGCGCTAACCCCACCCCGCCGCAGACCAAGAAGGAGAGCCCATGGTTTCGCGCGTCATCCCGGTCGACGATTTCGACCTCGTGATTTTCGGCGGTACGGGTGACCTGGCCCGGCGCAAGATCCTGCCGGGGCTCTACCGGCGCTGCATGTCGGGGCAGGTGCCCGACGGCGCGCGAATCGTGGCCGCGGCCCGGTCAGAGACCGATACCGATGGCTATCGCCAGATGATCCGCGCGGCGATTGCCGAATTCGGCGGCCCCGAGGCGCACGACGACACGGCGGTTGAGCGTTTTCTGGCCCGGTTGCACTATGTGCCCGTGGACGCCCGAGGCGAGGACGGCTGGCAGGCGCTGCACGACACGTTGCGCGATGGTGTCATCAAGGCCTTCTATTTCTCGGTCGGGCCGGGCCTGTTCGGTGACCTTGCCGAGCGGCTGCTGACCCACGGGATCGCCGATGCCGACAGCCGCGTGGTGGTCGAAAAGCCCTTCGGCCGCGACCTCGGATCGGCCCGCGCGCTCAACGCCACACTGGCGCGGCATTTCAACGAGGATCAGATCTACCGGATCGACCATTACCTGGGCAAGGAAACCGTCCAGAACCTCATGGCGGTGCGCTTCGGCAATGTCCTGTTCGAGCCGCTCTGGAACAATCACTACGTCGATCACATCCAGATCACCGTGGCCGAGACCGTGGGCGTCGAGGGGCGCGGCGCCTATTACGACAAGTCCGGTGCGATGCGGGACATGGTGCAGAACCACCTGATGCAGCTTTTGTGCCTGATCGCGATGGAACCGCCCAGCATGTTCGACGCCGACGCGGTGCGCGACGAGAAGCTCAAGGTGATCCGCGCGCTACAGCCCGTAGATCACCATCACATCGTGCGCGGCCAGTATGACGCCGCCGGGGCCAGCCCCGGCTATCGCGACGATGCCGAGGACCCGCGTAGCCATACCGAGAGCTTCGTCGCGCTCAAGGCGCATATCAACAACTGGCGCTGGGCGGGCGTGCCCTTCTACCTGCGCACCGGCAAGAAGCTCAAGGCGCGCAGCTCCGAGATCGCCGTGGTCTTCAAGGACCTTGGTCACTCGATCTTTCCGGGCGACGAGGCGCGCCACCGTAACATCCTGTCGATCCAGTTGCAGCCCAACGAGGGCATCAAGCTGCAAGTGACGATCAAGGAACCGGGGCCGGGCGGCATGCGTCTCGTTGACGTGCCGCTGGACATGACCTTTGCCGAGGCGCTGGGCCCCGATGCCGAGGGCGTGCCGGATGCCTACGAGCGGCTCATCATGGACGTGATCCGGGGCAACCAGACGCTGTTCATGCGCGGCGACGAGGTCGAGGCCGCCTGGGCCTGGACCGACCCGATCATCGCGGGCTGGGTGGCGCGCGGCGATGTTCCCAAGCTATATGACCAAGGGTCTTCGGGGCCCGAGGATGCCCTGATGCTGCTGCATCGTGACGGCCGGAAATGGCGTGATATCAAGGAGTAATCTCATGGAGCTCATTGAATACCCCGACTCCGAGATGATGATGATGAACCTCGCCAACCGGATCGCGGGCGAGCTTGAGAACGTGCTGTTTCAGAACGACACGGCCTCGCTCGCCGTACCCGGCGGCACCACACCCGGGCCGGTGTTCGATTCGCTCTGCGCGGCCGGGCGGATCGACTGGGCGCGGGTCAACGTCATGCTGACCGACGAACGCTGGGTGCCCGAGACGGACGCGCGGTCGAACACGCGGCTGTTGCGCGAGCGGCTCCTGATCGACAAGGCCGCCGCGGCCCGCCACGTGCCGCTCTATGCCGAGGCCGCCGCCCCCGAAGACAGGCTGGAGGATCTGGCGCAGGGCGTGGCCGGTTGCCTGCCACTCTCGGTCTGCCTGCTGGGCATGGGGGCGGACATGCACACGGCCTCGCTCTTTCCCGGGGCCGATCAACTGGAGGCGGCGCTGAGCGGTGACGCGGTACTGTACGCCATGCGCGCGCCCGGCGTGCCCGAGGCGCGCGTCACGCTCTCGGCGCGGGTGCTCAAGGATGCCATGAATTGCCACGTGGTCATCACCGGCCACGAGAAACGCGAAGCCCTGGAAAAGGCCCGCAACCTTCCCCCCGAGGAGGCCCCGATCGCGGCCGTCCTGCCGGGGGCCACGGTGCACTGGGCGGAAAGCTGACCCATGTTCGATGATCTCAAGCGCCATGCCGCGAAAGTGGCCGACCGCCCCGTTGAAAGCCTGTTCGACGATCCCGACCGGGCCGGGGACTTCTCGGTGCGGCTGGGTGACCTGCTTTTCGACTATGCCAAGACCAACATCGACAGCACGGCCCGCGGCCTGCTGATCGACCTGCTGGACCGGGCGGATGTGGCCGTCAAGCGCGATGCGATGGTCAACGGCCAGGCCATCAACGAAACCGAGGGCCGCGCGGTGCTGCACACGGCGCTGCGCAATCTCGACGGCGGGCCGGTTCTGGTCGACGGCGACGACGTCATGCCGGGCGTGCTGGAAACACTCGACCGGATGGAGGACTTTGCCCGTGCGGTGCGCGATGGCAGTTTCGCCGGGCAGGGGGGGCCGATCACCGACGTCATCAACATCGGCATCGGCGGCTCGGACCTCGGTCCGGCCATGGCCGTCAAGGCGTTGGCCCCTTACCACGACGGGCCTCGGTGCCATTTCGTCTCGAACGTGGACCCGGCCGATATCGCCGATGCCCTGCGCGCCTGCGACCCGGAGACGACGCTGGTGATCGTCGCCTCGAAGACCTTCACCACCATCGAGACCATGACCAACGCCCGCACCGCCCGGGCCTGGATGGGCGAGGCGGTGGCCGATCCGGCGGCCCAGTTCGCAGCCCTCAGCACGGCGCGCGACAAGACCGATGATTTCGGCATCGACCCTGCGCGCGTCTTCGGCTTTGCCGACTGGGTCGGCGGGCGCTATTCCGTCTGGGGGCCGATCGGGCTGTCGCTGATGATCGCCGTGGGGTCCGCGGCCTTTCGCGCTTTCCTGCGCGGCGGCCAGGCGATGGACCGGCATTTCGTCGCCGCCGACTGGCCCGAGAACATGCCGGCGATGCTGGCGCTGGTGGGGCTGTGGCACAATCAGGTGCTGGGCCATGCCACGCGCGCCGTGCTGCCCTACGACAACCGCCTGGCGCGGCTGCCGGCTTATCTCCAGCAGCTGGAGATGGAGAGCAACGGCAAGGGCGTCACCATGGACGGTGCCGACCTGGCGGGCGACAGCGGGCCTGTCGTCTGGGGCGAGCCGGGCACCAACGGCCAGCACGCCTTCTACCAGTTGATCCACCAGGGCACGCGGGTCGTGCCCTGCGAATTCATGGTGGCCGCGCGCGGGCACGAGGACGAGTTGCATCACCAGCATCAGCTGCTCGTCGCCAACTGCCTGGCCCAGTCCGAGGCGCTGATGCGCGGCCGCGACCTGGACGCGGCGCGAGCCAGGGTCGCGGGCAAATTCGAGGGGGACGAGCTGGAGCGACAGGCGCGCCACCGGGTGTTTTCCGGCAACCGCCCCTCGACCACGCTGGCCTATCCGCAGCTGACGCCCGAGGTGCTGGGCCAGATCATCGCGCTTTACGAACACCGGGTCTTCGTCGAGGGCGCGGTGCTGGGCATCAACTCCTACGATCAATGGGGTGTCGAGCTCGGCAAGGACCTGGCCACGGCCTTGCAACCCGTCGTCGAGGGCGGCGATGCGGCCGGCAAAGACGGCTCGACCGCGGGTCTCGTGAACTTTCTGCGGCGCAACGGGCTGTAACCGGGCGCGCGGCCGGTCGACCGGCCGCGGTCGCGCTCCGTCACCGGAGCGCGCACGCGATTGCGCAATCGCGTGGTCCCGCAGCGTCGACGCTGCGGGCTTATGAAGCCGACTGTCGGTAAACTTGGAGCGGGTAACGGGAATCGAACCCGTAACTTAAGCTTGGGAAGCTCGCGTGATACCTTTTCACCATACCCGCTTTAGGAGCCGCTGTTTACGCTCGGCCGGCGGGGCAGGTCAAGGGGGTCGCGACGGATGGCCGGCGCGGGCCGCGCGCCGTTTGCGGCGGCGCGGCCCCGGTCCGGTCACTGGCCGATGCTGGCGTTGGTGAAGAGGTAGTTCTCGCTGCCCGAGTGGCAGGCAATGCAGCCCTGGTCGGCGCCCTTGGCAACGCGGCCGGCCAGTTCCATGCCCTTGGGGTTCTTGTCGAGGCTGCCATCTGGCAGGTACTTGGCCCAGAACCAGTCCTGGTTGTCGGCGTCATAGCCCTCTTCGCGGCGGAACATCACGGTGATCGCCGCGAGGTGGGTGTCGGGGTCGGCCAGGACGTCGCCTTCGGTCACGCCCTCGGGGCCGTAGTTGCGCTTGACGATCAACTCGCCGGTGTGCCCCTCGACCGTGGCCTCGGTGTAGAAGGTTTCCAGCATCATGCCGTGCGGCGCGACGCCGGGGTAGGGATAGCTCTGGACCATGCCGTCCCCGACCATGTCGATCTCTTCCATGACCGACCAGAGCTGGGCGGCGTAGTCGGTGTCGACCTCGGTGCCGAAGGGCGCGTCCTGCGCGACGGCACTGCCGGCGGCAAGGACGATGGCGGTGGTGGCGATCAGATGTCTCATGGGGTCTCTCCCTCGCGGTTGTTTTGACACCCCAGCCCTGACACAGATCGGTTCAGAAGGTGCGTCACGATGCCTCACTTTTTGCTGACCGCGCGTGACGCGACTTGATTGGCGTTTCGCCCGGCGCGGGGGTTTCTTGCGGCAGAGCGCACCGCGAGGAGGGGCCGCATGACACCACGACCGATCCTGATCTGCGCCCTGCTTGGGGCGGCACCCCCGCAGATCGGGGCCGCCGAGACGCGCGCAGCGCTCGATACCACGGCGGCGGCGGACCAGGTCTGCGTCGGCAATCGCACCGACGAGCCGTTTCTTTTCGCCGCCCAGGCCCCGGGCGGGACCCGCGTCGTGGAAACGCTGCGCCCGGGCGAGGTGCTGTGTTCCGAAGGTACGGGTTCCGGCCGCGGTGTCGTGTCGGTCTATGAAGGCGCGGACGCGCTCGAGGGCTGTTCGCGGCTGGTGGCCCCGGGCCGCACCGAGGCCCTGCTGCGCTACGTCGATTTCGACCGCTGCGCCTGGACCTCGAACAGCTAGGCGCGCCGCCGGCGCTTGCGTCCGCTGCCGCCCTCGTCCTGGCCCCTCGTGTTATAGCTGACATCCGGCAGCGGCACGATGCCACGCAGCGTCGGGAAGGGGTCGGTGGCGTGGGGCAGGGCGTTGGCATTGACGAAATGCGCCTGAAAGGCCGGGGCGATGGCGGTTTCGACCTTGGTGATCTCGCGCACGGTCTGTTCGATCTCGGCCCGGGCGGCGACGGAACACAGCGCGATTCGCGCCCCGGTGCCGGCGGCGTTGCCCGCGCCGGTGACCTTGTCGAGCGCGGCGTCTGGGATCATGCCCAGCACCATGGCGTGCTTGGGGCTGATATGGGCGCCGAAGGCCCCGGCCAGCACGACCCGGTCTACGGTATCGGTGCCGCGCTCGTCCATCAACAGGCGCGCGCCGGCGTAAAGCGCCGACTTGGCCAGCTGGATGGCGCGGATATCGCCCTGCGTGACGCTGATGAGCGGCCCGCCCGCGGCGGTGCCGTCGTGGAGGACATAGGCGTGGGTGCGCCCTTCGGTGATGCAGCGCGCGGTGCCGGTCTGATCGGCCGAGCCGATCAGCCCCGAGGCATCCACGAGGCCGGCCATGCGCATCTCGGCCACGGCCTCGATGATGCCCGAGCCGCAGATGCCGGTGATGCCGGTCGCGGCGGCGGCCTCGGCAAAGCCCGGTTCGTCCGACCAGTGGTCGATGCCGATGACGCGAAAGCGCGGCTCCTTGGTGGCCGGGTCGATCTCGACGCGCTCGATGGCGCCCGGGGCGGCGCGTTGGCCGGAACTGATCTGCGCGCCCTCGAAGGCCGGCCCGGTGGGCGAGGAGCAGGCCAGCACGCGGCTTCTGTCGCCCAGCAGGATTTCGGCGTTGGTGCCCACGTCGACGATCAGGGTCAACTTGTCCTGCGCGCCCGGCTGCTCGGTCAGGGCGACGGCGGCGGCATCGGCGCCGACGTGCCCGGCGATGCAGGGCAGCACGAAGGCCCGGGCGTTGGCGTTGAGCGCCGACAGGTCAAGCTCTCGCGCCTCGGCCGAAACCGAGCGCGAGGTCGCCAGCGCGAAGGGCGCCTGGCCCAGTTCGACCGGGTCCAGGCCCAGAAGCAGGTGGTGCATCACCGGGTTGCAGACGAAGACCGCCTCCATGATCTGAACGGGGGCGATGCCGGCCTCTTCGGCCAGCGATGCGGCCAGCCCGTCGATGGCCGCGCGCACCGCGCGGGTCATTTCCGCGTCGCCGCCTGGGTTCATCATGGCATAGCTGACCCGGCTCATCAGGTCCTCGCCAAAGCGGATCTGCGGGTTCATCACCCCGGCCGAGGCCGCGACCGTGCCGTCGCGCAGGTCGGTCAGATGCGCGGCGATGGTGGTCGAGCCAAGGTCGATCGCCAGTCCGAACAGACGCTGCTCTTTGAAGCCGGGGTAGAGGTCGAGGATGCGGTAATGCTCATCGGTGTGGCCGCGGTGCAGGGCCACCGTGACGGCCCAATTGCCCTTGCGCAGGGCCGTTTGCAGCCGGGTCATGACCGACAGCGGCGCGGTGACCGGGGCGATGTCCCACTGCTCGGCCAGTGCCGCGGCGAGGCGTTCGAAATCGCCCGAGGGGTCGTGCATGTCCGGCTCGGCCACTTCCACGTAGTAGAGCTTGGTCGCCGGGTCCATGACCATGACGCGCGTGCTGGCGGCCTTGCGCACCACCTGGCGGTGGACCTGGCTGGTCTCGGGCACGTCGATGACCACGTCGCGCTGCACCGTGGCCTGACAGCCCAGGCGGCGGCCCGCGGCCAAGCCGCGCTTGCGGTCATAGCGGTCCTCGACGCTGTTCCACGCCGACAGGGCGTCGTCCGCGACGGTGACGCCATGCTTGGAGAACTGCCCGTAGGACGGCGTGACCTGGCACTTGGAACAGATGCCCCGGCCGCCGCAGACGCTGTCAAGGTCCACCCCCAGCTGCCGCGCCGCCGTCAGCACCGGGGTGCCCGCGGGAAACCGCCCGCGCTTGCCCGAGGGGGTGAAGATGACCAGGGGATCGGTGGTATCGGAGGTCATGTGCGGTTCCGTCAGTCATGCTGGCTCGACTGTAGCGGGCACCACGCATCAGGGCAGGTCCGTTCCCGTCACCTTGACCGAGAAGAACGGCATCACCCCGGCGCGGGCTGGGCTCGCGGGCCCGTCGATCACGACACCGGCGCCGGGGCGCAACTGCTGACAGGGCATCTGCGGGCGGGGTGGCAACCGGGTGCGCGACAGATTGCGGCTTTCAATGTCCCCGCAAAAGTGAAATAGGGACCCGCCAAACGATGCCTGCCGATGGAGTGCGCCATGGAGATTCGTGAGGCCCTGACCTTCGATGATGTTCTGCTTGTTCCCGCCGCGTCCGACGTGCTGCCCAGCACCGCCGACACGCGCACCCGGGCGACCCGGCAGATCGACATGAACATTCCGCTGCTCAGTTCGGCCATGGACACGGTGACCGAGTCGCGCATGGCCGTCACCATGGCCCAGGCCGGCGGCATCGGTGTGATCCACAAGAACCTGGACATCGACACCCAGGCGCGCGAGGTCCGCCGGGTCAAGCGCTTCGAGTCCGGCATCGTTTACAACCCCGTCACCCTGACCGCCGACCAGACCATCGCCGATGCCCGCGCCCTGGTCGAGCGCTACAACTTCACTGGTTTTCCGGTTGTCGACGGGTCGGGCCGCATCGTGGGCATCTTGACCAACCGCGACATGCGCTTCGCGGCCTCCGACGCCATGCCGGTCAGCGCGGTCATGACCAGCGACAACCTGGCGATGCTGGCCGAACCGGCCGACCGGGCCGAGGCCAAGTCGCTGATGCAGGCGCGCCGGATCGAGAAGCTGCTGGTCCATGACGGCAACGGCAAGCTGACCGGGCTTCTCACGCTCAAGGACACCGAACAGGCGGTGCTCAATCCCACGGCCTGCAAGGATCGCCTGGGCCGCTTGCGCGTCGCGGCGGCCACCGCGGTGGGCGAGGCGGGCTTCGCGCGCTCCGAGGCGCTGGTGGACGCGGGCTGCGACATCATCGTGGTGGATACCGCGCATGGCCATTCGCAGGGCGTGCTCGAGGCCGTCACCCGCGCCAAGTCGCTGTCCAACGAGATCCAGATCATCGCCGGCAATGTCGCCACCCCGGAGGCGACGCGCGCCCTGATCGACGCCGGCGCGGATGCGGTCAAGGTGGGGATCGGGCCGGGCTCGATCTGCACCACGCGCATGGTCGCCGGCGTGGGCATGCCGCAGCTGACGGCTGTGATGGACTGCGCGAAGGCGGCCGGCGACACGCCGGTGATCGCCGACGGCGGCATCAAGTTCTCGGGCGACTTCGCCAAGGCCATCGCCGCGGGGGCCTCCTGTGCCATGGTCGGCTCGATGCTGGCGGGCACCGACGAAAGCCCGGGCGAAGTGATCCTCTACCAGGGCCGCAGCTTCAAGAGCTACCGCGGCATGGGGTCAATGGGGGCCATGGCGCGCGGCTCGGCCGACCGGTATTTCCAGTCCGATGCGGCCAGCGACAAGCTGGTCCCCGAAGGCATCGAGGGCCAGGTCCCCTACAAGGGCACGGCGACGGCGGTGATCCATCAACTGGTCGGCGGGCTACGCGCGGCCATGGGCTATACCGGCAACGCCACGGTCGAGGACATGCGCGACAAGGCCGACTTCGTGAGGATCACCGGCGCCGGGCTCAAGGAAAGCCACGTGCACGACGTCCAGATCACCCGCGAAAGCCCGAACTACCGGATGGCCTGATGACCCCGGCGGCGCGGGTCGCGGCGGCCATCGCGGTGCTCGACAGCGTGCTGGCCGGGCAGGCGGCCGAGGTGGCGCTGTCGCGCTGGGGGCGGGCCAACCGCTTTGCCGGGTCCAAGGACCGCGCGGCGATCCGCGACCATGTCTTCGACGCGCTGCGCTGCAAACGCTCTTTCGCCTGGCTGGGCGGGGCCGAAACGGGCCGCGGGCTGATGCTGGGGGCCTGCCGCGCCGCCGGGACCGCGCCCGAGACGGTTTTCGACGGTAGCCGCTTCGGCCCGGCGCCGGTCGCGGATCACGAGGTTGGCGCCCCACTGGACGCGGCCCCCCGGGCTGTGCGGCTGGACATCCCGGACTGGCAACTGCCGCTCTGGGACGACGGCCCCGCCGACCCCGACGCGGCGCTCGAAACCCTGCGCCACCGCGCCGGGGTCTTTCTGCGGGTCAACAAGCGCAAGGCCGACCTGCCAACGGCGCAGGCGCGTCTGCGCGTCGAGGGGATCGAGACTGCCCCGGTGGCGGGCGCGCCGCTGGCGCTCGAGGTCCGGACCAACCCGCGCCGTGTCACTGCGACCCAGAGTTTCGCCGACGGGCTGGTCGAGGTTCAGGACCCCGCCTCGCAGATGGCCGTCGCCCGGCTGGGCTTGCGCGACGGGATACGCGTGCTCGACCTCTGCGCGGGGGGCGGCGGCAAGGCGCTGGCCATGGCCGCCGCGGCCGATGTGCAGGTCGCGGCCCATGACATCGCCCCGCGCCGGATGGCCGATATCGCCCCGCGCGCCGCCCGGGCCGGCGTGCGGATCGAGACGCTGGCGCCGGGCCGGATCACCGGCCGCTTCGACCTGGTGCTGATCGACGCGCCCTGTTCGGGCAGCGGGACCTGGCGCCGCGCGCCCGAGGCCAAGTGGGCCCTGACCCCGGAGAGGCTGGCCGAGCTGACCAGCCTGCAGGACAGTCTGCTGCGGCAGGGTGCCGGGCTGCTCGCCCCCGGCGGACGGCTGGCTTACGCCACCTGTTCCGTCTTCACGCGCGAGAACGCAGACAGGGTGTCGGCCCGGCTGGCCGACTGGCCGGGCGCGCAGCGTGTCGAGCGGATGCGACTGGACCCTGCCACGTCGCATGATGGGTTCTACCTATCGATGATAAGCGGTATCGTTTAGCACGTTAAGATTGAAATTGAACGAGGCACCGCTAGGCTGGCCGCGGGATTTAAGGCCGCCTTAAGACTTCTGGCATGAAGTGGAGGGCACCGAATCGAGAGGTGTGGTGCGTGACCCAAACAGACCTGGCCCCCGACGTCCGCCCGGGACAGACCCCCGGCCCCCGCCCCGGCGGCGCGGCCCGCTCGGCGCGGTCCCGGCCCTTGCCGCTCTGGGTGCTCGCCCTGCCGGGGCTGGCGGCGCTCGGCCTCGGGCTGGTCCAGCCGGACACGCCGTTGCGGCTGTCCTTGCTCGTCTTCGGCACGGCGCTGGTCGGGGCCGCGGGTCTGGTGGCTGCGCGGCAGGCCTGGCGGAGGTTGCGGCTGCGCCTTACCGGCGCGGCAGTCGAACGGATCGTCATGAACGACGAGGCCGCAAGCCTGATTAGCGACCCCGAGGGGCGTATCCTGAACCGCAATGCCGCCGCCGACTCCCGCTTCCCGACCCCCGGAACCGGCACGCTGGGCCTCGCCCTTGGCGAGCTATTCGCCGATCCCGGCGCGGTGATCTACCGGCTGCAAGGCAAGGCCCATGCCCTCGGCGCCGCGCGCGAGGACGTGGTCACCCGGCGCGGACACCTGCGGATCTGCGTCACGCAGCTGCACGAGGACCGCTACCTCTGGCGGCTCGAGGACATGAGCGACCGGGGCGGGGCCATCCGTGCGGCCGATGCGCTCAGCCTGCCCATGCTCACGGCCGGCCCCTCGGGCACCGTGCTTTACATGAACGACGCCTTTCGCCGCCTGCTGGGCGGACGGGCCAAGCACCTTGACGGCGTGTTCAATGATCTGCCGCTGGTCTCGGGCCAGGTGCACCGGATCGCCGCCGCGCGCGGCGAGATCGAGAGCCTGGTGGCCGAGATTCCGAGCCACGGCGGCCGGCGCGAGATATACCTTCTTCCCGGCGAAGGTGTCGGCGCGGCCCCGGTCGAGATGGACGGCAGTGCCCGCGCCTGGGACGCCATCGATGAATTGCCCGTGCCGCTGCTCAGGATCGCGCCCTCGGGCGAGGTTCTGGGCTCGAACCGCGAGGCGCGCCTGCTGCTGGATCAGCCCGTGGCGGAACGGACCCGCGTCACCGATCTCTTCGAGGGGCTGGGCCGGCCGATCGTCGATTGGCTCGAGGAGGCGGCCTCCGGCAAGGGCACGCTCAAGCCGGAATTCCTGCAGGTCAAGGGCCGCGCCGAGGAGCAGTTCATCCAGGTCTCTCTGAACCCCGCGGGCGACGCCGATCGCGATTACCTGCTGGCGGTGCTCAACGACGTGACCGAGTTCAAGTCGCTGGAACAGCAATTCGTCCAGAGCCAGAAGATGCAGGCCATCGGGCAACTCGCCGGCGGCGTGGCGCATGACTTCAACAATCTGCTGACGGCGATTTCGGGGCACTGCGACCTGCTGCTGCTGCGCCACGACCAGGGCGATACGGATTACGCCGACCTCGTGCAGATCAGCCAGAACGCCAATCGTGCCGCGGCGCTGGTCGGGCAGTTGCTGGCCTATTCGCGCAAGCAGAACCTGCAACCCGAGGTGCTGGACCTGCGCAACACGCTGTCGGACTCCACGCATCTGCTCAATCGCCTGGTCGGCGAGACGATCACCCTCACGCTGGACCACGATCCGGGGCTCGACCCGGTGAAGGTCGATCGGCAGCAATTGGAGCAGGTGCTGATGAACCTTGTGGTCAATGCGCGCGACGCCATGCCCGATGGGGGTGACATCGGCATCCGCACCGAGAATGTCACCCTGTCCGAACCGCTCGAGCGCGACCGCGCCCGGGTGCCGGCCGGCCGCTATGTCTGTCTCTCGGTCAGTGATACCGGCGGCGGCATCCCGCCCGAGATCCGCGACAAGATGTTCGAGCCTTTCGTGACCACCAAGAAGACCGGCGAGGGCACCGGGCTGGGCCTGTCCACCGCCTATGGCATCGTAAAGCAGACCGGCGGCTTCATCTTCGCGGACAGCGAACCTGGGCAGGGCACGCGGTTTTCCATCTACATTCCCGTGCACGACGGCCCCGTCGACCTGCCCGAGCCCGGAGGTGTGGCCGACCCGGTTCTTCCGCTTGAGCGGGCCGAGGGCGTGGTCCTTCTGGTCGAGGACGAAGCCCCGGTGCGCGCCTTCGCGGCGCGGGCGCTGAAGATGCGCGGCTACACCGTGCTGGAAGCCGACAGCGCCGAGGCGGCGCTGGAACTGCTGGACGATCCCGAGGTCTCGGTCGACCTCTTCGTTACGGACGTCATCATGCCGGGCAAGGACGGCCCCACCTGGGTGCGCGAGGCCCTGACGGCCCGCCCGGAGGCGCGGGTGGTCTTCGTTTCGGGCTACGCCGAGGAAACCTTCGGCGAGGACCAGAAACGCATCGCCAATTCGGTCTTTCTGCCCAAGCCCTTCTCGCTTACCGCGCTGACCCGCACGGTGGACGACCAGATGCGCGCGGCGACCGCGCCCTGACGTCCCGGGGGGCGTCGCATAACCGGAGCCTGACCGCCCCCGCCGCCGGCCACACGGGTAAAGGGCCTGGTCAGGCGGCGCCGAGATCGACGAGATGCGCGGCGCAGCCGGTCAGCGCGGCATAGTCATCCTCAACGACATGAACCGCGAAATTGCCCATGAAACCCGCGAACCGGCCCTTGTCGCGAAAGGCCTCGTCGAAACCGAGCTCGCCGAGGTGCGGCGCGAAGGCCCGCGCCACACCGCCCACGAGATAAATGCCACCGAAGGGCAACTGGATCAGCGCCAGGTTGCCGCAGACGGTGCCCAGCATCCGCGCGAAGACCCGCGCCGCCTCGGCTGCCCGCGGGTCCGTCCCGGCCGTGCAGTCCTCCATGATGGCCCGGGCGGTTCTCTCGGCCGGGGCGCCGGCCTCTTCGCCCAGAAAGGCATAGACCCTTTCCAGCCCTCGCCCCGAGAGCACGTCCTCGACCGCCGGAAAGCCATGCGCCGTCGAGACATGGCGGCACAGGCGCAGCTCCTGTTCGTTGCGAATTGGCAGGTTGGCGTGGCCGCATTCCGAGGGCGGTACCAGCCGCGCCGCGCCGGTCTCGTGCACCGGGGCCGCGTTGAAGCCCGTGCCGACGCCGACCACCAGCCGGGGCGCCCCCGGCTCCGGGGTCGCCTCGGCCGTCCGGGCCATCACGGTGGTCACGGCTGCGGCCGGCAAGTGCCCCAGGGCATGGCCCTGCGCCTGCAGGTCGTTGAGTACCGAGACCGTCTCGGCCCGCGTCGCCCGCGCGACGGTGGCGGTGTCGATGGACCAGTCCAGGTTGGTCATCGCGGCGCGCCCGTCGTGCACCGGCCCGGCCACGGCAACGCAGGCGGCGCGGGTGTCGACGTCGCCCGCGTCCTCGATGAACCGGCGCAGCACGGTTTCGAGCCCCGGGTAATCGGCGTTGGCATACCGCCGCACCGTGTCCGGCAGGATCGCGCGCCCATCGGCCAGGGCGACCCGGGTGTTGGTGCCGCCGATATCGGCGACGAGCGACAGGGTGTCAGGGGCTTGCGTCATGCGGGCCTCGGTCGGGCTAGGGCAGGGCGGGCACGGCAGACCAGCGCGGCACCCTCGGCGCTGGGGTGATAGGCCGCCCGCGCCCCCGGTTGCAAGAGGGCGCGGCCCGGAGACCGGTGCATTGCCGGCTTTACGCGTGCGCAAGCCATCGCTAACGCTACAGGCTATGGCACGAACACCCCGAAACCGGACCCCCAGCGGCCGCGGCCAGCGCGACCTGACCGTCAAGGTGAAGTCCGCGCGCGGGCGCAAGAACTCGTCGACCCGGTGGTTGCAGCGCCAGCTCAACGATCCCTACGTCAAGCGGGCGCAGGCCGAGGGCTATCGCGGGCGGGCCGCGTTCAAGATCATGGAACTCGACGACAAGCTGGGCTTCCTGAAACCCGGCGCGCGGGTCGTGGACCTTGGCTGCGCGCCCGGCGGCTGGTGCCAGGTGGCCGTGCCGCGCATCAACGCCCTGGGCGACCGGGCCGGCAAGCCGCAGGGCCGGCTTCTGGGCATCGACCTGCAGGAGGTCGAGCCGATCGCCGGCGCCGAGTTGCATCAACTGGACTTCACCGACGAGGGGGCCGACGCGCAGGTCAAGGCCTGGCTGGACGGCCCCGCGGACGTTGTCATGTCCGACATGGCCGCGGCCGCCTCGGGCCACAAGCAGACCGATCACCTGCGGATCATGGCGCTGTGCGAGCTTGCCGCGGAGTTTGCCTTCGATGTGCTCGACGAGGGGGGCACCTTCGTGGCCAAGGTCCTGGCCGGCGGGGCCGAGGGCGACTTGCAGAAACTGCTCAAGCAGAAATTCACCGGGGTGGTGAACGTCAAGCCGCCGGCGTCGCGCGCGGACAGTTCCGAGAAATTCGTCGTCGCCACTGGCTATCGCGCCACGGCGGAGTGACGGATACAACGGGAGGTGTCATCTCAGCGCGCGGGGTCGCAACGGCGCAACGCCGGCGGGCTCGGGGGCCGCGGCTGGCCAAAAAGCACTTGTAAATCGGGTCGCATCGCCCAGTATGTTGCAAAAGACGGGCAGAGCAGGTGCCATGAGCAGGGACCCACACGCGCGCGCAAGGCGCCTTTTCCAGGTCAGTGTCGCGCTGGTCGCGGCCATGGCACTTTTTGGCTATGGCGTTGCGGCCGGTGTCAACCGGCTGCCGCCCGTGCCGGCGCTTGCCGGGCTCTACCAGATGGTGTCCGAGGTCCTGACCCCCTCGGACCGCATCCTCGAGACCGAGGCCCCCGACCCTGACGCCCCGGCCGCCCGGCCGCTCCGGCCCGACGCGATGGCCCCGGGCCTGACACTGGTCGCAGGCATCTCGCAGGGGCGCGATACCCGGGTCGTGGTCATTGACGCACAGGGCACCGTGCACCAGCAATGGGACCTGGCCTGGGCCGAGGTCTGGCCCGAGGCCGAGGGCGAGTTTCCCGAGGGCCGTCGCCCTCAGGCAGGCATGTACCTGCACGGGGTCACGCTGCTGCCCGGGGGCGACCTGGTTGCCAATTTCGAACACCTGAGCACCTTTCGCATGGATGTCTGCGGCAACCTCGTTTGGAAACGCGACAACCTGGGCCACCACTCGGCCCATTACTCGGCCGGGGATGACACCATCTGGGTGTCGGCGGAACGATACATCGCCGAGCCGCCAACGAGGTATCCCATGCATGACGCGCCGCTGCGCTCCTGGACGGCGCAGCAGCTTTCCCCCGGGGGCGAGGTGCTGCGCGACATTCCGGTCATCGACATCCTGATCCGCAACGACCTCGAGGGGCTGCTCTACCTGTCCTCGCTGCGCAACGCGGCGCCCTTCCCGGTGTCGGGGGACACGCTCCACCTCAACGATGTGGAGGTCTTTCCGGACGGGCTGGAGTCCGCGGTCTTCGCGCCGGGCGACCTGATGCTGTCGCTGCGCAACATCAACACTGTCCTCGTGGTCGATCCGCAAAGCCTGGAGGTCAAGTTCATCACCACCGGCGCCGTGGTGCGCCATCACGACCCGGACTTCATGGCCGGCGACGTGATCTCGATCTTCGACAACCAGAATTTCACACTCGACGGCCCCGAGCCCGCGCCCGCCAGCCGCATCGTCGAGATCGACGCAGCCACCGGGGCCCGCCGCACGGTGCTGGGCGACACCCCCGAAACGCAGTTCTTCACCAACATCATGGGCACGCATCAGCGCCTGTCCAACGGCAACATCCTTGTCAACGAGAGCGCGCGGGGCCGGATCCTCGAATTCACCCCGTCCGGCGCGCTGGCCTTCAGCTATGACAATCGCGTCGGCCCGGGGCGCAACGGCCGGACATTCGCGGCCCGGCGCCTGCCGCCCAATATGGATGCCGCCTTCTTTACCGACCGACAGCAGGAGTGCACGCAATGACCCGACTGCCCGACTTGAAAATCGCCGCCGCGAGCATGGCCATGGTGGTGGCAACGGCCTCGCCCGCGGCCGCCTACATCGGCCCCGGGGCGGGCCTCGGGGCCATCGCGGTCACCGCTGCGCTTATCCTGGGCGTCGTGTTGTTGCTGGCGGGGCTGGTCTGGTTCCCGCTCAAGCGGCTGTTCAAGGCCCGGTCCCACGGGGCCGCTGACAGGTCCGATAACGGCAAATGATCCCGGCGCTGGCGATCTCGGTCCTGGCCGTCCTCGCCTTCGGGGCGGGGCTTTGGCAGACCGGGATCGCCGCGGCCGCGCGCGCCCTGCTGGGGGAGACCCAGGCCGGGGTCGCGGCCATGACCGATCGCGAGCTTGACGACGACGCCAAGGAACGCGCCGTGCGCCGGGCCGGGGTCCGGCTGATCATGGGGGCTTTCGGGTTGGCCTGGCGCATCGCGCTGGCCCTCGGTGCGGCTGCCGTGCCGATCTTACTGGCCGATGCCGTGGGGCTGGTCCCGGCGGACAGGGTGCTGGGCCTGATGGTGCGCTGGGACTTCATCGTCGGGATATCCCTGGCCGTGATCGGCCTCGGCGCGGTCCTGCGCCGCCGGGCCGCGGACGGGGCGACGGGGCCGGCGACGACCCGCAGCTATTCCGCCGGCGACAGGATCGTTCACAACCTCGCTTTTTCCGCGCCCGTTGTCCTGCGCACCGCGGGCCGGGCCGAGGACCGGCTGGTCCGTGCACCCGACCCCGGCGACGGGCAGGCGCCGATTCTCGTGACCTCGCTGGCGCGCGGCGGCACCACCGCCTTGCTGGGCGCCCTGCACGCGGTGCCCGGCATCGCCACGCATCTCTACCGCGACATGCCGTTTCTCACGGCGCCTGTCCTCTGGGACAGGCTCTCGGGCGGCAAGCGCCGTCGCGTCACCCGGCACCAGCGCGCCCACGGCGACGGGCTGGAGATCGACCTCGACACGCCAGAGGCCTTTGAAGAAGTGCTCTGGCAGATGCACTGGCCCGGAAAATACGGGGACAGCGGCATCGCGCTCTGGGATGCGGGGGATCGCGACGCCCGCGCCGAGGCCGCGCTGCGCCACCACATGGCGCGGGTCGTCTGCGCCCGCCGCCTGCAAGGGGGCGCGGCCCGCCGTTATTGTTCCAAGAACAACGCCAACATCGCCCGGCTGCCGTTCCTTGCGCAGGCCTTCCCCGACGCGCGCGTTGTCGTGCCGCTGCGCCGGCCCGTGGCCCATGCGACATCGTTGTTGCGCCAGCACCGCAATTTTCTCGACCAGCACGCCCGCGATCCCTTCGTGCGCCGCTACATGCGCGACATCGGCCATTTCGAGTTTGGCCAGATCCACAAGCCGCTGCGGTTTCCCGGCATGGACGAGCCGGGGCGCGACCCCGCGACGCCGGATTACTGGCTGGCCTACTGGATCGCCGCGTTCCGCCATGTCGCCGACCACGCCGGGACCTGCGAGATCGTGCTGCAGGACGACCTGCGTGCGAACCCCGGCCGGACGATGGCGCGGCTCTGTACCGCGCTGGACCTCGATCCGGGCGATACCGCCTTCGAGGGCCGGTTTCACAGCGCCCCCGACCGGGCGGATGCCAGCCCCTTCGACGCGGCGCTGCGCCGCGAGGCCGAGACGCTCTACGATCATCTCGCCAGCCGAGCTATCGGATGACCGCCGCCGGGCAGGAAACACGACTTCTGTTGGAAACTGATGGCGGAGAGACAGCGGAATGTTACGCCCCCTTAGTTACCATCACAGACTCCCCGTTAGGCACCGGAATTTATACCTTTCATCCTCCTGCCATCCCCACGGGATCGGATGCGCGGTTCGAGAAGTTCAGCGCCGTTCTTACCGTCCCGCCAGCCTTCGGCACATGAGGACCCGGTATGGGACCGACGGCAAAACAGATCGAGGCGGCACGGCCAGGGGCTGACCCGGAACGCATGTCGGACAGGAACGGACTCTACCTGCGTGTCTACAAGAGCGGGTGGAAGGCGGTCCAGGTGCCCCTCGGCAAAGACGGTAAAACAGTGAACCGTGAAAAAATTTGTCCCCGTATCGGGGCAGTCTATGCAGCATCCAAAACGGGACCCCTC
>NZ_MSIT01000018.1 GCF_002094885.1 Salibaculum halophilum
CCCCGCGATCTTGGCGTGGAGCTCCTTCACCTGCTCCTCGTCGATCTCGGGTCTCTTGCGGCCTCCGCGCTCGAACACGCCGGACGCGCCTTCGAGCAGGGCTCGCTTCCATTGATGGATCATCGTCGGATGCACTCCGAACCGGCTTGCCAGCTCGGCGGCCGTCTCCTCGCCTTTCAGGGCTTCCAGCGCGACCTTGGCCTTGAACTCAGGCGCATGCTGCTTGCGTTTCGACATCTCTGATCTCCTTCTTGTCGAAGATCAGCAGACTGCAAATCGTAGCTTATGTCAGTGTCCGAATTTCGGGGGGTAGCTGAGAGGCCATTGAAATCTAAGAACTAGGGCCGTCTTCAGGGACGGCCCATTTCGGTCATTGGGAGGCTAAGTGACTCCTGCGAGGAAGTATCCGCATTGCGGACGTTAGCCTCTACGTTCCAAGATTCTTAATGGTCGCCCTCAAGCGCCGTCGAAACGACATGACAACGCCGTATCAGCGCCCAATGATTTCCACGCGGCGGTTCTGTTCGCGACCTTCTTCTGTCTCGTTGCTGGCCAGCGGATTGGATTCGCCCCGACCTTCGGACGAAATCGACACGTTGGTTAAGATCTCCATGCTGGCGAAATAGTCCCGCACAGCCGCGGCACGCTCCTGCGACAGTGTTAGATTGTAGGCATCGCTGCCGGTGGCATCGGTATGGCCGACAACGCGGAAGGCATAGAGATTGGCGTCGGCGATCTGCGCGGCCAAGTCGTCGAGCGCGGCCTTGGCATCAGGCATGAGGTCGCTGCTGTCATGGGCAAAGAGCACAGCCCCATCCAGCGTGAAACGCAAGGCGGAACCGATAGCCGCGACGGCATCGACGTCCGCCCCGGCAAAGGAAGTTCCGCAGTCCTCCCCGTCATCGGCAAGACGCACAAAGCGGAAATCAGCCCCGTCTTGCACGGCATCTGCGATGTCTACTTCGGCACGCCCGCCGGTAATCGCGCCGATGTCTGTCCAATCCATGCCATCGGTAGAAATGGCGAGCGACATACCCTCGACTTTCGGCCCGACCTCAAACACGTATAGGTCCGGCCCCTCCAGATCGACCAGCGCGTTGTCGGCAAACTGCAAGATCACATTCCCGTCGCAACCGAGTGATAAGAAGCTGCCGTCATTCACATCCCCGGAATAATTCGGTGCGCCCAGCGTGGCGGCGGGGTCTGCAGCCGAAGTCTTGATCGATCCGCTGCCGACAGTGCGTGAAACCACCGCATCGGCAAAGGACCGATCGCCCTGAGGAAGAACGACAGTCCCACGGGAGGCGTCGCTATACTCGGTCTGCTGTGCGGCGGCTGGGGCGGCGGCGAGGCCGAATGCGAGAGCACGAATGATTTGGGGCATGGAAAGTCTCCTTATGCAGGGAGGGAAAACGACGATTGAGTAATGGGTCAAGCACGCGTTTGGCAGGACGAAAGACGGTGGTGGACGACAAGCGGTGCGTGGCGACCGATGTGCGATGCGAGGTTTCCAGCGAGTTGGCTCCAACTGGGACAGTTTATACCGACCCAGAGCTGCCGTTCGTGGACAGCGCGGCGCATGACAGCTCGGAGCTCTTAGCGGACCTCACGAGCCGGACAAGGAGCCAGCGATGGCAAACAAGTCGAAGCATAAGCGCTTTGACTTGCGCGGACCCTCAAAAATACCAATACCTTTGCCCCATGCGCTTTAATACCACCGCTGCCCTCGCCGCCTTTACCACGCTGTGCGTGGCAATCGGCGTGTTCTGGCTCTCTCTCAGCTTTTTCCAATCCGAGGAAGAGGCCAAGGCGCGCGGTCGGCTTTCGCTCTATCACAGCACCGTGCGGTCGGAACTGGAGCGCTTTTCGCACCTGACCTACGTGCTCGCGCGCGACACCCACGTGATAGAAACCGCCACTGGCGGTGCGACTGCGCGGCTCGACCGCAGGCTGGCGGCCTTCGCGGCGCAATCAGGGCTTGAAGCGATCTATCTTATGCGGCCTGACGGAACGACGATCGCGGCCTCGAATGCAGGGCGGCCCGACAGTTTCGTGGGGCAGGACTACTCCTTTCGCCCATATTTCCAGGTGGCGCGGGGCGGCGAGCAAGGGCGCTTCTACGGCATCGGCGCGACCACGGGCCTGCCCGGCTATTTCATCGCCGACGCGGTGCGCGACGCCGAGGGCGGGCTGGCCGGGGTGATCGCCATCAAGCTCGATCTTACCGATCTTGAAGAGGCGTGGCGCGCCGCCGGGGAACAGGTTTTCCTGGCCAATCACGACGGCATCGTTCTGCTCTCGTCGGATCCGGCCTGGCGCTATCGCAGCCTCCGAGACCTGACCCCGGATCAACGCGCGCGAGTTGCCCAAGACCGGCAGTTTCCGGGGCAGGACCTCGCGCCTCTGGACTGGCAGCCCCGGGGCGAGGCGCGCGCCGTGATCGGAAGGTCCGAGCGAATTCACCTGTCGGCCTCGGTGGCGCCGCACGACTAGGTGCTGCACTATTTTGCCGATGACAGCGCGGCGGTCACACGCAGCTGGTTGCTGACAGGGCTGGTGATGCTGCTCACCGGGGCCGGTTTCCTCGTCTCGCAGGTGCGCCGGACGCGGCGTATCGGGGCCGCCCTGCGCCGATCCGAAGCGGAGGAGGCGCAGTTGCGCGAGGCCAATGAGCGGCTGGCGGTGGAGATCGAGGAACGCCGCACCGCCGAGCGCCAACTGAAGCGGACGCAGGACGAGTTGGAGCGCGCCAGCCGTCTGGCGGCCCTCGGCCAGTTGGCGGCATCGGTCACGCACGAACTGGGCCAGCCGATTGCGGCGATGCGCAATCACCTGACGGCGGCCGAGATCGGCGACCAACCGTCCTCACGCTTCATCCCGCGTATCTCCGGGATCGTGGACCGGATGGAGGGGATCACGCGGCAATTGAAGTTCTTTGCACGCAATGATCCCGAGGAGT
This sequence comes from Salibaculum halophilum, assembly GCF_002094885.1. Taxonomy (GTDB): domain Bacteria; phylum Pseudomonadota; class Alphaproteobacteria; order Rhodobacterales; family Rhodobacteraceae; genus Salibaculum; species Salibaculum halophilum. Next base: position 2,960 of record NZ_MSIT01000018.1, read on the forward strand.
TCGGGCCTGTCGACCTGGGGGCCGTCGTGCAGGCGGCGCTGTCTCTCGTCGAGCCGAATATCTCGAAGGCGGGCGCGGCGACATTGGTTGAAAAGCCGGATCAGCCTGTCCTCGTGCGCGGCAACAAGCTACGGCTGGAACAGGTTCTGACCAACGTGCTGCGCAATGCCGTCGATGCTTTGGAGGATTGCGCCGCGCGGCGGATCGGGATCACGCTTGGGCAGGATGACAGCATGGGCTGGGTCGAAGTGCGCGATACCGGGCACGGCCTGGGCCAGGCCACCCTGGACGACTTGCAGGGGCCTTTCGTCACCACCCGCGAGAGCGGGCGCGGCATGGGGCTGGGCCTTGCGATCTCGGCGAACATCGTCAAGGCGCATCATGGTCGGTTGAGCGCCGATACCCTTGTCGGTGGTGGCGCGATGTTCCGCGTCGAGATCCCGACAGAGGGCACGGAAAACACCTTGAGCGCGGCATGAGCAGCCCCGGGGCCTTCCGCATCCTGATCGTCGAGGATGACCGCGCGATGCGCCTGTCTCTGGTGGACCTGCTGGAGGCGTCGGGCTGGCTGGTCGATGCGCTGCCGCGCATCGCGCGTCTTGACGAGCGGCTTGAGGCGTTTCAGCCGGACGTGATCCTGTCCGACGTGCGCATGCCGGGCATGTCGGGGCTGGATTTGCTGGCAAGTCTCGACCCCGACTTGTCGCCGCCGCTTGTGCTGATCTCGGCGCATGGCGATATCGCCATGGCGGTGGATGCGATGCAGCGCGGCGCCTACAGCTTTGTCGAGAAGCCCTACGAGCCGCGCCGGCTCTTGAACATCCTGCGCCATGCCGCCGACCAGCACAAAATGCGGCGCACGACCGAGCGGCTGAAAACGCGCCTGATGCAGCTTTCGGGGTTGGACCGGGTTCTGTTGGGGCAGACGCCCGAAACCGCGTCCTTGCGCGAAGAGGTGCTGGACCTGTCCCAGAGCAGCGCCGCGGTGATGGTGCAGGGGGAAACCGGCACCGGAAAGGAGCTGGTGGCACGGGCGCTGCATGACCTGGGCGGCGACGCTGCAGGGCCGTTTCTGGCGCTCAATTGTGCCGCGCTCTCCGCCGAGGGGTTCGAGACCGAGATGTTCGGGGCCGAGGGCGAGGCCAAGGGGCGCTTGCAGGGCGCGGATGGCGGCACGCTGTTCCTTGATGAAATCTGTTCCTGCCCGATACCTGTTCAGGCCAAGCTACTGCGTGTCATCGAGGACAAGCAGGTCCTGCCGCGCGGGGCGGCGGCCCCGGTGCCGCTGTCGTTCCGGGTGATTTCGGCGACCAACGAGGACCCCGACCAGGCGGTGCGGGAGGGGCGGCTGCGGGCCGATCTGCTCTACCGGCTGAATACCACGGTTCTCGCCTTGCCGACACTTCGGCAGCGGCGCGATGACGTGATGCTGTTGACGGCGCGGTTCCTTGACGAGTTTGCACGCCTCTACGAGACCCGCGTGCCGGATCTGACCCCCGAGGACAGCGCGGCACTCCTTGCGCACGACTGGCCGGGCAACGTGCGCCAGTTGCGCAGCGTCTGCGAACGCCGGGTGCTCAGCGCACGGCGCGACGCCGGGTCGATGGCGCAGGCGTTGCGCCGCGATGCGCTGGCCGATGATGTGCCAGACACGCTGCGGGCCGCCGTGGCCGCGTTCGAGCGCTAGCTGATCGCCAAGGCGATCGCCGCGCATGACGGGCGGATGGAAGCGGTGGCCGAGGCGCTTGGTATCGGACGGCGCACGCTCAACGAGAAGATCGTCAAGCTGGGGCTGGACAAGGACGCGCTGCTTTAGGGCCAGGTCATTGGCCCCCTTGCGGATATCCGCAGGGCGGCTGTTGCGACGCGCGCGGTTTTCTTCATATCAACCCGGGCGGGGTATGACCCAAGATCGCCGATATCCTGACGCATGACATCTGGGAGGAGAAACCATGCCGAAAGTCCTGAGTTATACCACCGTGGCCGCGATCAGCTTTGCCTTCGTCGGCGAGGCGATGGCGACCGAATGGAACGTCTCGCTCTGGGGCAAGCGCCGCGCTTTCACCGAGCACGTCGAAAAACTGGCCGAGTTGGTGAGTGAAAAGACCGACGGCGAATTCACCCTCAACATCAGCTACGGGGGCCTGTCGAACAACCGCGAGAACCTCGACGGGATCTCCATCGGGGCTTTCGAGATGGCGCAGTTCTGCGCGGGCTATCACCGCGACAAGAACCCGACGATCACGGTTCTGGAGCTGCCGTTCCTGGGCGTCGAGACGCTGGCGCAGGAGCGCGAACTGTCGATGGCGCTTTATGACCATCCGGCGGTGCAGGAAGACCTCGGGCGCTGGAACGCGACGCTGATGATGCCGTCGCCGCTGCCCCAGTACAACCTTGTCGGTCTGGGCGAAGCGCCCGGCAGCCTTGATGATTTCGCCGGGCTGAGCGTGCGCGCAACCGGCGGGATCGGCGCTGCGATGGAAGCCGTTGACGCGGTCCCGACCTCGATGTCGGCCACCGAGGTGCGCCAGGCGATGGACAGCGGCGTGGTCAAGGCCGTTGCCTTTGCCCCGCATGCGCACATGGCCTTCGGCACCATCGAGAACGGCGAGTGGTGGACCTCGAACCTCAACCCCGGCACGGTCAATTGCCCGTTGTCGTCAATACCGACGCCCTTGAAAGCCTTTCCGACGAGCATCGCGCGGCGCTGATGGGCTCGATCGACGAGGCGCTCGATCACTACATCAACCATTACGAAAACAACACGATGGAGGCCTGGGGCCCGGCGCTCGAGGAGCGCGAGATCGAGGTGATCAGCTTTGACGAGCAGGCTCTGGCGAATTTCGAGGAGTCGGTCGCCGGCCCGGCTGCCGAGGCCTGGATCGAGGACATGGGCAATCGTGGCCTGCCCGCGCAGGATCTCTATGACTTTGCCACCGACACGCTGGCAGAGATCAAGGGCGGCTCTTGAGCCGACGCGTCGCGGCCCGTGGCGCATGCGTCACGGGCCGTGGTTCAACGACCCGAGGAGGAAGTGAGCCATGGCCGGAGCAGCCTCTGTCCTGTCCGATGACAGCCGGCTGAGCAGGATTGATCGCGGCCTATACCGGATCGAGCGCCAGCTTGCACTCCTGAGCGGGCTGGCGGTGTTCTCCTTGATGGTGCTGGCGGTGTTTTCGGTCGGCGGGCGCAATTTCCTCAATCAGCCTTTGCCCGGCTATGTAGACTGGATCGAGCAGATCATGCCGCTCATCGCCTTCATGGGCGTGGCGTACACGCAGCGCGATGGCGGGCATATCCGGATGGACATTTTTGTGGGGATCTTCCGCGGACGCGCGCTCTGGCTGATCGAATTGATCACGACGGTGCTGGTGCTGGCGCTGATGCTGTTGCTGGTCTGGGGCACATGGGCGCACTTCGCGCGCAGTTTCGACTGGACCGCGCCGATGTGGAGCCGCGACAGCACCATGGACATCGCTCTGCCGATCTGGCCGGCGAAGATCCTCGCGCCGATTGCCTTCGCCGTGCTGTCGCTGCGGCTGATGCTGCAGGTCTGGGCCTTCGGGCGGGCACTGATCACCGGCGCCGAGCGCCCGGTCGCGGTGCCGCTGATCGAGGATACGGCGACGCAGGCCGCACGCGAGGCCGCGCAGCTGAGCGGCCGCGATGAATAAGGATTTCACCTGATGGAGCCGATAGATATCGGGCTTGTCGTCACCGGACTGCTGCTGGTCGTCGTCATTCTGGGCATGCGCGTCGCCTTTGCCGCAGCCCTCGCGGGGATGCTCGGGCTGATCTGGATATTCTGGTCCAAGAAGGGCTATGCGGGTGACGAGTTCGCCTGGGCGCTGACCGTGGCCGTCAAGACCGCCGGTCAGGTGCCGCATTCCAAGATCAGTTCGCAGGCGCTCAGCCTCATCCCCACCTTCATCATGATCGGCTATCTGGCCTATTACGCGGGGCTGACCAAGGCGCTTTTCGAGGCGGCGAAACGCTGGATCGCATGGGTGCCGGGCGGGCTTGCCGTCTCGACGGTCTTCGCCACGGCCGGCTTTGCCGCCGTGTCGGGGGCGAGCGTGGCGACGGCGGCCGTCTTCGCGCGGATCGCCATCCCCGAGATGCTCAGGATCGGCTATGACAAGCGCTTCGCCGCCGGTGTCGTGGCGGCGGGCGGCACGCTGGCCTCGCTCATTCCGCCTTCGGCCATTCTGGTGATCTACGCGATCATCGTCGAGCAGGACGTGGGAAAGCTCTTGCTGGCGGGGTTCGTCCCCGGTGTCTTTTCGGCCTTTGTCTACGGGGCGCTCATCATCGGGCTCGCTCTAACGATCAAGGGCTTCGGCCCGCCGGTCAGCGGCTTTAGCTGGCGCGAACGCCTGGTTTCCCTGCCGCCCGCGCTGCCCATCGTGTTCGTCGTCGTGACGATCATCTTCTTCGTCTACAACCCGTTCGGGGGCGATGCATGGGGCACACCGACCGAGGGCGGCGCCATCGGGGCCTTCGTGGTGTTCCTGATGGCGCTCTATCGCGGCATGCGCTGGCCTGAGCTGCGGGATGCCCTGCTTGAGACGGCGAAGCTTTCGGTGATGATCTTCACGATCATCTGGGGCGTGCTGATCTACGTGCGGTTCCTCGGCTTTGCCGATCTGCCCACGGCCTTTGCCGATTGGATCACCTCGCTTACAGTGTCGCCGATGCTGATCCTGATCTGCATCCTGCTGGCCTATGCTGTGCTGGGCATGTTCATGGATGCAATCGGCATGCTGCTTTTGACGCTGCCGGTGGTCTATCCGGCGGTGATGGCGCTCAATGGTGGGGCGATGGTCTCGGCCGCCGACAGCACCTTCGGCATGTCGGGGCCGATGTGCGCGGTCTGGTTCGGGATCCTCGTGGTGAAAATGGCCGAGTTTTGTCTCATCACGCCGCCCATCGGCCTGAACTGTTTCGTGGTGGCCGGCGTACGCGCGGACCTAAGCGTGCAGGACGTGTTCCGCGGCGTGATGCCGTTCTTCATCGCCGATGCCGTGACCATCGGTTTGCTCGTGGCCTTTCCCGCGATCGTCCTGTGGCTGCCGAGCCTGGCCTAGGAATGTCCAAAGCCCCGGACCGATCAAGGTGCTGCGAGCTGGAATGACCGCATGTTCGCCTCGGTAAGAGACAAGTTATGGCACTTGCGTGGATTGTAGGCGCTGCCTGGAATGACTGGCCCGACATACTTGTTGGCGGGTATCTGGCCCAGAAGCTCCGGCAACATCGGCACACCGACGACACTGCTCCCGAAGATGGATCGTTTCTGTGGATAGCTGACGCTCGTGGCGAAGGCAGCGAAGGTCCGCTTCCCGCCCCTCGTGTCGACGCACCGCGTCATTTACCGCCAGGCATGAATGTGTTGCGGGGGCGCTGGCTCCGAGCTTTCGCCACGCCCATCTGCAAAGACATCGAAGGACCGCAAGCTGCAGACGCAATCCGCTGTTAGGCTTCTTTTTTTAGTTTCGCTCAGCGGCATGGCGGAAGGCGGCGGCCCCGTGAAAGGATAAAGGCCCAAGAGGGACCCGCCCGCTTTTCACCCCAGCGCCTCGCACCTTCACGGCAGCACGCACCGCACGCCGCATCAACCCCGACATCGCCCGCACCGCCGTGCCAAGGGCCGCACCGCGTTTCGATATAGCAGCCGCATTCCCCAGCCTCACCCGCCGCCCCCAGCGGCGCGCCGCCCCGCATTTCCATATCGTTTCCGCTGGACGCGCTGAGCGGGGCGAGGAATGCGGCTGCGGTGTCTGGCAGCCCGGCGCCCAGCCGATCGCCCCTGCGGCCCTCTTGCGCCCGCTCCTACCCTCCTGCGGGCTGCCCTGCCCACCCTGGCACCGGGGCGTGCGGTCGAGGGTCCTTTCCTTGATTCCTGATCTTGCACGGGGCCGCCGCGCCGCGCGATATTTCAAATTCGGAATGTGTAAATCGGCTTGGATTGCTGACCAGATGCCGCACCTGCAACCGCTCGCCACCGGCCCGCACTCAGCCCACCGCAACCCCGGTTGAGGCCCTCGCCCAGCGCCTGAGTCTCAAACCGCCGCATTGAGACCAATGCAAAGTGTCCTCCATGAGGCCCCCAGCGCCACCAATCCGCCCACAGCGCCATCTGCATCGCACCTTCACGCCCCACGCAAACTGCCGTTTTCGTTGGCTGAATTTTTGGTGCCCCCAGAGAGACTCGAACTCCCGACCCACTGATTACAAATCAAATTCTGGCGTCAAACGCAGCCTAGCAATGCAAAACTATCTACACAGAAAAACCTGATACATCCCAAGACTTTCCTTGCAATGTTATGCCTTGTTGCTAACTTGGGGTAACGGTGGAAATCACCGAAATCCGTTACCCTAGTGTTACCCCAAAGGACAAACTGATTATGGCAAGGGCACTCACGACCAAGGCGGTTGAAGCCGTCAAACCCGACACCAGCCGCTGCGAAATCCCCGACCCCGCGCTTGCCGGGCTGTATCTCGTGGTGCAGCCGAGCGGGGCCAAATCCTGGGCGTTGCGATACCGCTACGCTGGCAAGCCGAAGAAGCTGACATTGGGCAAGTGGCCGATCATGGGGGTTGCTGCCGCGCGCACCGCCGCGACCGAGGCGATCGAGGCGGTGGAACATGGCAACGACCCCGGCGCGGCCAAGAAGAAGGCCAAGGCCGAGCGGATCGAGGCGCAGCAATCGGAGCGCGACAAGGTCAAGACGCTGGTGGACCAATACTCCCAGCGGCACCTGTCCGGGTTGCGATCCGGCGGCGAGGTAAAGCGGCGCTTGGAAGCCGAGTTTCTGCCCGCTTACGGCGATCACGACATTCACGAAATCACCAAGCGAGACATTCGCGATCTACTGGACGCGATTGCGGACTCGGGCAGGATCACCACGGCAAACCGGATGCGCCTCTATCTGTCCGGTTTCTTCAACTGGTGCCTTGACCGCGACGTGATCGAGGTATCCCCGGCGCAGGGCGTGAAGCCGGTGGCCAAGGAAAAGAGCCGCGACCGCGTTCTGAGCGACGACGAAATCCGCTGGTTCTGGCGCGCCTGCGATGATCTGGGCTTTCCTTGGGGGCCTTTCGGGCAAACCCTTCTGCTGACCGGCCAGCGGCTTGGCGAGGTTGCCGGGATGACCGACGCGGAAATCAGCGGCGACACATGGAACATGCCACCAGAGCGGACGAAAAACGGGCGCGCCCATGCCGTGCCATTGTCAGAGGCCGCGCGCCGCGTTCTGGCGGGCGTGGAGCGCGTCGAGAGCCGCGCCGGGTATATATACACCACGACAGGACAAAGCCCTGTCAGCGGCTATCACAAGGGCCGAAATCACATTGCCGAACGCATGGCCGAGATTGCCAGCAAGGAAACGGGCGAGCCGGTGGAAATCCCGCACTGGACCTTCCACGACCTGCGCCGGACCTGCGCAACGGGCATGGCGCGGCTTGGCATCCCGGTGCGCGTCACCGAGGCGGTGCTGAATCACGTCTCAGGCACCGGCGGCGGGATCGTGGCCGTGTATCAGAGGCACGACTATGCCGACGAAAAGCGGGCCGCGCTGGACGCTTGGGCGCGGCTGGTGGCCGATCTGGTGGAAGGCCGGGCAGATAACGTGGTGCAGATCGAGGGGGTGGCGGGATGAAGCGCGAGCGCTGGATCATTGCCTCGGATGCGCTTGGGACGGTCGGGAGAGACGTTTGGCACCCTGAGACCCCGGAAGAAACTGCTGAGGCTTGGGCTCGAACCTTGAATGCGAAGCCGAAAGGGTGGGGCATATTGGATGAGCTCTCCGAGATCCGATCCCTTGTCGATGCCGGCCTTCAGGGCATGGGCTGGCCAGCGTCTTGTGTGCGCCTGGCCGTATCCAAAGACAAAGCCGACTGGGGCGCCTTTGGTCAGGGCTGGCGCGTTATCGAGGGGCGCGAGGAAGTGGGGGACGGCGAAATGTTCCGCTGGTCTTTCATATGGATCGAAGATGCCGCACCTGCGCTGAGCGAGGCCTATTTCCTTGGAAAGATGGCTTTCTCGCTTCAGGCGATAGAGGACCATCTAGAAAAGGATGATCTGCTGACGGTGTTTCATCACTCAATGCGCCTTGGGCTATATCAGTCCGAAATTGACGTGCGGCGGATTGCGCTCAGCTATGCTGAAATGGGGCATAAATATTCAGTCAAATCTAACGAGGGCGCTGAAAAGCGGCGTGGTGATTTCGCGCCGCATACAAAATCTGTTCTTTCCGAAATGGCGCGTTTGAGAGCAGAAGGATATTCCATTTCTGATGCATCGGCCTTCACTGCCAAGAGAGGGTTTGGTAAGAGCAAGGAGGCGAACCGGGCGCTATGGTATCGGCATTGCAAAAAGTTGCGACACACCCCTGATCGGTAACAGAACATAATTGCCAACGTTAGGCCAAGTCGTAACCGCCTTGGCCGCGAACACCCCGACAGAGGGAAGGCCAAGGCACAATCCAAAAGGAGCCTTGGCCATGAACAGCACCCACGACACCTGCAACCCGCACCGCCGGATACCGGCGGGCACGGTGCAGCAGATGTGCGGCGATATCTCTGCGATGACGCTGCACCGCTGGATCAACAACCCCGATCTGGACTTCCCCAAGCCGCAATATATCGGACGCCGCCGCTACTGGCGCGAGGTCGATGTCGTCGCATGGCTGGAAGCGCGCGAGGTGGCGGCATGACCAATGTCTTGAGGCACCAGCGCGAAGCCCACGAGGCGACCGACGACCGGCTGCTTGAACTTCGCGGCATTCTGGTCGCGGCGCAGCTTCTGACCGAAGAAAAGCGCGCGCACGTCACGGGAACGCCCGAGGCCGACGCCCTGCTTGTCATGCACAACCTGGCGCTTGCCAAGTTGGAAGAACTGGACCGCACGCGGACGGCGGAATGGGTTTCGCTTGGCGGTATCACCGAAACGATGACGGCCGAGGAAATCGCCGCCGCGCGTGGCGAAAAGTGAAAACCCGCACCGGGGCGAACGGCGCGGGCTTTCGAGATAGTCACAAAGCGGGACAGCTTTGGGGTATTCTAGCACCGCCGCTCGCCTCGGGCAAGTAGAGGAACGAGCATATGACTGAACTAGAAATCTATCCCGGATGGGACGATCAACACGCCTTCATCGTGATGCAATGGGACGGGCACCGGGACAGCGGGCATTGCCTGCGCGGCTTCAATGACCGGGCCGACGCTATCGCCTTCGCGGAGGGCGTAGCCTGGGCGACAGGCTGGCGACTGGTGACGGCAGAAATCCTGCCCTTCGACCGGAGGGCCAGCGCATGACCGACGCCGCAACGATCACGAAAGACCTTGGGGGCAAGTGGCTGCGCCGCTATGGCACCGCGCCCTGCCCATGTTGCCAGCCGGAGCGGCGCAAGGGGCAGAACGCCCTCACCCTGGCCGATGGCCGCGATGGCAAATTGCTCTTGAACTGCAAGAAAACCGGCTGCGACTTCGCGGATATTCTCGCGGCGGCGGGCATCCGATCCGGTGACTATCGCCCGCCCGATCCGGCGATCATCGCGCAGCGTGACCGCGAAGAACGCGCGCAGGCCGAGAAACGGGCACGACAGGCCGAGCGGTGCTGGCAAGAGTCATTGCCGATCGCTGATACCCTCGCGGAAACCTATCTGCGTGGGCGCGGAATCACCTGCGCCTTGCCTTCGACGCTGCGCTTTCATCCCGATTGCTGGCATGGACCGACTGCCAAGCGGCACCCGGCGCTGGTCGCAAGGATCGACGGGGCCGAGACTTTCGCGATCCACAGAACCTTCCTTCACCCGGACGGCACCGGCAAGGCCAGTCTCGACGGTGGCAACAAGTTGATGCTGGGCAGCACCGCAGGCGGCGCGGTGAGGCTCACAGAGGCGCAGGGGCCGCTTGTGGTGGCCGAGGGCATCGAGACCGGCCTGAGCCTCGCAAGCGGGCTGCTGGGCCACCCTGCGACGATCTGGGCCGCGCTTTCGACAAGCGGGATGCGCGGGCTGCGCCTGCCACCATCGCCGGGACGGTTGACCATCGCGACCGATGGCGACTCCGCCGGGGCCGATGCTGGCCGCGATCTGGCCGAGCGCGCGCATGGACTCGGCTGGCAGGTATCCATGTTGCCCGCGCCTCGGGGCCGCGACTGGAACGATATCCTAGCCGGAAAGGCGGTGGTGCATGACCTATGTTGAAGCAACGCCATTCACGCCCGAAGGCCCGACGCCCTTGATCCGCGACATGCCCGAGGCTGCGCCCTTTCCGGTAGCTGCGCTGGGGCCGCTGCGCGAACCGGCAGAGGCAATCGCCCGCGCGACCGAGGCACCCGTTGCCATGTGCGCGGCATCCGTCCTGGCATCGGCGGCACTGGCCGCGCAGGGGCATAGGGACGCGGAAACACTGAACGGCGCCGCGCCCGCAAGCCTGTTTCTGCTGACCGTGGCGGAGAGCGGCGAACGCAAGTCAACTGCCGACCGCCTCGCCATGCGGGGCGTGCGGGACTTCGAGGCCGATCTGCGCACCGACTACGATATCGCGCGCGACCTTTGGCGCGATGCGCACGAGGTATGGAAGGCCACCCGCGCGAAGATCGTGGGGGACAAGAAAGCCGACAGCGCCGCAAAGCGGGCCGATCTGCAAGACCTGGGGCCGGAGCCGCCCGCGCCGCTGAAACCGCATATCGTGGCCAGCGCGCCGACCATCGAGGGGATCACCAAGCACTTGCCCGAACTGCGCGCCAGCCTCGGGATCATGACAGAGGAAGGCGGCGCGCTGATCGGCGGGCACAGCATGAAGGCCGAGAACAAGTTGGCGACATGCGCCAGTTTCAGCGCCATGTGGGACGGATCACCGCTCGACAGGTGGCGCGCAGGCGATGGTGTGGAAAGCTACACCGGGCGGCGCTTTTCGGCACATATCCTTGTCCAGCCGGTCGCGGCGGAGGCGCTGCTGTCGGATCCGATGGCGAACGGGCAAGGGCTTCTCGCCCGCTTCCTGACGTGCCGCCCGGCCTCGCGGATCGGCACCCGATTGCGCATGGAAAAGGACGCCGCCGCAGAGGCCGAGATTGCCAGCTTTGCCGCCCGCATCCGGTCGCTTCTGTCTCGCGATCTGCCCTTGGCGGATGACAAGCGCAACGAACTCGCGCCGCCGGTCCTGCCCTTAGCCGGAGACGCGCGGGACGTGCTGACCGCCTTTGCGCGGGACGTGGAAAAGGCGCAGGGGCCGGGCGGACCTTTCGAGGATGCGCGCGCCTTCGCCAGCAAGACCGCAGAGCACGCGGCCCGCCTCGCGGCGGTGCTGACCATCTACGCGGACCCGGACGCGGCGCAGGTGACGGGCGAGATGATGGCCGGGGCAATCGAGGTTGCGACCTTCTACGCGAACGAGGCTGCGCGCCTCGCGGATGCTGCAATCGTGCCGCCCGAGGTGGCCGACGCGGAACGGATGCGCCTTTGGCTGCTGGGATCATGGGGCGAACCGCATATCTCGGCGGGCATCGCCGCGCAGCGTGGACCGTTCAAGGTGACAGATCGCGCACGCAAGGCGCTGCAACGCCTACAGGCGCACGGCTGGCTGATCGAGGACAACGGCGCGGAGGTGGCAGGCAAGCCGCGCAAAGAAGCGTGGCGGATCGTGCGGGAGGCAGAGTCATGACTGGCTTTGCCTTCGACGCCAAGGCGGCGCTTGAACGCGCGCAGAACCGGCAAACCCGTCCTAACCTTCCTAATCGTCCTAATCGGAGCGCGTCCGAAGGGGCAGGATTAGGAGGATTAGGAAGATTAGGAGCGGTGCGCGCTTCTGATCCTGAAGTGACACCCGACGATCCCGCCCGCGATCTGGACTTTCACGCAGCCCGCATCGCCGCGCTGGCAGACCCGGACGGGGTAGCGCGCACGCCCGAGGCGATTGCAGCCGTATGGGATCACGCCGAGGCGATGGCGGCGCTGAGGCAGGCCGGGGGCGCCTTCAAAGTTTGAGGCGACCAAACCGGAAATCGGCCGCCCCCCGAGATTTTCGCGCGTGCAAATCCAAGACGAAACAGGAGACCGAGACCAATGACCGAGACGACCGACGAAATCCGCGAGCACCTCTTCGACAAGCTGGCCGAGACGGCCGAGAGCATCCGGCAGGGCGGCGCGATGGATGACGAGCAACTCGCCGCCGCCTTCCTGGGCGTGGGCGTCACCGTATCGGCGCGGGCCTTCGGGCCGGTGCAGGCGGCGGAATGGTTGCGCGACATCGCAGACCAGATCGAGCGCCGCGATGAACGCTTGAGGGAGGCCGGCGAATGAGGTATTATTTCACCGTCCGGGGGCGCATGCACGACGCTGCGCGCCGGACCCGCGAAGGGCCGCACGCAAGACGCTGCCGCCTGCCGCGCCGGGACAGTCCCGAACCCGCACGCAAGACGCTGCGCGAACCCCTGAACATTCAGACGCCCCGCTCGGGGCAACCGTAGGAGGTGTGCACATGGCACATGCGAAAGACCGCGGGATTCTGGCCGTTCGCGCGCAAGGCAGCGACGTGAAGGCCGTTCTCGAAAACCTCAACACCGACTGGGAGGCATTCAAGAAAAAGCACCGCGCCGAGATCGAGGACGTGCGCGCGGCGGCTGACGACGCCAACGCGAAGCTGGCCGCGATGCAGGTCAACGGCAACGGCGGCGGCGCTGCGCCCATGCTGACGCCGCAGGCGGCGACCGAGTTCACCGAGTTCCTGAAGGCCGGGAACATGGGCAGCGGGCTTCAGCCGCGCGCCGACATGCAGAGCGGATCTTCGGCCGACGGCGGCGCGACGATCCCGAAGCAAATCTCGGGGACGATCCTCGACCAGATGGCCGACCTGTCGCCCATGCGGCGGCTGGCGACCGTCGAACAGGCGACGACGAGCGACTTCACCAAGATCGTCGGGCTGCGCGGCGCGACGAGCGGATGGGCCGCCGAGACGGACCCGCGCTCGATCACCGAGACGCCGAAGATGGGCGAGGTGACGCCGACGATGGGCGAGCTTTTCGTCTATGCCGAGGCGACCCGCTGGGTTCTCGAAGATAGCCAGTTCAACTTGGAGCGCTGGCTTTCCGAGAACATCGCGACCGAGTTCGCGGTGAAGGAAGGCACGGCTTTCTTCTCGGGCGACGGATCGAACAAGCCGACGGGCTTTCTGACGAAGCCGCAGAGCACCGACGCCGACGACACGCGGGCCTTCGGCACGCTTCAGACGGTGGCCGCGCAGAACGCCGCAGGCATCGAGGCCGACGACCTCGTGAACCTGATGGGCGCGCTGCGCACCCCGTATCGGCAACGCTCGGGCGACGTGGCGTGGATCATGAACCGGGCCACGGCAAGCGCGATCCGGTCGCTGAAGGACAGCACCGGGCGCTACCTCTGGAACGATGGGCTGGCCGCCGGCACCCCGCCCACACTTCTGGGTTACCAAGTCGTGGAAAGCGAGGACATGCCAGACATCGGCACCGGCAATGTCAGCGTCGCCTTCGGCAACTGGCGCTCGGGCTACTTGATCGCGGATCGCACGCAGATGCGGATGCTGCGCGATCCCTACACGCGGCCGGGCTGGATTCGCTTCTACGCGCACCATCGCCTGGGCGGCGACGTGCTCGACAGCAACGCGATCAAGCTGCTGGAGCATCCGGCGGCATGATGAGGATGCTGGCAGGGAGGCGTTGTCTCCTGACCCTGCTAGTCGGCACGGCGGTAGGAGTGCCGCGCGGTGCCAGCCCGCTCCGGGCGTCGTGCCGGTTCGCCGGTTCCGGAGCGGGCACCCCACCCGCCTCAAAAAGTTGCGAAGGCGCACCCGGAAACCGGCGGCCACAACGCACCTCTCACAAACGGCAAGGTTTGCGAAACCTTCGCATTAAGGAGCTTGAATAATGGCAATTGAGATTGGCGCACTTCGCGCGATGCTGAGCCTGGACACCGCAGCTTTCGAGCGCGGCGCAAAGAGGGCCGAGGCGTCCATGGGCAACGTCCAGCGCCGCATGGCCCGGCTGGGCCGCAACATGAGCAAGTTTGGCAAGACCATGTCCGCGCGCGTGACGGCCCCGCTTGCGGCGGTCGGCGCGGTGGCGGTGCGATCCTCGATGCAGACCATCGACGCCCAGGGCAAGATGGCCGAGTCCCTCGGGACCACGACCGCAAGCCTTCAGGTGCTGGCGCGCGCCGCCGATACTGCCGGGATATCACAAGGCGACCTTGAGGGCGCGCTGACCCGGATGACCCGGCGCATTTCACTTGCTGAGCAGGGCACTGGGCCAGCGGCCGAGGCGCTGGAACGCCTCAACCTGGCCGCAGAGGACTTGTCGGACCTATCGGCGGATGAACGGATCAAGTTGATCCAACAGCGGATCGCGGAACTGATCCCGGCGGCGCAACAGGCCGGTGTAAGCTCGCAGATTTTCGGAGAGCGCGTCGGCATTGCCATGACCCGGCTGGACGCTGCCCAGATCGAGCAGGCCGAACAGACGTTGAAGCGGTTCGGTGTTGCCGTCACCGAGGTCGAGACCGACAAGATCGAGCGGGCGAACGATGCAATCAGCGCCCTCGGGCTGGTCGCGCGCGGGCTGGCCAATCAGATCACGGTGGCGCTTGCCCCGTCGCTTGAGGCCCTCGCGGCGAAGATCGCGGATATCGGAGAATGGTTTTCCAAGCTATCGCCAACGGTCAAGACGATCACTGTCGCACTCACGGGCTTTGCCGCCGCCATTGGCCCCGTGTCGCTTGCGCTTGGTGGCGTGACGAAGGGGATAGCGGCGATGATAGGGGGCATGAAGCTGGCCCTACCTGCTGTCGCAGCCCTTGGTGGCCCGTTGACGATCATTGCAGCCGTCATCGGCACGGTCGCGGCGGGGATGATCCTGTTCGGAGACAAGACCAAGGTTGCAACGCCGCACCTAGACGCCGCCGCGAAGGCGCAAGAGGCCCTCAACGTGGCCCTGGGAACCTTCAGCGATACGGCGGCACCATCAGCCGCCGCAGAGGCGATCAATCTCGCGAACACGATGGCCCAGGAAGCCAAACAGGCAATGGACGCCGCGCGTTCGCAGATCGCACTTGCCGAGGCGCGACAGGCGGCATTGGCGAGCAGTATCGACACGGCGCGCACGCAAGGACTGCGCCAGCGAGCGGATGAACAGGCGGCAGCGGCAAGAGAACGCCTTGCCGCCGCAGAGGACGCCTTGGCGGAAGCCGAGCGGGCGCGTGACCGCGTGGCGCGCGAAGTCACCGGCGGTCCCTTGGCCCTGCCGAATGTCAACGTGGAAGGCGACAACGCGGCTGACACGATCCGCAACCTTGGCGACGTGACAAACGAGGTGTTCGGCAGCGGCGGCAGAGCCACAAGTGCGGTTTCGGAGGGGGCAAGCGCAATACAGGACAGCCTTGAAGGCATCGGGGAAGGCGCGAACCGCGTTGCTGACCGCTTCGGAGATATGGTCGCTGGGCTGGCGACGGGGTCGCAGAAGATCGGGGACGTTCTTTCCCGGCTGGGCGAGCAACTTCTGTCCTCCGGCATCAGCGGCATAGGCTCCGCGCTTGGCATGGGCCAAAGCGAAAAGGGCCTGCTGGGCATGGGCAACTTCCTGGGCTTTCTCGACAAGGGCGGTATGGTCCCCTCGGGCAAGTTTGCCATCGCGGGCGAGCGCGGCCCGGAGATCGTGACCGGCCCGGCGCAGGTCACGTCGCGGCGCAGGACGGCTGACATGCTGTCGGGCGCGGGGGCTGGTCAGGCTTCAAGGCTTGAGGTCACACTGTCACCCGACCTGGAAGCGCGCATTCTGCGCCAGAGCGAGGCGGCGGCCGTCCAGATCACATCGGAAGGGATCATGGACTATGACCGCAATGCGCTGCCTGACCGGTTCAACGAGATCAGCAACGATCCGCTGCGCAGGGGCTGATTCAAGACTGTTACCCCAAGCGTTACCCCTGCGAAAAATGGCAGGGCCTGCGGGTTGCAAATGTCTTCTAAGTCATTGATTTTGTGGTGCCCCCAGAGAGACTCGAACTCCCGACCCACTGATTACAAATCAGTTGCTCTACCAGCTGAGCTATAGGGGCACGCGGGATCGTCTAGCGCGGGTGCGGGCGTGGCGCAAGCCTCGGGGCGGGGCGGCAATGCCGGATCGCGCGCGGGGATTGCGCGGAATATGGTTTCCGCGCCGAGGATTGCACCCTATGGTGCGGTGCAACGCAAGACATGACGACTGGCAGGAACCTGGATGCAGATCGCCTATCACATCGGGGCCAATTGCACCGACGAGGATCGCCTCCTCAAGTCCCTTCTGCGCAACGCCGATGCCTTTTCGGCCCAGGGCATAAAGGTGCCCGGCCCGAGCAAGTATCGCCGCCTGCTGCGCGAGACGATCCAGGGCCTTGGCGACCAGCCGCCCGCCCCGGACACCCGCGAAATCCTGCTCGACGCCATCGTTGACGAGGAGGAATGCAACCGCCTTGTCATGTCTAACGACCAGTTCATGTGCGTGCACCGGCGCATTTTCGACAAGGGGCTGTTCTACCGCCTGGGGGACGAGAAATTTACCGGGCTGGACGCGATCTTTCACAGCGACGAGATCGAGATATTCCTCGGCCTGCGCAACCCGGCGACCTGGCTGCCGGCGGTCTTCAGCGCGATTTCCGACAAGGATTTCAACGATTTCATGCACGGGCTGGCCCCGGCCGACATCCGCTGGTCCGAGCTTGTCACCAAGATCCGCGAGCTGATCCCGCGCGCCTCGCTGACGGTGTGGTGCAACGAGGACACGCCGCTGCTCTGGGCCCAGTTGATCCGCGAGATTTCGGGGGTGGATCCTCTCACGCGCATCCATGGCGGCTTCGACCTGCTGCAGTCGATCATGAGCGACGAGGGCATGAAGCGCTTCGTCGCCTACCTCAAGACCCATCCCCCCCAGACCGAGGTGCAGAAGCGGCGGATCATTTCGGCGTTTCTGGAAAAGCACGCCCTCGACGAGGCCGTCGAGGACGAGATCGACCTGCCCGGCTGGACCGACGAGACCGTGCAGTTCCTCACCCAGACCTACGAGGAGGATTGCCAGGCCATCGCGCGCATGCCCGGTGTCACCTTCATCGCGCCCTGAGGGCGCGGCCCTACCCGGCCAGCAGCGCCGCGATGATCGCCTTGGCCTCGTCGCCGGCCCAGTCGGCGTCGCCCTGCAGCCGGGCGATTTCCCGGCCCTGCGGGTCAAGGATCACCGTGACGGGCAGGCCCAGCACGCCCATGTCGCGGGCCAGCGCGCTGCTGGTGTCGCTGTGCAACGGCAGGTTTTCGACGCCGATCTCGTCGAAAAAGGACTCCATCGCCGGGCGCGGGTTGCGGCCGGTGGCGATGGTGACGACCTCGAAATCCTCACCGCCGAAGTCGTCCTGCAACTCGGCCAGTTGCGGCATCTCCTTGCGGCAGGGCGCGCACCAGGTGGCCCAGAAGTTGACCAGCGCATATTTGCCCTCGTAGGCCGCCAGCGTCATCTCGCCGCCGTCTTCGGCGGTGAAGGCGACGGACGATCCCGGCGCCTGCGCGAACTGCAGTTTGGTCATGTCGCCCGCGCGCATCTCTTCCAGCGCGGTGTAGTCGGCCGCCTGTGCCGCCGGCACGGGGCTTTCCCTGCCCTGCAAGGCCAAGTATAGCCCGGCAGAAAGGCCGATGGCGGCTGCGGCTGTCAGGATCAGCGGTTTTTTCATGTCATCACCTTATCGACTGCGGGGGCTCATGTCGGACAAATCGGGATCGAATGCAATGTGGGGCGGCCGCTTCGGCAGCGGCCCGGATGCCGTCATGGAGGCGATCAACGCCTCGATCGGCTTCGACAAGCGGCTGGCACAACAGGACATTGACGGCTCTCGTGCGCATGCGGCCATGTTGGCGGCTCAAGGCATTATCTCACAAAAGGACGCCGAGGCGATCCGGGAAGGGTTGCTCACGGTCTTGTCAGAGATCGAGGGCGGCGATTTCGCCTATTCCACCGCGCTGGAGGACATCCACATGAACGTGGAGGCCCGCTTGTCCGAGCTGATCGGCGACGCGGCGGGCCGGCTGCACACCGCGCGCAGCCGCAACGACCAGGTGGCGGTCGATTTCCGCCTCTGGGTGCGCGACCAGTGCGACGCCGCCGAGGCGGGGCTTGTCGCGCTGCAAAAGGCGCTGCTGGGCCAGGCCGAACAGGGGGCCGACTGGGTCATGCCCGGATTTACCCATCTGCAGACGGCGCAGCCGGTCACCTGGGGTCATCACATGATGGCCTATGTCGAGATGTTCGCGCGCGACCGCGCCCGCTTTGCCGATGCGCGCAAGCGGATGAACGAATCCCCGCTGGGCGCCGCCGCGCTGGCCGGCACGCCCTTCGATATCGACCGGCAGATGACGGCCGAGGCGCTGGGCTTCGACGCGCCGATGGCCAATTCGCTCGACGCGGTCTCGGCGCGGGATTTCGCGCTGGAGTTCCTCTCGGCCGCGTCGATCTGCGCGGTGCACCTGTCGCGGCTGGCCGAGGAGCTGGTGATCTGGTCCAGCGCGCAGTTCCGATTCGTGGCCATGTCCGACAAGTGGTCCACGGGCAGTTCGATCATGCCGCAGAAGCGCAACCCGGACGCCGCCGAACTACTGCGCGCCAAGGTCGGGCGCATCTTCGGGGCGAACGTGGCGCTGATGACGGTGATGAAGGGCCTGCCCTTGGCCTATTCCAAGGACATGCAGGAGGACAAGGAACAGGTCTTCGACGCCGCCGACACCCTGATGCTGGGGCTGGCGGCCATGGCCGGCATGGTGGCCGACATGACCGCCCGGCCCGAGGCCCTGCGCGCGGCCGCCGCCGCCGGGTTTTCCACCGCGACCGACCTCGCCGACTGGCTGGTTCGCGAGCTGGGCCTGCCCTTCCGCGAGGCGCATCACGTCACCGGCACGCTGGTGGCCGAGGCCGAGGCGCGCGGCTGCGACCTGCCCGACCTGCCGCTAGGGGTCATGCAGGACTGCCACGCCGGCATCACCGCGGCGGTTTTCGAAGTGCTGGGCGTGGACAATTCCGTGCGCAGCCGCATGTCCTACGGGGGCACGGCGCCGAACCGTGTCCGCGAGCAGATCGCCCGCTGGAAGGAGGCACTGTCATGAGACCGACACTGGCCCTGATCGCCCTGCTGGGGGCCGCCGCCTGCGGCGCCGATGGCCCGCCGGAACGCCCGGGCGACAAGGGCCCGGACGCGCCCGCCGCTGCACCCGCGGGCGCGACCAACGGCGTACTGTCATCCGAGGTGGCGCAATGATGCGCTGGGCGTTCCTGGCGCTCGCCGTCTGGGGCGCGGTGCACCCGATGTGGTATTTCGTCACCTGGTTTCAGGCCAACGGCTGGTCGCTGATGGCCATGGTCGAGGCCTGGCACGCCAATGCCGCGACCTCGGGGCTGGTCTGGGACCTGACCATCGCCGCCGTGGCCCTGACGCTATGGGTGATCTGGGAAAGCGTGACATACCGGCGCTGGGCCGGTCTGCTCGCGATCCCGGCGACCTTCTGCATCGGGGTGAGCTGCGGGTTGCCGCTCTACCTTTTCCTGCGCTGGCGGCGTGACTGAGCGGTGTCGCTGCCGCGACGCTCTCATTTAGGTATCGGCGCCGCGGCGCGCCGCGGCAGCGTGGCACCATCCGATCCGTCACGCTGCGGTATTTTTGACCCAAAGAAGCCTTGGGGTTTTGCCCAGACCTGATAGGAGCGCGCAGGACTAACGAGAGGAGCCGGGATGGACCATTTCCTGTATCGCGACGGCGCGCTTCATGCCGAGGATGTCGCCGTTTCCGAGATCGCGGCCCATGTGGGTACGCCGTTCTACGTCTATTCCAGTGCCACGCTGCTGCGTCACTACCGGCTGTTCGACGAGGCGCTGGCGGGCACCGATCACCTTGTCTGCTTTGCCATGAAGGCGCTGGGCAACCTGGCGGTGATCAAGCTGCTGGGCGATGCAGGCGCGGGCATGGATGTCGTCTCGGGCGGGGAATACCGCCGCGCCCGGGCGGCCGGCGTACCCGGCGACCGGATCGTCTTTTCCGGGGTCGGCAAGACCCGCGACGAGATGCGGCTGGCGCTGGAGGGCGGCATCCGCCAGTTCAACGTCGAGAGCGAGCCGGAGATGCGCGCGCTGTCGCAGGTGGCCGTGTCGCTCGGCGTCACCGCTCCGGTGACGGTTCGGGTGAACCCGGACGTGGACGCGAAGACGCATGCCAAGATTTCCACCGGCAAGGCCGAGGACAAGTTCGGCATCCCGCTGGACCGCGCCCGCGATGTCTATGCCGAGATCGCCGCGCTGCCGGGGCTGGAGGCCGTGGGCATCGACGTGCACATCGGCAGCCAGCTGACCGAGCTGGAGCCCTTCCGGCTGGCCTATCAGAAGGTCGTGGAACTGACCGAGGCGCTGCGCGCCGATGGCCATGACATCCGCCGACTGGACCTTGGCGGAGGGCTGGGCATTCCCTACGAGCGCTCGAACGCGGCGCCGCCGCTGCCGCTGGACTACGGGCGGATGGTCAGGGAGGTTGTGGGGCATCTGGGCTGCGAGATCGAGATCGAGCCGGGTCGCCTGATCGCGGGCAACGCCGGCCTGCTGGTGGCCGGGGTGACCTACGTCAAGCACGGCGCGGGGCGCGATTTTCTGATCGCCGATGCGGCGATGAACGACCTGCTGCGCCCGGCCATGTACGACGCCTGGCACGACATTGTGCCGGTGCGCGAACCCGAGGCAGGCGCGGCCCTGACCCCCTATGACATCGTCGGCCCCGTCTGCGAGAGCGGCGACACCTTCGCCCGGGGCCGGATGCTACCCGGCCTGGCCGAGGGCGACCTGATCGCCTTCCGCTCGGCCGGGGCCTATGGCGCGGTCATGGCCAGCGAATACAACGCCCGGCCCCTGATCCCCGAGGTTCTGGTCGACGGAGATCAATTCGCGGTTATCCGCCGGCGCCCGACCTTTGACGAGATGCTGAATCGGGATACCATTCCTGATTGGTTGTAGCGGTATTGTCCGCGCGGCCCGACAGACAGGCGAGGCTCCCATCCGCGCAGAGCAGACCCCACGGCACCTGAGACGCCCCATCACCCTGACCCTTGCCGGTCTTTGGGGCGAGCGTCTGACATTTGCCTTCTGGCCCGCTTGGACAGTGGGGCTGTTGGGCATCGCGCCGCTGGTCATGGGCTGGCAGGACCGTGTCCCGCAGGCCGCCGCCTGGGGATTTGCGGCGCTTGTCCTTCTTGCACTGGCCTGGGCCCTGTGGCGCGGCCTGCGGCGGTTCCGCGCGCCGAGCCGGGCCGAGGCCACCGCGCGGGTGGACGCGCATCTGCCCGGTCGCCCCATTTCGGCTCTTGCCGACGACCAGGCCATCGGCGCCGGCGACGCGGCCTCCGAGGCGGTCTGGCGCACGCACCTGCAGCGCATGGCCGAGCGGACGCGCGCGGCCCGCGCGGTGGCGCCGAACCTGCGGCTGGCGCGGGCCGACCCATACGGCCTGCGCTACATCGCTCTTTTGGTCTTCGTCGTGGCGCTTCTGTTCGGCTCGTTGCTGCGGGTGGGCACCGTGGTCGAAACTCGCATAGGCGACACCGGGCAGATCGCGACAGGCCCGGCCTGGGAGGGCTGGATCGAGCCGCCCGCCTACACCGGCAAGCCGACGCTTTATCTGGCCGACCTGGAAGGCGAGACGATCCGCGCGCCCGAGGGGGCGCTGATCACCCTGCGGCTTTACGGCGCGCCGGGCGAGGTGTCAGTCTCGGAATCCGTGTCGGGACGGACGGGCGAGGCGGCACCGGCTACCGAGCTCCAGCAAAGCTTCGAGGTGACGCGGTCCGGAACGCTGGCGATATCGGGCGCGCGCGGCGGCACCTGGGACGTGACCATGGTGCCCGACGCGGCCCCCGAGGTGGCGCTTGCCGGGCCGGTCGAGGTCGAGGCCTCGGGCGAAATGGCACAGCCGTTCCGGGCGACGGACGATCACGGCGTGCTGGCCGGCGAGGCCCGCATCACGCTGGACATGGAGGCGATCGACCGTCGCCATGGCCTGGCCGCCGACCCAGACCCGCGCGAGCCGCTCGTCGTGGACCTGCCCATGCCGATTTCCGGCGACCGGGCGGATTTCGAGGAAAGCCTGATCGATGATTTCTCGCAGCATCCTTGGGCGAACCTGCCGGTCACACTGACGCTGACGGTCGAGGACGCGGTGGGCCAGTCGGGGACCAGCGCGCCCGAACAGATGCGACTTCCGGGGCGGCGCTTTTTCCAGCCCGTCGCCAAGGCGGTGATCGAACAGCGCCGCGACCTGCTCTGGGCCAAGGCCAATGCGCCGCGAGTGGCGCGGGTCCTGCGCGCGATTTCCTACCGCCCCGACGAGATTTTCGACAACGAAACCAGCTACCTGCGGCTGCGCGTCACCCTGCGCAGCCTTGAGGCCGAGATGGAGGGCGGTCTGTCGGATGCCGCGCGCGACGAGATCGCCCAAGCCCTCTGGGACCTCGCGGTGCTGCTCGAGGAAGGCTCGCTCGCCGATGCCCGCGACCGGCTGGAACGCGCCCAGGAGCGGCTGTCGGAGGCCATGCGCAACGGCGCCTCGGACGAGGAAATCCAAGAGCTGATGAACGAGATGCGCGAGGCCATGGACGACTACATGCGCATGCTCGCCGAGAACGCGGAGCCGGCCGAGGACGGCACCGACCAGCCCGACACCGGGCAGGAAAACCGCCAG
The DNA here is from genome assembly GCF_002094885.1 of Salibaculum halophilum. Taxonomy (GTDB): domain Bacteria; phylum Pseudomonadota; class Alphaproteobacteria; order Rhodobacterales; family Rhodobacteraceae; genus Salibaculum; species Salibaculum halophilum. The sequence continues at coordinate 25,711 of NZ_MSIT01000018.1, forward strand.
GTCACGCAGAACGAGCTAGACGCGCTGATGGACCGCATCCAGGAGCTGATGGAAGAGGGCCGCATGGCCGAGGCGCAGCAGCTCATGGACCAGCTCAACCGGATGATGGAGAACATGCGCGTCACCCGGGGCGAAGGCGGCGACGGCCAGCAATCGCCCGGCGAGCGCTCCATGCAGGACCTGGCCGAGACGCTGCGCGATCAGCAACAACTCAACGACGATGCCTTCCGGCAATTGCAGGACCGGTTCAACCAGGGCCAGCAGCAAGGGCAACAGGGCGACCAGCAGCCCGGCCAGCAGGGCCAACCGGGGCAGAACGGACAGCCGGGCCAGGGGACGGGCCAAGGTGACACCAGCCGGCAGGGCAGGACCGGCGAGGGCGGCCGAGGCGGTGAAGCCACCGGCGAAGGCTCGCTCGCTGATCGCCAGAACGCGCTGCGCGAGGGCCTGAACCAGTTGCGCGACGCCCTGCCCGGCCTGAGCGGCGAGGCCGCCGATCGCGCGGGCGAGGCGCTCGGCCGGGCCGAGGACGCCATGGAAGGTGCCGAAGAGGCCCTGCGCGGCGACGACATGGCCGAGGCCATCGACCGCCAGTCCGAAGCGATGGACGCATTGCGCGACGGGATGCGCAACCTCGGCGAGTCGCTGGCCGAAAACCGGCAGGATCAGCCGCAGCAGGGCCAGGGCAGCCGGCAGGGGCGCGCCGATGGCCGCCCGGAACCGGGCCGCCGCGATCCGCTGGGCCGCCAGACGGGCAATTCGGGCCAGTACGGCAGCGACGAGACCATGCTGGGCGACGAGGACGTCTATCGCCGGGCCGAGGAATTGCTGCAGGAACTGCGCGACCGGTCGTCGGACCAGCAACGCCCCGATCTGGAACTCGACTACCTGCAGCGCCTGCTGGACCGGTTCTAGAGCATGTCGCGCAAATGTGGGAACCGGTTTTGGGCTCCCCGGACATGCGCAATCAGAGGGTTAGAGTGTGGCGGGTGAATGCGAATGAATGAGACACGCGCCGCCGCGGCGCGTCACATGCCCAACGCTTCCTTGTAGACCTCCAGCACCGCCTCCTCCTCGGCGATTTCCTGGGGCTCGCGCTTGCGCATCGCGATCAGCTTGCGCATCGCCTTGGTGTCATAGCCCCGGCCCTTGGCCTCCGCCATGACCTCTTTTTGTTGGTCGGCGATGTCCTTCTTCTCGGCTTCCAGCCGCTCGAAGCGTTCCACGAACTGGCGCAGCTCTCCCGCTGAAATCTTGTACTGGGACTCGGTGACGTCGTCGCTATCGTTCATCTCGGGACCTTCCTGCTCGCCGGTTGCGCCTCTTCGGGCGCCCTGACTAGCCGCCCGCGCCCTGCCCCGCAAGAGAGGGTTCCGCTTGCGCGTGGCGCGCGGCCGCGCTAGGCCCCGGCCCGAGCCACACCGGAGCCCGTCATGCAAGCCCTCGTCTGGATCGGTGCCGCCCTGTCCCTGGTCGGCCTCGCCGGGATCATCGCCAGCATCGTCAAGGTGCAGCGCGCCCGACGCGCGGGGCTGAGCGACGCGGATCTGCGCGCGCGCATCCAGAAGGCGCTGCCGCTGAACCTCGGGGCCTTCATGCTCTCGGTACTCGGCCTGGCCTGCGTCGTCACGGGCGTGCTGCTGGCCTGACGGCGCGCCGGGATCAGAGCGCGTCGAACCCGGCGGCAAGCTTGACCGCCTCGTCCAGCATCGCCGGCGGCGCCCAAATCGGATTGTCCCCGGACCAGCTGCGCATGTCGTTGCGCAGGGCCAGCAGGCCCATGGTCTGTGCCGCGCGGCACGGGCCGCCCTGGCGGCGCGGATAGCCCAGCCCGTGCACCGCCATCGCGTCGATGTCCGAGGGCCGGTCGAGGTGCCCCTCGGCCACGAGCGCAGCCCCCTCGGAAATCAGCGCCGCGATCAGGCGGCGCATCACCGGCACGCGGTCGGGCCCGGGGGTACTGTGGCCGAAGACCCCGGTGCGGAACCCGTGGGCGACCATGGCCCCGTCGACTTGCGGCGCGGGAATTTCGAGCGTCTCGACCAGGGCCTGGGCCGCAGCGTGCAGCGCCCGGCGCAGGCGCGTCACCACTGCGGCCCCCGCCGGCTCGGTCGGCACGAAGGCGCCGCCCGAACGGTGCAGCAGGCGCGCGTCCACGCGACGCTCGGCCAGGAACACATGCCGCAAAGCGATGGATTGCGGATGGCTGCGGCAGCGGTCGAAGGCGTCCTGCTCGAAGGCCTGCCCGGCCTCGACGGGCAGCAAGGACGCCGCCTCGACACAATCGACGATCAGGTGCGGCGCGAACATCGGGCTGTCGGCGATCTCGCGCCGGGCGCTGGCCACCTGCGCCTGGCAGGCGCGACCGTCGGCCAGGCCCCCGCGCCGCGCCCGGGTCGGACGCGGGCCTGTCCCGTCGGCCACCAGCTTGCGCGCGAAGGTGACAGCGCCGCTTGCCAGATCCCCCTCGACAAGGCCGTCCACCAGCCCAAGCTGCCGGGCATCGGACGCGCTGACCGATTGCCCGCTGACCATCAGCTTGAGGGCTGCCTCGGGGCCGACCAGCCGCGGCAGGCGCTGGGTCCCGCCCGCGCCGGGCAGCACCCCCAGGGTGACCTCGGGAAATCCTATGCGCGCGCGCGGCTCGGCCAGCCGGTAATGGGCGGCCAGAAACAACTCGGCCCCGCCGCCCAGCGCCTGGCCGTTCAGCGCAGCGATCACCGGTTTCGAACAGCCCTCAACCAGATCGCAGAGATCGCGCGGTGCCGGATCCTGCCAGTCGGCGTCCAGTTCGCGGATATCGGCCCCGGCCGAGAACAGCGCCCCTTCGGCCCGCAGCACGGCGGCGGAGATATGCGCCTCGGTATCGACACGGCGGATGTGGTCCGCGAGCGCTGCGCGCAACGGTGCCGAAAGCGCATTGACCGGCGGCGCGTTCAGCGAGATCACAGCGACACCGTCGAGCACCCTGAAGAGCGTGCTGCGGGTTGTCACGGTCCGCCCCGATGGTCATTGCAAAATGTCTGGGTCATGCGCCCATTAGGCACCGCATGCCGCAGCGCATCAAGCCCCGTCGCCGCGGCTTTCAGGTGCCGGGGCAGAAGACCTCGTAAAGACTTTCGATGATGGGCACCACGCGGGTGTCGGCCAGCGAATAATGGATCGTCCGACCGTCGCGTTCGGCCCGCACCATCCCTTCCGAGCGCAAGCGCGCAAGCTGACCTGACACGTAGGACTGGCTGGCGCCCAGCGCCTGTTCCAGTTCGCCAACGCTGCGCGGCCCCGCCAGAAGCGAACAAAGCAGCCGCAGGCGTTGCGGGTTCGACAACGCCTTGAGGACGTCCGCGGCCTCGAGGGCGGCGGCATCCATGGCGCGCATTCTTTCGGGACTCATATCCATTCCGAAACTATATGCCACTCGCTTTCATATTTCAAGATAGTGATGCATGTCACGCCGGACTGGACACAGCACCCTGCACCGTCCTAGATCGTGGTATGGATATACGCCCGCTCAGCCCCGACCACGCCGTCTCGCCCCAGATCGACGCCGCCGACCTGCCCGGCATCGCCGCGGCGGGCTATGCGCTGGTGATCTGCAACCGCCCCGATCACGAAATCCCCGCCAGCCATCATGCGGCCGTCATCGAAGCCGCCGCGCGCGCGGCAGGTCTCGACTTCGTCAATCACCCGGTCACGCATCCGTCTATCGGCCCCGAGACCATCGACCGGCAGATGCAGGCCATCGACGGCGCGCCGGGCCCGGTGCTGGCCTACTGCGCGTCCGGCACGCGGTGTTCGGTGCTCTGGGCGCTCGGGCGCGCGGGGACGCTGGGCATCGACGCGGTGCTCGACGCGACGGGCAAGGCCGGCTACGACTTGGCGACGTTGCGGCCCCAATTGGAGGCTTTCGCCGCGCGCTGAGCGGGCGCCCCGCAGCCTTGACCGCGGCGGCAGGGGCGGTGCCATGCCGGCCTCAATGTGGTGATTGCGCGCGGTCGTCAGAGGCCGCGCTTTCTGTGCCATCCTGTGTCGCGGGGGCATCGGGCGCCGCTGTCGCCGGTGTGTGCCGCAGCCCGTCGCTGTCGCCCGTGGCGGGCGCCTCGGGCGGAGCCATGGCCGCGGCGGCGGCTGGCGGCGGTGGGGCGCCCAGCGCTTCCATCTCGGCGGCGGGTTGGTCGAACTTGACCGCCCGCATCCCCGAGACCTGCCCGAGCCGCACCCGGGCCACACGCGCGCCCGCGCTTTCCAGCTGCACACGGTCCAGGGTCAGCCCCGCCAGCGGCAGCACCTGTCCGATTTCGAAGGCGTCGACCCGTGACAGCGGCAGGGTCAGACGGCCCAGCACCGCCTCGAGGTCGGCGGGCGAAAGCTCCAGGTTGGCACGAAAGCCCTCGGCCCAGTCGGTGTCGGCGCCGCCCGGGTCGTCGCCGGCCGCGGGCGCCGCGGGGACGCGCGCAAGCGCGAGGCGGAGCGCCCCTTGCCGGTCCGTCCCGCCGATCTGAACGGTGGCCTCCCACATGCGGTAGTCGGTCTCGCGCAACATCAGTTCCGCCGCGCGCAGGTCGGGCAACGCGCGCAGGGTCCAGCCCGCCATGCCGGCGGGAAAGTCCGGCCGGTTGGCCGCGTCAAGCTCTTGCAGAAGCCGCGCCGCCACGGGCCGGGAAAGGACGGCATCGGTCGCGGTGACGGGGCGCTCCGTATCGGCCGCCGCCATCAGGACGCCCATGGTCTGTACCTCGATCATGGCGGTGCGCAGCGCCGGGTCCAGCATGACAAGGCCCGCAAGGCCGGTTTCGTCCGGGGCGGTCAAGCCGAAAAGAACCCAGCCCGCGGGGCCGTCGGCCACCAGGGCGTCGGGGCCGTGACAATCGTCCGACAGGCCCAGAACCGTCAGGGACAGGCCGATCGCCCGGTCCGCGGCGCGCAACAGGGCCACGCGAAAGGCCCGCCCCGGCCCCGGGTCCGCTTCGGCGGCCTCCCCGGGCCTGGCGCGATCCGGCCCGCCCAGCATCCGGGCGAGCACGGGATTTGCCCCCGTCGTCGCACCCGCATCGTGACTTGTCATCGCGCCTGTCTCATCCGCGTTTCTGCCCGGCTCGGGCCGGGCGTACCGTGCCCGGCCGGTGGCAAACTAGCCGCGGTGCGGTTACCAAGTGGCTAACGGGCGCTACTGCGCGGCCATGCGGGCGCGATGGCGCAGGGTCACGCGAAACGCCGGACCACCCTGCCCCGGCAGATAGCTGATGCCGCCGCCGAGGCTCTCCATGATCTGGCGGCAGATGGCGAGGCCCAGCCCGGCCCCGCCGGCCTTGCCCTCGTCGGCCAGGCGCGAGAACTTCTCGAAGATCAGGACCTGCGCCTCGGCGTCGAGCGGCGTGCCGTTGTCGATGAAATCCACCTCGCAGGTCTCGGCGCCGGCCCGCGCCCGGATGACCAGTTCGGGCCGGTCGGCATCGCAATACTTGGCCGCGTTGGTGATGAGGTTGATGAAGACCTGGGTCAGCCGTTCCAGGTCGGTCTCGATCTGCACCCGCTCGCTGGCGCTGTCGCGCCGCAACGCCAGCCTGTCGCCGGGCACGCCCGCCGCCATCACCGCCCGGTCGAGCACATCGGCCAGGCTGCCACGGCCAAGGTCCAGCTGCACCTGGCCGTTTTCCAGATACGACAGATCGAGCAAGTCGTCGAGCAGCCGGGTCAGACGGGTCGATTCCTGGTGGATGATCCCGGCGAAGCGCGCGCGCGCCTCGGCGTCGATCTCGCCCTCGCGCAGGATTTCCGAGAACGACCGGATGGAGGTCATCGGCGTGCGCAATTCGTGGCTGACCTGGCTGAGAAAGGCGTCCTTCTGGATCGAGATCGCGGTCAGCTTCTCGTTGGCCTCGCGCAGGGCGCGGGCGGTGCGTTCCTGTTCGGCGCTCTTGGCCTCCAGCCGGTTGGAATATTCCACGATCTGGGCGGTCTCGTCGGCCACTGCGATCAGGTCCTCGACCGAAACCGCGGCCGAGCCTGTCAGCTGCCCCACCATGGCGTGGGCCGTCGCTGCGCCAACCGACCCGGCCAGCATCCGCTCCAGCCGACCGATCAGGTCGGGGGTAACCTCGGGCAGGTAGCCGTCGATGCCCTGGGCGCGGGCCTCCTGGCGGAACATGGCCTGCGCCTCGGCGTGGCCGATGATGCGTTGCGCCATGATCAGCAGGTCTTCGGCGCGCGCTGCGCTCTGGGCCCAGGTGCGCGCGCCGGCGGAGTTCTCGAAGACGTTGACGAACTGCGCGCCCTGCAGCCGCTCGATCGGGTTGGGAAAGGTCAGCACCGAGAGCGTCACCAGCGCCCCGGTGTTGAAGAACATCGACCAGAAGACCGTGTGCACGACCGGATCGAGGCCGGTGATCCCGAAAAGCCCGTAGGGCTGCAGCCAGCCCCATCCGAAGGGGCCCTCGGCCATGACGGCCTCGCTGAGCACCGCGCCGGCGCCGAAACTGGGCAGGAACAGCGTCCAGGCCCATATGGCAAAGCCGATAACGATGCCCGTGCCGGCGCCAATCCGGTTGGCCCCGCGCCAGAAGATGCCCGCGATCATGGCCGGCAGGACCTGTACCACCCCGGCAAAGGAGATCAGCCCGATCGAGGCCAGCGCGGCCCCGCCCCCCGAGAGCCGGAAATAGAGGTAGCCCAGCGCCAGGATCACCGCGATCGAGATGCGCCGCGACATGACGATGACCCCGCGCACGTCCCCCGACAGGGCGGCGCCCGTCTGCGTCGAACTCAGCCAGATCGGGGCGATGATGTGGTTGGACACCATGGTGGCGAGGGCAATGGTCGCCACGATCACCATGGAGGTCGCCGAGGAGAACCCCCCGAGGAACGACAGGATCGCCAGCGACTCGTTGCCGGTGGCCAGCGGGATGGTCAGCACGAAAAGGTCGGGGTTGGCCGCGTCGGGCAGCAGGTTCAGGCCCGTCACCGCGATCGGCACCACAAAGAGGCTCATGGCCAGAACGTAAAGCGGGAAGGCCCAGCTTGCCGTGGCCAGGTGCTTTTCGTCGGCGTTCTCGACCACCATGACCTGGAACATGCGCGGCAGTGTCAGCAGGGCCGCCCCGGACAGGAAGATCAGCCCGACCCAGCGGTGCGGCACCGGCTGCCAGTCGGCGATGGCCGAGGCGTCGATGCGGGCGAGCATCTCGGACACGCCGCCGGCCATGCCCCAGACCACGAAAACACCCACCGCGATCAGCGCGAAAAGCTTGACCACCGCCTCGACGGCGATGGCCATGACCACGCCGTGGTGGCGTTCATTGACGTCGAGGTTGCGGGTGCCGAAGATCAGCGTGAAGAGCGCCAGGCCGACGGCGATCCAGATGGCGGCGCCCTCGAACTCGCCCGCGTCCCAGCCCGATCCGGGCTGCGCAGCGAAGACCGCCAGCGACTGCGTGACCGATTGCAATTGAAGCGCGATATAAGGCGTCGTGCCCGCGACGGCCAGCAGCGTGACCAGCACCCCCAGCGCCGTGGACTTGCCGAAGCGCGACGAGATCAGGTCGGCCACCGAGGTGATCCGCTGGGTCTTGCCGATGCGCACCAGCTTGCGCAGGATCCACCACCAGCCGATCATGACGATCGTCGGGCCGAGATAGATCGTCAGGTATTCGAACCCCGAGCGCGCCGCGTAGCCGACCGCGCCGTAGAAGGTCCAGGCGGTGCAGTAGATCGACAGTGACAGCGTGTAGACCAGCGGGTTGCGCAGCCACTGCCCGCGGTCACGCCGGGCCCGACGCTCCGCGGCAAAGGCGACGAGGAACAGAAAGGCCACATAGCCCAGCGAGACCGCGATCAGAAGGTTGAACGAGATCATGCCTCGGGCGCCTCCGCGACACCCGCGGGATTCTCGGACTCGGGCGCATCAATGCGGATGCGGCGCGACAGTAGCGCGGTCAGCCCGATCAACACCAGCCAGAGGCCGAAGAGATAGACGATCGTCACGCTGGGCCGGACGCCCGGGGCGTCGTCCCAGGGCCAGAACAGCGGCAACAGGAACAGCACGGTCGCAAAGAGCGGCAGGATGCGCGCCGCGTCGCGATAGCGGCGCTGGCGGTAGGTGCCGCGTTCGAGATAGGCCACGCGGCGGCGCCCCTCCGGCGCGGCCCCGGTCATGGCGCGGCCAGCGCCCGCACGGTCTCGAGCACCTCGGAGTTGGAAAACGGCTTGGTCATGAAGCGGGTCGCGCCCAGTTGCTCGGCCATGTCGCGGTCGCGCTGCTGACCGCGGGCCGTCAGCATCAGGATCGGCAGGTCGGCGGCGGCCTCGGCGCCCTCGCGCAGGTCGCGCAGGATGTCGAAGCCGCTGCGCCCGGGCAGCATCACGTCCAGGATCACCAGGTCCGGCGCCCCGTCCCGCACCCGGTCGACGGCCGTCTCGCCGTCGGCATGGGTGTGAACGGTCCAGCCATCCTTGGACAGGATGAAGCTGATCGCCTCGATGATGTTCGGCTCATCCTCGATCAACAGGACACGTCGGCCCATTCGGCGTCCTCCCTCACCCTTTCCCCTCCCAAGGAAAGTGGCCTTTTATCACACCCTTTCCGGGCCACGTCAAAACCCAATGGCGTGCCGCAACGCGGCGCTATCCCGGCTCCTGCAGCAGGCTGGGCTGGCGCCGAGCGCTGCAGCCCTCTACCGGGCAGACCCGGCAGCCGGGGCCGACGCGGCCGGGGGTCTCGCCCGTCTCGGCGCTGGCCGGGCGGACCAGCATGGTGGCCACGACCTGCGTCGGCCCCTCGAAGCTGGGCGGGCCGAAATCCCGCGCCACGGCGGCACAGTCAAACACCGTGCCCGCCGACCCGGGCAGGCCGACCCGCCGCCGCACCGGCCGGCCGGGCTGGGTCAGCGCCTGGAACACCGGCCAGAATGGACAGCCCGCCCCCGAGCGCGGCAGGTGAAACTCCATCACCGGTTTCTGGAACACCACCACCCCGGCCTGGTCGCAGACGGCAAGGCCCGTCACCGGGTGGCCGTCTTCCTCGGGCAGCGCGGCCAGCCGGCGGAAAATGCGGTCGAGCGGCTGCTCGAAGAGCCGTGCAAGGCGCAGCGGGTCGTGACCGACCCGGCGCGCGGCCGGCGAAAAGGCCTCGGCGGGCAGGTGCCGCGCGTCCTCGGCGAATATCGTCAGCCAGTTGCGCAGGATCTGGCGCGCCCGCGGGTCGGGCAACTCGGCGCTCAGCTCCTCGGGGCTGGCCCGGCCCTGTTCCAGCTCGGGGTAGGCATAGCCGCGCGCGGCCATCTCGGCCTCGGCGATCTCCAGCGGCGACTGCACCTGCGCTGCGGCGTCGGCGTTCATGTCCAGATAGCCCATCAGCGCCTGGCTGCTTTCCGACAGGCGCAGGCTGTCGGTGTCGAGATTGCGGTGAAAGCGGGCCTGCCAATCGCGGTCGAGCCCCTCGGACTCGTTGAGGATCGAGGCGGTGGACCGGATCGCCGTCACCGTCGAGATGACCTCGTGCAGGGCGCTGGCCACCTGGGGATCGTGGGTCAGACGATCGGTCATGCGCTGAACGCGGGCTTCCAGCTGGGCGATGCGGTCCTGTTGGGCGCCGATCAGCGCCGCCCAGCCGGGAAAGCGCGCGACCAGTTCGTCGAGCCGGTCCTCCTCGGGGGCGGCCGAGCGGAACTCGGCGGCGGCCTCCTGCAGGGGCACGCGCACCGCGCTGGCGGTGCCCTCGACCAGCATTTCGGGGTCGACGGCCAGCTCGCGGGCGAGGTCCGACAGCAGCTTGCCGCCGATTCTGCGGCGGTTGTGCTCGATCAGATTGAGGTAGGAGGGCGAGATTCCCACCGCCTCGGCCAGGGCCGATTGCTTCATCCCGCGGTCGATCCGCCGATTGCGCAGGCGGGTGCCGGTCAGTTGACGCTCGGGCATGGAAATTCCGTTAACGATTCCATCGGGTTTCTGCGGGTGCGAGAAAATCCCTTTACAGGATTTTGCACCGCCGCGTGGATAGTTTTACAAAAAAGATGTGTCGCCGGGAACCCTTGTTGAGTAGTTTTCTTTCCCGGAGTCTACTACTGCCACGCAGTTTTGCGTCTCGTGTTCCGGGCGAGGAGGCCCGGGGCATGTCTCACAAAGGGAGGATATCAATGTCCAAATCGAACTTCACGCGCCGTGGTGTGCTCAAGACCGGGGCCGTTGCCGGGGCCGGGCTGACTCTGCCCACCTACCTGCGCGCCCAGGACAGCGGCTTTACCAACGCGCCCACGGGCGATACCGTGACGCTCGGCTTCAACGTGCCCCAGAGCGGCCCCTACGCCGACGAGGGCGCCGACGAGCTGCGCGCCTACGAACTGGCGGTCGAGCACCTGAACGGCGAAGGTGACGGCGGCATGCTGAACACCTTCTCGTCCCAGGCGCTGGACGGTACGGGCATCATGGGCAAGAAGGTGGAATACGTCACCGGCGACACCCAGACCAAGTCCGACGCCGCCCGCGCCTCGGCCCGGTCGATGATCGAGAAGGACGGCGCGGTGATGATCACCGGCGGCTCGTCCTCGGGCGTCGCCGTGGCGGTGCAGGCGCTCTGCCAGGAGGCGGGCATCATCTTCATGGCCGGCCTGACGCACTCCAACGACACCACCGGCAAGGACCGCAAGGCCAACGGTTTCCGCCACTTCTTCAACTCCTACATGTCTGGCGCCGCGCTGGCGCCGGTGCTTGCGTCCGAGTATGGCACCGACCGCAAGGCCTATCACCTGACCGCCGACTACAACTGGGGCTACACCACCGAAGAGGCCGTGCGCTCCTCGACCGAGGCCATGGGCTGGGAAACCGTCAACGCCGTCAAGACGCCGCTGACGCAAACCGACTTCAGCTCCTACATCTCGCCGGTGCTCAACTCCGGCGCCGACGTGCTGGTGCTCAACCACTACGGTGGCAACATGGTCAACTCGCTGACCAACGCGGTGCAGTTCGGCCTGCGCGAGGCGGAAGCCAACGGCAAGAACTTCGAGATCGTCGTGCCGCTCTACTCGCGTCTGATGGCCAGCGGGGCCGGGGCCAACGTCAAGGGCATCTACGGCTCGACCAACTGGCACTGGTCGCTGCAGGACGAGGGCAGCCAAGCCTTCGTGCGCTCCTTCGGCGAGAAGTACGGCTTCCCGCCCAGCCAGGCCGCGCACACCTGCTACGTGCAGACGCTGCTTTACGCCGACGCGGTCACCCGTGCGGGCAGCTTCGCACCCTGCGCCGTGGGCGAGGCGCTGGAAGGCTTCGAGTTCGACGGTCTTGGCAACGGCCCGACGCTCTACCGGGCCGAGGATCACCAGTGCTTCAAGGACGTGCTCGTCGTGCGCGGCAAGGAGAACCCGCAGAGTGAGTTCGACCTGCTCGAGGTCGTCGAGGTCACCCCGGTCGATCAGGTCACCTACGCGCCCGACCACCCGCAGATGGGCGGCGCGGACGCGACCCTGGGCACCTGCAACAACGGCGCCTGATCGGCGCCCACCGCAGACCCTGACCCTCTGACCGGGGGCCCCGCGCAGCAGCGTCGGCGGCCCCCGGCTCACTACCCTCCTGAAAGAGGCAGCCGGATTCATGGATCAGATCATCGTCCAGATACTCAACGGGCTCGACAAGGGCTCGGCCTACGCGCTCATCGCGCTCGGGCTCACGCTCATCTTCGGCACCCTGGGTGTCGTAAACTTCGCCCACGGCGCCCTGTTCATGCTCGGCTCGTTCTGCGCGGTGATCATGTCGCGCATCCTGTCGGCCAGTCACGAGGTCGCGGTGCCGGGCGAGACGGACTTCCTCGGCAACCCGCTGACGCGGGATCAACCTTACGTCTACGACTGGTTTGGCGAGGCCGCCGGGGCCACCATCGTGGACTGGGCGGTGCCGATCTCGATCCTCTTCGCGATCCCGGTGATGATCGGCGTCGGCTTCATCATGGAACGCGGCCTGATCAAGCACTTCTACAAGCGCCCGCACGCCGACCAGATCCTCGTGACCTTCGCGCTGGCCATCGTCCTGCAGGAGGTCGTCAAGTATTTCTTCGGGGCCAATCCGATCCAGACCCCCGCCCCCGACGCCTTTGCCGGCAGCCTGGATTTCGGCGCCTGGCTAGGCTTCGAGCCGCGCACGATCATGTATCCCTACTGGCGGCTGGTCTATTTCCTCTTTGCCGGTGTCATCATCGCCGCCGTCTTCGGATTTTTGCAGTTCACCACCTTCGGCATGGTCGTCCGCGCCGGCATGGCCGACCGCGAAACCGTTGGCATGCTGGGCATCGACATCGACAAGCGGTTTACCTTCATGTTCGGGCTGGCAGCGGCCGTGGCGGGTCTGGCCGGCGTGATGTACGCGCCCATCGTCGCCCCCAATTACCACATGGGCATGGACTTTCTGGTGCTCAGCTTCGTGGTGGTCGTCGTCGGCGGCATGGGCAGTCTGCCCGGCGCCGTGGCGGCCGGCTTCCTGCTGGGAATCCTGGAAAGTTTCGCCTCGATGCCGTGGATGGTCGACAAGCTTCCGGGCATCAACCAGATCATCATCTACCTTGTTGCCATCGTCATTCTGCTGACCCGTCCGAGGGGCCTTATGGGCCGCAAGGGCGTGATGGAGGACTAAGCCATGCTTGGACTGAAAAAGACCGACACGACCCTTTTCCTGGTCGTCATGGGGCTGACCCTGCTGGCGCCCTTCATCCTCAACCCCTTCCCGGTCGAGTCCGGCATGGCACAGTTCAACGCCGGCTACCCGGACCTGATGCAGCGCTTCGTGATCTTCGGGATCTTCGCCATCGGCTTCAACATCCTGTTCGGGCTGACCGGCTACCTGTCCTTCGGGCACGCCGCCTTCCTCGGGGTCGGCTCCTACGCCGCGATCTGGTCGCTCAAGCTCTTTGCGCTCGATGTCGTCCCCGCGATCGTCTTCGCCATCCTGGTGGCCGGGGCCTTCGCGATGCTGGTCGGGTTCATCTCGCTGCGCCGCTCGGGCATCTATTTCTCGATCCTGACGCTGGCCTTCGCGCAGATGTCCTACGCGCTGGCCTACTCGGTTCTGACCCCGCTGACAGGTGGCGAGACCGGCCTGCAGATCAAGAACACCGACTCGCCGCTGCTGAGCAACGTGCCCGAGGGCGAGATCGGCCGGGCCAGCTTCCTCGGGCTCGACATGGGGGCCAGTCAGGAGCTGGTGCTGGGCGGCTGGGCCTTCACCTTCAACCTGGGCTACTACATTGCCGCGGTGGCCATGCTCATCGCCTTCTACCTGTCGATCCGCATCTTCCGCTCGCCCTTCGGCATGATGCTGCGGGCGGTCAAGTCCAACCAGCAGCGCATGAACTACACCGGGCTGAGCCCCAAGCCCTACACCCTGGCGGCCTTCGTCATCTCGGGGATGTACGCGGGCCTGGCCGGCGGGCTGATGGTGGCCATGGACACGCAGGTCGGCCCGGAGCGCATGTTCTGGACCGCCAGCGGCGAGGTCGTCATCATGACCGTGCTGGGCGGTGCGGGCACCCTGCTGGGGCCGGTGCTGGGCGCGGGCTTCATCAAGTATTTCGAGAACATCATCTCGAAGATCAACAAGGACATCCTGCACCAATGGTTCGCCGTCCTGCCCGACGGGTTCGAGGATGTCATGGTCTCGCTGGTCTATCCCTTCGTGGGCAAGGGCTGGCACCTGACGCTGGGCATCATGTTCATGCTGGTCATCATCTTCCTGCCGGGCGGCCTGCTCCAGGGCGGCCAGAAGATCCTCGGCCTGTTCCGCCGCAAGCCGCAGCCCTCCGCGGCCGCCGAGGCCGACGGCACGAAACCCGCCGAATAAGGAGAAAGAGCAATGGGTATCCTCGAAGTCAGTGGCGTCAACAAGCGCTTCGGCGGGCTGCAGGCCTTGGGCGACGTGAACCTGAGCATCCAGGAACAGTCCGTCCACGCCATCATCGGCCCCAACGGGGCGGGCAAGTCCACGCTGCTCAACTGCCTGGTGGGCAAGCTGATCCCCGACAGCGGCTCGGTCATGTTCGACGGCCAGTCGGTGCTGGGGCGCAAGCCACACGAGATCAACCAGATGGGCATTTCCCGCGTGTTCCAGACGCCCGAGATCTTCGGCGACCTGACCGTGCTGGAAAACATGCTGATCCCGGTCTTCGCCAACCGCGACGGCGCCTTTCGCATGCATGCCATCGAGTCCGTATTCAGCGAATCCTCGGTGATCGAGCGGGCACGCGAAATGCTGGCCGAGGTCAGGATGTCCGACAAGGTCGAAATGCTGGCCAGCTCGCTGTCGCGCGGCGACAAGCGGCGCCTGGAAATGGCGATGTGTCTGGTCCAAAAGCCCAAGCTGCTGCTGCTGGACGAGCCGACCGCCGGCATGGCCCGCGCCGACACCGAGAACACGATCGCGCTGCTCAACGAAATCCGCAATCGCCGCGGTGTCACCATGGCCATCATCGAACACGACATGAACGTGGTGTTCAGCCTGGCCGACCGGATTACGGTGCTGGCCCAGGGCACGCCGCTGGTCGAGGACACGCCCGACAACATCAAGGGCCACCCGAAGGTGCGCGAAGCGTATCTCGGCGAAGCCCAGGTCTGAGGAGCCGCAAGATGACCCACGTTGAACACCTGTCCCACGAGGGGCCCTTCGACAAGAACCGCAACATGGCCGCCACGGCGCCCAAGTACCTCAGCATCTGGGACATTCAGGCCTATTACGGCGAAAGCTACATCGTCCAGGGCGTCAGCTTCGACATCCACGAGGGCGAAATCCTGGCGCTTCTGGGGCGCAACGGGGCGGGCAAGACCTCGACCCTGCGCACGATCGCGCGCATGGCCAGCCCCCAGCTGACGCACGGGGAAATCTGGCTCGACCACCAGCCCCTGCACGAGATGAAATCCTTCGAGGCCGCCCGGAACGGAATCGCCCTCGTGCCCGAGGATCGCAACATCATCCCCGGACTGACGGTCGAGGAGAACCTCAAACTGGCGCAGATCGCGCCGCCGCACGGCTGGTCGATCGAGCGGGTCTACGAGCTCTTCCCCCGCCTCAAGGAGCGCCGCGCCCAGGAGGGCACGACGCTGTCGGGCGGCGAACAGCAGATGCTGTCGATCGCGCGCGCGCTGTGCCGCGACATCAAGGTGCTGCTGCTTGATGAGCCCTACGAGGGCCTGGCCCCGGTCATCGTCCAGGAAATCGCCAAGACGCTGGAGATGATCCGCGACCAGGGCATCACCACGGTCATCGTCGAACAGAACGCCGTGGCGGCGCTCAAACTGGCCGACCGCGCCGTGATCCTTGACATCGGCAAGGTCGTCTACGACGGATCGGCACAAGAGGTTCTGGACGACGAGGCGCTGCGCGCCAAGTACCTCGCGATCTGATCGCCGCCTTGCGCCGCCCGCCGGGGCGACGCAGACAGGACACAAGGGACCCGCCGGCGGGAGGCAACGGCGCGGTCCCAGCAAGACCAAGGGAGAGACG
>NZ_MSIT01000019.1 GCF_002094885.1 Salibaculum halophilum
CTCCCGCACTTGCTACGCCCGGACGCGACGACCGGGCGATACGTCCTCAGGGCTGCGGGCGCCTGACCGTTGGGCGTCGGCGTGTCTGTCGACCGAGATGCGGCGGCCGTCCTGAAGCTCGACCGCGCCGGTTTCGAGCAAATGCTTGAGCTTTTCGAGGTTCGCCGCGACGGCGCGCCTGATCCGGCGGACGGCGAAGAATTCCAGCGCCGCCGGGTATCCGGTTGCGAGGTTCCAGGAGTCGATCATGCGGGTGCCGCGCCGGGTCTGCCGGAATGCGATGTGGCGGCGGACGACCGGCGTGCCGGCCACGGTTTCCACGGTCAGACTCTCTCCGGGCGCCATTTGGGTGATCTCCGTAATTTGGCTGTCGGTCTTTCGCGTTTGGTGATAACGGGCGCCAACCGCGGGGCCGTTGCCGCGCTCCTGTCTCACGTCCACCACGTAGTAGTTCCACAGCGGAATGTTGCGCTGGTCGGCGACGAAGGCGAAGACGTCGTCCCGCGCCACTGACAGGTCGATCTCGTTGGCGAACTTCATGCCACCTCTCCAAGGCCTTCAGTGTGAACCGGGGCCGTGCCGTGCGGCTGGAGGGTAACCCGGTCGGCCAGGCGCCTCGCGGAATCGGGATCGTGGCTGGGCAGGTAGACCGTTGGGCGCTGTGCGGCATGGGCGAGGATCTTGCGATGCGTCTCGATCTCGGCCTCGAGATCGGTGCCGATGCCATCGGCCACCATCCGCACGAGGTGGTCCTCGGTGTAGGAGGTGTCGCCGGCGAACATGATGGTTGTGTCGCCCTCCTCCAGCAGCACGGAGAGGTGTCCGGGCGAATGGCCCGGCGTCGGCACGAGCGTCACGTCGCCCGCACGGGTCAGGCTTGCATGGCGCGGGAAGGGCGCGAGGGGGCCGTCCTCGAAGTCGACGGGCGTGGGCGCGAAACCGCGCGGCCAGCGCTGGTTGAGGTAGCCGTTCATGCGGCCCTTGAGCCCGGTCGCGAAGGTCCACTCCTCCCGCGAGACGAGGACTTCGGCGTTCGGGAAATGATGCAGCCCGCCGTCATGGTCCTGGTGCAGGTGCGTCATGACCACCCAGCGCACGTCCTCCGGCGCAAGGCCACGCGCCCGCATCTGCGGGCCGATCTCCTCTTCCGGCGCGATGTCGAAGACGGCCGCCCGCTGGATGAGCGGCATGAAGGGCGGGAAGTAGCGCGGCCTGTTGGCATCCGCCGGAATGCCGGTATCGACGACGATCAGCCCCTCGGGGTGTTCGATCACCCACACATGGACCGGCAGCCAGTCGGTCATCGCCTTGTCGAACCACGCGTTCAGAAGGCGGCGCATTCCGTCGCCCTCGCCCTCCCGCCAGCGTTCGGTGACGCGGACGCGGCCTGTCTCGATGGCATGAATTTTCATGAGTTTCCTCCTATTGGCTTGGTGTGAAGCCGACCTGGCGAATGAGCGCGTTCACTTCGTGGGCGAAGAGCGCGTCGACATCCCCGATGACCGGCTGGATGAGGTGAAAGAGCTCGAGCATGATGTGCCCGTGCAGCCGCGCCCAGGAAATCGCGGCCAGATAGAGCGCGTGGGGCGGCAGGTCGTGCCCCTCCAACCCGGTCAGCGCGTCGAACGACCGCGCGATCTCCGGGGGCAGGCGCCGATATTCCTCCGGCAGGTCGATCTCGCCACACTCGATCGCCTGCGCGAAGATGCTGGCGGTGACGAGGAAGCTGCGCCGCGCGGCCGGGTAGGTGGTGTCGGTGGGCTGTTCGTAGGTTGGGATCGGGCTGCCGTAGAGGAGCTGGAAGTCGATCGGATGATCGAGAGCCCACCGCCGCCACGCATGGGCGACGGCCACCAGTCTCTCCGCCCCGCCTCGCGAGGCGACGTCTGCATCCGCTTTCTCGACCGCCTCTGCGAGCTGGGTGAAGGCGTCGAGGATCAGGGCCGTGATCAGGTCGTTGATGCTGCCGAAGTAGTGATAGAGCCCCGGCGCGGTCATGCCCATTCGCTTCGCGATGGCGCGCAGCGACAACCCCGCCGCCCCCTGTTCGGCCAGAAGCGCACGGGCGGTGTCCTTGATCTCTTCGCGGGCCTCGAGGCGCCGGCGGTCGCGTCGGTCCGGTTGCATCACGGCATTCCTGTAACGGCTTTCGTTTTATCTAACACTGTTAAAATTACGCGCGCGACCGCATCCTGTCAAGACCGGCCTCCGCGTCAGCAGGGGGGCGAGGGATATGCCACGTTCCAGGGTCGAACCGGCGCCGCATCCCGCGCCGCGTATTCGCGTGTCGCGGGGTCGATGGCCCGACCCGGCGCATGGCAAGATGGATAGGTCAGAAGCGGCTTGCGGCCGGCCGAAGGCATTCAGACCCAGCCCGCCGCGCGCGTCATGCGGTGACGATGGGTATGACCCGCAAGGAATTGCCCGGCCGCCAGGATGGTGCCTGTTTCATGATCGTCCCGCGCCGGGCTGGCGCGTGCTGTCAGGGCATCCTAGTCGCGCCCGCTGGCCGCGACGATCATGCGCCAGCCACCGACACCGCAAAGCGCACCGCCGCCAAGCGCGAGGCCCAGGCCGACCATCGGCGCATGCACCACCGACAGCGCCGCGCCGCCGCCGGAGGCCATCATGCCGACAACAAGCGCCACCAGCCAGATGTCGGCGCGTCCGGGTGCGCGCCCGGCGGTCTGCCCCTTCTGACGTTGCACCATGCGCACCACCGCAAACACCAGCAGCGTCACCGCCGCCACGAGGACCAAGCCCCCGAGAACGGGCCATGTCGCGCCGAGGGCCGTGCCGATGGCCACGAGTGACGCCCCGACCGCGACAAGCGGCATCAGATCGGTATCGCCGGTGTCCTGTGTCATGGCGGTCGGGTGACATGGGAACGGGCCGATTCGCAATTCCGCCCGGGGGGCACCGGCGGCGCTGCCATGGCAACTCGCCCGCACCGCTGACGTTTCAATCGCGCCACAGGTGGCCCTGCACCACGGGTCCGATCCGGGCGATGATCTCGTCTTGCGTCATCTCGGCCACGGGCGGCAGTTTCAGGATGTAGCGGCACAGCGCCAGCCCGAAAAGCTGGCTGACAATCAGCGCCGCGCGGGTGTCCGCGTCATCGGCATCGGTCAGGCCCGCGACGGTCGGCGCGACCTGCTTTTCGAAGACCGCGCGTATCTTGTCCGACGCGTCCTGGTTGGAGACGGCCGAGCGCAACAGGATCGGCAGGCCGATGGCGCTCCGCTCGCCCTCCCACAGGTTCAGGAAATGCGCGACGAAGGCGGTGCCGGCCCTGTCGCGCGGGATGGCGCCCGGGTCCGGCAGCTTGAGGTCGATCACGACAGCCGCCGAGAACAGCCCCTCCTTTGACCCGAAGTAGCGCATGATCATCGCCGGGTCGATCGGCACCGCGCGGGCGATCCGGCGCACCGATGCGCCATCGTAGCCATTCTCGTAGAACTGCCGTTGCGCGGCCGCGAGGATCGCCTGGCGGGTCGTTTCGGATTTCGGGGTCTTCGTCAGTGTTCTGCTCATGGACAGAATTTGCCAACGCCTGTTGACTTTGGCAAGCGACTCCGTCATGGGTGCGAAAAAGTCAACATGCGTTGACATTCTGACAGCAAGCGGCGGTCCTGCCGATCCGAAAAGGAGCAAACCCATGCCCAAGATCCTTCGCGCCCCCATCGCCGGGCTCGTGGCCTTCACGCTCGCCAATGTCGTGAGCAACCTTCTGTTCTTCCAGCTCGGGGCGCCCATCCTGTTCGACCCGGATATCCAGTCCGCCAAGGTCATCGACGTGCTCTTCGAGATGGCGCCGCGCCCGCTGATGTTCGAAAACGGGCCGCTCTACATGGCCTACGCGGCCGGTATCGGTGCGATACACGGGCTGGTTTTCATGATGATCGAACCGGCCCTGGGCCAGACACGGCTGCAGCGCGGGCTGCGCTTCGCCGTGGTGCTCTGGGCGCTGATGGCGCTCTACTTCGAGTTCCACACGCCCTTCAACATGTTCCGCGAGCCGCTCATGCTCGTGGGGCTGGAGCTTGTCTTCTGGGTCTTCGTGGTGCTCGCGGAAGGGCTCGCCCTCGCGTTCCTCTACGGGCGCAGCCGCCACGCCCCGGCAACCGCCGTGGAATGACGGGCCGGTCACCGCCGCGCGACGGAATGCGCCGGCATCGACCCGCTGATGTTCGCCGGCGCCTTCACCCTGTTTCCAGGTCGAACGATGCACGAGGTGCTCTTCGGGCGCGAGGGGTGAGCAAGTCACAGGAGGCACCAATGAACACGCCCCTGCTCTTCATCGGCACCGTGCTTATTTGGGGCACGACCTGGATCGCCATCGCGGCGCAGGTCGGCCACGCCCCGGTCGCGGTCTCGATCTTCTATCGCTTCGCGCTTGCCGGGGTACTGATGCTGGCCGCGCTTTGCGCCCTGGGGCGGCTGAGGCGGCCGCCGGTGTGGCGGTTCGTGGTCATCCAGGCGCTCTGCCTCTTCAGCCTCAACTTCATCGGGCTCTACACCGCCACCGAGACAATCTCCTCCGGTCTGGTCGCGGTGATCTTCTCGCTGGCGTCGATCTTCAACGCGATCAATGCGCAAGTCTTCTTCGGGGACCGGATCCGCCCGCGGACCGTCGCCGCGGGCGGGCTCGGCGTGGCGGGGCTCGTCTGCCTCTTCTGGCACGATCTCGCGGTCTCGTTCGATCCGGCGGCGCTGCGCGGGGTCGGCTGGGCCGTGCTCGGAACCATGTTCTTTTCGTGGGGCAACATGGCGTCGCGGCGCAACGCGATGCTGGGCATCACGCCGGTCACGGCCAACGCATGGGGCATGGGGATAGGCGCGCTCGGCCTTCTCGGCATCCTCGCCGCAGTGGGGCAGCCGCTCGCGATTCCGACCGGCGGGCTCTACTGGGGCGCGCTTCTCTATCTTTCCGTCGTCGGGTCCATCGGCGGCTTCACAGCCTACCTCGTGCTGGCGGGACGGATCGGCGCCGCCGGGGCCGGCTATGCCACCGTGCTTTTCCCGATCGTCGCGCTGACGGCATCGAGCCTGTTCGAGGGATATGAATGGGCCCCGCTGTCCATGCTGGGCGTGGCGCTCGCCGGGCTCGGCAATCTGGTCATGTTCCGCAAGTCCGGCGACTCCGCAGCGAATACCCGTTCCGACGCGCCGGGTTGCGACAGCCGGCGGCCCAGTTGAACGGCCGCTTCGGGCCGATTCCGGACAAGGGTTCGACGTTGACGGGCTCCGATGTCGCGAGTTTTCTCCAGTGGAGGATGACATGCACCACGAAAAGTGTTCATGGACAAGCAAAGATGCAGAGGTGGCGCGAGACCTTCGGGACTGAGGCGAGGTCTGGCTCGGACGGCAGGCTCACTCCGGACAGCGTTGCGGGTTATTCTGGGAAGAACTGGGCCACGGAGTAGTTATCCACAAAAAAGCGCGCGCTATCGAAATCCCGGACAACATCACCAACGATTCTTTCGTTCGGACACATTATCTTGTGTGAAGCGCGGGTCATCTGATCCACGCGGTCCGGAACGGAGGAAGACACATGCCAAGCCTTAGCCTTGTTGCCGACGGCGCGCCCATCTCGCTAAATTACCCGCCGGAGGGATTCCGTCTTGGTGCACGGTGTCTGTACGCGGAGCGGATCACACGGGATGGCGAGATCGAGCTGCAACGACTTTGCGGCTGGATATCGGTTATCGGCGTCACACACGACGTACACGGGCGGGAGTATGGTCGGGTGGTCGAGTTCATCACCATCGACAACCGACGGCTTCGACGGGTCATACGCGCCAGCGACATCGTCGGGGCCCGAAGCCGCGTCATCCGCGATCTGATCGACGAAGGGTTCGATGTCGAGCTGACCGGGCAACAGGCGCTCGCAAAATGCCTTTACAAATGGCGTCCTGCGGCGCGCTTCACGATCACCCATCGGCGCGGCTGGCTTGCCGGCACCGAAGCATTCGTGCTGCCCGATGGGGTCACGAAAGGATCGGAGAACGTCATTTACACTGGCCCGGATGATCTTCGTGCACCTCCTGCGCGCGGTACGCTCTACAGCTGGCGCGATGAAATCGCGGCGCGTGCGCGGGGGAACCCACTGCTCATGGTCGCGCTCTCGACTGCATTCGCTGGTCCGCTGGTCGAACCATTGGGTCTTGAAAACGGCATGCTGCATTTCCGTGGCGGCTCCTCGTCTGGCAAGTCCACGTTGCTCGCGGCAGCCGCGTCAATATGGTGGGCACCCGAAGGCGTCAGGCGCTGGAGGGCGACCGACAATGGGTTGGAAGGCACAGCAGAGCGCGCGAACAGCATGCTGCTTTGCCTCGACGAGCTGGCCGAAGTCGATGGACGAGCGGCAGACGCTGCCATTTACATGCTTGGAAACGGTCAGGGAAAAGCACGGTCGAAGTCGAACGGACAGCTCGGGCAAGCGGCGCACTGGCAGCTGATGATGTTGTCCAGCGGCGAGATCAGCTTGCGGCAGAAACTGCAGGAGGCCGGGCGGACTGCACAAGCCGGGCAGGCTGTTCGCGCTTTGGACATCGAGGCGGATCAACAGACATTCGGCGCGTTCGACGATCTTCATGACTGCGAAGATGGCCGGGTCTTCAGTGACGCTTTGCGCGATGCCGCGGCAGCGCACTACGGTCACGCCGGCCCGGCGTTTGTCGCCGCCGTCCTGAACGAGCCCGAGCGCGCACGGCTCAAGGCGCGACAGCTGATGGAACGGTTCATCAGCAAGGCCGAGGGACGGCATCCGCGCACAGGGTCGGGCGTGCCGGGCCGGGCCAGGAAGCGGTTCGCGCTGATTGCAGCGGCCGGCGAGCTGTCAACGCATTATCACATCTCTAACTGGAACAAGGGTGATGCGATGGAGGCTGCGCTGGAGACCTTCGGGCTCTGGCTCGAAAACCGGGGCCAGCACCACGATCGTCTGGAGGAACAGGCTGTCTTGCGCGTGCAGGTTTTCTTGTTCGAGAACCGTGACCGGATTCACGATCTGGATACGGCACAGTCAATTCCGGAGCCATCAGCGTACGCGAAGGGTGATCACATCTTTTTACCCACGCAGATATGGGAGCACATCCACGATGGAGAGTGTCCGAAGCGTGCCGCGCAAGCCCTTCAGCGCCGCGGGCTTCTGGAGTTTGGAGACGGGCGGAACATAAAAGCGCGCATGCCGCAGGGCGTGACGGGTGAGAGCCGGGGCTACAAGCTGCGCCGCCGCATTCTTGACGATGTCGTGTCGGATATGTCGGAAACGTCGGAAGGTACTGACAAAAACCAATAATCCCGTTCCGACAGCGTGTAACCATGTCGGATAATGTCGGTCAGAACGGCCTCACGATTCAGGTGGGTTTCTGTCGAGCCAGTCCGCCAGAATACGCCGGATCATCTCCGGCCTGGTCGGTATGTCGTCCTCGTTGCGACGGACTTCGTCAAGCTGTCGTATCATCTCGCGCGGAAGCCTCACCATCACGCCTTCCGTGTCGGATTTTGGCCTGCCCACACCTTTTTTCATGACCGCCCCTTGATTTTTCTTATTTTCGATATCATAAATTGGCGAGCGGGGCAAGAGATCCGACCCTCTTGCCCGCGCTCTAACCATCACGATCTGAATAGGAGATCATCATGGCTACGGCGATCGATACCACTGCCCTCCATCCGGCGAAAGGCTGCGCGCCGGCGCACACGCCCGTTTCCCGGGCATTCAACCACCTTCTGGCGCAGCTCGAGTCATTTGTCGCGCACGAGCAGTCGGTGGATGCACCCGGCATCGATATCCTGTCCGAGGCGTTCCGGAAACGCCTGGCAAACGCGGAAGCGGCGCGCGAAGCGCTGTGCGAAACTGTCGGCGACGTGCTGGTCGCGCCGGATTACAGGCCCGAAGATCGCGCGCTGCGGCGGCTGGCGCACGTTCTCCATGTGATGCTCACGTTCGAGGACGACGGAGACCGGCAGCATTTCCATCAGTCGACGGTCCGGCACCGCGACATCTTCGCGATCGACGGGCAGTCGTCTGCCGCGCGGCTGACCAAGCGGTTGTCGCAGAGCTTTTTCAGTCACTTCGATGATCTTGCAAGCCTTCGCGAGTTCGGCGGCGACGGTCTTTTCGTCTTTCCGGAAACGGATTTCGCGCCGGTCCCGGCCTGACGTCACACACCTTGTTCTTCTGCGGGTCGGCAGGTCCGGCCCGCGCTCTTTTCCCACGAACACGGAGGCGTGACATGCCCCAGCAACTGCCGTTGCCCGGCTTCCACCTGCCGGAGCGCCCCACCGAAGCGCGCATCGCCCGCACCGCACTTTCCCGCTACCCCGACGTCCTCCCGGATGATCTCTGTACGCATGCGAAGATTCTCGGCCTCGCCGGGGAGCACCTGGTCGATTGCGTTCTCGCGATGTTCGGCGAGCGCGCGATCCCCACCCCGGAGCATGAACAGTTCGACCGCATCGTCTGGTTGGATCAACGTCTTCTGCGCGTTCAGATCAAGACCCGGCATGTGCTGGGCGCGGGCGGCTACGTCTTCAACGTGCGTCGGGGCTATCAGCGCGGCCCTGTCGGAACGCGGCCGTACGATCCCGGCGATTTCGACGTGCTCGCGCTGGTAGCGCTTCCGGAATTTGTCGTGAAGTTCACTGCCGAGTGGCGGCCGTCGCACGTCGTCTCAGCTGCTGAGATACCCCGCCTGCGGCGACAGCCCCGGGCGAGCTTCGACACCGCCCTGAACGCGCTCGGGCTTGCCGACGCCGTCCCGGACCCGGCTCCGGACACGACGCCAGGAACCGCCGCCGCCTGAGCTTCCCGCATCTTCAATCCACCCGATCCGGCGCGTGATGGCGCGCCCGGGCCGGCCCCGCCATGCGAGACTTCAAGAGGATTTCCCATGTCCGAGACACCGAAACACCACAACCTTCCCGGCCTCGACGACGCCATCGCGCAGCTGCGCCGCGCCGCGCCCGCGCGGGCGGATATCGACGACCTCTACGGCGATGTCTTCGACGACCCGCTGCCCGAGATCCCGGACGGCGGCCCGGTGGAGGTCGCCAGCGCGCTGAGCGCCGTGACGACGCTGCAGCTCGGCGCGGCGCACGCCTCGGCTGGCAGCCCGGGGATGATCCCACCGCCGGGTGTGCTGCACGTCATCGAAGCGCCCGATGCCGCGGCCCGCGAGCGGGTTGAGAAAATCGTTAACGCCATGATCGACGCCGGTGCCACCGCCGGTGTGCAAAAGCCGAGGGTGGTCGAACAGGCAGGAACGGGCAAAGGCGTCGACGCCGAGATGACGCATACCAAGATCGAGCGCGCCCTTCTCAGAGGGCTCGGCGTGATCGCCATCCTGCAGCCGGGAATGCCGCTGCCGGACAAGCTGCGCCGCCGCGTCGCCCTGACGCTGCCACTCAGGCCGATCAGCGCCGCGATGCTGCGCGCGTTGCTGTCCGAGATCCATGACGTCACGGCACCCGCGCTGGACCTGTCCGACGCCGACGCCGCAGGGCTGTCGGACCTCGACCTCGCCGCCATCTTTGCCGCGCCCGACATCGACGCGGCACAGGCCGAGCTTGCCCGGTTGACCACGCCGGACACGCCGACCGGACAGGTCACGCTCGAAGATGTCCATGGCCAACCCGTGGCCCGACAGGCGCTCGAAGACCTTTGCGCGGACCTCGCAGACTGGCGCGCCGGTGCCCTGGACTGGGCGCAAGTCACCCGGTCCTTCCTGCTTTACGGCCCGCCCGGCAACGGCAAGACGATGCTTTCCGAAGCGCTGGCCGGCTCTGCGGGGGTGCCACTGATCGCCACGAGCTATGCCGACAATCAGCGGCGCGGGCATCAAGGCGACATGCTTAAGGGCCTCACGGAGGCCGTCACCCGCGCCTGCACCCAAGTGCCAAGCGTCTTCTTCATCGACGAGATCGACGCTTTCCACGCCCGCGGCCAGAGCCACAATGGCTACATGATCGGTATCGTGACCGGCCTGCTGACCCAGCTCGACCGCCTGATGAAGACCGAGGGCGTGATCGTGCTCGCCGCGACAAATCACCCGGACACCGTCGACCCCGCGATCCGGCGCGCGGGCCGGTTCGACCGGCACATCCCCGTCGCGCCCCCCGACCGCGACGGCGTGCAGGCCCTCCTCGCCGGTGCCAGTCCAGACCTCCCCGCGCAGGATCTCGCCGGGTTGACGGACCAGCTTCTCGGGCAGAGCGGCGCGGAGATCACGGCCCTTGTCCGCGCCGCGCGCACCCGCGCACGCCGCCGCGGGGCCGCCCTCGCGCCCGGCGACCTCGACGCCGCGGCGGCTGACCTCGCCCCCGCGCCGGACCCGGACACGTTGCGCCGCGTGGCGGTGCACGAAGCCGGACATCTGCTTGCCGGACACCTCTTCGGCGCGCCCGCCGCGCAGCGGGCCACTCTCCGGGCCAGTGGCGGGGCGGTCGAGCGGCCCAAGCCTGATTTCCTGACCCGCGCGCGCATCGATGCGCTCGTCCGGACCTTCCTCGGCGGACGCGCGGCCGAAGCGGTTGTTTTTGAGGAGGTCTCGAGCGGCGCGGGCGGCGGCGCGGAGAGCGACCTCGCCATGGCCACGCAGCTCCTGACCGACGCCGAGATGCGCCTCGGCCTCGGGGACACCCTGACCTGGCACTCGCCGGACATCACCACACGGCTGCTCGCGCAGCAGTCCCGGAAACGGATCGAGGACACCCTCCGGACAGCCGAGGCCGAGACGCGCGCGGCCCTGAGCCGTCGCCGCGCCGCGCTGGAGCGCATCGCCGAGGCCCTCACCGATACGAGGGAGCTTCACGCCGAAGATCTGGCGGACCTTCTCGATCAGGTGACCCCGGACAGGACCACGGAGAGCGCAGATTGTGTTGATGCCAATGAACGCACCACTCAAGCCCCGTCCGGGACATGACGCCCCGCGCCGGACACGCCCCCAACCAACCCACCAACCCGAAAGGCTCCGGACACCCGTCCGGAGCCCCCCGCGACAGGGCCGCAGGCCCTGCGCGCGCAAGATTTGAAAAACCAAAGACCAAACACCCAACCCCCGCCGCACCCAACGGCGGCGGGACAACCAGGATCATCATATACCGAAACGGCAAGACCCATGGACACGTCCGGCCCGACACGCCCGCTGACTCGATCCCCGCAATCCGCTAGGCTCCGACCACGCGGCACAGCCCAAGCGCCAAAATGTACCGCGTTTCGTACCTTGACCATCCAACCGGACAGAAAGTCGAACGATATTAGCTACTTGCAAGAAAATA
>NZ_MSIT01000002.1 GCF_002094885.1 Salibaculum halophilum
AAATGTCCTTCACGATATAATCCGCGGCCATGGCGGTGCTCCCTGCTGGTATGCTTTACAGGGCCTTTAGCACTGGGCCGCGGGATCGGCAACGCGGACCGCGCGGCCGTCTTGCAAAACCGCGGCGACGCGGGCAAGTGTTCGACATACTCCGGAGGTGGCCTTGAGACAACCGCGCGCCTGGCAACGCATGCTTTCAGGTCGCAGGCTCGACCTGCTCGACCCGACGCCGATGGATATAGAGATCGAGGACATCGCCCACGGGCTGGCCTTCGTTGCGCGCTGGAATGGCCAGACCGAGGGCGACTTCGCCTATTCGGTGGCCGAGCATTCCCTTTTGGTGGAAGAGATATTCGGCCGGTTGGACCCGCGGGCCCCGGTGAAATGGCACTTGGCCGCGCTGCTGCACGATGCCCCGGAATACGTGATCGGCGACATGATATCGCCGGTCAAGGCGGCGATCGGGCAGGGCTACGGCGATCTGGACGCGCGGTTGCAAGCCGCGATCCACATCCGGTTCGGGCTTCCGGCCGTTTTGCCGGCGACCGTGAAGAAGAAAATCAAGAAGGCCGACCGGATCAGCGCCTGGCTGGAAGCCACGCGGATCGCCGGGTTCTCGCAGCGGGAGGCGACCACCCATTTCGGGCGGATCGATCCGGCGTTGGCCGACACGTTCGCGATCCGCCTGCGACCACCGACCCGCGTTCGTGCCGATTTCACCGCCCGGCATGCCGCGTTGATGTCGCACCTCTGAGTGCGCGGACCGCCACGGAGACCGGCGGCCCGCGCGCCGCGCTTCAGCGATTTCCGCTGCTCGGGGCCGTGCGGTGGATCGCTGTCGGTGCCGTCGTGCGGCCGCCCGGGCCAAAGATCCGCTTTTCGGCGGGGCGCGGCTTGTGGCCGACGGTCCGGCGGCTCGCGGTGAACAGGCTTTCTGCAAGAATATTGAACATGTGGCACTCCTTTCGCTGACCTGGTAAGCCTGATATATGAGCGAATAGCGCTCTTGGAAAGTCAGGAACATTTTTCAGATGTTAGTTGATATTTCATATGGACTGGCGTGACGTTCCCTCACTCACGGCATTGCGGGCCTTCGAGGCATCGGCGCGGCTGGGCAGTTTTTCCGCCGCCGCGCGGGACCTGAACGTGACCCATGCCGCCGTGGCCCAACACGTGCGCGCGCTGGAGACACATTTCGACACGCTCCTGATGCAGCGGCAGGGCCGCAGCATGGTGACCACGGCCGACGGGCATCGCCTGGCCATGGCGCTGGCCGAGGCCTTCGGGCTGATCGGGTCGGCCACGGACGACCTGCTGGACAAGGCGGCGCAACGGCCGCTGCGCATTGCCGTCACCCCGTCCTTCGCGGCCAACTGGCTGATGCCGCGGATCGGCGGGTTCTGGGCCGAGCATCCCGATCTGGACGTCGAGATCATCCCCGGTGTCGGCCTGGTGGACCTGCGCGCCGACGGGATTGACGTGGCGATCCGGTACGGGCGCGGCGGCTGGACAGGGGTCGAGTCACTGGCGCTGATCCCGGCGGGCCACGTCGCGGTGGCCGCGCCGGGCCACGTGCCGGGAGATGCCGTGGCGGAGCTGTCGCAGTTGCGGGGCGTGACCTGGCTGATGGATGGTCAGACCTCGGAAGAGCGGCTCTGGGTGGCGACCCATGGCATCGAACCGGAACAGGAGAAGATCAAGATCTTCGCCACGGCGCAGCTGTCAAGGGAAGCGGCGCGCGCCGGGCTGGGGGTTGCGATCCTTCCCGCGCCGCTGGTCGAAGACGAGGTGAGGGCCGGGCGGCTGCGGGCCCTGTTCCGGGAAACGGACAGCGAAGTCGCGTATCACGTCCTGACGCGGCCGGGCATCATCTCGGCCCCGCGCGAGTCCTTCGTGCGCTGGATCACGCGGCAGGCAAGGGCCGTATAGTCAGTGCGGGCTGCGCTTGGCGAGGATGCGTTGCAGCGTGCGGCGGTGCATGTTGAGCCGCCGGGCGGTTTCACTGACGTTGCGATCGCAGAGTTCGTAGACCCGCTGGATATGTTCCCAGCGCACACGATCCGCGCTCATGGGGTTGTCGGGCGGCGGCGGCAATTCGTCCGAGGTGGACAGCAGGGCGTTGGTCACATCCCGGGCGTCGGCCGGTTTGGACATGTAATCGGTCGCCCCCATCTTGACCGCGGCAACGGCGGTGGCAATGGCCCCGTAGCCGGTGAGAACCACGATGCGGCTGTCGGGGCGCTGCTCGCGCAGAAGCTCGACCACGTCCAGCCCGTTGCCGTCTTCCAGCCGGAGGTCGACGACGGCATAGGCCGGCGGGCGGGCCTTGGCGATGGCGGTGCCCCCGGCAACGCTCTCGGCTGTTTCCACGGAAAAGCCGCGCTTCTCCATCGCCTTGGCAAGGCGCCTGAGGAATGCCTCGTCGTCATCCACGATCAGGAGTGACGGGTCGTCGCCGATCTGCGCTGGGTCCATGATTGCGGTCTCCGGTGAAATCTATTTCATGTGCCACAACCTAGCATGCGCTGGTTAAAACTCTAGCCTGTCGCCGCGTCGGCAAAACAGGCGATGCTGTCGGCCATCTCATCGGGTGTGGCGTCGCGGCGATAGAACTCGACGAAACCCGCGTCGGGCAACACTAGGTAAGACATCGTGGTATGATCCACGAGGTAATAGTCATCCTCGGTGTCTTCCTTCTGGAAGTAGGTCTTATAGGCCTGCGACGCCGCGCGAACCTGCTCGGGCGTGCCCGTAAGGCCCAGCATCCGCTCGTGAAATGCATCGGTGAAATCCGCCAGCCGCTCGGGCGTGTCGCGCTCGGGGTCGATCGAGACGAAGACCGGCTTTACGTGAAGGCCGCGTTCGTCGAGAGTCTCAACCGCCATGGCGTTTCGCATGTTATCTGTCGGGCAGATATCGGGGCAGAAAGTGTAGCCGAAATAGAGCAGCGTCGGGCCGGTTATCACGTCGTCTTCCGTGACGGTGCGCCCTTCCTCGTCGACCAGCTCGAAGGGCCCGCCGATATCTGCGCCTCCGACTGTGGTCTCGCGGCACTGGGCGAACTGATCATCCTGTGCGAACGGTTCGTCGGAATAGACCAGATAGGCACCAAGGAGGCCCGCGGCGGCGGCGACCGCTGCCGAACCAGCAAGAATCGTTTTCTGCATGATCTTTTACTCTGCACTTGATTTATCAGTATTTAGGCATCCGTTATCCACCATCAACCTGCACAGGGACATCGTGGCACAATGGCGCAGCCCGACGCGGAAACTTTCGCCACCCACCAGCGCAGCAACTGGGTGCGGCTCAGGACCCTGGTGATCCTGCGCTGGGTCGCCGTAACCGGGCAGACGGCAGCGGTGCTTGTCGCGCTGTATATCTTCAACCTGCGGCTGGAGACGGGCTTGATCGCCATGACCATCGGCACCGCCGTGCTGGCCAATATCCTGTCGACCTTCCTCTTTCCCGAGAACCGCCGCCTGAACGAGGACGAAGGCGTGATGATGATGGGGTTCGACCTGCTGCAACTGGGTGTGCTGCTCTATCTGAGCGGCGGTCTGAGCAATCCCTTTTCTCTGCTTATCCTCGCGCCGGTGACGATCGCCGCCAATGTCCTGCCGGCGCGCAGCACGATCCTGTTGGGGGTGGTCGCGATCGGTATCATCAGCGCGCTGACCCAATGGCACGTGCCATTGCTGACGGCCACGGGCTTTCCGCTCGAGCTGCCGCAGCTCTTCGTCTTCGGGTTCTGGGTTGCCCTTGTCACCGGGATCGTATTCATCGGGCTCTATGCGCGGCAGGTCACGCAAGAGATCATGTCGATGAGCGAAGCGCTGGCCGCGACCCAGATGGCGCTGGCGCGCGAACAGAAACTGACCGACCTCGGCGGCGTTGTCGCGGCTGCAGCGCACGAGCTTGGCACGCCGCTGGCCACGATCAAGCTGGTCAGCAGCGAGTTGATCGATGAGCTTGACGAGGGGTCGGAGCTGCGCGACGACGCGGTCCTCATCCGTGACCAGGCGGATCGCTGCCGCGACATCCTGCGCTCGATGGGCCGGGCCGGCAAGGATGACAAGCACCTCCAAACCGCCCCGTTCGAGACCGTGATCCGCGAGGCGGCCGAACCGCACACCGGGCGCGGAAAGACCGTAGAAATCCGGATCGCGAACGACTCGGACCCATCTCGGCAACCCGTCGTCCGCCGTCAGCCCGAGATCATTCACGGCATCCGCAACCTTGTTCAGAACGCGGTGGATTTCAGTGCCTCGACCGTGCGGATCGAACTGAGCTGGTCCGAGCAGACCCTCGGCGTGCGGATCATCGACGACGGGCAGGGGTTTTCCTCGTCGGTACTGGGCCGGATCGGCGACCCCTTTATGCGGCGGCGGCGCTGGCAGCTTCTGGACGACCGCCGCCCGGGTTACGAGGGCATGGGCCTTGGGCTTTTCATCGCCAAGACACTGCTGGAGCGGTCGGGCGCCAGCCTGACCTTCGCCAATGGCGGCGCCCGGGCGCTGGCCAACCGGTCCGGCGGGGCCGTGGTGAGTGTCACTTGGCCCACCGATGCCATCGGCACGGCACAGGGGACGACCCGACCGCTGGGAGAAAACGAACGGCTCGCCTGACCGGTCGCACAACTTAACCGCGAATTAACCAATCGCACCGACCTTTGGGCCGACACCTGCCAGAGGAGTGCGCCATGATCCTGCCCGAAACTGCCCAAGCGTTGCTGGCCGCCGGGCTCGGCCTCACTGCGGCGACGCTGCTGTTTCTCTGGTGGACGCGGGTGAATTCCGCCCGGGCCCTTGCCGCGCGGCGTCTGCTGACTGACAGCCGCGGCAGCACCGCGCTGGTCTTCGACGATCATGTGCTGGTGGATGCCACGCCCGAGGCACGCAAGCTCTTGCAACAGGCCCGCGACGGCGAAACGGACTGGGACAGGCTCGTGTCGGCACTGGGCCCGCGCTTTCCCGACCTGCGGGCCCAATGCGCCGACCTCGCCGATCTGGGCCGCAAGACGATTCCCGCCGCCGACAATTCCGACACGGTGGTGGACGCCACCTATCTTGACGGAATCGTGCGGCTGGAAATGACTTGCGAGGCGGATGGCGTTGACCCGGCCGAACGCCTGATCGTCGCGGCGATGGAACAGGAACTGACCCTGTTGCGGAGCATCGGCGACACTGCCCCTCAACTGATCTGGCAATGCAGTCCGGCGGGTGAGTTGGCCTGGGCCAACCGCGCCTATCTGGACCTGGTCGAGCGTGCCTCTCCGCCCACAGGCGACGACCCTCTGCCCTGGCCGCCGCACGACCTGTTTCACGATCTGGCCCGTCCCGACGTCGCTGGGCCGGTGGTCGAGCAGAAATGGGTGTCCTCGGCCGGCCATCTTGCCCCCCGGTGCTACGAGATCACCAGCGTGCGCCGCGATCTTGGCACGATGCACTATGCCGTGGACATCACCGAAGTTATCGAGGCACGGGAAGACCAGCAGAAGTTCGTCCAGACCCTGACCAAGACCTTTGCGCAGCTTTCCGTCGGCCTCGCGATTTTCGACAGGGATCGGCGCCTGAAACTGTTCAACCCGGCGCTGCTGGATCTGCTCGGGCTGCCGACAGACTTCCTGATCTCGCGCCCGCAGATCGGCCCGTTCCTCGACCGCCTGCGCGAGGCCCGGATGGTTCCCGAACCCAAGGACTATGCTGCCTGGCGGACCGAGGTCGAGGCGATCGAGGCTGCAGCCGCGGACGACCGCTACCAGGAGATCTGGGACCTGCCGAACGGCCAGACCTATCGCGTCACCGGCCGCCCGCATCCGGACGGTGCGCTGGCCTTCCTGTTCGAGGACATCTCCGAGGAACTGTCCCTTACCCGCCGGTTTCGAGCCCAGATCGAGATGGGACAGGAAATCCTCGATTCCATGGAAGAGGCCGCCGTGGCCTTCGGCGCCAACGGCGAGATGGTCATGTCGAACCGGGCCTATCGCCGGCTTTGGGGCAGCGAGGGGCATCTGGGCCTTCGGGCCTGTTCGTTCTCGGACGAACTCGCGGTATGGCGTGAAAAGACCGCGCCCTCACCACTCTGGCACGAGCTCGGGACGTCGTCCGCTCCGCGTGAAGAGACCTTCACGATGCAGGACGGCCGCCATTTCACGCTGGACTGTTCCACGCTTTCGACGGGGCATCGGCTGATCCGGTTCACGCCGGTTGACGCGGCCGCGCAGGCACCGGTTGCGCGGACCGGATAAGGGTTGTCGCCGGCTGCCAGACCCATAGTCTGGCCGAATGACCGCGACCGACCATTGCCTGTTCCTTCGCTCCGAGGCCGAGACCGATCGCCTCGGCAAGGCGCTCGCGCCGCTGTTTCGACCCGGTGATAAGCTGTTGCTTTGGGGCGAGATCGGCGCGGGCAAGTCCGCCCTCGCCCGCAGCATCATCCGCGCACTCTGCGGCGCGGACACCGAAGTGCCCTCACCGACCTACACCCTTGTGCAGACCTACCCCGCGCCGGCCGGTGACATATGGCACAGCGATCTCTATCGCCTGGGCGATGCCGAGGAGGCGCTGGAGCTGGGCCTGATCGATGCTTTCGAGACGGCGATATGCCTGGTCGAATGGCCCGACAGGTTGGGCCCCGACATGCCCGGTGACGCGCTGCAAATTCACCTGGCGGCCACGCCCGACGGCCACAGCGCCCGGCTGTCCCTCACCCCGGCTTGGGCCGACCGGCTGGCCGGTGCCCTCGCAAGCGCCCCGTGAAGCGGGCATGGCCCCTCGGGCCGGATTGTCCCGTTTCCGATGACGCTCTACACCGGTGGCGTCATCCGCCGCGAGAGGTGCTACATGCGTGACTCAAGGCTTTTCGCCATCCCGACCGGATGCGACTTCGGTCGCTGCTTCCTGGACGGGCTGGACCAGCGGTTAGGCCACCTCGCGCCAGAGGACTTTGCCCGGATCGAGATCTTGGTGAACACGCGCCGCACCCAGCGTCGACTCCGCACGCTTTTCGACAGCGGACCGGCCCGCCTCTTGCCGAGGCTGAGGCTGATTACGGACCTAGGGCAGGATCCGAGCTTTAACGACCTGCCGCCGCCGGTTTCCCCGCTGCGCCGCCAGCTCGACCTGACGAACCTTGTCGGCAAACTTCTCGAACAGGACCCGACGCTTGCCCCGCGCGAAAGCCGCTTCGCCCTGGCCGAGAGCCTGGCCGCGCTCTTTTCCGAGATGCACGGCGAGGGTATCGACCCCGCGCGGATCGAAAACCTGGATATCGCGGACGAATCGGGCCACTGGCACCGGGCCCTGCGGTTCATGACCCTGGTCCGGCATTATTTCGAGCAAACCAACCCGGACCCCGACCCCGAGGCCCGGCAACGGCTGGTGGTTGAACGGCTGGGCCAGCGCTGGCAGGAGGCCCCGCCCGAGCATCCGGTCATTGTGGCCGGATCGACAGGGTCGCGCGGAACAACCGCAGAACTGATTCGGGCCGTGGCCGGGTTGCCCCGGGGATATGTCGTTCTGCCCGGTGTCGATCGGGACATGCCCCGGTCGGTCTGGGACCGAATGACCGCCGAGGCCGGCGGCGAGGACCATCCGCAATTTCGCTTCAAGGCGCTTGGCGAAATGCTGGGGATACACCCGGCCGATATTCCGCGCTGGATCGACACGGATGCGCCCGAGGCCGGCCGATGCGCAATGGTCTCGCTGGCGTTGCGCCCCGCGCCGGTCACCGACCAGTGGATCACCGACGGGCCCGCCCTGCCAGACCTCGCGGCCGCTACGGCCGGCCTCACCCTGCTGGAGGCCCCCAGCCAGCGTACCGAAGCCGCGGCCATCGCCCTGCGGATGCGCCAGGTGGCCGCCGAGGACCGCACCGTCGCGCTTGTCACCCCTGACCGGGTCCTCGCGCGGCAGGTCACCTCAGCCATGGAGCGGTGGGGCATCCTGCCGGATGACAGCGCCGGAACGCCGCTGCACCTGACCCCGCCCGGGCGCTTTCTGCGCCATACCGCCGGCGTGCTGGCGCGGCGGCTGACGCCGGAGGCGCTCTTGACGCTGCTCAAGCATCCGCTGTGCCATTCGGGCGCGCGGGGCCGCCACGGGCTTTGCACGACCGCGCTGGAACTGCATCTGCGGCGCTACGGTCCGGCCTTCCCGACGGGTGACACGCTGCGGGCCTGGGCCGATACGGGCGAGACCCACGACCCCGATCGCCACCGCTGGGCGGACTGGCTTGCCAAAAACCTGCCCGCGCTTTGGTCGAATGAAAGCCGCCCACTGAGCGACTGGGTGACGCGCCATCGCGCGCTGACCGAGGGGCTTGCCGCCGGCGCCGAAGGGGCCGGGACGGGTGAGCTTTGGCAAAAGGCCGCCGGGCGCGAGGCCCTGCGCATGATGACCGACCTGGCCGACCATGCCCCTGTCGCGGGGCCGATGACCGCAACGGATTACGAGGCCCTGATCGGGCAATATCTGTCAGGTGGCGAAGTCCGCGACCGAGAAACAAGCCACCCGAGAGTCCTGATCTGGGGGACGCTGGAGGCCCGGGTCCAGAGCGCCGACGTGGTCATCCTGGGTGGTCTGAACGAGGGCACCTGGCCCGAACCCCCGGCGCCCGACCCCTGGCTCAACCGCACGATGCGGCGCCAAGCCGGACTGCTCGCCCCCGAACGCCGCATCGGACTGTCGGCGCATGACTTCCAGATCGCCATCACCGCGCCCGAGGTCGTGGTCAGCCGGGCCATCCGCGACACCGAGGCCGAAACGGTGGCAAGCCGCTGGGTCAACCGGCTGTTGAACCTCCTTGGCGGGCTGACCGACACCGGCGGCCCCGAGGCCATCGCCGCCATGCGCGCCCGCGGCGAGGCCCTGCTGCGGGCCGCGGCCGCGCTCGAAACACCCGCCGATGGGGTCGCCCCGGCGGCGCGCCCCTCGCCGCGACCCCCGGTCGCGGCGCGGCCCTGGCAGCTGTCCGTCACCCAGATCAAGACCCTGATCCGCGATCCCTACGCCATTTATGCCCGGCACATTCTGAGCCTGAACCCGCTCGATCCCTTGGTCAAATCCCCCGATGCGGCCCTGCGCGGCAATATCATACACGACATCCTCGAGGCTTTCCTGCCACGGTGCCCCGATCCGGCTGATCCGGCGGCGCGCCGCCTGTTGCTGGAGGTCGCCGAGAACGTGCTGGCCCGCGACTGCCCCTGGCCGTCGGTACAGCGGCTCTGGCTGGCCCGGGTGGACCGCTTCGCCCGCGCCTTCCTGGCGGATGAAGTCGCGCGGCAAGACCGGGCCGAACCCGGCGCACTGGAAAAGACAGGCAGGGTTACGCTCGACGATGTCGATTTCACGCTGACGGCCAAGGCCGACCGGCTGGACCTGACGAGCGATGGCGCGGTCTGGATCTATGACTACAAGTCGGGTGCGGCGCCGTCGAAAAAGGCACAGGAGCTTTACGACAAGCAGTTGATCCTCGAGTCCGCGATGGTCGAACGCGGCGGATTCGAGGCCCTCGGGCCCGCCCCGGTCGCCGGGGCGGAATACCTGCAACTGTCGTCGGATGTGAAATCCGTGCCCGCCCTGCTCGATGCCAACGATGGCGACGTCTGGGCGCGCTTCACCACGCTGATGCGGCGCTGGGCCGCCGACGACCTCGGCTATACCGCGCGCCGCTCGAACATGGCGGCCGGCGAGGCGGGCACCTACGACCACCTCGCGCGCTATGGCGAGTGGGACGAGACGCATGACGCCACCCCGCAGGACCTGCCATGACCATGGACGAGGCGACGCGCGCGCAGGTCGACGCGGCCGATCCCCATGCCTCGACCTGGCTGGCGGCCAATGCCGGGTCGGGCAAGACCCGCGTTCTGACCGACCGGGTGGCGCGGCTTCTTCTGGCGGGCACCGATCCGCAGAACATCCTGTGCCTGACCTACACCAAGGCCGCGGCCTCGGAGATGCAGAACAGGCTGTTCCGACGGCTGGGCGCATGGGCCATGATGCCCGGAGGCGAGTTGCGCGACGCCCTGACGCGGCTTGGCATCGCGGAGCGGATCGACGCGGACTATCTGGGGCGCGCGCGGCGGCTCTTCGCGGCGGCCATCGAGACCCCGGGCGGCCTGAAGATACAGACGATCCATTCCTTCTGCGCGGGCATTCTGCGCCGTTTCCCGCTGGAGGCCGGGGTCAGCCCCCAGTTCCGAGAGATGGAGGACCACGAGACCGATCTGCTGCGCAACGACATCCTCGAGGCCATGGCCGAGGACCACGACACGCCGCTGGTCGATGCTCTGGCACGGCAGTTCACCGGCGCCGAGATCGCCAAGCTGCTCAAGGAAATCACGGGTCAGTTCCATGCGTTTCCAGCCTCAACGGACCCTGATAAATTCGGTACAGCCTTTGGGGTTTCCGCCGATATTTCTGTCGACGATCTGATCGCAACGCGCTTTACCAGCGCCGACAAGACGCTTCTGGCCCGATCGGTCGAGATACTCAAACACGGCGCATCGACCGAGGCCAAGGCTGCGGTGCGCCTGGCCGAGATCAGTCCCGGTGACATGTTCGATCCGGCCGACCTCGACATCATGGAAAGCGTTTTTCTCTACGCGTCGGGCGCCAAGGCGCAGACGGCCAGGATCGATGCCTTTCCCAACAAACCGACGCGCGCGGCCCATCCCGAGCTCTGCGACGCGCTGAACGACCTGATGCAGCGGGTCGAGGACACGCGCGCCGCGCGGCTGCAATGCGGCGCGCGCGACAGGACCATGATCCTGCACCGCTTCGCCGGGGCCTTCGTGCGACGCTATACCGCCGAAAAACAGCGCCGCGGGGTGCTGGATTTCGACGACCTTATCCACAGGACCCGCGCACTGCTGACCGATCCGGCGGTGGCGCAATGGGTGCTGTTCCGGCTCGATGGCGGGGTCGATCATATCCTCGTGGACGAGGCGCAGGATACCTCGCCCGCGCAATGGGCGGTCATCGACCTGCTGACCCAGGAATTCACCAGCGGCCAGGGCGCCAGCGCCGACAGGGACCGCACGATCTTCGTCGTGGGTGACCGCAAGCAGTCGATCTATTCCTTCCAGGGGGCCGACCCGGAGCATTTCGGCACCAAGCGCGAAGAATTCGGCACCGCTCTGGCCGATATCGGCCAGAATTTGCGCCCGCGCGAGCTATTGTATTCCTTCCGGTCCTCGGCGGCGATCCTGTCGCTGGTGGACAGCGTTTTCGTCAGCGACACCGCCGACGGGGTGGACAGCGGCTTGACCCACCTGCCCTTTCACCCCGACCAGCCCGGGCGCGTGGATCTCTGGCCGGCGCTGGAAAAGGCCGAGCAGCCGCAGCCCGACTGGGACGACCCCACCGACCATCCCGCCGCGAGCGATCACGAGATCGCCCTTGCCCGCCGCATCGCCGCCGAGATCGGCCGCATGATCCGAGAAGAAACCCTGACCGTGCGTGATAACGGCACCTGGGTCCGGCGGCCGATCACGCCCGGGGACTTTCTGATCCTCGTGCGACGGCGCAGCCGCCTTTTCACCGAGATCATCGCCGCCTGCAAGGCCGCGGGGTTGGCGATTGCAGGGGCGGACCGGATGCGCCTGGGCGATGACCTGGGCGTGCGCGACATCCTGTCGTGTCTGCGGTTCCTGGCCCTGCCCGAGGATGACCTTTCTCTGGCCGAGACGCTCAAGTCACCGATCTTCGGCTGGGGCGAGGCGGATCTTTACGCAGTCGCGCAGGGCCGGCCGCGCGGCCAGTCCCTGTGGGAGGCGCTGCGCCAGCGCGAGGCCGATTTCCCCGACACGCTCGCCGTGCTGCACGACCTGCGCGATCGGGCGGAGTTCCTGCGCCCCTACGACCTGATCAACCGGATACTGCTGGCCCATGACAGCCGCCGACGGATGATCGCGCGGCTGGGCCAGCAGGCCGAGGACGGGATCGATGCGCTCTTGGCGCAGTCCCTTGCTTACGAGCGTTCGGCCGTGCCCAGCCTGACGGGGTTTCTTGCCTGGTTCGACGCCGAGGACATCGAGATCAAGCGGCAGATGGATTCCGCCGGGGACCGCATTCGTGTCATGACGGTGCACGGGGCCAAGGGGCTGGAAGCGCCGATCGTCTTGTTGCCCGACACCAGCGACCGCATCCCCGGCCCGCGGCAGGAAATCCTGACCACCGGCCCGGTGCCGGTCTGGAAGCCGCGCAAGGACGCCGACCCCCCCGAGGTGGCCGAGATGCGCGCGCAGGCTATCGCCGCCGAGTCGCGCGAATTCCGGC
Source organism: Salibaculum halophilum (assembly GCF_002094885.1). Taxonomy (GTDB): domain Bacteria; phylum Pseudomonadota; class Alphaproteobacteria; order Rhodobacterales; family Rhodobacteraceae; genus Salibaculum; species Salibaculum halophilum. The sequence goes on from NZ_MSIT01000002.1 coordinate 12,279, forward strand.
GGCTGCTCTACGTGGCGCTGACCCGCGCGGAAAGCTGGCTGATCGTGGCGGGGGCGGGCAAGATCACCGAGGCGGGCGAGAACTGGTATCACATGGTGCGCGACGGGCTGGACCACCTCGGCGCGGTCGAGATGGACAGCCCGACCGCCGGGCCGATCCGCCGGTTCGAGGTGGGCAACTGGAATGCCGCACCCCTCAAGACCGACAGCCCACAGGACACGGACACCGCGCCGCTTGCGGTGCCCGACAGCCCCGTCGCCGCGCCCGACCCGGCCGCGACGACGCTCGCGCCGTCGGACCTTGGCGGGGCCAAGGCCCTGCCCGGCGATGACGACGAGGACGAAAACGACATCGCCAAGGCGCGCGGCCGGATCATTCATACCCTGTCCGAGACCCTCCCAACCCTGCCCCCGGCAGACCGTGCGCCGCTCGCACAGACACTGGTGGCGCGCCACGCTGACCGGGGCCTTGTGCCGGACGCCGCCGCGCTGATCGACGAGGTGCTGGCGCTGCTGTCCGATCCTGACCTCGCCGAGATTTTCGAGGACGGCCTGGCGGAAGTGGATATCACCGCGACGCTTCCCGCGCTCGCCTACCGCCGCATTCACGGCGCGATCGACCGGCTGCTGGTCACCGAAACCGAGGTGCTGGCGGTCGATTTGAAATCGAACCGGGCGGTCCCCGATCATGTCGAGCAGGTGCCCGTGGGCCTGCGCCGGCAGATGGCGGCCTATCGTGATGCACTGGTGCAGGTCTACCCCGACAGGCCTGTGCGCACCGCGCTGCTGTGGACCCGAACCGCCACCCTGATGACATTGCCCGACGAGATGCTGACACGCGCCCTGGCCGAGGTGGGCACATCTTGACGGCCCGCACCGGCATCCATACTTTTCAATCCTGAAATATTCTCAAGCCCAGGAGATCCCAATGGCTACCGTTGCTGTCACCGACGATACGTTCGATGCCGAAGTCCGTCAGTCCGATGTCCCCGTCGTGGTGGACTTCTGGGCCGAATGGTGCGGCCCCTGCAAACAGATCGGCCCCGCGCTGGAGGAATTGTCCGAGGAGATGGCCGGCAAGATCAAGGTCGCCAAGGTCGACGTGGACCAGAACCCGATGTCGCCCGGCCAAATGGGCGTGCGCGGTATTCCCGCCCTGTTCATCTTCAAGGATGGCCAGGTGGTTTCAAATAAGGCCGGCGCGGCGCCCAAGGCCGCCCTGCAGAGCTGGATCGAGGAAAGCATCTGATCCCGCGCCACCCGTGGCCGACAAGGGGCGCCCCATTGGGCGCCCTTTTGCGTTGCGGGCTTGAGTCCCACAGCCCCGGGAGCCATATCGGGGTGGCGACTGAAAGGACACTGCATGGCGCAACAGGATTTTCCCGGCTGGCACGGCACAACGATCGTCGCGGTGCGCAAGGGCGGCAAGGTGGTGATCGCGGGCGACGGGCAGGTCACGCTGGGCCAGACCGTGATCAAGGGCACGGCGCGCAAGGTGCGCCGCATCAGTCCGGGCGGGCACGAGGTGATCTGCGGCTTTGCCGGGTCCACAGCCGATGCCTTCACCCTGCTCGAACGGCTGGAAAAGAAACTGGAGTCCACCCCCGGCCAGTTGCAGCGCGCCGCGGTGGACCTGGCCAAGGACTGGCGCACTGACAAGTACCTGCAAAAGCTCGAAGCCTTCCTGATCGTCAGCGACGGCAAGGATCTTTACGTCATCACCGGCGCGGGCGACGTGCTGGAACCCGAACATGACGTCACCGCCATCGGATCGGGCGGCAACTACGCGCTGGCCGCCGGTCGCGCCCTGATGGACAGCGACATGGAGGCCGAGGACATCGCCCGCCGGGCCATGGCGATCGCCGCGGATATCTGTGTTTATACCAATGGTAGCCTGACAGTGGAAACCGCCGAAGGATGATCGAGCGCGACGACCTTCGCGCGGGTGTTGCCGCCGGGATCGTGACCGAACGGCAAGCCGCCGCGCTGGCCGCACTGGCCGACAGCCGCCGCGGCGCGCGCGAGGGGCTGTCGCCGGGGGACGAGCCCTTCGAGCTGTTCAAGGGCTTCAACGAGATCTTCATCGTGATCGGCCTGCTGATCCTGGCCGCGGGCTGGATCGGTATGAATGCCGTCACCATGGCCACCGAGGTGGTGAATTACCGCACGCAGGTCATCACCATGGCCGGTGTCGCGGCCGTCGTCCTGTGGCTGCTGTCGGAATACTTCGTCCGCCGCCGTCGCATGGTGGCCCCGGCCATCGCGCTGTCGGTCCTGTTTGCGGGAAATGCCGGTGCCGGGTTTATCGGCGGCTTCGCGCAGCCCTTCATGGTCGCGCAAGAGGATTTCTCGAGCCTGCCCTGGCCCGTCGTCCTGACCACCCTGGCGCTGGCGCTGTTCTGGCTGCGGTTTCGGGTGCCCTTCGCCATGGCGATGATCGCGGTGGGGCTGTTCGTGGTGGCGATGCTGCTGGCGGCAACGTCGGCCGGATCACCGGAGAGTTTCGACGACCTGTTCCTGTTGTCGGCGGGCGGCCCCTTCGCCTGGATCACCCTGGCGCTTGGCCTGCTGGTCTTCGTCGCCGCGATGTGGTTCGACACGAGCGACCCGCACCGCGTGACCCGCCGGTCCGCCAACGGCTTCTGGCTGCACCTCGTCGCCGCGCCCGCGCTGGTCAACACCCTGGCGCTGAGCCTTCTGGAAACGGATGGATCGACCCCGCTTTTACTGATCGTGCTGGCCTTCTTCGCGCTGGTGGCCATCGTGATCGACCGACGGTCGTTCCTGATCGCCGCGATCGGCTATGTCGTCACCCTGTCGTTCACCGTGCTTGGCGAGGACAGCGCCGCGACGACCATCGTTGCACTTGGTGCCGTCCTTCTGTTGCTGGGCGCCTTCTGGGAGGCGATCCGCGCCCGGTTGCTGCGCGCCATGCCGTTTCTGCCGCATGACAGGCTGCCACCCTCGACCTGATCCGACCCTGCAAAGGACACCCATGACCGACCTGACCCCCCGCGAGATCGTATCGGAGCTTGACCGTTTCATTATCGGCCAGAAGGACGCCAAGCGCGCGGTCTCGGTGGCCCTGCGCAACCGCTGGCGGCGCAAGCAGCTTGGCGACGACCTGCGCGACGAGGTCTATCCCAAGAACATCCTGATGATCGGGCCCACCGGCGTCGGCAAGACCGAGATCAGCCGCCGCCTGGCCAAGTTGGCCCGGGCGCCGTTCCTCAAGGTCGAGGCGACAAAGTTCACCGAAGTGGGCTATGTCGGGCGCGACGTGGAACAGATCATCCGCGATCTGGTGGATGCGTCGATCACGCAAACGCGCGACTACATGCGCGAGGACGTGAAATCCAGCGCCCACCAGGCCGCCGAGGATCGTGTCATCAATGCCATCGCCGGGGACGATGCGCGCGAGGCCACGCGCGAGATGTTTCGAAAGAAACTCAAGGCGGGCGAGTTGGACGACACCGTGATCGAGCTGGAGCTGCAGGACAATTCCAACCCGCTCGGCGGGATGGAGATGCCCGGTCAGCCGGGTATGGCCCCGGGCACGGACCTGGGCGCGATCTTCGGCAAGGCTTTCGGCGGACGTACCGTCAAGAAGCGCGTCACCGTCGCCGACAGCTATGACCTTCTGATCAACGACGAGGCCGACAAGCTGCTGGACGACGAGCTGGTAACGAAACAGGCGGTCGAGAGCGTGGAACAGAACGGCATCGTGTTCCTGGACGAGATCGACAAGGTCTGCCGCAACGCCGATGCGCGCGGCGGGGATGTCAGCCGCGAGGGCGTGCAGCGCGACCTGCTGCCGCTGATCGAGGGCACGACCGTCAGCACCAAGCACGGGGCGGTCAAGACCGACCACATCCTGTTCATCGCCTCCGGCGCGTTCCACACCGCCAAGCCCTCGGACCTGTTGCCGGAACTGCAGGGGCGGCTGCCGATCCGCGTGGAACTGCGCCCGCTGACCGAGGGAGATTTCATCCGGATCCTGACCGAGACGGACAATGCGCTGACCCGGCAGTATACCGCCCTGATGGGCACCGAACAGGTGACCGTGACCTTCACCGAGGAGGGCATCGCGGCGCTGGCCCGGATCGCCGCTGAGGTGAACGAGAGCGTCGAGAACATCGGCGCGCGGCGGCTCTACACGGTGATGGAGCGCGTCTTCGAGGACCTGTCCTTCACCGCGCCGGACAAGGCCGGCGAAGAGGTCATCGTGAATGCCGATTTCGTCGAGGATCACCTCGGCGAACTCAGCCGCTCCGCCGACCTGAGCCGCTACGTGCTCTGAGCCTTTCAATCCGGCGCAAATCGGCGCATCAGGGGCGCATGCGCCTGTTAGACTTCATCAAGCAAAATGCGGCCTTCCTGTCCGCCGGGTTCCTGCTGACCTTCGGGTCCGCCTTCGGGCAGACCTTCTTCATCTCGCTGTTCGCCGGGGAAATCCGGGCGGACTTCGGCCTGAGCCATGCGCTCTGGGGGCAGATCTACGCCGTCGGGACGCTGGCGAGCGCGCTTGTCATGGTCTGGTCGGGGGCTCTGACGGATGTTTTCCGCATCCGCGCGTTGGGGGCCATGATCCTGATCGGCACGGCGGGGGCCTGTTTGGTCATGGCCGCCGCGCCCGTCTGGTGGACGCTGATCCCGGCTATCTTTTTCCTGCGCTTCGTCGGGCAGGGCATGATGAGCCACATGGGCCAGGTCGCCATGGCGCGCTGGTTCGTGGCCAGCCGCGGCAAGGCGCTATCGGTCGCGAGCCTCGGCTTTTCGGTGGCCGAGGCCGCGCTTCCTGTCCTGATCGTGGCCTTGCTGGTCTGGTTCGACTGGCGGCTGATCTGGGTCGGCTGCGCGGTTTTCGCGCTTCTCCTGCTGCCGATCTTGCAACGGCTCTTGCGGCTCGAACGCACGCCGCAGGACGATTCGAAAAGCACGCAGTCGCTGGGGCTGGAGGCGCGGCACTGGTCCCGGGCGGAGGTCCTTCGGCACCGCCTGTTCTGGTTCATTATCCCGGCGCTGCTGGGGCCGCCGGCCTTCAATACCGCGTTTTTCTTCCAACAGGTGCATTATGCAGAAACGAAGGGCTGGACTCACCTGGAACTGGTCGCCCTGTTTCCGCTTTACACCATTGTCAGCGTCGCGGCGGCCTTCGGCACGGGTTTCATCATCGACCGCGTCGGCACCCGGCGGCTGATGCCGCTGTACCAGTTTCCCATGGCGCTGGGGTTCGTCGCCTTTGCCCTGGCGCAAACACCTTGGGGCGCGGCGCTGGGGCTGACACTGATGGCGGTGGGTGCGGGGGCGAACAATCCGCTGACCTCGGCCTTCTGGGCCGAGTTTTACGGCACCCGCAACATCGGTGCGATCAAGGCGATGGGTGCGGCAATCATGGTGCTGGGTTCGGCCATCGGGCCGGGGCTGACCGGCAGCCTTATCACGGCCGGTGTGGGGATCGAGGCGCAGATGCTCTGGATTGCCGGGTATTTCGTCCTGACTTGCACCGCCGCCGGGATCGGCATCGCAAGCGTCCGCGCCTCAGCCTCGGCGGCGTAGATAGACGTAGAAGGCCCCGTACCCGCCGTGGCGGGCGTGCGCCTCGCTGACCTGCAGGACAACCGGGCCAAGGGGCGGCATCCGCAGCCATTGCGGGACCTGGTGGCGCAGAACGCCCAAGCGGGTCGGGATCGGATCGCCGGTGTCGCGGTGCTTGCCCTTGCCGGTGATGACCAGCACCAGACGCCGCCCGGCCGCCTGCGAGGACAGGATGAAGGACATCAGTTCGGGATGCGCCTGCGCGAGGGTCATACCGTGCAGGTCAAGGCGCGCCTCGGGCCGGAGCTTGCCGCGCTTGAGCTTGCCGTGAGTCTTGCGATCCATCGCCAAGGGGGCTTGGCCCAGCTGGTCGCTTAGAGACGGCAGAAGGTCATGATCGCCGGAATGGTCGATTTTTTCACCGACGCGGAAGGGGGAAACCGGGGTAGTCGTGTCCGGTTCCGATTTGCCACCCGGAGGGGGCCGATCTGTCAGGCGCGAACCGGATCGCTCCTCCAGGGGTTTGGCCGTGCGCGCCACCCGGTCCCAGAGATCCCGCTCCTCGGGTGAGAGATGGCGTGGCCGTTTCATTGCACGGTTCGGGGCGCCAGGGCCAGGGCACGTTGAATCGGCATCAGCACGATCATCCGGCCGCCATCGCGGATACGCCCGGCGCGCCGCCCCGCGGCGTCGCCGGTGCCGATGAAGATATCGGCTCGCTGCGCCCCCTTTATGGCCGAGCCGGTATCTTGCGCGACCATCAGCCGGGCCAGCGGGGCGTCGCCTGTCGTCTCGATCCAGACAGGGCTGCCGAGGGGAGCCATGTCCGGGTCAACGGCGATGGTGCGGCCCGGTGTGACGGGCCTGCCCATGGCACCGATGGGGCCCTGATCGGGAGGAACGTCCTCGATTTCGCGGAAGAAGACAAAGCTGTCGTTGGTCCAGAGCAATTCCCGGCCGGCTTCGGGATTGCGCCGGACCCAGGACCGGATCACGTCGGCCGAAACCTGGTGGGTCTCATAGACACCGCGCCGCACCAGCTCCGATCCGACCGAGGAATAGTCGTGTCCGTTCGTGCCGCCATAACCGACGCGGATCACGGAGCCGTCGTCCAGCCGGACGCGCCCCGACCCCTGGACCTGTAGGAAGAACACGTCCACCGGATCGTCAATCCACGCGATTTCCAGCCCTTTGGCATCCAGCGCCGCGCCTTGCTCGATCTCGCGGCGGGTCAGCCAGGGCTCGTTGATCCCGTCGGGCTTCCGGTAAAGCGGATATTGATAAGGGCCGCCCCGACGTCGCGCGCCGTGCAGTTCGGGTTCGTAATAGCCGGTGAACAAGGTATCCCGGCCATCCTCGATCAGCACGGGGGCAAAGAGCGTCTCGAAGAAACCCCGCGCCTCCTGCCCCTGCCGGGCCAAATCGCAGAGAGTGACCCAATCCGCGGCTTGCATGTCCGCGCAGGTGATCAGGAAGACGTCAAGGCCCGCCTGATGATCATCCTCGGTCCAGCCGCGCAGATCGGAAAAATCCAGCAAGGTATAGGTCTCATCAGCCATGACGGGCCCGCCTGAAAGGCCAAGCGCAAGGAGAGCCGGGGCGACACGCCATCCTTTCGCTTTGCCGGTCATCCGCCCGTTGCGACAAGCGTCCAGTTCGGGTCCGAGGTGCCCATCTTCCGGGCAAAGGTCCAGACATCACGCTGACGCTTGATATCGCTGGGCGACCCCTCGATGACTTCGCCGGCATTGTCGCGGACGACCGAGGTCATCTCGCCCAGAAAGCGCACGCTCAGCTCCGCCTCATTCGTCATCTCGTCGAAATCGGCGTCCACCAGCCGAAGCTCGGAGACGCCAACGAAAGTGAACTCGATATCCAGTTCTTGTTCACGCCGGGTTTCCACGACTTCGGCGAAGGCATCATAGACATCTTCGGACAGGAACGGCTTGATATCTTCCATGGCGCCCTGCTCAAAGGACGTGAGGATCATTTCATAAGCACCGCGGGCGCCTTGCAGGAACTCGTTGACCGAAAAACTGTTGTCGACCCGCTTCATCTTGGCGAGGGCCTTGGCGGCGTCGCTGTCTTCGGGGACGTTGTCGATGATGTCGTGGTCCGGCCCGCTCTCGATGACCTCCAGCTCGGGGCCCTGGCGCTGGTTGTCGGGCTGGCGCGGGACCGGCGGCTTCTCGAAACCCTCACGGGTCCCCAGAACACTCCGCAACCGGAGGATCAGGAAAATGGCGATCCCGGCGAGAACCAGGAGTTGTAGAATGGGCGAATTCATGGATCTCTCTCTTGCGGATGTAGCAACCTTGGCCTGCCGACCCTATGTAAGGGCGAGACAGGTCCAAGTCCACCTCGGGACCTGCCAACACCTGCCACTGAGGGGATCTGAATGCCGCTTTTTCTTTTGTTCGTCGCGATTCCGCTGCTGGAGATCACGCTGTTCATTCAGCTGGGCGGGCTGATCGGCTTGGGCTGGACGCTGTTCATCGTCGTCGCCACCGCGATCCTCGGGGCGGCCATGGTCCGCAGTCAGGGGGCCATGGCGATGGACCGGCTGCGGCGCGCGATGGCCGATCTCGACGACCCCTCGGAGCCGCTAGCGCATGGCGCGATGATCCTGTTTTCCGGAGCGCTGCTTCTGACGCCGGGCTTCTTTACCGACGCCGTGGGCTTTGCCCTGCTGATCCCGGGTGTCCGTCAGACGCTGTTCACCTGGGCACGCAAACGCGTGCGGATGCACTCCTTCCAGATGGGCCGTGGTGGAGCCGCGGACGGCGCACGCCCCGGCAGCCGACCACCTGAGGACAGGGTTGTCGATGCCGATTTCGAGGACATACCGCCGGAGCAGCCGCCGCGCCAAGACGGATCAGGATGGACGCGTCACTGATCCTCTGGCCATTGAGGCCGGTGCGGTAGGCTGCTACGAGGCGCGCAATCGCATGAACCAGGAGCGTCCCGATGGCCGAGAACGAGAATGGTGCTTCCGACGGCACCGCCGCCACGCAGCAGCAAGCGCCGCAGATCAAGAACAAGATCCTCGCACAGTATACCCGTGACATTTCGTTCGAGAACGTCATGGCGCAAAACGGTGTCGACGGCGAGGTGAAGCCCGAGATCAAGGTCGAGGTCAGTCTCGACGGACGCAAGCGCAGCACCGAGAATCAGTACGAGGTCATCACCAAGATGAAGGTGACCTCGACCAATCAGGGCACGGACAACACGTTGTTCCTGCTGGAACTGGAGTATGCCGGGATTTTCCAAGTCGAGGGCGTGCCGGATGACCAGCTTCATCCCTTCCTTCTGATCGAGTGCCCGCGTCAGACCTTCCCTTTCGTGCGCCGGATCGTCAGCGACGTGACCCGCGACGGTGGGTTCCCGCCGCTGAACCTGGAACAGATCGATTTCCTGGCGCTCTACCGCCAGCAAATAGCCCAGCGCCAGCAGCAACAGCAGCAGGCCGACGCCTGATCCTCAGGCACCCAGTGTTTTCCATAGGGCGTCCGCACCCAGCGTTTCGACAAAGGCGGTGTGGGCGTCCTTTTCGGCGGGCGTCAGACGCGGCCGGAGGGGTCGTTGCCGGGGCTTCGGGCGCCAAGTCTGGTCCGCGACCGTCGTCTGATCCGCCGCGGCATTGGAAAGAACCAGTCCCGGCTGCCGACCCCCGATCAGTTCGAGGTAAACCTCGGCCAGGATTTCACTGTCCAGAAGCGCCCCGTGCAATGTGCGGGCGGTGTTGTCGATGTTGAAACGTCGGCAGAGCGCATCGAGCGAGGCCGGTGATCCGGGATACTTTCGCCGGGCCATATCGAGCGTGTCGATGGCCTGGCCCCAGGAAATTTGCCCCAGACTGGCCCAGCCCAGTTCCGCGTTGAGAAACTTCATGTCGAAGGCGGCATTGTGGATGACGAGCTTGGCATCCCCGATGAAATCGAGGAACGCCTGCCCCACGGACGCGAACACCGGCTTGTCGCGCAACGTGACCTCGCCCGGGGTGGCGCCGCGCGGCGGATCCAAAAGATCGGGCCCGATGCCGTGCACCTCGAAAGCGGATTGCGGCATGTCCCGGCCCGGGTTCACGTATTGGTGATACGTTCGGCCGGTCGGCATGTGATTGACGAGTTCGATCGCACCGATCTCGACAAGGCGGTCGCCCTGCTCGGGGTCAAAGCCCGTGGTTTCTGTATCAAGGACGATTTCACGCATGATCCCCTCTCAGCCTTGCCAGCAGTGATCGGACCTTCGCCCGGGTGTCGTCAAGCGTCAGCGTTTCGATCACGTGGTCGGCGCGCACCCGTTTCTCGGCATCGGGCATCTGGCGCGACACGAGATCGTTGAACTGGGCCTCGGTCATGCCGGGGCGAGACAGGACACGGGCCTTTTGTACATCGGCCGGGGCCGAAACGCAGAGCGTGACGTCAAGCCAGGTCTCGGCGCCCGTCTCGAACAAAAGCGGGATATCGAAAACAAGGATCTGGGCTTGGCAATGTCGGTCCAGGAAGGCCTGCCGGTCGGCGGCCACCAGGGGGTGAACGATGGATTCCAGCAGCGCGTAGTTTTCCGGTGACTCCTCAAGCATTGCCTTGAGTCGGTCGCGCGAGACCGCCCCATCGACAACAGCGTCGGGAAAGGCCCGCTCGATATCGGGAACAGCCATGCCCCCGCGCGCATAGAGCCGATGGACGGCGGCATCCGCGTCCCAGACAGGGACGCCCTCCTCGGCGAACATACGGGCGGTGGTGCTCTTGCCCATGCCGATGGAACCGGTGAGTCCGACCAGGCATGTCATCCCAGAACCGCGGCGCGCGTCTCATCATCGACGACCGGCCGGACGCCGAACCAACGCTCGAACCCAGGAACAGCCTGGTGCAGCAACATGCCGAGGCCATCGACGGTCGTGCAGCCCATCGCTTCCGCCTCTCGCAGAAGGCGGGTTTGCAGGGGGGAATAAACAAGGTCAGTCACAACGGCATCACGCCGCAATCCGTCGAGCGGTACGCGCAGGTCCGGTTGTCCAGTCATGCCGAGCGAGCTCGTGTTCACGACGGTGGTGGCGTCCTCAAGCATGTTTCCGGCCTGGACCCACTCCACAACGGTGATCCGGGAGCCGAATTCGGAACGCAAGGCATCAGCGCGCGCGCGCGTCCGGTTGCTGAGCAGGATTTCCGTAACGCCAGCCTCGATGAGCGATGTAAGAACAGCACGCGCTGCACCGCCCGCGCCGAGGACAGCAGCCGGGCCGATGGCCGGCTTCCAGCCGGGCGCTTTTTGTCGAAGGTTTGCCACGAACCCGTAGCCATCCGTATTGTCCGCGTGAATTTTTCCATCGCGACGGAATATGATCGTGTTCGCAGCTCCGATTAGCGCGGCACGGTCCGTGACCAGATCGGCAATGTCGAGCACGGCTTCCTTGTGCGGGATCGTGACGTTGACGCCGGCAAATCCCATGGATGGTAACGTGCGGATTACCTGGCAGAGGTCCGCCTCGGCAACATGGAGGGGAACATAATGGCCCGCACGTTCATACCTCGTGAGCCAGTGGTGGAACAGGCGCGGAGATCTGGAATGTGCGACGGGGTTGCCCAGCACCCCGGCCAAGGGAATATGGGTGTCGGTCATGACTGCACTGTTCCGCGAAGTGCCAGATAAGACAAGAGTTCAAGAAGCGGCAAACCCTGCACGGTGAAGTGGTCGCCCGTGATGTTGCTGAACAGCCTGATTCCTTCCTCTTCGATCTTGTAACAGCCGACAGACCAGCGGATGCTTTCCCAGTTTCGGGCGACATAATCATCTCGGTAAGCATCGGAAAAGGCGCGCATGGTCAGACGCGCTACGCCAACATGGCGCCAGACCGGCTCGGAGTCTTCGTACAAAACCGCGGCGGAGAGTAGTTGATGTGTTGCGCGCCGCAGCCGGGCGAGTTGGTCACACGCCTCCTCGGGGCTTTGCGGTTTCGACAACACGGACCCGCCGTGGGCGAGGACCTGATCGCACCCGAGAACCAAAGCGTCGGGGACTTTTTGCGATACCTTGCGGGCTTTCATCTCAGCCAAAGCATCGGCGATGTCCCGCGGCATGGCGTCCGCCTGCACCATGGATGCCTTGAGCGCGTCTTCGTCGACGCGCGCCGGAATCGGTTGGTGGTCTACCCCGGCCGCATGCAGCATCTGTGACCGGATTTCGGATGCAGAGGCGAGGACAAGCGTGTCTTTCATGTGGATATCCCAGTGTGCTTATCGGTGCGGAAGCGGCGGAGCGATCCCGTTGAAACTTCCGGCCAGCGGGGGCTGGTGGAAAGTCCGGGTCTTGTCCGTGACTTCAGAGCATTTGTCCACGGGGGACAGGGAGGAATCCAGGCTGTGTATAACTTAGGCCAGACATGGCCAATCTCGGAAAGGCAAGAGGGATACTCTCAGGTATTAGAAAAAATAATTTCTTAAAAACAATGCCTTAAAATATTTTCTGTTTCCTCTGTCACATTATCAAGTCGCTGGTCAGGTGGGGATGAAAGCGAGGAAAACAACCCGACACGGAGTTTTCCACTCCCCTACAACAATTACAGCACCTTTATATTTTTTCTGTGATGAAGGGGGCTCAACACGCCAAGCTGCCAATACGGACGGTGCTTGACTTGCTGTCAGGATGCACATAGTCGGATAAAGTTCCGTCCGGAATATCGACATCCCATGACATTGAAGCATTGCTGTTTGTTTCAACAGGAGACGACCCTTGTCCGACCAACGCCTGAACCTGTCTGACTTGAAGGCGCAAAGCCCCAAGGACCTTCTTTCCATGGCCGAGGAGCTTGAAATCGAGAACGCTTCGACCATGCGCAAGGGCGAGATGATGTTCTCGATCCTGCGGGAACGGGCGGACGATGACTGGATCATCGGTGGCGATGGTGTCCTGGAAGTCTTGCAGGACGGGTTCGGTTTTCTGCGCTCGCCCGAGGCGAATTACCTGCCCGGCCCCGACGACATCTACGTGAGCCCCGAGATGATCAAGAAATTCTCCTTGCGGACGGGCGATACAGTTGCCGGCGTGATCAAGGAGCCAAACGATACCGAACGCTATTTCGGCTTGATCACGGTTGAGTCGATCAACTTTTCGGATCCGGACAAGGCCCGGCACAAGGTTGCGTTCGACAACCTGACTCCGCTCTACCCCGACGAGCGCCTCAACATGGAGATCGAAGACGACCCGACAGTCAAGGACCGGTCGGCACGGATCATCGACCTCGTGGCGCCGATCGGGAAAGGGCAGCGATCTTTGATCGTCGCACCGCCGCGCACCGGCAAGACCGTTCTGTTGCAGAATATAGCGCATTCGATCGAACATAATCACCCCGAATGCTACCTCATCGTTCTGCTGATCGACGAGCGTCCGGAAGAGGTGACGGACATGCAGCGATCGGTGAAGGGCGAGGTGATTTCCTCGACCTTCGATGAACCCGCGACCCGGCATGTCGGGGTTTCCGAGATGGTGATCGAAAAAGCCAAGCGGCTCGTCGAACACAAGCGGGACGTTGTGATCTTGCTGGACTCGATCACTCGCCTTGGCCGCGCCTACAACACGACCGTGCCAAGCTCGGGCAAGGTGCTCACCGGTGGTGTCGATGCGAACGCCCTGCAGCGGCCCAAGCGGTTCTTCGGTGCCGCGCGGAACATCGAGGAAGGGGGGTCCCTGACGATCATCTCGACGGCGCTGATCGACACGGGCAGCCGCATGGACGAGGTTATTTTTGAGGAGTTCAAGGGCACCGGGAACAGTGAGATCGTTCTTGACCGGAAGGTTGCTGACAAACGAGTCTTCCCGGCGATGGATATCCTGAAGTCGGGGACGCGGAAAGAGGACCTCCTGATCGAGAAAGCGGACCTTCAGAAGACCTTCGTGCTCCGGCGTATCCTGAATCCCATGGGCACGACGGATGCGATCGAGTTCCTTATCTCGAAACTCAAGCAGACGAAGACAAATGCGGATTTCTTCGAATCGATGAATACCTGAGACCACTGGAGGAGACGGGATGGACACCATATTTGCCCAGGCGACGGCTGCGGGCAAAGCCGGGATCTCCGTCATCCGGGTTTCGGGACCTGATGCACTCTCGAGTGGCCTTGCTTTTGGTGTTCGGCTGGATCCTATTGACAGGAAGGTTTCGCGGCTTTTGGACGGGGATGGCGCGCTGATCGACATCGCGTTCCTCCTGTCGTTCAAAGCAGGGCACAGCTTTACCGGTGAGCCGGTCGTCGAGTTTCATACGCATGGATCGCAGGTGATTGTGTCCCGGGTCCTGAACCGGCTGTCGGAGGCGGGGTTTCGTCCGGCGGAACCTGGCGAATTCACGCGGCGCGCCCTGGAGACAGGTCAGCTGGATCTGAGCCAGGTCGAAGGCCTGGCCGATTTGATCGACGCCGAGACCGAAGAGCAGAGGCGTCAGGCTGTCAGGGTGTTCGACGGGGCGCTCGGCGGCCTCGTTGAAGAGTGGCGGTCGAAGCTGGTCCGTGCGGCGGCATTGCTGGAAGCCACGATCGATTTCGCCGACGAAGATGTGCCCGAGAACGTTTTTCCGGAAGTGCAGAATCTGTTGGTGTCGGTACATGGCGAACTAGAAAGTGAGGCCGAAGGGGCCGACGTTCGGGAGCGGGTGCGTGATGGGTTCGAAGTTGCGATCGTCGGGGCGCCCAACACCGGGAAGTCCACGCTCTTGAATCGCCTGGCGGGGCGAGACGCGGCGATCACCTCGGAGCACGCGGGAACGACGCGGGATGTGATTGAGGTCCGCATGGATCTCAAGGGCTTGCCCGTGACGATTCTTGACACAGCGGGTCTGCGTGATGCCAAGGACGATGTTGAGCGGATCGGGATAGATATGGGCAGGAAGCGAGCTTCCGCGGCGGATTTGCGCATCTACCTGCTGGAATCTATTGACGAGCCGGTCAGTCCGCTTTCACCGGACGATATCATTGTCCTCTCGAAGGCGGATCGCCATGTTGATCTGTCAATGCCGGCTGTTTCCGGGCATACGGGCCTTGGGATGGATGATTTGGTCGGCCGTGTTGCGACAATGCTGTCGGATCGTGTGCGTTCAACAGGAACAGCGACGCGGGCGCGACATGCGGCCGCTCTTCGCGACGGCGTCTCGTGGATAGGCGGGGTGTTGGAGCGTTTGTCGGCAAATGATATCGACAACGTGGATATCTTGGCAGAGGATGTCAGGGCTGCGATACGGGCGCTGGATATGCTTGTCGGTCGTGTGGATGTGGAAACGCTGCTCGATGAGATATTCACGAGCTTTTGCATAGGAAAGTAAGGAGTGTTTCACGTGAAACATTCGCATTACGATGTCGTGGTGATCGGAGGCGGGCACGCGGGTGTCGAGGCTGCGCACGCGGCCGCAAGAATGGGTGTGCGCACGGCGCTTGTGACCCTTACGCGCGATAGTATCGGCGTGATGTCTTGCAATCCGGCAATTGGCGGCCTCGGGAAGGGCCATCTGGTTCGCGAGATTGACGCCATGGATGGCGTAATGGGTCGTGTTGCGGATCGGTCGGGTATCCAGTTTCGTCTGTTGAACAGGCGGAAAGGGCCGGCGGTACAGGGGCCACGCACCCAAGCGGATCGGAAGCTCTACAAAGCCGCGATGCTTGCGGAGACGGAAGAGCGCGAAGGGCTAGATATTGTCGAGGGTGAGGTGGTCGATCTGCGGATCAACAAGGACCGAATTGATGGCGTCGTGCTTAGTGATGGGGCTGAGATTACGGCGCCGAATGTGATCCTGACCACGGGAACATTTCTACGTGGCCTGATTCACATCGGAGACGAGCGGATCCCGGCGGGCCGAATGGGTGACCGTCCTTCGGTTCGGCTCGCGGAACGTCTTGACGATCTCGGTTTGGCGCTTGGGCGTCTCAAGACCGGGACACCACCGCGATTGGATGGGAAAACCATCGATTGGGGAAAGCTGGACCGGCAGGCGGCCGATCCCGACCCGACGCTGTTCAGCTTTCTTCATGATAAGCCATTTGCCAGGCAAATTTCATGTGGGATCACTCATACCAATTGCCGAACCCACGAGATTATCCGTGCCAACCTGGCGAAATCCGCGATGCATAGGGGCCAAATCGAGGGCGTTGGCCCCCGCTACTGCCCGTCCATCGAAGACAAGATTACCCGGTTCGCGGACAAGGACTCGCACCAGGTCTTTATTGAGCCGGAAGGACTGGACAGTGACATCGTTTATCCAAACGGGATTTCGACCTCTCTGCCAGCCATCGTTCAAGAGACGTATGTCCGGTCAATGGCGGGTCTTGAAAACGCGACCATTCTGCAAGCGGGCTATGCGATCGAATACGATTACGTGGATCCACGTTGTCTGACGCGGGAGTTGCAATTGAAAGATCTGGCCGGCCTCTTCCTCGCCGGGCAGATAAATGGGACGACCGGCTATGAAGAGGCAGCCGCACAAGGACTGGTCGCCGGGCTCGCGGCGGCGCATCGGGCCCTGGAGAGGGAGCGGATCAACTTTGATCGAACGACGTCCTATATCGGTGTGATGGTCGACGACCTGGTGACGCGTGGCGTGACAGAGCCCTATCGGATGTTCACGTCGCGGGCGGAGTTCCGGCTGGCCTTGCGGTCGGACAACGCCGATCAGCGGCTTACGCCGTTTGGCCGGGAACGGGGATGCGTCGGGGATGCACGTTGGCGATCGTATGCGAAGAAGGCTGCAGAGCTTTCGCAATTAAAGACTTGCTTGGAGACGACCTCGGTGAGTTCCCGTGTATTGGCCGAGGCGGGGGTGAACGTGAACGTTGACGGCCCCAAGCGCACGCTTTTCGACGCCTTGTCGATCAGCGGGACGGAATTTTCACAGATTGCGTCGTTTCTGCCAGAGGTAAATCAGTATGTTGACGGCCGGATCGTTCGGCAGGCGGAAATAGATGCACTATACCATCATTACGTTGCGCGGCAACGGAAGGACGTCGAGCTATTGCACAAAGATGAAGCGCTACGTCTACCCGGTGATATAGACTACGTCAGCCTTTCAGGGCTTTCGGGCGAGCTTGCCGCGAAGTTGGAAAAGGCGCGCCCGGAAACGATAGGCCAAGCCGGACGGATTGAGGGCATGACGCCTGCCGCACTCAGCCTTCTGGTGGCTGTGATACGGAAGAAAGAGGCCCGGGACAAGGCGAGCTGATGGGCGGCGATGACGTTCCAGGTGTAAGTGTTTCACGTGAAACATCGTCCAAACTGAGTCATCTCGCCACGATGACAAGGACGTGGACGAAGAAGATAAACCTCGTTGCGCCGTCTACTGTCGACGCCGTCTGGGATCGGCACATCGGCGATTCCGCACAGCTGCTTGCTCATGCGCCGGTAAACTGGCGCCATTGGGTGGATCTTGGCAGTGGCGGTGGGTTTCCCGGCCTCGTGATCGCCATTCTTGCTCACGCCGATCGTGATGTAACCCTGATCGAAAGCGACCTTCGAAAATGCACGTTCCTTCGAACAGTGATCCGAGAACTTGGGCTAGCTGCGAAGGTCGTCAACGACCGCATAGAAAACGCCAAGATTGCCCGGGCCGATATCGTCTCGGCGCGAGCCCTGGCGCCTCTCGGCCAGCTTCTGAACTATACTTCAGGCATTCTTGACGACAGTGGCACCGCCCTTTTCCCGAAAGGCCAGACACATACGTCCGAAATTCTCTCGGCGCGCGAGAGTTGGTCCTTTGAGTGCGATGCCATGCCCAGTATAACGAACCCCGACGCTCGAATTCTCCGAATCTCAAGGATCAGGAAACGTGGATCTCAGCCGTAGGACCGACCCGAAGATCATCGCCATTGCCAACCAGAAGGGCGGCGTTGGAAAGACAACGACCGCAATCAACCTCGGCGCGGGCCTTGCCCGCTCCGGCCGCCGGGTTCTGCTCGTTGACCTCGATCCGCAGGGAAACGCGTCCACCGGCCTTGGCATGGATGATCGGGCGACAACAACCTATGACCTGCTCCTCGGAGAAACCCCGCCGAAAGCGGCTGCGCGCCCCACGAGCGTGGAGAACCTTTTGCTGATCCCTGCAACGACAGATCTTAGTTCCGCTGACATCAACCTGATTTCGAATGAAAAACGCAGCTTCGTTCTGCATGATTCGCTTCGCCAGCCGTCCATTGATGACCTGCACCTGGACTACATCCTGATCGACTGCCCGCCCTCGCTGAATATTCTGACAATAAACGCGATGGTTGCCGCGCACTCGGTTATCGTCCCGCTGCAAAGCGAGTTCTTCGCCCTGGAAGGCCTGTCTCAGCTCATGCTCACCGTTCGTGAGGTGCGCGAGGCCGCCAACCCGGGCCTCAGGATAGAAGGTGTGATCCTGACCATGTATGACCGCCGCAACAATCTCTGCCAGCAGGTCGAGAGTGACGCGCGTGACAATTTGCAAGACCTTGTGTTCCGCACCGTAATCCCGCGCAACGTCCGGCTCAGCGAGTCCCCGTCTTTTGCCCTGCCTGTCATGGACTATGATGCGGGATCGACCGGCAGCAAGGCCTATTTGGATCTTGCGGCCGAGATCATGGGGCGCGAGACGGCGATGCAGGAAAGGAAAGCAGTATGAGCGACAACACGACACGCACACGCGGCCTTGGTCGCGGATTATCGTCGCTCATGTCCGATGTGGTGACGCAGGAACCTGCGCAGTCCGACAGGTCCGCGAAGACCGAAAGTCGCGCCGACCGGACAATACCAATCGAGAAACTTCACCCGAATCCCGACCAGCCACGACGGAATTTCAACGACACCGCGCTGTCGGAACTTGCGGAGTCCATCAGGTCCAAGGGTGTCATCCAGCCCTTGATCGTACGCGAAACCGCGGACGACATGTTCGAAATCGTAGCTGGCGAGCGCCGTTGGCGCGCGGCGCAGAAGGCCGGACTGCACGACCTTCCCGTGCTTGTACGAGAGTTGTCGGACGCCGAAGTCCTGCAGTTCGCAATCATAGAGAACATTCAGCGTGCCGACCTCAACGCCGTGGATGAGGCGACCGGGTATCGCCAACTCATGGACCGGTTCGATCACACACAGGAGGACATCGCCTCGGCGCTCGGCAAGAGTCGCAGCCATATCGCGAACCTGCTGCGCCTTCTGACCCTTCCTGAAGATGTCCAGGTCCTTGTTTCGGAAGGCAAGCTTACCTCGGGGCACGCCCGTACCCTAGTTGGCAAAGAAAATGCGCACGAACTGGCCAAGCAGATCATCAAGGGCGACCTGTCTGTTCGACAGGCTGAAAAACTGGTCAACAAGTCCAAAGAGGCGAAGACCAAAGCCTCAAAGCCATCCGAAAAAGATGCGGACACGAAGAATATCGAGCGAGAGCTCGCCGCGCACCTGGGGATGTCCGTCAGGATCGACCACGATAGCGGTGGCGAAACCGGCAAGGTCACCCTCAGCTATCGTGATCTCGGCCAACTGGACGATCTTCTGCGACGCTTGTCCGGAGATTAACCGTTTAGCAGCCGGTCAAGAACCGCATTCAAAAGTGGCCGGCCGGCCCGGGTCAAATGCAGACGGCCCTGATCTAAACTCACAAGGCCGATTTCTCCCAAATAACTGATATTTGACAATAAATGCTGTTCTTCCTGGCTGGACAGGACGACCCCGTCAGACAGGCGCAGTCCCATGAGGAGCTTTTCCTGAAAGATCTCGCTGTCCGATAGAATGCTGCGGTCCTCGGCTGACCCGTTCCGGCTTGCCTGCAGCCAAACCCTTGGGTGCGACGCGGAGACTGTCGCCCAACGCCGTCCGTCGAGTGTGAGGCGGCCATGAGCCCCCGGACCGATCCCGGCATAGTCGCCGCCTTGCCAGTAGATCAGATTGTGCCGGCTTTCCTCGCCCGGCTTGGCATGGTTCGAAACCTCATAGGCCGGAAGGCCGGCCTTATCGGTGGCCTCCTGGGTCACGTCCCAGAGGCTCGCGCCGCGGTCCTCGTCCGGCAAACCGGCGAGCTTGCCGCGATTTAGCCGATCACCGAAAGCTGTCCCAGCCTCGATCGTCAGTTGGTAAAGCGACAGGTGGTCCGGGTCGAACGAGAGCGCCCTGTCCAATTCGGATTGCCACGCTGAGACGCTCTGATCTTGCCTGGCATAGATCAGATCAAAACTGACCCGATCGAAGACATTTCTCGCCACGTCGAGCGCCGCCAA
Organism: Salibaculum halophilum; assembly: GCF_002094885.1. Classification (GTDB taxonomy): domain Bacteria; phylum Pseudomonadota; class Alphaproteobacteria; order Rhodobacterales; family Rhodobacteraceae; genus Salibaculum; species Salibaculum halophilum. Next base: position 32,020 of record NZ_MSIT01000002.1, read on the forward strand.
CCCTTCCGCGGCGGAATGAAGCCGGCCAAGCCGCCGCAGGTCCTCGTCGTTCAGCGCCTGAAGACCCAGCGACACCCGATTCACACCGGCTTGCCGATAAGCCGAGAAGCGCCCGGCTTCGACCGACGTCGGGTTTGCTTCGAGAGTGATCTCGACGTCATTCGTCATGCGCCAGTTTCGGCGCACCCGATCGAGTATGCGTTCGACGGTGCGCCCCTCCATCAGGCTGGGCGTTCCGCCGCCGAAAAACACCGACCGAAGGAGACCGTCCCCGGTTTCGCTCGCGATCCGGTCGATCTCGCGCAGGTAGGCCTTGGTCCAATCGTCCTGATCGACATCGGTCCAGACGTGCGAGTTGAAATCGCAATAGGGGCACTTTGCCTGGCAGAACGGCCAATGGATATAGAGCCCGAAGCCCGGATCAGGCAAAGCAACACTCGATCAGCTTCTCGAACGCACGGGCGCGGTGGCTCATGCGGTTCTTTTCCCATCGGTCCATTTCGCCGAAAGTCATTTCATGGCCGTCCGGCTGAAAGATCGGGTCGTAGCCGTGGCCCTGGTCCCCCCGCATGGGCCAGACTACCCGGCCCGGCATGACCCCCTCGAAGGCCTCGTCATGGCCATCCGGCCAGGCCAGCACCAGGGTACAGCGAAACTGTGCAAGCCAGGGCTCGGGCACATTCCGGGCGTCGAGTTCGTTTCGGGTCCGGGTCATCGCCTTCACGAAGTCGCGCCCGCCGTCAATCTCGGCCCAGTCGGCAGTGTGGACACCGGGGGCGCCATCCAGACCGTCGACGGTGATTCCACTGTCGTCCGCCAGGGCCGGCACCCCAGTTTCCCGGGCACCAGCATGCGCCTTGATCCGGGCGTTGCCAACGAAGGTCGCTTCGGTTTCGTCCGGTTCCGGAAGCCCGTGGTCCGCATTCGAGGTCACCGAAACCCCGAACGGTGCCAAAAGGGCTGCGATTTCCTCCAGTTTGCCGCGATTATGCGTGGCGACAAGAAGGTTCCTTCCCTCGAATTTCCGCGTCATCCAAGCGCCTCGCGCTGCTTCCGGCCAAGCTCCGAAACGCCTTTCTGTGCCAGTCCCATCAAGTCGTCCATCTGCGCGCGCGAGAAGGTGGCGCCCTCGGCCGACATCTGAACCTCGATCATCCGCTCCCCGCTCATGACGAAGTTGCCGTCGACACCAGCCTCGCTGTCCTCGGGGTAGTCAAGATCCAGCACCGGCTGGCCCGCGTAGATCCCGCAGCTGACAGCCGCGACCGGCTGTTCCAGCGGGTCATCGGCCAGTTCGCCCGCCTTGATGAGCTTGAGAACGGCCAGTTTCAGCGCCACCCAGCCCCCTGTAATGGCGGCGCAGCGCGTGCCCCCGTCGGCCTGGATCACGTCACAGTCCACCGTGATCTGGCGTTCGCCTAGGATGACACGATCGGTCCCCGCCCGCAGGCTGCGCCCGATGAGGCGCTGGATTTCCACGGTGCGCCCGCCCTGCTTGCCGGCTGTGGCCTCGCGCCGCATGCGGCTGCCGGTCGACCGCGGCAACATGCCGTATTCCGCTGTCACCCAGCCCAGTCCGGACCACTTGATAAAGGGCGGCACGCGGTCCTCGATCGAGGCGGTACAGAGCACATGCGTGTCTCCAACCCGGATCAGGCAGGATCCCTCTGCGTGTTTGGTGACGCCGGTTTCGATCGAAACCGGGCGCATCTCGTCAAGGGTCCGTCCGGAGGGTCGCATGTCTTTTCCTTCATCCACTCTGGCATCGGGGATACGCGCCCTGCTCTGCAATTCCAACCCCGATTGACCTTTGGCGACAGCTCGATTTAATGTCACCGACCGGACCGGGTAACAGTCATGGCAGAGCAGACACCCTCCTTGTCGGAACTCAACGACCGCTCGCGCGAGGTCTTTCGCCGCGTGGTGGAAGGGTACCTCGACACCGGCGCTCCGGTGGGCTCGCGCACACTGACCCGCGCGCTTGCGGAACGCGTCAGCGCCGCGACCATTCGCAATGTTATGCAGGATCTGGAATATCTTGGCCTGCTCAACAGTCCGCATGTCAGTGCCGGGCGCATCCCGACAGAACTCGGCCTGCGCATGTTTGTTGACGGGCTTCTCGAGGTCGGTGACCTGGACGGAGAAGACCGGGCCCGCATCGACCAGACCCTTGGCGGCAATGATCAGGACGTGGGCACGGCCCTCGACAGGATCGGTTCGGCGCTGTCGGGTGTCACGCACGGGGCAAGCCTTGTCCTGACGCCCAAGCACGAGGCCCCGATCAAGCACATCGACTTCGTCAACCTGGCCCCCGATCGTGCGCTTGTCGTGCTCGTCTACGCCGATGGCCATGTCGAGAACCGCGTTTTCACCCCCCCGCCGGGCCAGACGCCATCGTCTCTGCGCGAAGCGGCGAATTTCATCAATGCGATCGCCGAGGGCCGTACCCTCTCAGAGCTCAGCACGGCCATCGCCCTCGAAATTGACGCCCGTCGCCAGGAAATTGACAGCCTTGCCCGCGAACTCGTCGAAAACGGTGCGGCGGTCTGGGAAAACCCGGGCGAATCATCGGAGCGATTGATCGTCCGCGGGCGCGGCAATCTGATCGCGGATCAGGATGAGGCCGACCTCGACCGCATCCGATCGCTGTTCGACGATCTCGAACGCAAGCAAGACATCGTGGATTTCCTCGATCTCGCCGAAACGGGGGATGGCGTGCGGATTTTTATTGGGTCCGAGAACAAGCTTTTTTCACTTTCGGGTTCATCTTTGGTGGTCTCTCCATATATGAACGCTGACCGAAAGATCGTCGGCGCTGTCGGCGTCATCGGGCCGACCCGCCTGAATTACGGGCGGATCGTGCCAATTGTGGATTACACCGCGCAACTGGTCGGGCGACTGATCTCGAACCGCGGATAGGAAGGTGAGAATGAGCACCACGAAACCAGAAGAGCAGATCACCGATGAACCGAGCGAGGATATTGCGGACGAGCCATTGTCGCTCGACGAACTTGCTGCCGAGGGTGACGAGATAGAGGCGCTGCGCGCCGAGAATGCCGAGCTGAAGGATGCCTATGTCCGCGCCCTGGCCGATGCCGAGAATACGCGCAAACGCGCGGATCGCGACCGGCGAGAGGCCGAGACTTACGGCGGGTCCCGCCTCGCCCGGGACCTCCTGCCGGTCTATGACAACCTAGAACGCGCCCTTCGCCAGGACGGCGAAGAAGCGAGTGCTTTTGACAAGGCCCTTCTGGAGGGCGTCGAGCTGACCATGCGTGAACTTCTGAAGGTTTTCGAGAAGCACGGCATCACGCCGATATCGCCGCAAATAGGGGAGAAGTTCGATCCGCAGGCTCACGAGGCGATGTTCGAGGCCCCCGTTCCTAACACGACGTCGGGCGATATCATTCAAGTGTCTGCCACCGGCTTCATGCTCCACGATCGCCTCTTGCGTCCCGCGCAGGTCGGCGTCAGTTCGACCCCCCAGTCGGACCCCGATCCGACACCGGAGGCATGAGCGCTTTCAGCTCGTAAACCAGGTCAAGTGCTTCCCGCGGCGACAGCGTGTCGGGAAGCACCGCGTCAAGGCGCTGTTCGACCGGCGACTTGTCCCGGATCTTTTGGGCGGGCGCGTCCGAGGTGGCCGCAAAAAGGGGCAGGTCGTCGATCAGGCAGTCGCGCGCCGTCCCGCCGTCGCGCTCGCCCTTTTCGAGCATATCGAGCACGACCCGCGCTCGATCAAGAACCGGGGCCGGCATGCCGGCCAGCCGCGCGACTTGAACACCATAGCTGCCCTCGGCGGTGCCGCGTGTCACCTCGTGCAGGAAGACGACCTCGCCTTCCCATTCGCGAACGCGGATCGTGGCATTCTCGACACCGTCCAGGCGGTCAGAGAGGGCTGTCATCTCGTGATAATGCGTCGCGAAAAGGCAGCGACTCTTGTTGACCTCGTGCAGGTGTTCCAGCGTGGCCCAGGCTATGGACAGCCCGTCGTAGGTCGAGGTACCACGCCCGATCTCGTCGAGGATCACCAGCGCCCGGTCGTCGGCCTGGTTCAGGATCGCCGCGGTCTCGACCATCTCCACCATGAAGGTGGACTTGCCCCGCGCGAGATCGTCGGAGGCGCCGACCCGGCTGAAGACCTGGCTGACCAAGCCGATATGCGCGTCCTTCGCTGGCACGAAGGCTCCGATCTGTGCCAGCACCACGATCAGGGCATTCTGGCGCAGGAAGGTCGATTTCCCAGCCATGTTCGGCCCGGTCAGCAGCCATATCGCCCTGTGACTCAAGTCGCAGTTATTCGCGACAAAAGAGGCACCGCTCCGCTTGAGGGCGGTTTCCACAACCGGATGCCGACCGCCCGAGATCTCGAAGGCCCGGCTGTCGTCCACGCGCGGTCGGGTCCAGTCCTCTTCGCGCGCCAAGTGCGCCAAGGCGAAAACGACGTCGATCTCCGACAGCGCCCGGGCCAACCTCGACACATGGTCCCCATGCGCGACGATATATTCCCTGAGATAAGAATAGAGTCGCTTTTCGATCTCCAGCACCTGGCTTCCGGCATTGATTATCCGGGTTTCGAGTTCGTTCAGATCAAGCGTCGTGAACCTGACCTGATTGGCGGTGGTCTGACGGTGAATGAAGGTTTCCGACAGTGGTGGTTGCATCATCTTGTCGGCATGGGTTGCGGTGGTCTCGATGAAATAGCCAAGGACGTTGTTGTGCTTGATCTTCAGCGCGGCGATGCCGGTCTGCTCGGCGTAGGTCGCCTGCATGCCGGCGATGACGGACCGTCCTTCGTCCCGAAGCCTGCGGAATTCATCGAGTTCGGAATCGTGGCCGGGCGCGATGAAGTCGCCGTCCCGGGTCAACATGGGCGGATCGGCGACCAGGGCCGCATCAAGGAGCGCACCGATCTCGTCCAGCCCGACAAGATCCGCCCGCGCAGCGGATAGCAGAGCCGGCATGTCGTCGGGAAGCAGGGCGTGAATGTCGTGCGCCGCGCCGATGGTGTCGCGCAGCGCGGCCAGGTCGCGCGGGCCGCCCCTATCGAGCGCCAACCGGGAAAGCGCCCGGTCGAGGTCGTGGACCGATTTGAGGATATCGCGCAGTTCTGCAGCAATATCCGGGTGGCCAAGCGCCCATTCGACACTGTCGAGCCGCGACTGGACCGTGTCCTGTTTGCGCGCGGGCGCGGAAACCCGCCGCTCCAGCAGTCGCGCCCCCGGCGCTGTCACCGTTCGGTCGATCGTGCCCAGCAAGGAACCGGCCCGCCCACCGTTCATCGACGTGGTAAGCTCCAGCGACCGACGGGTTGCCGCGTCGATCTGCATGGCGGCGTCGCGGTGTTCCTTCACCGGTGGGCGCAGCAGCGGAAGATTGCCCTTCTGGGTGATCTCGAGGTATTCGACGAGCGCCGCCAGGGCCGCGATCTCGTGGCGGTCAAAGGTGCCGTATCCGTCTAGCGACTCCACGGAATAGAGACTGCACAGGCGTGAAACCCCGTTCGTGCTGTCGAACGCCGCGTTCCCGAGGACGGTCAGAGCGGCCCCGGTCTCCGCGATCGCGGCGCCGAAATCCTCTTCAATGCTTGCCGTCGCCAGAACCTCGCGCGGGGCCAGTCGTGCCAGTTCCGGCCCCAGGGCTACCGCGGGACAGGTGAGGACCGAAAGGCTGCCGGTCGAGATGTCCGTCCAGGCGAGGGCAAGCTGACCCCGCACCCGGGCAACGGCGGCCAGGTAATTGTGGCGGCGGGCGTCAAGCAGGCTCTCTTCCGTCAAGGTTCCGGGCGTGACCAGACGCACGACCTCGCGTTTGACCACGGCCTTGGAACCGCGCTTTTTGGCCTCCGCCGGGTCTTCTGTCTGTTCGCACACCGCGACGCGGAACCCCTGGCGGATAAGCGACAAAAGGTAATTCTCGGCGGAATGGACGGGCACGCCACACATGGGGATATCCTCGCCCAGGTGTTTGCCGCGCTTGGTCAGGGCAATGTCGAGCGCGCCGGCCGCGGCGGTGGCATCGTCAAAGAACAATTCGTAGAAATCGCCCATTCGGTAGAACAGCAGGGCGTCGGGGTGGCCCTGCTTGATCTCAAGGTATTGTGCCATCATCGGAGTGATAGCCGCTGATGTGCCGCTCATTCATACCCCCGGGCCGCCAGTGGGCGGAGACTAACCAGCCGCTGTTGGTGATGAAAGGCGAAAAGAGAGCGGTTGCCCCGCCAAGGCCCTTTCCCGTAAAGCTGCTCGCGCTGGCCGGGAGGGACAAGATGACCAAGCAACGCATCACGCGCGAAGAAGCCCTGCAATTCCATATCGAGCCGACGCCCGGAAAGTGGGAAGTGCAGCCGACCGTCCCGATGACGACGCAGCGCGACCTTTCCTTGGCCTATTCCCCCGGCGTGGCCATGCCCTGCGAGGAAATCGAGGCCAGGCCGGAGACCGTCTACGACTATACCAACAAGGGCAACCTCGTGGCCGTGATCTCGAACGGGACGGCGGTGCTCGGCCTTGGCAACCTCGGCGCGGCTGGGTCCAAGCCAGTGATGGAGGGCAAGTCGGTCCTTTTCAAGCGGTTCGCCGACGTCAATTCCATCGATATTGAGCTGGACACCGAGGACCCCGACGAGTTCTGCCGCGCGGTGCGGCTGATGGGGCCGACTTTCGGAGGCATCAACCTCGAGGATATCAAGGCGCCCGAGTGTTTCATGATCGAGCAGCGCCTCAAGGAAGAAATGGACATTCCCGTCTTCCATGACGACCAGCACGGCACCGCCGTGATCTGCGCCGCCGGGCTGATAAACGCGCTGCACCTTTCGGGCAAGAAGATCGAGGATTGCCGGATCGTCCTGAACGGTGCCGGGGCGGCCGGCATCGCCTGTATCGAACTGCTCAAGGCCATGGGCGCGCGACACGAGAACTGCATCGTCTGCGACACCAAGGGCGTGATCTACCAAGGTCGCACCGAGGGCATGAACCAGTGGAAATCGGCCCATGCCGTCAAGACTGACCTGCGCAGCCTCGAAGACGCGATGGACGGGGCCGATGTGTTCCTCGGAGTTTCGGTAAAGGGTGCGGTAACGCCCGACATGGTCGCACGCATGGCCGACAACCCGGTGATCTTCTCCATGGCCAATCCGGACCCGGAAATCACCCCCGAGGAGGCGCACGAGGTGCGCGTGGATGCCATCGTCGCCACCGGGCGCAGCGACTATCCCAACCAGGTCAATAACGTGCTGGGCTTTCCCTACCTGTTCCGCGGAGCGCTCGACATCAACGCCCGCGCTATCAATGACGAGATGAAGATCGCCTGCGCCGAAGCGCTGGCCGAACTGGCGCGCAAGGACGTGCCCGACGAGGTCGCCATGGCCTATGGCCGCAAGCTGACCTTCGGGCGCGACTACATCATTCCGACGCCCTTCGATCCGCGCCTGATCCATGTAGTGCCGCCGGCCGTGGCCCGCGCGGGCATGGAAACCGGCGCCGCGCGGCGGCCCATCGTCGACATGGAGGGCTACGAGGAGTCGCTCAAGACGCGGATGGACCCGACCGCGTCGATCCTGCGCGGCATCAATGCCCGGGCGCGCAAGAACCAGTCCACCGTGGTCTTTGCCGAGGGTGACGACCCGCGTGTGCTGCGGGCGGCCGTCTCCTATCAGCGGGGCGGCTATGGCCGGGCGCTGGTCGTGGGCCGTGAGCAGGACGTGAAACAGAAGCTCGAGGCCGAGGGATTGGGCGACGCCGTGCGCGAGTTGCGCGTGGTGAACGCGGCCAATACCGACCACCTGGAGACCTACAAGGCCTTCCTCTACCAACGGCTCCAACGCAAGGGGCATGACTGGCACGACATCCACAGGATGGCCGCGCGCGACCGGCACGTGTTTTCGGCCCTGATGCTGGCCCATGACCACGCCGATGCCATGGTCACCGGGGCGACCCGGAAATCGGCGCATGTGCTGGAACTGATCAACCACGTTTTCGACGCCAATCCGCACGACGGGGCCGTCGGGGTTTCGGCCGTGCTGAACAAGGGCCGGATCGTGCTGATATCGGACACGCTGGTCCATGAATGGCCCGATGAGCGCGACCTGGCCGATATCGCCGAACGCGGGGCCTCGGTGGCGCGCGATCTGGGGCTGGAGCCGCGCGTCGCCTTCCTGTCGTTTTCCACCTTCGGCTATCCGGTGTCCGAACGGGCCACCAAGATGCACATGGCCCCGCGTGAACTGGACGCACGCGGCGTGGATTTCGAATATGAGGGCGAGATGACCGTCGATGTCGCCCTCAACCCCCGGGCGATGGAAAAATACCCGTTCTCGCGACTGACCGGGCCAGCCAATGTCCTGGTAGTGCCGGCGCGGCACTCGGCCTCGATATCGGTCAAGCTGATGCAGGAAATGGCCGGGGCGACGGTGATCGGCCCGATCCTGTCGGGTATCGACCGGCCAATCCAGATCTGTTCGACCACGGCGACGGTGAACGACATCCTGAACATGTCCGTTCTGGCGGCCTGCAAGGTGGGCTGATGACGCTTTGGAACCTCGGCTCGATCAACGCGGATTACATCTATCGCGTGCCGCATATTCCCGCCCACGGCGAGACGCTGACCTCGTCGGGCCGGCAGGTCTTTCTGGGTGGGAAAGGCGCGAATATCTCGGTCGCCGCCGCCCGGGCCGGGGCGCATGTGCGCCATGTCGGGGCGGTCGGTGCGGACGGGCGCTGGGCGGTTCAGCGGCTGCTGGAATACGGTGTCGATACGCGCCAGATTGCCGAGGTCGAGACCGAGACCTGCCAAGCCATGATCTTTGTCGATCCGGACGGGGAAAACACCATCATCCTGCACCCGGGCGCGAACATGGCGATTCCGCCCGATGTGCTGGATCAGGCCCTGAGTCAGGCTGAAACCGGCGACTGGCTGGTCATGCAGAACGAAACCTGCCTGCAGGCCGAGGCGGCGGCGCTGGGCAAGGACATGGGGCTCAGGATTGCCTATGCCGCGGCGCCGTTCGAGGCCGCGCGAGTTCAGGCGGTGCTGGACCGGCTCGACTTTCTGACCCTCAACGCGGTCGAGGCCGACCAGTTGCACCGAGCGACGGGCCTTGCGCCCGAAGCGCTGCCCGTCCGCGACGTGATCGTGACCCGGGGCGGCGACGGGGCGACATGGTTCGGGCCGGACGGCCCGGCTCATGTCGCCGCCCTGCCCGTCACGCCCGTCGATACCACCGGTGCGGGTGACACCTTTACCGGTTACGTCTTGGCGGGTCTGGACCGCGGGTTGCCAATGAAACAGGCCATGGCGCAGGCCGGGCGCGCGGCGGCCCTCATGGTCACCCGTGCGGGTACTGCGGATGTGATCCCCGATCTGGCGGAGGTGCAGGCCTTCCGCGGCTAGCCCACGAAAGGCGCGTTATCGCCCCAGAGTTCGCGGATGCGTTCGTCCCGGCCGCAGGCGTCGCGGTAGAATTCGTAGGCCGCGGCCTGCGTCTTGATACCGCGCCGCGTCAGGATCCTGTCCTGCCCCTTGTAGTAGTCTTGGTGATAGGCCTCGGCCTCGTAGAATGGCCCCGCGTCCAGGATCGGGGTGACAATTGATTGGCCAAGTTCGCGTTCGGCGGCAGCCTTGGCCGCCCGGGCCTGTTGCCGTTCCGCAGGGTCAGAAACGAAAATCGCGGTGCGATAGCTCTCGCCACGGTCGCAGAACTGGCCACCGGCATCCGTCGGGTCGATCGAGCGGAAGAACAGGTTAAACAGCTGCCGGGCCGAAATCTGATCGGCATCAAAGCGGATTTCAACGGCCTCGTAGTGGCCGGTGCCGCCGCGAGTCACCTGCTTGTAGGTCGGGTTCTCGACCGTGCCGCCGGTGTATCCCGAGACGACCTCCTCGACGCCGGTGACCTTCTCGAAATCGGCCTCGACGCACCAGAAGCAGCCGCCGGCGACCGTCAGGACCTGCATGTCCCGGGCCTGCGCCGCCGTGGATTGTATGATGAACCCCACCGCGATCGCGACAGCGAGGACAGCGGTTTTCAGGGTCCGGGTCTGGCGTGGCATGGCGCACCTCCTTTTGGAAAGACGATGCGGCGCATGGCCCCCCCGGACAAATCACCGCCGCGTGACATCACGCGGTCGTGACGCTTTCAAGCGTTCACATCCACCACCACGCGCCCCTTGACGCGGCCTGCCAGGATATCCGCCCCAAGCTGCGGCAGGTCCGCCAGAGTGGCGGGCTGCACCATCTCTTCGAGGCGGTCCATCGGCAGGTCGCGGGCGATCCGTTCCCAGGCCCGCTGACGGGCCTCGAAGGGCTGCATCACACTGTCGATGCCCAGAAGGTTCACGCCGCGCAGGATGAAGGGGGTAATCAGCGCCCCCTCGATTTCAGCGCCCCCGGCCAGGCCGATGGCCGCCACCGATGCGCCGTAGCGCATCTGCTTGAGCACGCGCCCGAGCATCGCCCCGGCCACGGCATCGACCGCCCCGCCCCAGCGCTCGCCCTCAAGCGGTTTGCGTGTCGCCTCGGCCAGATCATCCCGGGCGATGATCTCGGTGGCGCCAAGCCCTGTCAGGTACTCGGCCTGTTCCGGCCGCCCGGTGACTGCGGCCACCTCGTGGCCCAGCCGGGCGAGAAGGGCCGTTGCGATCGAGCCGACGCCGCCTGCCGCGCCGGTGACCAGGATCGGACCCTCCTTGATCCCCTGAGCTTCCAGCGCCATCACGGCCAGCATCGCCGTAAGGCCCGCCGTGCCGACGGCCATGGCCTGCCGCGTGTCGAGGCCCTCGGGCAGCGGGACCAGCCAGTCGGCCTTGACCCGGGCCTTTTGCGCATGACCGCCCCAGTGCGCCTCGCCCACGCGCCAGCCGGTCAGGACGACCTTGTCGCCGGGGGCGTAGCGATCGTCGCTGGAGGCCTCGACCGTTCCGGCGAAGTCGATCCCGGGGACGTGGGGGTAATTGCGCACGAGCCCGCCCCCCGGCCCGATGCACAGGCCATCCTTGTAGTTCAGCGTCGAATATTCGACGGAGACGGTCACCTCGCCCGCGGGCAGGTCGGTATCGGCGATTTCCTCGACCGCGGCAGTGGTTGTGCCGCTTTCCGCGTCCTTGCGGATGATCAGCGCATTGAACATGGGCCCCCCTTTTGGTGCGTGCCGGCTGTGGTTGGGTCGGGCGGCAGGATCGCGAAACGGGCGGTGGTTGCAACCCCGCCCCGTTACGTGGCGTGGTGGCAGGCCACGCGCGTGTCTTCGATCCGGCGCATTTTGGGTCGTTCCGTCCGGCATATCTCGGTCGCCAGCGGACAGCGCGGGTGAAAGGCACAGCCCGGCGGCGGGTTGATAGCATCGGGAATCTCGCCCTTGGGCGGGTCGATCTCGCGGCCGAAGGCATCCATGCGCGGGGCCGCGTCGAACAACATCTGCGTATAGGGGTGCTTGGGATGGTTGAACAACCGGTCGCGCGGCGCTTCCTCGACCAGCCGCCCGAGGTAGAGAACGCCGATCACGTCGGCCATGTGCTGCACAACGGTCAGGTCATGACTGATGAACAGGTAGGTCAGGCCCAGGTCCTCGCGCAGGTCGGACATGAGGTTGAGCACCTGGCTTTGAACCGAGACGTCCAGCGCCGAGGTCGGCTCGTCGCAGACGATGATCCGCGGCTCCGAGGCGAGCGCCCGGGCGATGCAGATCCGCTGGCGCTGGCCGCCGGAAAACTCGTGCGGGTACTTGCCCGAATCCGCGGCCGACAGGCCCACCTGTTCGAGCAGCCTCTCGGCCAGTCCCTCGGCCTTGCCACTCTTGGCCGTGACCGGCTCCTCGATGATGTCGCGTACCCGCCAGCGCGGGTTGAGCGAGGCGAAGGGATCCTGAAAGATCATCTGGATGTCGTCGCGCACCGCCTCGATCTTTTTCGTATCGGTCTCGGTGGCCAGATCGACGCCGTTGATCTCGACCGAGCCGGCGCTAGGCGGGACCAGCCCGACCATGATCTTGCCGATGGTGGACTTGCCCGACCCGCTTTCGCCGACAAGCGCATAGACGCTGTTTTCGGGCACGTCGAAGCTGACCTCGGACACCGCCGTCAGCAGGGCCCGGGGCAGGCGTTCGATCACGCGGTTGAGCCAAGGCTTGGAGACATCGAAAATCCGCGTCAGGTCGCGGACGGAGATCAGCGCGCTCATGCGGATACTTTCTGATCGGTGGTCAGGGGGAACCAGCAGGCGGCCCGGCCGTCGCAGCGGTCCAGCGTCGGGCCGGGTTCGGCGCGGCACTGATCCTGCGCGAACTCGCAGCGCGGGTGAAAGGCGCAGCCGCTGGGCAGCGCGCCCAGCCGCGGCATCGCGCCGGGGATTTGGCGCAGGCGCTTGCGCCCCTGGCTGGCCAGCGGGGTCGAGGCCATGAGCCCGGCAGTGTAGGGGTGGCGCGCATTGGTCAGAACCTCGCGCACCGGGCCAAGCTCGGCCAGGCGCCCGGCATACATCACCGCCACCCGATCTGCCGCTTCGGCGATCACGCCCATGTCGTGGGTGACCAGCATGACGGCGACCCCGCGATCCCGGCAGAGCCGTTTCAGCAGCGCGACGATCTGGGCCTGGACACTGACGTCGAGGGCCGTCGTCGGCTCGTCGGCGATCACAAGGTCCGGTTCGGCACAGAGCGCCAGCGCGATGACCACACGTTGCCGCATGCCGCCGGAAAACTCGTGCGGGTAGCTGTTGATGCGCTGGGCCGCGGCCGGGATGCCCACTTCCTCGAGGGCGGCGATGGCGCGCTTGCGGGCCTCGGTCTGGCCCACGTCCAGGTGTTCCAGGATGGTCTCGGTCAGTTGCTCGCCGATCGTCAGCAGCGGGTTGAGCGATGTCAGCGGGTCCTGGAAGATCATGCCCATCTTCTTGCCGCGCAGGCGGCGGATGGCGTCACCGGTCAGGTCATGGATCGGCTGGCCGGACAGCAGCACCTCGCCCGCGACGATGCGCGCCGGCCGGTCCAGAAGGCCGATCACCGCGTTGCCGCCCATGGACTTGCCCGCACCGGATTCGCCCACGACGCCGAGGATTTCCCCCGCACGGATGTCGTAGCTGACATGATCGACCGGGCGCAGGACGCCGTGGCGCGTGGGAATTTCCACGACGAGGTCGCGGACGGAAAGAACGGGGGTGTCGGTCATCGCAGCCTCGGGTTCAGGGCGTCGCGCAGCCAGTCGCCCAGCAGGTTGATGGACAGCGCCAGCGCCAGCAGCGCCAGCGCCGGAAAGAAGAGGATCCACCACTCGCCCGAGAACATGAACTCCTGCCCGATGCGGATCAGCGTGCCCAGCGACGGCTTAGTCGGCGGTGCGCCGACGCCGAGGAACGACAGGGTCGCCTCGGCGATGATGGCCAGCGCCAGCGAGATCGTGGCGATCACCAGCACCGGGTTGAGCACGTTAGGCAGGATGTGGCGCAGCATGATGGAAAAGGGCGTGCGGCCGATCAGGCGCGCGGCCTGGACGTATTCCTTGCTTTTCTCGACCAGCGTTGCCCCTCGCACCACGCGAGCGAATTGCACCCAGTCGGACAGGCCGATTGCCAGGATCAGTACCCAGATCGCCATCTGGTCGCGGTATTCGGGCGGGGTAATGCCCTTTGCGATGCCGAAGATCAGCATGGCGACGAGGATGGCCGGAAAGGTCAGCTGCACGTCGGCCACGCGCATGATGATCGTTTCCACCCAACCGCCCAGGTAGCCGGCCAGCAGGCCCAGCGTAACGCCGATCACCATGGCCAGGGCCACGGCCGCGAAGCCGACGAAAAGCGATATCCGCATCCCGTAAAGGATGGTCGAGAAGACGTCGCGCCCCTGGTCGTCGGTGCCCAGAAGGAACCGGTCGCCGGTAAAGGCGTTGGCGTCGCCCGGCGGGGTGAAGCCGTTCATCAGGTTCAGTGTGGCCGGGTCGAAGGGATCGTGCGGCGCAATCAGCGGCGCGAGGACCGCGCCCAGGATCAGCACCACGACCACGAAGAACGACACGACGGCCACCGGCGCATGGCGAAAGGACCACATGAAATCGCTGTCCCAGATACGGCGTGCGCGGCTGGTTGGCGATTGGGCACTGGTTTCGGCTGCCTCGGTCATGTCAGTGGCCTCCCTGCGTGCGATCCACGCGCAGGCGCGGGTCGATCACGAAATAGAGCATGTCGACGATAAGGTTGATGCCGACGAACATGACCGAGATCAGCATCAGGTAGGCGGCCATGACGGGGATATCCACGAACTGGATCGCGTTGATGAACAGCAGGCCGACACCGGGCCACTGGAACACGGTTTCGGTGATGATGGCAAAGGCGATGATGCTGCCCAGTTGCAAGCCGGTAATGGTGATGACCGGCACCAGCGTGTTCTTGAGCGCGTGGCGGAAGTTGATGGATTTCTCGCGGATACCGCGGGCCCGCGCAAAACGGATGTAGTCCATGCGCAGGACTTCCAGCATCTCGGTGCGCACCAGCCGCATGATAAGCGTCATCTGGTAAAGCCCCAGCGTGAAAGCGGGCAGGATAAGGGCCTTGAGCCCGCTTTCGGTCAGAAAGCCCGTGGTCCAGCCGCCGAGGTCCGTCACCTCGCCCCGTCCGAAACTGGGCAGCCAGCCAAGCTCGACCGAGAAGAGATAGATCAGCAGAATCCCGATCAGGAAGGTCGGCAGGGACACGCCCACAAGCGACAGGGTCATGATCACGTTGGCCGAGACGCCGCGGCGCCAAATCGCGGTGAATATGCCCAGCGCGATGCCCCCGACCAGCGCCATCAGCCCCGACACGACGGCAAGCTCCAGCGTGGCCGGAAGGCGCTCGATCAGGATGTCCGCCACCGGGCGGCCCTGGCGGTAGGACAGGCCGAAGTTGCCCTGCACCGCCTGTTCCAGGAACCGCCAGTATTGCACGACGAAGGGCTGATCCAGGCCCAGTTGTTCGCGCAAACGTTCGATGTCGGCCTGGGTGCGTTCCTGTCCCAGCATGTTGTCGATGGGATCACCGACAAAGCGGAACATGGAAAACGCGACGAGGCCCACGACGAAAAGCACCAGTATGGACTGCGCCATGCGGCGGATGATGTAGGCAAGCATGTGCTGGAGCCTCAGGATAATGAAGCCCTGCAGTCCAGAGGATGCAGGGCGAAAACGGGCGGCCTGTCTCGGGCCGCCCGCCTGTTGGACCGGATCAGTTCATCTCGAAGAACTTGAACTTCGGGTCGTCCTCGGGGCTGACCTCGATGCCGACGGCCTCGGTCATCCCCCAGTTGAGCACCTGGTGATGGATCGGCAGGTAGAGCGTCTCCTCCTGCACGACCTCCCAGATCGAGGCGATATCCTCGTTGCGGGCCTCCAGGTCGGTTTCCGAGGCGAGCGACACGATCATCTCGTCAAGCTCGGGGTTGGAATAGCCGGTGTTGTTCCAGCTGCCGCGCTCGTCGCCGCGGGTGTGGACCAGGAAGTTGAAGATATACTCCGAATCATAGGTCGGAACGCCCCAGCCCAGCATGTAGAAGTCCGTCTCGCCGTTGGTGATCAGCGGGAAGTGCTGCGCCTTGGGCTTGGCATCCAGGTTCACGGTGATGCCGATCTGCGCCAGCATGCCCACTGCGGCCTGGCAGATTGCTTCGTCATTGATGTAGCGATCGTTCGGGCAATCCAGCTGGATCGAGAATCCGTCCTCGTAGCCGGCCTCGGCCATCAGGGCCTTGGCGGCGTCGACATCGGTCTCGATGCTGTCCATCTCCTCGGTCCAGCCGTTGACGAAGGGTGGCGCGATCATGCCGGCCGGCTGGGATTGCCCCCGCATGACCACCTGCTGGATGGCCTCGCGGTTGATGGCCAGGTTCATCGCCTCGCGCACGCGCACGTCGGCCAGCGGGTTGGCCCCCTCGACATCGTCGTTTGCAAGGTCATCGGCCCCCATGTTCATGCCGAAGAAGATCACGCGGTTCTGCGGCGCAGTCTTGACCACCAGACCCTCGGTATCGGCGACGCGGCCAAGGTCCTGGACGGGCACGTCCTGGATGAAATCCACCTCGCCCGACAGCAGCGCGGCGACGCGGGTCGCGGCGTTCTGGATCGGGGTGTAGATGATTTCGGTGACTTCCATGGGGAACTGATCCATGCCCCAGTAATCTTCGTTCTGAGTCAGGACCGTGCGCACGTCGGGCTCGCGGCTGACGAGCTCGAAGGCACCGGTGCCATTGGCGTTGGTCGCGGCGAAGGTCTGCTCGCCGCCTTCCACGTCCTGCACGTCGACGGCGTCGTTGGCCTCGGCCCAGCCCTTGTCCATCATGAACAGGTTGGTCAGGTTCGCCGGCAGGATCGGGTTCGGCCCGTCGGTTTCCATCTCGACGGTGTAGTCGTCGACCGCGCGCACATCGATGATGGAGGCCAGGAGCTCCTTCATGTTGGAGTTTTCGGACTTCGCGCGGTTGATCGAGAAGACCACATCCTCGGCGGTGAAGTCGGCACCGTCATGGTAGGTCACACCCTCGCGCAGTTCAAAGACCCAGACACTGGGGTCATCGGGGCTGGGGCCCCATTCCGTTGCCAGCGCGGCTTGCGGCGCGCCAGTCATGTCACGAATGATCAGCGGCTCGTAGATCTGGTGCGACAGCGTGTGCGTCGGCCCCTCGTTCTGGGCATGCGGATCTAGCGTTAGCGAATCCCCCGCGCGCGCCCAGCGCAGCGTTTCGGCCGAAGCGCCGATGGCCGTGGACGCCATGAGCGCCGCGGCCAGTATACCGGTCTGATATTTCATGATCTTCTCCCTGTTATAGTGTTTTTGCGACCCTTTGTTGCCGCATCTGATGGGCAGGTTAAAGGGTTTTCGTCCCAACAGACAAGCCATGTGAGGATGTTGACGTCGGGAAAAGCCCACCGGCCCGGGATCGGTCAGAAATGGTGTCCACCATCCGGTTCATGGATGGGCAATGCGCCTCGCACTGGGGCGGTTGGCGAAGTTTGACCGCCGGCCCAGCACCTGCCCGCGTATGAAAACCCTGTCCTTGAAGCACGGCTCGTTGGCCAAGGTTTCAGCTGTCACAGGCCATGGTATTGCCGATACCAGGCCACGAATTCCGCGACACCTTCCGTAACGGGTGTTTGCGGACGATACCCGGTCAATGCGTGCAAGAGCGTGCTGTCCGCCCAGGTCGCAGGAACATCGCCGGGTTGCATGTCCAGATAGGTCTTGCGCGCCTTCGAGTCGGTCGCGGTCTCTATGGCCCTTATGAAATCCATGAGGTCGACCGGCTCGGAATTTCCTATATTTACGATACGAAAGGGTGCAACCGGTGAAAGGGAGTCCTCCGCTGTTACCTTGCCTGTCAGGCGATCCGGCGGGGTGTCGATCAAGAGCCGGACGGCGCGCACCAAATCGCCGACATAGGTAAAATCGCGTCGCATCCGGCCGTGATTGTAAACCTCGATCGATTCGTCGTTCAGTATGGCCCGCGTGAACTTGAACAGCGCCATGTCCGGCCGGCCCCAAGGGCCGTAAACCGTGAAGAACCGGAACATGGTCGTCGGAATGCCATAGAGATGGGCATAGGAATGCCCGATCGCTTCGGTTGCCTTCTTGGTCGCCGCGTAGAAGGACATCTGTGTGTCCGCCTTGTCGGTCTCCGTGTAGGGCATGTCTTGGTTGGCCCCGTAGGCAGACGACGTGGAGGCAAGCAAGAGGTGCCCAACCGGCCGGTGTCGTACGGTTTCGAGTAGATTGAATGTGCCGAGGATGTTGGAATCCAGGTATGATCGCGGCGCTTCGATGGAGTATCTTACGCCGGCCTGTGCGGCCAGGTGGACGATCACATCGGGCGCGCATGTCTTGATTGCCGCATCAAGCGCGGATGCATCTTCCAGTCTGGCGCAGCACGACGAAAAGCGCTCGTATGTTTCGAGAATGTCTTGGCGCGCTTGCTTCAACCGGATGTCGTAATACTCGGTCATCGCGTCGTAGCCATGGACCGTGGCGCCCTCTTCGAGCAGAAGCCGCGCCAAGTGAAACCCGACGAACCCGCTCGTTCCCGTTATGAAGACTTTTGCGGTCATCGGCGATCTCCGCGAATATGAGCATCCGTCTCCAGGATACGGGTTCCAAACCTTGTCCTGGCCGGTCGAAGCACGTTGACCATGTTATGGATCCGAAGGGTTGCCCGCCGAATTCGGTCGAGGCGGTCAGCTGTCAGAAGCGTATCCATAGTAGCCGCCGTATCGGTAACCGCGGTCGACAGACTGGTGAAAGTTCAGCACGGAAAGGACCGGTTGGTTCTCCGGCAATGCCTCTTCCAGCTGGACAAAGGCGCGTCTGAGATCCGTTTGACTGGTTTCATCGAAGCGGACACACATGACTGTACAGTCCACGAGCGGTGCAACGTAGCGCGCATCGACGACAGGCAGCAGCGGTGGCGTGTCGATCAAAACGATATCAAAGGAGTCTTTAGTGGTGGATACCAGGCTGGTGAACCGCTCGGATTGAAGGATCTGGTCTGTCGGTACATCGCTGCGGCGACTGCCAAGGATGACCCCAAGGCGGCTGATACGATCGCCGACATAGAAACCTTCGACCGTCTGTGCATCTTCATCACCAATCAGGTAATTGAGAAGCCCGGTCTGGGGCTCGGCCCCCAGATACTTGTGCAACGTGGGTTTTCGCATGTCCGCATCGATCAAGAGGACGCGCTTGCCAGATGCGGCATAAGTTCGTGCAAGCGACAATGCGATCGTTGACTTGCCCTCGCTCGGTGCGGCCGATGTCACCATGATGACATTACCGTCCTCGCGTTCCGGCAGGCGCTTGTCGAGACTCGCCCGCAACCGACGGAAACTCTCCGCGAAGCCGGACATTGGCCGATCGAGGGTCATGTCCGCGACCGACACTTGTTTCGATACTGCAGTGACGCCGGGAATGACGGCAGCGACCGTTGCAGGGATCAGCGACGCCAGTTGATGCTCCGACGTGATACCGCCAACATAGTATTCATTCAGAAAGGCCAAGCCGACACCGAGACCGGCAGATCCGATCAAAGCCATGGCGATGATGAGGCTCGTCTGCGGAAAGGAGGGCCCGTTCGGTGGAAGCGCCTGCGAAACCACCCGGCTGTTTGCCACCTCCACGAGGGATTGGGTTTCAAGCCCGCGCATCCGTGCCAGCAGGGTGTCGTATTGATCCCGCGCAATGGATGCCTCCTGTTGCAGCGCATAGATCTCGGACAGGGTTTCAGCCGACAAGTCCGAGGAAAGCAGCTGTCGTCGAATGCTGTCGCGCGTTTCTTCCGTGATCTGCCGGGTTGTAGAGACGTCTTGCCGCAACTGCTGTATTTCCGCCAGTCCCTCTTGCTCGAGGTTGTCCTCGAGCTCTTCAAGTTCGGCACGCAGATCTATGGCTTCCTGGGTTCCGGCCTCGGTTTGGCCAAGCCTGCGCGCCAGTTGCTGGCGTTCCGACTCGAGGGCGGCGAGCGCCTCGGATTCCAGGGACTCGGTGAGTGTGTTCCAGTCTTCCCCCTCCAGCGCGGATCGGCCGGCTACCAATGTTTCCTCGAGGTTCTCTCGGTTCGACTGAGCCTGCAAAAGCTGATTGCGAAGATCCTCGATCTCGTCGGATCCACTTTCGCGGGCCAACCTGTCAAGGTTGTTCTCGATGTAGGTGGCAAGCTCGGATTCAGATTGCGCGAGGCTGGCCTGCGCTCGGTCAAGTTGCGCCTTGAGTACGTCCCGCGCATCCAGCGAGGCGGTGACCTTGGAGTCTACCTGCTCTTCAATATAGACCTCGGCCATCGTATTCGCCAGCTCAGCAGCACGCTCGGCGGATTCTGACGTGACCGAAACCTCAATCAGGTAGGTAAGACCCTGTCGGCGAACACTTGTGGCTTCCTTGAGGCGACCGAGCGTAGCATTCACAAGCGCCTGACCACTACGCTCTTCCCCGGCGCCGATCCCGATGGCCTGCAGGATCTTGTCTTTCGTGCTCAAACTCGGTCCGAACTCCGGATCGGAAAGCAGGTTCGAGGCTTCGATCACGGCAAGCGCAGTCGCATTCGACCGAAGAATTTCAACCTCGCTTTCGATGAAAGCGTCGGCCCTTCGGGAATTCTGCCCGGTGTCGTCAGGCGAATCCAGCAGGTTCCTGTTTGACGGGTCCACTAGGATAAGCGTGGAGGCAGTGTAACGCGGTTCGACAGCGGTGATGTAAATCGCGGCTATGCCTAGCCCGATGCCGATGGTGAAGAGGATAAGGCGCAGCTTGCGGCGCAGAAGAGACAGTATGTCTCGGAGGTCGATTGCGCCCTGATCGCTTGTATCCATTTAAAAGCCTGCCCCTGAAATCCGATTACGATTTTTCACTGGATAGCCCGGTGTCCTGAAGGTGTCCAGCACGTCCGTCAATGCACTGCTGCCGTTAATAACTGAGGTTGGTTACAGTCGCCAAGTCGCACGGCTGTCAACCGACCGGTGGCATAGGCACCAGTATCGACATTTATCCGGCGCGGGCTGAGCAGCGGTTCGTCCAGGGCAACATGCCCATGCACGATCAGCGTGTTCTGAGAGACGGTATCGATGCGTTCGGGATTGCCCCAAATCAGGTCTTCCGGAGTTTGCGCTGTCAACGGTTTTTCGGGGTCGATGCCTGCGTGACACAGGAATACATCCCCGACCCAGAGCCCGTAGGCCAGTTCGTTCAGGAATGTCATGTGCGTTTGAGGGACATGCGCATCGACAATAGAACGAACGTGGTCTGTCGAAGACCGGCGCAATGTATCGTGGTCGGTCGCAATTCCATAAGATCGCAGGGTTTCCAGGCCACCGAAATCCAGCCAAGTCATGTTGCCTGCGGGATCCCGCAGGAAGTGTGTAAACATGTCCTCGTGGTTGCCGCGCAGGACCAAACGGTCGAAACCGTCCGGTGGTGGCGCCAGAAGATGGTCGATCATTGCGGCTGTCGAAGGGCCGCGGTCAACAATATCCCCGAGCAGGACGATCAGCTTTTTCCCGGGGAACTCCCCGCCGTCACTAAATATTCTCTCTTCGAGGTCCCGATAGAGGTCGAGGCAGCCATGCACATCTCCGACAGCGTAGATTGCAGCCGGCATTCCGGGCAATGACAGGATGCGCGGCCGATCCGGCCCCGTGCTACCCCGGTTGGGCCGGCGCTTTTGACCACGGCCGAATACCTTGAGAACGGACTTCACGTGTCGCTCTGCCGGCGTCGGAGCTGACCAAGGCCCAACCCGGCAACAAAGATCAGCAAGAGCGCATTAGCTTCGATTTCAAGGCTGAAATCGGCCAGCGAATGAAGCGCCCCAACGGTGATGGCTCCGAGTGCCGCGACGGGAACCGCAAAGCCTGACTTTCGGCGGCGTATGATACCGAACAGCCGGATCACCGTCAGGACCACGGCAAGCATTGGAAGGGTGCCGGCGACAAGGCCCGCCTCGACCCAGAGCGTCAGGTAAGTGCTGTGGGCGTTTTCCCAGATAAGGGCAGTGGATACAGGCGGCTCGTGAAAAAGTTCGTACGCGATGCGGAAGGTGTCGAGGCCGTATCCGAGCAACGGCCGTTCCGCGATCATCCCGATCACCTGGGCATAAATATCGATACGGTTTTCGGAGTTGCTGATCAGGAACAGGCTGCGTTCAACCGTTCCCGCGCCAGACAAGACAAGTATGGCGCCCGTGAGGCCGACCGCCAAGAGTCCGCTGCGCAAGAGGGCGACACCTAACCGACCGTGAAGCTTGGTATACATAACGGTATAGACCACCAGACCGCCGGCCGCGCTGGCGGCGAGCCCCATGCGCGACTGAGTCGTCGCGATGGCAACCGCGATGACGAGGACCCCGATCCACCCGGCGAGCGTAATGAGCCCGTCTTCACTGAACACGGTGGCCGCTTTCCTAGTTACACGGCGCGTGCGGCCACGGCTCATGACGAGCGCGATACCAAGGCTGATACCCATGCCCAGGAAGGTTGCGAAGGAATTTCGATTTATGAAGGATCCTGTGGCGACGCCATCGTAGGCAACCTTCGGCCCCCAAAGCGCGATGTCGCCTAACACGGTGAGGGCGAACAGGCCCCAAAGCGCGTGCGCGACAACCCCTATAAAAATCGCCCATGCCAGGGCCTTAACCCGAGAGGCGTTTGTCGCGATTTCAAGCGTCAAGAAAAACAGTATCGCGTAGGACGACAGCCGCAGGACGCCGAGCCGCGTCGCATCGACTGAAAGCGTAAGCCCTAAAGGCCCGATCTCGTCGGGCAGAGTGGCGATCGGCGGGCCGGTCACCGGAAGCAGCTGCAACAGGCCCGCAAACGGCAGCAGAATGCCAAGTGAAATGATCAGCTTGAACTTCTTGATCTGCAAAGGTCGATGGGGGTCGGCCACTGCCATGCTCAGGAAATAACCCGCCGCCAGCAACCCGAGGATCGCTGCCCAGATCATCCAGAAGATCGGACGGTTCGAACCCACGGGGATCGGTGCGAGCACAACAATGACTGCAAGACAGGCCCCAAGGCGGGTGTTGAGTTTTCTCGCAGCCTCCGGACTGGGGGATCGTTCGACCTTGTGATCTATCCGGATCTCGCTGAATTCGAACCCGCTGGCGGCTGGCGTTGTCTCGGTCCGGGGCGCCATCGGGGGAGGAATCGTGCTGAAATCGGGTCGGCTGTGATCGGTCATCGTCTGCGCCTCACCGCTCTGAGAAAGGCGCGTTGGTCGGCATTCGGTGCATCATCAATAACAGACACGATAAAGTCTTGCTGATCTTCGGCTTGGCTGTAAATACCTGCCAAACTCCGACGTAGGGGCCGCTCGCTCATCATCATCAGGATATCGGCTCTTGCAATGTCGCGCGCCTCGGGGGCACCGACCTTTGCAAGGGTCAGGGCAAGCTGTACACGCTCGCGTGCGATCCAGCCCTCATTCGGGGCGCTCGCTCGCGCGCGTCTCAGGTCGCGCATCGCCGCCTGCAGGTCGTCAATTTGATGGTTGGAGACGGCGCGCGCCAGATGGGCGATGGAAAGGGTCGGATTGCGGTCCAGAATATGTTCAGCACGCGCCTGGCATGCTTGAGAAAACCGGCGTCGGGCATCCGTCGGATATAAGTCAAATATCAAAGACTGCGGTGCTGAGACGCAAAAGGACATCTGCGCGACGATCGAACGGATGCTTACTGTTTGAGCAAGTCTGCCACCGGGTTGAGCAGCGCGCTGAATTTGTTGTGCAGTGGGAAGAGTATCAACACGGAAGAACCGGTACTCCTGCACGGCCGCATGCCCGGCCGCCAAAGCCAGGATCAGCCCCAAAACAGATATAATAAACCGCGGCATGACCCCCAACATCCCGTTATCTCGCCTTTCGTTAGATGGCGCGCCCCGCTTGTGCAAGTCGTTTCAGGCGGCGCCAAGGTGTATTGACAGGCTTGGAGGTCCTGATATGAAAGCCGTGGTAAGCGCTCCGGTCGGCCTCGCAGTGGGCCGGGTGCAAAACGCAATATCATTTGTACTCGATTGAGAGGGTGTAACAGCCATGATTACAACTGCCACGAGAGCGCTGGTTCTGGGCGCCATTCCGTTCATGTCGATCAGCGCGCCTGCGCACGCCCAGGTTTCGACTGCGGCTATCACTGCCGCATGTGAAGTCCAAAGCGCCGATTGCCAGCTGCTGGTCCAACAGGCGATCGCGGAGCTTCAAGCCTCCGAGCTGTCCGACGCTGAATATGGAGCGGCACTCGCCCGTTTGTCGGCCTCTGTTGTTCAGGCGGCCCGGAACTCACCGGCTTCGGCTTCGGTCGCTGCTGCCGCTTTGCGTGACGTCGCCGCGGCCGCTCGCGACGAGGACCAGGGTCAGGCCGTGCTGCAGGTCGCCGACGTCGTCGAGGCCGGCGGAGCGGATGATGTCGATACTGTGCCGCTCCCGCCCGCCAGCCCGGCCTAAGGTCACTCGCCTACTTACCGTAGGGGCGATTACGTCCGTGATCGCCCCTGAAGGCGCTTTATGGGCTTTCGTCGCGGCCGCCTGACAGAACCGCCAACGGCCTAAGAATGGCTTGGAGCGAGAAGGCAGATATACTGGTGGGTACCAGGTCTGCCAACCGGTCGTGCTGCAATCAGCACTCCAACGCCTGAATAGCCGCGACTCCGCTTTTCCAAGCCTGGGTGGTATCTCATCGTCCAGACATGAATGTCTTGAATGAGTTTGTGTGAATAGCCTTACGACCCCGCGCGTTTACAAGTCGACAGCATAGACGACCTTGTTGCACGAGCGGGGGTGTCTCGGGGTCGGCAGTATTGGACGGTGGACAGGCAGTCGATCTACTTGGCGTAACGAATTTTCCACCCGATGCCCCTTGGGTTCCAGCTGGTAGTTGTCTTCGGGCCATTGCGCGCGAGGTGCTTGCCGACGCATCTTACCATCGTCGATCAAGCCATCGCATGACGCGAGCGGTCGGCCGGACGAGGTTCTGGCGTATTACTGACAGAGCCTGTCCACTGTGGCGCCATGGAACGGCGCTGCTGTGTTTTGCAGATCGAGACATACAATGACTTCAACGAATCATGCTGTTGCGGTAAGTCTTTTATCAACAGATTAATTTGAGGGCATCCATGGTTGAAATTTTGACTCGGTGGTCATGAGATTTGTCCAAGACTCTCACGGGGGCTTAGCGGACCCAGTCACGTTCGGCCGGTTCTCAACAGCCATAAACGCGGGACGGACCGGCCTACGCCGCGCTAACGCGCATGAGACGCGCATGAGACCCGTCCTGCGGCCTTCGAAACGATCAGTTGCAGCTTTCCAGCCAAGCTGTGGAGCCGCCTTCGCAGCTGCAGAAATTTTGCTTGCTTCGCCACTGAAGTTCTGGGACCGTCCAAACGGGTGTGGCGTGCCTTGCACGTCGAGCCTCGCAACGCATTTAGTCACACACATTGGAAACATTAACCATGGTTGATACAGATTTGGTCATTGCCGACCGTAGCGGACCCTCACACCTGGACGGCACGCCATCGCGGGCGGACCAAGGTGCCGTCGGTGTTTATCGCAGATTTGGCAAGCGCCTGTTCGACGTTATTTTTGCGTCCCTCGCCCTCGTGCTGGTTGCGCCGATCATTATGGTCTTCGCTGTACTCAACAAGATCGAGGGTGGGCCGGCCTTCTTCGGGCACACCCGGATAGGCGCAAACGGCAAGCCTTTCAAATGCTGGAAAATCAGGACAATGGTTCCTGATGCCGAAGCACGTTTGCAGACATTGCTGGACACCGATGAGGCTGCGCGCGCCCAGTGGGAGCGAGATTTCAAATTGGACAACGACCCACGTATCACCAGCCGCGGGCACTTCCTGCGGAAATCGAGCGTGGACGAGCTTCCGCAGTTTTGGAACGTGCTCCGGGGAGACATGTCTGTTGTCGGCCCCCGTCCGATCGTCAGTGACGAAATCAGCCTGTACGGTAGGCGAGCGACAAAGGTCTTTTCGGTGAAACCCGGTGTTACCGGTTTATGGCAAGTGTCGGGACGGAATGACATCGACTACAGCAGGCGCATTCGCCTTGACGCATTGTACGTGCGGCGAATGTCCCTGTTTTTGGACTTGTCGATAATCGGACAAACCATTCTGACGGTGCTCAAGCGAAGCGGACGCTGATATACCTGACCAGAAAAGTTTGAGGGTTGAGTCATGCTGTGGGTCAAACGCCAAGAGATTGTTCTAGACAAAAAATATAAAACTGCCCTCGTCACCCATGCCTTGAGCGCTGCCTTATCTTCCATGGTTCGAGGTTGGCGTGGGCGGCGCGTACGCCAGACTGGCCGGGAGGTGGAACATGGGAATTTCCCCGTCTCCGACTGTCTGCGCGGAGTGGATAGAAAGACGTCGTGAAAATGATCCATCCTATCTTGCTCTGCGGCGGGTCCGGCACGCGTCTTTGGCCGTTGTCGCGAAAGACCTACCCGAAACAATTTGCCTCTCTCTTGAGCGAGGACACGCTTTTTCAGGCTTCGGCCCGGCGAATGTCTGGCGAGGGCTTTGCCAGGCCCATAGTTGTCACGAACACCGACTTCCGCTTTATCGTGACCGAGCAGTTGACTTCGGTCGGGATCGACCCCGGCGCGGTTCTGATCGAGCCGGACGGAAGGAACACAGCCCCCGCAGTTCTTGCAGCCGCGATGTATATTGCCAACGAAGATCCTGATGCTGTGCTTCTGGTGGCACCTTCCGACCACGTCGTGCCGGATACCGAGGCGTTCCATGCCGCCGTTCACCGGGGCATATCGGCGGTCGAGACTGGACAATTGGTAACTTTCGGTATCACGCCTGACCGACCCGAAACAGGCTATGGTTACCTTCAGCTGGACGACGAATGGGACGGGTCCGACGGCCCTGCGCCTCTCACGCGCTTTATCGAGAAGCCGACGGCCGACAAGGCTGAAGAGATGGTGAAAGCCGGAACGTATCTCTGGAATTCCGGAATCTTCCTGTTCCGTGCCCGCGATATTCTAGAGGCGTTCGAGGCCCATGCACCGGGGCTGGTTGATCCGATCCGCGAGGCCGTCATCTCCGGCGCAACAGACCTTGGGTTCCTGCGTCTTGCGCAAGGTCCGTGGTCAGAGGCGGAGTCGATTTCAGTGGACTATGCGGTGATGGAGCGGGCGCCGAACTTGTCGGCGGTGCCGTTCAAGGGCGGCTGGTCCGATCTCGGGGGCTGGGACGCGGTTTGGCGCGAGGGCCAACGCGATGAGCGCGGTGTTGGGACGTCCGGCGCGGCGACCGCGATCGACTGTGCCGATACCTTGCTCAGGTCGGAAAGCGAAAAGCTTGAGCTCGTGGGCCTTGGTCTAGAGAACATTGTTGCCGTTGCGACGGACGACGCCGTTCTGGTGGCTGACATGTCCCGCGCGCAGGATGTGAAACAGGCGGTCGCCGCGTTGACCGCGAAGAATGTATCGCAGGCCACCGCCTTTGCAAAAGACCACCGCCCTTGGGGCTGGTTCGAGAGCCTGGCGGTCGGTGGACGCTTCCAGGTGAAACGCATTCACGTGCATCCGGGTGCTGCGCTGAGCTTGCAAAGCCATTATCATCGATCAGAGCACTGGATCGTGGTTTCGGGCACGGCCAAGGTTGTTGTTGGCAGCGAGGACAAACTGGTTGCCGAGAACGAAAGCGTCTATATCCCTCTGGGTACGAAACACCGCCTGGAAAACCCCGGAAAAGTACCGATGGTGCTGATCGAGGTCCAGACAGGGTCCTACGTGGGTGAGGACGACATCGTGCGCTACGAAGACAGGTATGCACGCGGCCAAGGGGCGAAGGGATGAGCATGCCCGACACGCCTCACGTCATGGTCCATGACTACGCAGGCCATCCGTTTACGGCAGAATTTGCACGCGCGTTGTCCGGCAAGGGCTGGCGTGTCACCTATGCCTTTTTCGCCGGGGATGAGGGGCCAAAAGGTCGAAACGCGAAACTGCCGCACGACCCTGACGGTTTTGCATCCGTCGGGCTGAGCATCGACGGGGCCTATTCCAAATCGAACTTCTTCAAGCGGCGGACGGGCGACATTGCCTATGGCAAGCGGCTTGCCGACCTGGTTGCCGACCGGCAACCCGACATTGTGCTTTCGGGCAATACACCCACAGAAACGCAGGAGTATCTGCAACGCGCCTGCAAGCGGGCGGGAGCACGCTTCATTTTCTGGTGTCAGGATTTCTATTCCATTGCGGCCGCACGCATCCTGTCAAAGAAATTGCCGGGGCTGGGGCATGCCATCGGTGCCTATTATTCCTTTCTAGAACGACGTCAGATGCGACGGGCCGCGCATGTCATCCATATCACTGACGGGTTTCTCAAGATCACGGACGGCTGGCGTGTCCCCCGCGAGCGGGTCAGCGTGATCCCGAACTGGGGGGTGATCGACGAAATCCCTGTCCTGCACCGCGACACTGAATGGGCCAAAAAAATGGACCTGACCCGGCCAGGAAGGGTGGTTTATTCCGGCACGCTGGCCAACAAGCACAATCCCGACGTTCTGGCGCAGCTCGCGCGGGATGCCGGAGAGGACCTGGACGTGGTCGTGGTTGGCTTCGGTGTCGGGGCAGACCGTCTGGCAAAGCAGGGGGCCGACCTGCCCAACCTGACCGTCCTGCCGCTGCAACCCTTCGCCGATTTCCCGGAGGTCCTGGCCTCGGCCGATGTCCTTGTTGCGGTGATCGAGGTGGATGCTGGCGAATTCTCGGTCCCGTCCAAGGTGCTGAGCTATCTTTGCGCGGGCCGCCCGATCGTGCTGGCCGCCCCCGCCGACAATCTGGCGGCGCGCATCATCACCGAGGCGGGTGCGGGAATTGTCGTCCCACCGGACGACAAGCAGGGCTTCGTCAGAGCCGTGCAAAGCGTGCTGGCGGATGACCAAACTGCCCTCGAAATGGGCAGGGCTGCGCGGGCCTATGCGGAACGAACCTTCGACCTTGAACGTGTGACTGGACGCTTTGAGACGCTGCTGGGGGATGCCTTGTGCGAGCGAACAGGTCAGGTTGCCGTGTAGTGGCATACTGGCTATGACGTCCAAAGGTCACCAAGCTTCATAGAACACGGGACAGGAATTTATGAAAAAGGCACTCGTAACCGGGATCACTGGCCAAGACGGGTCCTATCTAGCGGAGTTTCTTCTTGAAAAAGGATATGAGGTGCATGGTATCAAGCGCCGTGCTTCATCGTTCAATACCCAGCGCATTGATCATATTTATGAAGACCCACATACTAACAGGAGAAGGCTTAAACTGCACTATGGCGACTTGACGGACAGCTCCAGCCTTACTCGGCTTCTGTGCGACATTCAACCTGACGAAGTCTATAACCTCGGCGCACAATCTCATGTTGCAGTGTCGTTCGAGGCACCAGAATACACCGCGGATGTAGATGCATTGGGCGCCTTGCGTATTCTTGACGCTATTCGTTTTCTCGGCATGGAAAAAAAGACTCGATACTATCAAGCGTCTACCTCGGAGTTATATGGGCTTGTCCAGGAAGTGCCACAGCGTGAAGCAACACCATTCTATCCTCGATCGCCGTATGCGGTCGCGAAACTGTATGCCTATTGGATTTCGGTGAATTACCGAGAAAGTTATGGGATTTACGCCTGTAACGGCATTTTGTTTAATCATGAGAGCCCACGTCGCGGAGAAACTTTCGTGACCCGAAAGATCACGCGCGGGTTGGCCAATATTGCTATTGGTCTGGAGCAGTGTCTCTACATGGGCAACATCGACAGCCTGCGTGACTGGGGCCACGCCAAAGATTATGTGCGCATGCAATGGATGATGCTTCAACAGGATACACCCGAGGATTTTGTAATTGCTACGGGGATGCAATATTCGGTCCGTGAATTCATAAACTGGACGGCACGGGAGCTCGGGCTGACGCTGGAATTCACTGGCGAAGGCTTGGACGAAGTTGCCACCGTTATAGCGATTGATGGCGACAAAGCCCCTGCAGTAAAACCGGGGGATGTTATCATGCGTATTGACCCCCGTTATTTCCGTCCTGCCGAAGTGGATACATTGCTGGGCGACCCGACCAAGGCGAAGGAAAAACTTGGCTGGGAACCGGAGATTACTGCACAAGACATGTGTGCGGAAATGGTTGCGGACGATCTCAAGGCTGCGCGCCGCTCTGCACTGTTGGATGAACACGGACTAAGCGTGCCTGTCGCATTGGAGGATTGATATGACCTATCCCTTGAAAGACAGACGCATCTGGGTGGCAGGCCATCGTGGGATGGTCGGCAGCGCGGTTGTGCGGCGTCTGGAGTCCGAGGGATGCGAGGTCATCCGCGCGGGTCGCGAGACTGTGGACCTGCAAGACCAGCACGCCGTCCGCAACTGGATGTCACAGGAAAAGCCCGACGCGATTGTGCTGGCGGCCGCCAAGGTGGGCGGCATTCTGGCCAATGACACGTATCCGGTTGATTTCCTGTACGAGAACCTGATGATCGAGGCCAATATCATCAATGCCGCGCATCTGAATGATGTCGAGCGCCTTCTGTTTCTGGGGTCATCCTGCATCTACCCCAAGCGCGCGCCCCAGCCTATTTCCGAAGACAGCCTGCTCACGGGTCCGCTGGAGCCCACCAACGAATGGTATGCGATTGCCAAGATCGCCGGCATCAAGCTGGTGCAGGCCTATCGCAAGCAATACGGTCGGGACTGGATCTCGGCCATGCCGACCAATCTGTACGGCCCGGGTGACAATTTCGACCTTCAGTCCAGCCATGTCCTGCCCGCGCTGATCCGCAAGGCGCATGAAGCCAAACTGGCGGGATCGGATCATATCACCATTTGGGGCACCGGCACGCCGCGCCGGGAATTCCTGCATGCAGATGACTGCGCCGATGCGCTGGTCTTTCTGCTGCAGACCTATTCGGGTGATGTGCATGTCAATGTCGGATCGGGCGAGGATATCCCCATACATGACCTGGCGCAGCTGGTTTGCGAGGTCGTGGACTTCAACGGCGAGATCCGCTGCGACACCACCAAACCCGACGGCACGCCGCGCAAGCTGATGTCCGGCGACAAGCTGCGCGAGATGGGGTGGGCGCCTAAGATTGGTTTGCGAGAGGGCATTGCGGCCGTCTACCGCACGCATTTTGCCGAGGATGACCCCATTCGTGGCGCTTCGGTTGTCAACATTTAGCTGAAGGCGACGCAATGATTCCATTTAACAAGCAAATCATCTTCGCCACGCGCCCGCTGCGGTACGCGTTCGATAGCTTCACCTACGGCCGCTTCGCAGACTCAGTGCCCTTGGCCGCGCTGAAAGATAAACAAAAGGGCGAACCGATGCTTGTTGTGGGCAACGGTCCCAGCTTGAACCAGACCCCACTCGACGATTTCGCACATGTTCCATCCATTGGGATGAACAAGATCGACATGATCTATTCGCGCACAAAGTGGCGCCCCGAGGTGGTGGTTTGCCTCAACAACATGGTTGCAAAGCAGAGCCAAGACTCTTTCGCATGCAGTGAAATACCCGTTTTCGTGGCATGGAAAGCGCGTTGGTACTTGCGGGCGGAGAATCGCAAGAAGCTGAGATTCTTCAACACAAACCTGTCCAACGCGTTTTCAACAGATGCCGTTCGGGGCTTTGGCAGCTCGGCTACGGTGACTTATATTGCCTTGCAGTTGGCATACTGGATGGGGGCCGATCCGGTTATACTCTTCGGTGTGGACCACAGTTTCAAGTACAACGGTCCAGAGGCCACTTATCAAAAGCGCGAAGGGCCGGATACCAATCATTTCGACCCAAATTATTTCAAGGCTGGAACTTATTGGGGAACCCCGGACCTGGACCAGTCAGAGATCGACTATGCCATTGCCCGGCAGGCTTTTGAAGCGGATGGTCGGAAGGTGTACGATGCGACAGTAGGCGGGAAGCTGGAAGTATTCGAGAAAATCGGGTTAGATCGGGCGTCGGCGCTGACCAAAAATGATCTTTGAGATGGGTGAACCGCGATCTCTATACTTTTTTTACAAGGACGCAGTGTGTCGACTTGGGCAACGTATGTTGCGAAGTCTCTTCCAGTTTTTGCTCTTCCCCCCTTTATTGTTGCGACCTTCTCGCCGGGAGAGGCGGCAGTCTGGTTCATTTTCATTACGCTGCAAGGGATGCAGCTTCTGATTGCTTCAAGTACCGATCAGCCGATGGTGCGTGGCTATGCCTATGCCCTCGGCGGGGCGACGCAGGTGCAGGACATGCGCATTGCCGACCCTTCAACCCACCGCAGCCCAAACGTGGAGCTGTTCAGCCGCGTCTGGGGCGTGAGCGTCTTCGCCCATCTCGTGATCGGGATCGCGACCCTTGTGTTGCTCTCCGCGATGGGAATTTGGTCGGCGGCACCGCTCATTGCCGATACAGGAACGGGAGAGCTCTGGGTCGCGCTGGCAGCTTTCATCCTGGGCGGAGCGATCCGGGCTTATGGCGGATTGCACGTGTCATACCTCATGGGCATAGACCGCATCCCCCTTTTGCGTTGGTGGGAGACCTGTTTCTGGCTGCTCGCGTTTGTTGCGGCGCTCTCGGTCCTATTGCTGGGAGGCGGGCTGCTGGAGATCGCGATCGGCTATCAGATCCCGCTGTGTCTGAACATCGTCTGGAATGCATGGCTGTGCCGCCGCGACCAGAACAACCGCGCCGGTTTTGTCAGCCGAATCCGGGTGGACCGCGAGGTCCTTGCCCAGCTCTGGCCAAGCATCTGGCGAACCGGATTGGGCACTACTCTGTTCATTGGTGCGACACAGGGGGCCGGTTTGTACTACGCTACGGTCGGCGAGGCGCAGGATGTGGCCGCCTTCCTGTTCGCGATGTCCATCATCCGGCCGCTTGGGCAATTTGCTCAAGTGCCATTCATGACGAAGCTGCCTCGGCTCGCCCGGCTTCAGGCCGAAGGCGAACGGGGCGCGCAGCGCAAGATCGCAGAACGCAGCATGATGTTGAGTTATGCTTTGCATGCCTTCATGGTCATCGGTGTGGCCCTGGCCTTGCCAATTGTCCCGGGCTTGCGCGGGTCCGAGGTTCAGGTGCCGATTCTGTTATGGCTTCTCATCGGAATTGCGGGGTATATAGAGCGTATGGGGTCCATGCATCTACAGCTCTACGCCACCACGAACCATGTTTTGTTGCACTGGGCCAACGGCCTGGCAGCAGCGGTATTCTTGGGTCTGGCCGCTGTGCTGTTGCCCACGCTGGAGGTTTACGCATTTCCTGTTGGTCATATGATCGCTTTGGTGATGATTTATTGTCCGATTGGCATGATAAACAGTTATAGGTCGTTTCGACTAAACTTTCCTATTTTTGAGATGAGGACATCATTAGCCCCTGTAACCGTACTACTGCTATCCTTAATGGCGATAAAAAAATGACACTCGTACTATTATATACAGTCATTTGCCTATTTTTCTATCACATTAGGCGTGTACCTATCGTGCGGGTAGATTATGTTTTTACGCTCATGCTGTTCGTTGTAGCGGCTGGAAGCTTCAATCCTTTTCTCCAGTTTCCATTTTCGCCCTCGATTAATGTAATATTTCTTATTCTGAGCGTTCACACGGCTTTTACTATTGGCTTCCTCACAACATATTACACGACAAAACAGTCCGAGCTTACGATAAACGCCACGAAACACGATCAATATCTCTACCTTTTTATTACCGGGATCACTACAGTATTTTCTTTTGGTGTCATATTAACTGATATCACCTCGGGATCTCTACCCGTTATCTCAGAGTTTTTAAATGTAAGCGATGCTCGCCAATCACACTGGCAGTCTGCGTACTCTTCGGGCGGAGTCGATAGCCTCTTGAACGCATTATCATATTTAACATTAATTTATATAATATCGTTTCCCTATTCAAGAAGGCATTTCAGGGCGTCTTACTTAATATTTCTGCTGGCACTAGTGTCACTCGTTGATTTTTCCCTGCAGAAAGGTGCCAGATCTATAATTGTCTATGCAGTAATCGGTTGTCTCGCGGTTTATATTGCCGTCAATCAAACAAAAATGTCTCGGATGCTAATAATTTCTTCTGCGCTTGTTCTTGCGTTCTACATACTGGGCGCAGAGTTTTATTTGGCAAGGTCGCCAAATTTTAATCAGGCGCCTGAAAGCTTTCTTCGGCATAATTGCGCCGGAGCATCCTATTCAGATATTGGCGCTGATTTATCGATCAACCTTAAAGCGCTTGTTTTGTCGTCTTGCTATTTCTCTAGTCCCCCTTATTACTTTGACATATTTTTGGACCAAAATCAGGGGCGGAATTTTTTAATCGGTGGATATAATCTATCGATTTTCTATTCTGATCTTTTTATTGAGTCTCGAAATGATATCGCCGCCATTTTCGCACAGTTGTCGTATGGCCAAAATCCTTGGTCAACTGCGGCAAGGGACTTTTTCATTGACTTTGGTTATACGTCTCCAGTTTTTCTCTTTGTATTAGGGTGCATTGTAGGGCTTCAAGCAAACGCTTTTCCGGCAAATACTTACATGGGTGCTGCCCGGATTGGTGTACTCGCTTGTTTCGGTTTTATGCTTCCCCTGATTTCGCCGCTGGTAATTCGACCTATAATATACCCTTTTGTTTTCCTGGTAATTTTTCCATACCTGCTACAAGTATTTTTTGCTGCTTCCGGCGCGAAAATAGGGCGCAAGTATAGGTAGATGAAAACATCAAAAAACGCAAATACGGACTGATTGTCGTGATAACGATTTCAGCACGTTACACACTTAATCAAATTTAAGTGGTTTTGCGATCTTACCTAAAGTTCAAAGGCACTCACCACCACAAAAGTAAGTCCAATTTTGGAGATTAACTTGATGACACGGCAAATTGACTACCGCTTCAAAACCAGTGTTGCCGAGTTCTTGCCAATGCTGGTAACCTCGAATCCGTGTGAAACCAAATGGGGAATGGCGGTCTCTCCTTTTCCCCTCCAAACGCCCGCTTCCCGCCAAACATCATCAAAGACAACAATCGTCCCGGGTCTGGCAAGGCGTACAATCTCATAAGCGCAGTCTAAGTGCATTTTATGGCAGGCAGAGTTATTAATGGTTGTTCCGAGCAGGGCTTCGTATTTTTTCTTGCGCTTGGCCGAATGATTTGGGTGCTCAAAGTCAAAAGCATCCAGATAAATAAAATCGATAGGGCGCTCAAACGCTTGAAGGAACTCCTCACCTTTCTGTGTGACCGGCGTAAAGCTTTTGCCCAAGCCTTGAATTTCCTGTTTAGCACATTGCGTATTGTCGCTATCCATGTCGACAGTAATCATTTGAATGCCGTGAAGATGACAGAGGTTGGCAAGGATTGAAGTCGAACCTAACCCAGGCACATCCTCTCGGGTCGTACCAATCTCGACAAGCGTTCTACCCGTCAAATCTAAGCCTTGCGCGGCAAGCCGATTTATCTCCGCAACCATTAATTCGTGGCCATGCTCTTTAGTTTCATGCAAGCCAACTGCAATAGCGACATTCTTAACAGTTTGTTTCAACCCAATTTTGTCAAGAAACTCTACAACGTTACCTTTCATTTTGGCTTCCTTCTTTTGTTAGTGACAGTACAGAAGAATTAATCTCCCACTTTCTCCTAAGTGCGTTGGCCCAAAAACCCGGCCATCAGCTCGATCGCCTTGAGTGAGACATGTCGTACGGCATCCTCGGTGTTTGACCCGTTATGGGACCCGCAAATCAGTCGGTCCTGGAACGCGCGCAAGGGGGCGTCCATGGGGAGTGGCTCGACCTCGAACACGTCAAGGGCGGCGGAATGGACAAGCCCGCGCTCCAGCCCGGTGACGAGGGCGGCCTCCGCAATGACCGGGCCGCGCCCGACATTGACAACGCGCACACCGGGTTTCAGCCGGTCCAGGATATCCATGTTGAACATGTGTTGGGTGTCGGATGTCAGGGGCGCGGTGAAAACCAGATAGTCCTGCTCTTCGACGGCTTCTGGCCAAGGCGCAAGATGAACGCCGTCAGGCAATATTGCCGGGTCGCAAAACGGGTCGACGACAGTGACTGTCACATCATGGGCCAGCAGGCGCCGGACTGCGTTTTTCCCGATATCGCCGTAGCCGATAACGGCCGCGCGGCGCGACCACAGAGATTGACCGCGCGGTTTCGGCCAACCGCCGTCACGCACCCCACGATCGATAACGAATGTCTCGCGAGCGAGGGCCGTGACATAATGCATGGCCAGATCACCGACTTCCCTTCCGAAGACACCAGGCGTGTTGGTGATGGGTAAACCAATGCGCTGACAGGCCGCGAAATCTACGTTATCCACGCCCACACCCCATTTGACAGCCGCGCGTAGCTTTCCTGAATGTCCGGCTTCAAAGACCTCTTTGGTGGCCGGATCGTCACCTATGATCCAGCCGTCGAAGTTCGGCACGGTGTCTATCAATTCCGGTACACTCATGGTCTGGGTTACCGCTCCGGCTTGAAGCCTGAGACCAAGCTCCTCGGCAGGCTCGTGAAACTCGTCAAGCATGCCCAACATGGGCGGGCAGGTTACCAGGATCCTATTCATGCCTGCAAAACCTTTCCATCTGTCCGGAGTTGGTGGATCGCTTCGGCCATGGACCAGTCCTCAGGCGTGTCGATGTCCGTTGCCTCCAGCTTGTCCATGATATGCAATGCCGGCTTTTTGCCGATCCGCGCATTTGTGCGCGCAAAACTCTCACGTGAAAATATGTAAAGATTGGAGTTCTCTTCGTACCACGGCTCAAGATCTTGAGTCTGTATTAGATTATCAGGATCGTGATTGATCGCACTGCCATCGGACCGATAAAATCGGGACTGAACCTTGTTGACGGTGAATAGGGAGTCACAGTTACCTGACGCTAATTCCCGATGGTAGGCGTCAAGCGCCGCCTGAATTGTCTGAGACGACAGCATCGGATTAGTAGTATGTGTCATCAGGTAGGTATCTGCCTCTACAGCTGCAACATCGTCGGCCAGGATAAGATTCATTGATACCTTATCTCCGCAAAGTGCAGGCTTGCGATCGCGAATTCGAACGCGCGGCCCATCCGTCAAGCCATTTTCTGCCAATATCGCTCTGGCATCCGTATTGATGACAACTTCGGCCAACTCATCCATTTTCAGCAATGTGTCGAGTATCCACCTGAAAAGCGGCTTGCCGTGTAGTTTACGGAAATTTTTTCCACACACGCGCTGGCTATTAGCTTTCATGGGGAGAAGTGCGACGCACCGGCTTGAGCCATTCATCCTGTTCGACCTTGTCTGAGTTATGTGGATAGAAAAATTTTTCCTTCGCCTTCTGAGAAAGACGACGATGTTCGTTATTACCTTTGAAGGACCCTAGATACTGATTCCAACGGTAGCGCAGCATTTCCATTTTTGATGTCGAATAAACACCGTTACGCCTGGCTGTCCACCAATCCCCTACTACACTCCGGATCACGTAGCGCATGACATCAAACCGGGATAAGTGAACTTCCGGCATAATAAAGCGTAGTGCCAATGCTTCCCGCTCGAAACGGCGCCGAATTTGTGCCCAGCTCTCGCGATGATGGTGAAAGACCGCGGCGTTGGCCACATAGCCAATACTCATGTTCTGACTAACAAGTCTTTTGGCAAGTTCCATATCTTCGAGCCCCGTCAATTCCTCGTCGAATGGATTGGATTCCCAGATCGTACGAAGCAAAGCCGAGTTGGCGTTGTTGCAGAAAAATCCTTTCTGGGGGATATCGGACGAATCCGGGAAGTATTTGGCAAAAATTAAGCGTTCACTGAAATTGCTCTCGTCATCGCCGATCTGACGTCCGTAGCTGTATGCAGCTTTACCATCTATCAAAGGTCGGCAAAGGTTTTGCAGCCAATCGTAATCTGCCGGAACGCAATGACCCGAGATGAAGACCAGGATGTCGCCAGTTGAAAAAGCACAGCCCCTGTTCAATGATCGTCCAAAGCTGAATTCGGACTTGGCGATGTTGGTAACGCGGACGCCGTAATCTTGGGCAATTTCTATGGTGCCATCTGTCGAACCAGAATCAACCAGCACGACCTCTACATCTACATCGAGATCAACTGTGCGCTGTAACTTGATCATCTCCAAGAGATCAGGGAGATGCCTTGCCTCGTTGAGCGCGCGGATTACAATACTTGCCCGCATTGTGACGGTCCTCGGTTCACAAACTCATGGTACATCACCCCACACCGCCTTGAAGTATAAGACGGATCTACTGAAGTCTAGTGGGGACTGCGCGTCTCGACTTCGAACTGGGCTGCAGGCGATCTCGCGCCCATTTCTTGTGCGATCAATGATAGGATCGCAAGGTTTGCCACGTCAGAACTGCCTAAGAGACAGGCACGGTCGCTATGACCACTTCGATGTATGATCTGCCTCGGGCGCAGACCCGCCAAGCCGGCGGCTGCCGGGTTGACAACTTTCGCCAAGCACAGGAACTCTGACTTATCCGTGCCGGTAACTTCCGCGAGGTTAGAATGACAACACGCTCTTCCAAAAAAACGGTCGCTGGTCTGACCCCAATGTTGATGACCGCGCTGTCGAGCCTTCCGCTACAGGCGGAGGAATATCAGGTGCAGGCGGGCGACACTCTGATGAGTATTGCTCGCAGTGAACTGGGTTCGGCGGCGAGATGGCGTGAACTGTGCGAGATCAACCGCGATCAGCTTGACGACTGTGACCGAATACTCGCGGGGATGACCTTGATCCTGGATGCTGAATCGGATGGTTCCGGGCAAACGCAATCAACCGCTCAGGCGGAGGCGGTTCCGGATGCCGAAGATATCGCAACGGATCAGACCGCAGAAACACCGGTCCCTAACGCCTCTGAAAATTTTCTGCCCAACGACAGCTTGCAGGGAGCCACGATAGGCGAACTCGGCGGCGCGGGCAGTCTGCCAGATCATTGGGATATCTATTTCGCACGCGATTCGGACGGGGCTGCCGCAGTGGTGGACGTGACAGAAGACTGGATCGACTTGCGTATCACGCAAAACGGGGGGCAGGGAGTCGTGCACGTCAACTTCGCGCGCAGAGGCAGCTTTGTGGAAACAACGCCCAACGAGCGTTGGGAGTTCACCGCCGACCTGGCGGTGGTCGACGACGATGAAAGTGGTAACTGGCAAGCCAATCTGGCTGGCTCACAGTGGCGCGCCGACGGTCGTTCACCCAGTTTGGGCGCCTTCGTATTCTCGGCTGATTTGCCGCTCACTCCAGAAATGGCCACCTTTACCGGTACCGCGGTGACTGGCTCGCCCGACGCCGCGCTCGTGGATCCCGATTTGAGGTTGGTGTCGTCTGGCCCTTGGACAGCGACGTTCCGCATCGGGGCGCCGACGTTCAAGCGCGTATCGGGCGACTGATCCCAGCAGCACCCCCGGCATCCATTGACACCGAGGGTGCTGCAATCACATGTCCGGGTCGATCGCCAGTCGCGACAATCCCAAGGCGTTCAACGCCGCCAGCCCGTCCATCCCCGAGATGATCACTGCTGCCGCGGTTCCAAGTCGTGGCATCGCACCGTCCTCCGGGGTCCAAGCCAGATCGGGTGCTTCATCGGTTAACCCCGACGCGACGCGAAATTGCCTGCCGTGAACATCCTGCCAGATCGGTGAGCTCGACTCCGTGAGAGTTGCCGGTAACCCGACATGCTCGACGATGGTCATACGGATCATGCCGGTACTCCCCCCAACTTTGCCAGATATCTACGGAGACGCGCGAGGTCGGAGGTGGCCAGATTACCGCTCGCGACGATCCCACCGTAAAAGCGACCGAGACCATATCCGTCCCCCGCGCGGAACATGCTGTCGAACCCCTCAAACTGGGTCAAATCACCTGTGACCTCCGGATTTGCAGGGTACACCGTGCCATTTCGCCATGCCTGCGCGTGTGACGGCGATGAAACTTGCACGACATCGGCTCTGTTTTGTCCGGATGAAAGAACCGGCCAGCCGGTCGTTGCCCCGAAGGTCGCCCGGTTCCCTGCACCATCGGCGGTCAATGAGATGCCATTCGCAAGGTTGAGGACTGACGCTCCGCTGCCGGAGCCAAAGGTGATCGGCTTCGGCCAGCCGGTGTGCCAGTCACGAACCGCCCCCACGATGTACGTCTCTCCAACCGTGATGGGGTCTGCAAGCTGCATCCAGTCATCCACGCCGTCCACGGAAAGATACCACAAGGAGCGCTGATCCTCTTCGATAATGTCATATTGTGACACCCGCCGCTGATATGGCGTGACCTCTGTGCCGTTTTCCAGTTGAGGTGCTTCAAGTTGCACTTCTGCGCCGGGTGTCACCTCAAGCGTCGAATCTCCGTCAACCAGGTAGAATCGCATGGTCAGGGGTGCCGCGGTGGTCACGGTAAAGGTGATCGATACGCGATATCCGGTCCCGACAGGCACAATGGAGGCGAGAGGATTTGCAAAAATGCTCGCGCCGGATGCAAGCGCCACAGTGGCGACACTGCCAGCGCCCAAATTGAACCACGCGCCGGCAGCATCGGCGAAATTCGATTCGACCGTCGGGCGCATCACGAACCAGCCTGTGCCTCGGGCGATGGCGCTCAGGGTATATGTCCCCGCCGTAAAACTGTGTATTTCACCGCGCATGAAGGCGCCCGACACATGCGCCTGTGTCGCGGTGAGTACAGTTGCAGGTTCGCCTGACGTGGTATGTGATGTGGGCGTCGTGCTCAGCCGGTTTGATGCCCAGCTGCTACTGGAAAGATCGGCAGTGTTCGCAGGGTATGTGTTGACCACCCCGCGTTCGGGATGCCGCCCCAAAATCGGGCGCTGGCTGGGACTGCCTTGAACAGCGTGATTGCCGTTTCCCGACAAATCCCGCATCATCGCGACCGATTGGCCGGGTGCCTGTGCGGGTTCCGTTCCTGCGGAATCCAGGAACAGTCCCCGCCGCGCGGAAAAAAGAACCCCGCCTTGGCCGCGCGCAAAAAGCTGCGTGGGGTCCCATGCGCGGCCCCTTTGGATAACTGCGCCACCCGGATGGAGCGAGTAGTCCAGCCTCATGCGATCACCAGTGCATGGATGCCGGTTGCCGTGGTGCCCGCTGAGCGCACACTCCGGACGCCCACGGGTAGCAAGGAGAGGTCACCCACCTCGATGCTGCGCGTCTCGTTCCGGACGGTGACAACTGACAAGGTGCCGCCCGTTTCCACATAAATAGCCGACGCCACGATGGGCAGGTCGGTGGAATCACTGGGCGTGACTGGCAAAATGTCGGTAGCAGGTCCGGCGGCCGTGAGCGCATGCGCTTTGAAAATGTCCATGTTGACGTCCCTTTCTCGCTATGAAGGCCACTACCAACAGGGCAATGAACCTGATCGGGATATTTGCCCGAACGCGTTCGCAAGCTGCTAACCGGGTGTACGCTGACCTGGCAACGCTAAGGGGTTTGACCGACCACCGCTGTGCCAGTCACTGCGAGGCACCGGGTGAATGCCCGAGGAACGTGCGAAAACACCCACAGCTTGATCGCCGAGCAAGTCTGCTCGGTGGGTTTCGTCCGACACTTGGGTCGTTTGGTCGGGTGCCGGCGAGGGGACTCGTCGCCCAGATCAGCCGCTTCCGACGACGCCATCCTTCACATGCGTGAGCCGTATTACACGGCGTAGGCGGCCAGCAGGTTCCGGATCTCGGAAAGTTTGTCAGCCACGAGGGCGGAGTCGTCGCGCGCCTCGACGTTCAGCCGCACCACCGGTTCGGTGTTGGACCGGCGCAGGTTCACGCGCCAGTCGCCCATGTCGTAGCTGATCCCGTCGAGCCGGTCCTCGGCGCGGGCCTGCGGGCCGTGAGTGGCCTCGAAGGCAGCAACGGCTTCGTCGACATCACCGATACGGAAGTTGACCTCGCCCGAAGACGGAAAATTCCGGCGTAACTCAGCCAACATGCCCGAGAGCGGCCGACCGGAGCGCGCGACAAGTTCGGCCAGCAGTAGCCAGGGGATCATGCCGCTGTCGCAATAGTTGAAGTCGCGGAAATAGTGATGCGCCGACATCTCGCCGCCGTAGGCCGCGTCGCGGTCGCGCATGATGCCCTTGATGTGCGAATGGCCCACGCGCGACAGGATCGGCGTGCCGCCGGCCTGTCTGACCGCATCTTCGGTGGCCCAGATCACCCGGGGGTCGTAGACGATCCCGGCACCGGGCTCCTTGGCGCAAAAGGCCTTGGCAAGCAGCGTTACGACGTATTCGCCATCCACGAAGGCGCCGGTTTCGTCGAAGAAAAAGCATCTGTCGAAATCACCGTCCCAGGCCACGCCCATGTCCGCGCCGTGGGCAACCACGGCCTCGGCCGTGGCGGCACGGTTCTCGGGCAACAGCGGGTTGGGGATGCCGTTGGGAAAGCTGCCGTCGGCATCGTGGTTGATCTTGACGACGTCCAGAGGTGCCCCGCGCAGGGCCGACAGCAGGGCGTCGAGGGTTGGTCCCGCTGCCCCGTTGCCGGCGTTGACCACGATTCGCAGCGGCCCGAGGTCCGCCGGCGCGACGTAGCCCATCAAATGCGCCACGTAGTCCG
This sequence comes from Salibaculum halophilum, assembly GCF_002094885.1. Classification (GTDB taxonomy): domain Bacteria; phylum Pseudomonadota; class Alphaproteobacteria; order Rhodobacterales; family Rhodobacteraceae; genus Salibaculum; species Salibaculum halophilum. Next base: position 74,073 of record NZ_MSIT01000002.1, read on the forward strand.
GGCGCGGATCGCGTTGCGAGACCTGCCCGCCGGGCCGGGCCGGGCCGAAATCGCCGGCTTCGGCCAAAGCCTGGATCTCGGCCAGGCCTGTATCCGCGGAGATCGGCCGGGCGCCCGCGCGCACCATCTTGATGCCGTTGTAATCCATCGGGTTGTGGCTGGCCGTGACCATCAGCCCGCCGCCGGCCTCGTAGTGGGGGGTCGCGAAATAGACTTCCTCGGTGCCGCAGAGGCCGATGTCGATCACCTGCACGCCTTCGTCCACCAGCCCGCGGTGCAGCGCGGCCTGAAGACCCTCGCTGCTGGCCCGGATATCACGCCCGGTGACCACGGTGCCGGGGTCCATGACACGAGCAAAGGCGCGGCCAATGGCGACGCAGATCTCCTCGGTCAGCTCGGTGCCCAGGCGGCCGCGCACGTCATAGCTTTTGAAACAGCTCAGCATTCTTGGAAATCCCTATCAATATTGATGTTGGAGCATTCGATAGCGAATTCTCCGATTCAGAAAAACCGGTTTTCTGGCGTTCGCCTGCGCAAATCCCTGGGCGACGTCTGCACGGTCCTGAACCTTGCCCAAGACCCCGTGGGATTGGCACCGTCCTCTCAAGCAGCACAAAGTCGGGCGCCGTGCGACGCCTGAAGTCGCGCTGTGGTGGTCACAAGAGATGAAACCCCGTATTGCAACGCCATGCTGCACGCACCCTGCAAGGTCTGGGGGCGGCAGACTCGCCCAGCGCGCGCGAGCGCATCCAGCCCGGCTCCTCGGACATAAAGGCCCCAAAACCCATATGAGATTGACCCTGATCGGACAGCTTGTCTTGCTCCTGTTGCCCTCGCTTGCAGTCGCGGAGAGGATCACTCATCTTCAAATTATCGATGCACGACAAGATCGAGTGGCGCCCGTTTGCTGCTGGTCGGGTGTTGACTCGGAATCGGACGGCAAGCTGCTTATCCTGTCCGATCAAGGGATCGCCTTTGATGCCGTTCTCGACATAAGCGCAGAGAGTCTCACTCTGACGGACAGTTTCGACTTGCCCAGGGGCCCGGCCGCTGGCCAGGACGGCGAACGGATGGACGCCGAGGGGCTTGCCGTGTCGGCGCAGGGACGGAGTTTTGTCTCTGTCGAAGGGCGACATCGGATCGACGCTTTCGATCGACAGACGCTGACAGCGTCGTGGCCCTTCCCCAAATCGATATCCCTCGGGGACAATCGTGGCTTTGAAGCCCTCGCCATCGACAGCAGTGACACGCTATGGGCGATTGCGGAGACATCTGCGCGCGCGACAACACCGGTGGCAAGCCTCGTGGATGGCGCGTGGCAAATGCGGGCACGGCTCGCGCAAACGGGCGGGTACTTGCCCGTTGGCGCCGATTTCGACGCGGACGGCACCCTGTATATACTGGAGAGGCGGTTCTGGATGTTTCGATTTTCGTCCCGATTGCGCCGCGTCGATGGGGCACTTTCAGACGATCTTGTCACCGCTACGATCTGGGAAAGCACATCGGGAGAGCTCGGCAACCTGGAAGGGGTCGCCGTGGTCAGTGACCGGAGTGGTCCCCTCCGTTTTCTCATGGTCTCTGACGACAACGGCATGCCCCTGCTGACACCCCGCGCAGTCCTGCTGGAGCCGTGATTTTTCTTGCCGCGTGCGGCGTCGTGGTCCGTGCAAAGCAGCACGCCAATGGCACACCGGTCTGCAGATCCGGTCAATCACGGCACTGCCGTTTATTTTACGCGGGCTTTGCGAGCTGCCAGCAACCTGAGCCGCAGCGCGTTCAGCTGAATGAAACCGGCAGCATCGGTCTGGTCGTAGGCGCCCAGATCCTCCTCGAAGGTCACATGTGCCTCGGAGTAGAGACTGTGATCGGACCAGCGCCCGATGCAGGTCACGCCGCCCTTGTAGAGCTTGAGCCGCACGGTACCGGTCACATGCGCCTGGCTGTGGTCGATGGCCGCCTGCAGCATCTCGCGTTCGGGCGAGAACCAGAAGCCGTTGTAGATCAGTTCCGCGTAGCGCGGCATCAGGCTGTCCTTGAGGTGCCCCGCGCCGCTGTCGAGCGTGATCTGCTCGATCCCGCGATGGGCCTCGAGCAGGATGGTGCCGCCGGGCGTTTCGTAGATGCCGCGGGATTTCATGCCGACGAAGCGGTTCTCGACGAAGTCCAGCCGCCCGATCCCGTGCGTGCCGCCCAACGCGTTGAGCCGAGTCAGGATCGTTGCCGGTGACATGCCCTCCCCGTTGAGGCTCACGGCGTCGCCCTTCTCGAAGCCGACCTCGATGATCTCGGGCGTCTCGGGGGCCTCTTCGGGGTGCGCCGTCCGCTGATAGACGTAATCGGGCGCTTCCTCGGCGGGGTCTTCGAGCACCTTGCCCTCGGACGAGGTGTGCAGGAGGTTCGCATCGACGCTGAAGGGCGCCTCGCCGCGCTTGTCCTTGGCGATGGGGATCTGGTGCTTTTCCGCGAAATCCAGAAGCCGGGTGCGGCTGGTCAGGTCCCATTCCCGCCAGGGGGCGATGACCCTGATATCGGGGTTGAGCGCATAGGCCGACAGTTCGAACCGGACCTGGTCGTTGCCCTTGCCTGTCGCCCCGTGCGCGACGGCATCGGCCCCGGTCTCGGCGGCGATCTCGACCAGCCGTTTGGAGATCAGCGGCCGCGCGATGGAGGTGCCCAGCAGGTACTGCCCTTCGTAGAGCGCATTGGCCCGGAACATCGGGAAGACATAATCGCGGACGAAATCCTCGCGGATATCCTCGATGTAGATGTTCTCGGGCCTGATCCCTAGCATCACCGCCTTTTCGCGGGCCGGCTCCAGTTCCTCGCCCTGGCCTAGGTCGGCGGTGAAGGTCACGACCTCGCAGCCGTATTCGGTTTGCAGCCATTTCAGGATGATCGAGGTATCAAGGCCGCCGGAATAGGCGAGGACGACTTTCTTGGGCGCGGACATGCGGCTCTCCGTTCTTGATCGGCGCGGAAGTATCGGGTTTTTCAGGTCATAGCAAGCTGGCCACCGCCGCCGCGTCGCCCGCGCTGGCCAGCAGGGCGGGCGCCTCGGGCAGCGGCACCCAGACGGCACTATGCTCGGGCTCGATCGGCGGGCCTAGCGGGCGCGTCGGAAAGGCCAGGTAGACATGGGCGATCTTTTCCGCCCAGAACCCGTATTCCGGCATGAAGGCGAAGCGGCGATGCGCGCCGATCCGGCGCGGACGCGCGATGCGCCAGCCGGTCTCCTCGTAGACCTCGCGGTGCAGCGCCTGCAGCGGGCTTTCGCCCGGGTCGATGCCGCCGCCGGGCAGTTGGAACTCGTGGTGCAGCCCGGCCTGCCAGGTCAGCAGGACGTCCGGCCCGCGCCGCAGGACGGCGTAAACGCCGGGGCGCGGCCGATAGCGGCGGCCCGGCCGGATGGCTTCGCCGTAGCGTCTGATCACGGCCTTGGTCCTCGCCTTGTCGCCCCTAGATGGACGCGGTATGCCAATCCCCGACAGGTTAGGAAACCCCATGACACTCGGCTCTAAGATCGCCTGGGACGATACCGTTCTGCCCTTCCAGCTAGACCGGTCGGATGTGCGCGGCCGGGTGGCCCGGCTCGACGGGGTGCTCGACCGCGTCCTCGACCAGCACGACTATCCGCCGGTGATCGAGTCGCTGGTGGCCGAGATGGCGCTGCTGACGGCGCTGATCGGCCAGACGATCAAGCTGCGCTGGAAACTCAGCCTGCAGGTTCGCGGCGATGGTCCCGCCCGGCTTATCGCCACCGACTACTACGCGCCCGAGGCCGAGGGCGCGCCGGCCCATATCCGGGCCTACGCCAGCTTCGACGCCGACCGGCTGGACGAGGCGGGCGCGCCATTTGACCAGATCGGCAAGGGCTACTTCGCGATCCTGATCGACCAGGGCCAGGGCAATGTTCCCTACCAGGGGATCACGCCGATTTCGGGCGGCTCGCTGCGAACCTGTGCGGAAACCTATTTCGCCCAGTCCGAGCAATTGCCGACCCGCTTTTCGCTGGATTTCGGCCGCTCGACCATCGCCGGCGAGGGCGAAGCCTGGCGCGCGGGCGGCATCATGCTGCAGAAGATGCCAAAGGCCAGCCCCTTGGCGACACAGGGCGGATCGGGCGATGCCGGGTTGCTGGCCCCGGACGATATCCTCGAAGGCGACGAGGGCGAGAACTGGTCGCGCGCCAACATTCTGCTCGATTCGGTCGAGACAATCGAATTGATCGGCCCGCACGTGCAGCCGACCGAGCTCTTGTTGCGCCTGTTCCACGAAGAGGCCCCGCGCGTCTTCGACCCGCAGCCGGTGCAGTTCGGCTGTTCGTGTTCCGAGGATCGCGTGCGCAACAGCCTGTCGATCTACTCGGCCAAGGATATCGCCACCATGACCACGGACGAGGGCCTTGTGACGGCCGATTGCCAGTTCTGCGGCGCGCATTACAGGCTCGATCCCGCGACTTTGGGCCTCGGGTCGGACAGTGACGACTGACTTGCGACAGCGTTTGACGCGCGCGGTCCGCGTCGCTGGGGACGCCTCGTCGGATTTCGACCTGACCCCGGGGGTCATGCTGCCCGAGGGCCGGGCGCTGCGACCTGCCGCCGTTCTGGTGCCCGTCACCGACCGGCGCGAAGTGATACTGACCAAGCGCTCGGCCCGGCTCAATCATCACCCGGGTCAGATCGCCTTCCCCGGCGGGCGGCAGGACGCCGCGGACGCCAGCCTCGAGGATGCGGCGCTGCGCGAGGCCGAGGAGGAAATCGACCTGCCGCGCGACAGGGTCGAAATCCTAGGTCCGTTGCCGCCGCACGAAACCGTGACGGGCTATACCGTGGCCCCCTTCCTGGCACTGGTGGACGGGGACACGCCCCTGCGCCCAGAGGCGGGCGAGGTCGCCGAGATTTTTCGCGTCCCGCTGGCGCATGTGACCGATCCGGCCCGGTTCCGGGTCGAGGCGCGGGTCTGGCGGGGACAGTGGCGGCGCTACTACACCGTGCCTTGCGGTCCCTACTACATCTGGGGCGCCACCGCGCGTATCCTGCGCAGCCTGACCGCTTTACTACTCACAACCTGATGTCGGCGGCCTCTGTGGGCAAAACATGCTTGAGGTCATATGGGACATGACCCCGCTTGCCGAAAGCCCGGATGCGACCGGAGCCAAGGTCGTGATAGCTGTCGTGCGCCACGCATAGTATGCCCTCGTCTTACAGACCCGCCTGAGGCGTCTGAACGGGGGCGAACCCGTATCCCGCCCGCGCCGCCTCGGGATTGATCCAAGTGTCATGGACATCAACCGCCAAGAAGAAGTCCCGAAGTTCAGCGATCACGTCCAGCTCGTGGCTGTTGCGCAGGTCGGGGCAGTTCTCCTTGAATGCCAGTCCGTGGATCAGCACCCGCGCGCTGTCCACGGGCACGCGGCGTCATAGCATGGCCTTGATCATCTGCCCCGTGACGACGGCTCCGATGCCGTCGTTTATGCGCCGGCCGAAAAGGATGATCTCGGTGCGGTGACGCCGCGCCCAACATCGGCTCAGGCGGCGGTGACATCTCGCTGCCTGGGTGCGACGGTGCGACGGGTATCGTCATCATCAGATACCGGGCCAACGTCGCCTGAAAAAGACCACTCAGGTCGAGTCTGGCCGGCACCGAAATCGTGGGGCAAGTCGTGCAGGAGCATGTCTCTGGCCCAGCGTGCGGTCTTTGCAAACGTCAGGAGACACCGAAACCTCCTAACTTGGGAACGTGTGCGCTCGCGCGTTTCGTCGTCCGGGCCGGCGACCGGTCGAAGATCACCTGCTTCGGATCAGAACGCCGCAAGGCGCGAGCCGTTGTACCTAAGGTGCTTTGACGCACGTCACATCGAATTTGCGCGCGGACGCAATGATCCGGACATTCGCCTTTCTCCTCGGACGCAGGCGGGTCGATTGCTGATCTTCAACGGATTTCGCTGTGTTGCGTTGCCCATCGGCTCCTCAGGTAGTTCAGCGGCGTCAATAAATGGCAGTCCAATCTGTCCGGAGAGCGAAACACTCCCACCCAGCCGACGCAACGAGAAAGCTAGTTTTCGGCCTCTTCAATCGATGCGAGACCTTTTTCGAGTAGCTGCCGTATGGCTTCGTTTTCGGACCCAAGCCGGTTCCCAAAGCGATAGTCGGATATCCGCTCGGACATCTCCTCGGTCATGCCGACAAGCTTTTTCACGGGGTATGCGGGTTTTCTGCTCATGGGGGACAAGTAATCTGACTGTCTACCATTGACAATAGCGCATTTAAACGCATATGCGATATTCGCGAAACGAGAAGGTGCTACCAGCACCGCCCCGGCCCTGACCAAAGCCATCTGCTGAGAAGATGACCACGGCTACTTTTTCGGCTACCACGCCTGCGGGCGTGCTGAAAGGCGCATCGCGCCCCCTCCCCACCTCATCACCCGTCGCGCGGCGCTTTCGCAGCGTGCTTCACGCGATGGATGACCTGATCGCGGCTGAGTGCGATCTCGACGGCTACTGCGGACAGGATCCGGCGCTCGACGCATGGATCCGGGACGCCGAGCGCGCACGGCGGGTCACGCTCGACGCCATTGAGGAACTGGGTGCCCTTCCGACCCACGCGGATGGCGATGCGCAGATTCTGCGTGTGGCGCGGCTCTTTCGCATCGTCATGGTCTCGGATGATCCCGGACAGGTGGCCTATCTCCGGACACTTGCCGCGGACGCGGACCGTTTTCTTCTGACGTGGGGTACCCCGCTGCATTTCAAGCTCAATCAGCTGATCCTTGAGGGCCTGGAACGGCTCGAGCGTTTCGCGGCGCTTGACGACCCCGATCCGGATAACCCCGGCCGTCAGTTTGCCGCGGCAGACGTGATGCCCGCGCCGACCTTCTGATCCTTCGACAGGTGTAACGGCCCGTTGGGCGCAAGTAAGAACTGCGCCCCGGCCTTCGATTGTCGAAAATCAGGAGACCTGTCATGTCTGACAATACGTGCCAGACCTATGTCCCGGCGACGCCTTTCGTCGTGGTTCCGGACAACGCGACCCCGCTTCATATCCCCCACCGCTCGCGCAACGTGCCGCCGGACGCATGGTGCGACTATGACCGCCCTGTTCCGCCCAGCTGGGCCGAGTTGGCCGCGCGCCGCGGCTTTCGCATCGATCGCCGTGTCCGGGACCGGTACCATCTTGCCCTGGAATGCCTGTCCTGCGGAGCATATACGGCGGTGAAGATCGCCGCGTTGCGCGACGCGGCGGTGCGTTGCGGCGGATGTGCCGCCCGTGACCGGGAGCAAAACGCACAAGGGGCCGGACTGACGTTCCTGCGTAGGGATCCCGTTGCGCGGCACTACGGGTATTTTCGCGCGCCGTGCGGGCACACGGTCAGACGACAGTTCGAGCTGATCCAGCGCGTCCGGAGCGGAAAAACCGGCCTGCGCTGCGCACTCTGCCTTGTCGCGCGCGAGCAAGACGAGGCGCGCGCGCATGGCTGGCACCGGATCGGGTCGGATTTCGCAGGTAACCCGGCCTACCGGCTTTACAGGCACGCTTGCGGCCACGTTCAGCGCATCGCGCGCGTCAACATGCGCCACGGACAATGCGACTGCGCGCGATGCGGCGAGAGCTGGTCGTCGAAGCCCTCAGTGATCTACCTCGCCCGGATTTCCCTGCCCGGACTTGCGGGCGACGTCGTCAAGTTCGGCTACAGCGCACACCCGCGCAAGCGGTTCAAGCACCAGCTCGGCCTGCCGAAGTCCGCCCGTGTCCGGTTCGTGCGACTGCTCGAAATGCCCAGCGGACACGCGGCCTGCGCAGCGGAAAAGGCCGCGAACGCGCGGCTTGCCCGCGACTTCCCGGACCTCGTCGTGCCGCAGACGATCTACCGCGGGCTGATCAACGTCCGGTCCGAGATCTACTGGCCCGCCATTCTCGGCGAGATCGAGGCCGAGCTGGACCGGATCTCCGGACAGACCCAAGCCCGCTGACCCGCCTGTCTTCGCTTCGGCACGCCGCCCGCGAACGCGGCGTGCGCATCTCCCGTTTTTCGATAGGCGGTCCCCATGACCAACGACACTGACTCCAACCATGCGCAGCCTATCCCGGACTGGCGCGCCTTCGCCGACCTCGTTCTCGACATCTTGATGGAACCCGCTTACCGGAATTTCACATGCCTCGCGGCGAGCAGATCCCGGAATGGCGAGCAGGACGGGGGTGTCAATGAACAGCGCGACCCCGGCGCGCGCAAGACCCGAACCACGTCTGCCGCCCCGGCTGACCCGCTCGATGTGGACAGTCTGCTCGACGCGGTCGAGCAAGACGGCATGGACGACGGCCTGCCGCCCTGTCCGGAGGCTCCGCCCGCGCGTGAAACCCGCTACAGCTTGCGCGTGCCGGTGATGATGCACGTGCTTCGCCTGGCCCGCACGTTCCGGACACCGGACGAGTTCCGCTAGACGGTCGCGACGCCGGGCGCGGTCACGGTCCTGTCCGGCATCGATCAGGGGCAAGACGACCTGGTCAGCCGCCTGCTCGATGCGATGGTCTGGCGCGATGAGCTGTGTCCGGGCAAGCCGCGTGTGCACGTGAGTTCCGTCGATGGCGCTGTTGCTCAAGGCCGCCGGCCGGAGAAGCTCTTGTTCGACCAGTTCTCCGAGGATTTCGGACACGCGCTTGAGCACGGACAGCCGATCCTGATCCCGCATGGCGCCCGGGCGGCGCTGCCCGAGGCCCTGCAGCCGGTCGTGACCACGCGGATCCCGCTCGCCCCGTTCGATCTCGACATGCTCCGCGAGGTCATGGCGCGCGTCTATCGGGATAGCGACGTGTCCGGAGCGGATCTGCGCGCTCGCCTGTCCGAGGCCGACGTCAAACAGGTGAGCGCAGAAGATCTGACGCTGGCGACCCGCGCGCCCGCGCTGGATGGGGCCTTGTCGCGGCTTCGACGGACAGGACATTTCCCCGATGATAACACGCCCGGCTTGTCCGAATTTCCGCTCGCTCCGGACATCCGCGCGCCCATCGAAGCGATGCTGTCCGATCTCAAAGATTGGCAGGCCGGACAAATCGCGTGGGACGACGTGAGCCGCGGCATCCTGCTGTGCGGGCCACCAGGCTGCGGGAAAACCGAAATCCCGCGGTTGCCCGCCCGCGAATCTGGCGTGGCTGTCCGGGCGAGCTCGCTCAGCCAGTGGCAGTCCGGCGGGGCCCGCTCTTCGGACCTGTTGCGAAATATGCGCCAGTTCTTCGATGCCGCCGCCGAGGCTAGCCCCTGCATCATCTTCATCGACGAACTTGATGCGGTCGGAGACCGTGGCCGTCCCCACGATCACAATTCATCGTGGACCGACTCGGTCGTCGGCGGCCTGCTCGAATGTCTCGACGGCTTTGAAACCACGCCGGGGATTGTCGTGATGGGCGCGACGAACCATCCGCAGAAGATCGACGCGGCGCTCAGGCGTCCTGGGCGGTTCGACCGGACCCTGACCATGCGCCAGCCGACGCCGGACCTTCTGCCCCAAGCGTTCCGGTGGCACTTGGGCGGCGACCTCGCCGAGGCGGACCTGGGCGCCCTGACCGGCATCGCAACCGGGATGACCGGCGCGGAAATCGCCGCAGCGGTCCGCGATGCGCGCGGAACGGCCCGCCGGGTCCGGCGTACCCTGACCCTCGACGACCTGTCCGCGGCGATCAGCGACCGTCGCCCCCCGCTCGATCCCGGCCTCCGGTGGCAAGTTGCAGTCCATGAGTGTGGTCACGCGATCGTCGCCCACGCCACGGGGCGGGCAACTGTCAACCTTCTGAGCCTGACCGCGGCGGGCGGCGAGGCGAGCATGACCGCACGGCCGTCCGGGCTTTATCTTGACGAGTTGGAAGCGGATATCGCCGGCCTTCTTGCAGGCCGGGCCGCAGAAAGGTTGATGCTTGGTCAGCCCAGTGCCGGCGCCGGAGGTCAGGAGGACAGCGATCTCGCCGAGGCCACCCGGCGCGCCGTCGCCATCGAACTCAGCCTCGGGCTCGGCGAGGCCGGACCTGTCTGGCACGGCCCGCCCGAGCGCGGGGTCGAGCGGCTCCGCTTCGACCGCGCCCTGCAGGCCCATGTCCGGGCCCGACTCGACGCCGCCGAAGACCAGGCCTTGACGGTGCTCGCAGAAAACAGGTCGGTGCTCACGTCCATGGCCGAGGCTTTGGTACGCGACGGAGCGCTGTCGGGAGAGGGCCTGCCGTTTTCCTGAAAAAGGTTGCGGAGGTGTCGCGTCAGGAGTTTGCGGCTGGCAAGATGTTGTTGCGTACACAACGGGACCCCGGCTGATCCGGCCTCTCGACAGTTGTTTGCCACGATCAACAGGACGCCAGGCATCCAAAGGCACCAGCGACACCCGTAGGCTATCCAGCCTCACAGCTGGGCCTTCCAAAAGGGCAGGGCCCTTGATCCGCCTTCCTGGTTTGGTTTGGGGTATGGCTTCCGGGGGTCGCTTCGAGAAGGCTGAAAGGCCAGACGTCTGGGCGCCATTGGCGCGGAACGCCGTCGTGAATTGATATTCAATAAGGGACGACGCCCTAAAAATACCATATGAACGACTGCATGAATTGAGGTTTGCCCGAAATAAATCGTGTTGTACCGGAGCGTCATTGTGCCCTGCGACCGACCGAGTCAATGGAAGCATCCACATGCTCGCACTGAAAAATAGTTGAAAATCTGCGTCCGACGGAAAGCGATCGCTTCCGGACGGTTCCAAGTCTGTTGCGCCAGGGACGTCCGCAGATACTCTTGGCGACTTTCATAAATCGGGGTTGCTTCGAAAGCCAATGCGCGACTTGCGGCTCAAATGGCGAGATCGCTGTCGGCACCATTCATTCAGGAAGAAAAGTGCTCGGAGTGGTGTACTCACCATACGGCGCCGGGGGTCCTTCACTCCCGAAGCCTGATGCGCTTGGGGTCGGGGCAATCTCACATTCTTGATGTGGATCATAATCGTGAGACTGAACATCATAACTCGTTCTGCTGGTCATTGCTGCGCGATCACAGTCAAGCCTATCTCCCGAGGCAATTGCGGCACTCTCGCCGGCGTGCTTTTGTCGCGCTTCGGCTTGCCCAAGCCCTCAGGGGGATAACGTTTTTGCCAGCCCCAGACGGTCAATTTCGACATTCCAGCTCGCCGCCCGATCCCGAAGGTGCCATGCGGCTCGGCTGTCGCCAGCGCGCGTTCTACCCACCGGAAATGCTTGCGCAGGGCGTTCCGGTCAGCGATACGAGACCGGTGTCCGACGTGGCCAGCGGCGCCCGGGTAAAGGCAGATGTCATTAGGTACAATGTCCCCATAACGACCCGTCGGCGACAATTCTGGACCCCTCTGTCCGGTGGGAAGAACTGGCCAAATCCAAGCCGCTGACAGTCGGCGGGGGATGTCCGAACGTCACGGCGAAAACCTCCATCAGAACGGGCTGATAACTTGACCCTGCGACGAGATTTCTTCCCGAAAAAGGCCTTGTCCGTATGACGCGGTTGCAGGCGGACTGGTTGACCGACACGGCCGCGCAGGCTGTCTGCGCCATGCTCGAAGAGGAGGGCCATGCCGCCTTTTTCGTGGGCGGGTGCGTTCGCAACGCCCTCATCGGCGCGCCGGTTCACGATCTGGACTTGTCCACCGATGCCCGCCCGGAAACGGTCATGGACCTGGCCGGTGCCGCGGGCCTCAAGGCCGTGCCCACGGGTATCGACCACGGCACAGTCACGGTTGTGGCCGATGGCCGCCCTGTCGAGGTCACGACCTTCCGGCGCGATGTCGCCACCGACGGCCGCCGGGCGACTGTCGCTTTTGCCGACACGATCGAAGCTGATGCCGCCCGCCGCGATTTCACCATGAACGCGCTTTATGCCGATGCCCGCGGCGTGGTGCATGACCCGCTGTGCGGCTTGCCCGATCTGCACGTGGGCCGGGTGCGCTTCATCGGCGACCCCGGTCAGCGCATTCGCGAGGACTACCTGCGGATCCTGCGCTTTTTCCGGTTTCACGCCTTGTTCGGTGATCCCGACGCGGGGCTGGACGCCGACGGCCTGGCCGCCTGCGCAGAACATGCCGAAGGGGTAAAGGAGCTGTCGCGCGAACGCATCGGCCACGAAATGCTGCGCCTTCTGGCCGCGCCCGACCCTGCGCCCGCCGTTGCGGCCATGGCGCAAGCCGGGGTGCTGATGCGCGTGATCATCGGGCCCGATCCGTCGGTCCTGCCCGTGCTGGTGCATTTGGAACAAGAGGCCGGGATCGAGCCGGACCCGATCCCGCGGCTGGCCAGCCTTGGCGGCGAGGACGTTGCCCCGGCGCTACGTCTACGCAAGGCAGACGCCCGCCGCCGCGACCGGCTGCGCGCCGCCGCCTTCGACGGGCTGGACCCGGCAGAGCTGGGCTATCGGCTTGGCGTCGAGGAGGGAACCGCGGCATTTCTGTTGCGACAGGCCGCGCTGGGCCAGCCGCTGGACGCAGCGGCGCTGCAAAAGCTCAGGACCGGGGCCGGGCAGGTGTTCCCGGTCGCGGCCGCCGACCTGCAACCGCGGTTCGAGGGCGCGGCCCTGGGCGCGGCGCTGCGACGGCTCGAGTCAGACTGGATCGCCTCGGGCTTCACGCGCACGCGGGCCGACCTGCTCAAGTCGCTGTAATGGCGGCGCTGATAGGCTTCGTTTTCTTCGGGCTGTTCTCGCCGGGGCCGAACGTGATCCTGCTGACCGCGTCGGGCGCGCGCTTCGGCTTTCGCGCGACGCTGCCGCATCTGGCCGGCGTGGTGCTGGGCGTCGGGGTCACGGCCTGTGCGACGGGCCTGGGGCTGGGCTGGCTGGTGCAGACCCTGCCGGCGCTGCGGATCGTGCTGTCACTGGTCGCGGCCGCTTGGATCCTCTGGATGGCCCGGGGGCTGTGGCGGGCCGGGCCGCTGGCCCGGGCGGACAGCGACAGGCCCATGCACCTTGTCGAGGCGGTGCTGTTCCAGTGGGTCAACCCCAAGGTCTGGGCCGTGGCCGTCGCCGCGACCGCCCATGTCGACGGGCTGGCCCCGTGGGACAGGGCGGCCGCACTGGGCCTGACCTTTTCCGGCGTGAACCTTTTCGTCTGCCTGTTCTGGACCTTCGCGGGCAGCCTCCTTTCGACCCTGATGCAGGACGATCAGGCCCGAACCGTCTTCCTGCGGGTCATGGCCGTGGGGCTGGCGGTTTTCTCGGGGCTGGTGTTGCTGTAACCGAACACTCTACCGACGGAGCGGCCCATGGTTGAAGTGACCTCCCTTACCCTGCATGGCACCGGCCAGCTGGCCGATGGCACCGTGGTCGATCGGGTCCTGCCGGGCGAGGATGTCGAGGTCTCCGGCGGTGGCCTGCGCGTGCTGTCGCCCTCGCCCGACCGGGTTGCGCCGCCCTGCCGCCATTTCAGGACCTGCGGCGGTTGCCAGATGCAGCACGCGTCAGACGATTTCGTGGCGCGCTGGAAGGTCGGGGTGGTGGAAAAGGCCCTGCAGGCGCGGGGCCTGCCGTTTCCCTTTCGTGCGCTGCATACCTCGCCGCCGCGATCCCGGCGGCGCGCGGCCTTCAAGGCGCGCCGCACCAAGCAGGGCGCGATGATCGGCTTTCACGCCCGCGGCACGCATACCCTGATCGACACACCCGATTGCCAGCTTGTCCGCCCCGCGATCACCGCCGGGCGCGATGGCCTGGTGGCGCTGACGCAGCTGGCGGCCTCGCGCAAATCCGAGATAACGTTTCTGGTGACCGAGACCCTCGCGGGGCTGGACGTGGGCATCGAGACAGAGCGCGAGCTCGACGGGTCGCTTCGCCTGCGCGTGACCGAGACGGCCCGCGCGTACGGGCTTGCCCGCATCACCTGGAACGACGAGGTCCTGGCCACCTTCCAGCCGCCCGAACTGGCCATGGGACAGGCGCGGGTGGTGCCGCCGCCTGGCGCCTTCCTGCAGGCCACGGCCCATGGCGAGGCGGCGTTGCTGGGCGCGGTGCAGGACGGTGTGAAGGGCGCGAAACGGGTGGTGGATCTTTTCGCCGGGTGCGGGACCTTCGCGCTGCCGCTGGCATCCATGGCGAACGTCCACGCGGTGGAGGGGTCCGAGGCGCTGGTCCAGGCGCTGGATCACGGCTGGCGCAAGGCGCCCGGTCTGCACCAGGTCACGCATGAACGGCGCGACCTGTTCCGCCGGCCGCTTGAGGCGGATGCACTGACCGCCTTCGACGCGGCGGTCATTGACCCGCCGCGCGCCGGGGCCGCGGCCCAGACCGAGGCCATGGCGGCCTCTGCCCTGTCGCGCGTCGTCATGCTGTCCTGCAACCCCGTCACTTTCGCCCGCGACGTCGCGCGCCTCTCGCAAGCGGGTTTCGCGCTGGACTGGGTGGAAGTCGTGGACCAGTTTCGCTGGTCGGCGCATGTCGAGGTGGCGGCCCTGCTCACGCGAAGGTGAGCCGGGCTTTGCGAAAACGCTGGGCCGGCGTCTGCGGTCTTGGTATCATGTCAGAAAACAAGAACCGCAGCATCGGGCAGTCATGTACACCAGACGCGCTTTCCTTGCCGGGGCCAGCATGGCGGCCCTGACGGCCTGTTCGTCGAAATTCCGAACTTACGACGGGCCGCCCGTCACAAGCGTTGTCGTCTACAAGGGGCGGCGCCGGCTGTACCTGCTGCACGAGGCGCAGGTCCTGCGCGCCTTCGATTTCGAGCTGGGCTTCGCTCCCGAAGGCCACAAGCAGGTCGAGGGTGATGGCCGCACGCCCGAGGGCGCCTATCTGATCGACCGCAAGAACCCGAACAGCAGCTTTCATCTGTCGGTGGGCATCTCTTATCCGAACGCGGATGACCGGGCCAAGGCGCGGGCGCTGGGGCAGCCGCCGGGCGGTGACATCTTCATTCACGGCACGCCGATGCTGAACCGCGGTGATGCGGACTGGACGGCCGGCTGTATCGCCGTGACCAACCGCGAGATCGAGGATATCTACGCCATGGTCGAGATCGGCACCCCGATCCTGATCTACCCCTGAAGGTCGGGCACCGGGTTTTCCTGCGCCACCGGGCCCGTGCGGGTGCCGTTCCCCAAAACCAGGGTCCACCAGATCTTGCCGTTGTCCTCCTGGAACCAGGCGAATCCCATCTCGTTGGCCGCGTCATCCAGCAGCACGGCGCGGGTGTCGGGCTTGTCCATCCAGGCGGCGAGCGTCTGCAACTCGGTCTCGAAGGTCTCGGAAATCGTCTCACCGATCAGCTGGCCGGAATAACCGACCCGGCGCAGCCGCTCTAGTGGCGAGGACCCGTCCGAGCCGAAGTGCCACGGGCGGTTCTGCACCGCCATGTCGCGCGAATGGGTCGCGGCGGCGGCGTTGAGCCGGGCGTTCAGGGTCAGCGGCGGTGCCCCGGCGGCCTCGCGCAGGGTGTTCAGGCTGTCGAGCATGCGGAACTGGATCGCGCCCCTGTCGCCCTCGTCGATCCGGTAAACCTGCGGCAGCGGCAGCCCGTCGGGGCCGATCCGCGCCGGATCCACGGGGGCGCAGGCTGCCAGACCGGCCAGCAGGATCGACAAAAGGGCGAAAAGGCGGTGCATCGGGGACTCCTTGTCCGATTTCCGACCCGCTCTAGCCCGAGGCTCGTTGTGATTCAAACCCACATCGGCGTGAAGACGCCGCCCTGACAGTTGTTTGATTTGCGAGCGCGGTAAATAGGCCATATCCCGTCATCCTGCGACAGAAGATCGGAGGGATAGTATGTCGGGTTACGGATTTGACGGATGCAGCCGCCGCGCTTTCCTTGCCGGGTCAGCCGCGCTGGCCGGCACGGGCGCGCTCGCTCAGACCGCCAACACGACCGAGATGGAAGGCGACATTTCGCGCTCCATCCGGCGCAATGTCTCCAGCTTTCGACAGCTCGACTGGCGCCCCTACTTCAGCACCCTCGACCGCGGGGCGATCCTTGTCGATACGCAAAGCCGCGCGTTGCATTTCTGGTCCGAGGACGAGAGCCTCTACAAGCTCTATCCGACCAGCGTGCCTCTCACCGAGGACCTGACCCGCCGCGGCCGCACCGAGGTCGTGCGCAAGGTTGAAGGGCCCAGCTGGCGCCCGACGCCGGCCATGAAAGAGCGGAACCCGGACTGGCCCGACTACGTCGGACCGGGGCCGGACAACCCGCTGGGCACCCATGCGCTTTATCTGTCATGGACCTACTACCGGATCCACGGCACCCACGATACCCGCAAGATCGGGCGACGCTCGTCGAACGGGTGCATAGGGCTCTATAACGAGCACATCCAGGAGTTGTTCGGATACGCCGAGGTCGGCACCCAAGTGTTGCTGATTTGACGACATGATGCGCCGCGCATGCAGAATCCCGCCAAGTGGCTTTGCTTTCCGTCAAAAATGCTGTTTTACGAGCAATCACGAGGTAAGTCTTGGGTGCCCATGGCGATTCCTCAACACCATTGCCTTGGGCAAGAACTGGAGAATGAACATGAAAAAGATCGCACTCGCCGCTGTTTTCGCCGGCACCGCTTCGACCGCCTTCGCCGGCGGCATGGAAGAGCCCGTCATGGAGATGGAACCGGTCATCGTTGAAGAGGAGACCACCGGCGGGTCCTCCTCCAACCTGATCGTGCCGCTCATCCTGGTCGCGCTGATCGCCGCGGCGGCTTCTGCCGACTGATACTGGTCGTCAGGGACTGACATTCGGAAAACGCCGCCGGGAAACCGGCGGCGTTTTTCTGTTCGGGGTGCGCGCGGGCGAGCCCGGTCAGTCCCGCTCGACCCAGCCGCGCAGCTCGCGTTCAACCACCCCGGCCAGCGCGTCCATGTGCGCGTCATCGGCGTTCAGGCAGGGGATATAGGTGAAATCCTCGCCGCCCGCCTCCTCGAAGCTTTCCTTGATCTCCTCGTTGATCTCTTCCAGCGTCTCGATGCAGTCCGCGGAAAAGGCCGGCGCGATCACCGCGATCCGCTTCTTGCCCTCCTCGTCGGCCAGCCGCGCGACCTCTTCGACCGTGTAGGGCCGCAGCCATTCCTCGGGGCCGAAGACCGACTGGAAGGTCGTTGTGATCTGGGTGTCCTCCCAGCCCAGCCGTTCGCGCAGCAGGCGCGTCGTCTTCTGGCACTGGCAGTGATAGGGGTCGCCCTCGGTCAGGTAGCGCTGCGGCATGCCGTGATAGGAACACACCAGGATTTCGGGTTTGTCGTCCTTGTCCGCGTAGGCCCGTTCGACCGACTGCGCCAGCGCCTCGATATAGGCGGGATCGTCGAAATAGGGCGGCACGACTCGGGCGATCGGCTGCCATTTCTCCTGCATCAGGGCGCGAAAGAACTGGTCGTTGGCCGTGGCCGAGGTGGCGCCGGCGTAATGCGGGTAAAGCGGGAAGAAAAGGATCCGGGTGCAGCCAGCCTCGACCATCTCGCGGACCTTGGACCGGGTCGAGGGATTGCCGTACCGCATGCAGAAATCGACCATGACATCGTCGCCGAACCGGTCTGTCATGCGGGTTGCCATCGCGGCGGTCTGGTCCTTGGTGATGGTCAGAAGCGGGCTTTCTCCGGCCTCTTCGTTCCAGATGGACTTGTAGGCCGCGCCGCTGGCAAAGGGCCGCTTGCTCAGGATAATCAACTGCAAAAGCGGCTGCCAAAGCCAGGCCGAGTAATCCACCACGCGCTTGTCCGACAGGAATTCGCTCAGGTAGCGGCGCATCGGCCAGTAGCTGTAGTGATCCGGCGTGCCGAGATTCGCCAGCAGGACCCCCACCTTGGCCGGCTTGATCTTCGGATGGTCCGCAGGGGCATGGGCGGGGCGTGTGGCCTCGGTATCGGTCATGGGTGTCGGTGTCCTGGAATTGTTTGGTCTCGGCTTAGCGTGTCGGTGTCGCGGGTCAATCGCCCGCGTCCTTGAGCGGCACCTCCCGGGCGCCTAGCGCATCGGCCAGCCGGTGCGATGCCGACCCGGGCCGCAGCGGTTTCTGCTGATCCTCGCTGGGGGCCCAGCCCGTCAGGGTGATGATCTCGAAGGTCGCGGGCAGGCGCCCGTCGGGGTCGGCATAGGCCTCGTGATAGACTTGGCTGAGGCGCGCCAGTATGTCGCGCCGCAGCGGCACCCGGTTGCGCGCTTGCATCGCGTTCGTCTCGCCCATGCCGCGCAGGTCGTGCATCAGGTGCAGCACGTCGCGATAGCTGCACCGAAGCGGCAGGGTATCGGCCACCGGCAGGGCCAGGCCGGCACGTTGCAGCAGGGCGCCCAGGTCGCGCACCTCGCCCATGGGCAGCACGCGCGGGGACAAGCCGCCGGTGACCTGCGATTCGGCCTCGGCAAGGGCGGTCCGCAACTCGTGCAGGGTCTGCCCGCCGAACAGCGTCACCAGCAGCAGGCCGTCAGGGGCAAGCGCCCGGCGGCACTGGACGAGCTGGCCCACCGGATCATCCGCCCAGTGCAGGCTGAGCGCGTGCACGATCAGGTCGTGGTCGCCTTCGCAAAGGTCTAGCACCTCGGTGTCGGGCACGATTCGGGCACCGGGCAGGCGATCCTGCCACAGCGCGGGCCAGGGGGTGACGACGGCCGGTCGCGTAAACTCCCTGTTAACCATGGCTAGTCTTTCCTGAACCTCGTCGGCAGCAGCCTCTTGTAGGACCCATACCTGGCCGTGCCGGTCGGCGCGGCGGCGCATCCGGTTCAGGGTCTCGCGGTCGGTCAGGCGGGGCGGTTGGCTCATGAAGGGCGATCTAGATGATCGGAACGGCAATTCAAAGCCTGGTCGAGGCGGTCTATCCGCCGCAGTGCGCCATGTGTGACGCCCGCACGGCGGTCGAGTTCTCGCTCTGCGGGGCGTGCTGGCGCGACACCCCCTTCATCGAGGGTCTGACCTGCGATGCCTGCGGGGCTCCGCTACCGGGTCAGCCCGGCACGCCCGATGAAAGCGACGCGCTCTGCGACGATTGCCTGCGGGTCGCCCGGCCCTGGCGGCGCGGTCGCGCGGCCTTCGCCTATCGCGACACGGGCCGACGGATGGTGCTGCGGCTCAAGCACAGTGACCGGCTCGAGCTGGCCCGGGTCGCGGCGCCCTGGCTGCTGCGGGCGGGGCGGCCGCTTTGGCCAGACCGCCCGGCCGTGGTGCCGGTGCCGCTGCACTGGCGCCGGCTGGCGCGGCGCAAGTACAACCAGTCCGCCGTGCTGGCCCAGCGCCTGTCCGAGATCGCGCCCGCCGACTACATGCCCGACGTTCTGCTGCGCCGCCGGTTCACCGCGCCGCTGGACGGCCACGACCGCGATGCCCGCTTTCGCAGCCTAGACGGGGCCATCGTGCCACACGCTGTCCGGGGCGGGCAGTTGAAAGACCGAAAGGTGATCCTGGTCGACGATGTCATGACCAGCGGCGCCACCTTCGCGGCCGCGACCGAGGCCTGCCTTGCCGCCGGAGCGGCCGAGGTCTGCGTGCTGGCACTGGCCCGTGTGACCAAAGATGCCTAGATTGGACGGGAACCGATCGAGGGCCTGTCATGAAACCAGTCGAAATCTACACCTCGCCGCTCTGCGGCTTCTGTCACGCGGCCAAGCGGCTGTTGAAATCCAAGGGTGTCGCCTTTTCCGAGGTCGACATCGCGCGCGACCCCGACCGCCGGGCCGAAATGATCCAGCGTGCCAATGGCGGCCGCACGGTGCCGCAGATCTTCGTGGGCGACGATCACGTCGGTGGCTGTGACGAGCTTTACGCGCTGGACCGCGCCGGCAAGCTCGACAGTCTGCTGGCGGCGTGAGAGCCGCGCTTCTTCAGCTTTGTTCCAGCGACGATCCCGCTGAAAACCTGCCCGCCGTTGCCGAGTTGATGGACAGGGCAGCGGCGCAGGGGGCCGATATCGTCCTGACACCGGAAGTGACGAACTGCGTCAGCCTGGACCGCGCCCACCAGCAGGAGGTACTTCGCCACGAGGCCGAAGACCCCGTCCTGGCCGGGCTGCGCGACAGGGCGCGCGCTCTCGGGGTCTGGCTGTCGATAGGGTCGCTCGCGCTGACGGGCGGGACGGGCGGGCGGTTCGTCAATCGGTCGCTGCTGGTCGCGCCCACGGGCAAGATCTCGGCGCGCTACGACAAGATCCACATGTTCGACGTGCAGGTGTCGGAGACCGAGACCTACCGCGAATCCGACGGCTATGCCCCCGGCGACCGGGCCGTTCTGGCACCGACGCCGCTGGGCTGCCTCGGCCTGTCTGTCTGCTACGACCTGCGCTTCCCGCACCTCTACCGGCGTCTGGCGCAGGGCGGAGCCGAGGTGCTTTTGGTGCCCTCGGCCTTTTCGCCGGTCACGGGCCGCGCGCATTGGGAACCGCTGCTGCGGGCCCGCGCCATCGAGACCGGTGCCTTCGTCGTCGCCGCGGCGCAGTCGGGCACCCACGCGGCGTGCGCCGGACGCGCCCGCCGCACCCATGGCCACTCCATGGTCGTCTCACCCTGGGGCGAGGTTCTGCTGGACGCGGGCACCCAGACGGGCGTCTTCACCGTTGATATCGATCTGGCTCAGGTGGCCGATGCGCGCGGACGCCTTCCCGCGATCCACAGCGACAGGACCTTCAGCGGACCATGAGCACCCAGACAGACAGTCTTGCCGTTGCCCTGTTCAGCGAAATCCTGACGGTCGATCAGCTGGCGCGCAACAACGTGGCCAAGGCCTTGCCGCGCGGGATGGAACTGAGCCATTTCTCGGTGCTCAACCATCTTGCGCGCAGCCAGACCGAGAAATCCCCGGCGCAACTGGCGCGCACCTTTCACCTGACCCGAGGGGCCATGACCAACACCCTGCGCAAGCTCGAGGCGTCGGGCCATGTCCATATCCGCCCCGACTGGGAGGATGCCCGGCGCAAGATGGTCACGATCAGCCCGGCCGGCCGCAAGGCGCGGGACGCCGCGCTGGCCGCCATCGCCCCGATCATCGCCGAAGCGGTCGACCAGATCGGACCCGAGCAGGTCCGCGCCATCCTGCCGGTTCTGCGCGCCCTTCGCGTCAACCTCTCGGCGGACGAATGACGCGGGCTCAGGACCGGCGGATACCGGCGGTGACGTAATTCACCGACAGATCACGCTCGGAGATCGACCAAGACCGGAGCACGGGGTTGAAGGTGAACCCCTTGCGGTCAACCGGGTCGAGGCCGGCCTGGCGCAGCATCGCGAAAAGCTCGTCCGGCGTGATGAACTTCTTCCAGTCATGCGTGCCCCGGGGCAGCCAGCGCATGACGTATTCCGCCCCCACGATGGCCAGCGCAAAGCTGCGGGGGTTGCGGTTGATGGTGGAACAGATGTGCAGCCCGCCGGGCGTCAGCAGATCATGGCAGGCGGTCAGGTAGGCCTGCGGGTCGGCCACGTGTTCGACGACTTCCATGTTGAGGACCACGTCGAAGGTCTCGCCCGCCGCGGCCAGCGCCTCGGCGGTGGTGTGGCGATAGTCGATGTTCAGGCCCGACTGCGTGGCATGGACCTGCGCGACGGGGATGTTGCGCGGGGCGGCGTCGGCACCCACGACCGTCGCCCCCAGCCGCGCCATGGGTTCGCACAACAACCCGCCGCCACAGCCGATGTCGAGCAGGCGCAGCCCCGAGAAGGGGTGACGCTCGGTCAGGTCGCGTCCGAACTCTGCGGCGATCTGGCCGGTGATGTAGTCCAACCGCGTGGGGTTGAGCATGTGGAGGGGTTTGAACTTGCCCTGCGGATCCCACCACTCGGCCGCCATGGCCTCGAACTTGGCGACTTCGCCGTCATCGATGGTGCTGGGTCCGGTTTGCATCGCTCACTCCGAAATGGCATCTCACGTCTGGTCGGGACATTACCCCCGCGATTTCATATAGGATGCACATGGACAAGGTCCCGGGACAACGGCGCGCGGTCGCTCATCTCTATCCGCAGGTCGAGCCCTTCGACCAGCGCATGATGGAGGTGGGCGACGGGCACAGCCTTTATGTCGAGCAATGCGGCAATCCCGACGGCCTGCCGGTGCTCGTCCTGCACGGCGGGCCGGGGGGCGGGTGCAGCCCGGCGATGCGGCGCTATTTCGATCCGGCCGTCTACCGGGTGATCCTGTTCGATCAGCGCGGCTGTGGCCGGTCGCGCCCGCATGCCAGTGTCGCGGCGAACACGACATGGCACCTGGTGCGCGACATCGAGCATATCCGGCAAACGCTCGGCATCGAAAGCTGGATCGCCTTCGGCGGCAGCTGGGGGGCGACGCTGGCGCTGGTCTACGCACAAGAGCACCCCGACCGGGTGCGCGAACTGGTCCTGCGCGGGGTTTTCCTGGCCACCGGGCCCGAGCTCGAATGGTTCTACGAGGGCGGTGCGGGTCGATTCTGGCCCGAGTTGTGGGACCGGTTTACCGCCCTTGTGCCCGAGGACGAGCGCGACGCGATGATCGCCGCCTATCACCGGCGCCTGTTTTCCGGTGACCACGCGCACCAGGCGCACTACGCACGGGCCTGGGCCGGCTGGGAGAACGCGCTGGCCTCTATCGACAGCAACGGGGCCGGCATGGACGGCGCGGGCGATCACGCCCGGGCCTTCGCGCGGCTCGAATGCCACTATTTCCACAACGGCGCCTTTCTGGATGCCGACACTGCGATCCTGGCCCGGATGAACCGGATCGCGCATATTCCCGGCGTGATCGTCCAGGGCCGGTTCGACATGATCTGCCCACCCGCCGCGGCGTATCGCCTGTCGCAGGCATGGCCCGCGGGGCGGCTGGTCATGGTGCCCAAGGCCGGGCATGCGCTGTCGGAACCGGGGATCAGTGCCGAACTGGTCCGCGCGATGGACCGGATCGCGGCGCGGCGCTGACTGTTTCGCCCGGGCTCTCTGGTCCCGATTGTCCGATTCGGCCGGGTGCCGTGGCGTGTCACCGAATGGCCCAGATCGGGCCCGCCGGGTGCCCGAATCGGGGACTATCGCCTCCGCGGGGATTC
Source organism: Salibaculum halophilum (assembly GCF_002094885.1). Lineage (GTDB taxonomy): Bacteria > Pseudomonadota > Alphaproteobacteria > Rhodobacterales > Rhodobacteraceae > Salibaculum > Salibaculum halophilum. The sequence goes on from NZ_MSIT01000002.1 coordinate 97,002, forward strand.
AAAGAAGACCGGGTGAGTATCATGCTGCCAAACGCGATCATGGTCCGGGCGCGCTCTGCCCGGCGGGCCCTGTTGGTCTTTCTGCTGCTTTGTCTGCCGGTGTCCCTGACCGCGGGTATCGGCACCGGTTACGGAACGATGGACAGCGTCACTCCGGCTGGGACAGGTCACGCGCCGGGGCCGTCGCGCGCCGTCGACCGTGTCGCCGGCGAGAACACCCCGGCACGGTTGCGGGCCTATCGTGAGGCCGTGCAACGCCTGGATCGTCTGACCCGCTTGCATGCGTTCTCCGAGCGCCATCTCGCGCGGCTGCAAGCAACGCCCGCCCCAGAGCACAGTAAAGCCGATCCGGGCGGCGATCATGAGGTGGAACTGGCAGCCGCCCGGGCAAGCCACGCCGCGCTGTCGCGCAAAGTCAAGCAGGCCGAGGCGGATCGGCAGGCCCGCCTGCACGATCTGACCGGAGGACGCCTACTGCCCGCCGGGGACCTCGCCGCGCTGCACCAGATGCTGGGGCTCTGACACGGCTCTTGCGTCGGCCCGGCTTTGGCCCTATATGCCGGGTCATAGCGGCGCTTCGGCTTCCACCCCCGAGGCTCCACCGGAAAGATCGAACGGGCCGCGCGCCCGTTTTTTTGTGCCTGCAAGGCCCTGCCTGGATACCATGTCTGACCTGATTGCCCGCGCGGCGATGGACCGCCGCCTCACCGAAATCATCACCCCCACCGTCGAGGACATGGGCTTCGAGGTGGTGCGCGTACGCCTGATGACCGGCAAGCAAAGCACCCTGCAGGTCATGGTGCAGCGGCCCGATGGCACCATAGAGGTTGACGAGTGCGGCGAGATCAGTACCGCCATCAGCGCCGTCCTGGATGTGGAGGACCCGATCCTCGATGCCTACACGCTGGAAGTGTCCAGCCCCGGTATCGACCGGCCCTTGACCCGGCTCAAGGATTTCGACCTGTGGGCAGGCCATGTCGCGCGGATCGAGACCGAGCAGTTGATCGACGGCCGCCGCCGGTTCAAGGGCACCCTTCACGGCACCGAGGGCAACGACGTCCTTATCGAGATCGAGGACCACGGCGAATCGGTGACCATCGGTCTGCAGTTCGACTGGCTCAGCGACGCCAAGCTGGTTTTGACCGATGAGTTGATCCGCGACGTGCTAAAGGGTCGCAAGGACGCCGGCGAGATCGACGAGACACAATTTGATGAAGTGGAGACCGTGCTGAACGGTCCTGACGAGGAGAAACACTGATGGCGATTACCTCTGCCAACCAGCTCGAGTTGCTGCAAACCGCCGAGGCGGTGGCACGCGAGAAGATGATCGACCCGGCCCTGGTGATCGAGGCCATGGAAGAGTCGCTCGCCCGGGCCGCCAAGTCGCGCTACGGGGCCGAGATGGACATCCGCGTGAGCATCGACCGCAAGACCGGCCGCGCCGATTTCACCCGCGTGCGCACCGTGGTCGCGGACGACGAACTTGAGAACTACCAGGCCGAGATGACCGTCGATCAGGCCAAGCCCTATTTCGAGCCCCCGAAGCCGAACCAGAACGCGGCCTGGATTCGCGACGGGCAGACGCTCACCGATTTTTCCGACGGCCCGCAGGTCGGGGACGTGCTGACCGAGGAAGTGCCGCCGGTGGAAATGGGCCGCATCGCCGCGCAGTCGGCCAAGCAGGTCATCCTGCAGAAGGTCCGCGAGGCCGAGCGCGAAAAGCAGTACGAGGAGTTCAAGGACCGGATCGGCCAGATCCTCAATGTGCAGGTCAAGCGCGAGGAATACGGCAACGTCATCGTCGATCTGAACCAGGGCGAGGGTGTGCTGCGCCGCAACGAGAAGATCGGCCGCGAAAGCTATCGCCCGAACGACCGCGTCCGGGTCTACATCAAGGACGTTCGGCGCGAGCAGCGCGGCCCGCAGATCTTCCTGTCGCGCACCGCGCCGGAGTTCATGGCCGAACTGTTCAGGATGGAAGTGCCGGAAATCTACGAGGGCATCATCGAGATCAAGTCGGTATCCCGTGACCCGGGCAGCCGCGCCAAGATCGCGGTGATTTCCCATGACGGGTCGATCGACCCGGTGGGCGCCTGCGTCGGGATGCGCGGCAGCCGCGTGCAGGCCGTGGTCAACGAACTTCAGGGCGAGAAGATCGACATCATCCCCTGGAACGAGGACATGCCGACCTTCCTGGTCAACGCGCTGCAACCGGCCGAGGTCTCGAAGGTGGTCTTCGACGAGGATGCCGAGCGTATCGAGGTCGTGGTGCCCGAGGATCAGCTTTCCCTTGCCATCGGGCGGCGCGGCCAGAACGTGCGCCTGGCCAGCCAGCTGACCGGGCTGGACATCGACATCATGACCGAGGAAGAGGAATCCAAGCGCCGCCAGGCCGAGTTCGAGGAGCGCACCAAGCTGTTCATGGACACGCTGGACCTTGACGAGTTCTTCGCCCAGCTTCTGGTGTCGGAAGGTTTCACCAACCTCGAGGAAGTCGCCTACGTTGAGCTGGACGAGCTGCTGGTCATCGACGGCGTCGACGAGGACACCGCGAACGAGCTTCAGGCCCGCGCCCGCGAGTATCTGGATGCGCAGAACGCCAAGGCCATGGCCCGCGCCCGCGAATTGGGGGTGCAGGACAGTCTGGTTGAATTCGAGGGGCTCAGCCCCCAGATGATCCTCGCGTTGGCCGAGGATGGCGTGACGTCTCTGGAAGATTTCGCGACATGCGCCGACTGGGAACTGGCCGGCGGCTGGACAACGGTCGACGGCGAGCGCACCAAGGATGACGGGGTTCTGGAACCCTTCGACGTCAGCTTGGAAGAGGCGCAGAACATGGTCATGACTGCGCGGGTCATGCTGGGCTGGGTCGATCCGGCCGATCTGGAGCCCGAGGCCGAGGAACAGGCCGACCACGAAGAGGAGCAGGAGGCCTGATCGCGGGCCTTCTGGATGCCGATGGGTCGCGGAGGTCGCGCCAAGGAACGGGACGGGCCCGAACGCCGGTGCATCGTCACCGGTGAAACGGCGCCCAAACCCGGCCTGATCCGGTTCGTCGTCGGGCCGGAGGGCGGGGTTGTTCCCGACATCCTGGGCAAGCTGCCCGGGCGCGGCATGTATGTCACCGCGGACCGGGCTGTGATCGAGGCCGTCAAGCCCGCGCAGTTCGCCCGCGCCGCCAAGGGCAAGGTGACGCTGCCGGCCGGGCTGGCCGACGAGATCGAGCGCCAGCTGGCCCGTCGCGTGATCGAGACGATCTCGCTCGCGCGCAAGGCCGGCGGGGCGATCTGCGGTTTCGAGAAGGTCAAGGGCTGGCTCGCGGGCAGCGCGACGGTGCGCGCCCTGCTGCAGGCCTCGGACGGGTCGGTGCGCGGCAAGGACAAGCTCTGGACGCCGACCGGGGCGCGCTATTTCGACTGTCTGACGTCAACCGAATTGGGTTTGGCATTCGGGCGTCAATCTGTGATACACGCTGCGCTTGCCTCTGGCGGACTCGGCGACCGTGTTGTAGAGGAAGCCGCAAGACTGAAAGGTTTGCGGGCAAACGTCGGTGGCGAGGGCGCCACCGGAAAGGATACAGAAGCCAAATGAGCGATAGTGACGGCAAAAAACCCCTTGGTGTGCGTGGCGGCCCGCGGTCGGGCAGCGTGAAGCAGAGCTTCAGCCACGGCCGGACCAAGAATGTCGTGGTCGAAACGAAGCGCAAGCGCGTTGTCACGCCCAAGCCCGGTGCCTCGGAAGGCAAGTCCGGCGGGTCCGGCACTGGCGGCGCATCGAAGCCGACCGGCGGGGATCCGTCCAAGCGCCCGGCCGGGATCTCGGATGCCGAGATGGAGCGGCGGATGAAGGCCCTCGCCGCCGCCAAGTCGCGCGAGGCCGAAGAAGCCAAGAAGCGCGAGGAAGAGGAAAAGGCTCGAGCCGCCGAGCGCGAGCGCCGCCGCGCCGAGGTCGAGGCCAAGGAGCGCGAAGAGCGCGAGCGCGAAGAGGCACTCAAGGCCAAGCAGGACGAGGAAGAGCGCAAGAAGCGCGAAGAGGCCGAGGCCGCCAGGAAGGCCGCCGCGCCCGCCGACCCTGCACCGGCCCCTGCGCCCGACCAGCAGCAGCCCCGCGGCGGAGGCCGCCCAGCGGCCGGTCCGCGCAAGGACAAGGAACGCGAGAACAAGCAATCCAAGGGCAAGGGCGGACGCGACGAGGGCCGCCGCTCGGGCAAGCTGACGCTGAACCAGGCGCTGCGCGGCGGCGAGGGCGGTCGCCAGAAATCCATGGCCGCGATGAAGCGCAAGCAGGAGCGCGCCCGGCAGAAGGCCATGGGCGGCCAGGTCGACCGTGAGAAGGTCATCCGCGACGTGCAGCTGCCCGAGGCCATCATGGTCAGCGAACTGGCCAACCGCATGGCTGAACGGGTGGCCGATGTGGTCAAGGCGCTGATGCAGAACGGCATCATGGCGACCCAGACCCAGACCATCGACGCCGACACGGCCGAACTCATCATCGAGGAATTCGGCCACCGGGTCGTGCGCGTGTCGGACGCGGACGTCGAACAGGTCATCGACACGATCGACGACAAGGAAGAGGACATGCAGCCGCGCCCGCCGGTGATCACCGTGATGGGCCACGTCGACCACGGCAAGACCTCGGTGCTCGATACCATCCGCCAGGCCCGCGTCACCGCCGGCGAGGCCGGGGGCATTACCCAGCACATCGGGGCCTACCAGGTGACGACCGACTCCGGCAGCGTGCTGACCTTTCTCGACACGCCCGGCCACGCCGCGTTCACCTCGATGCGCGCCCGCGGCGCGGATGTGACGGATATCGTGGTGCTGGTCGTGGCCGCCGATGACGCGGTCATGCCGCAGACCATCGAGGCGATCAATCACGCCAAGGCCGCCGAAGTGCCGATGATCGTCGCCATCAACAAGTGCGACAAGCCCGCGGCGAACCCTGACAAGGTGCGCACCGACTTGCTGCAGCACGAAGTTATCGTTGAGGGGCTGTCGGGCGACGTGCAGGATGTCGAGGTTTCCGCAATCAACGGCCAGGGTCTGGATGAACTGCTCGAGGCGATCGCGCTGCAGGCCGAGATCCTGGACCTCAAGGCCAACCCCGACCGCGCCGCCCAGGGCGCCGTGATCGAGGCCCAGCTGGACGTCGGGCGCGGCCCCGTCGCGACCGTTCTGATCCAGAAGGGCACGCTGAACCAGGGCGACATCTTCGTCGTCGGCGAACAGTGGGGCAAGGTCCGCGCGATGGAGAACGACCAGGGCAAGCGCGTCAAGACGGCGGGGCCCTCGGTCCCGGTCGAGGTCTTGGGCCTGAACGGCACGCCCGAGGCGGGCGACGTGCTCAACGTCGTCGAGACCGAGGCCCAGGCCCGCGAGATCGCCGAATACCGCCAGGAGGCCGCCAAGGACAAGCGCGCCGCCGCCGGGGCCGCGACGACGCTGGACCAGCTGCTCGCCAAGGCCAAGGCCGACGAGGACGTCAAGGAACTGCCCATCGTGGTCAAGGCCGACGTTCAGGGCTCGACCGAAGCGATCATCCAGGCGATGGAAAAGATCGGCAACGAGGAGGTCCGCGTGCGGGTCCTGCACTCGGGGGTCGGGGCGATTACCGAGACCGACATCGGCCTGGCCGAAGCCTCGGGCGCGCCGGTGATCGGCTTCAACGTCCGGGCCAACGCTCCGGCGCGGAACTCGGCCAACCAGAAGGGCGTGGAAATCCGCTACTACTCGGTCATCTACGACCTGGTGGACGACGTGAAGGCGGCCGCCTCGGGCCTGTTGTCGGCCGAGGTGCGCGAGAACTTCATCGGCTATGCCGAGATCCGCGAGGTCTTCAAGGTGTCGGGAGTCGGCAAGGTGGCCGGCTGCCTGGTCACCGAGGGCATCGCGCGCCGGTCCGCCGGGGTGCGCCTGCTGCGCGACGACGTGGTTGTCCACGAGGGCACGCTCAAGACGCTCAAGCGGTTCAAGGACGAGGTGACCGAGGTCATCTCGGGCCAGGAATGCGGCATGGCCTTCGAGAAATACGAGGATATCCGCGAGGGCGACGTGATCGAGATCTTCGAACGCGAAGAGATCGAACGCAGCCTCTGACGCTTTGCGAGTTCAAGACATGAAAAGGGCGCCCCACGCGGGCGCCCTTTTGCGTTGCGGACCGGTCAGAGCCAGTCGCGCAGGATCGGGATCAGCGGAAGGTCGGCGGGCGGCATCGGGTAGTCGCGCAGCGCGGTCGTGCGCACCCATTTCAACCTCTGCCCTTCCCGGCCCTGCGGCGTGCCCTCCCACTTGCGACAGGCAAAGAGCGGCATGAGCAGGTGAAAATCGGCGTAGGCGTGGCTGGCGAAGGTCAGCGGCGCCAGGCACGACGCCCAGGTGTCGATGCCCAGTTCCTCTTGCAATTCGCGGATCAGGGCCGCCTCGGGGGTTTCGCCGGGGTCGACCTTGCCGCCGGGAAATTCCCACATCCCGGCCATGGATTTGCCGTCGGGGCGCTGGGCCAGCAGCACCCGCCCGTCGATATCGACAAGGGCCACGGCACTGACCAGAACCGTCGTCACGAGCGGTAATCCGCGTTTATCGAGATGTAACCGTGCGTCAGGTCACAGGTCCAGACCGTGGCCATGCCCCCGGCCAGCCCGAGGTCCACCGCGATCACGATCTTGTCGTTGCGCATGTAGGCCGCGCCCGCCTCTTCGGTATAGCCCGCGGCGACCCAGCCCTTTTCCGCCACAAGGATATCGCCGAAACGGATGGTGATCCGGTCGCGGTCGGCGCGCGCGCCGCTCTTGCCGATGGCCATGACGATGCGGCCCCAGTTGGGGTCCTTCCCGGCAATGGCCGTCTTGACCAGTGGCGAGTTGGCGATGGACAGGCCGATCTGTTTCGCCTCGTCGTCGGAGGCGGCGCCGCTGACCTGTACCTCGACGAACGTGCTGGCCCCCTCGCCGTCGCGCACCACCTGCTGGGCAAGGTCCAGCATCACGTCGTGCAGGGCCTTGGTGAACCCGGCGCTGTTGGTGACATCCACGCCCGAAGCCCCTGTGGCCGCACAAAGCAGCGTGTCCGAGGTCGAGGTGTCGCTGTCCACCGTGATGCAGTTGAAAGTCTGGTCGGTCAGGGTGCGCAGCAGGGTCTGCAAATCGTCCTGCCCGATGCGGGCATCGGTGAAAATGTAGACCAGCATGGTGCCCATGTCCGGGGCCACCATCCCCGATCCCTTGGCGATGCCGGCGATGCGCACCGGCCGACCGCCGATATCGACCTCGGCCATGGCGCCCTTGGCAAAGGTATCGGTCGTCATGATGGCGCGGGCCGCCCCGTCCATCCCTCCGGGGGCAAGAGCGCCCGCGAGGCCGGAAAGACTGTCGAGGATGCGGTCGTGGGGCAGGACCTCCCCGATCACGCCTGTCGAGGCGGTAAAGACGCGCGCCGGGTCAAGGTCCAGCGTTTCGGCCACGCCCTGGCAGAGCGCATCAACGGCCGCCGCCCCGGCCGCCCCGGTAAAGGCATTGGCATTGCCCGAATTCACCAGGATCGCGGCGCGACCCGTGTCCGCCCCGCCGATCTTGGCCTCGCAATCGAGCACCGGCGCGGCGCGGGTCGCGCTGCGGGTAAAGACCCCGGCGATCGTCGTCCCCTCGGCCAGCTCGGCCAGCATGACGTCCGGCCGGTCGGTGTAGCGCACACCGGCGGCCGCGCTGGCGAACCGCGCGCCCTCGATGACCGGCAGGTCGGGAAAGCGCGCGGGCGCCAGGGGGGATTTCGCCATGGATCAGTCCTCGAGAAGGCCCGTGTTGCCCAGCACCGAGGGGTCGACCTGATCGGGCACGCTGCGGTCGATCTGCGCGGTCTCGCTCAATTCGTCCAGGCGCGCCTGCACGGCCTCCTGCTGCAACTGGCCGACGATCTCCTGGCGCAGCTCGTCAAGGCTGGGAGCCTCCTGCATGCGGGTGTCGTTGAGCTTGACGATATGCCAGCCGAACTGCGTCTGCACCGGGTCCGAGACATCGCCGGTTTCCATGCCGGTGAGGGCCTCTTCGAAGGGGGCGACCATCTGGCCGGGCCCGAACCAGCCCAGTTCACCGCCGCTGCTGCCGGACGGTCCCGTGGACCGTTCCTGCGCGGTTTCGGCGAAATCGGCGCCATCCTCGACCAGCGTCTTGATCTCGGCGGCCTCGTCCTCGGTCTCGACGAGGATGTGCGACGCGTTCCATTCCATGCTCTCGTCCATGTCGGCCACGCGGGCCTCGTAGGCGGCTTGGATCGCCTCTTCGGTTACCGCGTCGGCGTAGATGTCCTGGACCACCTCGCCGGCGCGCAGGGCGCGTTCCTCGTTGGCCAGCGCGATCCCGATGCGGGCAGGCGTGTCCTCAAGCGCGTCGGCCAGCAGCTGCTGCTGGACCAGCTGATCGAGGATGCCCGAGAACAGCGTCTCGTTCGGCAATTGCTGGTATTGCTCGGGCAACTGCTGGCGCGTGATGATCATCTCGCCCAGGGTGATTTCGGTCCCGTTGACCGTCGCGACCACGGTGTCGGCGGCGACGTCGCCCGAGGTCGTGCCCTGATCCTGGGCCAGCGCCATGCCCGCGGGCAGTACCAGTCCGGTCAGCAGGGTCGCGATCTTGAGGCTATCGTACATGGGGGTCCGTCCTTTATCTGCCGCGTCGGCGCGCGGCGTTGACACTAGAATTGCGGCCCCTTACATCGCCTTCAGGTCCCGAGGGGGGCCGGTCTTGGCCCCGAACTTAGGCGGCGTGCCTGTCTGGCACAACCAACCTCCTCACACTTTGATGCCACCAGGGCCAGCATCTGGCCGCGGAGACAAAATGCTCGGTTTCGGAACACTCGCGAAGAAGGTCTTCGGCACCGCCAACGACCGCAAGATCAAGGCGACACGCCCGATCGTCGAAAAGATCAACGCGCTTGAACCCGAATTCGAAAAGCTCACCGATGACGATCTGAAGGCCCGCACCGAGGACCTTGCCAAACGCGCCAAGAACGGCGAGAGCCTGGATGACATCCTGCCCGAGGCCTTTGCCAATTGCCGCGAGGCGGGCAAACGTGCCCTGGGCCTGCGCGCCTTCGACGTGCAGCTGATGGGCGGGATATTCCTGCACCAGGGCAACATCTCGGAAATGAAAACTGGCGAGGGCAAGACGCTGGTGGCGACCTTCCCGGCCTATCTGAACGCCCTGACGGGCAAGGGCGTGCACATCGTCACCGTCAACGATTACCTGGCCCGGCGCGACTCCGAGTGGATGGGCAAGGTCTACGGTGCGTTGGGCCTGACCTGCGGGGTAGTCTACCCCCAGCAGGACGAGGACGAGAAGCAACAGGCCTACGCCTGCGACATCACCTATGCCACCAACAACGAGCTCGGCTTCGACTACCTGCGCGACAACATGAAGTCCGAGCTGTCGGACATGAAGCAGCGCGGGCACAACTTCGCCATCGTCGACGAGGTCGACAGCATCCTGATAGACGAAGCGCGCACCCCGCTCATCATCTCGGGTCCGGCGCAGGACCGGTCGGATCTTTACGTCGCCATCGACAAGGTCATCCCCGAGCTGACCGAGGACCACTACGAGCTTGACGAGAAGACCCGCGGCGTGACCTACACCGACGAGGGCAACGAGTTCCTCGAACAACGTCTGCTTGCCGCGGGGCTGCTGCCCGAGGGCCAGTCGCTTTACGATCCCGAAAGCACCACCGTGGTGCACCACGTCAACCAGGGCCTGCGGGCGCACAAGCTGTTCACGCGCGACAAGGACTATATTGTGCGCGATGGCCAGGTCGTGCTGATCGACGAATTCACCGGGCGCATGATGCACGGGCGCCGCCTGTCCGAGGGCCTGCACCAGGCCATCGAGGCCAAGGAGGGCTGCGAGATCCAGCCCGAGAACGTCACCATGGCGAGCGTGACGTTCCAGAACTATTTCCGGCTTTACGACAAGCTGTCGGGCATGACCGGCACGGCCCTGACCGAGGCCGACGAGTTCATGGAAATCTACGGCCTTGGCGTTGTCGAGGTGCCGACGAACAAGCCCATCGACCGGGCCGATGATGACGATGCGGTCTATCGCACGGCCAAGGAAAAGTTCGACGCCATCGTCGAGACCATCAAGGAGGCCAACGCCAAGGGCCAGCCGATCCTCGTGGGCACGACGTCGATCGAGAAATCCGAATATCTCAGCCAATTGCTGACCGAGGCGGGTGTGGCGCACAACGTCCTCAACGCCCGCCAGCACGAGCAGGAGGCCCAGATCATCGCCGATGCGGGCAAGCTGGGCGCCGTGACCATCGCCACGAACATGGCCGGCCGCGGCACCGACATCAAGCTGGGCGGCAACGTCGATTTCCAGATCATGCAGGCCATCGAGGCCGACCCGGAGGGTGACCCCGAGGCGATCCGCGAGCGGATCGAGGCCGAGCATCAGGCCGACGAAGAGGCGGTCAAGAAAGCGGGGGGCCTTTTCGTCCTGGCCACCGAACGCCACGAAAGCCGCCGCATCGACAACCAGCTGCGCGGCCGGTCGGGCCGCCAGGGCGACCCGGGCCGGTCGGCCTTCTTCCTGTCGCTCGAGGATGACCTGATGCGCATCTTCGGCTCGGACCGGTTGGACAAAATGCTCTCGGGGCTGGGCATGAAAGAGGGCGAGGCCATCGTCCACCCCTGGGTGAACAAGTCGCTTGAGCGGGCGCAGGCCAAGGTCGAAGGGCGCAACTTCGACATCCGCAAGCAACTGCTCAAGTTCGACGACGTGATGAATGACCAGCGCAAGGTGATCTTCGGCCAGCGCCGCGAGATCATGGAAGCGCAGGACCTGTCGGAGATCGTCCGCGACATGCGCGAACAGGTGATCGACGACATGGTCGACACGCACATGCCGCCCAAGACTTACGCCGACCAGTGGGATACGGAAGGCCTCTATGCCGATGTCATTGCCAAGCTGGGCATCGACGTGCCGGTCATGGAGTGGGCCGAGGAAGACGGCGCCGACAACGACGTGATCCGCGAGCGTCTGGAAGAGGCGGCCGCCAAGCACATGGCCGAGAAGGCCGAGGCCTTCGGCCACGATGCGATGCGCAACATCGAAAAGCAGATCCTGCTGCAGACCATCGACACCAAGTGGCGCGAACATCTTGTCACGCTGGAGCATCTGCGGTCCGTCGTCGGGTTTCGCGGCTATGCTCAGCGCGACCCGCTGAACGAATACAAGACCGAATCCTTCCAGCTGTTTGAGGGGCTTCTGGACGGGCTGCGCACCGATGTCACGCAGAAGCTGTCGCAAATCCGGCCCATGACCGAGGACGAGCAGAAGCAGATGATGGCGCAGCTGCAAGAGCAGCAAAAGCAGCTTCAGGCCGCGGCCTCGCGCGAGAACGCCGGCCCGGCCCGGGCCGGCGCGCCGGCCGCCGCGGCCGGGGCCGCTACGCGCGACGGTTTCGACGAGAGTGATCCCGCGACCTGGGGCAATCCCGGCCGCAATGAGCTCTGCCCCTGCGGATCGGGCAAGAAGTTCAAGCACTGCCACGGGCGCCTGGCCTGACAGCCCGGGCATAATACTGCCCCAATTCCGACGCCAAGACTCCGCGGTTGGGTCATTCTGAGGCCACCGCCGGGCGCCAGTTTCCTTTCAGACCACAGCGTCGGAAGGAGACCGAGGGATGATGTCCCGCGTCAAACAGATCGCCATGGCCGCCGGCACGTTCAGCGTCGCATTGGGTATCGGTTTCGTCATGCAAAACGGCGATGCCTTGGCCAATAGGTTCGGCCTGGAGGCGCCGGACGGGGCGCCGGTCGACAGGGCCGCCGGTATCGCGCAGGTCGCCGCGCAGGGTCCGTTGCCCGCTGAAGCGCACTCCGGCCCGTCGCTTGCGGCCTCGGCACCTACCGTGCCCGAGCTTGATGCGGCGCTGGCGCTTCCGAACACGACCCGCGCGCCCGAAACGGCGACTGCCCCGGTTCACCTGGCTGCACTCGAAACTGACACGGTCCCGCAAAAGCCCGGTGCCGCGACCACCGAGGCCCGCCCAAGTGGCGACGCCTGCAAGGTCAGTGTCGCGGGCACGCCCGAAAAGGCCGCGACCGTCGCTGTACAGGTCACCGCTCCCTGCCATGCCGAAACCCCCTTTGTCCTGCACCATCAGGGCCTTCAGGTCAGCGCCATAACCGATTCGCAGGGCAGGGCGGCGGTCGACATGCCCGCCTTGGCCCCGACGGCGGTCATCGTGGCCGCCTTTCCCGACGGTGCAGGCGGGGCCGGCACCGTTGCCGTGCCCGATTTCGATCGGTTCGACCGGGCGGTCCTGCAGTGGCGCGGGGCGCCCGACTTGATGCTGAGCGCTTATGAATTCGGCGCGGACTTCGGCGATGCGGGACACATCCATCGCCGGAACACTGGCAATGCAGAGCGGGCCCTGTCCGGCGAGGGCGGGTTCATGATGCGTTTGGGAAACCCCGAAGCGGGCGACGCCCCGCACATGGCCGAGGTCTATACCTTTCCCTCGGGCCAGCATGATCGGGGCGATATCGCGCTCGTCGCCGAGGTCCGGATCACCGACGCGAACTGTGATGCCTCGCTGGCAGCACAGAGCATCCAGGTGCGACCCGACGGGGCGACCGAAGCACTGGACCTGAGCCTGCAGATGCCCGACTGCGCGGCGGTGGGCGACTATCTCTACTTGCAAAACATGTTCGAGGACCTGAAACTCGCCGCGCGATGAGCAGGCGACGGCGGCAAACGGTTCAAGGGGGGTTGAAGAATGCGGCGGTTTACGCCGCATTTTTCAGTCTGGCGGCCAGTCCGGCCATCCCTGACCCGATCACCTTGCGCTCTCCCGACGGTGGTGTCGCGGTGACAGGTCAGCTTCTCTCGCATGACGGCGATGTGATGACTCTTCAGACGGACGCGGGCCGGGTCTCGCTCTGGCAGGAGGGGCTTCACTGCGACGGCGCCGACTGCCCCGGTGACTCCGACCGGCCCGTACTTCGCGTCGCGGTGCAGGGAAAGGCAGGGCACCTGCTTGTCCCGGCGCTGCTCGAGGCCTATCGCCGCGATACCGGCACGCGGCTGGACCTCGCTCTAAGAGATGCGACTGTGGATGATGTGCTCGACGATTTCCCGGCGCAGCCCTTTGACCTGTTCCTGTCCCCGCATCCCCTGTCGGCGCGTGACCGGGACCGGGCGCGCGCGGCAGGGCTGGGGGATCTGGCCAGCACCCGTCGGGGGCAGGTGCTGGCCATGGATGCGCTGGTCCCGGTGGTCGCTGCCGGCCAGCAGCGTGACAGTATCCCGATCGGGCGGCTGGTGCAGCGCCTGTCAGGGGCGCCCCTGGCCGGGGCCGAAAGCGGTGGGGCCATGAAACTGCACCTTCTGGAAACGATTGGCCCGGACGTGTCGTGGCTCTTGCCCGAAGCGGCGCGTTCTGACACCGATATCATCTGGCATCGGGACGACGAGGCGCTGGCAGCGGCCCTTTCGGCTGATCCCGATGCGGTGGGCCTGGTGCCCGCCGCGCGTCGTGGACCTTGGAAGCGGCTTGCCCTGTCGGGACCCTGCGGGCTGACGGCCCGGGCCACGCCCCGCACAATCCGGACCGAGGATTATCCACTCACCTATCCAGTTTATCTCTATCGTCCGCCGTGGCGCCCGCATCCGGCGATTGCCGGTTTTCTCGACTGGCTGCGCGGCGAGGCGGCACAGCTGGTCGTCCGCCGCGCCGGGCTGGTTGATCTGGCCGGTGTGCCCATCCGGCTGGAGGCGCAGGGCCGGCGCCTGGCCAACGCGATCCGCATGGCGGGCGACGAGGTGCCGCTGGACGAACTGCAGCGGCTAGCTGCCACGATGGATCGTCATGTCCGGATTTCCAACACCTTCCGTTTTGCCCCCGGGTCGACCCGGCTGAGCGCGCCGTCGCGGTCGCACATCATGCTTCTGGCCAAGGCAATCCGTGACGGACGTTACCACGGGCGTGACATCCTTCTGGTCGGCTTCAGCGACGGACGCGGCCCGGCCGATGCCAACAGGGACCTTGCGGCGGCCAGGGCCGAGGCGGTGAAGGAGGACCTGATGCAGGCGCTGGGCGGGGACCTGCCCTTCAACGTCGGACTGGCCACGGATGCCTTTGGAGAGGCCATGCCGCTGGCCTGTGACGACACGCCGATGGGGCAACGCGCCAACCGGCGCGTCGAGATGTGGGTGCGGCCGCGGCGCTGAGCCCTAAAGCAGGCCCTCGGCGCGAAAGCTCAATTCGCGCGACCGGCCGATCACCAGGTGATCGTGCAGGGCAATGCCGAGGGCGCTCGCGGCCTCGTGGATCTGGCGGGTCATGTCGATATCGGACTCCGAGGGGGTCGGGTCGCCCGAAGGGTGGTTGTGCACGAGGATGAGGGCCGAGGCGTTGAGTTCCAGCGCGCGCTTGACGACCTCGCGCGGGTAGACGGGCACGTGATCGACGGTGCCCTGGCCCTGCGCCTCGTCAGCAATGAGGATGTTCTTGCGGTCAAGGAAAAGGATGCGGAACTGCTCGGTATCGCGATGCGCCATGACCGTGTGGCAGTAGTCCAGCACAGCGTCCCAACTGCTGATGACATGCCGTTGCAGCACCTTTGCGCGGGCCATGCGGTGGGCCAGCGCCTCGACGATCTTCAACTCGGTCGCCACGGCGGGGCCGACTCCGGCGACGGCCTCGAGACGCGCGACAGGGGCCGAGAGCACACCGTTCACGTCGCCGAAAGTCTCGATCAGGCGCCGGGCGAGCGGCTTGACATCCTGTCGGGGGATGGCCCGAAAAAGGGCCAGTTCCAGCAACTCGTAATCCGGCATGGCCGACGCCCCACCGGAGCGGAACCGCTCACGCAGGCGCTTGCGGTGATCGGCCAAGTAGGAGGGCGGCCGCCTGCCCATACCGGGGGGCACGGGCGTGAGCGCCTGCACCTCGTCATTTCCGGGCAGAAGGTCCGGCTGCAGGCCGGGCAGGGGGGCTTCGGAAAAGGCGCGCTGGTCCGACATGACACCAGACTTGCGCCGATTCCCTTTCCGAAGTGTTAACGCCCGGTTACCCCTTCATGGCTTCCCAGAAATTCTTCACCGACTTGAAGAAGTTTGAGCTTTGCGGGTTGTTGTCCTCGGCCTGCTTCTCGAACTCGCGCAGCAGTTCCTTTTGCCGCGCGGTCAGATTGACCGGGGTCTCGACGGACAGTTCGATGAACATGTCGCCGGCACCGCCCCCGCGCAGGCTGGGCATGCCCTTGGATCGCAGGCGCATTTGCCGGCCCGACTGGCTGCCCGCCGGGATCTTCACGCGGCTGCGGCCGCCGTCGATCGTGGGCACCTCGATGTCGCCGCCAAGCGCGGCCGTGGTCATAGAGACGGGCACGCGGCAGAACAGGTGGTTGCCGTCGCGCTCGAACAGGTCGTGCTCGATCACGTCGATGAAGACATAAAGATCGCCCGCCGGCCCGCCACGCATCCCGGCCTCGCCCTCGCCGGCGTGCCGGATGCGGGTGCCGGTCTCGACACCGGGCGGCACGTTGACGTGGAGCTGTTTCTCCTTTTCCACGCGACCCGCGCCGTGGCACACCTTGCAAGGGTTCTTGATGGTCTGGCCCATGCCGTTGCAGGTGGGACAGGTCCGCTCGACGGTGAAAAAGCCCTGCTGCGCACGCACCTTGCCCATGCCCGAGCAGGTCGGGCAAGTCACAGGTTCGCTGCCACCCTCGGCACCCGAGCCGTCGCAGCTGTCGCATTGCACCGAGGTTGGCACGGTGATCGTGGTTTGCGTGCCGGTATAGGCGTCTTCCAGCGAGACGCGCATGTTGTAGCGTAGGTCGCTGCCGCGGGCCGCGCGCGAGCGTCCGCCGCCACCGCGGCCGCCCATGAAATCGCCGAAGAGATCGTCGAACACATCCGAGAAGGCGCTGGCGAAATCGCCTTGGCCTTGGAAGCCGCCGCCGGGGCGCCCGCCGCCACCGCCCATGCCGCCCTCGAAGGCGGCGTGGCCGAAGCGGTCGTAGGCGGCCTTCTTCTCGGCGTCCTTGAGGACCTCGTAGGCCTCGCCAGCTTCCTTGAACTGCTGCTCGGCATCCGGGTTGTCGGTGTTCCGGTCCGGGTGCAGTTCCTTGGCCTTCTTTCGGTAGGCCTTCTTGATGTCGTCGGCGCTGGCGCTCTTGGAGACCCCGAGAATCTCGTAATAGTCACGTTTGGACATTCGCGTTTCCCCCTATGGGTCGCAAAAGGCCGGCCCGCCACGATGTGCGGACCAGCCCCGGAGCGTGATTTCCCTCAGGCGCGCTTGTTGTCGTCGTCGAGGTCCTCGAAGTCGGCATCCACGATGTCCTCGTCGGCACCGCCCGTTCCCTCTTCGGGGGCCTCGGGGTCGGCGTCGCCGGCCTCCTCGGCTTGGGCCTTGTAGATCGCCTCACCCAGCTTCATGGCTGATTCGGTCACGTTCTGGATGCCCGAGCGGATCTTTTCGGGATCCTCGCCCTCGAGGTCCTCCTTGAGCGCGGAGATCGCCAGTTCGATCGCCTCGATCGTGGTCGGATCGACCTTGTCGCCGTGGTCCTCCATCGACTTTTCAGTCGAATGGATCAGGCTCTCCGCCTGGTTGCGGGCCTCGACCAGATCCTTGCGCTTCTTGTCGGCCTCGGCATTTTCCTCGGCGTCCTTGACCATCTGTTCGATGTCATCCTCGGACAGGCCGCCCGACGCCTGGATCGTGATCTTCTGATCCTTGCCGGTGCCCTTGTCCTTGGCCGAGACATTGACCACGCCGTTCGCGTCGATGTCGAAGGTCACCTCGATCTGCGGCATGCCGCGCGGGGCCGGCGGAATGTCCTCGAGGTTGAACTGACCCAGCAGCTTGTTGTCGGTCGCCATCTCGCGCTCGCCCTGGAACACTCGGATGGTCACTGCGTTCTGGTTGTCCTCGGCGGTCGAGAAGACCTGGCTCTTCTTGGTCGGGATCGTGGTGTTGCGGTCGATCAGGCGGGTGAAGACACCGCCCAGCGTCTCGATGCCCAGCGACAGCGGCGTGACGTCCAGAAGGACAACGTCCTTGACGTCGCCCTGCAGCACGCCGGCCTGGATGGCGGCGCCCATGGCCACGACCTCGTCGGGGTTGACGCCCTTGTGGGGTTCCTTGCCGAAGAACTTGGTCACCTCGTCGAAGACCTTGGGCATCCTGGTCTGGCCGCCGACCAGCACGACCTCGTCGATGTCGTCTGTGGACATGCCGGCGTCCTTGAGGGCGGCCTTGCACGGCTTGATCGAGGATGTGACCAGGTCGCTGACGAGGCTTTCCAGCTTGGCGCGGGTCAGTTTCATGACCATGTGCAGCGGCGAGCCGTCGGCCCCCATCGAGATGAACGGCTGGTTCACCTCGGTCTGCGAGGCGCTGGACAGCTCGATCTTGGCCTTTTCGGCGGCCTCCTTGAGGCGCTGAAGGGCCATCTTGTCCTTGGTCAGGTCGACGCCGTGCTCTTTCTTGAACTCGTCGGCCAGGTAATTGACGATCCGCATGTCGAAGTCTTCCCCGCCCAGGAAGGTGTCCCCGTTGGTGGACTTCACCTCGAACAGGCCGTCGTCGATCTCCAGGATGGTCACGTCGAAGGTGCCGCCGCCGAGGTCATAGACGGCGATGGTCTTGGTCTCTTTCTTGTCGAGGCCATAGGCCAGCGCGGCCGCGGTGGGCTCGTTGATGATGCGCAGCACTTCGAGGCCCGCGATCTTGCCGGCGTCCTTGGTGGCCTGACGCTGGGCGTCGTTGAAATAGGCGGGCACGGTGATGACGGCCTGGTCGACCTCTTCGCCGAGGTAGCTCTCGGCGGTTTCCTTCATCTTCTGCAGGATGAAGGCGGACACCTGGCTGGGGCTGTAGGTGTCGCCCTTGGCCTCGACCCAGGCGTCTCCGTTGCCGCCGTCGACAACCTTGAACGGCATGTTCTTGTTGTCCTTGGCCAGGTCGCTGTCGTCCAGGCGCCGGCCGATAAGGCGTTTGACGCCGAAGATGGTGTTCTCGGGGTTGGTGACGGCTTGGCGCTTGGCCGGCTGGCCGACAAGGCGCTCGTCGTCCGTGAAGGCAACGATCGAGGGCGTGGTGCGCGCCCCTTCCGCGTTCTCGACGACGCGGGCTTGGCTGCCATCCATGATGGCAACGCAGGAGTTGGTGGTCCCCAGGTCAATTCCGATGACTTTGGCCATTTTACAAATCCCTTCCTACAGGCGGTTTGAGCGGCCCGGGCCCGTTTTGGCACCCCGGCCTCATGGATTCTTTTGGATCGGGGTCATCCCCGGTCCGGATCACGGCGTATATAGGTAGGGGTGCCGGGGGCTGCAAGCCGGGGAAAGGCAATGGAATGAGCAAATTCGGGGAAACCGGTCCGGGTGTACCGCCGACGCTGTGCCTGCGCGGGGTGGAGCTTTGGCAATCCTGGCTGTCGCCCGCGGAACAGCAGGCCATGCTGGCCGAGATTCGCGCGGTGGCCGCGCGGGCGCCCCTGTTCGTGCCAGTCACGCCCTCGGGCAAGACCATGAGCGTTCGGATGACCGCGGCCGGCCGCTTCGGCTGGGTCACCGACAAGGCCGGCTACCGCTACGAGCCCCACCATCCCGACGGCATGGACTGGCCGCCGATTCCACCCTCGGTCCTGGCCGCCTGGGAGGCGCTGTCGGGCAGCGCCCGCGCGCCGGAATGCTGCCTGGTGAATTACTATCCGCCGGGCGCCCGTATGGGCATGCACCAGGACAGGGACGAGGCTGATTTCGGCGAGCCGGTGCTGTCGATCTCGCTGGGCGACGAGGCGCTGTTCCGGATCGGCAACGCCACCCGCGGCGGCAAAACCGAAAGCGTCTGGCTGCGCTCGGGCGACGTGCTGCGCATGGCGGGCGACGCGCGCCTGCTCTTCCACGGGATCGACCGGGTCAAGGACGGCAGTTCGGCCCTTCTCAGGGACGCGGGCCGGATCAACCTGACCCTGCGCGTGGTGACCTGAGCGTCACATGCGTCACCGTGCCGCATCGTGGCTGGCCGAGGCATTCCTTCGCGCGTAGAATTCCAGCATCAACCCGATCAGAACCAGGATCATGCTGATCATCAGCGGATAGGACACCGAAGTGAACAACGGGTTGTAGTTGATGAAGGTGAAGCCGCGGGCCTGATCGATGGCGTGAAACAACGGGTTCCAGTCGAACAGCGCCAGCACCGAACTGGGCAGCGTATTGGCCACGAACATCTTGCCGCTGGCGATCATGTTGGCCCTCGAGTAGATGGAGGAGGCGATGGTGACGAAACCGGGAAGCCAGGGTTTGAGCCCGAGAAAGACGATCCCGACCGCGCAGCCCGAGAACCATGCCAAGATCACCATACCCATGGCTCCGATCGGGTCGTAAATGGTGATCGGCGTCATGATCGCGTGGTAGAGATAAAGCACCACCGCCATGGACAGAACCTGAATGTAGAGTGCACTGAGCGCCGAGGCCGTGATCGTGACGATCGTGTTCATGGGCGCATGCTTCATCATGGCCGAGGTGGGCCCCTCGGACCGCAGCACCGCGCCCATGGATTTGATATGGGTCATGAACAGGAAGATCCCTGTCATGATGTAGAGCATGAAGTCACCGCGGATTGCCGTGCCCTTCAGGCCCAGCACGGAGAACATGAAATAAAAGGCCAGCGCAAAGACCATGGTCTGCATGATGTTCATCAGCAGCCCGACCACCGCGTGCCGGTGCTCCTTGCGGATGTCGCGGACGATGGAGTGATAGATCAGCTCCAGCATCTCCAGCGCGCCGCGAGAGCGTGACTGTGCCCTGTTTGTTTCGAACATCGTGACCTGCCTGCGTCGCCGTCGCGCCCGGATCGCGCGAAAATCTTGCCATTGTTTATGACGATAGCATAGGACCACGAGGAACAACGATCAACACGCGGCGCCTCGGCTGGTGAACAAGGAGCAGGCCCTTGGATTTCGAGACCCTAACAATTGTCATGCGCCGCCTTGCCCTCGAGGCGGGCGACCTCATCATGGAAATCTATGACGCCCCCGACGTCGAGGTGCGCAGCAAGGTCGACGACAGCCCCGTGACCGCCGCGGACGAGGCCGCCGATGCGCATATCGCCGCCGGGCTGCGCGCGGCCTTTCCCGATGTCGCCCTCGTCACCGAGGAACAAACGGCGTCGCACGATCTGTCGGCCGCGACCTTCCTGATCGTCGATCCCCTGGACGGGACCAAGGAATTCATTCACCGGCGCGGCGATTTCACAGTGAATATCGCCTATGTGCAGGAGGGCAACCCGGTGCGCGGGGTGGTCTATGCCCCAGCCAAGGGGCGGTTGTTCTACACCGAGCCCGACGGCCGGTCGGTCGAGGAGGCCGGCCCCTTCGACAAGGCCGCGCCCGGCGCGACCCGTCCGGTTCGGGTCGGCACGCCGGACAACGATGCGCTCATGGTCGTCGCCTCAAAGTCGCATCGCGACCAGGCGACCGAGGACTACATCTCCCGATACGCCATCAAGGACAGCACGAGCGCGGGGTCGTCGCTCAAGTTCTGCCTTGTCGCCACCGGCGAGGCCGATCTCTACCCGCGCGTTGGCCGCACCATGGAATGGGACACCGCGGCCGGTCACGCGGTCCTGATCGGGGCGGGCGGGGCTGTCGTGCGTTTCGACGATCACCAGCCGCTGCGCTATGGCAAGTCGGGCTTTGCCAACCCCTTCTTCATTGCCCATGCCCCGGGGGTCGGGCTGAAACCGGCCTGATGTCCGTTCTGGTGGTCATCCCGGCACGCTACGCCTCAACCCGCTATCCGGGCAAGCCGCTGGTGGCGCTGACCGGCGCGACCGGCGATGCCAAGACCCTGATCCGGCGCTCGTGGGAGGCCGCGGCCGATGTATCGGGCGTCGACCGCGTGGTCGTCGCCACGGATGACACGCGTATTCGCGATGCAGCGCAGGCGTTCGGCGCCGAGGTGGTCATGACCCCGGAGACCTGCCGCAACGGCACCGAACGTTGCGCCGCAGCCCTGGATGCGCTGGGTGGCGGCCACGACATCGTCGTCAACCTTCAGGGCGATGCGCCGCTTACCCCGGCCTGGTTCATCGAGGACCTCGTCGCCGCGCTGGCCGATCACCCGTCGGCCGAGGTCGCCACCCCGGTGCTGCGCTGCGATGGCCGGGCGCTCAATGCCCTTCTCGATGACCGCCGCGCCGGGCGCGTGGGCGGCACCACGGCAGTATTCGGGGCCAGTCAACGGGCGCTATATTTCTCGAAGGAGGTGATCCCTTTTGCCCAGGGCCGCTGTGCCGAGGACGCAGAAACGCCCGTCTTTCATCATGTCGGTGTCTACGCCTACAGGCCCTCGGCCTTGCTTGCTTATGCCCAATGGCCCGTGGGTGTTCTGGAACACCTCGAGGGCCTTGAGCAATTGAGATTCCTCGAACGCGACGTGCCGATGCTTTGCGTCGAAGTCGCATCGCAGGGGCGTCTTTTCTGGGAGTTGAACAATCCCGAGGACCTGCCCAAGATGGAGGCAATGCTGAGAGAAATGAACCATCCCTGAGCGCATGCCAGAGGTTTTTCCTTGAGACAGCAAAGGGTGACGCTTTTAAACCGATATTCGAGAAGGGCGCGCGGTGGCATTGGCCCAGCGCCGAAATTCAGAGGTAACGAATGATGAAAAAGCGAGTGACAAAAGCCATTTTTCCCGTTGCGGGCAAGGGGACCCGGTTTCTGCCCGCGACCAAGTCGGTTCCAAAAGAAATTATGACGCTGGTTGATCGTCCGCTGATCCAGTACGCCATCGACGAGGCAAGGGCGGCAGGGATCAAGGAGTTCATTTTCGTCACGTCGCGCGGCAAGTCGGCGCTCGAGGACTACTTCGACCATTCGCCGGATCTGGAAAACACCCTGCGCAAGGCCGGGAAGGACGACCTTCTCGAGACCCTCAAGAGCACCAACATGGACAGCGGGGCGATCGCCTATATCCGACAGCACAAGGCGCTGGGCCTGGGCCATGCCGTCTGGTGCGCGCGACGGCTGATCGGGAACGAGCCCTTCGCGGTCATTCTGCCTGACGACGTCATCGCAGGTCAGACGCCTTGCCTGCAACAGATGGTCGAGGCGCATGCCGAGACCGGCGGTTGCATGGTCGCCGCGATGGAGGTGCAGCGCGACAAGACCTCTTCTTATGGCGTTCTGGACGGACATGGTGAAATGGGGTCATCCTTTCCAGTAAGTGGAATGGTCGAGAAACCCAATCCGCAGGATGCCCCGTCGAACCTGGCAGTGATCGGTCGCTACATCCTGACGCCGGATATCATGCGCAATCTCAGCCGGATCAAGACCGGTTCGGGCGGAGAGATCCAGTTGACCGACGCCATCGCCGCCGAGATCGACGAAGAGCGCGAGGTCTTCGGCTACCAGTTCCGCGGCGAGCGTTTCGATTGCGGCTCCAAGGCCGGGTTCCTGCAGGCGACAGTCGCTTTCGGCCTCGCTCGCGAGGACCTGGGCGCCGAATTCAGTAACTACCTGCACGACCTGATGTCGACGCGCCGGGCGGCGCAGTAGCCCGTCGTGTCCATCTTCGCGGAGATGGACGCGGCGGCGCCGCGCGTAGCGCCTAGATCCCCGGTCTACGCCTACCGGATGCGCTGGAAGCGACGGCGCCTCCTGCTGCGGGCGCTGCGCCGCCGGCACGAGTTGGCGCGGTGTCGGGTCCACCCCGAGCGCATCAAGGCCGCGCCGACTCTGGCCTTTGCGACGCTGCGCAATGAACGGGCGCGCCTGCCGCAGTTCCTCGACCACCACCGCGCACTGGGAGTGGATCACTTCCTGATCGTCGACAACGACAGTGAAGATGGCACGGCGGATTTTCTGCGCGGGCAGCCCGACGTCTCATTCTGGCATGCGGCGGGCAGTTACAAGCAAGCCCGCTTCGGTGTCGATTGGCTCACCTGCCTGCAGTTTCGTTTCGGCCATGGCAAGTGGTGCCTGACGCTGGATGCCGACGAGCTACTGGTCTTGCCGGGGGGGCGTGACCTCGGGCAGCTGACCGCCCATCTCGACGCGACCGGGCGGGTGGCCTTCGGTGCGCTGATGCTCGACCTTTTCCCGAAAGGTCCTGTGAATGTCGGGCATTTCGCCGCCGGCGATGATCCGCGCGACCATCTGCCCTGGTTCGACGCGGACGGCTATCGTGCGCGGCGCCATCCGGTCTTCGACAACCTGTGGATACAGGGCGGCCCGCGCGACAGGGTCTTTTTCGCAGACCAGCCCGACCGCGCCCCGACCCTGAACAAGACCCCGCTGGTCAAGTGGCGGCGCGGCTATGCCTATGTCACCTCGACCCACCAGGCGCTTCCGCTGCGGCTCAACCGCGTGTTCGAACCCGGGCGGCCTACTGGCGTGCTGATCCACAGCAAGTTCCTGCCGGACGTCGCGGCGCGGTCGGCCGAAGAGCTGCACCGCCGCCAGCACTTCGAGAACGCGGCGCTCTACACCCGCTACCACGAGAGCCTGATCGCGGGCGTCGATTTCTGGCATCCCGATGCAACCCGCTACGACGGCCCGGAACAGCTTGAATCCCTTGGGTTGATGAGTTGTGGTGACTGGCGGTGAGCTTGCCTAAACCGTGCAATTGTTTAATGAATGGAAACGATTTATGCGATTATCTGTGCCATGGCGCGCAGGTAACGCAGGGCGGGACCGGCCGGCGCCGGACCCCGGGGCGGGCAGAAAGGTGATATTTGGGCGTCTGGCAGTCATATCGGCTTCGTCTGCAGCGCAAGCGCTGGCACCTGCGCGCGCGCCGCAAGTCGCGGCAACTGCGCGTCGTGCGCGACCGGACCGATCGCATCGGGCCGGCGGATATCATCGTCTTTTCGACCCTCAGGAACGAGGACATCCGGCTCCCCTACTTCCTGAACTACTATCGCGACCTCGGCGTCGACCACTTCATCATCGTGGACAACGACAGTGACGACGGCGGCCGGGATTACCTGGCCGGGCAGCCCGATGTCTCGCTCTGGACCACGAGAGGAAGCTATCGCCGGGCCCGTTTTGGGGTGGACTGGCTCAACTACCTGCAGCGCAAGTATGGCCATGGTCACTGGACCCTTGTTGTGGACCCGGACGAGTTCCTTGTCTTCCCCTTCAGCGATACCCGTCCCATCCGCGCTCTGACCGACTGGCTGGAGGCGTCGGAAATCCGCTCGTTCTCGGCGATGCTGCTGGACATGTATCCCAAGGGCCGGATCGACGCGATTCCGTATCAGCGCGGGCAGAACCCGTTGGAGATCGCATCGTGGTTCGATGCGGGCAACTACACGCTGTCCAAGAATCACCTCTACTACAATCTCTGGATCCAGGGCGGCCCGCGCGCGCGGATGTTCTTCACCGAGGAACCCTGGCGCGCGCCCGCGCTGAACAAGACGCCGCTGGTCAAGTGGGACAGGCGCTATGCCTATGTCAGCTCGACCCACATGCTGCTGCCCCGGGGATTGAACCTGGTTTACGACGAATGGGGCGGGGAAAAGGCCTCGGGCGTCCTGTTGCACGCCAAGTTCCTCGATACCTTTACCGAAAAGGCCCGCGAGGAGCTCGAGCGCGGCCAGCACTACGCCAACAGTCAGGAATACAAGGCCTATGCCGAGGGGCTGGCCGAACATCCCGACCTCTGGTGCAAGTGGTCCGAGCGATACATCAACTGGCGGCAACTTGAAATCCTGGGCCTGATGTCCAAGGGAAACTGGGCATGAGCCTCGGGATCGTGATGCTGGTCCATACGGCGCTGCATCGCGCCGAACAGGTGATCCGCCACTGGTCTGCGGCGGGCTGTCCGGTGGTGATCCACGTGGATCGCAATCTCGATAGGGCCACGCATGACAGGTTCGTCGAGTCGCTCGCCGACCTGCCGGACGTGGAATTCAGCAAGCGCTACCGCTGCGAATGGGGCACCTGGGGGCTGGTGGCGGCCTCGCAGGCGGCCTCCGAGCAGTTGCTGCGCAACTTCCCGCGGGTGCGCCATGCCTACCTGGCCTCTGGGGCCTGCCTGCCGTTGCGCCCGGTGGCGGACCTGCAGGACTACCTCGCCGCGCGGCCGCGCACCGATTTCATCGAGAGCGCGACCACCGCGGATGTGCCCTGGACGATCGGCGGGTTGGACGAAGAGCGTTTCACGCTGCGCTTTCCCTTCTCGTTCCGCCGGCAGCGGTTCCTGTTCGACCGCTATGTCGAGTTCCAGCGCCGGTTCAAGCTGCATCGCAAACTGCCCGAGGGGATCGTCCCGCACATGGGCTCGCAGTGGTGGTGCCTGACGCGCCAGACCCTGTCAGCCATCCTCGAGGACCCGGACAGGCCGACGTACGACCGGTATTTCCGCCGGGTCTGGATCCCCGACGAGAGCTATTTCCAGACCCTCGTTCGGCTCTATTCGCAGAACGTCGAAAGCCGGTCGCTGACGCTGTCGAAATTCGACTACCAGGGCAAGCCGCACATCTTCTACGACGACCATCTTCAACTGCTGCGCCGGTCGGACTGTTTCGTCGCGCGCAAGATCTGGCCGCAGGCCGATCTGCTTTACGACACCTTCCTGAAATCGGCCAACCCCATGAAGGGCAGCGAGCCGAACCCCGGCAAGATCGACCGTATCTTCGCCAAGGCGGTTGAGCGGCGCACGCGCGGCCGGGCCGGGCTGTTCATGCAATCCCGCCTTCCGCGCGAGGGGCACGAAAACGGCTTTACCTCGGCGTCCTATTCGGTCTTCGAGGGGTTCACCGAACTCTTCGAGGATTTCGAGCCCTGGCTGGCCAGGGTCACCGGGGCGCGCGTGCACGGGCATCTTTTTGCCGCGGATGGTGTGGAATTTGCGGAGCGGCAGAAAACCTTCGCCGGCGCCCTGTGCGACAATCCCCGCTTGCGCGATCACAATGCGCGGATGTTCCTTACGAACCTGATCTGGAACACCAGGGGCGAGCGGCAGTGCTTTCAGTTCGGCCCGCGCGACAGCCAGCTGATCACCTGGGACCTGGCCAAGGATCCGAACGCCCGGATCAGCGTGATCACCGGCGCCTGGTCGATCCCGCTGTTCCTGTCGAACCGGAACTTCTCCGAGATCCGGGCCGAGGCGGCCGAGCTTCAGCGCGTCGAGTCCGAGCACCTGGCGGCCCTGCGGTCCTACTGGGCGAAGGCGCCGGTCCGCATCTGGAGCCTGGCCGAGTTCGTCGAAAGCCCGATGGAGGCCCTGCAGACGGTGCTCGACGAGATGGGCACGGAGGCCCGGCGCAGCAGCGTGACAGAAGCGCCGCGGATGGTGGACCTGACCGGTTTCGCGCAGTTCCTCCAGAACCTGAAGAACCAGGGCATGCACCCCTACCTGATGGGGGATTTCCCCACCGACCCGGCCCCGCAGCAGCCGCGCCGGCAGCAACGCAAACCCTATCTCGTCAGGTAACAGATGGCCGAATTCGACTATTTCGTTGTCTTCGCCGAGATGCGCACCGGCTCGAACTTCCTCGAGGCGAACATCAACGCGCTGGAGGGGCTGACCTGCCACGGCGAGGCCTTCAACCCCGCTTTCATCAGCTACCCCAACCGTGAAGAGACGCTTGGCGTGACCCGGGCCGAACGCGACGCCGACCCACATCGGCTTCTCGGCCGGATCAAGGCGGCAGACGGGCTCAACGGGTTCCGTTTCTTCAACGATCACGATCCGCGCGTGCTCGATGATGTCCTGGCCGATCCGCGCTGTGCCAAGATCGTGCTTACTCGCAATCCCGCCGAAAGCTATGTCAGCCGCAAGATCGCCGAGTCGACCGGCCAGTGGAAGCTGACCAACGTCAAACACGCCCGCGCCAGCGACGTGACCTTCGATGCCGCCGAGTTCGAGGCCCATGTCGAGGCCCTGCAGGCCTTCCAGGTGCGGCTGCTGGGCGGTCTGCAGAAGACCGGGCAAACCGCCTTCTACTTGGCCTACGAGGATTTGCAGGACGTCGAGGTCATGAACGGGCTGGCGCGGTTCCTTGGAAGTCCGGCGCGGCTGGAGTCGCTGGACCGGAGCCTCAAGAAGCAGAACCCGGCGCCCATGGCCGACAAGGTGCGCAACTTCGACCGGATGGAGACGGCGCTGGCGCGGCTGGATCGTTTCAATCTCAACCGCACGCCGAATTTCGAACCCCGCCGCGGCCCGGTCGTGCCCGGCCATGTGGCCGCGGCGGACTCGCCGTTGGTGTTCATGCCAGTCCGGGGCGGCCCGACGGAGGCGGTGCTCGACTGGCTGGCCGGGCTGGACGACGCTGGGCGCGAGGCCCTTCAGCATGACTTCACCCAAAAGACTCTGCGCCAATGGAAACGCGCGCGGCCAGGCCATCGCGGTTTCACCGTGGTGCGCCACCCCGTGGCCCGGGCGCATGCCGCCTTCTGCGACAAGATCCTGTCAACCGCGCCCGGCAGCTATATCGAGATTCGCAAGATCCTGTGCCAGCAGTTCAAACTGGACCTGCCCAAGGGCGACCCGGATGGCGGTTATACCCCTCAGCACCACCGCGCGGCCTTTCTGGGATTTTTGGGCTTTCTCAAGGCGAATCTGGCCGGCCAGACCGCCATCCGGGTCGATCCCTACTGGGCCAGCCAGACGGCAGTGCTGCAGGGGGTCGCCGGGTTCACACTGCCCGACATGATCCTGCGCGAGGACCGGCTGGAGGACGACCTTGCCGTGCTCGCCGCGCAGGTCGGCAAATCGACGATGCCCACGGTTGTTCAGCCCACCGACCCGCATGCCGCCGTGCTGTCCGAAATCTACGGCCGCGATATCGAGGTGGCCGCGCGCGAGGTTTACGCGCGCGACTACACGGGGTTCGGGTTCGACGATTACGCCGCCTGAGACGTCGCGTGCTCGGTCAGGATGGTGAAGAGCGTCGCCGGGTCCTCGTTCGACCGCAGTTTCGAGCAGACCGACTCGTCGCGTAACGTCCGCGACACCAGCGCCAGCGCCTTGAGATGCTCGACACTTGCCGATTCCGGCGCGAAGAGCGCAAAGACAAGGTCCACCGGCTGCCGGTCCACCGCATTGAAATCCAGCGGCTTTTTCAGTCGCAGGAACAGCCCGCAGACGCGGTCCAGGCCGGGCATCCGTGCATGCGGCAGGGCGACGCCATGGCCCACGCCGGTGGGGCCAAGGCTCTCGCGGTCCAGCAGGGCATCGACGACCGAGGCGGTGTCGACCTCGAAACAGCCTCCGGCCATCTCGGCGAGAGAGCGGAACAGTTGCTTCTTGCTGCTGGCAGAAGAAATAACCTTCGTGCCCTCGGCGGGCAGGATTTCCGAGATTTGCATCTGTCGCTCGCTTTCCGTCTTCGACCGGCGGACGGGTCAGCCCGAATTGCGCGGGTCGATCCAGCCTATGTTGCCATCGTCGCGGCGGTAGACGACGTTGACCCCGCCATGTCCTTCGTTGCGGAACACCTGAAGCGGGGCGTCCGCCAGTTCCATCTGCATGACCGCCTCGCCGACAGAGAGGGACGGCACCCGTGTCTCCATCTCGGCCACGATCATCGAACTGACGTTGTCCGGGCCGGCATCCTCCGAGTCGCTGTTTGAGGCGAGGATATACGCACCGGCCTGCGAGACTTCAACCGGCTTGGCGCGCTCCTTGTGGTGGTCCTTGAGGCGCCGCTTGTATCGCCTGAGTTGTTTGTCCATCTTGTCGCGCGCCGCGTCGAAGGCGCCGTAGATCTCGTGGGACTGCCCCTTGGCCTGGGTCGTCAGGCCGGTGGAAAGATGCACGACGGCCTCGCAGTTAAAGGCGCTGCCACTCTTGGAGAAGATCACGTTGGCGTCGGTGGGGCGGCCCGCATACTTCTCGAACACCTCGCCCAGTTCCGACTGAACATGGGTTTGCAGGGCCTCGCCGATATCAATCTGTTTGCCAGTGATCTGATAGCGCATGTCTTCTCCTTCCAGGTTGCGACAGTCGAGAAGGGGCTGGGCCTTGGCGCCCGCTGCCCGGTCATGCTGTCGTGGGGGACGACAGGGGGTGCTTCAGCTTGCGCGAACCCGTCGCCAGAAAGGCGACACCAGAAAAGCCCGAGAGTACCAACCGTGTCATCACCATCAGTTGGCGACAGGTCGGGCGGGCTTGTCAATGGCCGAGCACGGCCCGCGCGGCCGGCTGCCGTCAAAGCACGCGGAAGCTGTCGCCGAGGTAGACCCGGCGCACGTTCTCGTTCTCGATGACCTCGTCGGCGGTGCCGCTCATCAATACCTTGCCATCGTGCAGGATATAGGCCCGGTCGACGATCTGCAGGGTCTCGCGCACGTTGTGATCGGTTATCAGCACGCCGATGCCGCGGTTGCGCAGGTCGGCCACAAGGTGCCGGATATCGCCCACGGCGATGGGGTCCACCCCGGCAAAGGGCTCGTCCAGCAGCACGTACTTGGGTCCGGCGGCCAGGCAGCGGGCGATCTCGGCCCGGCGCCGTTCGCCGCCCGACAGGGCCATCGCGGGGGCCCGGCGCAGATGCCCGATCGAGAATTCGCTGAGCAGTTCCTCGAGCCGCTCGCGCCGGCGGCGCCGGTCCTTCACCGCGATTTCGAGGATGGCCATAATGTTGTCCTCGACCGACAGTCCGCGGAAGATCGACATCTCCTGCGGCAGGTAGCCGATCCCGAGCTTGGCCCGGCGATACATCGGCAGGGTCGTCACGTCGCGCCCGTCGATCACGACCTGTCCGCCCTCGGGCGTGATCAGCCCGGCAATGGCGTAAAAGCAGGTCGTCTTGCCCGATCCGTTAGGCCCTAGCAGCGCCACGACCTCGCCCCGGCCCAGCTCCATGCTGACATCCCGGATGACAAGGCGTTTGCGGTAGGCCTTGCGCAGATGGTGGATATGCAGCCCCGCGCTGCCCTCGGTAACGCTCAATCCCGCTGTATCGGCCATGCTAGCCGTCTTCCGGGGTCAGGATCGTGCGCACCCGGCCTTCCATGCGGGCGCTGCCGGTGGCCAGGTCGATGCGCATCCGCTCCGCGGACAGCGCGCTGTCGCCCTGGGTGACCAGCACCTCACCCTGCAACAGCAGCGTCCCGGCGGCAATGTCGTAATCGGCGCGCTGCGCCTCGGCGGCCTCGGTCGGGGTGACGAAGGTGACACCGCCCGAGGCGGCAAGGCTGTCGATCTCGCCGCTCTGGTCGTTGTAATTCACGCGGACCTGCGCCGCGGACAGGCGCAGCTCGCCTTGGCCGATCTCGACATTGCCCGAAAAGGTGGCGATGCCGGTGTCCTGGTCCACCTGCAGGCTGTCGGCCGTGATTTCTACCGGGGCGGTCGGGTCGGCGTTGACCGCGCCCAGCGTAAGGTCGGTCTGCGCCACGGCCCCCGTTCCGGCCGAGGCCGCCGCGGCCAGTATGACGAACAGGGCCGCGGCCCGGGTCTTGAAAGAATGCACGTCGCTAATCCCCTTGCTGGGGGCGGTATACCAGCCGAACGCCGTCCTGGAAAAGCATCCTTTGCCCGGTGCCCGCATCGGGCGTGTCGATCAGCAGCTTTCCGGCGGTCAGGTCGCCGAAGGGCGCGCGGACCTCCAGCGGCCCCTCGGATTCGATCCGGCCCACGGCGATGTCGGCCGTGAGGCCCGATGTCTCCATCTCGTAGCCGTTCGAGGTGGTGATCCGCGTCAGCCCGAAAAGCCGCGCGCGCTGGTCCGCGTTGTTCACCTCGCCACGGCCGGCGCGGATCGCGATCTCGACTCCGCCGGCCGACGTGATGTCGGCCCGCAGGTCCTCGATCCGGATGAGCGGGCCCTCGGGTCGGGCCTGCCCGGCGGTGACCTCGACGACGGACCCGTCCTCGGCGATACCGGTGATCTGCGCGCCGGAAACGCGGGGGTCGCGGGCGATCTCCTCGATTTCGGCGTAGGGGATGTCACCGTCCGGCATCGGCGCACGGGCCAGCAGGAAAATGGTCGACATCAGCCCCAGCGCCGCCAGCGGCAGGCCCACCTTCAGGATGGCGACCCAGCGCGAGCGAAGCCGGTCGGCGCCTGCCATGTCAGACCACGCCCGCCCTCAGGCAGTCGTGGATGTGCAGGATGCCAACCACGCGGCGCGAGCCTTCGGGATCGACGACGAACAGGCAGGTGATCTGGTTGTCCTCCATCGCCGCCACGGCCTCTTCGGCCAGCGAGTCGGGGCCGATGGTCCGCGGGTCGCGAGTCATGACCTCGCCCGCGGTGCGCTCCAGCAAGCCGGCCATGTTGCGCCGCAGGTCGCCATCGGTCACGACACCCGCCAGGCCGCCCTCGGCATCGAGCACGCCGACCACGCCGAACCCCTTCTGGCTGATCGTCAGCAGGCCGTCGCTCATGGGGGTGTCCGCGCCCGCCAGTGGCATCCGGTCGGCCCCGTGCATCAGGTCGCGCACACGCGTCAGCCGCGTGCCAAGCTTACCGCCCGGGTGATAGGCGCGGAAGTCCTCTGCGGTGAAGGCGCGGTGATCCATCAGCGACACCGCCAGCGCGTCGCCGAGGGCCAGCGTCATGGTGGTCGAGTTGGTCGGCACGACGCCGGTGGTGCAGGCCTCGCCGGTCCGGGGTATCGCGATCAGGACGTCCGATTCGCGGCCCAGAGTGCTGTCGGCGCGGCTGGTCATCCCGATCAACGGAATGCCGAAGCGGCGGGTATAGGACAGCAGGTTGGCTAGTTCCGGCGCCTCGCCCGAGTTCGAAATTGCAAGCACCACGTCCGAACGCGTGATCATGCCCAGGTCGCCGTGGCTGGCTTCGGCGGGGTGAACGAACTGCGCGGGCGTGCCGGTGCTGGCGAAGGTCGCGGCGATCTTGCGTGCGATGTGGCCCGACTTGCCGATCCCCGAGACGATCACGCGCCCCGAGGTGTCGAGGATCTTTTCGATTGCCGCGGCAAAGCCGCCGTCGAGGGTTTCGGCCAGGGTTTCCAGCGCGGCGGCCTCGGCTCGGATCACGCCGCGGGCCGTGTCGAGGAACCTGGTCGCGCGGTTCATGTCCGGGTCCATTTCAGTGGGCAAAGATGTCGATTTCCGGCCAGCCAGCAAGGTCCAGCCGCGCCCGCATCGGCAGGAAATCGAAGCAGGCGGCGGCCATCTCGGTGCGGCCCTCGCGGGCCAGGCGGGTATCGAGGGCCTCGCGAAGGCGGTGCAGATACAGCACGTCCGAGGCGGCATAATCAAGTTGTGCCGCTGTCAGGTCGGCCGCGCCCCAGTCGCTTTGCTGCTGATGCTTGGAAATGTCGATATCGAGCAATTCCTGCAGAAGGTTCCTGAGTCCGTGCCTGTCGGTGTAGGTGCGGGTCAGCTTGCTGGCGATCTTGGTGCAGTAGACCGGCGCGGCCAGCGCGCCGAAGGCGTGATCCAGCGCCGCGATGTCGAACCGGCCGAAATGGAAAAGTTTCATCACTGCCGGGTCGGTCAGCATCCGGCACAGGTTGGGCGCCGCCGTCTGGCCCTGTTCGACCTGCACCAGGTGGCAGTCACCGTCGCCCGACGACATCTGCACAAGGCACAGCCGGTCGCGGTGCGGGTTCAGGCCCATCGTCTCGCAGTCGATCGCGACGACCGGGCCAAGGTCCAGCCCGTCGGGAAGGTCGCGCTTATAAAGGTGGTTTGCCATCTTTTCCATCATCTCCGGCTAGGGGAGGGATGGTGCCCAGAAGAGGACTCGAACCTCCACGTCCATACGGACACCAGCACCTGAAGCTGGCGCGTCTACCAATTCCGCCATCTGGGCACAGATGTCGTGGGAGAGGCATTTACGCCCGCGCGTCGGCGGTGTCAACGCGGGTCCGGCATGTTTTTCGCGCCGCCAACTCCGCCGCGGCGATTGCCGGGCCGCGGCCGGAAACCGCCTTGTTTGTCGGCCCCCCGGGCGATAAACGCGAGGGGACGGCAGCCACGAGGGGTAGGACCATGTCCAAGCTTGTCACGATATTCGGCGGGTCCGGGTTTCTGGGGCGCTACATCACCCAGCGCATGGCGCAGGCGGGCTGGCGGGTGCGCGTCGCGGTGCGCCGCCCCAACGAGGCGATGTTCGTCAAACCCTACGGCGTGGTCGGCCAGGTCGTGCCGGTGTTCTGCAACATCCGCGACGACGCCAGCGTGCGCGCGGTGCTGCACGGGGCGGATGTGGCGATCAACTGCGTCGGCACCTTCGACGCCTTCGGCAAGAACAACTTCGACGCGGTGCAGGCCGAAGGGGCCGAGCGCATCGCCCGGATCTCCGCCGAGGAAGGCCTGCAGCGCATGGTGCAGATTTCGGCCATCGGCGCCGATGCCGAGGCCGACAGCGCCTATGCCCGCACCAAGGCCGCGGGCGAGGCCGGCGTGCTGGCGCACATGCCGCAGGCGGTGATCCTGCGGCCCTCGGTGCTGTTCGGGCATACTGATGCCTTTTTCAACCGCTTCGCGGCGATGACGACCTACAGCCCCGTCCTGCCGGTGGTGGGGGCCGACACGCGCTTTCAGCCGGCCTATGTCGATGACGTGGCGGAGGCCGCGACGCTGGGCGCGCTGGGCCAGGCCGCGCCCGGCATCTACGAACTTGGCGGGCCGGACGTGGACACCTTTCGCGAGTTGATGCAGCAGATGCTCGGCGTGATCCGCCGCCGCCGGTTGATCCTGAACATGCCGTTCTGGATGGCCGGGCTGATGGCGCGTGTCTTCGCGCTGGGCGAACGGATGAGCTTCGGCCTGCTCAAGGGGCCGATCAGCCGCGACCAGGTGCTGCAACTGCAACAGGACAATGTTGTTTCCGAGGGCGCGCGGGGCTTTGCGGATCTGGGCATTTCGCCCAAGTCCATGGAGGCCATCCTTCCCGATTACCTGTGGCGGTTCCGCCCCTCCGGCCAGTATGCGGCGATCAAGGATTCGGCGCGCAACCTCAGGGACTAGGTGTAGGCGATCGTCAACAGCACCACGCCGAGGATCACCCGGTAGATCACGTAGGGCGTGAAGCTGACCGACCGAAGCAGCCGCATCATCAGCGCCAGCGCCGCCAGCGCGGCGACAAAGGCCATGGCGGCGGCCAGGGCCCCGTCGCGGGCCGCCGCGGCGTCGGCGGTCAGCGCCACCTCGGCCCCCAGAAGCACGCCCGAGGCCAGGATCACGGGGATCGACATCAGCATGGCCAGTTTCGCGCCTTCTTCGCGGGCATAGCCCAGCCGCCGCGCCGCGGTGATGGTGATGCCCGAGCGCGAGGTGCCGGGAATCAGCGCCAGCGCCTGCCACAGGCCCATGACGACCGCGTCGCGCAGGCTCCAGTCGGTCGCCTGCTTGTCCACGCCCCCGGTCTGGTCGGCCCAGTAGAGCGCGAGACCGAAGATCAGCATGGTCCAGCCGATCACCGCCGTGGAGCGCATCGCGGCGTCCAGCCCCGTCAGTTTCAGTACAAGCCCGAGAATAACGGCCGGGACGGTGGCGACGATCAGCAGCAGCGCCAGCCGCGCGCCCGACGTATCGACGCGGCCGCGGGCCAGGCGACCCAGTCCCAGGACCGCCCCGCGCACGTCGCGCCAGAAATAAAGCATCACCGCCAGCAGGGTCCCCAGATGCACCGCGACGTCAATGACGAGGCCCTGGTCCGCGCGCCCGGTCAGCTGCGGCAGCAGGATGAGGTGGCCTGACGAGGACACCGGAAGAAACTCCGTTATGCCCTGAATCACGGCGACGAGGACGAGCGTAAAAAGAGACATGGGCCGGCCTGATTCGTTTCCCCGTTTCTAACCGAGGGCGTGAAATGCGAAAGACCGGGTAATAGGTCCGACCCGGACCTAAAATGATCGCTCCGGCCCGGCGTCAGCGCGCGCCGGTCGGGAATTTCCTGTAATTAGGTCAGGGTGTATGACTTTTCTTCCGGCGCCAATCGGGTTACATGCGAAGGCCAAGCATTGGTGCAGGAGGACGGAACGTGTCTGGTCAGAAGATGCTCAAGTTCGTAGATGTGGAACGGGACATGCCCGAGAAGCGTCCGCCCGACCTGCGGCGGACGGATTTCCACGAGATCTACGCCGAATACGCCGACGAGAAGGCCAAGGAACAGGCCGCGCGTTGCAGCCAGTGCGGCGTGCCCTACTGTCAGTCGCATTGCCCGCTGCACAACAACATCCCCGACTGGCTGCGCCTGACGGCCGAGAATCGCTTGCAGGAGGCCTATGAGCTGAGCCAGGCCACCAACACCTTCCCGGAGATCTGTGGCCGGATCTGTCCGCAGGACCGTCTTTGCGAGGGCAACTGCGTGATCGAGAAATCCGGCCATGGCACCGTCACCATCGGCCAAGTCGAGAAATACATCACCGATACCGCCTGGGAGGAAGGCTGGGTCAAGCCCATCGTGCCCTATGCGGAACGCAGCGAAAGCGTCGGCATCATCGGCGCCGGGCCCGCGGGGCTTGCCGCCGCCGACAAGCTGCGCCGCGAGGGCATCCAGGTGACGGTCTATGATCGCTACGACCGTGCGGGCGGGCTGATGACCTACGGTATTCCCGGCTTCAAGCTGGAAAAGGACGTGGTCATGCGCCGCAACGACCAGCTGGAACAGGGCGGGGTCGAGTTCGTGCTCAACTGCGACGTGGGTGGCGACCTGCCCTTCGAAGAGATCCGCGCCCGCCACGACGCGGTGCTGATCGCCACCGGTGTCTACAAGTCGCGCGAGCTTCAGGCCCCGGGATCGGGGGCTGACGGCATCGTGCGGGCCATCGACTATCTGACCGCCTCCAACCGCAAGAGCTTCGGCGACACGGTCCCCGAGTTCGAGAGCGGCGAATTGAACGCCGAGGGCAAGAAGGTCGTCGTCATCGGCGGCGGCGACACCGCGATGGACTGCGTGCGCACGGCCACCCGGCAGGGGGCGGAAAGCGTCAAGTGCCTCTATCGCCGCGACCGCGACAACATGCCCGGCTCGCAGCGCGAGGTGAACAACGCCGAGGAGGAAGGCGTGGAATTCGTCTGGCTGACCGCGCCCAAGGGCTTCGCGGGCGACGCGGTCGAGGGGGTCATGGTCCAGCAGATGCGCCTCGGCGCCCCCGACGCCACGGGCCGCCAGATGCCCGAACTGATCGAGGGCAGCGACTACATCGAAGAGGCCGACCTCGTCATCAAGGCGCTGGGCTTCGAGCCGGAAGAGCTGCCGAAACTCTGGGGGGTCGAGGGCCTGGAGGTCACGCGCTGGGGCACCGTCAAGGCCGAGTTCACCACAGGCCGCACCAGCCTCGACGGTGTCTATGCCGCCGGCGACATCGTGCGCGGGGCGAGCCTCGTGGTCTGGGCGATCCGCGACGGGCGCGACGCCGCCGACGCGATCCTGGACCACGTGTCGCAAGGCGCCGCGGTCGCCGCGGAATAGGATGCACCCCCGGGAGCCGAGGTGGCATTCCCGGCCGCCAAACCACCGCGCAGGAGGGCAGGATGAAAACAGCCGGAGTGATGACCATCGCCGCCATGCTGGCGGCGGCCCCGGCCGTGGGCCAGACATTCGACCTGCCGCAGGGCTGCGAGGCCTTCGTGACCGTCCAGGGCAAGGACTGCACGGTCAGCCATATGTTCACCTGCGCGCAGGACCCCGAGGGGCACACCCGCCGCGCGGATCTGGACGAAGAGATGATAACCTATGTCGGGCGCGTTGATTCCGAGGCGCAGTGGATCGAGAGTTTCCACCTGTCCTCGGGCCACACCGAGCGGCTGGAAAGCAACCCCGCCGACCCGGCATCCTTGACCGAGCTTCTGGCCACGGATCGCGACACCTGGGATTTCGTCACGAAAAGCGCCGAGATCGGCCCAACCCGCTATACCGGCGAGGATCGCCTGACCGGGCAAAGCGTGGTGATCGACGGTGTCACGCTGCTGCGCACGGAATACGAGATCACCGCCCGCGACGCGGACGGCGCCGAGCTGTGGCGCGGGCAGGGGCGCGAATTCGTCCATCCCGACTGGCGCGTCTTTCTGTCGGGCGTCAGCGAATACACCACTGCCGACGACAGCTTCGAGACCGACGGGCGCCCCGTCGAATTCATCTTTCCCGGCGAGCCGGGCTTTCTCTCCGTCAATCCCAAATACGGCTGCGGCGTCGTGATGTCGTCGCTGCCCGCGGACTGACCGAAACCCCCGAGCGGCGCACCCCCGGGCGCGCGGCCGCGACACGAGGAGCGAGACCATGACCAAGTTCGATGCAAGCTGGGCCGCAACCGAGCAGGCCCGGCGCGACTGGGTGGCCGAGAACGGCCTCTACCGGCCCGAGGACGAGCGCGCCAACTGCGGCGTGGGCCTTGTCGTGTCGGTTGACGGCAAGCCGTCGCGGCAGGTCGTGCAGAACGGCATCGACGCGCTCAAGGCGGTCTGGCATCGCGGCGCGGTGGATGCCGACGGCAAGACCGGCGACGGCGCGGGCATCCACGTCCAGATCCCGGTGTCCTTCTTCTACGACCAGGTCGAGCGCACGGGCCATACCCCGCGCCGCGATGAACTGCTGGCCGTGGGGCAGGTGTTCCTGCCGCGCACGGACTTCGGCGCGCAGGAGACCTGCCGGACCATCGTGGAATCCGAAGTGCTGCGCATGGGCTATTCGATCTATGGCTGGCGGCATGTTCCGGTGGTCGTCGACTGCCTGGGCGAAAAGGCCAACGCGACCCGCCCCGAGATCGAGCAGATCCTGATTTCCAACGCCAAGGGCGTGGACGAGGAGACCTTCGAGCGCGAACTTTACGTCATCCGCCGCCGGATCGAAAAGGCCGCCGCGGCCGCGGGCGTCAAGGAGCTCTATCTTGCCTCGCTGTCCTGCCGCAGCATCATCTACAAGGGCATGATGCTGGCCGAGCAGGTGGCCGAGTTCTATCCCGACCTGCTGGACGAGCGTTTCGAGAGCGCCTTTGCCATCTATCACCAGCGCTATTCGACCAACACCTTCCCGCAGTGGTGGTTGGCCCAGCCGTTCCGGATGCTGGCCCACAACGGCGAGATCAACACCCTCAAGGGCAACCTGAACTGGCTGCGCAGCCACGAGATCCGCATGGCCAGCGCGGCCTTCGGCGACATGGCCGAGGACATCAAGCCCATCGTGCCGGGCGGATCGTCGGATTCGGCGGCGCTGGACGCGGTCTTCGAGGTGCTGGTGCGGTCGGGCCGCTCGGCCCCCATGGCCAAGACGCTGATGATCCCCGAAAGCTGGTCCAAGCAGGCCACGGAACTGCCGCAGGCCTGGCGCGACATGTATTCGTACTGCAACAGCGTGATGGAACCCTGGGACGGCCCCGCCGCCCTGGCCATGACCGACGGGCGCTGGGTCTGCGCCGGGCTCGACCGCAACGGGCTGCGCCCCATGCGCTATGTCGTCACCGGCGACGGGCTGGTGATCGCGGGCTCCGAGGTGGGCATGGTGCCCACGGACGAGGCGAAGGTGGTCGAGAAGGGCGCGCTCGGGCCGGGCCAGATGCTGGCCATCGACATGGCCGGCGGCACGCTGTTCCACGATGCCGAAATCAAGGACAAGCTGGCCCGCGCCCTGCCCTTCGGTGACTGGGTGGGCAAGATCAACAACCTGGACGAAAAGCTCTCCGGGGTCTCAGAGGCCCCGCTGCACTCCGGGGCCGAGCTGCGCAAGCGCCAGATCGCCGCGGGCTACAGCATCGAGGAGCTTGAAAGCATCCTGGTGCCCATGGCCGAGGACGGCAAGGAAGCCGTTGCCTCGATGGGGGACGACACGCCCAGCGCGGTGCTGTCGGAAAAGTATCGCCCGCTGAGCCACTTCTTCCGGCAGAACTTCAGCCAGGTCACGAACCCGCCGATCGACAGCCTGCGCGAATTCCGGGTGATGAGCCTCAAGACCCGGTTCGGCAATCTCAAGAACGTGCTCGACGAGGACAGCGGCCAGACCGAGATCCTGGTGCTGGACAGCCCCTTCGTGGGAAATGCCCAGTGGGAGGCGCTGGTGGCGTCCTTCAACGCCCCGGCGGTCGAGATCGACTGCACTTTCCCGGCCGGCGCCGGTGGCTCGGCCCTGCGCGACGCGCTGTCGCGCATCCGCGAAGAGGCCGAGGACGCGGTGCGCTCGGGCGCGGGGCATCTGGTGCTGACCGATCAGCATCAGGATCCCGACAAGGTGCCCATGCCGATGATCCTGGCCACCAGCGCCGTCCACAGCTGGCTGACGCGCAAAGGGCTGCGGACCTTCACCTCGATCAACGTGCGCTCGGCCGAATGTATCGACCCACATTACTTCGCGGTGCTCGTCAGCAGCGGCGCCACGGTCGTCAACGCTTACCTTGCCGAGGATTCGCTGGCCGACCGGATCGAGCGCGGCCTGCTGGACACGACCCTGACCGAGGCCGTGGCGCGCTATCGCAAGGCGATCGACCAGGGACTTCTCAAGATCATGGCCAAGATGGGGATTTCCGTCATCTCGTCCTATCGTGGCGGGCTGAACTTCGAGGCGGTGGGCCTGTCGCGGGCCATGGTGGCCGAGTATTTCCCCGGCATGCACAGCCGCATCTCGGGCATCGGGCTGGGCGGCCTGCAAAAGCAGGTTGAAAAGGTTCATGCGCTGGGCTGGCGCGGCAGCACCGACATCCTGCCCATCGGGGGCTTCTACAAAGCACGCCGCTCGGGCGAGAAGCACGCCTGGGAAGCCACCTCTATGCACTTGATGCAGCAGGCCTGCGACCGCGGCTCCTTCGAGCTGTGGAAGCAGTATGCGACGGCCATGCGGTCGAAGGCCCCGATTCACCTGCGCGACCTGTTGGCGATCAAGCCGATCGGGAACCCCGTTCCCATCGAGGAGGTCGAGAGTATCACAAGCATCCGCAAACGCTTCGTCACGCCGGGGATGTCGCTGGGCGCGTTGTCGCCCGAGGCGCACAAGACGCTCAACGTCGC
Organism: Salibaculum halophilum; assembly: GCF_002094885.1. GTDB lineage: Bacteria > Pseudomonadota > Alphaproteobacteria > Rhodobacterales > Rhodobacteraceae > Salibaculum > Salibaculum halophilum. The sequence goes on from NZ_MSIT01000002.1 coordinate 136,885, forward strand.
CATGAACCGCATCGGGGCCAAGTCCGACAGCGGCGAGGGCGGCGAGGACCCGGCGCATTTCGTGCCCGAACCCAACGGTGACAACCCGTCGGCCAAGATCAAGCAGGTCGCGTCCGGGCGCTTCGGCGTGACGGCGGAATACCTCAACCAGTGCGAGGAACTGGAGATCAAGGTCGCCCAGGGCGCCAAGCCCGGCGAAGGCGGCCAGCTGCCCGGCATGAAGGTAACCGACCTGATCGCGCGGCTGAGGCACTCGACCAAGGGTGTGACGCTGATCTCGCCGCCGCCGCACCACGACATCTACTCGATCGAGGACCTGGCGCAGCTGATCTACGACCTCAAGCAGATCAACCCGCGCTGCAAGGTGACGGTCAAGCTGGTCGCCTCCAGCGGGGTCGGCACCATCGCCGCAGGGGTGGCCAAGGCCAAGGCCGACGTGATCCTGATCTCGGGGCACAACGGCGGCACCGGCGCCAGCCCGGCGACCAGCATCAAGTACGCCGGCCTGCCCTGGGAAATGGGCCTGACCGAGACGCACCAGGTGCTGTCGATGAACAATCTGCGCAGCCGCGTGACCCTGCGCACCGATGGCGGGCTGCGTACGGGCCGCGATATCGTCATGGCCGCCATGATGGGCGCCGAGGAATTCGGCATCGGCACCGCCGGCCTGATCGCGATGGGCTGCATCATGGTTCGCCAGTGCCAGTCGAACACCTGCCCGGTGGGCGTCTGCACCCAGGACGAGCGCCTGCGCGAGAAGTTCACCGGCAACGCCGACAAGGTGGTCAACCTGATCACCTTCTACGCCTCCGAGGTGCGCGAGATCCTGGCCGAGATCGGCGCGCGCAGCCTCGACGAGGTGATCGGGCGCGCGGACCTTCTGGCGCAGGTCAGCCGCGGTTCGGCACATCTGGACGACCTGGACCTCAACCCGCTGCTGATCACCGTCGACGGGGCCAAGGAAATCGTCCACGACCGTGAAAAGCCGCGCAACGAGGTTTCGGACACGCTGGATGCGCAGATCGTCAAGGATGCCGCGCGCTTCCTTCAGGACGGCGAGAAGATGCAGCTGGAATACGCGGTGCAGAACACGCTGCGGACCATCGGCACCCGCATCTCGAGCCATATCGTGCGCAACTTCGGCATGAACAACGATCTTCAGCCCGACCACCTGACGGTCAAGCTCAAGGGCAGCGCGGGCCAGTCGCTGGGCGCGTTTGCCGCGCCGGGGCTCAAGCTCGAGGTTTCGGGCGATGCCAATGACTACGTCGGCAAGGGTCTGTCGGGCGGCACCGTGGTGGTGCGCCCGCCGCAGGTCAGCCCGCTTGTGGCCAGCGAGAACACGATCATCGGCAATACCGTGCTTTACGGGGCGACGGGGGGCTACCTCTTTGCCGCCGGGCGCGCCGGGGAACGGTTCGCGGTGCGCAACTCGGGTGCGCATGTCGTCATCGAGGGCTGCGGGTCGAACGGCTGCGAATACATGACCGGCGGGGTCGCCGTGATTCTCGGTGAGATCGGGGCGAACTTCGGCGCGGGCATGACCGGCGGCATGGCCTATCTGCACGATCCCGACGGCACGGCACGCAACCTGATGAACATGGAAACGCTGGTGACCTGCCCGGTCACGGTGGATCACTGGGAGGCCGAACTGAAGGGCCTGATCGAACGCCACGCCGCCGAAACCGGCAGCCGCAAGGCCGCCGACCTGCTGCAGCACTGGGACGTCGAGAAGCCGAACTTCGTGCAGGTCTGTCCCAAGGAGATGCTGCCGCATCTGTCGGCGCCGCTGGGCCAGGAGGACAGCGCCGTTCCGGCCGAGTGAGCGGGCCACGGCCTTCGCGCCCGGCCCTCGCGGGGCCGGGCAAGCGGGGCGATGCGTGCGCTTGACCGGCCGGGCCGAACGGTGTGAATGGGCGCATGGCTAGGAAGCGCGCGGAAAAGGGGAACGCTGCTCCGGGCGTTCCGCACGACGGCGGGCCGTGGCTGACGCGCCTCCGCGCGGCAGTGCGGCGCTGGCTTCGGAGGGGGGCGTTTGCCGTGGTCAGCGCGATCCTTCTCCTTGTTGCGCTTTTCTCGGCGGTCAATCCGCCGACCACACCGTACATGTGGTCGGAAAGCCGCCGCCTTGGCGGGGTGGCGCAGGAGTGGGTCGACATGGCCGATGTCGCGCCGGTCATGGCCCGCGCGGCCGTGGCGGCCGAGGACGCGAATTTCTGCCTGCACTGGGGGCTGGACATCTCGGCGATCCGGGCGGCCATGGCCGACGGGGGCCGGCGCGGGGCCTCGACGATCAGCCAGCAGACGGTCAAGAACGTCTATCTCTGGCAGGGGCGCAGCTGGACGCGCAAATCCATCGAGGCGCTGGTCACGCCGCTGGTCGAGGCGATCTGGTCCAAGCGGCGCATCCTCGAGGTTTACCTCAACGTGGCCGAGTTCGACGACGGTGTCTTCGGCGTCGAGGCGGCAGCGGCGCAGTATTTCGGGGTCGGCGCAGCGGAGCTGACGCCGGTCCAGGCCGCGCGCCTTGCCGCGATACTGCCCGACCCCAAGGGCCGGTCGGCGGCGCGCCCTTCGGAGTTCGTGCGCCGCCGGGCGACGAGCATCCTGGACGGGGCGGCGACGATCCGCAGGGATGGCCGGGCCGACTGTTTCGAGCGCTGACCCGGGATTGAACCCGCCCCGCGCATCGGGCATGGAAGGAGGACCCCTGACCGAGACCGCCGCGATGAACCGTCTTTTCCATTATCCACTTTCGCCGTTCAGCCGGAAGGTGCGCCTGAGCCTGGCCGAAAAGAAGATCGAGGTGGAACTGGTCGAGGAACGCTACTGGGAAAAGGACCCGGATTTCCTGCGCCGCAACCCGGCGGGCAAGGTGCCGGTGCTGAAGATGGGCAACCGCACCATGGCCGACAGCACGGCGATCTGCGAATACCTGGAAGAGACGCATCCCGACCCGGCGCTTTTTCCCGCCACGCCCGAGGCGCGCTACGAGGTGCGCCGCCTGGTGGCCTGGTTCGACGACAAGTTCAACGACGAGGTCACGACCAAGCTGATGGGCGAGCGGATGTTCCGCAAGGTCATGGGCACGGGCTATCCCGACAGCACCAACGTCAAGGCCGGGGCGAAGGCGATCAAGTATCACATCGACTACATGGCCTGGCTGCTGGACCAGCGCCGCTGGCTGGCCGGCGACCAGATGAGCCTGGCCGATTTCGCCGCCGCCGCGCATCTGAGCTGTCTGGACTACATCTCGGACGTGGACTGGCACCGCGCGCAGGTGGTCAAGGACTGGTATGCCAAGATCAAGTCGCGCCCGGCTTTCCGGTCGATCCTGGCCGACCAGGTGCCGGGCTTTCCGCAGCCGGATCATTATGCCGATCTGGATTTCTGATCCCGTCTCGCCGCCTTCGGCGTCGACCCGGGCGAGGGGCGCTGCCCCTCGCGCTCCCCGGGATATTTCGGGCCAGAAGATGCAGGGGGCGGTGTGTCGGATCTGAAGGCGCGGCTCGTGGACAAGGCCCTGGCCGAGGGCTTCGCCAGTGTGGGCGTGTGCCGCCCGGATGCCGTTCCCGAGATCGCCGAAAGGCTGAAGCGTTTCGTTGCCGAGGGCCGGCACGGGCAGATGGGCTGGATGGCCGAGCGCATGGGCTGGCGGGGGGACCCGTCGGCGTTGTGGCCCTCGGCGCGATCGGTGGTGATGCTGGCCGAGCCCTATACCCCCGACCACGATCCGCTGGCGGTGCTGGAGCAGCGCGACCGGGCGGCGGTCTCCGTCTATGCCCAGAACCGTGACTACCACGACATCGTCAAGAAGCGGCTCAAGCGGGTCGGGCGCTGGCTGGTTGCGCAGGAAGACTGCGAGATCAAGGTTTTCGTGGATACGGCCCCGGTGATGGAAAAACCGCTTGCGCAGGCGGCGGGCCTGGGCTGGCAGGGCAAGCATACCAACCTGCTGAGCCGTGACCTGGGCAACTGGTTCTTTCTGGGCGCGCTCTTCACCACGGCCGATCTCGAGCCGGATGCGCCGGGGCGGGAAAACTGCGGCTCCTGCACCGCCTGCCTGGACATCTGCCCGACCGACGCCTTTCCCGCGCCGTTCCAACTGGATGCGCGGCGCTGCATTTCCTACCTGACGATCGAGCACGCCGGCCCGGTGGACGCCGAATTGCGCCCGCTGATGGGCAACCGCATCTATGGCTGCGACGATTGCCTGGCGATCTGCCCCTGGAACAAGTTCGCCCAGACGGCCACCGAGATGCGCTATGCCGGGCGCGCGGACCTGCATGCGCCGCGGCTGGGCGAGCTGGCGCGATTGGACGACGCGGAATTCCGTGCCATGTTCTCGGGTAGCCCCGTCAAGCGGATCGGCCGGAACCGGTTCGTGCGCAATGTCGCCTACGCGATCGGCAATTCGGGCGATCCGGCGTTGGTGCCGGTGGCGCAGGGGCTGTGCGATGACGCCGATGCGACGGTCGCGGATGCGGCGCGCTGGGCGGTCGGGCGATTGAGGGACGGGAGGACCGAATGAAACGACTGGCCATGATCGTGGCGCTGCTGGCAACGCCGCTTGCCGCGCAGGTGGAGCAGGGGCGCCCCAACGCCGACTTCGAGCCGGCCTTTCCGGCGCAGACGCGCGCCCCGGCGCTGGAGAGCACGCAAGTTCAGGCCGGGTGGCTGGTGCGCGGCCTAGAGCATCCCTGGGGCATCGCCGTCTTGCCCGGCGGCCGGTTTCTGGTCACCGAGCGGCCGGGGCGGATGCGGCTGGTCGGGTCCGATGGGGTCTCGGCCCCGATCAGCGGCTTGCCGGATGTCGATGCACGCCGGCAGGGCGGGTTGCTGGACGTCGCCGTTCGCGACGACTTTGCGCAGACGCGCCGTGTCTGGTGGACCTATGCAAAGCGGGTGACGGGCGGCACCGTAACTGCCGCCGCGACCGGTACGCTGAGCGCCGATGGCCCCCGCATGGAGCAGGTGCGCGATATCTTCGTGCAACAGCCGCCCTCGCGGAACCCGATGCACTATGGCAGCCGCATCGTTTTCGGCCCCGACGGCTTGGCGCATATCACCACCGGAGAGCATTTCGGCCGCGCCGACCGGCAGTTGGCCCAGGATCTTGAAACCACCTACGGCAAGGTCGTGCGCGTGACGCCCGAGGGCGAGGTGCCCCCCGACAATCCCTTCGTCGGGCGCGAGGGACTGGATACCATCTGGTCCCATGGTCATCGCAACATGCAGGGCGCGGCGATCGGGCCGCGGGGGCGGCTCTGGACGATCGAGCACGGCCCGGCCGGCGGGGACGAGTTGAACCGCCCCATGCCCGGGCGCAACTACGGCTGGCCGGTAATCTCCTACGGGGTGAACTACAACGGCTCCGACGTCGGCTCGGGCGCGGCCGTGCGCGAGGGGATGGAGCAGCCGGTTTACTACTGGGACCCGGTGATCGCGCCGGGCGGCATCGCGTTTCACAACGGCCGCGGTGGGTTCGACTGGGATGGCGATCTGCTGATCGGGTCGCTCAATCCCGGCGGGCTGGTGCGGCTGCGCTTTGCCCAGGGCCGCGTTGCAGGCGAAGAGCGCCTGTTGCGCGACATCGGGCGGGTCCGCGATGTCGAGGTGCTGGAGGACGGCACCGTTCTGCTGCTTATCGACGCGGATGACGGCGGCATCCTGCGGGTGCGTCCGGCGGACTGACCCGCGCGCTTGGGTGGCCATTTCGCGGCACCGGGCGTAGACACGCCCCATGTTCGCCGCCACGCCCGCCACCAGCCCCGTCCGGGGTATTTTCCTGATGATATCCGCGGTGACGGTCTTTACCGTGATGTCCGCCTTCATCAAGGCCGCACCGGGTGTGCCGGCAGGCGAGGCGATGTTCTTCCGCTCGGTCCTGGCGATGCCGATCATCCTGACGTGGCTGATCTGGCGCGGCGACTGGCCGCGGGGTATCCGCACCCGCAGCATCCGCAATCACGCGGTGCGCGGTCTGGTCGGGTCGGCGGCCATGGGGCTGGGCTTTGCCGGCCTGAAATACCTGCCCCTGCCCGAGGTCACGGCGATCCGTTTCGCCACGCCGGTGATCCTCGTGGTGCTGGCCGCGCTGATGCTGGGCGAACGCTTGCGGCTGATCCGCATCGGCGCCGTGGCGCTGGGCCTGGCGGGGGTTCTGATCATCATCTGGCCGCGGCTGAGCTTCGGGCTGGACACGACCGAGGCGCTGGGCGCGCTGATGGTGCTGGGCTCTGCCTGCCTGGCCGCGCTGGCGCAGGTCTTCGTCAAGGGCATGAGCGGGACCGAGACGACGGCGGCCATCGTCTTCTGGTTTTCGCTGACCTCGACGGGCGCCTCGCTTCTGACCCTGCCGTTCGGCTGGGTCTGGCCCGATCCGGCCGAGGCGGCATTCCTGATCGGCGCGGGTCTTGTGGGCGGTCTGGGCCAGATCCTGCTGACCGCGTCCTACCGGCTGGCCGATGCGGGGGTGGTCGCGCCCTTCACCTATGTCTCGATGTTGTGGTCAGTGGTGATCGGCTACGTCTGGTTCGACGAGGTGCCGACGGGGCCGATGATGGCGGGCGCGGCCCTTGTGATCCTGGCTGGCATCGTCATCGTCCTGCGCGAACGGCAGTTGGGCAACGAGCACACCGCCCGCCGCAAGGTCAGCGCTAAGGGGTTGCAATAATGGTCCCGAGGCCTAACGCTCATAGTCCACACGCCAATAGTTGAGTGGAACGTGTCGCGGTCATTCGCATTCCCCCGTCACACTCTAACTTCTTGATTACGCATGTTTGAGGCGCGCGAAATCGGTTCGCACTTTTGCGCGACTTGCTATTACTTGGTCCGCATAAACGTCGGAGGGCGGCTTTGGCGCAGAGGCTGGCGGGTTCCAGAATGGAAGGTCATCAGATCGCGGCGTAATTTCGCGCCTGTACGATAATCGGCCGCACCCCAAGAGGAAATGTGGACGTCAAAGGGTCACATTAGCCGAGCACTGCCGCCGATCGCGCTGCCAACCTTACGGAATCCTCCATCCACCATGGTCAATACGCATGATGCGCACCGGCGCGCCGTGCTGCGCAGGATCCGCGCGAAGGTTGAAAATCACAGTTTCCGGCTGCCCGAAGTTCGAGAACTCCGCCCGCACCGTGATCATGCCGCGAAACATTGGGCGGTGCGGGTCAGGGGTGACGCGGAAATCGCTGATATCGGTATCTTGAGCATCGTAAAGCGGATTGGCCTGCCATGTTCTCTGAGACAGGTCGTATGCGATGTCCGCCATGAAGAAATCCGTCGCACGCGACGCGCCCAACGGATCAAGAGCGTCACCACGCATGGCCTGTTTATGGTGAGCATAAAGACGCTCTACGAGAAGAACCGCGTCGGCGGTCATCCTGTCAGTGTTTCGGTCCTGCTCAGCCGGCTCCTGCGCCTCCTGCAAGAATCGAGCCGCGGCCCAGCCGTGAGTCTGCCCGTCGCTCACGAGGCACCACCGCGGCGGCAGATCGAGTAAATTGCGTTCAGCGTTCGACAACATGACTCCCTGGCGTTCGGACATGAACGGCACGCAGGTGGTCAGTGCCAGTCCTGTGGCTCGCGCTGGAAAAGACCCGATGATGGCGTAGTCGCTGCCCGGCCCCATACGCACGTTTAACCAGTCATCACCGGCAACCCCGGTCACCTGCCAAGCATCCGGGCCGTGCCCGTCGAACTGCGCCGTCGCCTGAACCGGTGCACCTGCAGCAGAAAGTGACAGCAAGATGGTAGCGGATATTGATTTCAACCTGCCGAGCACGGAATGGTCCTTCCTTTCCGGCATTCCCCAAGTGGCCTGCGTCGTGGCGAAATGATCGCCGGACGAGGCCGAGCGGTCAAGCACTCCCTATCTCCGGACCGCGCTTGGCATCGTGCAGCCCGACCTTGTTGTCGCGGAACGGCCTGCGCGACTGCCGCGTCCAGTTGAAGGCGTGCAATCGGACCCCGTAAATGGTAACCTAACGGAATGAAACCGGAGAGGAGGACCATATGACCCGTCATATCTTGGACCGTCCGCAACCCCGTGACGACACGTCCCGGGCCAAGGCATTCCTGAAAATTCAGAGGAATGTTCACCCCAACGCCGCAACGCGGCAGCTTCAGCGCGAACGCCGCGGGCATGGTGTCGGGCGACTCAGGCAGTTCCTGCGCATCGAACGGGGGCGCTCGGCCTGACCCCGGCCCCCGGCACCCCCGGCGCTGATCCCGGGGGTGTCACGCGCCGCGCCTGCCTGACCTAGCCGCGCACGCGTGTCTCGTAGGCCTCGACCATCTCCCGGGCAAGTGTGCCGACCTCGAAGCGATAGTCGCCTATCTGGCCGACGGGCGTGACCTCGGCCGCCGTGCCGGTCAGCCAGCATTGCTCGAACCCTTCCAGCTCCTCGGGCATGATGGCCCGCTCGTGCACGGGGATATTTCTTTCTTGCAGCATGTCGATCACGGTCTGACGGGTCAGCCCGTTGAGGAAGACATCCGCCTTGGGTGTATGCACCTCGCCGTCCTTGACGAAGAAGATGTTGGCCCCGGTGCATTCGGCGACATAGCCGCGGTAATCCATGAACAGTGCGTCCGAACAGCCCTTGGCCTCGGCCGCATGCTTGGAGGTGGTGCAGATCATGTATAGCCCGGCCGCCTTTGCGTGCACCGGGATGGTTTCCGGGCTGGGGCGCTTCCACTTGGCGATGTCGAGCTTGGCCCCCTTGAACTTGGCGTCACCGTAATAGGCCCCCCATTCCCAGGCGGCGATGGCGAGCCGGACAGGGTTGCGCGCCGAGGCGACGCCCATGTCCTCGCCCGCGCCGCGCCAGGCAACCGCCCGGACATAGGCATCGGACAGACCGTTGGCGGCGAGCACCGAGGCCTTGGCCGCCTCGATCTCGTCGACCGAGTAGGGGATTTGGAAGTCAAGCTCGCCGGCCGAGAAGTGCAGCCGCTCCGAGTGGTCGCGACTGCGGAAGATGGTGCCGCCGTAGGCGCGCTCGCCTTCGAACACCGACGAGGCATAGTGCAACGCGTGGGTCATCACGTGCACCTGGGCCGCGCGCCAGTCCACCAGCTGGCCGTCCAGCCAGATTTTCCCGTCGCGATCGTCGTAGGACCCTGTCATCGCACTCTCCTCCAGGATTTGCATTTGTTGCGCAGGTTAAGTCCGAACCGGACATAATATTTCGCAAAATCCTAGATTCGATACTGATCACGTCTTGGAATGTCAACAACACTGACGTATTGTTACGGCAAGCGTGAAGAGGAGGCAGACGTGGCGGAGGGACCCGAGGGCGGACAGGCGCTTTTGTTCCTGACCGACGACCAGCTGCGCAAGGGGATCGAGGCGATGTTCTTCGCCTATCGCGGCTTCACCGCCGATCCCGACCGCATACTGGCGGAAATGGCTTATGGCCGTGCCCATCACCGGGCAGTTCACTTCATCGGGCGCCGGCCGGGGACGACGGTGAACAACCTGTTGTCGATCCTCGGGGTCACCAAGCAATCCCTCAACCGCGTGTTGCGCACCTTGATCAAGGATGGCCTTGTCACCAGCGAGATCGGGCGGTCCGACAAGCGCGAGCGCAACCTCTACCTCACCGACGCGGGCCGGGCGCTGGAACAGCGCCTGTCGGATGCCCAGCGCGACCGGATGCGCGCGGCCTATCGTGCCGCGGGCCCAGAAGCGGTGGCCGGGTTCCGCCAGGTGTTGGAGGCGATGATGGACGAGGACCTGCATCACCACTATCGCGAGATGAAGGATGTGAAGGTGTGAGATGATGGTGGAGAAACCGGGGGACAGCCCGCACCTGCTGGTGGTGGATGACGACGAACGCATCCGGGCGCTGTTGCAGAAATTCCTGGCGCGGAACGATTTCCTGGTTACCACGGCGCGCGATGCCGATCACGCGCGGCGCATCCTGTCCGGGCTGGATTTCGACCTGATCGTTCTGGACGTGATGCTGCCCGGTGACGACGGGATCACCTTGTGCGGCGAGCTGCGCGCGCACCAAACCACGCCGATCCTGCTGCTGACCGCGCGGGCCGGGACCGAGGATCGGATCTCGGGGCTGGAGGCCGGGGCGGACGATTACCTGCCCAAGCCGTTCGAGCCCAAGGAGCTGCTGCTGCGAATCAACTCGATCCTGCGGCGCATGCCCGCGGCCGAGCCCGGCGCGGGGGTGCCCAAGGTGCTGCACATGGGGCCGCTGCGCTATGACATCGCGCGGGGCGAGATGTGGCGCGGGGCCGAGCTGGTGCGGCTGACGGCCACCGAGAGCCAGCTGTTGCAGATCTTTTCGGACCAGCCGGGTGCGCCGGTCAGCCGGGCCGACCTGGTCGCGCGGTTGGGGCGCAGCGGCGGCCAGGCGCAGGAACGGGCGGTGGACGTGCAGATCACCCGGCTGCGCCGCAAGCTGGAGGACGACCCCAAGCAGCCGCGCTATCTGCAGACCGTGCGCGGGGCCGGCTACATGCTGGCCCCGGACTGAAGCGGGCGGCTGGTAAGATGTGACGGCTGCGGCGTCGCAGGTTTTCGGGGACATCTGCACCGGGCGGGTTAGCGGGCCAGGCCGGGTGCGGGCGGCGACCGTCGCGTCTTGAGTTTATTTGCCAAGATGAAGGGCGGTCTTGTGCCGCGCCGCCGGATGCGGTTTCTAAGGGGCATGACAACGGCCCTGATTACCCACGACGATGTCCTCGGCCATGCGACGCCACCGGGCCACCCCGAGCAGGTGGCGCGGATGGATGCCGTTCTCGGCGCGCTCGAGGGCATGGACCTGCGCCGGGTCAAGGCCCCCATGGCCGCCGAGGCCGACCTGTTGCGGGTGCACCCCCGGGCCCACCTCGACCGGGTCGCCGGGGCGGTGCCCGAGGCCGGCACGCGGGCGCTGGACGCGGACACGCATGTTTCCCCGGGGTCGCTCGCGGCGGCGTGGCGGGCGGCGGGCGCGGTGATCCGCGGCGTGGACATGGTGCTGGCGGGTGAGGCGGGCAACGCCTTCGCCGCGGTGCGCCCGCCCGGCCATCACGCCGAAACCGAGACGCCCATGGGGTTCTGCCTGTTCGGCAGTGTCGCCGCGGCCGCAAAACACGCGCTCGACCATCATGGCCTGTCGCGCGTGGCGGTGGTGGATTTCGACGTGCATCACGGCAACGGCACGCAGGATCTGCTGTGGGACGAGGCGCGCGCACTGGTAATATCATCGCACCAGATGCCGCTCTGGCCGGGGACGGGACGGCCGGACGAGACCGGCGCCTTCGACACTGTCGTGAACCGGCCCCTGCCGCCCGACAGTGATGGCGCGGAGATGCGGCGGGTCTATGAGGCCGAGATATTCCCCCGTTTGCGGGATTTCGCGCCACAGTTGATCCTGGTCTCGGCGGGGTTCGACGCGCACCGGGCCGATCCGCTGGCGCAGTTGAACTGGGACGAGGCCGATTTTGCCTGGCTGATCGGGAAGATTTGCGAGATCGCGCGCGAGACATGCGGCGGGCGTGTGGTCTCGGCGCTGGAGGGCGGGTATGATCTGGAGGCCCTGGGCGCCAGCGTGGCCGCCCATGTTACTGCCCTGATGGAGAATGCCCGATGAGTGACCGCCCCGTTGCCGAGATGAGTTTCGAAGAGGCCCTGCGCGAGTTGGAGGAGGTCGTGGGCAAGCTGGAGCGCGGCGAGGTGCCGCTGGACGAGAGCATTGCCCTTTACGAGCGCGGCGCCGAGCTGCGCAAGCGTTGCGAGGCCAAGCTCAAGGAGGCCGAGGAGAAGGTCGCCAAGTTGACGCTGGATGGCGATGGCACCCCGACCGGCACCGAACCGCTGGACGCGGGCTGAGCCTTGGCGTTGCAGGCGGCGGTCGAGCGCGCGCGTTTCGCGGCCGAGGCGCGCATCGCCGCCGAGCTTGGCGGTGTGGACCTGCCCGTGGCGCGGGCGATGCTTTATGCCGTGCGGGGTGGCAAGGGGCTGCGGGCCTTCCTTGTGGCCGAGAGTGCGCGCCTGCACGGGATCGCTGATGCCATCGCCGCGGCCGCGGCGATCGAGTGCATCCACGGCTATTCGCTGGTCCATGACGATATGCCCTGCATGGACGACGACGCGCTGCGGCGCGGCCAGCCGACGGTGCATGCGGCTTGGGACGAGGTCACGGCGGTGCTGGCGGGCGACGCGCTGCAATCACTGGGCTTCGAACTGGTGGCGCAGGCCGAGGGGGAAGCGGCCGATGTCCTGACCCTGTCGCGCGGGCTGGCCCGCGCCGCCGGGGTGCACGGCATGGTTGGCGGCCAGGCGATGGATCTTGCCGCCGAAGACGCGCCAGTGCCCCTGACGCTCGCGCAGGTCGAAACGCTGCAGGCGGGCAAGACCGGGGCGCTGATCCAGTGGTCGGCGACGGCCGGGGCGGTTCTGGCCGGGGCGGAGACCGCGCCGCTGGGGCGCTACGGGGCGGCGCTGGGCCGCGCCTTCCAGATCTGGGACGACGTTCTGGATGTCGAGGGCGATGCCGCGACCCTGGGCAAGGCCATTGGCAAGGACGAGTCCGCGGGCAAGGCGACCTACGTGTCACTGCTGGGGCTGGAAGCGGCCAAGCGCCGCGCGGCCGACCTGGTGACAGAGGCTTGCGATGCCCTATCTGTCTATGGTGAAGACGCGGAGATGATGCGGGACTTGGCCCGCTACGTGATCGCGCGGAAGAAGTGATGAGCCAGCCACCCGAAACCCCGTTGTTGGACAAGGTGCGTATCCCGGCGGACCTGAGGGGGCTGTCGGACGCGCAATTGCGGCAACTGGCCGACGAATTGAGGCGCGAGACGATTTCGGCGGTCAGCGAGACCGGCGGGCACCTCGGCGCGGGGCTGGGCGTGGTGGAGCTGACCGTAGCGCTGCACGCGGTCTTCGACACGCCGCGCGACAAGATCGTCTGGGACGTCAGTCACCAGACCTATCCGCACAAGATTCTGACCGGGCGGCGCGACCGTATCCGCACCCTGCGCCAGAAGGACGGCCTGTCGGGCTTCACCAAGCGGTCCGAAAGCCCCTACGACCCCTTCGGCGCGGCCCATTCCAGCACCTCGATCAGCGCGGCGCTGGGCTTTTCCGTCGCCCGCGATCTTGGCGGCGAAGGGGGTGACGCCGTTGCCGTGATCGGTGACGGCGCCATGAGCGCGGGCATGGCCTTCGAGGCGATGAACAACGCCGGCCACCTTGGCAAGCGGCTGATCGTCATCCTCAACGACAACGAGATGTCCATCGCCCCGCCGGTCGGGGCCATGTCGTCCTACCTGTCGCAGCTTTACGCGGGCGCGCCGTTCCAGGACCTCAAGGCGGCGGCCAAGGGGGCGGTGTCGTTCCTGCCGCCGCCCCTGCAAGAGGGCGCGCGCCGGGCCCGGGACGCGCTCAAGCACATGACAGTCGGCGGCACGTTGTTCGAGGCGCTGGGCTTTTCCTACGTCGGCCCGATCGACGGGCACGACCTTGACCAGGTGCTTGCCGTGCTGCGCACGGTGCACGCGCGCGCGACAGGGCCGGTCCTGATCCATGCCATCACGCAGAAGGGCAAGGGCTACGCCCCGGCCGAGGGCGCCAAGGATCGGGGCCACGCCACCGCCAAGTTCGACATGGTCACGGGCGAGCAGAAGAAGGCCCCCTCCAACGCGCCGAGCTATACCAGCGTGTTTTCCGAGGCGCTGATCAAGCAGGCCGACGCGGACGACAGGATCGTCGCGGTGACGGCGGCGATGCCCGACGGCACCGGGCTGGCGCGCTTCATGGATCGCTATGCCAGCCGGTGCTTTGACGTGGGCATTGCCGAACAACACGCCGTGACCTTCAGCGCGGCCATGGCGGCGGGGGGGATGAAACCCTTCTGCGCGATCTACTCGACCTTCCTGCAGCGCGGATACGACCAGGTGGTGCATGACGTCGCCATCCAGCGGTTGCCTGTGCGCTTCGCCATCGACCGCGCCGGGCTCGTGGGGGCCGACGGGGCGACGCATGCCGGGTCCTTCGATATCGGATACCTCTCGGCCCTGCCGGGCTTCACCGTGATGGCGGCCGCCGACGAGGCCGAGCTGGTGCGCATGGTCGCCACGGCGGCGGCGCATGACGATGGCCCCATCGCCTTTCGCTTTCCGCGCGGCGAGGGCGTGGGTGTGGAGATTCCGGCCGAGGCCGCGCCACTGGAGATCGGCAAGGGCCGGATCGTGCAGCAGGGTCAGGGTGTGGCGATCCTGTCGTTCGGCACGCGGCTGGCCGAGGTTGAAAAGGCCTGCGAGGCGCTGCGCGGCAAGGGGATCACCCCCACGGTGGCCGACGCCCGGTTCGCCAAGCCGCTGGATCGCGAGATGATCCTGTCGCTGGCGGCGGATCACGATGCCCTGATCACGATCGAGGAGGGCGCCATCGGCGGTTTCGGTAGCCATGTCGCGCAGTTGCTGGCCGAGGACGGCGTGTTCGACCGGGGGCTGAAATACCGCTCCATGGTGCTGCCCGACATCTTCATCGATCAGGCCAGCCCGCGCGACATGTACGACGTGGCCGGGATGAACGCTGCGCATATTGAGGCCAAGGTGCTGGACGTGCTGGGCGTCGGGGTCATGGACAAGCGGGCGTGATCCAGCGGGGCGGCTGCGCCGCGCAGGTTTTTCGGGGATATCTGCGGCGCAACGCATCAAGCCCGCGGCCGCGCCAGCCCTGACCCCGGGGCCATGAGTTTATTTGCCAAGATGAAGGGGCGCGGTCAGCGCCGGTCGTCCAGCCGCTTCTCGATCGCCTCCAACCGTCTGAGCACCTCGTCGCGGTAGCTGTCGGTGGCGGCGTCGGCCTCTTCGTGGTGGGCGTCCTGCATGGAGTTGACGATCAGGCCGACAAGCAGGTTCACCACGGCGAAGGTGGTCAGCAGGATGAAGGGCACGAAAAAGACCCAGGCCTGGGGGTAAACCTCCATCACCGGGCGGACGATGCCCATGGACCAGCTTTCCAGCGTCATGATCTGGAACAGCGTGTAGGCCGACTGGCCCAGCGAGCCGAACCATTCGGGGAAGGTATCGCCGAAGAGCTTGGTCGAGATCACCGCGCCGATGTAGAAGATCATCGCCATCAGCATGAAGACGCTGCCCATGCCCGGCAGGGCGGTGACGAACCCCTCGACGACGCGGCGCAGGCGCGGAGCGGCCGAGATGACGCGCAGCACCCGCAGGATGCGCAGCGCGCGCAGCACCGACAGGGTCTGCGCCGCCGGGATCAGGGCGATGGCCACGATGGTGAAATCGAACAGGTTCCAGCCCGAGGCGAAGAACCGCAGCCGGTGGGCAAAGAGCTTGGCCCCGATCTCGGCCACGAAGACGGCAAGGCAGGCGCGGTCGAGCGCGTAGATCACCGGCCCCCAGCGCGCCATGACCGCGTCGGAAGTTTCCAGGCCGAGCACGATCGCGTTGAAGACGATCACGCCGATGATGACGTTGCGCACCAGCGGCCGGTCCATGAAACGGGCGGTTCTGTGTCTGAGGGTCATCACGCGCAATCCTGCAAATCTGTCGCGGTCACTCGGCGGCCTCGTCGGCCAGCAGGGCGCGCAGGCCGCTGCGGTAATCGGGGTGGCGCAGGGTCACGCCCAGCTCGGTCTTGATGCGGGCGTTGCTGACCTTCTTGGATTCGGCGTAAAAGCTGCGCGCCATGGCCGACATCTCGGCGGTGTCGAAGTCCACCGCGGGGGGCTCGGGGCGGCCCAGCAGCCGGGCGGCGAAGGACAGCACGTCCTGCGGCGGGGCCGGGTCGTCGTCGCAGACGTTGTAGACCGCGCCGGGGTCGGGCCGGGCGATCGAGGCGTCGAGCACCTGCGCGATATCCTCGACATGGATGCGCGAAAAGACCTGGCCGGGCTTGATGATGCGCCGCGCCGTGCCCTGGCGGACCTTCTCGAAGGGGCCGCGGCCGGGGCCGTAGATGCCGGCCAGGCGGAAGATGTGCAGCGGCAGGCCCTGGTCGGCCCAGGCGGCCTCGGCGGCGACGCGGCGTTCGCCGCGGGCCGTGCCGGGGGTCAGCGGCGTGCTCTCGTCCACCCAGGCGCCGCCGTGATCGCCGTAAACGCCGGTGGTGGACAGGTAGCCGACCCAGGTGAACTGCCCGGCGCGGGTGCGCAAGGCATCGCCCATCAGGGCCAGCGTCGGGTCACCATCCTCGGTCGGCCCGGCCGAGATCAGCAGGTGCGTCGCTCCGTCGAGCGCGGCATCGATCGCGTCGCGCGCCCAGGGCAGCGGGGTGACCCCTTCGGCGCGTAACGCCGCGGCCCGGTCGGGGTTGCGCGTGGTCCCGGCGATGTCCCAGCCGCGCGGCACCAGCCGCTGCGCCAGTGCGCGGGCCGAATAGCCGTGTCCGAAGGAAATGAGCCACGTCATGGCCCCTAGTTGGGGCAGGCGCGTCGGACTGGCAAGAGGCGCGTCCGCTTTCCCGTCGGGCGCTGTCCGACCCCGGGTCCGGGTGACGAAAAGGACGGCGAAACGCCCGGATCAACGGCTTGCGGCCGGCGGCAATGTGGTGTCAGTGTCAGCGTTGATTGATCCGCCACACGACAGGCACCGCTTTTGCAAGGGGCAGGCGGTGCTTTTTGATAGCCGCCAAGGGGAGAGCCGCGATGATCCCGTCCGACGCAGACCTGCCTGTCCGCACGCCCGAGGTGCCGGGAGCCGAGACTTTCTCGGACGCGGCCGGCGCCGTGGCGCGGCTGCGCGAGCTCTACGACATCGCGGTGGATTTCCTGACCCGGTCGTTCAACGAGAACGTGGTGGGAGAGCGGCCCGACACGCGGTTTCGCGCCTTTTATCCCGAGTTGCGCCTGACCACGACGACCTTTGCCCACAACGACACGCGCCTGTCCTTCGGGCACGTGGCCGAGCCGGGCACCTATTCCACCACGATCACCCGGCCGGACCTGTTCGAGGGCTACCTGACCCAGCAGATCGACCTGCTGATACAGAACCATGATCAGCCGGTGACGGTGGGGGTCTCGACCACCGCCATGCCGGTGCATTTCGCCGTGCGCGGCGAGATCAATGTGCCCCAGGACGGGGCGATCCGCTATGCCCTGCGCGATGTCTTCGACGTGCCGGACCTGGCCCAGATGAATGATGACATCGTCAACGGGATCGGCTTTCGCTACCCCGACGGCTCGGCCCCGCTCGCGCCCTTCACCGCGCCGCGGATCGACTATTCACTGGCCCGCCTGCAGCATTACACCGCCACCGCGCCCGAGCATTTCCAGAACCACGTGATGTTCACCAACTACCAGTTCTACGTGCAGGAGTTCGAGGCCTTCGCCCGCGCCATGCTGGCCGATCCCGACAGCGGCTATACCGGTTTCGTCGCGCCGGGCTGTGACGAGATCACCGACCCGCAGGCGCCGCTGCCCATGCCCGAGAAGCTGCCGCAGATGCCGACCTATCACCTGAAACGGCCGGGCAACGCCGGGATCACGCTGGTCAACATCGGGGTGGGGCCGTCGAACGCCAAGACCGCGACCGACCATATCGCCGTGCTGCGCCCCCATGCCTGGCTGATGGTCGGCCACTGCGCGGGGCTTCGCAATTCCCAGCGGCTGGGGGATTTCGTCCTGGCGCACGGCTATCTGCGCGAGGACAAGGTGCTCGACGACGACCTGCCCGTCTGGGTGCCGATCCCGGCGCTGGCCGAGATCCAGATCGCCCTGGAAACGGCGGTGGCCGGGGAAACCGCGCTGGAGGGCTACGAGCTCAAGCGGCTGATGCGGACCGGCACGGTCGCCTCGCTCGACAACCGCAACTGGGAGCTTCGCGAACATACCGGCCCGGTGCAGCGGTTATCGCAATCGCGCGCCATCGCGCTGGACATGGAAAGCGCGACCATCGCCGCCAACGGGTTCCGGTTCCGGGTGCCCTACGGCACGCTGCTGTGTGTCAGTGACAAGCCGCTGCACGGGGAACTCAAGCTGCCGGGCATGGCGAGCGATTTCTACAAGACGCAGGTGGCGCGGCACCTGATGATCGGAATCCGGGCGATGGAACACCTGCGCGAGATGCCGCTGGAGCGTATCCACAGCCGGAAACTGCGCTCGTTCGAGGAGACAGCCTTCCTCTGATCGGCAAAAATGCCAACAAAATAGGGTTTTTTTGCGCCCCGATTTACACTAGGCGTTGTGGGCACACACAAGATGCCGTTTAATAGCGGCAGAATAGCCCCAAAAATCGGGCAGAGCGAGGAGACGACACATGGCAAAACCCCTGACCAAGACGCAGCTGGTCGCAGCACTGGCCGAGGAAATGGGCACCGACAAGAAATCCGCCGGCGCGGCGCTGGACGCGATGAGCGAGGTCATCACCCGAGAGGTGTCCGGCGGCGGGGCCGTCACCCTTCCCGGCGTCGGCAAGATCTACTGCCGCGAGCGCCCCGAGCGCATGGTCCGCAACCCGGCCACCGGCGAGCAGATCAAGAAGGACGCCGACAAGGTGGTCAAGATGACCATCGCAAAGGCGCTCAAGGACAGCGTGAATTCCTGATCCCTGACCGGATCGGCGGAACGGGGCCGCCCGCCGGGGCGGCCCTTTTTCGTGCCGGGCGCCCTTTCCAAGGGGGGCGGTTCGTGGTCCCCTAGCGCGGCCTCCACGATAAGGACATCCAGACGCCATGAAGACCGAGGTCGACATCAGGGCCATCGCGTTAGGCCTTGCCTTCGCGGTGATGTGGGCCTCGGCCTTCACCTCGGCGCGGGTGATCGTGCAATATGCCGCGCCGCTTCACGCGCTGGCGATCCGGTTCCTGATCTCGGGACTGATCGGCGTGGCCCTGGCGCGGATGATGGGCCAGAGCTGGCACCTGACCCGGCGCCAGTGGATGGCCACCATCGTTTTCGGGGTGTGCCAGAACGCGCTCTACCTCGGGCTGAATTTCGTGGCGATGCAGACGGTCGAGGCCTCGCTCGCGGCGATCATCGCCTCGACCATGCCGCTCATCGTGGCCATCGCGGGCTGGGCCGTCTTCCGCGAAAAGCTGCCCGTGCCGGGCGTCATGGGGCTGCTGGCGGGCATCGCCGGGGTGGCGATCATCATGGGCACGCGCGTGCAGGGCGGGGCCGACCTTTACGGGATCGCGCTGTGCGCGGTTGCCGTGCTGTCGCTGGCCGTGGCGACGATGTCCGTGCGCGGGGCCTCGTCGGGCGGGAATTTCCTGATGATCGTGGGCTTGCAGATGCTGGTGGGCAGCGCGCTGCTCTGGGTCGCGGCGCTGTCGCTTGAAACCTTCCGCGTCACCTGGACATGGCAACTGGGGGTGGCGTTCGGCTATACCGTGATCGTGCCGGGCCTGATGGCGACTCTGGTCTGGTTCGTTCTGGTCAACCGTATCGGCGCGGTGCGCGCGGCGGTGTTCCACTTTCTGACACCTTTCTTCGGGGTGTTGACCGCCTGGGCGCTGCTGGGCGAGCCGCTGGGCCGGGGCGACTTGATCGGCGTGGCGATCATCACCGTCGGCATCCTCGCCGTGCAACTGTCCAGGCAGAAACCGGCACGCCCGGCCAAGCAGGCCGCTTAGCCGATCCGGCCCCGGTCGCCGCCGGTCTGGCCCCGGTCCAGCAGGATGTGATCGAGGAGCACCGCGGCCATCATCGCCTCGCCCACGGGCACGGCGCGGATGCCGACGCAGGGGTCGTGGCGGCCCTTGGTGACGACTTCGGTCGCGCTGCCGTCGGTGCGGATGGACCGGCGCGGCGACAGGATCGAACTGGTCGGTTTCACGGCAAAGCGCAGCACGATGTCCTGCCCGGTGCTGATTCCGCCGAGGATGCCGCCGGCGTGGTTGCTGGAGTATTCGGGGCCGGTGTCGCCCATGAAAATCTCGTCGGCGTTGTCGCGGCCGGTCAGGGCGGCGGCGGCCAGTCCCTCGCCGATCTCGACGCCCTTGACGGCGTTGATGCTCATCATCGCGGCGGCCAGGTCGGCGTCCAGCTTGCCGTAAATCGGCGCGCCGATCCCGGCGGGCACGCCGCGCGCCACGACCTCGATCATCGCGCCGACGGAATTGTGGTCGTCCTTGCGCAGCCAGTCTAGGTAGTCGGTCCATTCGGGCACGGCCCCAGGGTCGGGGCACCAGAAGTCGTTGTCGTCGATGGTGGCCCAGTCGAAGCGGGCGCGGTCGATGGTCTTTTCGCCCATCTGCACCATGTAGCCCCGGATCTGCACGCCCGGTGCCAACTGTTCGATCACTGCGCGCGCGACGCCGCCGGCGGCCACGCGGGCGGCGGTTTCCCGGGCCGAACTGCGCCCGCCGCCGCGATAGTCGCGCAGCCCGTATTTCTGGTGATAGGTGATGTCGGCATGGCCGGGCCGGAAGGTCCGCGCGATCTCGCCATAGTCCTTCGAGCGCTGGTCGGTGTTGCGGATCATCAGCTGGATCGGGGTGCCGGTCGTGGTGTCCTCGAACACGCCCGAGAGGATTTCGACCGCGTCGGGCTCGTTGCGCTGGGTCGTCATCTTGTTCTGGCCGGGGCGGCGCCGGTCCAGCCAGTGCTGCAGCGCCGTCGCCGTCAGCGGCACGCCCGGCGGGCATCCGTCCACCGTCGCCCCCAGCGCGGGGCCGTGGCTTTCGCCCCAGGTGGTGACGCGGAACAGGTGACCGTAGGTGTTCAGGCTCATGGCGGGCGCTCCCTTGACCCGCCCCGTCTAGCCGCCCGCCCCGGCCTTGCCAAGCCCGGCGGCAGGGCCTAGGTTACAATCTACCTCGGGGTGCCCGTGATGGGCTGAGACGCGCGATGCGAACCCGTTGAACCTGAACCGGTTAAGACCGGCGGAGGGAAGGTGTTGAGCGATCCTCAATCCCCGACGTCCGTCCGGCGATATGGAGGATACGCATGAAGACCCCCCTTTCCGTCATCGCAGGACTTCTGGCCACGCCCGTCGTGGCCCAGGACAACGTGCTGACAGTCTATACCTACGACAGCTTCGTCACCGAATGGGGCCCGGGTCCCGTAATCGAGGAGGCTTTTGAAGAGACTTGCGACTGCGACCTGCAATTCGAGGCGGCGGGCGACGGGGCCGCGCTGTTGTCGCGGCTGCAACTGGAAGGCCCGCGCACCGAGGCCGACATCGTGCTGGGCCTCGACACCAACCTGACGGCCGCGGCGCGCGAGACGAGCCTGTTCGCCGAACACGGGATCACCCCCGATCTGGACCTGCCCGTGGACTGGACCGACGATCACTTCCTTCCCTTCGACTGGGGCTATTTCGCCTTCGTCGGCAACGCCAAGGACCCGGCGCCGGATTCGCTTCGCGCGCTGGCCGACAGCGACATCTCGATCGTGATCCAGGACCCGCGCTCTTCGACGCCGGGGCTGGGCCTCCTGATGTGGGTCAAGACCGCCTATGGCGATGCGGCCGGCGCACTGTGGGAGGACCTGTCCGACAACATCGTGACGGTCACGCCCGGCTGGTCCGAGGCCTATGGCCTGTTCCTCGAGGGCGAGGCCGACGCGGTTCTGTCCTACACGACCTCGCCTGCCTATCACCTGATCGCGGAAGAGGACGACAGCAAGGTGGCCTGGGCCTTTGACGAAGGCCATTACATGCAGGTCGAGGTCGCCGGAAAGGTTGCCGGCACCGACGTGCCCGACCTTGCCGATCAGTTCATGGCCTTCATGCTGACCGAGGATTTCCAGTCGGCCATCCCGACGACCAACTGGATGTACCCGGCCGTGGTGCCCGCGGGGGGCCTGCCGGACGGCTTCGAGACGCTGATCGAGCCGGACAAGGCGCTGTTGCTGTCCCCACAGGAGGCCGCGGCCAAGCGTGACGCGGCGCTCGAGGAATGGCGCGCAGCGCTGGCCCGGTAGCGGCGCTTGTCGTTCTGGCCCTGATCGCGATCCCCGTCGGGGCCGTGATCCGGACGGCCGGGGGGATCGCCGGGTTGGGTGCCGCCGATTGGGCGGCGCTCCGCTTTACCGTGTGGCAGGCGCTGGTCTCGGCGGCGCTGAGCGTGGGGCTGGCTATTCCCGTCGCGCGCGCGCTGGCGCGGCGGCGCTTTCGCGGGCGCAGCGCGCTGATCACCCTGCTGGGCGCGCCCTTCGTTCTGCCGGTGATCGTTGCGGTCATGGGGCTGCTGGCCATCTTCGGCCGTGCGGGGCTGGTCAATACCGTGCTGGGCGGGCTGGGTCTGCCGCCCGTCTCGATCTACGGGGCTCATGGCGTGATCCTTGCCCATGTCTTTTTCAACCTGCCGCTTGCGGTGCGCATGCTGCTGCACGGCTGGCTGGCCATCCCGGCGGAACGCTTCCGCGTGGCGGCGCAACTGGGCCAGCCGGTGGGGCGGCTGCTGGAATGGCCGATGCTGCGGCGCGCGGTGCCGGGGGCCTTCGCGGTGATCTTTCTTGTCTGCACCACCAGTTTCGCCGTCGCCCTGATCCTGGGCGGGGGACCGCAGGCGACGACGCTGGAGCTGGCGATCTACCAGGCCGTGCGCTTCGAGTTCGACCTGCGCGGCGCGGCCTCCCTCGCGCTGGTGCAGCTTGGCGTTTGTGCGGTCGCGCTGGGCGCGCTCTTGCTGGTGGATGTGCCCGACGCGCTGGGGGCGGGGCTGGACCGCACGGTCGCGCGCTGGGACGGCGCGGTCAGCCGGGATGCGGCGATGCTGGCGGCGGCGGCGCTGTTCCTGGCCCTGCCCATGGGCGCGATCCTGCTGTCCGGGGTGCCGGGGCTGGCGCAGATGCCCGGCTCGGTCTTGCTGGCAGCCTTGCGGTCGCTTGCGGTCGCGCTGCTGTCGACGGGGCTTTGCATGGCGCTGGCCCTGGCCATCGTCACCCATGGCCGGGGCTGGTCGCGGGCGGTGGCGGTGGTGCCGCTGTCGGTGACGGCGCTGGTGCTTGGCACGGGGCTGTTCATCGTTGTCTTCCCCTTTGTCCGGCCTGCCAGCGTGGCGCTGCCGGTCACGGCGCTGATGAACGCGCTGTTCGCGCTGCCCTTCGCGGTGCGCATCCTGGCCGCGGCGCGCGACGACGCCGAGGCGCAGTTCGGCCGGCTGGCCGACGGGCTGGCCCTGCGCGGCTGGGCGCGCATGCGGGTTCTGATCCTGCCGCGCATCCGCCGGCCCCTCGGGTTCGCCGCCGGGCTGGCGGCGGCGTTGTCGATGGGCGACCTGGGGGTCATCACGCTCTTTGCCTCGGGCGGGCAGGAGACGCTGCCGCTGGCGATGTTCCGCCTGATGGGCGCCTACCAGACCGAGGCGGCGTCGGGGGCGGCGCTGCTGCTGGTCACGCTGAGCCTGGGGCTGTTCTGGCTCTTTGATCGCGGAGGCCGCATTGGCGCTGAAACTTGAGAGCATCTCGATTGCGCTGGGCGGCTTCGACCTTGCGGCGGACCTGTCTGTCGAAACCGGCCGTTTCGTGGCGCTACTGGGGCCCTCGGGGTCGGGCAAGACAACGGCCCTGAACGCCATTGCCGGCTTCGTGCCGCTGAGCGCCGGCACACTGCGCTGGGCGGGGGCGCGGATCGACGATCTGCCCCCGGCCGAGCGGCCGGTCGCGATGCTGTTTCAGGACAACAACCTTTTCCCGCACCTGGACGTGGCGCGCAACCTGGCGCTGGCCCTGACGACCCGGGCGCGGGCCTCGGCCGAGGAGACCCGCCGCGTCGAGGATGCTTTGGCCCGCGTCGGCCTGGGCGGCATGGGACGTCGGATGCCCGGCACCCTGTCGGGGGGCCAGCAAAGCCGGGCGGCGCTGGCGCGCGTGCTGTTGCAGGACAAACCCGTGGTGCTGCTGGACGAACCGTTTGCCGCCCTCGGGCCGGGGCAGCGGCGCGACATGATGGCGCTGTGCCGGGACGTCCTCGGCGGGGCCGGGCGCACGGTGCTGTTTGTCAGCCACGATCCCGAGGATGCCGCGCAGGCGGATGCGATCTGCGTCGTCACGGAAGGGCAGGTGTCCCGGCCGCGCCCCGTGGCCGAGGTGCTGGACGATCCCTCCGGCCCGCTCCGCGCCTATCTGGGCAAATGAAAAGGCCCGCCGGGGATGGCGGGCCTTCCTCATCCGGTACTGCGCTACCCTCAGGTCTCGCGAGTGCCCTTCTTGTGGGGCGCCCAGATGCGCTTGTTCGTCATATAGAGCAGCACCGCCAGCACCGTCAGGAAGATGACGCCGGTCAGGCCGGCCTGCTTGCGGGCCATCATCTTGGGCTCGGCGGTCCACATCAGGAAGGCGGCGACGTCCTTCGCCTGCTGCTCGACCGTGGCTTCGGTGCCGTCCTCGTACACAACACCGTCGGGATAAAGCGGCGGGGCCATGTTGATGTAGCCGCCGGGATAGGCCTTGTTCTCGTAAAGGACCGTGCCGGCCTCGTCCTTGGTTTCCCCGGTGTAGCTGGTCAGCAGCGAGGCGATGTATTCCGGCCCGCCCATGCCGTTGATCAGCTGCGAGATGCCGGTGCCATAGGGGCCGCTGAACCCGGCGCGGGCCTTGGCCATGAGCGACAGGTCCGGCGCGCCCTGGGTGTTGTTGGCCGGGAAGTGGTCGGCCGGGGTCAGGGTCTTCTGGTCGCCGGTTTCGGGGTCGATCAGATCCTGGTTCTCAGGCGCCTGGAAGTCGCTCATGAAGAACTGTTCCGCGTAAGCCCGGACTTGGTCCTCGGGCAGGTCCGGCCCGCCCTCGTCGCTGAGGTTGCGGAAGTTGACGTATTTCATCCCGTGACAGGCCGAGCAGACCTCGGTGTAGACCTGAAGGCCGCGCTGCAGCTGGAACTGGTCGAAAGAGCCGAAGGGCCCCTCGAAGGAGAAGGCGTAATCGGTAACCTGCGCCTCGCCACCCGCGGCGCTGGCACCAGTGGCCAGCCCGAGGGCGACAGCGGCAGAGAGGGTGAGTGTGCGGATCATTGTCGTGCGGTCCTTTCTCACTCGGCCGGCGAGGCGACGGGGCGGCCCGGCGTGTCCTCTGCCGCGTGATGGGCGTTGAAGTCTTCCTCGATGGTTTGCGGCGGGGTTTCCGGCTTCTCAATCACGCCAAGCAGGGGCAGGATGACCAGGAAGTAGGCGAACCAGTAGGCTGACCCGATCAGGGCGATGATCGGGTAGATACCCTCGGCCGGCATGGCACCGGCCCACATCAGGACGATGAAGTCCACGACCAGCAGGGCGAACCACCACTTGAACATCGGGCGGTACCGGCCCGACCGCACCGACGAGGTGTCCAGCCAGGGCGCCAGCGCCATCACGACGATTGCGCCGAACATGGCCAGCACACCGAAGAACTTGGCGTCGATGATCCCGAAGGAGATCCACTCGGCGAACATCACCACCCAGACATCCGCGGTGAACGAGCGCAGGATCGCGTAGAACGGCAGGAAGTACCACTCCGGCACGATGTGCGAGGGCGTCACCAGCGGGTTGGCCTCGACGTAGTTGTCGGGGTGGCCCAGATAGTTGGGCATGAAGCCGACGACGGCAACGAAGACGGCCAGGATGATCGCCAGCGCGAACAGGTCCTTGATCACGAAGTAGGGCCAGAACGGCAGGGTGTCCTTCTCGGCTTCGGCCTTGGAGGTGCGGCGCACCTCGACCCCGGTGGGGTTGTTGTTGCCGGTCGAGTGGAAGGCCCAGATGTGAACGATCACCAGCCCGGCCATGATGAAGGGCAACAGGTAGTGCAACGAGAAGAACCGGTTCAGCGCGGGCTGACCCACCGACGAGGCGCCGAGCAGCCAGGTCTGGATCGCCTCGCCGACGAAGGGGATGGCGCCGAACAGGCCAGTGATGACGGCGGTGCCGTGAAACGACATCTGCCCCCAGGGTAGCACGTAACCCATGAAAGCAGTGCCCATCATCAGCAGGTAGATCAGCATGCCGATGATCCAGGTGACCTCGCGCGGGGCCTTGTAGGAGCCGTAGTAGAGACTGCGGAAGATGTGCAGGTAGACCGCCACGAAGAACAGCGACGCGCCGTTCATGTGGAAATACCGGATCATCTGTCCGCCGTTCACGTCGCGCATGATGTGCTCGACGCTGGCAAAGGCCATGTCCACATGCGGGGTGTAGTGCATCACCAGCACCACGCCGGTGGCGATCTGAAGCACCAGGCAGAACGTCAGGACAATCCCCCAGATCCACATCCAGTTCAGGTTCTTGGGTGTGGGAATCTTGAGGGTATCGTGGATCAGTCCGATGACGGGCAAGCGGCTTTCTAGCCACTTTGCGCCGCCGGACTTCGGCTCGTAGTGATCGTGGGGGATTCCGGACATCTTCGGCTCTCCTTAACCCAGCTGAATGGTGACGTCGTCGACGAAGGATGCGACGGGGATCGGAAGGTTTTCCGGGGCCGGTCCTTTCCGGATGCGGCCCGATGCGTCGTAGTGCGACCCGTGGCAGGGGCAGAACCAGCCCTCGAAATCACCGGCATTGTTGCCCAGTGGCACGCAACCAAGGTGGGTGCAGACGCCCATCTGGACCAGCCATTCGCCAGCCTCGTCGAGGGTGCGATTTTCGTCCAGTGCGGCGACTTCGGTCGAGAGGTTCTCGTTGCGGGCCATCGGGTCGGGCAGGCTCTCGACGTCGTCAATGCTGCGCGCGCGGGCGATTTCCTCTTCGGTGCGACGGCGCACGATGACCGGCTTGCCCTGCCACAGCACGGTCATCTGGCTGCCCGCGGTGACGGTGCTGACGTCGACCCGGATCGAGGCCAGCGCAAGCACGTCCGCCGAGGGGTTCATCTGGTTGACCAGCGGCCAGACGGCGGCGCCGGTCACGACGGCGCCGGCCCCGGCGGTCGCGTAATAGATGAAGTCGCGGCGGGTTCCTTCGTGGTCTTCTGCGTTTGACACGGTGTTCTACTCCGATTTCCTTCACGCCCGGCCGGGGGACTGGGCCATTCGCATCGTCTTGGGCCGCCTGAGATGGCGATATTCTCGCAGCTTTTAGCGCCCCATGCGGGTGCAGTCCAGTTTCCAATCGGTCGCAGGGAACAGATGCGGCGTGTGGCACCCCTGTCCAGAGGGCCAAATTGTCGCGATGACGGGGTCCGGTGCGCTGCGCGGGCTCACTCCGCAGTAGTGGCACGCATCGTCGCCCGGGCCGAGAATCGCCCGGCCCAGTCGGCCAGGGCAGGGCGCTGCGCACGCCAGTCGCGGTCCGGCTGGCGCAAGTCGAGGTAGGCCAGCGCGCAGCCGGTGGCGATCTGGCCGATGGTCACGGGGCCGGACAGGTGGCTCATCCAGCGCGCCTCGAGCGCGTCGAGCGCACGGTCGATCTTGGCCCATTGCGCCTCGATCCAGTCCGGCCAGGCGGCGTCGCCGCGCAGGCGGGCCTCGTAGGTCATGGCCACGGCGCTGTCGAGGATGCCTTCGGCCGTCGCCTCCAGTGTCAGGACCTCCCACAGGCGGGCCTCGGGGTAGAAGGTGGTCTCGGCCAGGCTGTCGATGTAGCGGCAGATTACGCGGCTGTCGTATAGCGCCGGTCCCTCGGCCCGGATCAGCGCCGGAATGCGCCCCAGCGGATTGGCGGCCAGGGCCTGAGGCGCGCTGTCCAGAGGGCTTGTCGTCACCGCCTGCTCGGAAATGGCCTCCTCGAGGCCCGCCTCACGGATCAACACGCGCACCTTGCGCGCATAGGGAGAGGCGGAGGCGCAGATGAGTTTCATGGGAGCGGTCCTTGCGGGATTCGTCGGTGTGTCAGTGTAGTGCAGGTTGGCGTGTTGGGCCATGGTCTGGATGGGGAGGTTCAATTGCCAGCAATCGCCGGCCCTTGAAGCCAGCCGCAGAGCGTCATCTTGTTCCTGTCCCGAGGCTGTGCGGCGAAGTGCCTTCAGCCGTTCGGCAGATCCTCAGGTTCGGCTTCAATGACTGCGCGTATCGCCGCGGCCAGCATTGGACGCAAATGCTGATCGTGAACGGGTTCCAGGGCGTGGTTTCCAATAAGATGACGCCCGACATCAAAACCGGCCATCAAGCTCAGGATCAGCGCAGCTGTCCGTTCCGCCTGCGGACCGCCGCCCAGGTAGTCCGCCAAGACACGGGTCATCCGGTCGCTGAGTTCCTCGCGCGCAATCAGGGTCGCTTCCGGCGAGGTGGAAGAGCGCAACGCCGCGTACATGGGATCGGCAGCAGCAAGGTTCTTTTCCTTGGACAGCAGGTGATCGGCGAGGGCTTCCGCAAAGTGTTCGCGGGGAAGCGCCAGCATGGGATCGAAATCCACACAGCCCTTGAGCGCCGTGCGAAACAGGTGCGTCTTTGATCCGAAATAGCGACTGACGAGCGCCACATTGCACCCGGCCTGTGCTGCGATCTCGCGCGTGCCAACGCCATCGTAGCCATGGGCGCTGAACAGACGCTGCGCCGCTGAAAGGATCGCCTCCTTCGTTGCTTCGGCATTCCGGCGTTTCGGGGTGTCGGGTTGAGTTTGATCTTCCTGCATGGCGTCACCCATTTTTGTAAGCACTTGTTGACTCAGGCAGCGGCTATATGTAAGCGATCGTATACATGGGTAAACAAGCGCCGACAAACTGCAAGGAAAAACGATGAAGACCAATACAGCACTTATCACCGGAGCCTCCGCCGGGATTGGCAAGGAACTCGCCCGACTGCACGCAAAAGCCGGTGGGGATGTCATCCTTGTCGCCCGACGCCAGACCGCGCTGGACGAACTTAAGTCAGAACTCGAACAGGCCCATGGCATCACGGCGCATGTTTTTTCGGCCGACCTCGGCAGCGTGGAGGGAACCAAGCGCCTTCATGCGGATATCAAGGCAGCCGGCCTGACGGTGGATATCCTGATCAATAATGCGGGCTTCAGCCAACACGGCGCGTTCGCCGACATTGATCTGGACACCGCGCTTGGCATCGTGGAGGTGAATCTCAAGTCGCTCATGACGCTTACGCATCTGGTCCTGCCCGAAATGATCGCGCGTGGGAGCGGCCGCATTCTCAATGTCGGGTCGACGGCGGGCATGATCCCGGGCCCTCTCCAAGCGACCTACCATGCGAGCAAAGCCTTCGTGAATTCATTCAGTCTCGCCTTGGCGAACGAGCTTGAAGAAAAGGGCATTACAGTGACGAACCTGGCACCGGGGGCCGTGGCAACCGAGTTCTTCGAGCGTGGCGACATGACAGATATGAACGGTGTGCAACAGGGCGTCGCAACGGCACCGGACGTGGCCCGCATCGGCTATGACGCGATGACGCGAGGAGACTTGCTTGTCATCAACGACCGCAAGCTGCGTTTTACCATGAACTGGCTCGTGCCGTTCTTGCCGCGTCGCCGCGTATTGAACCTGGCGCGCGCTTTCGGGGAGAAGGCCGCGTAACGCGCGAGCGTCAATAGGCTACGCAATACGCCAAACTCATGCTGGCCCGGCGCTCTTGCACTGGGGGACAACAGTAAAAGCGGACCTTGGCGCGAGCTGCGACGAGGTCCGCTTCGCCCCGCCGGTAGGCCCTGGGGAATCGCGCAGCGAAAGCCCCTTTCCACTCTACACCTCCTCGTGGGGCGGCTCGCGCATCAGCGCAGCCAGCTGGCGCGCGTCGGGGCGCAGGGCGGCGGCGTTCAGCGCGTCGGCGGCCCGGGCCCTGCGGCGGTCAGGCGACCAGCCGCTCTCCGGCCGTGCCTGTGATCCGGGCGGTCACGATTTCGCCCTCGGGCTGGTCCGCGTCAAAGGCGACCTCGGCGAATTGCGCGGTCCGGCCCATCCGGCTGTTTTCCAGCAACACCGAATGGGTCCGACCGACCTGCTCGGCCAGATGTGCCTGCACGCGGTCCGCCCCGGCCGCGCGCAGCCGCGCCGCGCGCTCGCGGATCACCGGGCCGGGCACCTGGTCGGGGATGCGCGCCGCCGGGGTGCCCGCCCGTTTGGAATAGGGAAAGACGTGCAGCCAGGTCAGGCCGCAGTCCGCGACCAGCTTAAGCGAACTTTCGAACTGCGCCTCGGACTCGGTGGGGAAGCCGGCGATGATGTCGGCACCGAAAGTCATGTCCGGGCGCAGGCGGCGCGCCTCGTCGCAAAAGGCGACGGCGTCGTCGCGCAAGTGGCGGCGCTTCATCCGTTTCAGGATCAGGTCGTCGCCGTGCTGCAACGACAGGTGCAGATGCGGCATCAGGCGCGGCTCGTCCGCGATGGCCTGCATCAGCGCCGGGTCCGCCTCGATCGAGTCGATGGAGGAGATGCGCAGGCGCGGCAGGTCGGGCACAAGTTTAAGGATTCGCATGACTAGATCGCCCAGGCGCGGGTGCGCGGGCAGGTCCGCGCCCCAGCTTGTCAGGTCCACTCCGGTCAGCACGACCTCGTTGAAGCCCTTGCCCACCAGCCGCTTGATCTGGTCCACTACGACCCCCGCCGGGACCGACCGCGAGTTGCCCCGGCCATAGGGGATGATGCAGAAGGTGCAACGGTGGTCGCAGCCGTTCTGCACCTGCACATAGGCGCGGCTGCGGGTGCCGAACCCGTCGATCAGGTGGCCGGCCGTCTCGCGCACCGACATGATGTCGTCGACCTGCACTGTTTCGGTCCGGCCGATCAGGTCAGGGGCCAGCCCGGCCCAGGTCTCGGGTTGCATCTTCTCGGTGTTGCCGATGACGCGGGTCACCTCGGGCATGGCGGCGAAGGTCTCGGGCTCGGTCTGGGCGGCGCAGCCGGTGACGATCAGCGGCGCCGCGGGATTGCTGCGGCGCAGGCGGCGGATTTCCTTTTTCGCCTTGCGCACGGCCTCGGCGGTGACGGCGCAGGTGTTCACCACCATGGCCTCGCCCAGCCCGGCCTGCCGGGCCAGGTCCGTCATCGCCTCGGTCTCGTAGGCGTTGAGGCGGCAGCCCAGCGTGGTGAATTGCGGGGCCTCAGCCATGCCAGACCCCGTCGAAGACATGCGCCGTCGGCCCGGTCATCCAGATGCCGTCCGCGGCGATGCGCACATGGATCGTCCCACCGTCAAGCTCGAGGCGCACGTCCGGGCCCGTCAGCCCGCGCCGGTGCGCGGCATGGGCCGTGGCGCAGGACGACGAGCCGGAGGCAAGGGTGATCCCTGTGCCGCGTTCCCAGACCCGCATGCGCAGGTGATCCGGCCCGATCACATGGACGAACTGCACGTTGGTGCGCTCAGGAAACAGCGGATGATGCTCGATCTCGGGGCCGCGCGCGGCCAGGTCCACGGCCTCGGCATCCGCCACGAAGAAGGTGCAATGCGGGTTGCCCATGCCGGTGGCGGTCGGGGTTCCGTCGAGGGGCAATTCCAACGTGTCCATCTCGCGGGCCAGCGGCACCGCGTCCCAGCGGGTCAGGGCCGCCCCCATGTTGACCGAAGTGAGGCCATCGCCCGCGTCGCGCGCGGCCAGCTGCCCCCGGGCGGTGGCCAGGGTCAGTGCCAACATGTCGCTTTCGTCCATGAGGTGCCGCGCGATGCAGCGGGTCGCATTGCCACAAGCCGCCGAGCGCGAGCCATCGGCGTTGTAGAAGGTAAGATGGGCGTCCGCCTCGTCCGCTGTCGCGATCACGGCAAGCTGGTCAAAGCCGATGCCCCTGTGCCGGTCGGCCATGGCCCGGATCGTTGCCTCTGACGGCCACGGGGCACCCGCCCGCGCGTCGATGACGGCAAAGTCGTTGCCGAGCCCGTGCATCTTCATGAAGGCCAATGATTTGCGGTCCGTCACGCCCATGCGGGGGCGTATAGTAGAGGCTGCGAGGCGAATCCAGCGATAGTATCGATTCCGGGGTTGACCCCTGCCCATGCCCTTTCTAAAGACGCGGTTCAGTGGGCCGTTAGCTCAGTTGGTAGAGCAACTGACTTTTAATCAGTGGGTCGCAGGTTCGAATCCTGCACGGCTCACCACTGTTTCCAGAAACTTAGCTGCAAGCGTCTACGCTGCAGTAAATTGCTAGGACGCGCGTGGTCGGTTTGGCGTGACGGGCTGACTGGGCGGTTCTGATCCTGGTAATGCTGATCTCCCTCGTGCCAGTTTGCGATAGTCTTCTGCGCCGGCGGGGGCCCGTAACCTGATGTCTCAGCCCGTATCGGCGCTTTCAGGAACCTCCGTATCGAGCTGCGATGATTATATCGCCCGCTCGGATCGATGGGGACACCGGGACCTCAATGAGGGTCGGACCTACAAACGGCTGCGCCGCTGCTGGCCGACGATCACCGGATGCTGGTCACAAACGCTTTCCGCATACCCAGTGTGATGACCAGCTTTTCCCGCGCGAGCCGGCGAAACCTGGCGTCGTGGCACGTCGGTTTCCGCAGCGCTGCCATACACCGTGGCCGAGGTGAGTCCATTGAGAGCGCCAAGCCGTGCTGCAATCGAAGCCAACCGGGCGTCGGCCGCCGGCCACCCGGCATCATCCATGGGAAGCGTTCATTCCGGCGCGGGCAGGAATTCAGCCAGGATGGCTGTAAAGCTCTGGTTGAGAGAGTCGCGCGCGCGTGAGCAGGACCGGGATCGGACTCGAGGGCTCATAACTGGTATAATACGCCTCGAGCGCGCTCATCAGCGCCCCAGCCTCCTTGCGGTCCGACAAGGCGAATTCGGCGGGATCGGCGCTTGCCACCTCGCCTTCGCTGTCCATCTCCGACAGGGCGCGCATCCGGTCCATGCCCAGCAAGAAGCCGCTCTCGCGGCCGAAATCGATGCGCGCTCGCGCCGACATTTCCGGCACCAGGATCTCCATCGCCTCTATCAGCGGACGCCCGACGAGATTGCGGGCCTGGCGCACCAAGATGAGGCTGGGCGAGGACGGCTCGCGGGTGCGGAAATAGGTCTCTAGCGCCTCGAGCGCCGCGCGCGCCTGCGCCATGTCCGCGATACGCCCGGGGGCCGCCGCCGGCACTGTATCCGGCTCTGCCGCATCGGCACCGGTGTGCGCGGGCACATCATCGCCTTCGCCCGCTTCCGTAGTTTCATCGTCAGACCCGTCCCCGAGTTTCGGGCGCGCCTCGGCCAGCAGCGTCATCAGCTCGTCGAGCCGTGCGTGCAGATCCTCTAGATTGGGCCGAAAAGGCTGGGCCTCGTTCGTCAGGCAGACCGCCTCGAGCCGACCCACCGCCTGTTTGATGCGCGTCAGCGCGGCATGGTTCGCTGCCACCGCATCGGCATTTTCCGCTGCGCGCAACGCCGCGACCATCGCCTCGGCATCGCCGGGCTCCTCATCGCCTTGCGGTTCTCGCTCGCCACGGCCCAGCAGGATCTTGCGAAGGCTGATATCGAGCAGCCGTCGGTCGCGCACAAGCGGCGTGAATTCCAGCGGCATGATGACCGTGGCACGGCTGGCCAAAAGCTCGAGCGCATTGTTTCGGTCGATGATGTCCTCTGCAATGCGCGGATGTACAGCGTCGGGGAACGCCTCGAGCAAGCCGGCCATCAGGTCCAGACAATCTGCAAGCGCCGCGAGGTCGCGCGCCAACGCACAGAACTGCGCGTAGCTGGCCAATAGCCGCAGGTCGCGCGAACGCGCCAGAAGCCCGGCCACCCGTTCCCACTCGGCCCCGAGGTCGATCCCGCCCGGAG
This sequence comes from Salibaculum halophilum, assembly GCF_002094885.1. Taxonomy (GTDB): domain Bacteria; phylum Pseudomonadota; class Alphaproteobacteria; order Rhodobacterales; family Rhodobacteraceae; genus Salibaculum; species Salibaculum halophilum. The sequence goes on from NZ_MSIT01000002.1 coordinate 170,366, forward strand.
CAAGACGCGGGTTGCCATCGCCCCCGAAAAAGCTCTGCGGCAGCCGTTCCTCGGCGTCGAGCAGGTAGCTTTCGAAGGCGCTGTCACCTTTCTCGTACAGATCGGGGCCGCAGCTGTCCTCTTCGGAGAGCGGTGCGAGACATTCTTCCAGGTTCATCGGACGAGCGCCTCGCTCTGCAGGGCGGCTGATCGGGACAGACAGGTGAGCATGATACGGGAATCCAGACGACGTAAAGCTTGCGCCTAGGACGGTAGCAGCCGCCAGACAATCCGGCAAACCCTTGGCCAACAGGCCGCGGCGGGACTCGTCATGGCGGGACAATTCCGATAAGCTGCACTCGGATAAAGATGGACGCGTCGTCAATGGTCGCCCGCCTAGTCAATGGTCGCCGTCGCTGTCGCCCGGGGGCATTGCTGAACGCCCTGATACTCGGCGCGGCACTGGTTGCGCTCGGTGCGGTGGCCCGTGCCGAGGGCACACGGTTGGCCTTGGTTGTGGGAAACGCCGATTACGACGCGCTAACACCGCGACCGCAAGCCGGCCGAAATGCACGAGAAATTGCCGCGCAGCTGGAGCAGCAGCAATTCGAGGTATCATTGCTGCTTAACAGCGATCGCGCCACCTTTTCAGCGGCGTTTGACAGCTTTGCCAACCGCGCTGCCGACGCCGACGTGGTTCTGTTCTACTTCGCCGGTCACGGGCTGCGCGTTGACGGCACCAACCTGATCGCCCCGATTGACCTGCCGCTTGACGACCCTGGCACGGCAGCTGCCAAAGGGCTGGCGCTGGCCCCGCTTCTGGACCGGCTCGCAACTGGCGCGCGACCGGCGGTCGTTGTGCTGGACGCAAATCGCCGCATCGACCTGACGCCGCCATTGGCCGCACGGATGGCATCCGGGCTCGGTGTGCCCGCAACTGTCCGCGACGCAATTCTGGTGATGGCCACGCAACCCGGCGGCCGGATATCGGGCGAGACGGGAACCGATTTCACACTCGAACTTGGCGAGGTGTTCGCCCTCTCCGGTCAGCCGTTGGAGCCGGCGCTTCAGGACCTCGCTGCTCGCATAAGCAGTACGAGCGACGGGCGTCAGACCCCATGGATCAGGTCGAGCCTTTCGGAACCTCTTTTTCTGCATCCGTTTCAGCCCGACGCGGAGGATTTCGCCCGGCTCGCGGCATTGCCCGAGGCGCGGCAGGAATTCCTGCTCGATATCTGGCGCAGTCAGGGCGCGCGGCTCGACCCGGCGACGGTCGCCCGCAATCTCGATCCAACCGCAACCACGGATAGCGCCGGGCAAGCCGCCGATACCGCCTCGATTGACCGGACCGGAAAGACTGCAGACACCGCCGCATCCGACCCACTCGCAGACGCGCCGCCCGCTGACACCGCCGAGACGGCCGCGGCTGAACCGGTTGATCCGGGTGACGGCGTCACTGACGGCACCGACACTCCCTCTCCGGACGAACCCATGGCGACAGCCGATGCTGATCAGGCCGCGGGGGCCACGACAACCGAGACACCGCGATTCACGTTCGAGTATATCGAGGACGACGAGACGGCGTCGGAAACCGCTCCTGAGCAATCCACCCCTGCAGCCCAGCCCGCATCGCGCGGGGTGACTGTCGCCGCCGTCGCGGCGCGGGACGCGCAGATCAGCCCGGCGGTGGCCGACGCTCCGATCGCCCGCATCCAGGCGAGCCGCGAAAGCTTCGTGCCCACCGCGCTTGATCCCTCGCGGACCCTACGCGCGGCGCCCGCGCTCGGCCGCGGCTCTCGGTTAACCGGCAAGGACGTGACCGACCTTTTCTTTGCCCCTGACGATCTGCCGCGCGCGGTCCAGACCGAGCTGGCACGGCTGGGCTGTTACCGGGTCGGGGTTGATGGCATCTGGGGGCCCGGATCGCGCCGCGCGCTGAACGCCTTCATAACGCGCAGCGGGGCCGACGCCGGGGCGCGCTTTCTCGTCATGGCACTGACCAGCCCGCAGCCGCTCAGCACCGCCGCGCTTATCCCCGATAACGCCATCCTGCCAGCGAACCAGACCGGCCAGTTCTGGCAATTCCTAGGCTCCGACATCGGCAGTGTGCAAGGCACGGTCCGCGCCACGATCTCTGCTTTCCCCGCCAGCCCCTGAGTGGCGCGCCGCGCCAGCCGTAGATTGGGACAGCAGCGGTCAACCCGACGCAAGGGGCCGCAAGACCGTTCTGACAAGGGGCGGCGCATTGCGGATCTCTTGAGTTGGCGTCCCAGTAAGGGCGCCACGGGTATCGAACGGTAACTGGCCGACGCAGGTTGGCATATCACGCACAGGCGTGTCGAACGCGTCTGGCGGTGTGCGGGGTGCTGAAGGACCCGCGGAAAAATCCTGGAAAGGTCGTCTGTGGCGCAACGAACACGCGTGCGCCCGACCTCGGCCGGAGCATCCGACCATGTCCGATCGCGGGACGTCGCTCAGGACGGGACCGAGGACGGCCGTGACCGGCCGCACGCCCAACATGATCGACGCAATCATCAAAGGGGCCTGCATTATCCCTGTCGGGCGTAAGCGCAACGCCACTGACATCATGGATACGCCGACCGACCTGTTCATCCTGCGCGGTTCTCCCTCGATCAGCCGAGCGGATAAAGGTCCAATATGCATTGCCCGCAAAGTGCCGGAGCAGGTCGCGGCCGTCGGTGCCAAATTCATCGCGCCGGGACCACCCCGGGAGAATGGTCTCTGCGAGAACTTCGCTGACAGACTCCGAAACGCGGAGCTCAACGGTGTAACCCTCCGTGCGCTCAGAGACGCGCGAATTCCCATCGAACAATGGAACGTCGACTACAGGGTCTTGCCGCGCAGCGCCTTGGGATAGCTTTCGCCCGCGCCAGACAGCAAGGCAACATTGTATCAGAGGTCGATCATGCACCATGGATCAAACCGCAACATGCAAGGGTGGCGCTCCACGTGATCCGAAAAGAAATGAACGCCATGTGTTCTGCTGCCCTCGGTCACGGGATGCGCCGGGGCGCCGATCGGCGCGGTTGCGACCGTGACAACAGCCAGCGACATGGCCACGTTGCCGTCAAACGGTATCGTGAAAACGCGCTCTTCTAAGAGTTGCCTTCAGGGGTAAGCGGGACGAACGTGCCAGGTTGAACTACCCTGTAGCGGCGGCGCGGATGGCGCGGATGTTGTCGCCGTAGGCGGCGGGGGCATCGGCGGAGCCGCCGCGAAACACCGCCGAGCCGGCCACCAGCACGTCGGCCCCGGCCGCGGTGACAAGCGGTGCTGTTGCGGGGTCGATGCCGCCGTCGATCTCGATGTGGACGGGGCGGTCGCCGATCATCGCGCGCAGGGCGCGCACCTTGTCGCTCATGTCGATGAACTTCTGCCCGCCGAAGCCGGGGTTCACCGTCATGACGCAGACCAGATCGGTCAGGTCCAGCAGGTGCGCGACGGCCTCGGCCGGGGTGCCGGGGTTGAGCGCGACGCCCGCCTTAATTCCGGCGGCCCGGATGGCCTGCAGGGTGCGGTGGATATGCGGGCCGGCCTCGACATGGGCGGTCAGGATGTCGGCCCCGGCGGTCGCGTAGGCGTCGATATGCGGATCGACTGGCGCGATCATCAGGTGCACGTCCATCACTGTGGTGACATGGTGCCGAACGGCGGCCACTGCCGGTGGCCCGAAGGTCAGGTTGGGCACGAAGTGGCCGTCCATCACGTCGACATGGACCCAATCGGCGCCCTGCGCCTCGATCGCGCAGATCTCGCGGCCGAAATCGGCGAAGTCGGCCGACAGGATCGAAGGGGCGATCTTGATCGAACGGTCGAAGGTCATGGCGCGCGGGCCTCTCTTTGCGACGGTCGGACGTGTCCTAGCAGCGGCCGCGCGCCAGTGGAAGAGGCCCTAGCGGTCCCGCGCTGGTGGGCGAAGCAGCGATTGCACGGTATAGACCAGGATCGCCAGCCCGACCGCGCCCAGGGCGCCCACACCCAGCAGGACGATCACGTCGATGGGGCCGCCCATGTCGGACAGGCGCGAGTCCGTCATGGCCAGCAGGAACCAGACCGCGGCCACGGCGCCCAGCGGCATGGAAAGCTGCGCCCAGAGGAACTTGCGCCAACTGACCGCGTGGTCGCGCACGAGCACGTAGGCATAGGCCAGTGTCACCAGCCCGGCCAGCGCGACCATGATCCAGAACAGGCCACGCCCGAAGATCTCCTCGAAGACGGCGATGAGGGTGCCGAGGGTAAGCTCTTGCATGTCGATCTCTCCTTACGCGCGGCCGCGCAGCATCGCGTTGTAGGTGGCCTTGAGCGCGACCTCTTTCATCAGCCAGCTGATCCAGAGTTCCTCCAGCGGGGCGATGAAGCCCGGGAACGAGGGCGTCAGGTCGTTGTTGTAGTCGAACTCGATCAGCATGGCGCGCCCGACACGGGTGATCATCGGGCAGGAGGTGTAGCCGTTGTAGCGCTCGGTCGGGTCCCGGCCCGCGATGGCGCTGACGATGCCGTCCTCGACCACGGGCACCTGCCACTTGACGCTGGCGGCGGTCTTGCCCTTGGGCACGCCGGCCACGTCGCCGAGCGCCCAGATGTCGTCGTAGCGCAGGTGGCGCAGGCTGTGCTGGTCGCATGCGACCCAGCCCTGGTCGGTCCACTTGTCGGCCCACGACAGGCCGGACTGGCGGATCACCTCGGGCGCGCGCTGGGGCGGGATCACGTGGATATAATCGTAGTCCATCTCGACCGGCGCGCCATCGGCATCGGCGAAGGTGGCGCGCTTGGCGCCGGGGTCGATGGCCTGCAGGGTGTGCTGCATGGCCGTGTCGATGTTGCGGTCGCCGAAGAGCATCCGAACCTTCTCGGCCACGATGGGCACCCCGAAAAGCGCAGTCTGCGGCGCGGCATAGAGGAATTCCGCCTTGCCGCGATTGCCGCCCCGGCGGGCGATGTCGTCGATCAGGAAGGTATGCTTGAGCGGCGCGCCGGCGCATTTCATCTCGGTAGACGGGCGGGTGAACAGGCCCTGTCCGCCCTCTTCGGCAAAGCGTGCGGCGGCCTGCCACGTGCGGGCGGCGTGATCCGGCCCGGCGTAAAGCGCGCCGATCCCGTTCTCGCCCACCATGTCGAGGTCGAATCCCGCGATGGCGTCGTAGTCCTGTATCAGCCCCGGTGCGACCACGAGGAAATCGTAATTGAGGGTCCGGCCGCCCTCGGTGGCGACGGTCTTGCCCTCGGGGTCGATGGCGGCGGCTTTCTCGGCGATCAGCGTCACGTTGTCGGGCAGCCAGTCCGCGGTGCGCGAGACGACATAGTCGGCGGGCTTGAGGCCCGCGGCCACCAGCGACAGCCCCGGCTGGTAGAGGTGCTGCGGGCGCGGGTCGATCAGGGTGATCTCGGCCCCGTCAAGCCGATCGACGAGGCGGTTGGCCAGCGCCGTGCCCCCGGCCCCGGCGCCGATGATGACGATCCGCGCGCTTGTCCGCACCGGCTGGGCACGCCCGGCCCCGGCGGCGGCGAAGGCGGCCCCGCCGGCGGCCAGTCCAAGGAACGCGCGGCGGCTGGGCGCGGCGGCATGGTGGGCGAGGGGCGATTTATCGTCGGGCACGGCACTCTCCGTTCGCTTCGGGTCTTTCGGAACGCCCCCGCGACACACCCAGGGAACCGGTGGGGCGCCGCAGGGGAGGCGGCTGCGCAGGGCAGTCGCCGCGTTCCCTTCTCCGGCTGCAACCGGAGAAACATGTAAACATGTTATTTATTGCATAAGCCGGGGCGCGATCATTGACGCAGATCAAACGTGTCCCGCTCCTGCAGCTTTTTTTCCGGGCCGGGCCCGGCGCCTGCGCTATCCGCGCCGGAGCGTCTGGCCCGGTGCCAGCTTAGGCTCCAGCTCGATCCGCTGACCGGCCTGTTTGACCGTTCCCGCGTTGCGGTCGGCGATGATCCGTGCCGCGGCCTCGCCGATGTCGGCGCGACAGGCGTCCATGGTCGCCAGCTGCAGCGGCAGACCGTCGAGCAGCTCTACGCCGTTGAACCCGGCCAGCCCGATCCGGCCCGGGATATCGACCCCCGCATCGTGCAGGTAGAGCAAGCCGCCGGCCCCGATCATGTCGTTGGAATAATACAGGAAATCGAGGTCCGACGAGCGCGCCAGCATGGCCTCGGTCATCTCGCGGCCCTTGGACAGCGCCGAGCCGCCGGAATAGAATTCCTGGTCGGCGATCTCGATTCCGTGGCCGGCCAGCGCCCGGGTCAGACCCTCGAAGCGTTTGCGCGCGCGATGGTCCAGCGGCATCTTGGTGCCAAGAAACCCGATCCGGCGATAGCCCGCCTCGAAAATGGCCTCGCCCATCAGGCGCCCGGCGCGGCGATGGGAAATGCCCACATTGGCATCCACCGCCTCGCCGTCGGTATCCATGATCTCGACAACGGGAATACCGGCGCGTTCCAGCATGGCGCGGGCGGGCTCGGTATGTTCCAGCCCGGCGATGATGATCCCCGAGGGCCGCCAGGACAGCATCTCGAAAAGGACCTTTTCCTCTTTCTCCGGGGAATAGTCCGTCACGCCGACCACGGGCTGCAGGTCGGTGCCCTCCAGCGCGGCCGAAACGCCCGACAGGACCTCGGGAAAGACCATGTTCTTGAGGCTGGGAATGATGACGCCCACCAGGTTGACCCGCTGCGAGGCCAACGCACCGGCGATCTTGTTGGGCACATAGCCCAGGGCACGGGCGGCATCCTGCACCCGGTCGCGGGTGGCCCGGCTGACGTCGCCCTTATTGCGCAGCACCCGGCTGACGGTCATCTCGCTGACGCCCGAGGCCTCGGAGACGTCGCGCAGCGTGAGCGGGCGCTTGTTCGATCTGGTCAACTGTCCGGCCTGTGCAATGTCTGGTTCGCCTTGTTACCGCGCTTCGGCGGCCGTGTCCAAGCCCTTGCCCCAGCCCGTCAATCCGGGCATTCAGGGCGCAGCGGCCCCGTGGCTCAACCGGATAGAGCAGCCCCCTCCTAAGGGGCAGGTTGCAGGTTCGAATCCTGCCGGGGTCGCCAGCATCATGCCAGCAGGGTCGCGATATGCCGCAGGGCCAGGTCGTAGCCGTGCACGCCGACCCCCGCCATAACAGCGTCTGCGCGGCGGCTGACGTAAGACTGGTGGCGAAAGCTCTCGCGGCGGTGCACCTGGCTGATGTGCAATTCGATCACCGGCCCTTCGTAGGCATTGAGCGCATCGAGGATCGCGATCGAGGTATGGGTATAGGCGCCCGGGTTTATGATGATCCCGGCGGCCTCGGTGCGGGCCTCCTGGATCCAGTCGATCAGCTGGCCCTCGTGATTGGACTGGCGCAACTCCACGCTCAGCCCAAGGTCCTCGGCCACGCCCGCGCAGCGCGCCGCGACATCCTGAAGCGTCTCGCGTCCGTAGGTCTCGGGCTCGCGCTGGCCAAGCAGGTTCAGGTTGGGGCCGTTGAGGATAAGAACCGGCGTGCTCATCTGGCGTTTCCCTCGGGTTGCGTGCCCCTGCCTAGCAAAGCCCGGCACATTTGAACATGCTGCGCGCGCCGAATGCCCTTTACGGCGACCTTGCGGACACGCCATGCTGAACGGACCCGTCATCGGTGGTTGATCATGCCCCAGTTTCCCAATGACCCGCAACGGGACAGCTACGATGTCGTGATCGTCGGTGGGGCCATGATGGGCTCGGCGCTGGCCTGGAACCTGGCCGTGGCGCCGGATTTCGACGGATCTGTCCTGGTGGTCGAGCGCGACCCAGGCTTTGCGTCGTGTTCCACGGCGCACACGAACTCCTGTATCCGACAGCAGTTCGCAAATGCGCTCAACATCCGCCTGTCGCAACACACGGCCGAGGTGCTGCGCGATTTTCCGGCCTACATGGGTGGTGACGCGCGCGTTCCCCATCAACAGATACACGCCTTCGGCTATCTCTACCTGGCCGGGGATCAGTCCGGTGCCACCCGCCTGCGGCGCGCTCACGCCGCGCAACGTGACTGCGGTGTGCCGGCCCGCCTGATGACGCCCGATGAAATAGCGGCGGCCTATCCCTTCTACGCGTTGGACGACATTGTTCTGGGCAGTCACAATACCCGCGATGAAGGCTACTGGGACGGCGGCGGCGTCTTCGAATGGTTCCGGCGCAAGGCCCGCGAGCAGGGTGTCGAGTATGTCGCGGGCGAGGTCACGGGGCTGGAGGTGAGCCGCGCCGGAACGGCGGTCGAGGCGGTGCGCCTTGCGGGCGGCGGGCGCATTGCCTGCGGAACGGTCGTCAATGCCGCCGGGCCGCGCGCCGCCCGGGTCGCCGCCATGGCGGGGCGCGCGATCCCGGTGGAGCCGCGCAAGCGGTTTTCCTGGGTGTTCAAGGCGGAACGGACCCTGCCCGCGACCTTGCCGCTGACCGTCGACCCCTCGGGCGTGCACGTGAGGCAGGATGGCCCCGACACCTATCTGGCCGGGGGGCATACTGCCGAGGATTTGCCCGCCGACCCCGACGATTTCGCGATGGATTCGGACGTCTGGATGGACGTCGTATGGCCGGCGCTTGCCGCGCGCATCCCGGCCTTCGAGGCGATCCGGGTCATCAACGAATGGGCCGGGCACTATGCCTTCAACGCCTTCGACCACAACGCAATCCTCGGGCCGGACCCGGAGGTGGGCAATTTCTTCTACATGAACGGGTTTTCCGGCCACGGACTGCAACAGGCCCCGGGCATGGGGCGGGGGCTGGCCGAATTGATAGCGTTTGGGGGCTATCGCACGCTCGACCTGCGCCCCTTCCATATCGACCGCATCCTGCGCGGCGAGCGCTTCGACGAAAGCGTGGTAATCTAGCGCCGCGGCCTCAGACCATGCGGATCACGGCCTTGTCGATGGCCAGCATGTAGCCCTTGCGCGCCACGTTCTTTACCAGCAGTTCGCTTATCATCTGGTTGCCGAGCGAGTCGCGCAGGCGCTTGATGCGGGTGGCGCCCGCGGCCTCGTCGCATTGCGCGGCGCTGCGCCCCGAGATCACCGCCTCGATCTCGGCGCCCGACAGCACCTCGTCGTCCATGCGTGCCTCGGCCAGCACCGCCAGCGTCTCGATCGCGGCGTCGGTCAGCTTGAACTCGAAATTGTTGAGCATCACCGTTTTCTGGTCTCGGGCGATCATAAGGGTGTTCACCTCGATGCCCTGTCGTTCGATCAGGCTCATCCGGCGGTTCAGCGCTATCAGCATCACCAGGAAGGCCACGGCGGCGATCAGCAGCGCGGTGGCGAAGACCAGCAGCACGAAGATCACGAAGCGATAGCTGTCGAGCGTTTCCGAGAAGGCCGTGCCGGACTGGGCGAGGATTTCCAGCAGCTTGACCTCGGCTTGGCCGGTCAGCATGTCGTTCTCGACGAACAGCCGCTCGACCCGCGCGTTGAAGGCATTGGCGTCGGGCAGGTTGAGAAACAGGACGGCGGCGGCCAACGCGAGGATGGCCACGATCGCGACGATGCCCGCCAGCACGACCCGGTTGCCCCATTGCCGTGCCTCAATAGCGGAGGAAGTAGTCTCCCGCACTGTCCCGCCTTTCCTCCAACCCGGCCGCCTTGAAGACGCCGAGGATTGTCAACAATTGCCAGTCATCGGCCGCAAGCCGCGGCGCAAGCTCTTCTGCCGCACCCTCTGTCGTGCAGGCGCCGCGAAGCTCGGCAACGCCGTAATGCAGGCGCAGCGGATCGTCGCGCTTGGCCTTGTAGTCGGCATAGCAATCGGCGCCGGCAGGGCCGGCGGCCATCAGGCCAACAACCAGAAGGGAAAAACCGTGTTTCATGCGCGATCACTGCCTTTTCGGAACCATGCTATGCAATATCGCGCCGATTGTCTCGCCCGTCATCCGATAACGGCGCCGCGATATTGAGCGACCTGTGGGGCCGCGGCCAGCATGGGGGCATCGATCGGCCCGCGGCGGGCCGACGCCCTGACCGAAAGGACCGCCCCCCATGTTGAAGACAGCCTCGGCCGCCGTGCTGGCCCTGACCCTTGGATTGACCACCGTGACCGCCACCCCCGCCCATGCGACGCTGTCGGATGAGGAGAAAGTCATCGGCCTGCTGGGCCTTTTCCTGCTGGGGGCGGCGGTCGCGCAGCACAACGACGATCGCGACACCGCCCGGACCACGCGGCGCGATCCCGGCTGGCGGATCGTGCCGGCCCGCTGCCTGACCGGCGTTCGCACGCGCCACGGCCACGTCCGGATGTTCGGCAAGCGCTGCATGACTCGCCATTACGCCCATGCGAACCGCCTGCCGGAGCGCTGCGAAATCTCGGTCCGCGGACCGCGCCACCTGCGGCACGGCTACACCCCGCGCTGCCTGCGCCACGCCGGCTTCCGGATCGACCGGATGCGGCACTGAAAGGCCAGGGCACCGGCATGACGGGGCCGGGCGGCGCTCGCCCCGTCAGCGCGTAAGTTGCCCAAGCGTGGCACCCGGCCGAGGGTCTTTATGGTCAGGCCTGATCAGCGTTGTGACATGCGCCTGCATGGCGTAATTTTCGAACTAGGGAGGCCACACCTTGAAAGATGAGGCCTGAAATGACCAAAGATCCCTACATTCCCGGAATTGCCGAACTCGCCTACTTTGACGTGTCTGAGTTGATGGTGATCAAGCGCGACGCCGCATCCAGATCGATGCGCGACCGACGGCGGGGGGATGCGAAACCGGATCGTGACCTTGCCGAGGACACCAAGCTCTGATCTTTCGGGGGCATGACAGAGGCGCCCGATTTCAGCTTGGAAGACGCCGCCCGCCGGGGCGGGGCTGCCCGCATTGCCGGGGTGGACGAGGTCGGCCGCGGGCCGCTGGCCGGGCCGGTCACGGCGGCGGCGGTGATCCTGGACCCGGCCCGCATTCCGCCAGGCCTGCAGGACAGCAAGCGGTTGACCGCCCGGCGGCGCGTCGCCTTGGCCGCCGACATCCACGCCACGGCCGAGGTCAGCATCGCGCATTGCAGCGTCGCCGAGATCGACAGGCTCAACATCTTGCGCGCCGCGCATCTCGCGATGTGTCGCGCGGTGGGCGGGCTGGACGGCGTCGATCACGCGCTGATCGACGGCAACAGCCTTCCCGAAGACCTGCCCTGCGCGGCGCAATCCGTGGTCAAGGGCGACGCGCGCTGCCTCTCGATCGCGGCGGCCTCGATCGTGGCGAAAGTGTGCCGCGACGCGCTCATGGTGGATTTGGCGCAACAGCACCCGGGCTATGGATGGGACAGCAACGCCGGTTATGGCTCTCGGGCGCATCTGCAGGCGCTCCGAGATATCGGTGTCAGCCCACACCATAGGCGATCCTTCAGGCCGGTGCACAATATCTTGTATCAAGAAAAAACCTAACCCCCTGATTCAAAAATACTTTTGACACCGAATCGCCTCTGACTCATTCTTGCTGCCAAGAACGAGCGGACAATCCGCCGGGACAGAGGCAGAAAACGATGAACAAGACCCCTGGTGCGAGTGCCCCGGCGCTCTCGCTCAACGCGATTCTCGATGGTGACTGCATCGAGGTCATGAACACCCTTCCCGCGGAGTCGGTCGATCTGATCTTTGCTGACCCGCCTTACAACCTGCAATTGCGCGGCGATCTCCACCGCCCCGACAATTCCCGTGTCGATGCGGTGGACGACGCCTGGGACCGGTTCGACAGCTTCAAGATCTACGACGATTTCACGCGCGCGTGGCTGGCGGCGGCGCGGCGGCTGCTGAAACCCGACGGCGCGATCTGGGTGATCGGCAGCTATCACAACGTGTTCCGCATGGGCGCCGAGTTGCAGAACCAGGGGTTCTGGATTCTCAACGACGTGGTCTGGCGCAAGTCCAACCCCATGCCCAATTTCCGCGGCAAGCGGCTGACCAATGCGCACGAGACGCTGATCTGGGCCAGCAAGACCGACAGGTCGCGCTACACCTTCAATTACGAGGCGCTCAAGGCGCTCAACGAGGGCACGCAGATGCGCTCGGACTGGGTGCTGCCTCTGTGCACCGGGCACGAGCGGCTCAAGGATGCGGCCGGCGACAAGGCGCATCCGACGCAGAAACCCGAAAGCCTGCTGCATCGGGTGCTGGTTGGCACGACCAACCCCGGCGACGTGGTGCTCGACCCGTTCTTCGGCACCGGCACCACTGGGGCCGTGGCCAAGATGCTGGGGCGCGATTACATCGGGATCGAACGCGACGCAGGCTATCGCGCCGCGGCTGCGAAACGCCTGGCCGATATCCGCCGGTTCGACCGCGACGCGCTGCAGGTCAGTACGCCCAAGCGGGCCGAGCCGCGCGTCCCCTTCGGCCAGCTGGTCGAACGCGGCATGCTGCGCCCGGGCGAGGAACTCTGGAGCATGAACGGACGCCACAAGGTCAAGGTGCGCGCCGATGGCACCTTGATCGGCGAGGACGTCAAGGGCTCGATCCACCAGGTGGGCGCCCACCTGGAGGGCGCGCCCAGCTGCAACGGCTGGACCTACTGGCACTTCCGCCGGGATGGCAAGACCGTGCCCATCGACCTGCTGCGCCAACAGATTCGCGCCGAGATGCGGACCGGGTAAGCCCGAGGGGGGCTCACCCGAGCCCGCGGCCGGGACCATGGCACGCCCTTGGGCGGGCCAAGTTGCGACCGGGCCGACCCGTCGCCCGTGCCCTGCGGCCGCGTTGCCCCGCAAGCCCAGTGTTTTCCGCCTTGCCGGAATCGACCGTCCCCACTAAGTCTGAACATCAACAGTGGAGATGTGTAATGACCCAAACGACAGTCGGGGCGCGGGCCGCGGCGGCCGCCCTCGCCGCCTCGGTTCTGGCAGGCGCGGCGGCCGCGGAAGACGAGATCGGCTTTTACCTCGGCGTCCAGGAGTCGCCGCATAGCGTCGTGACCGGCGACATTCCGAGCGGCGACGACTTCACCGCCGGCTGGGAGGGTCGCTCTTTCGAGGCGCCCGTCTACTATGGGTTCCGCTGGACCCGCTGGCGCAGCGAGACCTTCGGCTGGGGGGTCGAGTTCACCCATTCCAAGGTCTACGCCGATGACGAGACGCTGGCCGAGTCCGGCTTCGAGAGACTGGAACTCACCGACGGTGTGAACGTCCTGACGGTGAACGCCATGCGGCGCTGGCCGGGTCAGTGGGGGCCTGTCACGCCCTATGTCGGGGGTGGTATCGGCGTGGCCATTCCGCATGTGGATGTCGAGGACCGTGGCCAGAAGACATTCGAATATCAACTCACCGGACCGGCGGCGCGGTGGACCGCGGGGGCGAGTTACCCTCTCGGTGACAGCTGGTCGGTCTTTGCCGACTACCAGGGCACCTATTCCATGCACACCATGGATCTCGGGTCGGGCGGAACACTTGAAACAAATCTGGTCACCAACGCGATCAACCTCGGCGTCAGCTTTTCCTTTTGATTGACCCGGTCGAGCGGCCGGTCATGCCGTGTTCGGACACGCGCACCCCCGGTCGGGATGGCCTAGTATACGAGTGAGGTGAAGGCAATTGTCGCGGATTCTATTGACCGGAGGGGCGGGGTATATCGGCTCCCACACCTACCTGAGGTTGGTCGAGGCGGGCCACCAGGTGGTGATCCTAGACAATTTCATGAACGCACGCGACGACGTACCGGAACGGCTGGAACGGATCTCGGGCCACCCGGTGACGGTTTACCGCGGTGACGTGCGGGATCGCGTGCTTCTTGACAGGGTCTTCGCTGAGCAGGCGATCGACGGGGTGGTCCATTTCGCCGCGCTCAAGGCCGTGGGCGAAAGCGTGCAGAAGCCGCTGGATTATATCCATACCAACGTGGGCGGGCTTCTGACCCTGATGGCCGCGATGGAGGCCGCGGACGTTCGGCGCATCGTCTTTTCATCCTCGGCCACTGTCTATGGCGATACAGATATCCAGCCCATTCCCGAGGACCATCCGCGGACCTATGCCTCACCCTACGCCTACACCAAGATCACCGGCGAGACCGCGCTGGAACAGGTGGCAGCGGCGGATTCGCGCTGGGCGGTCGGCATCCTGCGCTATTTCAACCCGGTGGGCGCGCATCGCTCCGCCCTGATCGGCGAGGATCCGGGCGACATTCCCAATAACCTGATGCCCTATATCGCCAAGGTCGCCACCGGTGAGTTGCCCAAGATCAGTGTCTTCGGCGATGACTACGATACCTCTGACGGCACCGGCGTGCGGGATTACATCCACGTCGAGGATTTGGCGCAGGGGCATGTTCTTTCGCTGAATGCCCTGATCGAGACGGGCCAAAGCCACGCCGTGAACCTTGGTACCGGGACAGGGTCCACGGTGCTGGAGGTGATCCGGGCCTATTCGGCCGCCTGCGGGCGCGATCTGCCCTATGACATCGTCGATCGGCGCCCGGGCGACGTGGCCGTCCTTACGGCGCGACCGGACAAGGCGCGCGACCTCATCGGGTTCGAGGCCCGCCGCACCCTAGACGACATGTGCCGGTCAAGCTGGGCCTGGGTCAGCGGCCAGATCGCGAACAGTTAACTGGCCCCGCGCGGCATGGGTGTTGTGCCCTGTATGTATGGGGTCCAGTCCTCGATCTCGGGGTAGTACTGCCGGCGCCACGCCTTGACCCGCGGGTTCATGACCCGGCGCCAGAGCGGCGGGATCAGCGCCGCCAACGTCATGACCGGATAGCCGTAGGGAAGCTGCGGCGCTGTGTCCTCTTCATAGGTCTGCAGCAGGGGGAACCGCCGGTCGGGCTTGTAATGATGGTCGGAATGGCGCTGCAGGTTGATCAGCAGCCAGTTTGACGCCTTGTGCGCGGCGTTCCAGCTGTGGCGCGGCTGGACATGGTCGTATTTCCCGTCGCCGAGGTATTTGCGCGTCAGCCCGTAGTGTTCGACGTAGTTGACCAATTCGAGCTGAAAGACCGCCCAGAAGGCCTGTGTCAGGAACAGGAACAGGCCCCACGGCCCGCCGATGGCCAGCGCCAGTAGAACAAAGGCCAGTTGTAGCGCCGCGTAGCGCCAGAAGGGGTTCGACAGGTGGTGCCAGGGCAGCCCCTTGCGCGCCAGCATCGCCGCCTCGGCGCGAAAGGCCGACGGCGGGCACTGGCGCAGCACCCGCGGAAAATAGCGGTGGAACCCCTCGTTGTAGCGCGCCGTCACCGGGTCGCGCGGGGTGCCGACGTGGCGGTGATGCACCAGCAGGTGCTCCGAGCGGAAATGCGAATACATCACCATCGCCAGCAGCATATCGCCCAGCCAGCGTTCCAGCTTCGGCTTCTGGTGCAGCAACTCGTGGGCGTAGTTGATGCCGATCGTGCCCGAGGCGATGCCGAGCGCGGCAAAGAGCAGCCATTCCTCAACCGGGTGCAGGTGCCCGGACTGGCTGACATGAAACAGTATGCCGAAGATCGTGACAGCCTGAACCGGCGTCCAGATCAGGGTGATCGCGCGGTACCAGAACAGCTGGGCCGTCTCGGTCTCGGGGTCGGCATTCTCTGTATAGCGGCCCAGCAGCGCGTCGAGCAGCGTGAACAGGTGCCATGTTGCCAGTGGCAGCAGCGCGATGTACCAGCCGCCCTGCAAGGCGGCCAGCCACGCCAGCGGCACCAGCAGGAGCGAGGCCCAGAAGGGCAGGGCGCGCCCGATCCGGGTCAGTTCGGAATTGGGAATGCGGTCGGTCGCGGTCATGGGATCCTCACACGTCGGGGTGGTCACAACCTAGGGGAAATGGCCGGAAACTCAAAGGTCGCGCAACGTCGCGGCGGCAAGGTCATGGGCCTTGCGCATCACCGTGGGCAGGTCGCTGCGCCGAAAGGCCCCGGCCGGGTGGAAGCGCCCGCGGTCGGGCGTGGCATCCCGCGGAACCGATGCCACATGCACCGCCAGCCGCAGGTGGAAATGCGTGAAGGTATGGCGCGCCTCGGCCTCCAGCGGCTGCCAGTCCGCCGCCATCGGCGGGGCGGGGGCCGGGTCCTCGTCCCAGTCGGACGTGGGCCAGCCCAGCATCCCGCCCAGAAGACCCGTGTCGGGCCGGGTCTCCAGCAGCCAGGCGCCGTCGTCGCGCCGGGCGACATAGGCGATGCCCCGGCGAGTCGGCTTGGGTTTCTTGGGCAGTTTGCGGGGCAGATCGGCGGCGTGGCCTTGGGCACGGGCCGCGCACTCCCCGCGCAGGGGGCAGATGCCGCAGGCGGGCGATTTCGGCGTGCAGATCGTCGCGCCAAGGTCCATCACCGCCTGGGCGTAGTCGCCGGGCCGATCGCTTGGCGTGTGACGCGCGGCGAGGGTGGTCAGCTCGGGCTTGGCCGTGGGCAGAGGGGTCTGCACGTCGTGCAGGCGGGCCATGACCCGTTCGACGTTGCCGTCCACCACCGTCGCCGCCTCGTCAAAGGCGATGGCGGCAATGGCGCTGGCAGTATAGGGGCCGATGCCCGGCAGGGTCAGCAACGCGGCCCGGCTCTCGGGAAACCGGCCGCCGTGGTCGGCCACCACCTGCCGCGCGCATTTCAGCAGGTTGCGGGCGCGGGCATAGTAGCCCAGCCCTGCCCAGGCGGCCATGACCTCGGCGTCTTCGGCCGCGGCCAGGTCGGCCACCGTGGGCCAGCGTGTCGTGAAGGCGTGGAAATAGGATCGGACGGCGGCGACCGTGGTCTGTTGCAGCATGATCTCGGACAGCCAGACGCGATACGGGTCGGGCCGGACCCCCGCCGCACGGGCCGAGGGACCGATCCGCCAGGGCAGATCGCGCGCGTGGTGATCGTACCAGGCCAGCAGGTGTCGGGATATCGCCGCGTCACGCATTCTTTATGCCCCCTTCGTCGGCTGACTCTGGCGTCTGCCGCACATGTGCTTAAGATAGGCGACAGCCATGAGACAACCACACCAGCCATCCCGGAAGACCGGCACGACACGCGGCTTTTCCCGCGCCGCAAAGCTGATGCAATCGCGAATCCGGCGCGCTTCGGAGTCGCGGGGCTTTGCCGTGTCGCGGCTGTTGACGCACTGGTCGGAGATCGTGGGAGAGGCCACGGCGCGCGTCGCGCATCCGGTCAAGGTCAGCTATGCCCAGGGCGGCATGGGCGCGACCCTGTCGCTGCTGACCAGCGGCGCGCAGGCCCCCATGCTGGAGATGCAGAAGGAACAAATCCGCGAGAAGGTGAACGCCTGCTACGGCTACAACGCCATCGCGCGCATCCATATCACACAGACCGCGCCCACCGGCTTTGCCGAGGGGCAGCTGGCTTTCGATCACGGCCCCAAGGCCCCGCCGGGCCCCGATCCCGCCACCGTCGAGACCGCGCGAGAGATTGCCGACGACGTCGGTGACGAGCGGTTGCGGCTTGCCCTCGAGGCGCTCGGCACCAATGTGCTGGGCAAGCGAAACGCCAGGAAATGAAAGAGAGCCCATGAAAAACGCCCTTATCGCCGCCACCGCCGTTGCCGCCGTCGCCGGTGGCGCCTGGTTCCTGACCCGCCCGGCCGTGCCGTCCGACAGCGTTGTCGGCGCCGCGATGGCGCAGGATGCCGAGGTCGACACCAGCCAGGTCACCGAGATGGCCAAGGGCGATGAAGACGCCCCCGTCGAGGTGATCGAATACGCCTCGTTCACCTGCCCGCATTGCGCCACCTTCCACGAGACCCAGTGGCCGCAGATCGAGGAAAACTATGTCGAGACCGGCAAGGTGCGCTTCGTCTACCGCGAGGTCTATTTCGACCGGCCCGGCCTCTGGGCCTCGATGGTGGCGCGCTGCGGCGGCGAGGACCGCTTCTTCGGCATCACCGACCTGATCTACGAGCGCCAGCAGGACTGGGCCCGGCAGGACAGCGGCGAAGCGATCATTTCCGACCTGCGCCGCATCGGCAAGGTCGCGGGGCTGACCGACGAGGACCTGGACAGCTGCCTGAGCGATGGCGAGACGGCGCAGACCCTTTACGGCTGGTTCCAGGCCAATGCCGAGGCGGATGACGTGCAAGGCACGCCCAGCTTCGTCATCGCGGGCGAGAAATATTCCAACATGTCCTACGACGATTTCGCCGCCGTGCTGGACGAGAAGCTGGCCGAGGCCGACGCGGCCGAATGACGCCTCTTGGCGGGCTCAGGGTCGTGGAACTGGCCCGCATCCTGGCCGGCCCCTGGGCCGGGCAGTTGCTGGCCGACCTCGGCGCCGAGGTCATCAAGATCGAGTCCCCGGCGGGCGACGATACCCGCCACTGGGGGCCGCCCTTCATCGATCGCGACGGCGACAGGGCGGCCGCCTATTTCCACGGCTGCAACCGCGGCAAACGCTCGGTGGTGCTGGATTTCACGGTGCCCGAGGATCTAGCCGCGGCCCGGCGGCTGATCGCCGGGGCCGATGTGGTGATCGAGAATTTCAAGGTCGGCGGGCTGGCGCGCCACGGGCTGGATTACGACAGCCTGAAGGCGGTCAACCCCGGGCTGATCTACTGTTCCATCACCGGCTTCGGCCAGGATGGTCCCTACGCCGCGCGCGCGGGCTATGACTACATCATCCAGGGAATGTCGGGACTGATGTCGGTCACGGGTGATCCCGGCGGCCAGCCCCAGAAGGTCGGGGTGGCCGTTACCGACATCCTGACCGGTCTGTACGCCAGCAACGCGGTGCTGGCGGCGCTGCATCAGCGCGACCGCACCGGCGAAGGACAGCATATCGACATGGCCCTGCTGGACGTGGCCGTCGCCGCCACCGCCAACCAGGCGATGAATTATCTGGCGACCGGTGCGGCCCCGGTGCGGCTGGGCAATGCGCATCCCAATATCGTGCCCTACCAGGTGTTTGACTGCGCCGATGGCCATGTGATCGTGGCTGTCGGTAACGACGGGCAATTTCGCCGGTTCTGCGATCTTCTGGGCCTGGGCGATCTGGCCGAGGACGCGCGATTCGCCACGAACCCCGCACGGCTGGACAACCGCGCGGTCCTGGTGGAGCGGCTGGCGCAGGCGATCGCGCCGTGGGCCAAGGCCGACCTTCTGGCCGCCTGCGAAGCGGCGGGTGTGCCCGCCGGGCCGATCAACGACATGGCCGAGGTCTTTGCCGACCCGCAGGTGATTGCGCGCGGGCTACGCATCGCCCCTCAGGGCGTGCCGGGCGTGCGCGCGCCGCTGCGCTTTTCCGGGGCCGACCTGGCGATGGACCGCGCCGCGCCGCGGCTGGGTCAGGATCAGGACCTGGCCGACCCCTGAGCCAGCAGCGCATCGAGCCGGGCGTCCAGGCCCGACCAATCCGTCAGCTCCAGCCGCACCGGCAGGGTGATGACCTTCCGCCGGAACGCGGGCGGCAGGCGCACCGCGTCCTTTTCTGTAGTGACAAGCTGGGCGTTGCGCAGCGCCGCCTCGCGCTCCAGCCGCAGCATCAGCGCCTCGGTCAGCGGCTGGTGATCGGCGAGCGCCTCGCCCCGCACGACCTCCGCCCCCAGCGCGCGCAGGGTGGCAAAGAACTTTTCCGGGTGGCCAATCCCGGCGAAGGCCAGCACGGGCATCCCCTGCCAGGGCATGCCCGTGGGCAGCGGGGCCAGCGCGCCGTCCAGCCGCAGGCAGTGGCCGGGCAGCTCGGGCCGGACGGCTCGGCGATGCCGCGGCGCGCCGATCACCAGCAGCGCATCGGCCCGGGCCAGACCCGCCGAAACCGGCTCGCGCAGCGGCCCGGCGGGCAGGACGCGGCCATTGCCGAAGCCCCGCACCGCATCCACCACGACGATGGACAGGTCCTTGGCGACGGTCGGGTTCTGGAACCCGTCGTCGAGCAGGATGATCCCGGCCCCGGCGGCCTCGGCAGCGCGTACCCCCGCGGCGCGGTCGCGCGCGATCCAGGCGGGCGCGAAGGCGGCGATCAGCAGAGGCTCGTCGCCCACGTCGGCGGCGCTGTGGCGGGTCGGGTCCACGCGCAGCGGGCCGGTCTCTTTTCCGCCATGGCCGCGGCTGACGACATGCACGCGCGCGCCCCGATCCGCCAGGTGCCGGGCCAGTGCAATCACCGTGGGCGTCTTGCCGGTGCCGCCCGCATTGATGTTGCCGATGCAGATCACCGGGACACCCGCACGGTGGGCGGGGCCTCGTGCGACGCGCCGGGCGGTCAGGGCGGCAAAAAGCCGGCCCAGCGGGGCCAGCAGCCGGGCGCGCAGACCGGGGGTTTCAGGGGCCCTGTTCCAGAAACCGGGCGCGCGCATCAGGCGATCACTCCGTCGAGGACCGTGTCCTCGATCAGGGTCGTCAGGTCGTGCAGGGCCACGGAGCTTCGCGTGACCTCGTCCCAACCGGCATGGGCCATGGTGGCGGGCCGGTCCGGCCCGATCAACTCGCCCAGGGCCACCCCCAGTTCGGACCCGCTGCGCACCTTGCGCGCGGCGCCGGCAAGGCCGAGGCGCCGATACTGGTCCTGCCAGGGGGTCACGAAGGGGCCGTGCAGGACCGCCGAGCCGACCGCGGCGGCCGCGAAGGGGGCCGGCCCATCCGGCCCCGACAGCGTGCCGCCCAGAAAGCAGACCGGCGCCAGACGGTACCAAAGACCGGCCTCGCCCGGCCGATCGGCCACCAGCGCCTGGACCTCCTCCTCGGGCGGCTCCTCGGCCGAGCGCAGGGCGGTGCGCAGCCCGGACTGCGCCAGCCGGCGGGCCAGCTCCGGGCCGTCCTCGGCGGCGCGGGGCGCGGCGACGGTCAGCAGGCGGTGACTGCGTCGGCTGGCGGCCTTGTGGGCGGCTTCGATCTGGGCGATCTCGCCGGGGACGATGGCATTGGCGAACCACGCCGGGCGGCTGCCCACGGCCTCGGCCATGACGGTCAACTCGTTGGGATCGTGGCCCGGGGGGGCGGCGTCCTCGTGCAGGGGGCCGGTCACGGTGATCCGGCCGGCCGGGACCCCCAGCTTCTGAAGGCGGCTGCTCGTGGCCCCGTCAACGCCGAGGATGCGGCCGAACCCGGCCAGCGGTTGGCGCAGCTTGCGTGCGCCAAGGCCCAGACCCCGCGGTGCCAGGTCGGGAAGTGTGACATTGACAAGGATCATGGGCAGTCCACGCCGGGCCAGCGCCGTCATCAGGGCCGGGCTAAGGCCGCCGAACCAGACCAGGACCACGGGCGCGTGCCGGTCCAGAAAGGCGCGCGCCGCCGGGCCGTTGTCCGCGGGCGACTCGACCAGATCGGCACGGGGGCAGCCCAGCCCGGCGACATCGCCCAGGACCTCGCGTGGGGCGCTCAGCAGCAAACGCAGCTCGGTCTCGGCCAGATGCAGATGCCGCGCTAATGCGACCGCGACGGCGAGGTTGCCGGCATCGTCGCTGCAGATCCAGACAAGCGGTGGCTTGGGCTCCGTCATCTCGCGCGTCCGGCCGGGCGCGGCTCAGCCGGGCTGATCGCTCGGCGCGGCCTCGGTGCCATCCTCGCGCAGGCGGTGCAGGTGGGCGATGAAATAACGCATGTGGGCGTTGTCCACGGTGCGCTGGGCCTCTGCCTTCCAGGCGTCATAAGCGGCCTCGTAACTGGGGTAGATCCCCACGAGATGGATGTCCTCGACGTTCTTGAAGGTGTTCTTGGTCGGATCGACGAGTTCGCCGCCGAACACCAGGTGAAGGCGCTGTGCCATGTCCATGCTCCTGCAAAGGCTGCGTTTCCAGCGAAGCCTAGGCGCTCAGCCGGGCAGGGTAAAGTGATCGGGCCGAGACAGGTCGCGGCGCAGCGCGCCGATCAGCCCGCCGTGCAGGGCGCCGCCCGCCACCATGCCCGCGATGCGGCGGCCGGGCGTGTTGAAGTGCGGCGCCGCGCCGTTGCCGTCGGTGGCGCGGCCGCCCGCCTCGGCCACGATCAGGCTGCCGGCGGCGACGTCCCATTCCCAGGTCGGGCGCAGGGTCAGCATGGCGTCGAAGCGCCCCTCGGCCACGAGACAGAGCCGATAGGCCAGCGAGGTACGAAAGCTGCGCTTGAACCCCGGCACCGGCCCGCGCCAGAAGCCCGGCGCCAGGTTGGGCTTGGTGGTCAGGACGTCCGCCGCGGCGGCGTCCGTCGTGCCGGTCACCGTGATGGGCGCGCCGTTGCGCGTCGCGCCGCCGCCCCGGGCGGCGCTGTAGGTCTGCCCGCGCGCGGGCAAATGGACGACGGCCGCGGAAATGGCCCCCCGCTCGGCCACGGCAAGCGACAGCGCCCAGTCCTCGCTGTGGTCGATGAAGGCCCGGGTGCCGTCGATGGGGTCGACGATGAAGACGTGATCGGCGCCCAGCCGGTCGGCGTCGTCCTCGGTTTCCTCGGACAGCCAGCCGTGCCCTGGCCGCGCGGTCAGCAGCTTGTCGCGCAGGTAGTGGTCGACGGCGAGGTCGGCATCGGTCACCGGTCCGGCGTCACCGTCCTTTTCCCAGACCTGCGGATCGGCGCGAAAGTGGCGCAAGGCGATCTCGCCGGCCTCCTGCGCGGCCTGTTCCAGCAGGGTCAGGTCATCAATCACCGGCAAGGGTCAGCCCTTCGACCAGCAGCGACGGCACGACGCGGCTCAGGTGCGGCTGGGCGTCATCAGCCGGCACGAGGGTGCGCAGCATTTCGCGCAGGTTGCCAGCGATGGTGCATTCGTTGACCGGGTAGGCGATCTCGCCGTTCTCGACCCAGAAGCCCGAGGCGCCGCGCGAATAGTCCCCGGTGTTGGGATTGATGGTCGAGCCGATCATCGAGGTCACCAGAAGCCCCGTGCCCATGTCGGAAAGCAGTTCGGCCCGGCCGCGGGCGCCCTGGGTCAGCGCAAGGTGCGTGACGCCCGGCGAGGGCGGGGCCGAGATGCCGCGCATGGCGTTGCCGGTGCTGTCCATGCCCAGCTTGCGCGCGGTGGCCAGGTCCAGGGTCCAGCCGGTCAGGACGCCGTTTTCGACGATGGCCCGGCGGCGGGTCGGCAGACCCTCGGCATCGAAGAGGCGCGAGCCCTGCACACGGGCGCGGTGCGGGTCCTCGATCAGCGACAGCCCGGCCGGCAGGACCTGCTGGCCGATCCCGTCCAGCAGCCAGGTCGCCCCGCGCGCGACGGCGGTGCCGTTGATCGCCTGCACGAGGTGGCCGATCAGGCTGCTGGCGACGCGTTCGTCGAAAATCACCGGGTAGCTGCCCGTTGCCGGTCTGCGGGCCCCGTGCCGGGCCACCGCCCGTTCGGCCGCGCGCCGGCCGATGTCGGCGGGGTCGCGCAGGTCGGCGACATGGGTGCGGCTGTCGAAGTCGTAGTCGCGTTCCATCCCGGTGCCGCTGCCGCTGATCGCGACGCAGGAGAGGGACACGCCCGTGCTGTCATAGCCTGCCGAAAATCCGGTGCTTGTCGCCAGGTGAACGCTGCGGCTACCGTGCGTGGCGCTGGACGATTGAACCTGTGTGACCCCGTCGGTGGACAGCGCCGCGGCCTCGGCGGCCTCGGCCCAGCTCTGCAGTATCGCCGGGTCCGGTTCCGGCTTGGCGTCCACAAGGTCCAGTGGAGTGGCGTCCAGATCGGTGGCCAGTTGGTCGGGCGCGGCCAGCCCGGCATGGGGGTCCTCCGGTGCGATCCGGGCCATGGCAACGGCGCGGTCGGCCATTTCCGCGATGGTGGCATCCTTGGTGTCGGAGGCCGAGACATTGGCCTGCCGGTTCCCGATTAAGACGCGCAGGCCCATGTCGATGCTCTCCGACCGCTCGGCCTGTTCCAGCGCCCCGGCGCGCACGTCGATGGAGGACGATGCGCCACTCACGACGAGCGCATCGGCGCTGTCGGCCCCGGCGGCGCGGGCGGCGCGCAGCAGGGTTTCGGTCAGCTCGGCAGGGGGGCGGGACATGCTTTTCCTTTGCGGGCGTGTCTGGGTTGGCGCAGAGGTAGCCCGCGCGGCCCCGCACCGCAAGTGCGCCCCACGGCGGGCGGAACACGAAAGAAATGGGGGCGCCCGGTTCCCCGGACGCCCCGCGAAAGCACACTGCGGCGGTGTTACTGGATGCGCTGGCCGTTGGCCAGGATGTGGCCCTGTTCGTTGATCTCGATGGTCGAGGTCAGCTCGTCATCGCCCACCGGCGTGGCGAACATGCCCAGCATCATGCGCGGCGCTGCCGCCTGTTGCTCGGGGATCAGGCCCATCTGGATCAGCTTGTCAATCAGCCCGTTCACCCCGACCATCCGGAAATCGGCCTGCCCCTCGGGGCGCGGCACGCCGGGAATGGTCTGCAGATCGGAATTGTCGAAGGTGAAGGCGCCGTCGCCTGTGACCTCGGCCCCGGCCACGCGCAGGACCAACTCGTTCAGCACGGCGGCGTGAATCTCGGCTGGAAGGTCCGACATGGCGGCCTGCTGAGCCTGCTGCGGGTCCATGAAGTCGAACAGCGGTATGACCTCGCCGGTCAGGTTCAGCGCCACGGTCGCGGGATCTCGCGGCAGCGCCTCGCCGGGGTCGAAGATGTTCCACAAGCCGTCGCCGACGGTCAGATCGCGCAGCTCCATGCCGAGTTCGAAGTCTTGCGGCTCCAGCGACTGACTGAGCGGTACGTCGAAGGTGAATTCGAAGGTCGATAGCGCCGCCTCGACCGGGAAGGGCAGTTCATCCGGCACCGACAGGTTGATGTCCAGCCCCTGGGTCTGCGAGCGGTAGGTCATGCCGTCATAACTGGCGGCGACGGTCAGGTCGGTGCTGTCGGCGGCGACGGTGCCCGACATGGCGTCGCCCGCCTCGTCGATCTCGAACTCGTAGTCGGACGGCCCGATGGCATAGCCGCCCTCGAAGGCGAACCCCTCGGCGAACATGGTTTCGGGGGCCTCGGTGTCCATTGCCTCGGGCATGGCGATGTCGGCAGTCAAGCCGAGATCGTCCATCTGCGCCGCCACAAGGATGATACCCGAGCCTTCACGCTCGCGCAGGTCGACGTCGACCTCGGCACTGCCGACGTCTAGCGTGTAATCCATCTCGGTCAGTTCACCTGTGGTCACCGTGTAATCGCCCTGAATGTCGTTCATGGCGATCATCCCGGCATTCAGGATGCCCTCTTCCTCGAATTCCGGCCCGAGGCTGTCGAGCGTGATCGCGTAACGGTCGACGCTCAGGTCATAGGCAATCGCCTCGGGCGTGCCCGAGGCGACGAGGTCGAGCCCCTCGTTGCTCAGCGTGACCTGGACCGGGTTGCCGTCGATCTCGAAGGTCATGGGATAGCTTTCGGGCATGCCGACGCGAACGGTGCCGTCGCCCTGTTCGGTGAAGGTCAGCGGGCCCAGTTCGGCCATGACGGTCGCGCCATCCTCGGTCATGTTCATGGTCAGCGACTCGACGGTCAGGGTGTCGCCCGACGTGGTCTCGTCGCCGACGGCCACGCCCTCGCCATAGGCGTCGATCTGGGTCTTCCAGTTGTCCCAGACCTGCTGGGCGGTGACATCGGCGCTGGCGGCGGAGCCGCACAGCAGGGCGGCCCCCAGACCGCCCATGCGCAGGACAAACGGTTTCGTCATTTTGCGGGTGCTCCTCTGAATAATACGGTTGCAAGCTTTCCAAGCCCTGTCGCCGCGGTCAAGGTATAGATATCATTTCACCCGAGACGGTCGCGAACGGATGGGGAATCAATGGCCCGGACAAGTGACAGAACGATGACGGACAAGGTGGTACTGATCACCGGGGCCAGCCGCGGGATCGGGGCCGAGGCGGCGCGCGCCTTTGCCGGGGCCGGGGCGAAGGTTGCCCTGCTGGCCCGGACCGAGGACCGGATCGCCGAACTGGCCGGCGAGATCGGCGCGGCGGCCATCGCCATCCCCTGCGATGTCAGCCGCTACTGGGAAATGCAGGCGGCGGTCGATGCCACCCTGCAGGCCTTCGGGCGGATCGACGTTCTGGTCGGCAACGCCGGGGTGATCGAGCCGATTTCCCACCTGGCCGAGGTCGAGCCGGACGACTGGGGCAAGGTGGTCGACATCAACCTCAAGGGTGTCTTCAACGGCATGCGCGCGGTTCTGCCGGGGATGCTGGATCAGGGCGGCGGCACCATCCTGACGATCTCGTCCGGCGCCGCGCATGGCCCGGTCGAGGGCTGGTCGCACTACTGCGCGTCCAAGGCCGGGGCCTACATGCTGACCCGGTCGGCGGACATGGAATACCGCGACAGGGGCATCCGGGTCATGGGCCTGTCGCCCGGCACCGTCGCCACGCAGATGCAGCGCGAGATCAAGGCCTCGGGCATCAATCCGGTCAGCCAGCTGGACTGGTCCGACCATATCCCGCCCGACTGGCCGGCCCGGGCGCTGGTCTGGATGTGCGGGGCCGGGGCCGACGGCTGGCTGGGCCAGGACGTGTCGCTACGCGACCCTGACGTGCGCGCGCAGGTGGGCCTGTCGTGATCGAGGCCGACCGGGCGGGTGATGTTCTGACGCTGACGCTGGCACGGCCCGAAAAGGCCAACGCGCTGACCGAGGACATGCTGGCGACGCTCGCGGACGCGGTCGAGGCGGCGCGCGAGCGGGTGCTGATCCTGACCGGCGCCGGCAAGGTGTTCAGCGCGGGCGCGGACCTTGACGAGGTCGCGGCCGGTTCCCTGGCCCTGTCGCCCGACTGGGACCGTCTCTCCGGCGCGGTCGCCGGGTTCCGCGGCCTGTCCGTCGCCGCGCTGAACGGCACGGTGGCCGGGGGCGCCATGGGCATGGTGCTGGCCTGCGACCTGCGGCTTTGCGTGCCGGGGGCGAAATTCTTCTACCCGGTGATGAAGCTGGGCCACCTGCCCCAGCCCGGCGACCCGGCCCGCCTGTCGGCGCTGGTCGGCCCGGCGCGGGCCAAGCTGATCCTGATGGGCGGGCAGAAGATCACCGCGGACGAGGCGCGCGCCTTCGGCCTGACCGACCGCATCTGCGACGCGCCGGTCGACGCCGCCCGCGACATTGCCGCGGATGTCCTCGCCGCCGGGGTGGACCACGTCACCGCGATCAAGGGGATGATCTGACGAAGGGCGCCAAAGGCCACCGGCGCTGCCTCTTGGGTCCAGCCGACTGGCGCTAGACGGCCCGAGTGGTCCTAACCTGACGCCGGAGTCCCGTGTGACAGCAGGCCCGAGGTTAGGAGCCAAGTAATCCGAGTGAAAGCGTTGGATGACGACAGTCAGCCCTTCGGTTGCGGACGCGTCCGAGGCAGCCATGTGGCCTCGGCTGCGGTGCGGTATGAGCCGCGCGATCGCCAGCCCGGGGGCGGGTCATGCTGGAAGCATGCCTCTGGCATGACCGATCGCGCGGTGCCTTCGGCGCTATTCGCGCGACGCGCTATTTCCGTTTCCTTTGCAAACCCCGCTCCCTGCGCAAAACTGCCGCTCGGCTCTCCGTCGGCCGGCAGCGGCACACCGGAGGCAGGCCGGGACTCGTCCGTCGGGTGCCGCCCCTAGCGTTTGCGCCGTCCGCCGGTGCTGCGCGCGTTGAAGCCCGGCGGGCGCTTGCGCACCCAGGCGATGAACCGTGCCAGCCGGGGGTGGGCGCGCAGGGCCTCGGGGGTGGTATAGCTGCGCGCCAGCTCGGCCTCGGTCAGGGTGGCGTGGATTTCCTTGTGGCAGATGTGATGCAGCCGAACCGTCGGCCCGCCCTTGCCGCCCTTAAGCTTGGGGACAAGATGGTGCAGGCTTTGCGGCGCATCCTTCGGAATGGGCCGCCCGCAGAGCGCGCAGAGGGGCGTTTCGTCTTCCATGGGTCGAGTGTAATGGCAGGGCCGGGCCCGCCAAGGGGAGAGACATGGCTTTGACGAACGAGACCGACGCGCTGGTAATCGGGGCCGGGCCGGCCGGCCTGATGGCGGCCGAGGAACTGGCCCGCGCCGGGCGCCGGGTGACGGTGGCAGAGGCCATGCCATCGCCCGCGCGCAAGTTCCTTATGGCCGGTAAATCCGGGCTGAACCTGACAAAGGACATCCCCCTCGTGGACGCCCTGTCCGCCTATGGCGACCGGGCCGAGGCCCTGCGCCCGATGCTCGCGGACTTCGGCCCCACGCAGGTGATGCACTGGGCCGAGACGCTGGGCCAGCCGCTGTTCACCGGAACGACCGGGCGGGTCTTCCCGCGGGCCATGAAAGCCTCGCCCCTGCTGCGGGCCTGGCTGCAGCGGCTGGAGGGGCAGGGCGTTACTCTGCGCCGCCGCTGGCGCTGGGTCGGCTGGGGCGCGGACGGGGCGGTGCGTTTCGACACGCCCGGGGGGCCGGTGGGCCTGCATCCCCGGGTGCTCGTCCTGGCCTGCGGTGGGGCCTCTTGGGCGCGGCTGGGGTCTGACGGGGCCTGGGCCGGCTGGATGTCGGGCACCGCGCCGTTCCACCCCGCCAACGCTGCTCTCGCGATGGCGTGGACCCAGCATATGACCCCCCACATGGGCGCGCCGCTCAAGGCCGTGGAATGGCGCGCGGGTGGCGTGACCTCGCGCGGCGAGGCCACGATCAGCACCCGCGGTCTGGAAGGTGGCGGGCTTTACACCCTGACGCCCGCCCTGCGCGCCGGCGCGGCCCTGAGCGTGGACCTGGTGCCCGACCTGTCGCCCGCGGCGCTGGCCGCGCGCCTGCCGGCGAAGGCGCGGCTGGGGCCCTGGCTGAAGAAGACGCTGCGCCTGCCACCGGTCAAGGTGGCGCTGTTTTTCGAGATGACCGGCGGCGCGGGCCTGCCCCGGTCGGACTGGGTCGCCTTTTTGAAGGCCCTGCCAGTGCGCCACGCCGGCCTGCGGCCCTTGGACGAGGCAATCTCCACCGCCGGGGGGTTGCGGTTTGAGGCGCTGACGCCCGACCTGATGCTGCGCGACCGGCCAGGGGTCTTTGCCTGCGGCGAAATGCTGGACTGGGAGGCGCCGACGGGCGGCTATCTCCTGACCGCGTGCCTGGCCACCGGGCGCTGGGCCGGGCAGGCCGCCGCGCGCCACGTGGCGGCCCTGTCGGCCGGGGCCTGAGCCGCCCGGGGGTCAGAACCCGAAGACGAAATCCTCGGACGTCAGGTCGGCCACCTGCAGACCGCCATTGGCGGACACGAGCAGCGTCTCGGTGCCGGCTGTCACCCGAACGTCATTGCCCTGCTGAGCCAGCGTCAACTGGCCGACGCCGTAGAGCATAGGCAGATCGCTCAGGTCGATGCGGTCGAGGCCGTCCTCGAAATCGGTGACGCGGTCGGTTTCACCGTCGGCGACGAAGACGAAAACATCGGCCCCCGCGCCGCCGGACAGGCTGTCCTGTCCCGCCCCGTCGATCAGCCGATCGTCCCCGCCGCCGCCCGAAAGCGTGTCGTCGCCGCCCAGCCCGGCGATCAGGTCATCGCCGCCGCCGCCCGACAGTGTTTCACCCCCATCGGTGCCGCTCAGGCTGTCGCGAAGGCCGCTCAGGTCCAGGGTGAAGTGTGTTACCCCGGTATCGCTGCCGCTGGCGAAGATATGCGCGGTTCCGCCCAGAACCGTTGTCGCGATGTCCGAGACGTTCATCAGGGTCGTGTCGACCTGATCGGCCACGGTGTCGAGGTGGAACAGCTGCCCGTCCGGGGAAAGCTCGAAGACCGACATGCCATCATCGCCGCCGCCGGCGACGACGAAGGCGCGGTTGCCGACCCCGAAGGTCTCGACCGCCTGCACGTCACCGAACCGGGTGTCCCGGGTGTCGGTGACGTGGTTCAGGACCTGCAGATCGCCCAGCAGCCCCACCCTGAGCACGCTCAGGCTGTGCGACCCGGCGGCCCCGACGATCACCATGGGCGTGCCGCCCGGCTCGGCCGTCGCGAGTGCGGTAGGCGCCGAAACCCAAAGCCCGTCCTCGGGCCCCAGCGCATCCATCAGGCGCATCGCGCCGGTATGGCCGACCCAGTGGCTGGTCACGCCCGCATCCGCGCCCGAGACGGACAGGGCGAAGGTGCGGTCGGCGATTGTCAGCGTTTCGATATCGGTGACGTCGCCGACATGGCTGTCTGCCGTGTCCGGCACGGCTGTTGTCAGGGTCAGGTTCATGTGGTCGTCCAGGGCAAAGACATTGATCCCGGGCTGGCCCCACTGGCTGTTGATGACGAAGGTGGTGTCGAGGATCGTGACCGATGACGTCACCTGAACGCCGGCCAGCAAACCGGCGTGGAAATCCGGGTTGAAGAAACCGTCGAACCGGCCCCCGGCGTCGATCGCATGCAGAGCGGTGTTGTCGTCGGACCGACCCGAGGGCAACAGGAAGGGGGCGCCGGCCGCGTCGATCAGGTCCAGGTCCGCGATCCCGCCGGTTCCGCTGTTGGGGCCGGCACTGTCATGGTCGACATGGGTCAGGCCCGATGGGTCGATGACATAAGAGACAAGTCCGCCATCGGCGGCCGAACCCGTCAGAAGATGGGGCGTTCCCGAGATCCAGGCAACCTCGAGCGCGGCGATCCCCACCGTGTGCGGCCCTGCCGCGACCGTCGTCACCTGCGCCAGACCGGACACGCCGACCCCCTCACCGAAAAAACCCGGTTTCGGGATGGCGGAAACTATTGCGCCGGCTGGGCCGTTATTGTGTCGACATGGCGGCGGGTGACTTCAATTTGTTTCAAGCCCGGTGCGGCCGATCGACTCGTAGCGCTCGAAGCCCGCGCGCTTGGCGTCCTTGACAGAATAGATGTTGCGCAGGTCGGCCATGCGCGGCGTGGTCATGTGCCGCGCGATCTTCTTGAGGTCGAGACCGCGGAACTCGTTCCACTCGGTCAGGATCACCACGAGGTCGGCATTGCGCGCAGCCTTGTAGGCATCCTCGACCCAGTTGACCCCGGGCAGCAGCGCCTCGCCCTCGTGGCGGCCCTGGGGGTCGGTGACACGCACCTTGGCCCCGCCACCCACCAGCGCGGGCACGATCGCCAGGCTGGGCGCATCGCGCATGTCGTCGGTGTTGGGCTTGAAGGTCACGCCCAGCACCGCGATCAGCTTGCCGTTGAAGCTGCCGTCACACATGTCCAGCAGCTTGTCGGTCATGCGGCGCTTGGTTTCCTCGTTCACCTTGATGACGGTCTCGGTGATCTGCATGGGCACCGCGTGGTCCTGCCCGATGCGGGCCAGCGCGCGCGTGTCCTTGGGAAAGCACGACCCGCCGAAGCCGGGACCGGCGTGCAGGAACTTGTTGCCGATGCGCCCGTCCAGGCCCATGCCCTTGCTGACCTGCTTGATGTCGGCGCCGACCTTTTCGCACAGCGCCGCCATCTCGTTGATGAAGGTGATCTTGGTCGCCAGAAAGGCGTTGGCGGCGTATTTGATCATTTCCGCGCTTTCGAGATCGGTGGTCACGATCGGAAAATCGCGCAGGAACAGCGGGCGGTAGATTTCGCCCATGACATCCCCGGCGCGGTCGGTCTGGACGCCCACGATCACCCGATCGGGGCGCATGAAATCGTCGATCGCGGCGCCTTCGCGCAGGAATTCGGGGTTCGACGCCACGTCGAAGTCCAACGCCGGGTTGGCCTTGGCCACCGCCTGCTTGACCTTGCGGTTGGTGCCCACGGGCACCGTCGACTTGGTGACGATCACCAGGTAGCCGGTGGCCGTGCGGGCGATATCCTCGGCGACGGCCATGACATAGGTCAGGTCGGCATGCCCGTCACCGCGGCGCGTGGGCGTGCCCACGGCGATGAAGGCGGCCTCGGCCCCGTCCAGCGCCTCGGCCAGATCGGTGGTGAAGGACAGCCGCTCGGCCTGCGCGTTCTTGGCGATCAGTTCGTCGAGGCCCGGCTCGTAGATCGGAACCTCGCCGGCCCGCAGTCGCGCGACCTTGTCCGCGTCCCGGTCCACGCAGACCACCTCGTGCCCGAAATCGGAGAAACACACCCCTGACACCAGGCCCACGTAGCCGGTGCCGACAACCGCGATTTTCATGACGCTGCTCCAGGTCCTTGCCCGCCTGGTAGTCGGTCAAGTCCGGGGACCTGTCAACGCGATTTGGTCACGGGTATCGCCGATGCCGCGTCACCATTGTTCGAGCAGCAACAGGCTGTTGCCGTCGGTCATGGTGACCTGCCCGGCCGCCGCCTCGCGCAGGGTCTGCAGTGTCACGACATCGCCGGCGGCGACCTCGATGATGCGCGACAGGTGCAGAGAGGCCTCGGCGTGGCCGGCCTGCGCGCTGATATGCCCCGAGGCCGCGGCACCCGGCGTCGCGATTCCGTTGACCGCGATGCGCAGGGTCAGGTTGGCATCCGCCGCCGCGCTGGTGACATGCAGGCTGGCCGAGACGCGCAGGCGCCCGGCCGAGATACAACTGACGCCGTTTCCCGAAACGGCGAAGCGGTCGCCGTCGAGGATGTCAGTCGCACCGGTGACCGGCACGTCCGTCAGGCTGCTCGTGTTCAGGTCGGTGGTCGTGTCGGTGTTGCGCAGCTGGGCCACGCGTGGCGCGCCGCCCCCGGCGGGAAAGCTGACCTGGCCCGTGTCCTTGTCGATCACCAGCGACTGGATCCAGGTGCTGCCGTCCGGGCTGACCTTGATCGACCAGTCGTCATTGCCGGCCAGCCCCATTTCAGCGTGGCCGGAAAAGCCCGTCTGGAAAAGCAGGCTGGCCGTGTCCGCGGGGGCGGCCTTGTTGATGGCGAGGCGGTGATCGTCCCCGGCATGGCTGAGCAGCGTTCCCGGCCCGGCCGCCGACAGCGGGTTCTGCGCGTCCGCGCTCGTGGCAATGCCGAGGCGTTGCACGGTCTGCGGCGCGGGTATCTCGACCACCGACCAGGTGCCCCCGTCGAAGACCACCAGTGCGCCCTCGTCCAGGACCCAGCATTGCCAGCCGGGCGCCGGGGCAAGGAATTGCCACGCGCCGCCCTGCATGACCGCGAAGGCCCCGTCCTGCCCTGCCCAGTCGCCGGTGGCCCCGGCGGCCACGATATGCGTGTCGCCGTCCTGCGCCGCGGCCGGCGGGGCGGAGAGGGCGCGCGACTGCGCCACGGGTTGGGCCAGGGTGTCCAGACGGGCCAGCGCCTCGTTGTGGGTGACGTGTTTCTGCGCCTGGGCGGGCTGGATCAGCGGCAGGCCGAGCGTGTGCGTGGTGTCGGACATTTGGAACCTGTTCGATGAGGGCTGCGTCGGGGCAGGACCCTGCGCCGCAATCTTCACCAGCCAGTGAAGCGGGCGTGCGTTGCGCAGGCGCTGGCCGGCCGCGCCACGTCAGTCGTTGGCGATGGCCATTGCGATCGCGGTCACGTGCGACGCGACGATCCCGTATGCAACCAGCAGGTAGATCAAGAGCATGAACGAGGTCTCGTTCACCACAATGATGAGGGTCGCCACGATCGCGGCGCCAAGGGCGATCGCGGCGCCGGAGGCGACGGCGGAAACCAGGGCCAGCGCGACCTGCCGCAGGGTGCGGCGATAAAAGAAGGAAAAGATGAACTGACTGATCAGGATGAGCACGAATGCCGTGTTCAGAATCGACTCGGCCACCGCGCCCCGGTCGATGACCGGCGCCTGCAGGAAGAAGTCAACGGTCAGGCAGAGGCCCGACAGCGCGGCATGGAAGGCAACGAAGACAAACGCGGCGCTTTTGCGCAACGCCATGGCCAGGGTGCCCAGGCAGAGGGTGCAGGTCGCCGCGAACCAGGGAATGCCGGTGATCGCCTCGCGGTCTCCGAGCCGATGGTCGATCTCGATCCGCGCCGGGCCAAACCGGACGGGCGTCGAGAACCCGAATGCGCTGAAAACGTCCGGTAAAATCGCCCCCATCGCGCGCGCGGAGACAAGTACCGTGACGACCAGGAGAATGGCGAGCAGACCGGGAAGGAGGGTGCCGGCCCCGGTCGCCCGGCCGGCGCGACCGCCGGGGCGGGAAATGTCTAGCAGGCTGGTTTTCGACATGGCGTGGCGGCGGACGAGCGATGCCCCCACGATAATCGCGGCAAACACCCCGATGAGCAGCAGGAATTCACGCGTCATCTTGGCCTGCGGAAACGGCATCGCCCTTTCGGAAGCGGGTTGTCTTGTCCCAGTGCGGGGCCATGCCCAGGAGGCGATCGCGCAAGAGCTGGAACACACCCGAGAAGGCAGCGATCATGCTGATGAACGAGGAAAAGAAGATCAGGGGCATGGCCCGTGCCGACACCGCCTGCCCGTCGTGGATGCTGCCCGAGGCCATCTGGAAGTAGGGCGCGAAATTGCCGGTCGCCGTGAAGGCGAAAAGTGAGACGACGGCGACCAGTGGCGCCGAGGTCATGATGCCGAGGGCCGGCGAGAGGATGAGAAAGACCAGCGACAGGATCGACAGGGCCGGAACGGCAAAGAACAGTAGCACGATCGCCGCGTCGAGGCGGGCCAGGATCGAGTGATTGGAGGCGAGCAGCACCGGAACGAAATAGCGGATCAGGCAGTCGTTGTGACCGTAGGACCAGCGCCGCACCTGGCGGAAACGCACTTTCCAGTCCTCCGGGCTTTCTTCGTAACAGGTCGCGTCAAGCAAGTATTCGACCCGGTACCCGGCGATGAACAGCCGGTAGGTCAGATCGGTGTCTTCGGTCAGGACCTTCGTGTTCCATCCGCCCACCTTGGCGAGCGCCGAGGCGCGCACGGCGCCGCAGGTTCCGCCGAATTGCGGCAGGAAACCGAAGCGATGGCGCATTTCCTGATCGATGACGTATCCGCCGCGCCGTTCGATATCGATGAGTTTCGTCAGGATGTTCCTGTCGGTGTTGTACGGCACGACCCGTCCCATCGAGGCGCCGACGTTCGGGTCACTGAAGGGCGCCACGAGTTGCTTGATCAGACGCGGTGACGGGAGATAGTCGGCGTCGAAAAAGACGAAAATGTCGACGTCGCCCGACAGGGTCTCGATTGCGCCGGACAGCGCCGCGGGCTTGCCGGGCTGCATGTCCTGTGTCCGGTGGATCGCGCGGATACGGGAATCCTCAGCGGCATGACGATCCGCGATCCGGCCCGTCCCGTCGGCCGATCGGTCGTTGATCACGACGATCTTCAGGCGATCGTGCGGATAGTCCACCTGCCGCATTGCAGCGAGACAGCCGTCTATGACCTGTGCCTCGTTATGGGCGGGGATCAGCACCGCGACGGTGGGCGGGTCCTGATCCGACCAGGCGGTGGCGGGCCTGCGCCGCGTGCGCCAGAAGGCAAGGGTCAGCGAGACTTGGCGTATCATGATCGCCGCGATCATCAGGAATGTGATCGCAATGACGAGCTCAATGACAATCATCGGGCCTGCGCAGCATCATAGGCCGACCTTCAGTCCAATGGACACGCCGGTGATGTCATAGGCGTCGGTGTCGACGAATTCGGTATTCAGTATGACTTCGGTCGTCTCGGAAACCTGCCACGTCGCAAAGGGGCGCAGGGCGACGAAATCGTTTCTGACGGGGACTCCGGTGAACGCCTCGTAACCGATCGTGCCGGTGCTGGCGGACAGGCCGACCGACCATTTCGATGGCATGACGTAGGTCAGGGCTGTCTTGAACTCTCCGCCGGTTTCCCCACCCGGATCGGTGAGCACCGCGGTTCCCCCCAGTTGGCCGACGAGATAGCTGCCGTCCTCGAAGGCCGGGAAGAACCTCACCACTTCGCCCGTCAAGGCCGTGCTCTCGGTATCGTTGCCGTACTCGGCGTAGGTCGTCTCAAGGCGGTAGACCAGGCCGGTCTCGGCCGGAGCGACATACTCGACGCCCGCCCCGATCATGCGCTCGGGATATATGCCCTGGTCGGAATCCGACCCCGCGATGGAAAAGTTGAGGGAGACTCCGTTCCCCACCTCGGTTTTGGCTCCCGCCGAGAGATAGGAAGCGTCTTCTTCGCGGGATTGGGTGGCGAGTTCGAACTGCAGGTCCGTTGCAGGGCTAACCGATTGCTGCACGTAGAGGCTGGCGACACTGCGGTCGGAAAGCCCGCTGTCGACGTCGAACTGTCCAAAGGTCAATCTGGCGAAATTCTCCTGAGCGGCTGCCCCTTGTGCGGCGAGACCAAAAACTGCCGCGACGAGCGTTCGAACGATTGCGCGATTTCTCATTGCCACCACTTTCCGCATTATTTCATGTGAACACCCCGCTCACGTGATGACGTAAAGAAATTTTTTCGCGGTTTCAGTCAAGTGCCGTGGCGCCCAGCCGTGGCCCGATCGATGCGACTGATGCAAAACTGCCAATGGCATCCGGCAACGCCAGATTTCGAAAATACCGGGATATGCGATCGGCGGCGCGGCCGTCGCCGAACGGGTTGTTGAGCCAGTCCACGTTGCCGTTTCCATCGGACCCGTCTCGCAGTATCCGTCCGGCCAGCCGGATGACGGAACTCTCGTCCGTTCCCACCAGCGTTGCCGCGCCGGTTTCCAGGGCCTCGGGCCGTTCCGTGGTCTTTCTCAGGACCAGCAGCGGTGTCCGGAACGTCGCCGCTTCTTCCTGCACGCCCCCGGAGTCGCTGATTACGAGAGTGGCACTTTCGAGGGCGAAGAGGAAATCGAGGTATCCCATGGGCGCCGTCAATCTCACGTTTTCGATGTGCGACAGTGCTGCGCGAACGGTTGCCCCGACGTCGGGATGCGGATGCACCGGCAGGACGAAAACATGGTCGGCAAACTGGCGCGCGAGTTCTGCGATGCTCCGGGCGATCTGGCGCATGGGGGCGCCGTGATTTTCCCGGCGGTGTGCCGTGACCAGAACGTGCGGCCGCCCTCCGGTGATCTGGTTCAGTCTGCGCTGGAGCCGTTGGCGCAGCGCGCTGTCCTGCGAAATCCGGTCGCGCATCCCGTAGAGGGCATCCACGGCGGTATTGCCGGTGACATGGATCCGATCCGGGTCGACCCCTTCGGCGATCAGGTTGTCGGCGGCCCGACGGGTCGGGGCGAAGTGCGTTTCGGTGATGGCCGCGGTCAACTTTCGATAGGCCTCTTCCGGCCAGGGGTTCGCGATGTCGCCGGTCCGCAGGCCCGCTTCCACGTGCGCGACCTTTACCTTGCTGTGGAATGCGGCCAAAGCGCCGGCAAACGTCGAGGTGGTGTCACCGTGCACGACGATCCAGTCGGCGCTCGAGTCCAGCAGGTGCCGACCGAGCGCGCGCTGAAAGTGGCTGAAGCGATCCGGCAGGGTCTGGCCGTCTGCATCGACCCGAAGTGTCGTGTCGCCGGTGATGCCGAATTCCCGCAGGGCCGACTGTGCCATGTCGGGGTGCTGCCCGGTCAGGCAGACGGAGGTGTCGATTTCCGGCGCGCATTTCAGGGCGCCGATCAGGGGTGCGAGTTTTATCGCCTCGGGGCGGGTTCCGACAGACACCAGGATTTTCAAAACAGGTCCTCACCGAATGTGGATCGACAGAAGGGAAGGCCGGCTGCAGGCGTCGACCTCTCGGCGATCAGGACACACTACCTGCGTTAAAATTACCTTTCCCGCCAAAGTTTCAGGTCTTTTTCTTGGTGGTGGCCGCCGAAGCTCAGACCATGACCACGTCAGAGTCGGTCAGGGTGCCGGTTTCGAGGGAGAACAGCGCAACGGCGTCACCGCTATCGTTGCCGTTGGCATCGAACCAGAGGGCATCATAGAACGTGTCGAAAAAGAGGGCTGGCCCGCTCGCGCCGAGGTCACCGGGAAGGCCCGATCCCGTTTGCCAGGCGCCCTGACCCGCCAGAGGGCCGGCGGCGAGACCGAATGCCGCAGCATCCAGCTCGATCACGTCCACGCCACTGACGAAGTCCCGGATCAGGTCTTCGCCCTCGCCCGGCGACACGAAAGAGAAGGTATCCGCGTCGGCCCCCCCCACCAGGACATCGACACCGGCGCCCCCCTGGAGATGATCTTCGCCGTCGCCGCCATCGAGAGCATCGCCGCCGGCACCGCCGAAAAGGGTGTCGGACCCGCTGCCCGCGAAAAGGACATCGGAGCCGGCACCGCCATGCAAGGCGTCGTTGCCGGACTGGCCGAACAGCCAGTCGTCGCCATCGCCACCGTTCAGACTGTCGTCTCCGGCGCCTCCGTCAAGGTTGTCGCCACCGCCGCCCCCGAACAGCTTGTCATCGCCACCCTGGCCAAAGAGGGCATCGGTTTCAGTGCTGTCCACACCGGACGCGGCACCGTGGAGTTCATCGTCGCCGAAGCCGCCGTAGAGCCAATCGACACCCGACCCGCCTTCGAGCAGGTCGTTGCCATAGCCGCCATCGAGACCGTCGTCGCCGGCATCGCCGGAAAGCGCATCATGCCCATCCTGCCCGAAAAGCGCATCGGTGTCCGTGCCGCCGCGCAGGATATCGGCCCCGTCGCCGCCGAATAGCCAGTCGACGCCCGCGCCACCCTCGAGCGTATCATCGCCCGCGCCACCGTTTAGCCCGTCGTCTCCGGCCTCGCCCGTCAGGGTATCGTCACCCGCGTTGCCGAACAGCGCATCGGTCTGGCCGTCGCCGCGCAGGATGTCGTTTCCGCCACGTCCGTAAAGCCAGTCCACACCGGCGCCGCCATCGAGGGTGTCGTTGCCCGAGTCACCCGACAGCCCGTCGTCGCCGGCCCCGCCAGTGATGACGTCGGCACCGCCGCCACCTGCAAGCTGGTCCGCGCCACCTGCGCCGTCGATGGTATCGTCGCCATCGCCGCCGCTTATGGCGTTGGCCGCGGCGTTGCCGGTGATCATGTCATCACCGGCGCCGGCGATCAGGTTCTCGATCACGGTGGTGTCAAAGATCACCATGTTGTTCGTCAGGCCCCCGAACGACGAGACGGCCCCCGGTGTCAGATCAATGTTCAGCGACCCGTTTACCGCGGTGAAGTTCACCGTGTCCGTGCCGCCATCGTCGATCAGGGTCAGGCCGACCGGACCGGTCAGCGACATGACATCGTCGTAATAGCCGCCTGCGGTAGACTCGTGGCCATAGGTCGTGTCCCCATCGCGTAGGGCGCCATCGACGCCGTAGAGGTCCTGAATGGCATGGATATCGGCAAGCATGGGGGTTACCGGCAACCAGTCGCCGCCCGTGTCGCCAGTCACCTCGTAGACGCTGAAGTAGGACATGATCGTCATCATGTAGCTGTCGTTCGAGAACAGGGTGTCCCCGCCGGGACCCGACGAATAGGTCGCGCTGCCATCGTAGGGGCCGGTGTGGGAAAGGCCGAGCGCGTGCCCGATCTCGTGCATGTAAGTCAGGAACGCATAGCCGTCGCGGCTCGTGCCATAGGTGTCGACCCACTCGGACGTGACGACCACGGAAGACCCGCCGATCACGTTGTCGCTGACACTGTCCGGCCCGGCGTAGGCCGCCATTTTAGTCGGGTCGCCACCATCATCGTTCAGGAAGGTGATGCCGGAATTGCCCGTTGCGCCGAAATCCTCGGGCGCGAAGGCGATACCGGTGACCAATGTCCAGGCCTCCAGCGCATCGAGCGCGAGGGACGCTTCGTCGGGGTCAAGGTCGGTCAGATCGACCGGGATGGTGTCTCCGGGCGCGACGTCATACGCCACGGGCGTTCCGAAGAAGCCATGCGTCAGATATTCGGCGATCTCGTCCGTGGAACCGGGTCCGTAGTCCTGGATCAGGGCCGTGACCCGGTAATCGCCCGTGCCGCCGCCAAAGCTGGTGGCCGCGATGTAGTAGGTCTGGCTGCTGCCGGTGTCGTTGTAATACGACAGGGCCGACTCGTTGCTGTCCCAGTAGTCTTCTCCGAACAATAGCGCGCCGTCGCTGTCGTAGAGTTCGATGAAGGTATTGCTGGGGCCCAGCGAGACGTTGTCCTGCTGAACAAAGAGATGCGTGCCATGATCGAGGGTCACTTCGATCCAGTCCACGTCGCCGGCGGTGTCTACCGACCCGCTGAACACGGCGTCATCGCTCAGGGAATAGGGGGTTGCCACCGTGGCCGGCGCATCCGTCGTTTCCGTGATGGTAGCGGACTGGATGGCCAAGACGGGCAGCGCCGCCGCCCCCGGTGGATTGGCAAGGTCTGCGTGGAACCGGTAGTCACTTTCGGGCAAGAGCGCCTGACACAGGGTGCACATTTCATCACTCCGAC
Source organism: Salibaculum halophilum (assembly GCF_002094885.1). Classification (GTDB taxonomy): domain Bacteria; phylum Pseudomonadota; class Alphaproteobacteria; order Rhodobacterales; family Rhodobacteraceae; genus Salibaculum; species Salibaculum halophilum. The sequence goes on from NZ_MSIT01000002.1 coordinate 210,213, forward strand.
AAAAAAGCAGGGACCAGTGGTCAAGCCGTCTGTCCCAACCGATTCAACACGAGGTCGTCCGGCAAGCCGCCCCGGATGACACCCGCCGTGTCGGATCCGCGAAGGCCCGCGTCACCACGGCTAAGCCGCGGCGCTTAACATGGGCCTAATGGCGTCCTTGCGCTCGTCTCTACATACAGCGGCGGTTGGCCTACCGGCCCAGCATGGCCAGCCGGATCAGGGCACGCTCCATCAGGGCCTGTGCCGGGGCATGGCTGCTCGAGCGCAGACGCAGGTCGGTGTCGGTCAGGTAGGTCAGCGCCTGTTCCAGCCGCGCGCGGCCCCATTTGCCGGCCTGGCGCGCCATGCGGTCACGCCGCGGGCCATGGATCGGGGGGCGCTGCCGGCCGATGCCCGCCGCCGGGCCGCCCGGGTCCGATGCGGCGGCGTGAAGGGTGCGGAAATGCCGGGTCGTGCCGATGCACAGGCCCACCGGGTTGGTGCCCTGGGCATAGAGACGGCTCAGCACCGGGCCGATCTCGCCCACGCGCGATTCGGCCACGATATGCAGCAGGTCGTCCATCTCGGCCTCGTTCGAGCGCGGCGCGCATTGGTCCAGGTCCTCGATTGTGACCGGCGCGGCGTCGCCGATCTTGTAGAGCCCCAGTTTCTGCAGCGTCTGGCGGAAATCGCCCGGGTCCAGCGCGCGCGACAGGTCGGTGATGGCGGCCATGACATCGTCGGGCACCTGGGTCAGGCCGGCCTCGGCCATCAGGCGCTCGACCTCGTCCCGGTCGGGCGGGTCATCGTAGATCCCGACCGCATAGACGCGCTTGTGCCCCTCGAAGAGCTTGCGCAGGCTGGAGCGGGCGTTGAGCGCCCCGGCGGTGACGATGATCTGCGCATCACCCGGCGCCCAGTCGGCCAGCGCCGGCTCGATGGCTTTCGTGATGCCGTCGGTGGCCTCTTCGACGAAGGCGACGCGCGGGCCGGGAAAGAAACCCTGCGCCTTGACGGCGTCATGCAGCAAGGCGGCATCGCGGCGCAGGTCCGCGCCGCTGATCCGGGTCAGGCGCATCTCGGCCTCGGCCTCGGGGCCGGCGAGGGCGGCGATGACCTCTTGCCGCCGGGTCGCCACGCGCAACGCGTCCGCGCCGTAGATCAGAAGCCCCGCGGCCTCGGGGTCGGGCTTGCGGCAGTAGCGGGCGGCGTCGCGCGGGGTCAGCTTCATGGCAGGTCTTGCGCGGCGAAGATCAGGTCGGTGACGATCAGGTCGGCCAGGGCCACGGCCAGACGGTCGCGGGCGTCGTCCTGCGCCTCTTGCGTGGCCACGGTGCTGCCAAACGCGGAATAGGCGGTGAAAGTCCGCACCTCGCCGCTGGCGCGCGGTGTCTCAGCCTGCAGGTCGTAGGCGGCGTAAAGTGCCCAGCTCGCGCGGCCCGGCAGGTTGTAGCGGTTGATGTCCTGGTCCGAGGAAATGACCAGCGCGACCTCCTCGGTCTCGACATCGACGCGCAGCAGGTAATCGCCGCGCTCGACACGGCCCAGGCGATCCTCGAGCCGGGCGCGCAGGCGGAATCCCTCGGGTGTGTCTGGCGCGCGGTAGGCGACGCGCCCGCGCAGGGCGGTGGCCGCCGCCCCGGGGCCATGGACGGGTGTGAAGCCGCAGGCCGCCAGCGGCAGGCCCGTAAGCAGGGTCAGCAGATGGCGTCTAGACCACCACATTCACGATCCGCCCCGGCACGACGATCAGTTTCTTGGGCGGCCCGTCCCCGAGCGCGCGTTGCACGGCATCCTCGGCCAGGGCCAGCTTTTCAACCTCGTCCTTGGGCAGGTCCTTGGGCACCTCGATCTCGGCGCGGCGCTTGCCGTTGATCTGGATCGGCATGGTGACCGTGTCCTCGACCAGCATGGCCGCGTCGGCCTCGGGCCAGGGCTGCTCGGCGATCAGGCCCGTGCCGCCCAGCATGGCCCAAAGCTCCTCGGACAGGTGCGGCGTCATCGGCGACATCAGTTGCGCCAGCACCCGGGCCGCCCGGCGCTTGGCCTCGGCCCCGGCCTTGGATTTCTGCAGCACGTTGGTAAAGGCGTAGAGCCGGGCGATCGAGGCGTTGAACCCGAAAGAGTCGATGCCCTGCGTGACGTCGAAGATGGTCTTGTGCATTTCCTTCAGCAGCGCGTCGTCGTCGGCGTTGGCCGGCGTATCGGCCTGCGCGATGTCGCTGGCGATGCGATGCACCCGTGCCAGGTGCCGGTTGGCGGCCTCGGCCCCGCTGGCCGTCCATTCCACGTCACGCTCGGGCGGGCTGTCGGACAGGACGAACCAGCGCGCTGTATCGGCGCCGTAGGTGGCGATGATCCGTTCGGGATCGACCACGTTCTTCTTGGACTTCGACATCTTGGCCGAGGGGATGATCTCGACCTCGGTGCCGTCCTCGAGGAATCCCTTGCCGTCGCGAAACGCCACGTCCGCCGGGTAGTGGTAGACGGGCCGACCGCCCGCGTCGCGGGTCTGGAAGATCGCGTGCGTCACCATGCCTTGCGTGAACAGCGCGTTAAACGGTTCCTTGGACTTCTCGGGCAGGTGGCCGGTTATGTGCATCGCCCGCGCGAAGAACCGCGAATAGAGCAGGTGCAGGATCGCGTGTTCGATGCCGCCGATGTACTGGTCGACGTTCATCCAGTAGTCGGCCTCGGCCCTGTCGGTGGGCGTGGTGGCGCGCGGCGCGGTGAAGCGGGCGAAATACCAGCTGCTGTCCACGAAGGTGTCCATCGTGTCGGTCTCCCGCTGCGCGGGCGCGCCGCAGGCGGGGCAGGCGCAGTCACGCCAGCTGGGGTGACGGTCCAGCGGGTTGCCGGGCACGGAAAAGTCGATGGGCGTGCCATCCTCGTCGTAGGGCAGTTCGATGGGCAGGTTGTCCTTGCGCTCGGGCACCACGCCGCAGGCCTCGCAATGGACCACCGGGATCGGGCAGCCCCAGTAGCGTTGCCGCGACAGGCCCCAGTCGCGCAGGCGGAACTGCGTCACGCCCCGGCCCACGCCCTGGCTTTCGCAGGCAGCGATGGCAGCTTCGACGGCCTCGTCGCCAGTTTGTACTTCATCCCCCGCGAAGCCACGGATGTATCTCACACGTTCGCTTTTCCCTGGAACAAATGCTTTGTCTCCAGTCTCGGGATTAACAGTAACTGGCAGCCCACCAATGCTGCCCCCTGAATAAATCTCAGGGCCGGCAGGGTCGCCCGCCCTAAGATCAGTGAAAACGAGAGGTGTTGGAAGGTCGTACTTTCGGGCGAAATCCAGATCGCGCTGGTCATGCGCCGGGCAGCCGAAGATCGCCCCGGTGCCGTAGTCCATCAGGATGAAATTGGCGATGTAGACCGGCAGTTCCCAGGCGGTGTCGAAGGGGTGCCGCACCGTCAGCCCGGTGTCGAAGCCCAGCTTCTCGGCCTTTTCCAGCGCCTCCTCGGTGGTGCCGCCCTGGCGGGCCTGCTTGCAGAAGGCGGCTACCTCCGCGTTGTCGCGCTCCAGCTCTTTGGCAAGCGGGTGATCGGGCGAAATGCCGATGAAGGACGCCCCCATCAGCGTGTCGGGGCGGGTGGTATAGACCTCAATACGGTCGTGCGCGCCCTGCGGCGCGACCATCGAGAAACTGAATTGCAGCCCGCGCGACTTGCCGATCCAGTTGGACTGCATCAGCCGCACCTTGGCGGGCCAGTCATCGAGCGTGTCCAGCGCCTCCAGCAACTCCTCGGAGAAGTCGGAAATCTTGAAGAACCACTGCGTCAGCTCGCGCCGTTCCACCTCGGCGCCCGAGCGCCAGCCCTTGCCGTCGATCACCTGTTCGTTGGCCAGCACGGTCCGGTCGACCGGGTCCCAGTTGACGGTGGCGTTCTTGCGCTCGACCAAGCCGGCCTGCAGGAAGTCCAGAAACAGCGCCTGCTGCTGGCCGTAATACTCCGGGTCGCAGGTGGCGAACATGCGCGACCAGTCCAGCCCGAAGCCCAGCGGCTTCATCTGGGCGACCATGTCGTCGATGTTGCCATAGGTCCAGTCGCGCGGGTGCCCGCCGCTGGCCATGGCCGCATTTTCGGCCGGCATCCCGAAGGCGTCGAAACCCATCGGGTGCAGCACGTTGTGCCCTGTCGCCAGCTTGTAGCGCGCGATCACGTCGCCCATGGTGTAGTTGCGCACGTGCCCGATGTGGATGCGCCCCGAGGGGTAGGGGAACATTTCCAGCACGTAGTACTTGGGCTTGCCCGGATCACGGCGGGCGGTGAAGGTGCCGGCGGCGTCCCATGCGGCCTGCCACTTGGCTTCGATCTCTGCGGGGCTGTAGCGGGACATCTTCCATCCTTGCAAAATGAAACGCCGGGCGCGATGGCCCGGCGTGGTGTTAGCGCGTCGGGCCGCGGGGGTCTACAGGCTGCCGTCGCGGATGCGCAACTGGCGCGCGCGCGACAGGATCGCGTCCTCGACCGCGCGCACGGTTTCCTGCGCCGCGGGGCCGCCGCGGGTCTGGATCGCGAGGTTCAGCGCGCGGGCGTCCAGCGCCGGGTCGCTGATGAAGACGGTGGCGCGATAGGCGCGGCCGCTGCCCGGCGGGGTGCCGTAGCCGAAGTCGATCACGCCGGTGAAGGGGTCCACGCTTTCGACCGGCAGGAAGTCCAGCACGTCGAGCGACGCCGCCCAGAGATAGCGGTTCACCGCCACGTTTTCCGAGGAGCTGGCGCGCGCGGCCTGCCGGGTGGTGGGTTCGACCCCGCCGGTGCCGATGCCTGATCCGATGGAGCCGAAGGGGCTGGACCCGATCGAGCCGAGACTGCCCGAACCGCCGCAGCCGGCGAGGGTCAGGATGGCAAGGCCTGCCACGGCGCTCTTGATGCTGGATGTGCCGGTCACGTCTGCCCCCCCCCGAAACTCAGTGATCTGTCCCGTTGCCTGTTGGATGTGTAGCCGAGGGGCGGCGCCCTCACAAGGCCCGGATGGCGAGGGGCACGCCCCGCAAAAGGAAAGGGCGGCCCGCGCCGGGGCCGCCCTGACTTGGAAAAACCGGTCGGGGTCTATCAGAAGTCGAAGGAAACTTCCACGGTGGTGCCGCGCTGGTACTCGGGGCCACCGATTTCGTCGCCGTCGACGTTGTCGTCGTCTTCGGCGTAGGAGACGAGGAGGGCAGCGCCGCTGCCGAGGTCGTAGTCACCGGCGACGTAGAAACGATCCTCGGTGCCCTCCTCGGTCAGGTAGCCGGCCATCACCATCAGGCCATTGCCCACGTCGTAGGAACCTTCGACACCGGCGATGTCGGTCCCCTGCTCGTCGGCGTAGGACGCGGTCACGGCAATCGGGCCATCCGAGTAGTCGACCGACACGCCGAAGTTGTCGTCGCCCATCGATTCAGCGACGAAGTAGGCCGACGCGGTGACAGGGCCGAAGGGGTAGCTGCCCTCGATGCCGATGGAGTCTTCGTCGGCGGTCTGGTTGGTGGCGTAGGCCACGCGCACGTCGGCGCCGGCGAAGGTGGTCCCGGCCGACAGGCCGAAGATTTCGTCGTCGGTGAAGTCGCCGTTGCCGCTGTAGAAGCCGGCCGCCTCGTCCGACTCGGCCTGGTAGGCCATCACGACGTTGACGCCGCCGAAATCGGCCGAAGCGCCCAGCGACAGCTGGTTCAGGTCTTCGGACGCGTTGTAGGTATCGGCGTTGTTGGCGATCACGTAGGAGATCGACCCCTCGATGTTGCCGTAGGTCATGTCGCCACGCAGCGCGGCTTCGCCGTCAGCCTCGGAGAAGGCGTCCTGCTCCATGTCGCCGGCGCTGACCCAGCGGTTTTCGGCGGCGAAGGTGGTGTCGCCGAAGGTCAGGCTGGCCGTGTCGGATTCGATGAAGACAGTGTAGCCGCCAGCATCGAGCGAATCGCCCAGCGAGGATGTGCCAGTACCATCAGACGTGACGAAGTCGAAGTCGAAGGTGGCGCCGGCGGTCAGGCCGTTGTCAAGTTCCTGGGACAGGGCGACGGCGAGATTGCCCTCCCAATAGAAGCCGTCGAATTCGTCATCACCCGGGAAACCGTTGGTGGTCGGGCCGTCGTCTTCGTTGTAGCCCAGCTTCGTATCGCCGGAGAAGGAAACCTCGGCAGCGGCGGCGCCTGCGAAGGCGAAGACCGAAGCCGAAGCGAGAAGGATGCTTTTCATGGTTGTGTTCCTCGTGTTTGCATTCCCGAGAATGCCAGTGTTCCCAGCATTGCCAGTGTCTTTGCGCTTAATGGCGCACACACTCAAGGGAATTGCCGGGGTGGCGCAGTGGCTGCCGCGAAAATGATGCAGCCGTGCCACACACCGCGGCGCGGGCGGTTCGGGGCCGGCCCTTGCCACGGCCGCGCCGGTCTGGTCAAACGGGGCGATTCTGCCGCCGAAACAGGAGCTTGAGCATGTCACTGGCCGAGATCACCGAACGCGTCCAGCGCGCCGAAGCGGCCGCCGGGCGGGCGCCCGGGTCGGCCCGGCTGATCGCCGTGTCCAAGAAACAGCCCGAGGCGCGGGTGCGGGCGATTCTGCAGCAGAGCCACCGGGTTTTCGGCGAGAATCGGGTGCAGGAGGCGGCGGGCAAATGGCCCGGCTATCGCGAGGCCTTCGACGGGATCGAGCTGCACCTGATCGGCCCGCTGCAGACCAACAAGGCCCGGCAGGCGATGGAGCTGGCGCAGGCGATCCACACGCTGGACCGGCCCAGGCTGGCCCGCACCCTCGCGCGGCTGGCCCAGGAGATGGGCGCGTGCCCCGACCTGTTCATCCAGGTCAACACCGGCGAGGAGCCGCAGAAGGCCGGGGTGCTGCCCGCGCAGGCCGATGATTTCGTGGCCGAGTGCCGCGGGATGGACCTGCCCGTGGCGGGGCTGATGTGCATCCCGCCGGTGGACGAGGCGCCCAGCCTGCATTTCGCCCTGCTGGGCAAGATCGCCGCGCGCAACGGGCTGGAAGGGCTGTCCATGGGCATGTCGGGCGATTTCGAACAGGCCGTGGCGCAGGGCGCGACGCACCTGCGCGTCGGCTCGGCCATCTTCGGGGCGCGCGAGGACGGGTGACCTGCGTTGCCGGGGCTGCGCCCGGCAACGACAGCCCGCCCGCCCGCGCCTTCAGGGCACGACGAGGCGGGTCCGGTATTGGATGCGCCGGGCGAGCCAGGCCAGGTGGTCGGGCCGCAGCGCGACGCAGCCCGCGGTGGGGTGGCCGGGCCGGCGCCAACGGTGGACGAAGATGGCCGAGCCGCGCCCCTTGACCGGGTAGGGCCAGTTCCAGTCCGTCAGGATGACGAGGTCATAGAGCGGATCGGCCCTGCGCAGCACCTCGTGGCCGTGCGGGCAGGGGGCACGGACCATCAGGTTGTAATCCGCGTGGGCGGGGTCGTCCGACCACAGGTCGCCGGGCCGGATCGGCAGCGCCCAGTCCGTGGGCCGCGCCATGCGGTCGGGGCGGTAGAGCATGCCGACGATGCGGTGGTGGCCGCGCGGGGTCGCGCCGTCGCCCTCGCGCTTGCGGGCCGTGACGCCGCCCCGGCCGATCACGCAGGGCAGGCGACGGCCGTGGAACCGCAGACCCGTCGGGATCAGGACCATGTCGGCCGGGCCGGGGGGCGGCCCGGTCATGCGGTCGGGCCGCGCCCGGCCCATTTCGGCCAGCGCGTGATCCCGTGGGCCTGGCGCGCGGTGACGAGGCGCAGGTCCTCGGGGTCCATGCCCATGGACAGCATGGTCTGCCGGTCGAAGCGGGCCTTCGCGGCCGCGGCATCGTGGCCGGTGCCGAACAGCCGGTCGATCCAGCCCATCCCGAAGCTGACGTGATAGGTGGCGCGGTGGTCGTGGAAGTGGTGCAGCATGTGCCGCCGGGTGACGCGCCTGCCGAAGCGGCCCTTGGGCACGTTCAGATGCGCCAGCGTGTGGCAGTATTCGTAGAAGGCGAAGGCGCTGACCGAGCCGACGAAGATCGCGGTCGCGGCGGCCAGCAGCGCGGGCCCGAGGCCCAGGACCGGCCAGAGTGCCAGCGTGTGCAGCGCCATCGAGGCCAGGCCGAATCGCAGGGCATACCAATTGTCGTCGCCCGTGAAGAACTCGGGGTCGTCGGGAAACTCGTGGTGGCCGATGTGGCTGCGGTAGAGCGCGTTGAAGGTCTGCTGATCCACGGGCGGTTCGCGGTGCAGCAGGAACCGGTGCATGAGGTATTCCACGAGGAACTGCAGGACCACGCCGTAGGCGAGGGCGACCAGAAGCCATGGCGTGAACCACGTGATCATCGCGACCACACCGCCCAGCCAGGCGGGAAACAGCCTTTGCAGGCTGCCCATGTTGACCAGGATGCGCAGCGTCGGGATCATGGCGTGTCCTCCGGGTAGAAGGTGCCAGCAGGGTGGCGCGGGCTCAAGCCTCACGCGGCGTTGGTCACAGCAGATGGCCGGACTTGCTGGCCTTGGTCGCCAGGTAGTCGTGGTTGAACCGGGTCTCGCCGACCTTCAGCGGCACCCGGTCCACCACCCCGATCCCGCAATGTTCGAGTCGTTCGACCTTGGCGGGATTGTTGGTCAGCAGGCGGACCCGGGCAAAGCCCATCTTGCGCAGGATCTCGGCACCGATGCGGAAATCGCGTTCGTCGTCCTCGAAGCCCAGCCGGTGATTGGCCTCGACCGTGTCGAAGCCCTGGTCCTGCAGCGAATAGGCGCGCATCTTGTTGGCCAACCCGATGCCGCGCCCCTCCTGGTTGAGGTAGAGAAGCACGCCCTCGCCCTCGGATCCCATCTGGGCCAGCGCGCCGCGCAGCTGCGGGCCGCAATCGCATTTCAGCGACCCCAGCAGGTCGCCGGTGAAACAGGCCGAGTGCAGGCGCGCCAGCACCGGCTTCGAGCGGTCGGGGCAGCCGATCTCGATGGCGTAATGTTCCTCGGCGCCGTCCTCGGGGCGGAAGATGTGCAGCCGCCCGGCCTCGGATACTTCCAGCGGGACCTTGGCATGAATCACGGGCGCCAGCGGGGACAGGTCCGTGGTCATCGCCTGTGCCGCGCCGATCAGGGTCAGGCCATTTGCGCGCGCCACCGCCGCGCCGTCGGCGACCGGCACGACCAGAACCGCCGGGATCAGCCGCGCGGCCTTGGCCAGGCGGATGCCGGCGCGGTGCAGCCCCGCGTCGCCCCCGCGCCGGGCCCGGAATGGCCCCTTGATCGGCAGGCGCAGGTCGTCGGCGGGGTCGGCCACCGCCTGCACCCAGCCCAGCGCCGCATCCTCGGGCACCGCCAGCCGGACAAGATCGCCGTCGTAGGCGGCGGTCTTGAGCGTCGTCGCCCGGTGTTCAGTGATCGCCAGGTCGGCCTGGCCCAGCGCCAGCGCATCGGCCAGCCGCTGCGGCCCCAGCGTTTCCACCGCGAGGACCACCGCCGCCCGGTCCCCGTCCGACAGCACCACGGGCACGCCCAGCCGCATGTCGGCGCGGGCGCGGGCCAGCATCTCGATCAGGTCGGGGGCGAAACTCATGCGCTGTCCTTCGGTCGGGCGGCCGGAATAGCCGCATCTGACAGGAAATGAAACATATCCGCCAGTGCCGACACGTCGGCGTGAGCGCAGTGCAGCACTCCTTGTCCTTTGACGCGAGCAAGCGCAGGTCTTTCGCAGCACAAGCGAGGAGGGCCGTAACATGGCGCAGCTCAAGAGGATTCTACTGGTCGATGACGACGAGGACCTGCGCGAGGCGCTGGGCGAGCAACTGGTCATGACCGAGGATTTCGACGTCTTCGAGGCCGGCAACGGCGCCGAGGCCATGCAGAAGGCCAAGGAAGGTCTCTATGATTTAGTCATCCTCGACGTCGGCCTGCCCGACACCGACGGGCGCGAGCTGTGCCGCCTGATGCGCAAGCAGGGGGTCAAGTGCCCGGTGCTGATGCTGACCGGGCACGACAGCGACAGCGACACGATCCTCGGCCTTGATGCCGGGGCCAACGACTACGTCAGCAAGCCCTTCAAGTTCCCCGTGCTTCTGGCCCGCATCCGCGCGCAACTGCGCCAGCACGAACAGTCCGAGGACGCGGTGTTCACGCTAGGGCCCTACACCTTCAAGCCAGCGCAGAAGATGCTGGTCACCGAGGAGGAGCGCAAGATCCGCCTGACCGAGAAGGAGACCAACATCCTCAAGTTCCTCTACCGCGCGACGGAAGGCGTGGTGGCCCGCGACGTTCTGCTGCACGAGGTCTGGGGCTACAACGCGGGCGTGACGACGCACACGCTGGAAACCCATATCTACCGCCTGCGCCAGAAGATCGAGCCAGATCCCGCCAACGCGCGGCTGCTGGTGACCGAAAGCGGCGGCTACCGGCTGATGGCCTGAGAGATCCCGCCGGCGGCCGGGTCACGCCGCCACCCTCCCTGTTGGACTGGCCCCGGAGATCCTCCGGGGCCTTTTTTGTGCGGGCTTTTGGAGGGTCAGCGGCCGTGCCGGGTGTCCGACACCCGCAGCGTGATCGGCTGCAAAGCAACGGTTGCGCGACCTGCAACGCCTCCTTGGTAGGCAGGGAAAGCGGCAAGCCAGACCCGCCCCTATGGATACCCGCCGTGAGATTCGGGTATGCTGCGCCCGGCGCGGGACAAAGGCGAAGCCGCCGCGCCATCGACGGGCCGCCCCCACGGCCCGGCGATATTTGACCGACCGCGCCATGTGTCGCGCGTCGTCCGACACGGCCGGATAAAGCACAAGGCACGACCGGTGGGATCGCCGCGCCGCGGCCCGTCGATGTCACGGCGTCTCACCCGGACGTTTGCGTCCCATTCGGTGTAGCCCGCTCAGGCCAAGAGCGCGCGGTTCGCTGCGGGGCGGGACGGAGCCTGTCAAAGCCCGGCCGTGCGGGATCTTCGCGCTTCGCACGGGGCGCTGACGCGCGCATGTCGCTTCAACCAATCCGCTTTTGCCATCGCCCAGCCCCGCGTTCCCCGCTATGACGCCCGCATGGCCGACCCGTTCGAAATCTTCCTGCAAGCGCCGCCGGGGCTGGAGGCGACCCTCGCTGACGAGGCGCGCGCGGCGGGCTTTCCCCTGCCCGAGGCCCGGCCCGGCGGCGTGGCCTTCATGGGAACCTGGCCGGATGTCTGGCGCGCCAACCTCGAATTGCGCGGGGCCGGGCGCGTGCTGGCGCGGATCGGCCGCTTTCGCGCCTTCCACCTGGCGCAGCTGGACAAGCGGGCGCGCAAGTTTCCCTGGGCCGAGGTGCTGCGCCCGGACGTGCCCCTGCGGGTCGAGGTCACGACGCGCAAGTCCAAGATCTATCACGCCAAGGCCGCCCAACAGCGGATCGAGCGGGCCATCTCGGAAACGCTGGGTGCGCCGCTCGACGACGCGGCGGCGCTGACGCTCAAGGCCCGGATCGAGGACAACCTCGTGACCCTCTCGGTCGATACCTCGGGCGCGCCGCTGCACAAGCGCGGCCACAAGGCGGCCGTGGGCAAGGCCCCGATGCGCGAGACCATGGCGGCGCTTTTCCTGCGCCAGATGGGCTATACCGGGGCCGAGCCGGTGCTCGACCCGATGTGCGGCTCGGGCACCTTCGTGATCGAGGCGGCCGAGATCGCGGCGGGCCTTGCCCCGGGGCGGTCGCGCGGCTTTGCCTTCGAGGACTTGGCCACGTTCGACCCCCCCGCCTGGGCGGCGATGACGGCAGCCCGCGCGCCGGGGCAGACCGACCTGCGCTTTCACGGCGCCGACCGCGACGCCGGCGCCGTGCGGATGAGCACCGACAACGCCGCGCGCGCCGGGGTCGGCGACCTGACGCGGTTCGACACGGCCCCGGTCAGCGCCCTGACCCGCCCCGAGGGCCCGCCCGGCATCGTCATCGTCAACCCGCCCTACGGCGCGCGCATCGGCAACGCCAAGCCGCTTTATGCGCTTTACGGCAGCCTCGGGGCGGTGCTGCGCGACCGCTTCCAGGGCTGGCGCGTCGGGATCATCACCGCGCAGGCGAAACTGGCCCATGCCACGGGCCTGCCCCTTTTGCCGCCCGGCCCGCCGGTGGCCCACGGCGGGTTGACGGTCAAGCTCTACCGCACCGACCCGCTGCCCTGAGCGGGCGAAAAATCGCGATCCCTTGATGCAGATCAAGACATGGTGCGCCACGGGCCGTTAGCTTCATCCCCGGTGGCGACGGGTTCGTCACCACCTCCCTGTAGGACTTTGGCCCCGACGCGCTGCGCCGGGGTCTTTTTTCGTCGTGGGCCGCGCGGGGATGGTGGGCCGCGGTGCGATCGGCTATGCCTGCCGCCACATCCGCACCCCCGCCCAGGAGACTGCCATGCCCTTCACCCTCGCCACGTGGAACATCAACTCGGTCCGCCTGCGCGAGGGGCTGGTCGTCCGACTGATGCAGGAGGAAACGCCCGACATTCTCTGCCTGCAGGAATGCAAGTCGCCGGTCGACAAGATCCCCATGGAGCAGTTCCGCGCGCTGGGCTACACCCACATGGTCGCTCGCGGGCAGAAGGGCTACAACGGCGTGGCGATCCTGTCCAAGCTGCCGATCCGAGAGGTCGGCAGCCAGAATTTTGCGGGGCTGGATCACGCCCGCCACATCGCCGGGCAACTGGACAACGGGGTGACGATCCACAACTTCTACGTGCCCGCGGGCGGCGACAAACCCGACCGCACGGTCAACGAGAAATTCGGCCAGAAGCTCGACTACCTCAGCGAGATGCGCGACTGGTTCCACGGTGACAGGCCCGCGAAATCCATCCTGGTGGGCGATCTCAACATTGCCCCGCGCGAAGATGACGTCTGGGACCACAAGAAGATGCTGCGCGTCGTCAGCCACACGCCCGAGGAGGTCGCCCACCTGGGCGACGCGCAAGAGGCCGGGGGCTGGGTCGACGTGACCCGGGCCGACATCCCCGACGGGCGGCTTTACAGCTGGTGGTCCTACCGCTCGCCCGACTGGGACGCCGCCGACAAGGGCCGCCGGCTGGATCACGTCTGGGCCACGCCGGACATTTCCAGCGCCGCCCATGCCAGCCGCATCCGCCGCGACGTGCGCGGCTGGGACAAGCCCAGCGACCACGCGCCGGTGTTCGCGACGTTCGACCTTTAGGCCTGCAGCGGCTGCGCGCTATCGGCGGCACACCCCCCTTTCGCTTGCGTCCAAATCGCCCCATATAGGCGACAACACTCCAGAAAAAGGCGGAGAGACAGGATGCTCGAACTCGGACAAGGCAATGCCGCCCCCGCGGCCGATCTGATCAAGGACGGCGGCGACGCCACCTTCATGGCCGACGTGGTCGAGGCCAGCCAGGAGGTGCCGGTCATCGTCGATTTCTGGGCGCCGTGGTGCGGGCCCTGCAAACAGCTGACGCCGGCGCTGGAAAAGGCGGTCACGGCAGCCAGCGGCAAGGTGAAGCTGGTCAAGGTCAACGTGGACGAGAACCAGCAGATTGCCGGCCAGCTGCGGGTGCAATCGTTGCCCACGGTCTATGCCTTCCACAAGGGCCAGCCGGTCGATGGTTTCCAGGGGGCGTTGGCGCAAAGCCAGATCGACGAGTTCGTCCAGAAGCTGGCCGCCACGGCCGGTGACGCGGGCGAGGCCGACGGCATGACCCAGGCGCTGGAGGCGGCCGAGCAGATGCTGACCGACGGCGCGGCCTCGGATGCCGCCCAGACCTTTGCCGCCATCGCCCAAGAAGACCCGAAGAGCGCCGCGGCCTTCGGCGGTATGGCGCGCGCCTACCTCGCACTCGACCAGCCCGACCAGGCCGAGGCCGTCATCAACGGCGTGCCCGCCGAGATCGCCGAGGCGCCCGAGATCGAGGCCGCCCGCGCCGCCATCGACCTGGCCCGCCAGGCCGAGCAGGCCGGCCCCGTCGACGAGTTGCGCGCCCGGCTGGAGTCCGACCCGGACGACCACCAGGCACGGCTGGACCTGGCCACGGCGCTGCATGCCTCGGGCGACGCGGCCGGCGCGGTCGACGAATTGCTGGAGCTGTTCCGGCGCGCGCCCGACTGGAACGACGGCGCGGCCAAGGCCCAATTGCTGACAATCTTCGACGCGCTCAAGCCGAACGACCCGGTTGTGTTGAACGGGCGCCGCCGGTTGTCTTCGATGATATTTGCCTGACGGCGTTGCCTGAGGGGGCCTTCGGTCTAGCTCATTTGCCATGGCGAACCTCCCCGATCTGCCCGCGACCATCCCGGTGTTTCCCCTGACGGGGGCACTGCTCTTGCCGAGGGCGCAACTGCCGCTTCACATCTTCGAGCCGCGCTACCTGGCCATGCTCGAAGACGCGCTCAAGACGCCGGAGCGGCTGATCGGCATGGTCCAGCCCTGTGGGGCCAGCCGTGACGAGCCGCGCCTGCACAGCATCGGCTGCGCCGGTCGCGTGACCGCGTTTTCGGAAACCGAGGATGGCCGCTACATGATTACCCTGTCAGGGCGGTCGCGTTTCCGGGTGCGCGACGAGGTGGAGGGTTTCACGCCCTATCGCCGCTGCGATGTGGACTGGGCCGGGTTCGAGCCCGACCGCGCCAAGGCCGCCGAAAGCGACGCGGGCTTCGACCGTGATGCCCTCTTCGGTCTGCTCAACCGGTATTTTACCGAAACCGGGTTGAGCACCGATTGGGAGAGCCTCAAGGAGGCCGACCCCGAGCTTCTGATCAACTCCTTGTCCATGCTTTTGCCGCTGGACCCGGAAGACAAGCAAGCGCTTCTCGAAGCGCCCAGCCTCTCGACCCGGCGCGAAACGCTCGTCACCCTGATCGAATATGCCCTGCGCGGGGGTAGCAGCGACGAGATGATCCAGTGACCGACGCGGACGCGCCCGGGTTCGACCGCAAGATGCTCGAGGCGCTGGTCTGCCCGCAGACACACGCGGTGCTGAGCTATGACGCCCAGCGGCAGGAACTGGTCAGCAAGGCCGCGCACCTGGCCTATCCGATCCGCGACGGCATCCCGGTGCTACTGATCGACGAGGCCCGGCAACTGGATTAAGACGGTGGTAACCTCTTGCGGCAAGGCGAGCGGCAGGAGGCTGTCATGGTTCCAAACCTCTACCCGGCAGATGAACTTGCCCTGATCCGCGACCGGATCTCGCATCACCCCCGCATGGACCGCGGCAGATCGCCGGTCAGGCCTGCAGCTTCGCGGATGATGCCGCGGCGCAGGCCGGGAATCGCGTTGACCGCGCCCATGCCGATGTCGCGGACGCCGCGCAGCAGACTGTTGTCGTTCGAGAACAGCCTGTTGAAGGTGTCGGTCGCCAGCGCCAGCGTGGCGGTGTCGAAGCGCCGCCATTGCTGGTAGCGTGCCAGCACCTGTGGGCTGGCGATGTCCTCGCCACGCGCGCGTGCATCGGTCAGAACCTCGGCCAGGGCGGCGATGTCGCGCAGACCGGCATTCAGACCCTGGCCCGCGATCGGGTGCACGCCGTGGGCGGCGTCGCCCACCAAGGCCAGCCGGTCGCCCACGAAGGCGTTCGCGAGCGTGAGCCTGAGCGGGTAGGAAAACCGTTTCCCGGCCAGC
Organism: Salibaculum halophilum; assembly: GCF_002094885.1. Classification (GTDB taxonomy): domain Bacteria; phylum Pseudomonadota; class Alphaproteobacteria; order Rhodobacterales; family Rhodobacteraceae; genus Salibaculum; species Salibaculum halophilum. The sequence goes on from NZ_MSIT01000002.1 coordinate 225,709, forward strand.
GCGATCTCGCCCAAGAAAGACCCGAAGGCGGGACGCAGCGCCCCGAGAAACCCTTCGGCCTCCAGTGCCATGATCCGCTCGGCGCGCGCGGTCTCTTCCGACCAGACGACCGACGCCCGGTTGCCCGGCAGCGGCAGGATCGCCAGCGGCCCGTTGGGCATGAAGAACTGGTGGGCGATGCCGCCGTGCGGTTTGTCGTGCGCCACGGCGCAGACGATGGCCGTCTGGCCGTAGTCCCACCCGGTGCGGCGAATGCCGGCCCGGCGCGCGGTGCCGCTGGCCCGCCCGTCGCAGCCGACAAGCACACGGCCCGTGACCGTGCGCCCCGACGTCAGCGTGACCGCGGCCTGATCTGGCGCTGTTTGCTGGGCGACCACGGTGTCGGCGTCGATTTGCGTGATGCGCGGTTCGCCTTCCATGGCCTCGAGCAGCGCCAGCCGCAAATGGCGATCCTCGACCAGGTGGCCCATGGGGCCTTCCTCGATCTCGGCATGGTCGAAATGCAGCATCCAGGGGGCCGGTCCTTCGCCGGCGCGTCCGTCAGTGACCTTGATCTCCAGCATGGGCTGGCTGTTTGGCGCGACCCGGTCCCATATTCCGATGTGATCCAGCAGGCGGGTCGAGCCGAGCGCGAGGGCATAGCCGCGCCCGTCGAAATCGGGCAGTTCCCGGGTCGCTGCCGGCAGAGTGTCGATCACGGTCACGGTCATTCCCGCGCGGGCCAGGGCAAGGGCGAGGGCAGGGCCGTTCAACCCGCCGCCGACGATCAGGATATCCGAGTCCGGTGCCATGGGGCGCAATATGCGCCCTGTGCCGGGATTGTCCATGCGCCGCTTGGCCGCTACGGTTCCTCAGGATCAGGGCCGGTCACGAGGCAACATGCAGGATATGCGCGACAAGAGCGCCTCCGACCTCGGTCGGGAGATCGCGGCGGGCAACGTCGACCCACGCGATTTGACCGAGGCGTTTCTTGCGGCGATCGAGGCCAACCCCCGCCGTGACCGGATCTTTGCCCGAACGACGTCCGACCGAGCCTGCGCCGAGGCCCGCGCCGCCAGCGACCGCGCCCGGCTGGGCCAGCGCCGGTCCGCTCTGGATGGTGTCCCCATCGGCTGGAAGGACAATATCGACAGTGCCGGGGTAGCTACCGAGGCGGGAAGCGCGCTGCTGGCTGGGCGGGTGCCTGCGCGCGACGCGGTCGTGCTGCGAAATGCCACGGCACTGGGGCTGGTCTGCCTGGGCAAGACACACATGACCGAACTGGCCTTTTCCGGGCTGGGGGTGAACCCCATGACCGCCACGCCGCCCAACGTTCACGACCCGGAGGCGGCGCCGGGCGGGTCTTCCTCGGGGACGGCGAGCGCGATCGCCCACGGCCTGGCCGCCGCAGGGGTGGGGTCGGATACCGGCGGGTCGGTGCGCCTGCCTGCCGCCTGGAACGATCTTGTCGGGTTCAAGCCCACCCACACCGCGCTGTCGCTTGACGGTGTCGTGCCGCTGGCCGCGCGGTTCGACACCGTCGGCCCGCTGGCGCGCACGGTCGAGGATGCCGCTGCCCTTTATGCGGCCATGCAGGGGCGGGCCGGGCCGGACCTGCGCGGGGCCACGCTTGCCGGCACGCGGCTGCTGGTGCTGGAAACCGTGGCCTGCGAGGGGCTGCGCGACGGCACCGACCAGGCGTTCGAACAATCTGTGACCCGGCTCGAGGCCGCTGGCGCGCGGGTCTCGCGCGGGGCGATCCCCGCCGTGGCCGAGGCGCTGGACCTGGCCGGCATCCTCTACACCTCCGAGTGCTACGGCACCTGGGGGCAAGCCATCGAAGCCGCCCCGGAAAGCATGTATGCCCCGGTGCGGGACCGGTTTCGCGCCGGTCGCGCCCACGGTGCCGCCGACTACGTTGCCGCCTGGCAGCGGCTTGATGTCCTGCGCACACAGTTCGCCACTGCGACCGCCGGGTATGACGCGGTGATCTTCCCCTCGGCCGCCCTCGCGCCGCCGCGCACGGTGGACCTGCTGGCCGACAGTGCCCTGTTCGCATCGGAAAACCTGCTGACCCTGCGCAATACCCGCATCGGCAACATGATGGGCCTGTGTTCCATCACGCTGCCCACCGGCGCGGCGTCGCGCGGGGTCATGTTCAACGCCGGGCCGGGGCAGGACCTGCGCCTGTTGCGGCTGGCCGCCGCGGCCGAGGCGGCGCTGACCTGACCCAAAAGCAACAGCCCCGCGCGCCAACCCCCGAAATTTCCGCCGATTTTCTGGACAAGCGGTACGAGGGGCGTCTATCCTGCCCTTAAAATGGCCCGCCAACGAGGCCATACTTTGAGGCAGACATGGACTATCCCGAGCGGTTCTCGAACCTACCGGCCTATGCGTTTCCGCGCCTGCGCAGCCTGCTCAACCCCGTTGAGCCGGGGGACGAACCGCTTACCATGACCATCGGCGAGCCGCAGCATCCCTTCCCCGCCTGGGTGGGCGAGGTCCTGTCGGATGCCCTGTCGGGCCTTGGCAAGTATCCGCCCAACGACGGCGCACCGGAACTGCTGGCGGCGATCACCGGCTGGCTGCAACGGCGCTATTCGGTGACGATCACTCCGGATCGCGTCATGGCGCTGAACGGCACGCGCGAGGGTCTTTACAACGCCGCCATGGCGCTGTGCCCGGAAACAAAGACCGGCCAGCGCCCTGTCGTCCTGTCCCCCAATCCCTTCTACCAGGTCTATGCCGTGGCCGCACTTTCGGTGGGGGCCGAGCCTGTCTTCGTGCCCGCGACCGCCGACAGCGGCCATCTGCCGGATTTCGCCGGCCTCGACCCCGAAACGCTCGACCGCACGGCCATCGCCTATATCTGCAGCCCGGCCAACCCGCAGGGCGCGGTTGCAAGCCGTGAATACTGGGCCGAGCTTCTGGCCCTGGCCGAGAAACACGATTTCCGCGTCTTCGCGGATGAATGCTATTCCGAGATCTACCGCGATGCGCCGCCGCCCGGCATCCTCGAGGCGGTGGCCGAGACCGGCACCGACCCCGAGCGGGTGGTGGTCTTTCATTCGCTGTCCAAACGCTCGAACCTGCCCGGGCTGCGGTCGGGGTTTGTCGCCTCCGGCCCCGAGAACATCCGCCGCATCCGCCAGTTGCGCGCCTATGCCGGGGCGCCGCTGCCGCTGCCGCTGCAACGGGTGGCCGAACAGGTCTGGTCGGACGAGGCCCATGTCGCGGAGAACCGCGCGCTCTACCGCGAGAAATACGCACTGGCCGACGAGATCCTGGGCGATGTGCCAGGCTACACCGGCCCCGAGGCGGGGTTCTTCCTGTGGCTGCCCGTCGCCGACAGCGAGGCGGCGGCGCTCGAGCTGTGGTCCGAGACCGGGGTGCGCGTCCTGCCCGGCAAGTATCTCAGCCGCCCCGGGCCCGCGGGCGACCCGGGCGATGGTTTCATCCGGGTCGCGATGGTTGCCCCGAAACACGATGTGCAGCGCGGCCTGACCCGCATCCGCGCCTGTCTTTACGATCGAGCATGAGGAAGAACATGGCGTCCTACCAGTCCCGGCAGAGAGATCCGCTTCTCGACAGCAACATGCAGGCGGCGCTCGAACGACGCGGCAAGGAGTTGCTGGGTATCGGCCTGCTCGTGCTTGGGGTGGCTGTGGCGATGATGTTCCTGTCCTACTCGCCCGAGGACCCCAGTTTCCTGGCCGCGACCGATGCGCCTGTCCGCAACTGGCTGGGCCGCTACGGCGCCATGATCGCGGCGCCGGTCTTCATGATCATGGGCTGGGCCTCGGTCGGGGTCGCCGTGGTGCTGCTGGCCTGGGGGGCGCGGCTGGTCCTTCACCGGGTGCCGCAGCGGGGATTGGGCCGCGTTGTCTTTGCGCCCATCGCCATTGCCCTTCTGGCCATCCATGTCTCGACCCTGGCGACAGGGTCGGGCTGGGCGCACAGTTTCGGGCTGGGCGGGCTGTTCGGCGACACCGTCCTGTCCATCGCGCTGACCATGCTGCCGATCCCGACGACATGGGCGCTCAAGCTGGTATCCGTGGCGGCCGGTCTCGGCGTGCTTGTGGTTGGGGCCTTCGTGCTGGGCTTCACCCGGGTCGAGGTCAGGACCGTTGGCCGGCTGGTCGTCATAGGGATGGTGATCGCCTATTCGCTCGTCCTGCAGGGCCTCACCGGCGGCACGCGGACCGTGATACGGGGCGGCAAGGCGCTGCACGCAAGGCGACAGGCCCGGCGCGCCGCGAGGCCCGCGAACCGGTCCGAGCCGCCCGCGGACAGGCCCGCTGCCGCCAGCGCCGCCACGGTGCGCCGCGCGCCGGGGGCCGATGCGCGGCGCTACGAAGATTTCGACCCCGTCGAGGACGACATCGAGGACGCTTCCGCACGCCCCGAAACCGGCGGGCTCTTTGCCCGGATGCCCAAGCTTCGCAGGCGCCCGTCCGATGAAATGCCCGAACCCGAACTGGTCGAAGGCGCCGCGCCGGGCCAGGATCTGCCGGCCGCCGACGATGATCGGATCCGGGCCCGCATCAGCGATGCCATCCGTGCGCGCAAGGCCCCGGCCGAGCCTGCCGCGCCGAAACCCGGGGTGAGCCCGGCCGTCAGCGCCGCGGTCGCCGGGCGGCGCGAGCCTCAGGTCTCGCAGCCCACCGCGCCGCGGCCCCTGACCCTGCGCGACAGCCAAGACGACGCCACCGGAGCGGCGCTGCCCCCCGAACCGCCCGTGCAGGCCACGGAACAGGCGGCGCCGGAGACCGCGCGCCCCCTGACCGCCGCGCCGCTCTTTTCGACCGAAGGACTGGCCGGTGCCGCGCCGCGCAGTGTCGTCCAGCACCCGACGAAGAAGTCCGTGCCGCCGTCGGCGCAGGCGCGTGCCGAAGCCCAGCCAAGCCTGCAATTCGAGGATACCGCGGCGGCCTATGAACACCCGCCGCTGAACCTTCTGACCTCGCCCGACGAGATCACCCGCCACCCGCTGTCGGACGAAGCGCTCGAGGAAAATGCCCGGATGCTTGAAACCGTGCTCGACGACTACGGCGTCAAGGGCGAGATCGTCAGCGTCCGCCCCGGCCCGGTGGTGACGATGTACGAACTTGAACCGGCCCCGGGCCTCAAGGCGAGCCGTGTGATCGGGCTGGCCGACGACATCGCGCGGTCCATGTCGGCCCTCTCGGCGCGGGTGTCGACGGTGCCCGGGCGCTCGGTGATCGGGATCGAACTGCCCAACGAAAAGCGCGAGATGGTCCCCTTTCGCGAGATTCTCTCGACCCGCGACTATGGCGACGGCAACCAGAAGTTGCCGCTGGCGCTGGGCAAGGACATCGGCGGCGACCCGATCGTGGCGAACCTTGCCAAGATGCCGCACCTGCTGATCGCGGGCACGACAGGGTCGGGCAAGTCGGTGGCGATCAACACCATGATCCTGTCGCTGCTCTACAAGCTGTCGCCCGACGAATGCCGCCTCATCATGATCGACCCCAAGATGCTGGAACTGTCCGTCTACGATGGCATCCCACATCTGCTCTCGCCGGTGGTGACCGACCCGAAAAAGGCGGTGGTCGCGCTCAAGTGGGTCGTGGCCGAGATGGAGGAACGCTATCGCAAGATGTCCAAGATGGGCGTGCGCAACATCGAGGGCTACAACGGCCGCGTCGCCGATGCGCTGGGCAAGGGCGAGATGTTCACCCGGACGGTGCAGACCGGGTTTGACGACGAAACCGGGGAACCCGTCTTCGAGACCGAGGAGATGACCCCCGAGAAGATGCCCTACATCGTCGTCGTGGTCGACGAGATGGCCGACCTGATGATGGTCGCTGGCAAGGAAATCGAGGCCTGCATCCAGCGGCTGGCACAGATGGCGCGTGCGAGCGGCATTCACCTGATCATGGCCACGCAGCGCCCCTCGGTTGATGTCATCACCGGCACGATCAAGGCCAACTTCCCGACGCGGATTTCCTTCCAGGTGACCTCGAAGGTCGACAGCCGCACGATCCTGGGCGAACAGGGGGCCGAGCAGTTGCTGGGCATGGGCGACATGCTCTACATGGCCGGCGGGTCCAAGATCACGCGCGTGCACGGGCCGTTCTGTTCCGACGAAGAGGTCGAAGAGGTCGTCAATTACCTCAAGGCCTTCGGGCCACCCGATTACAAGTCGGGCGTGGTCGAAGGGCCGGACGACGACAGAGAGGCGAACATCGACGCGGTGCTTGGCCTGGGCGGCAATACCGGCGGCGAGGACGCGCTTTATGACCAGGCCGTTGCCATCGTGGCCAAGGACCGCAAGTGCTCGACCTCCTACGTTCAGCGCAAGCTGGCCATCGGCTACAACAAGGCCGCGCGGCTGGTCGAACAGATGGAGGAAGAAGGCGTCGTGTCCCCCGCCAACCACGTCGGCAAGCGCGAGATCCTGGTGCCCGAGCCGGGGTAGGCGCCGCCCCGCGCGGCCGCTCTGGCCGACCGCAATCGGATGACAAGCGGCGTGAAATCGCCTAGCGATCGCCCTTCGGGCATCTTCAGTGCCATCTGCCGGGTGAAATGCCGCGCAGGCCATACTAGGTGAGCTTCATGAGCACAATCACACGCCGCTTTCTATTCCTCGCTGCCCCGCTGGCCATGGCCGGTCTGGCCGCCGGGCCGGGTCACGCGCAGCAGATTTCGCTGACCGAAATCTCGGGCTACCTGAATTCGTTCGACACCGCCGAGGGGCAGTTCACCCAGATCAACGCCGATGGCACGATCTCGACGGGTCGGATCTATATCCGGCGGCCCGGGCGCATCCGCTTCGAATACGACCCGCCCGAACGGGCCATGGTGATCGCCGGCGGCGGGCAGCTCGCGGTCTTCGACCCGCGGTCGAACACCGGCCCGGATCGCTATCCGTTGCGGGAAACGCCGCTGAAGATCATCCTGCAGGAGGATATCGACCTGACGCGCACGAACATGGTCACGGCGCATTCCAGCGATGGCACGACCACCAGTGTCACCGCGCAGGACCCCGAGAACCCCGACTACGGCAATATACAGCTGGTGTTCACCGGCGACCCGGTGCAGTTGCGCCAATGGGTCATCACGGATGATACCGGGCGCCAGACCACCGTGGTGCTGGGCGATCTCGTCACCGGGGCCGACGTGCCCAACATCCTGTTCAACATCCAGGCCGAAATGCGCGACTGGCAGGAGTGAGCAGCCGCGCGGCCCGCGCCTCAGCGATAGGCGCGGCAGTTGCGCAGTTGCGCCTCGTAGAGAACGGCGCGCTGGTCCACCTCGTCGGCGATGCGCATCAGCCAGGATTTGCCGCGGTAACTGCCCCGGTTAAACCCGGTGCGCCCCTCGTGGTAGGCCAGATACTGGTTGCGCGTGTCGTCCAGCGGCACGCCGGTCTCCTCGACGGTGGCGGTCATGTACCAGCCCATGAAATCGGCCGCGTCGCGGATATCGGTGCGCCGGGCACCGCGGCCGCCGCGGTCGCGCTCGTACTCGGCCCAGGTGCCGTCCAGCGCCTGGCTGTAGCCCAGCGCCGAGGATTGCCGCCCTGTCGGGATCACGCCCAGCGCGTAGACATGCGGCGGGCGGTTGTCCGAGATGAACTTGCTCTCTTGATAGATCATGGCCATCAGGACATGGGTGTCGACGCCCCAGTCACGCTCGGCGGCGCGGAAGGCGCGCGTGTAGTGCGGCCGTTCCTCAAGGATGGAACAGGCGTTGTCCAGGTCACGGGGCGCACTGCCATCCCGGGTGCCACAGCTGCCCAGGATCAACAGGATCAGTCCGACGCGAAAGAGTCTGCTCATCTGCCTCTCGCTATTCTTGTTTTATTGTCGATAGTCTAGCCGATCCCGGCCCGCGTGGGAAGTTGTGATCAAGGCTCAGTCGATCACGAAGGCCAGGATGAGCGGAAGATAGAGCACCGAAAGCAGGGTCGAGGCCACGACAAGCCCGGCCACCGCATCCGAGTCCGCGCCGTATTTCTCGGCCAGAAGGTAGGAGGTCACCGCCACCGGCGTTGCGACCTGCACGATCAGCACGGCCAGCGCCACCCCGGACAGCCCGAACAACAGCCCCACCGCAACGGGCACGGCCGTGCAGATCGCCAGCTTGACCAGCGACAGCCCCGTCGCGCGCGCAAGGTGGCTGGGCCGCAGCCGCGCGACGGCGACGCCCAGCGTGATCAGCATCATCGGGATCGCCATCTGGCCGATCAGGTCAAGCGCGTTGGTCAGGAAGGCCGGCGTCTGCCAGCCCTGCCACAGGAACAGCGCGCCCAGCAGCGTGGCCCCCACGAGCGGTTCGCGCAGGACCTTCGCGGGGTTGCCCCCGCCCGCGACGAACCAGACCCCGACCGTGAAGCTTAGGATCGCCATGACCGCGAAGACCACGACGGCATAACCAAGGCCCGTCTCGCCGAAGGCGAAAAGCGCCAGCGGCAGGCCGAGGTTGCCGGTGTTGCCGAAGACCAGCGGGTTGAGGAACGTGCGCACGTCCAGCCCGCGCAGCCAGACCAGCGCCGCGGTGACCAGCCCGACCCCGGCATAGGCGGCCAGCGCGGCCAGCGACAGCGTCGCCAGGGCGCGCGCCTCGATCTCGGTCTGCATCAGCGACACGAAGATCAGGCAGGGCACCGCGAGCGTCATCGACAGCCGGGTGACGAACTGCATCCGGTATTCGAACCCCAGCTTGACCCAGCCGAAGCCGATCGCCGCCAGCAGGAAGACCGGGGCCGAAATCTCCAGCACTGTCAGGGCGAGGTTCACAGACTGTTTCCCATGATTTATGCCCCGATTCATGGACATCGGGCGCCGTTCATTTTACTAATCGTGCAGGGGCTGAACGACCATGATGAAAATGCGCGCCAAATATTACCTCGGGCAAGTCGTCCGCCACCGCAAGCATCCGTTTCGCGGTGTCGTCTTCGATGTCGACCCGGAGTTTGCCAACACCGATGAGTGGTACGAGTCCATCCCAGAGGAGGCGCGGCCGGCCAAGGATCAGCCGTTTTACCACCTGCTGGCCGAGAACGATCAGTCCTATTACGTGGCCTACGTTTCGGAGCAGAACCTGGTCGCCGATTACTCCGGCGAGCCGGTGGATCATCCCGACCTGAGCGAGCTTTTCGGCCCCTTTCAGGACGGCTACTACCCGCTGCACTTTCAACTGAACTGAGGCCCGGCCGCCTCAGTGGCCCAGTGCGATCCCGTCTTTTCGTGGGTCGCTGGCGCCTTCAAGGATGCCGTCAGGACGGATGCGAATGGCCTGGGCGCCGCCAATCGGGCTTTCCGCGCGGCGCAGGTCGTGGCCACGGCTCGCAAGCGCCTGCGCGACCTCGGGCGCATAACCCGTCTCCAGCCAAAGCTTGCCGTCCTCGACAAAGCTGCGCGGGCCGTCGATGGCCGCCTGAAGGTCCATTCCGAAGTCCTGCAGGTTGGTCAGGAGCCGGGCATGGCCGGTCGGTTGATAGGCCCCGCCCATGACGCCGAAGGACATCTCGACCCGCCCGTTCCGGCGCGTCATGCCGGGAATGATCGTGTGCAGCGGGCGTTTGCCGGGGCCGGCTTCGTTGGGGTGGCCGCGCTGCAGCGTGAAACCCGCGCCGCGGTTCTGGAACAGGATGCCGAAGCGATCCGAGGCGAGCCCGGACCCGAAACTGTGGAATGTCGAATAGATCAGCGAGACCGCCATGCGATCACGATCCACCACGGTGATGTAGACCGTGTCGCGATGCACCGCTTCGGCCCCTGGCAGGCCGGGGGGCAGGGCACGGGCGGGGTCGATCAGCGCCGCCAGCCGGTCGGCGGTGTCCTGTGACATCATGTGATCCAGCCGTGCGGTTCGGTCCGGGTCCGCGATCACGCGGTTGCGCAGGTCGTAGGCAAGCTTGGCCGCCTCGGCCTCGATATGGGCGCGCTCGGCGCCCCAGGGGTCCATCGCGGAAAGATCAAAATTCTTCAGGATGTTGAGCATGGCAATAGCCGTCGCACCCTGCCCGTTGGGCGGGTGTTCCAGCAGGTCGATCTCGCCGTAACGGCCCGTGATCGGGTCGGTGTAGTCGCAGGCCACGGCCGCGAAGTCCTCCGGTGTGTGATTGCCGCCCGCCGCGCGCAGCGTGCCGACCATGTCCGCGGCCACGTCCCCCTCGTAAAAGCCAGCACGCCCGTCACGGGCGACGCGGCGCAGCACCTCGGCCTGGCCGGGGGCGCGAAAGACCTCGCCCGCCTTCAACGGCCTGCCGCCCTGCAGGAAATGCGCGGGGCCCGCTCCGTGCAGGGTGCCCCAGGACCGGGCATAGTCGAAGGCCACGCGCGGGGCCACGGGCACGCCTGCCTCGGCATAGTGGATCGCCGGGGCAAGCACCTCGGCAAGATCCAGGCGCCCGTGATCGGCGGAGAGGCGGCAGAAGCCGTCGACGGCGCCGGGCAGGGTGACGGACTCGATGCTTCTTAAGCCGATGGTCGCGCCCTTGGCGCGGGCCGCCTCGGCGTCGAACCCGGCGGGCGCGCGGCCCGACGCGTTGAGCGCCCGCACCGCCTCGGACCCTGGAGGGGAAAACAGGCAGAAGGCATCGCCACCGATGCCCGTCGATTGCGGCTCGCAGATACCCAGAAGCACGGCACCCGCGATGGCCGCATCCATGGCGTTGCCGCCCCGTTCGAGCAGCTCGACGGCCACCTTAGCCGCGAGGGGGTGCGACGTGGCGCACATGCCTTTCTCGGCGAAAACCGCCGAGCGGCCAGGAGATTGGAAATCGCGCATGGAATGCCTCTGGTCCCTCGATCCGGCCTTGGATAGCATCAGCCACGAGACAAGGGGAAGACCTCGGCGCCACGCATTGGGTGGGGGCTGTTCACGCGACGCCGAGGGAAGCCTATGCAGCTACAGGCAACTTGATGCCGGGGATTCGCGGCGTGGGCTTGTTGGAATTGCGGCGCTTTTACGAAATCCGCAGTGGCGCCGGACAGGGAGGAGCAGCATGCCGACAGGTGTCATCGCCGACGCGTCCGGCACGCTCCCGGGTGGTTTCCGGGGCGCAGGCACGACCATCGCGATGGATCGGCCATGACCGACTACGCCGCCCTGGCCCGGACCATCGACGCCCTGACCGAGGGCGAAAGCGATGACGTCGCCCTGATGGCCACCTTGGCCTGCGAGATCCACCATGCCGATGACCGCTTCGACTGGACGGGTTTCTACCGGGTGACCGCGCCGGGCCTGCTCAAGATCGGGCCTTATCAGGGCGGGCACGGCTGCCTGCAGATTCCCTTCGACAGGGGCGTCTGCGGCGCGGCGGCCCGGACCGGCGAGGTGCAGCTGGTCGCGGATGTCGAGGCCTTCGCGGGCCACATCGCTTGCTCCAGCGCGACCCGGTCGGAGCTTGTGCTGCCGGTGTTCGATCAAGCCGGACGTGTCATCGCGGTACTCGACATCGACAGCGACCAACCCGACGCCTTTACCGAGACCGACGCCCGTGAACTGGCCGCGATCTTGCGGTCCGTCTTCAGCGGGCCAGGACAGGGAGGACACCTGAGTGATAAATGACCATGTCCGCGACACGATCGATCGCTTCCCGCTGGGTTTCGTGGCCACTGTGACGCCGGGCGGTCGGCCGGCCGTCTCGCCCAAGGGCACCTTTCTCGTGCTCGATGACAAGACGGTCGCCTTCGGTGACATCCGCTCGCCCGGGACGGTGACGAACCTGGCGGCCAACCCCGAGTGCGAGGTCAACTTCGTCAACATCCTGACCCGTAAGGGGGCCCGCCTGCGCGGGCAGGCACGGATGCTGCGCCGGGGCACCGACGCGTTCGAGGCCCTGATCAGCCGCTGGCACGCCACATGGCCCGATCTGGCCGACCGGATCGGCACGCTTGTCGTGATCGACGTCGCGGCGGTCAAGCCGCTGACCACGCCGCCCTATGACGACGGCGCCAGCGAGGAGGAGATGATCGCCGCCTACAAGGCCAAGCTCGCGGGCATGTATCCATGAAGGTCACGCTGCTCGATGGCGGCATCGGCCATGAGTTGGTCAAGCGCGCGGGCGACAGCCCCACGCCGCTCTGGTCCACGCAGGCGATGATGGACAATCCCGGCCTGCTGGAGGCGATCCACCGCGACTATTTCGACGCGGGCGCCACTATCGCCACGGCCAATACCTATGCCGTCCTGCGGGACAGGCTGGTGAAAGACGGCATCGAGGATCGCTTCGCGTCGCTTCAATCCGCCGCGCTGGCCGAGGCCCGTGCCGCCGCCCGGGGCCGGGGCCGTGTCGCCGGGGCCATCGGGCCGCTGGTAGCGACCTACCGCCCGGAGACCCATCCGCCCCACACGCAAGCCGTGCCGCAGTATGCCGAGGTCGCGCGTCTGATGGCCGACCGGGTGGACCTGATCCTGTGCGAAACCGTCGCCTCGCTCACCCACGCGCGGGCGATCCTCAAGGGCGCGCTGGCGGCGGGCAAACCCGTCTGGGTCAGTTTCACCGTAGATGACGAGGACGGCAGCCGCCTGCGCTCGGGCGAGCGGGTGGCCGAGGCCGCCCGCGCCGTCGCCGATGGCGGCGCGGATGCGATCCTGGCCAATTGCGCCGCCCCCGAGGCGATGCCGGCCGCGCTCGACGCCATCGCTCCCACGGGCCTACCCTACGGAGCCTACGGCAATGCCTTTACGCGGCTCACCAAGGATTTCCTGCGCGATGCCCCGACCGCGGACAGCCAGACGCCACGCCGCGACATGGGGCCGGATACCTACGCCGGCCACGCGCTGTCCTGGCTGGATCACGGCGCGACGATCCTGGGCGGCTGTTGCGAGACCGGCCCGGCGCATATCGCAGAGATCGCCCGCCGCCTGCGCGCGGCCGGCCATCAGATCGTCTGAGCCGGGCCATGAAACGGGGGACGGCCGGCTTGCGCCCGGGCGGGTCTTGGGCCACGCAGGCGCGCATGAGCGACACCTATGCCCCGCCCGACACGCCGCTGGCGATCGTCCACGACGACCACGAGATCTTGCTGGTGGACAAGCCCGCCGGCCTGCTGTCGGTGCCGGGAAAGGGGCCGCACCTGGCCGACTGTTTGCTGGCGCGGGTGATGGAGGCCTTTCCCCAGGCGTTGCTGGTGCACCGGCTGGACCGCGATACCTCGGGCCTGATGGTCTTTGCGCTGACGCCCCATGCCCAGCGTCACCTCGGCCAGCAGTTCGAGAAACGCCGCGTGAAGAAAACCTATATCGCCCGCGTCGCCGGGCGGCTGACGCCGCGCACCGGCACCGTCGACCTGCCGCTGATCGTGGACTGGCCCAACCGCCCGCGGCAGATGGTGGACCACGTCACCGGCAAGCCGGCGGTGACCGACTGGCGCGTGATGCGCGCGAGCGAGTCTGAGAGCCGCGTGCGGCTGATGCCGCGGACCGGGCGCAGCCACCAGTTGCGCGTCCACATGCAGGCGCTGGGCCACCCGATCCTGGGCGATCCGTTCTATGCCGAGGGCGCGGCGCGGGCGCATCCGCGCCTGATGCTACATTCCGAGGCGCTGCAATTGCGCCATCCCGACGGCGGGCGCGGCGTCCGGTTCCGCGCGACATGCCCGTTCTGAGGGGCCCGGCCCGTGCCGCAGGCCGCGACACCCTGTCACTGTCCCACGGGGGCTGGTATCCTTGGAATCATTATATATGTAGACCTTGTAATGATTTGAAACCGCAACGGAAGGAGCCCGACCAATGGCCCTGCGCATAAACGACGCGATCCCCAACCTGACCGTCGAAACGGACATGGGCAGCTTTGCCCTGCACGACTACTTCGGTGACAGCTGGGGGATCATCTTCTCGCATCCCAAGGATTTCACCCCGGTCTGCACCACCGAGTTCGGCGCCGTGGCCCAACTGGCCGACGAATGGGACAAGCGCGGCACCAAGGTGCTCGGTGTCTCCGTCGACGCCGTGGCCGAGCACAAGCAGTGGAAGGCCGACATCGAGGGCCACGCCAGCGCCAAGGCGGGCTTCCCCATCGTGGCCGACACAGACCTGGAGCTTTCCAAGGCCTTCGACATGCTGCCCGCCGAGGCCTATCTGCCCGATGGTCGCACGCCGGCCGATACCGCCTCGGTGCGGTCGGTCTTCATCATCAGCCCCGACAAGAAGGTGCAGCTGATGATGACCTACCCGATGTCGGTGGGCCGCAACTTCGCCGAGGTGCTGCGCGCGCTGGACGGGTTGCAGGCGACCTATGGCACCCCGATCGCCACGCCGGCCAACTGGGAAAAGGGCCAGGACGTCATCGCCGCCCTGTCGCTTGACGATACCCAGGCGAAAGAGAAATTCGGCGATATGCGGGTCGAACTGCCCTACCTGCGCTGGGTCAAGGAACCGGGCTGAGCCTCCGGCGCAGCCGCCCCGGGGCTTGCCCGGGGCGGTGACACATTTAACGGCCAGATCTTATTTAGCCTATGACGGTCAATACTCGAGACCGCAAGTCACACGTGTCGCCAGTGCTCGCCCCTGGCGTAACTTCTTGATAAGTCTGCTCCGCGGGGAAGGCAGGCATCATAGCAACCGGCGAAGCCAGTGCATGAAAATATCGCGGACCAGGCGCAGGCGTCTAATCCAGATCTCTCGACCATTTGGAAAATGCGGCTCTCGACCGGCCATACGTGCAAGACTCCGGTCGGCTGCAACCATTACCGGGAGTTTTGACGCGATGAGCGGTCCCACCAAACACTCAACATTGCCGATTTTGGATTTGTTCGCTGTGAAATGCTTGTGAAGTCTGGGGCTGTGGATAATGCGCGGCGCGGCATGTCGCGTTCGCCAAAGGCGTAAAACTTTAAAGCGCATCAGGTTGTATTCTCTAGGCAGCGTTGCAACGCGCAGATCGCTGTCCCAGATCAATTCACGCAACACTGATTGATCCCGTTTGAATTCTTCCCGACGGACAGTCTCGCTCCAGTGCTGAAGCAGCTTCGTAACCTCAGCATTACGCCGAAACGCAACCACACCAGAATTGAACTGCGGAAAGGTGTTTGGTAATGACTTGCTCCAAAATGAGTGACATGCAACGCTGTTTCTTGAGCTATCATGCGCCATAGCGATATCAAAGCGATCGAGTACGTCGAAAATATCGCGAATATCGGCGATTACAAAAAGGTCCGCGTCGAGAAAAAGCGTTTTGTCGAAACGGCTTGCCACCATTGCGTCGATCTTCGACCGCCGCCAGGGATCTTCGAGTTGGTGAATGCGATCGAAAACCGGCATGTTCACCTGTTGGTCCGTGAACAGATCTACCGCTAGCCCCGGACAGCTATCCTTGAGGGATTGAGCAGCACGCTCGGCCAAGTCTGTGTAATTTTTGCCAGTCGTGGCGAAGATGGCACCAATCGTTTTACTCATTGGCTTTATCTCTCGATCGTCCCGCGGCAGTGTCGGATATTAATTGGGCAGCTATCATCCTTTCTTAGTCGCTTTGGCGCGTAGTTTTCGGATCAGGCAGCGTCCAGAATGTGCCGCGTTTCCGATGGTAACTTGCCGGGTCCAGCACGACCAACCCGCTTCCAGTGAGCAAGGTCATCTCACCAATATAGAATCGGTCCGGCGTACACATGAAATCCACTCGGACGAAATCGAGGCCCGCGGACAGAACTTCGCCGATCTTAATCATCTCACCCAGCGCGGGGGGCGGCCGGGCATCTCGATTCATGGCCAGGCCCTTCTGTCGGACATCCTGCGGCTTTGATGAAGCGTCCATGAAGGTCAGACATCTGGTACCATTTATCGTCTCAATGATCATGTAATCAGTCATCTGTCCATCGAAGAAACTTATCTTGACGTCGACGAGCTGTTCGGGCGCCGCCACCCGCGCTTCGGCGAGAATGGCTCTTGGTGTTTTGGTGTAGATCCACTCATGGTCTTTTATCCGATAATGGGTCATCAGCCATTTGCGCATCAAGGCCCGCGTCGCCTGCTGATCGAGTTGCGAGGCATCCTCGACGATCAGGTTCATGCCGGAGCCGTGCGTGGCCTTGAGGACGAATTGTGCAGGTAATTCCGAAAAATCGATTGCACTCGGATCCTCGGCAAATTGCAACAACGGGACCAGCAGATCCTGCGCTCGACCCTTGCCCAACCTGTCGGCGACATAGGCGCGGACGAGGTACTTGTTACTCAACGTTGGAAAAATCGGGTTGGCGTCGCGCAGTTTGCGCCACTGGATCTTTTCGGAAAAGGTCTGCGGGTTTTCCAGGTTCAGTGGATACCCATGGCGCCTGAAAAAACGTCGCTTGAGCCGTGGCGCGCCAATCGCCCAGTCAACATGTGCCAGTACGAGTTTGCACTGCTGATCAAGCCAATAGGTCCACATCGTGTGCTTTTCTCGAAAGGTCAGGGACAGCCTTGCGCCATGTGGCATGGCGGCGCGAGCCAGACATCTTCGTACTCCAGAGAGAGGAAAAAGATGGGCCAGGATTGTCTCGCGCCGCCGCTGGGGAAGGATCAGCCTGCGGCGGGTTCGCTGGCCACTTCCTCGCCGGTCTCCTGGTCGACGACCTTCATCGACAGGCGGACCTTGCCGCGGTCGTCGAAGCCCATCAGCTTGACCCAGACCTCTTGGCCCTCCTGGAGCACATCCGACGGATGGTTCAGGCGGCGGTTCTCGATCTGGCTGACGTGGACCAGCCCGTCGCGCTTGCCGAAGAAGTTCACGAAGGCCCCGAAATCGACGATCTTGACGACGGTGCCCTTGTAGATGTGGCCCTCTTCGGGTTCGGCCACGATCGAGTGGATCATGTCGTAGGCCTTCTTGATGGCCTCGCCGTTGGGCGAGGCGATCTTGATGATGCCCTCGTCGTTGACGTCGACCTTGGCGCCCGAGACCTCAACGATCTCGCGGATCACCTTGCCGCCCGAGCCGATCACTTCGCGGATCTTGTCGGTGGGCACCTGCATCGTCTCGATGCGCGGCGCGTGGACCGAGAAATCGCTGGCCTCGGACAGGGCCTTGCCCATCTCGCCGAGGATGTGCATCCGGCCCTGCTTGGCCTGGGCCAGTGCCTTTTGCATGATCTCGGGGGTGATCCCGGCGACCTTGATGTCCATCTGCAGCGAGGTGATGCCGTCTTCGGTGCCCGCGACCTTGAAGTCCATGTCACCGAGGTGGTCCTCGTCGCCGAGGATATCGGTCAGGATGGCGTAGTCGCCATCGTCTTCCAGCACCAGGCCCATGGCCACACCCGCGACCGGCGCCTTGAGCGGCACGCCCGCGTCCATCATCGACAAAGACCCGCCACAGACCGAGGCCATGGAGGACGAGCCATTCGATTCGGTGATCTCCGACACAAGGCGGATGGTATAGGGGAAATCGGTCGGCGCGGGCAGGACGGCCTGCAGCGCGCGCCAGGCCAGCTTGCCGTGGCCGACCTCACGCCGTCCCGGGGGGCCGACGCGGCCCGCTTCCCCGACCGAGTAGGGCGGGAAGTTGTAGTGCAGCAGGAAGTTCGACTTGTAGGTACCTTCCAGCGCGTCGATCATCTGTTCGTCGTCGCCGGTGCCCAGCGTGGTCACCACCAGGCCCTGCGTCTCGCCGCGCGTGAACAGCGCCGAGCCGTGGGTTCGCGGCAGGAGGCCGGTTTCGCAGACGATGTCGCGAACCTCGTCGAGCTTGCGCCCGTCGATGCGCTTGCCCTCCTTGACGACGGCACCGCGCAGGACGACCGATTCCAGCTTCTTGAGCGCGGCGCCGAGGTTGGGGTCTTCCTGCTGGTCTTCTGACAGGCCCTCGATGATTTCGGCCTTGACGGCCGCCACGGCACTGGTGCGCTCCTGCTTGTCGAGGATCGCGTAGGCCTCGCGCATCTTGTCCTCGCCCGCGGCGGCCACGATGGCGTAGAGGTCCGCGTAATCCGGCGGGGTGAAATCGAAGGGCTCCTTGGCGGCGTCCTCGGCCAGGTCGATGATCGTGTCGATTACGGGCTGGATCTGCGCGTGCGCGAAATTGACGGCACCCAGCATCTCGTCCTCGGTCAGCTCATAGGCCTCGGACTCGACCATCATGACCGCCTCTTTGGTGCCCGCGACGACCAGGTCGAGGCGCTGCTCGGGGTTGTCGCGCAGCTTGTGCATGTCGTCGAGTTCGGGGTTGAGGATGTACTCGCCATCCTCGTAGCCCACGCGGCAGCCGGCGATCGGCCCCATGAAGGGCGCACCGGAAATCGTCAGCGCGGCGCTGGCGGCGATCATGGCCACCATGTCAGGGTCGTTGACGAGGTCATGGCTCAGCACCGTGCACATGACGAGGGTTTCGTTCTTGAACCCGGGCACGAAGAGCGGGCGGATCGGGCGGTCGATCAGGCGCGCGGTCAGGGTTTCCTTCTCGGTCGGACGGGCCTCGCGCTTGAAAAAGCCGCCCGGCACCTTGCCGGCGGCGTAGTATTTTTCCTGGTAGTGGACCGTCAGCGGGAAGAAATCCATGCCCGGCTTGGGTTCCTTGGCATAGGTCACGGCGGCCATGACCGAGGTTTCCCCGAGGGTGGCGATGACGCAGCCGTCGGCCTGGCGGGCGATCTTGCCCGTTTCCAGTGTCAGCGTTTCCTCGCCCCACTGGATCGATTTTTTCACTTCTTTGAACATCTGTCGTTTCCTGTCTGAGGGCGCGCCCGGCGGTCCGGGTCCCTCGTGTCATTGGCGGCCCCATTGCCGCCGACCCCTCTCATCATCTCATGCGCCGGGGTCCAGAGCGTCACGTTTCAGATGCCCCGGCTGATACAGCAAAAGCGGGCCCCTGAAAAGCACGCGATGGGGTCAGAACACGGCGTGATCGCCCCGGTCGTCCTTGGCACGGCCGGCGAGGAGGTCGGCGTAGTGATCCCGCAGGTGATGCGTGCCGAACGACGGGGTGGCCTGTGCGTCGGGGTGGCCGGTCGCCGGGTCCAGCGCCAGCATCGACTCGGTGGCGTAATAATGCCCGGTGCGGGCAAATTCCGCCCGGTCGGCCATGCGCGGCGAGACCCGGCCCAGCACGCCAAGGCCGCCTGCGATGCCGCTCAGGACGCGGGGCGAGATCGCGCGATACCGCGGTGTCTGGCCGGTCAGGTCGAACAGAATCTCGCCCATGTCGCGCGGCGTCAGGGCCGGCCCCGGCCCGCCGATGGGCAGCGTTCGGTTGCGCAGGTCCGGTTCGGTCACGCAATGGGCGAGATAGGCCGCGAGGTCATCGTCATGAATCGGCTTGCAGGCGGTCAGGCGCCCGTCCCCGAAGATCAGGTAGGGCTTGCCGTCGCGCACCCGCATCACCTGCCCGGACAGTGATTTGAAAAAGGCCGTGGGCCGGACGATCGTGTGGTCCAGCGGGGCGGCGGCCAGCGCGCGCTCGAAGGCCAGCTTGGCGTGTTGAAAGGCCAGACGCGGTTTCTGAACGCAGAGCGCCGACAGCAGGATCATGTGCCCGATGCCGGCCGCCTGCGCGGCCGACAGCAGGTCCATGTGGGCGCGGTAATCGACCGCCCAAGCATCACTAGGGGCGCCGGTGCGCGAGGCAAGGCAGGACAGCACCACATCGAACCTGTCATCACGCAGCCCGTCGCTGCGGATCGAGCGTGGATCGGTCGGGTCGCCCTCGCGCAGGGTTATGCCGGGCAGCAGGGCGGCCCCGTCGGGGCGGTGCCGGATCAGCGCCGTGACACGGTGGCCGGCCTGCCGCAGGGCGCGGGCGGTGGCCCGGCCGATGGTGCCGGTCGCGCCGACAAGGAAGACATTTCGGGGCTCGACCATGCCTCAAGGTCTACGTCATTACCCCGCCGCGGCACAAACCCGCTTGTCGCCGCACTGCGCCCTCGCGAGGCCGCGGTCCGATCGTCCGGTGCAGGGGGCCGGGCCGATCGCGGGCCTTGGCTCGGGCCCCGGTCGTCTGTTACCCGGCCCCAAGGTCCCAAGTCCACGCTCGGCGCCGCGGGACGGCGCACGGCGGACCATTGGGCTCTGGCGCGATGGGCGGAAAGACTCCCACCACCACGCCGCGGTTGCAACCTTTTCAAAGGAGGCAGAGATGAGACCCGTTTTTCAAACCCCGCATGGCAAGGCCGGCCTGGTCGTTGCAGGGCTTGCCCTCGTCGCGGGCATCGTCGGTGAGGCCGGTCCGGCGCGCGCACAGGACAGCGGCGACTACATGGCCTTTGCGCTCGACATGCAGGGCACCTGGGGCCACGGCCGCGGTGCCACCGTTCAGGACGCCCAGCGGACCGCGCTGAACAACTGCGCCAGCGGTGATTGCCGCATCGCCGAACGCCCGGTGCAGACGCGCTGCCAGGCGCTCGCCGACTACCGCGATGGGGGCTACTGGTTCGGCGTCGGGGCCGCGGAGACGAACGACCAGGCCGTTGCCTTTGCCGCGCAGCACTGCTTCGGGGCCGCGCCTGGTATGTGCACGGTGCGCTACAGCTACTGCAAGTGACACAGGCTTCCGGGGGGCATGCCCCCCCGGTTGGTCCATTTCGGTGCGGCGGACATGGCAAGCGGCAACATGACAGCCCGCGATTTCCTCTGGCTCGTCCCGGCGGGGATCGCGCTGATCGTCCTCATGAGCTGGCGCGCCGCCGACGAGGCGCGCATCGCCCGTGACGGTCTGCGCCTGCAGGCGCGGATCGAGGCCCTGCACGCAGACATGATCGGCACCGATTCGGCCCATTTCTCGGCCGATTACAGCTTCGATCTGGCGGGACAGACACACCACGCGCGCGGTGTGACGATCGGCGCCAACAACCACGATGACTGGTCCGTGGGCGACACGATCGAGGTCTGGGTGATGCCCGACGCCCCCTCCCGGACCGGTGTGGTCAACCGTTCCAACATGGCGCCCGTCCGGGTGGGCCGGTTGCTGGGCGGCCTGCTGATCGCCGGCGGGCTGATCGGGTTCGCATGGCGACGGCGCAGCCCCGGCTGACCAGGCGGCTTCAGCGGGCGCACGGTGGGATCGGCGTGTCAGCGCGGACCCGTCAGTGGCCCCGACGCAAAACGCCCGCGCAGTTCTGCACGGGCGTTTACGATGGTCATCGCGGCAGGTTCAGCGGCGGATGCCGAGCCGCTTGATGAGGTCGCGATAGCGGGCCTCTTCCTTGCCGCGCAGGTAGTCCAGCAGCTTGCGGCGCTGGGCCACCATCTTGAGAAGGCCACGGCGGCCGTGGTTGTCCTTCTTGTGGGTCTTGAAGTGTTCGGTCAGCGTGCTGATGCGCGAGGTCAGGATCGCGATCTGCACCTCGGGCGATCCGGTGTCGCCCTCTTTCGTGGCGAATTCCTTCAAAATCCGGGATTTCTCTTCGGCGGTAATCGACATCGGGATCTCCTGTTCAAGAATGTGTCAAGGCGCAAGCCGGGATGTCGTCCAGACAAGGCCCATGGAGGGGCGGGGTCGGGTGCCGGGCACCCGACCATCGCTGGGGCGCGTATAGGCGCGACCGCGGTGCTTTGCAAAGGGATTCGGCGGGCCTACGCGGGCTGGACCGTGATGGCGTCGAGGTCGACAGCGTCCATCCCCCGCAGCAGGGCCAGCGGCTCGCCGTCGGCCAGAACGACGACACCCTCGTCCGTCACGGTGCTGGACAGCGTCGTCTCGGGCCCGCTGGTGTGCAGGATCAGGCTGTCCTCGGCGGGGTTGTAATCCATGACGGTCACATCCGTGCCCATGATCTCGAGGGTATCACTGCCGCTGCCGCCATCCAGGACATCGCCGTCGCCGCCGGTCACGTGATCCTGCCCGGCCCCGCCGTTGAGATAGTCGCGTGCGGCGGTCTGCTCGTCGGCGACACCGTCGACGCGATCGTCCCCGTCGCCACCATGCAGGACATCCTCGCCCGCGCCGCCGATCAGGGTGTCACCGTCGAAGCCACCCAGCAGGGAATCCGCGCCGCCGCCGCCGTGCAGCACATCCGCGCCCGCGCCGCCGGTCAGCGCGTCATCGCCACCACCGCCGTCGAGCCAGTCATCGCCGAGATCGCCGAAAAGCGCATCCGCGCCGTCGCCGCCCGACAGATCGTCGGCACCGTCGTGACCGTGCAGCGAATCCGCGCCCTGTCCGCCCTCGATCGTGTCGTCGCCTTCGCGGCCGTCGATGTAGTCGTCGCCCCCGAGGCCGGTGATCGAGTCGCTGCCATCACCGCCATAGAGCTCGTCCGCGCCATCGCCGCCCTCGATTGGCGGTGCCGGGGGGGCGGCAACCTCGTGCTCCGGGTCAGGTGCCCCGTCGGTATCGGCGCCCTCGTCGGTGCCGGTCTGCCACGGCATGTCGACAAACGCCGAACCGGCCAGCGCGATCCCCATGAGACCCAGCAAGGAAAACATGCCCGAACCCTTTCGCAGGAAACCGGTTTCCACGATCCCGGCCATTCACCGTCGCGACATCGCGTCGCAATCTTCGCAAATCTTCTAACATTTTTTCGCAAGCCGGGAGTGGCCAAAGTGAACACAGGGTTAATCCGGGGATCACGTCCAGGGTTCGGGGGTCCGCGTGTAGGCGATGTACAAGGGATGCCGCGGATGGCCGTGCTTGGTCAGCCCCAGGTGCTCGAGCGGCGCCCCGGTGGCCCGCAGAAGCGCCTCGACCGCGGCGCCGCGGGCGAGATGGGCGCCGTGGCTGCCCCAGGCGCAGATGACCCGGTCGGCCCAGTCCGCGCCCGCGCGGATGGCCGTGTCGTTTTCCGGCCCCACCGGATCGGGCGCGGCGCGCATCTTCCTCGGGTCGGTGTCGCGCCAGGCGAAGATGTTGGTCACGCGAAAGCCGCCGAAGCCCAGCGTGCGGGCCCGTCGCTCGCAGCGTTCAACGGTGGGGTCGTTCTGCACCTCGGTTGCCGTCGAAGGGTTGAGCATGACGAACAGCGCCCTTTCGCCCGCCGGATCCCAGACGCGGGTGAGGGCATAACGATAGCGTTCGCAATCGGAATAGACCGCGGTGGAGGGCGCATCGCCCTTGGTGTGAGTGCGGGTGATCATGGCCCTGATTTTGCCGCGTTGAGCCGCAGAAGGGAAGGGCGGGCCGCCGGACGCCGCTGTTTGCCGGGCCAGCCCGGCAAATGCGCCCCGCCCGCCGCCCCGTCAGCCGCGCACGAAAACCCGCGCGGGGTGCAATTCGCCGGCCTTGAACACGCCGACGGCAATCGCCTCGTCGCCGTGGGCGGCCCAGCATTCGTCGCCGTACTCCACGTCGCCGATGACCATCGCCGGGTTGCCGTTGCGCAGCCGCGCGATGCTGGCTTCGGGGCAGTGGACGCGGGGCAGTTCGTCGAGCCCGTCTTCCAGCGGGCGCAGGTATTCGTCCAGCTCCCTCGACTTGGCCTTTTCGTCCAGCAGGTCCATGCCGACCCCGTCCTCGGCCACGAATGGGCCGGACCAGGTCCGGCGCAGGTCGGTGACGTGGCCGAGACAGCCCAGCGCCTGCCCGAGGTCGCGAGCGATGGCGCGGACGTAGCCGCCCTTGCCGCAGGTCATTTCCAGCACCGCGTGGTCGGCATCGGGGCGATCGACCAGCAACAGTTCCTCGACCCAGAGCGGCCGGGCGGCGATCTCGAAATCCTCGCCGTCGCGGGCGCGCTTGTAGGCGCGCTGCCCGTCGATCTTGACGGCGGAATAGGCGGGCGGGACCTGGAGGATCTCGCCGACGAAGCTGCCCAGCGCCTGCTTGATCGCGGCATCGGTCGGGCGCGCATCGCGGGCCCCGGTCACTTCGCCCTCGGCGTCGTCAGTATTGGTGGCCTGCCCCAGCCGCACCGTGAAGGTATAGCCCTTGAGCGCATCGGTGATGTAGGGAACGGTCTTCGTTGCCTCGCCAAGGGCGACGGCCAGCACGCCGGTTGCCGCCGGGTCGAGCGTGCCGGCATGGCCGGCCTTTTTCGCGTCGAAGGCCCACCGTACCTTGTTCACCACGGCGGTCGAGGTGATCCCGGCGGGTTTGTCGACCACCAGCCAGCCGGAAATGTCGCGGCCCTTGCGTTTGCGCCCCATGGCACGCCTCCGATCCCGATGAGAGCGCGCGGATTAGTCCGCGCTGCCGTCGCCGTCAACCGGGGCGAGGACGCCGACGATCGGCCCCATCCGCAGGCCGAAATCGCTGCGCCCCAGTTGTGGCGCGTGCAGGCGGCTGACCTTGCCGTCGAGATAGAGCGCGTTCCCAAGGCCGAGCCGGTCGCGAAACAGCGTGGCGAAATCGTGGAAATTGACCGGCGCCTGCGAAATGGCGAAGACCGCGCGATCGCCGCTTGCGCTGGTGCCGACGCCGTTGCGGATGTGCCGCGAGGTGCCGTCGGGGATCAGCCGCGGGTGCAGCGCGCCGTTGCGCACCAGCAGGGGGCCGGACTGGGTGGCGTGGCGGCAGGCGGGGCGGTCGGCCTGGTAGGCGCGGGTCTCGATCACGCGGGCGCGGTCGCGGGTGATGCAGAACACGCCGTTGGGCAGCAGGCCGAAGTTGCCCGGCCCCGGGCCCTCGATCACGCGCGTTTCCTCCTGCCCGTCCTCGATGAAATGGCCAACGGGGCGGCGGTCGTCGTGGTACATGCCGGCGTTCATGGCAAAGGCGAGGGGGCGGCCCGCGTGCCGTTCGACCGCTCGGAAACTGCCGAGGATGTCGCCCACGTCATCGCGCAGGAACAGGCGCAGTTCGTCGCGGGCCGGGTCCACCTCGCAGACGGTGAAGGCCTGGTTCAGGTGGGTGACCTCGCGGCAGTCCACCGCCGCCAGCGGGCCGGCCCAGAGCATCAGCAGGCCCAGCAGCCCGCGCATCAGTCGTCGAGGTCCCGGCGCACCTTCTCGTCGGCGAATATCTCGCGGGTGCGGTCCATGCGTTCGAATGTGTCGTCCACGCGGAAGCGCAACTCAGGCACGTTCTTGAGTGTGAGCTGCTTGCCCAGGACGTGGCGCAGCTCGCCCTGGTGCCGCGCCAGGCCCTGCACCGCCGCCTCGGCGCCGTCGCCGCCCAGCGGCAGGACATAGGCGGTGGCGACGCGCAGATCGGGGCTGACCCGGACCTCACCCACGGTGATCGACAGGCGCGTCAGGTCGGGGTCGTGCAATTCGCCGCGCATCAGCACGTCGGACAGGGTCCGCCGGATCAGTTCGCCGACGCGCAGCTGCCGCTGCGACGGACCGGACTCGCCTTGTAACTTGTTCTTTGCCATGTCGCCCATGTAAGGGGTCGGCAAAGGGATGCCAAGCGCAGTGGCAGCCGCGGGGTGCGAACGTAACGGAAGGACAGCAGCAATGACCGACACACCGGGGATCGTGATCACAGGTGCCTCCGGCCGCATGGGCCGGATGCTGGTCGAGACGGTGGCCGCCGCGCCGGCCTGCAAGCTGGTCGGCGCGCTCGAACGCCCCGGCCATGACTGGATCGGGCAGGACGTGGGCGCGGCCATGGGTGGCCAGCCGCTGGGGGTGACGGTCAGTGACGACCCGGTCGCGGCCTTCGCCCGGGCGCAGGCAGTGATCGATTTCACCGCGCCGGCCGCGACCGTGGAGTTTGCCGACTTGGCCGCGCAGGCCCGGGCCGTTCACGTCATCGGCACCACGGGGCTGTCCGAGGACGACCTGGCCCGGCTCAGCCGGGCCGCGCGCCATGCGGTGATCGTTCGCGCGGGCAACATGTCGTTGGGGGTGAACCTGCTGGTGCAGCTGACCAAACGGGTCGCCGCCGCGCTGGACGAGGATTTCGACATCGAGGTGATCGAGGCGCATCACAACCGCAAGGTCGACGCGCCCTCGGGCACCGCGCTGATGCTGGGCGAGGCCGCCGCTAAGGGGCGTGGGCGCGACCTGACGGAGGTTTCTGACCGGGCGCGCGACGGCATGACCGGCGTCCGCAGGCGCGGCGACATCGGGTTTTCGGCGGTGCGTGGCGGCGACATCGTGGGCGAACACGACGTTCTATTCGCCGGGCCGGGCGAACGGATCGTGCTGCGCCACGTCGCCAGCGACCGGCGCCTTTTCGCCAAGGGGGCGCTGCGCGCGGCGCTCTGGGGGCAGGACCGCAAGCCCGGCGACTACGACATGATCGACGTGCTGGGGCTGGCCGACTGATCCGGAGTGTCCCGCTGTGCGTAGCTGAAGTGGACTGTTAGAGGAGGCCACTATGCGTGCGATCGTCTTGGCCGCGGGACTGGCGTTTTCAACCGAGGCGGCGGCGGCGTTCGACCGTGTTGAGGACCGCGAGAGGTTTATCGATCTGGTCGCCGACAAGCAATTGCGCCTGGGTTTTTTCGGGGTGAGGCTGCGCGTCGACGCCGAAGGCACCATCGAAGGGTCGGCCCTGGGGTCGGACGTAACCGGCACCTGGGCCTGGCGCGACGGCTATTTCTGCCGCGAGATGGACTGGTCGGGAACGCCCATCCCCTACAACTGCCAGCTTGTCGAACAGCAGGGCGGCGAGCGCATCCGGTTTACCGTCGATCGCGGCGACGGGCGGCAGGCCACCTTCAGCCTGCGCTAGAAATCGTAGGCGATCCCCTTCTTTTCCCAGTCGCCGTAGCGCACCGGTTCCGGGCCGTCGCGGCCGCCCAGTTCGACGGGGTGTGCCTCGGGCGTGGCGGCCTTGCGGCGCGCCTCGGCCTCGGCCAGGGCGCGTTTGGCGGCAGGGGGCAGGTCGGTCGGGGTGTCGCTCATGATCATGGCCTTGTCGCGTCGATGCGGCTGATATAGGCCGCAGCGATCCATCGGCCAAGGGGGCGTCATGTCCGAAACAACCTCGCACCAAGGCGTGCCGGCCCGCCGCGCGGCGCTGTTTCTGCTCGATCAAGTGACGGGCGACCAGCGCCCGCTGTCCGAGATACTGGCCGAGGGCGCGCTGGATCACCTCGGCCCCGAGGATCGCGCCCGCGCCCAACGCCTGGCCATTGAGACCCTGCGCGGCCTGCCGCGCGCCGACCGGATGCTGGCGCGTTTCCTGCAGAAGACACCGCCGCTTCATGTGCGCAACATCCTGCGCCTGTCCACGGTCGAACTGGCCGGCGGCGCGGCGGCGCATGGTGTCGTCAATGCCGCCGTCGCAATGGTCGGGATGACCAAGCGCACCGCCGGGATGAAAGGGCTGGTCAACGCCGTGCTGCGCAAGGTCGCCGCCGACCTGCCCGGCGGCTGGGACAAGCTGGCGGTGCCGCGCCTGCCGAAATGGCTTCGCGTGCCGCTGAAAGAGGCCTACGGCCCGGAGGTGGTCGCGGATATCGAACGGGTTCATTTCGCGGGCGCGCCGCTGGACCTGACAGCCAGGGCCGATCCGCAAGCGGTGGCAGGGCAGGTGGGCGGCACGGTCCTGCCTACGGGCACGGTGCGGCTGGCGGCGGGCCGGCAAGTCACAGGCCTGCCGGGGTACGACGCGGGCGACTGGTGGGTGCAGGATGCCGCCGCCGCGCTGCCCGCGCGGATGCTGGCCGCGCAGCCGGGCGAGCGGGTGCTGGACCTCTGCGCCGCGCCCGGCGGCAAGACCCTGCAACTGGCCGCGACCGGGGCCGATGTGACCGCGCTGGATATCTCCGAAGGGCGGATGGGGCGGCTGCGGCAGAACCTGAAGCGCACCGGGCTAACGGCCGAGATCGTCGTCGCCGATGCCCTGACCTTCGATGCCGGCGCCTTCGATGCGGTCCTCTTGGACGCGCCGTGTTCGGCGACCGGCACGATACGCCGCCACCCGGACCTGCCGCACGCGAAGGACGGGTCGGACTTCGCGCAGCTTTTCGCGCTTCAATCGGCGCTGATCGACCGGGCGCTGGCCCTGCTGCGGCCCGGCGGGCGACTGGTCTATTGCACCTGCAGCCTGTTACCCGACGAAGGCGAGGTGCAGGTCGAGGCGGCGCTGGCGCGGCACGCGGGTCTGGCGGTCGCGGCCGTCGATCTGCCAGGGCTAGACCCTGACTGGCACAGCGCCTCGGGCGGGCTGCGCCTGCGGCCCGATCACTGGGCCGACCGGGGCGGGATGGACGGCTTTTACATGTGTGGCCTGCGAAAGCCCGCGTGACTTGATCCGCACCAGCCTGTATAAGCCGGGGTCACAGAAGATGCGGAACGCACCCGGTTTTCGAGGCGGCAGGATTGGCCAGCAGGACCCCCAGACCCCGTTCGGGCCATGTCACGCGCATGGACAGGCTGCACGCCCGTCTGGCGACGCGGGCGCGCCCCGCGACCGGCTTCGTGTCCTCGCCGGAACCCAAGGTGATCGGCCATTTCGCGCGCGGCCGGCAGTTGCTGGCGGGCAATTTCCTGATCCACGGTGAACTGGTCGAGGCCAGGGGCCGCTCGATCTGGGAAGCCGCCGAGGAGGTGCCGCAGGGGCCGGAGCTGGTACAGGGCTTCACCTGGCTTGATGACCTCGCGGCTGTGGGCGACGCGCGGGCGCGGACGACCGCGCAAGCCTGGCTGGCCGAGTGGATCGCGCGCTACGGCAAGGGCGTGGGTCCTGGCTGGGCGCCGGACGTCGCCGGGCGGCGCATGATCCGCTGGATCACGCACGGGCTGTTCCTGCTGCGCGCGCAGGACAAGGCGGCGGCCGAAGCCTACTACCGGTCCGCCGCGCGGCAGACGATTTTCCTGTCGCGGCGCTGGAGGGTCGCGCGCCCCGGTCTGCCCCGTTTCGAGGCGCTGGCCGGTGTGATTCATGCCGGCCTGTCCTTGCAGGGCATGGAGGGCCGTGTCGCGCCAGCGGTGGCGGCGCTGGCTTATGACTGCAAGGTGCAGATCGGCCCCGACGGCAGCATCCCCTCGCGCAACCCCGAGGAATTGCTGCACATCCTTTCGCTGCTGACATGGGTTCAGTCGGCCCTCACAAGTGCCGACCGGGCCCTGCCAGAGACCCTAATGTCGGCCATCGCCCGGATCGCGCCCACCCTGCGCGCACTGCGACATGCCGATGGCGGGCTGGCGCGGTTCCATGGCGGCGGCCGCGGGTTGGAGGGCTGGCTGGACCAGGCCCTGGTTGCCGCGGGCAATCGCGACAGACCCGAGCGGCGGCTCTACATGGGGTATGGTCGGTTGAGCGGGGGGCGGACGACCGTGGTGATGGACGCGGCCAGCCCGCCCGCCGGAGCGGCCTCACGCGACGCCCATGCCGCGACGCTGGCCTTCGAGCTGACCTCGGGGCGGCGGCCCATCATTGTCAACTGCGGCTCGGGGCGCAGCTTCGGCCCCGAGTGGCGCCGGGCCGGGCGCGCCACGCCCAGCCATTCCACCCTCGTGCTCGAGGGCTATTCCTCGTCGCGGATCAGCCGGACCGCGCGTGACGGCGCCGAGCCGCTGGACGATGTCCCCGGTGACGTGCGCTCGGAATTCACCGGTCTTGCCGACGGTTTGCGCCTGGCCGCGGCGCATGACGGCTATCGCCGCAGCCACGGGCTGACCCACGTGCGCACCCTGGACCTGAGCAGCGACGGCCGCGGCCTTGCGGGCGAGGACCTGCTGACCATCCTAGCGGACCGCGATCAGCCGGTTTTCGACGCGGCACTTGACCGTAACAGCCTGCAGGGCGTGCCCTGGGCGCTGCATTTCCATATGCATCCCGAGGTCGAGGCCGAGATCGACCTGGGTGGGGCGGCGGTGTCGCTGACGCTGAAATCAGGCGAGATATGGGTGTTCCGGCAGGACGGGGCCGACACGCTGGATCTCAAGCCGTCGGTCTACCTCGAATACGGGCGGCTGCGCCCGCGTGCGACGCAACAAGTGGTTTTATCCGGCCGCGCAATGTCCTATTCGACGCGCGTCCGCTGGTCGCTGGCCAAGGCGCAGGACACGCCGCTGGCGGTACGTGACCTGGAAGACCGCCTGCCCGGCACCTTTGCCGACGGACCCGACTAGACTTGCCCCGCGGGAGACCTTGATGACCGACGACCAGCCAGTGCGCCGCGCGCTGCTTTCCGTTTCCGACAAGACCGGCCTGGTGGACCTGGGCCGGGCGCTGGCCGACAGGGGCGTGGAACTTCTTTCGACGGGCGGATCGGCAACGGCGCTGCGCGAGGCCGGCCTGACGGTGCGCGACGTCGCCGAGGTGACGGGCTTTCCCGAAATGATGGACGGCCGGGTCAAGACCCTGCACCCCATGGTCCACGGCGGGTTGCTGGCGCAGCGGGACAACGCGGCGCATGTGGCGGCGATGGATGCGCACGGCATCGGCGGCATCGACCTTCTGGTGGTCAACCTCTACCCCTTCGAGGCGGCGCTCGCGCGCGGTGCGGGCTATGACGAGATGGTCGAGAACATCGACATCGGCGGCCCGGCGATGATCCGCGCGGCGGCCAAGAACCATGCCTTCGTCACCACCGTGGTGGATGTCGCCGATTACGACGCGCTGCTGGCCGAGCTTGCGGCGCATGACGGCCGGACGTCTTACGCCTTCCGACAGCGCCGGGCGCAGATCGCCTATGCCCGGACGGCGGCCTATGACGCGGCCGTCAGCACATGGATGGCGGGCGCGACCGGGCAGGAGATCCCGCGCCGCCGCGCCTTTGCCGGGACGCTGGCCCAGACCATGCGCTATGGCGAGAACCCGCACCAGACAGCGGCCTTCTACACCGACGGCACGGGCCGGCCGGGCGTTGCCACCGCCGAGCAGCACCAGGGCAAGGCGCTGTCCTACAACAACATCAACGACACCGACGCCGCCTTCGAACTGGTCGCGGAATTCGACCCCGCCAGCGGGCCGGCCTGCGCCATCGTCAAGCATGCCAACCCCTGCGGCGTGGCGCGCGGCGCGACCCTGCAAGAGGCCTACCGCAAGGCCTTCGATTGCGACCGGACCAGCGCCTTCGGCGGTATCGTCGCCCTGAACACGGAGCTGGACGAGGAGACGGCAAAGGCCATCACCGGCATCTTCACCGAGGTCGTCATCGCCCCCGCCGCGACCGAGGCCGCGCGGGCGGTTTTCGCGGCCAAGACCAACCTGCGGCTGCTCACCACCGGGGGCCTGCCCGACCCGACCTCGGCGGGCGTCGCTTATCGGCAGGTGGCCGGCGGGATGCTGGTGCAGGACCGCGACACCGGACAGGTGTCTGGGGACGATCTGAAAACGGTGACGACCCGCGCGCCCACGGCCGATGAGATGGCCGATCTGCGCTTTGCTTGGACTGTGGCCAAGCACGTCAAGTCCAACGCCATCGTCTACGCAAAGGACGGCGCGACCGTGGGCATCGGTGCGGGCCAGATGAGCCGGCTGGACAGCGCCCTGATCGCCGCGAAGAAGGCCGAGCGAATGGCCGAGGCGCTGGATCTGCCCGAGCCGCTGACCAAGGGGGCGGCCGTGGCCTCGGACGCCTTCTTTCCATTCGCCGACGGCCTGCTGGAGGCCGTGTCCGCCGGGGCCACCACCGTGATCCAGCCCGGCGGGTCGATGCGCGACGACGCCGTCATCGCCGCTGCCGACGAGGCCGGCCTGGCCATGGTCTTCACCGGCATGCGCCACTTCCGGCACTAGGAAAGGCACCGCCATGCGCCTGCTGGCCATCACTGCCGCCGTGACCTTCCTGGTCGATCAGGCGCTCAAGCTTCTGGTCATCTTCCGGGTTTTCCGGCTGGACTGGTCGCAGGTCACGGGCAACGCGGCCGGGCTGCCGTATCTTCCGCGGGTCGAGGTGGTCGAGCCCTACTTGGTGCTGACAATGGCCTGGAACCGGGGCATCAACTTCGGTCTGTTCGGCGGGCTGGACCTGCGCTGGGTGCTGGTGGGGGTCGCCCTGGCGGTGTCGCTTTTCGTGCTGTGGTGGATGAACCGCGAACGGCCCGGGCGCCCGGCCATGTTCGGTGCGGGGCTGCTGGTGGGCGGCGCGCTGGGCAACGCGCTGGATCGTGTGCTCTATGGCGCGGTGGCGGATTTCCTGAACATGTCGTGCTGCGGGATCACCAACCCCTATGCCTTCAACGTGGCCGATATCGCGATCTTCGTCGGGGCCGTGGGGCTTGTCCTCTTCGCGCCCGACAACAAGAGCGCGTGACGCGGGCGGCGGGCTGCGTTACAACCCGGTGCAAAGGGTTATTCGGGAACGACGACAATGGCCAGGACGATCATTGCCATTCTGGTGCTGACAGCCTTGACCGCTTGCGGCGGCGACGACGGTCTGCGCAACCTCGAGGCGGGCGGCGACGGGCCGGACGAGTTCGCCGTCAACCCCTCGGCCCCGCTGGATATTCCCGATGATCTGTCGACCCTGCCGGCCCCCACCCCCGGCGGTGCCAACCGCACCGACCGCGACCCGCGCGCCGAGGCCGTGGCCGCGCTGGGCGGCAATCCGGGCGCTTCGGTGGCCGGTGGCATTCCGGCCGGCGATACTGCGCTGGTGAGCTATGCCACGCGCAACGGCGTCGCCCCGGATATCCGCGCCACGCTGGCCGCCGAGGACCGGGCGTTGCGCGACCGCCGCAGCCGCTTCGGCGGGGTCTTCGCGCGCGGCGACAGGTATTTCCGCGCCTATTCGGGCCAGGCGCTCGACGCCTATTCTGAACTCGCCCGCTTTCGCGATGCGGGCGTTGCGGTGCCCAGCGCCCCGCCTGCGCGGTAACGCCCCCGTCCGCTCACATCCGCGTATGGTCCCTTGAACAGCCCCGTCGGCGGCGTAATTTGTCGGCGCGGATAGTCCATCGGAGGTGACATGCGTTTTCTGGCGGCACTCGCGGTAGCTCTGGGCCTGACATCGGCCCTGCACGCGGACGAGGTCACGACCACGACGCTCGACAACGGCCTTGAAGTCGTCGTGATCGAGGATCACCGCGCCCCGGTCGCGGTCCACATGCTGTGGTACCGGGCCGGATCGGCGGATGAGCCGCCGGCGTCCTCGGGGATTGCGCATTTTCTCGAACACCTGATGTTCAAGGGCACCGAGACCATGGAGCCGGGCGAATTCGGCGACATCGTCGCCGCGCAGGGGGGCAGCGACAACGCCTTCACCAGCTACGATTACACCGCCTATTTCCAGCGTGTCGCCGCCGACCGCCTGTCGCTGATGATGCGCCTTGAGGCGGACCGGATGACCAACCTTGCCGTCACCGAAGAGGACATCACGACCGAGCGCGGCGTGATCCTCGAAGAACGCAACCAGCGGGTCGAGAATTCACCCAACGCCCTGGCCCGTGAACAAATGCGCGCGGCGCAATACCTCAACCATGGCTACGGCGTGCCCATCATCGGCTGGAAGCACGAGATGGAGCAACTGGGCATGCAGGATGCGCTGGATTTCTACGACCTTTACTATTCGCCCAATAACGCCGTCCTCGTCGTGGCCGGTGACGTCGAGCCCGACGAGGTCGTCGCGCTTGCGCGGGAAAACTATGGCACGATCCCGCGGGAACCGGACCTGCCAGAGCGCGCCCGCCCGCAGGAACCCCCGCAGAGCGCCGCGCGCCGCCTTGTCTTCGAGGACCCGCGGGTGTCGCAGCCCTACCTGACCCGCAGCTACCTCGCCCCGGAACGTGATAGCGGGGCACAGGACAAGGCCGCGGCGCTGACCTACCTGGCCGAGCTTCTGGGCGGATCGTCCTTCAATTCGACGCTGGCAGTCGCGCTGCAGTTCGACAGCCAGACGGCCGTCTATACCTCGGCCTACTACAGCGGCCGGTCGCTGGACGATACGACATTCGGGCTGACCGTGGTGCCCGAGCCGGGCGTGACCCTGCAAGAGGCCGAGGATGCCATGGACGCGGCCATCGCGGAGTTCCTGGACACCGGCATCGACGCCGACCGGCTGGAGCGCCTGCGCACCCAGTTGCGGGCCAGCCAGATCTACGCCCGCGACAACGTGCAGGGGCTGGCGCGCCGCTATGGCGCCGCCCTGACGCAGGGCCTGACGGTTGCGGATGTTCAGGCCTGGCCCGAGGTCCTGCAATCGGTCACCGAGGAGGACATCATGGCGGCGGCGCGCGAGGTTCTAAGCCGCGACCGGTCCGTCACTGGCTGGGTCGTGCCCGACCGGGAGGTGCTGCAATGAAACGTCTTGCCCTGATACTGGCGCTGCTGCTTGCCCCGCTCACGGCCCGCGCCGAGATCGATATCGAGCAGGTCACCTCGCCCGGCGGCATCGACGCCTGGCTGGTCGCGGAACCTGCCATCCCCTTTGTCGCGCTGGAGATCATCATCGACGGCGGCGCCACGCTCGACCAGCCCGGCAAGCGCGGCGCGACCAACCTGATGATGGGCCTGCTGGAAGAAGGCGCCGGCGACATGGACGCCCGGCAATTCCAGACCGCACGCGAGGGGCTGGCGGCGAGCTTCGGGTTCGACACCCGCGACGACAGCGTTGTCATCACCGCCCGTTTCCTGACCGAGAACCGCGACGCCGCGGTCGACCTGCTGCGCAAGGCGCTGACTGAGCCGCGGTTCGACCAGGACGCGCTCGACCGGGTGCGCGGGCAGGTTCTGTCGGGCATCCGCAGCAATGCGACCGATCCAAACAGCATCGCCGGCCGCACCTTTGACCGAGAGGCCTTCGGGGACCATCCCTACGGATCGCCCGTCAGTGGCACCGCCGAGAGCGTGACCGGCCTGACCCGTGATGATATCGTGACGGCCCACCGCAATGCGCTGGTGCGCAGCCGGGTGCATGTCGGTGCGGCGGGTGACATCACGCCCTCCGCGCTCGGCCCGCTGCTGGACGATCTGCTGGGCAACCTGCCCGCCGAGGGCCCAGCGCGGCCCGGCCCGGCCGGGTTCGCGCTGGACGGCGGCACGACAGTGGTGGACTTCGAGACGCCGCAGTCGGTGGCACTGTTCGGCCACCGGGGGCTGGCCCGCGACGACGAGGATTTCTTCGCGGCCTATATCCTCAACGAAATCCTGGGCGGGCGCGGCGTGCAAAGCCGCCTGATGGAAGAGGTCCGCGAGAAGCGTGGCCTGACCTATGGCGTCTCGACCTACTTGGTGCCCAAGGATCACGCGGCGCTCTACCTTGGCAACGTCGCCTCGGCCAACGACCGCATCGCCCAGGCCATCGCGGTGATCCGCGATGAATGGGCGCGCATGGCCGACGAGGGCGTCACCGCCGAGGAACTGGCCGAGGCCAAGACCTATCTGACCGGGGCCTACCCGCTGCGCTTCGACGGCAACGCCGCGATCGCCGGCATCCTCGCGGGCATGCAGGCCACTGATCTTCCGCCGGACTACGTCGAGAACCGCAACGGCTATATCGAGGCCGTGACGCTGGAGGAGATCAACCGCGTGGCGGCCGAGTTGCTAGCCCCCGAGGCGTTGCATTTCGTGGTGGTCGGCCAGCCCGAGGGCGTCGAGTAAAGCCCCCGGCGTCGGGCGATTTGCCCTGTCAGAATCGGCGCAAGTCGTGCTACCCCTTGGGGCATGACGGCGCATGACCGCAACATGAGCGACGATCACCCCGTGATCCGTCAGCTGGACGAGGCCGCGATCAACCGGATCGCGGCCGGAGAGGTCGTGGAGCGGCCCGCCTCGGCGGTCAAGGAACTGGTCGAGAACGCGCTGGACGCGCAGGCCACCCGGATCGAGATCGAGGTGGCCGACGGCGGCAAGACGCTGATCCGGGTCAGCGACGACGGACGGGGCATGTCGCGGGCCGATCTGCCGCTTGCGCTGGCGCGGCACGCGACCTCCAAGATCGACGGCGCGGACCTTCTGAACATCCAGTCCTTCGGGTTCCGCGGCGAGGCGCTGCCCTCGCTGGCGGCGGCGGGGCGGCTGATGATCCGCAGCCGCGCCGCGGGCCAGGAGGGGGCTGAGGTGTCGGTCTCCGGCGGTGCCGCCGAACAGGTCCGCCCCGCGGCCCTGACCGGCGGCACGGTGGTCGAGCTGCGCGATCTGTTCTTCGCCACGCCCGCGCGGCTGAAGTTCCTGCGCACCGACCGCGCGGAAATGCAGGCGATCGGCGATGTGGTCAAACGGCTGGCCATGGCCGAGCCGCAGGTCGGGGTCGTCCTGCGCGACGTCTCGGGCGGCAAGGACAGGGTCACCTTCCGCGCCGATGCGCAGACCGGCGATCTGTTTACCGCGCTCGAGGCCCGCCTGCGCGGCGTTCTGGGCAAGGAGTTCACCTCGAACGCCATCCCCATCGAGGCGGAGCGCGAGGGCGTGCAGCTTACAGGTTTTGCTGCGCTGCCGACCTATTCGCGCGGCGCTGCGGTGCAGCAGTTCCTTTTCGTCAACGGCCGCCCGGTGCGCGACAAGCTGCTGATCGGGGCGCTGCGGGCGGCCTATTCGGACACGCTGTCGCGCGACCGCCACCCGGCCGCCTGCCTCTTCATCGAGGTGGACCCGACGCGCGTTGACGTGAACGTGCATCCGGCGAAATCGGAAGTCAGGTTCCGCGATCCGGGCACCGTGCGCGGGCTGATCGTCTCGGCCCTGCGCCACGCGCTGGCCGAGGCCGGGCACCGGTCGTCCTCGACCGTCGCGGAGGCGGCCCTGGGCGCGGCCCGGCCCGAACCGGCCGGGGCGCGTGTCTACCAGATGGACCGACCGTCGCCCGAGGCGCGCGCGGCGAGCCACGCCGCCCAGGCCCCCGGTTTTGCTGAGATGGCGCAGGACTACTCGGCCCGGGTCGAGCCGGGCGGCGACAGCGACGACGGGGCCGCGCTGCAGGCCTGCCCGCTGGGCGCGGCGCGGGCGCAGGTGCACGAAAACTACATCGTCGCCCAGACCGAGACCGGCATGGTCATCGTCGATCAGCACGCCGCGCATGAACGGCTGGTCTACGAAAGGCTCAAGCGGCAGATGGCCGACACTGGCGTGGCCGCTCAGGCGCTGCTGATCCCCGAGATCGTCGAGATGTCGCCGGGCGATGCAGACCTGCTGCTGACCCATGCCGCGGCCCTGGCCCGTTTCGGCCTGACGATTGAGCCTTTCGGCGGCGGCGCCGTGGCCGTGCGCGAGACCCCGGCGCTGCTGGGCGAGGTGAACTGCAAGGCGCTGCTTGGCGATATCCTGGACGAACTGGCCGATCAGGGCAGCAGTGACCTTGTGCAGGACAGGCTGGACGCGATCCTGTCGCGCGTGGCCTGTCACGGCTCGGTTCGGTCGGGGCGCCGGATGCAGGCCGAAGAGATGAACGCGCTGCTGCGCGAGATGGAGGAAACGCCGCTGTCGGGCCAGTGCAACCACGGACGGCCCACCTACGTGGAACTGCAACTGGCCGATATCGAACGGCTTTTCGGGCGGTCATGATCGAAATCGGCGGCACCACCTACGCGCTGGACGATCCCGTCGTGCTCGGGGTGGCTGGCGGGGCCGTGCTGGTTCTGATGGTGCTCTGGCTGCTCATCGCGGCCGTGCGCCGCACCGGGCAGGCGGCCCGGACGGCGGCCGATCTTGCGGCCCAGATGGGCGGGGTAAATTCCCGGGTGCAGTCGCTTGCCGACGGTCAGCAGCAGCTTTTCGGCGGATTGAACGCGGTGTCCGAAACCCAGGCGGCGCAGCAGCAGAAGACGCTGAACCTGATGGAACAGCGCCTGGCCTCGGTGACCGAGGCGATGAACCAGAACCTATCGAGCACCGCGCGCAATACGGCGCAATCGCTGGGCGAGTTGCAACAGCGGTTGCAGACCATCGACAAGGCGCAGGAGAACATCACCAAGCTGTCCGGCGACGTGTTGTCATTGCAGGACATCCTGTCGAACAAGCAGACGCGCGGGGCCTTCGGGGAAATCCAGCTGACCGACATCGTCGGCAAGGCGCTGCCCGCCGACAGTTTCACGCTGCAGGCAACCCTGTCGAACGGCAAGCGCGCCGACTGCCTGATCCACCTGCCCAACCCGCCGGGGCCGATTGCCATCGACAGCAAGTTCCCGCTGGAGGCCTACGAGGCGTTGCGCCGGGCCAGCACCAACAGCGAGGCGACCGAGGCCGGCAAGGCGCTGCGCGTGGCGGTGCGCAAGCACATCAAGGACATCGCCGACCGCTACATCATCGACGGCGAGACGGCCGATGGTGCGCTGATGTTCCTGCCCTCCGAGGCGGTCTACGCCGAACTGCACGCCAATTTCCCCGAGGTCGTGCGCGAGGGCTTTGCCGCGCGGGTCTGGATCGTGTCGCCGACGACCTGCATGGCCACGCTCAACACCATGCGCGCGATCCTCAAGGATGCGCGGATGCGTGAACAGGCCGGCGCGATCCGCAAGACGCTGGGCCAGCTGCACCGCGACGTCGAGCTGGTCGTCGAACGGGTGGACAAGCTCAACACCCATTTCGGGCAGGCCCGCAAGGACCTCGACGCGATCAACACCGCCGCTGAGCGTGCGGGCAAGCGGGCCGGGCGGCTGAACAACTTTGATTTCGAGGAGGTCGCCCCCGAGGACCGCGCCGCCACGGGTGTCGTGCCCTTGGCGCGCCCGGATCCTTAGGCTTGCGGCGATTGCCGCGGTCGGCTAGCCTTTTTGAAGCCAGACAGCGCAGAAGGCACGACATGCGGGCAATGGTAACAGTCATCGTCCTAACCATGGCCGCAGGCTGCACCGACACCGTGGTCGGCGGCGTGGAAGACCCCATGGCCCCGGCGCACATGCTGGCGCCCGATCAGGAGCTTCTCGTTTTCTTTCAGTCCGGCGTGGATGAACCGCCGGCCTCGGCGCCAGTTGTCAACTGCGCGGCCGCGAGCGGTCTGTGCCTTGGCGGCATGACCCCGCCTTCGCCGATCCGTACGACCGAGGCGGGGTATGCCCTGGAGTGGGGCACTACTGCCGTGACACTTAACGGCGACGGCACTGGCGCGTGGGCCCCGGCTTCGGGCGCGCGGATCGGTATCACTTGGATGACTCAACCGCGCTGAACCTGTCTTGGCCGGTCAGATGCGCAGGAACGGTTGCGCCAGCCGGGGCAGCATGCTGTTGAACTTCAGCGGCGCGTCGGTAGCGGCCAGGCAAATGCAATCTTCACCCTCTTCGGCCACCGGTTGGTGATCCAGGTCCGCGTCGGCGACCTCGACATCGCCCGCGCCGAACCGGTCGGTCTCGTCGCGGAAGGCCCCCTGCAGCACGAGCGTCAACTCCGTACCAGCGTGGCCGTGGTCGGGCACGGCGCAACCGGCGGGAATGTGCAGCAGTCGCGCCGAGGCATCGGCCGAGGTCGGCAGAACCGCCTGGCGGACGCCGCCGCCCACGCGGCGCCATTTCACCGCATCCAGGTCGCCGCCGATATAATCGCGCACCGGGCGCGGCACGCTGCCGGGGGCGGCCTGTGCCTGACGCCGCTCTTCCGCGTCGTCCGCATCGGCGGGGGCTTCGGCGATGGCGGCAAGCGTGCGGGCCAAGCTGTCGGGGGCCATCTCCGCGGTCTCGCCCGTGGCGACGACCTCGCCGCCGACGGCATCGAATTCGGCCAGCCGGGCGCGGCACTCGTCGCACATCGAGACGTGAGCGGCGACAATTAGGTTGAACGCCTCGGGCAGTACGCCCGCGGAATAGCCCATCAGCAGGGCATCGTTCAGGTGGTGGGTGATCTCTTGCTGCATGTTCTCAACTCTACGTCATCTGGCGGCGCAGGCGGTCCAGCGCCAGCCGTATCCTCGATTTGATCGTCCCCAAGGGCAGGCCGGTCTGCTCGGCGATCTCGCTGTGCGACAACTCGCCGTAATAGGCCTTGAAGATCAGATCCTTCTGTTTGTCGGGCAGGTCGGCGAGGGCCTCGCCCAGTTTGCGCGTCTCCTGCTGGATCACCATGACCTCTTCCTGCTCGGGTTCGGCCTCGGGGCCCCAGGGCAGGTCGTCGGGCTCGGGGCGGCGTTCCTTGCGCAGGATGTCGATCTTGCGGTTCCGGGCGACCGTGAAGATCCAGGTCGAAACGCTGGCCTTGGCCGGATCAAACATGTGCGCCTTGCGCCAGAGCGTCGTCATTACCTCCTGCGTGCATTCCTCTGCCAACTCCGGGCTTGTCCCCGATTTCATCAGGAAAGCTTTAACCCGCGGGGCGAAATGCCCGAAAATCTCGGCAAAGGCCGCCTGATCCTTCCTGTCGCGGATCGCCTCGACGTGGGCGACCCACGCCATCCTGTCGGCCGACCCCGGTGTTCCCGGTCCTGATTGTGTCACCTTGGCCATCGTCCTTGTTGCCTGCATCACATGGGCGGCAGCATAGGGGGCTGCACGCCGGTGTGCATCCGCATTCGTCAGGGCGCTGGTCTCGGTCAACATGCCATGACTACGCGCGGTATCGGGGCCCGGATCAAAAATGTTTTCACCCGGTTCGGACCGGTTTATCAATCCATCTTTCCGGGGCTGCCGTATTATTCGAGAAAGCCCAGACACGACGGAGACGAAATGTCCTCTCAACCAAGTTCGCGCCGCCAGCCGAGAATTGCCGTGGTTGGTGCCGGTATATCCGGCATGGGGGCTGCGCACGAGCTGGCCCGCGATAACCGGGTCGTCCTGTTCGAGGCGGAACCGCGCCTTGGCGGCCATGCCCGCACGCGCATGGCCGGGCCGCGTGGCGATCAGCCGGTGGATACCGGGTTCATCGTCTTCAACTATGCCAACTACCCGCATCTCGCGGCGCTCTTCGATGAACTGGACGTTCCGGTGATCGAATCGGACATGAGCTTTGGCGCCTCGGTGAACGGCGGGCGGTTCGAATACGGGTTGAAATCACTGGGCGCGGTCTTTGCCCAGCGGCGCAACGCGCTGCGTCCGGCCTTTCTGCGCATGTGCCGTGACGTGATGCGGTTCAATGCGCGCGGGCTGGAGCTGGCGCAGGAGCGCGACCTGACCGTCGGCGGCCTGCTCGACCGT
The DNA here is from genome assembly GCF_002094885.1 of Salibaculum halophilum. GTDB lineage: Bacteria > Pseudomonadota > Alphaproteobacteria > Rhodobacterales > Rhodobacteraceae > Salibaculum > Salibaculum halophilum. The sequence continues at coordinate 266,344 of NZ_MSIT01000002.1, forward strand.
CTCGGCACCGGGGCGTGGTTCCGCGATTACTATATCCTGCCGCTGTCGGGCGCGATCTGGTCGACCCCCAAGGAAAAGATCCTCGATTTTCCCGCCCATGCCATGATGACGTTCTTTCGCAACCATGCGCTGCTGGGCGTGACCGGCCAGCACCAGTGGTACACGGTGAAGGGCGGCAGTCAGGAATACGTCAGCCGACTGGGCCATGCCATGGCCCAGCGGGGCGTGGCGATGCGTCTGGGCTGTCCGGTCGATGCCGTCCGGCGCACGGACACCGGCGTGGAGATCAAGACCGAGGGCGCGGACTGGGAAGCCTTCGACGAGGTCGTTTTCGCGAGTCATTCGGACCAGTCCTTTGCCATGCTGGCCGACCCGACCGAGGCCGAGCGCGCCAGCGTCGGCCGGTTCCGCTACCAGCCCAACACCGTGGTGCTGCACTCCGACGCGTCGGTCATGCCGCGCCGGCGCGCGGTCTGGTCGTCGTGGAACTATACCGAGGCGCCCGACCGGCGCACCGAGAAGATCGACCTGACCTACTGGATGAACTCGTTGCAAAGCTGGTTGGAAGACCCTCTGTTCGTGACACTGAACACGGACCGCCCGATCCGCGAGGACCTGATCTGGGATACCACGACGCTGCACCACCCTGTCTATGACCTGACGGCGCTGGAAGCGCAGCGGACCTGCGCCCGGATCAACGGCGAGAACCACACGTGGTTCTGCGGCGCCTGGATGAAGGACGGCTTTCACGAAGACGGCCTTGCCTCGGCGATGGAGGTTGTCGCGGGCATCCGCGCAAATACCGCGGCGCGTCTGGCGGCCGAGTGACGCGGGTCGAGCACATATCCGGCGAGACGTGGCACGGCCGCAAGGGCGCGGTTTCGAACGCCTTTGTCTACGGCATCGACTACGTGCTGGTCGATGCCGAGGCGGCGGCCCCCGCCCATCCCGCGCTTTTCGCGCGAAACGGGCGGGGAGTGATGGCCCTGCGCGACCGCGATCACGGCGGCCCGCCGCACAATGGCCAAGGGCCTGCCTGGGTGCGCGAGGTGCTGGGCCAACATGGCCTGGCCCAGCCGACGCGGATCGCGCTTCTGGCGCAACCGCGCGTCCTGGGCCATGTCTTCAACCCGGTCAGCTTCTGGCTGTGCCATGACGCGCAGGGCGCGCTGACCTGCGTGATCGCCGAGGTCAGCAATACCTTCGGCGACCGGCATTCCTACCTGTGCCATCACGACGATCAGCGCGAAATCCGGCCCGCCGACACGCTGCAAGCGCGCAAGGTGTTTCATGTCTCGCCATTTCAGGACATCGGCGGTGGCTATCGCTTCAATTTCAAGATCACCGAGGACCGGGTCGCCATCCGCATCGACTTCGCCGATGGGGACGACGGATTGGTGGCGACGCTGGCAGGGCCGCGCCAGCCGCTGACCAACGCCGCGATCCTGCGGGCGCTGCTGCGCCGGCCGTTCGGGTCGCGCCGTGTTCTGGCGCTGATCCACTGGCAGGCGCTCAAGCTGTGGTGGAAGGGGGCCGGCTATCGCCCGCGCCCGGACCCGCCCGCCGAGGAGGTCAGCCGATGACGGCGCTGACCCAGAGGCTGCCCGCCTATGCGGGCTTTGCCGCCGTGCTGTCGGGCGCGGGGCTGCCGATCTATATCTACGCACCCAAGTTTTATGCCGACAATTACGGCGTCAGCCTCGCGCTGCTGGGGGCGGTGCTCTTCGGGTTGCGGCTGCTGGACGTGGTGCAGGACCCGGCGCTGGGCTGGGTCAGCGAGCGGCTGCGCCGAGCGCGGCCGGGGGCGGCCACGCTGGGCGCGGCGCTGCTGGGCCTGTCGATGCTGGGCCTCTTCGCAGTGGCCCCGCCCATCGCCCCGGTCTGGTGGTTCGGGCTGACGATCACGGGGCTGTTCACCGCTTTCAGTTTCCTGACCATCACCTTCTACGCCCAGGGCGTGGCCAAAGCCGACGGCCTGACGGGCGGGCACGTGCGACTGGCCGCCTGGCGCGAAACCGGGGCGCTGCTCGGGGTCTGCCTGGCGGCGGTCATGCCCACGCTGCTGACCGGGGTGGTGGCCGGGCCCTACGCGGTCTTTGCCTGGGGCTTTGCGCTGGCGGCGGGGCTGGCGGCGCTGGCAATGCTGCCGGAATGGTCCGACCGTGGCCACGCCGCGCCGCCAGCGCGCATCGGGATGATCCTGCAGGACCGCGTCGCGCGGCGTCTTCTGATCCTCGCGTTGGTCAACGCCGCGCCGCTGGCGGTCTCCTCGACGCTGTTTCTGTTCTTCGTGGAAAGCCGGCTGGACGCGCCGGGCTGGGAGGGGCCGCTCTTGGTGCTGTTTTTCCTGGCCGCCGCCGCCTCGGCACCCGGTTGGGGCGCGCTGGCGCGGCGCTTCGGGGCGCGGCGCGTGCTGCTGGCGGCCATGGTGCTGGCGGTGGTCTCCTTCGGGTTCACGCTGATGCTGGGGGCCGGGGATACCGTGCCCTTTGCTGCGATCTGCATCGCCTCGGGGGCGACGATCGGGGCCGACCTGACGCTGCTGCCGGCGATGTTCGCCCGGCGCATGGCCGCCATCGCGCCCAACGCCGGGCAGGGCTTCGGGCTGTGGTCGCTGGTCAGCAAGTTCACCCTGGCGTTGGCGGCGGCGGTGCTGCTGCCCGTGCTGGAATGGACCGGCTTTCGCGCCGGGGCCGAGGCCCAGCCCGAGGCGGCCCTCGCCATGCTGACGGTGCTTTATGCGCTGGTGCCGTCGGTGCTCAAACTCGTGGCGATCGCGCTTCTGGCGGCCACTCAACTGGAGGAAACCACATGACTGCGTTCCATATCCTGCTGGGGGCGGCGGCGGTCGTCGCGCTGATGATCCTCAAGGCCCGGTTTGCCGGTTTCACCGCCCAGAGCCCCGAGGATTACGCTGACGGCCCGGTGTTCAATATCCGCGCCGTGCTCAACGGCCCGCTGGCCTGCGAGGGCGTGATCTACGGCCCCACCGGGCGGGTCGCCTCGCGCTTCGTGGCCCGCTTCGAGGGCCATTGGGACGGCGATGCCGGCACCCTGCGCGAGGTCTTCGACTACGACAGCGGCACCCGGCAGGAACGGGAGTGGACCCTCAGGCTGGGCAACGACGGGCGCATCCGGGCAACCGCGCCCGACGTGATCGGCACGGGCGAGGGGCGGCAGCAGGGCTCGGCCGTGCGGCTGAAATACCGCATCAAGCTGACCGAGGACGCCGGCGGCCACGAGTTGGACACCGTGGACTGGATGTATCTCATGCCCAATGGCACGATCATGAATCGCAGCCAGTTCCGCAAGTTCGGGATCAAGGTGGCCGAGCTTGTCGCCACGATGCGCCCGATCCATGACGAGGGCGAGATGGCGCCGAGCGCGTGAGACGGGTAACAGGAGAGGGGCGCAGGTCCGCACGGAAGGAGCAGTCGTGAGAGAGTTCGCAGGAAAACGCTACTGGGTGGTCGGTGCCAGCGAGGGGCTGGGCCGGGCCGTGGCCCATCACCTCAGCAGGGCCGGGGCCGAGCTGATCCTCTCGGCACGCTCGGCCGAAAGCCTCGAGGCGCTGGCCGGCGAACTGTCCGGCAAGGCCCATGTGCAGCCCATGGACATCGGCGAGGACGAGAGTGTCAGGCAGGCGGGCGAGGCCGTGGGCGCGGTCGACGGCGTGGTCCTGCTGGCCGGGGTCTACTGGCCCTTCGGCGCGCAGGACTGGAACGCCGATCAGGCGACCGCCATGGCCAACGTCAATTTCACCGGCTTCATCCGGGTGCTGGGCCAGGTGGTGCCGGGCATGGTCGCGCGCAATGCGGGCCATATCGTCATCACCTCGTCGCTGACCGGCTTTCGCGGGCTTCCGGGGTCCATCGGCTATACCGCCTCCAAGGCGGGCACCATGAGCCTGGCCGAATGCATGCACGCCGACCTGCGGCGCACCGGCGTCGACGTTCAGGTGGTCAATCCCGGGTTCATCCGCACCCGGCTGACCGACAAGAACGATTTTCACATGCCCTTCATCATGGAGCCCGAACCGGCCGCGCGCGAGGTGTTCGAGCACATGCAGACGGATGTTTTCAAGCGCAGCTTTCCGACGGTCTTTTCCTGGGTCTTCCGGCTGTCGCAATTCCTGCCGGACTGGGCCTATTATCGCCTTTTCGGGCGCTGAGCTTGTCCTGGATCAAGGCGACGTGCCACTTTGGCGGCCAAGTTGAGCACGCGGACGCGACAGCAAGCTGCGGGAGGATCCGATGCTGAACATCACGACGGACAAGGTCGCCGAGGTCATCATCCTCGCGCGGGAAATTGACCGGGCCGAGGCGGAATTCGACGCCTTCGTCGGCGGGCTGACCGAAGAGGAACAGGCCAGCCTGGTGGCCATCATGTGGATCGGGCGCGGCTCCTACGAGGCCGAGGAGCTGGCCGAGGCCACGCGCCACGCCACCGCCGAGGCCAGCACGCCGACCGAGACCTACCTCAAGGGCTCGCCGCACCTGGCCGACCACCTGGAAAACGGGCTCGATGCGCTGGGCATATCGGCCAGCGCCGAGGAGGACGCGCTCTATCAGTAGCGATAGCCGCGAAAGACCTCTGCCGCGCGGGCCCATGGGCCGTCGATCCGGTCGCGGATGTGCAGGTGTGGCAGCGGCCCTGCGCCCCGTTGATCAGCACGCGGGGCACCCGCCCGGCGAACGGGGCGCACGCTTTGTCTGTCATCGCGCGCCCCGGAATGCCTCAGGCGGCCGCGGCCTTCATCTCGTCGATGCGCGCGAGCGCCTCGACCCGGGTGTTGCGGATGTTGGGCCGGAACCCACCGCTTTCGGCGCGCAGGCGAATGTCGGTCTCGGTTTCCGAGCAGGGCGCGTAGCGCACCGCGCCCAGCGAAAACCGGGCGTTCAGGTCCTTGCCGCGCTCGGCGAACTTGACCCAGGCCGGGGACTGGATGCGGGTGTTCTCGTAATTGATGAGGAAATACCACCGCCCCCCGGCCCGGCGCAGCGCCTGTTCCAGCCAGTCGTGGATGTCGTTGACGTCGCGCGAATGCTCGAAGCTGATCCCCGACAGGTCGATCTCGAATATCCGCGACGCCGGGTCGAACGACAGCCGCCGCATGAACCGGCCGCGCTCGTGGTTGGGGTGATGGTGGATGCGTTCGCGCCGCTTCGACGGCAACGTGGACAGATGCGCCAGCGCCGCCGCACGATCCGCGAACAGGTTCGGACGTTCGCGGTCCGTGCCCCGATCCCGGGCGATGCGGGCCGCGGTTTCGGGGGTGGTGTCATAGCGCAGCGTGCCCATGGAATGGGCCTGGTGCAGGTCGTTGCCGCGGCGGGTGAAGGCGAACCAGGCGGACTCGTCCACGCGGTAATCGGTGACATTGTCGAGAAAGAACCACAGCGGCTCGCCGGTTTCCTGCAGCCGGTCCTCGATCCGGTCGAACAGCGCGTTAACATCCCGCGACGTTCGGAAATACAGACCGGACAGGTCGAGCTCGACCGTCTGGCGCCCCTCGTGCACCGTGATCCTGCTGTCGATCTCGTCGAGTGAGAACGTCTGCGTGTAGCGGCCTGTCATGGGCCTCTCCGTTGCCTGCGGGTCGCGACATGCGACGATACAGGGTCAGATAATCGCCCGGACCGGGCGAGCCGGTGGATGACACGGATCAAATTCACGGAAAAGACGCATGACTTTTTTCCCTGCCCCGGTGCCTTGTGCGGCCGCGCCCGCAGGATGCTGCGGCGTGTCACGGTGCTCCGGCACGGCACGGTCGGGGTCTGTGCCGCCGGCAGCCTGTCGCGCGACGGGCTGGTGATCGCGCATCGGGGCAGCTATTGTGCCAAGGGAAAGGACACGTCATGGGCCGCCTTCTGTTGACAACCGCTTTGATCCTTGCGCCGCTGATGGTGTGGGCCGAGGACGCGGCGCTGATCCTCGGGGTCGAGCGTTACGAAAGTCTGGACCGGGTGAACCGGGCCGACACCCTGATCGACGCGCGGGACGGGCTGCGCGGCCTGGGCTTCGCGGTCCGGGCGCGCGCCAATCCGCGTGGTGCGGTGGCGCATGACCTGGCCGCGGCCTTTGCCGAAGACGCGCAAGAGGCGGAGAGACTGGTTGTTGCCCTGTCGGGGCATTTCGTGACCGACGGCCGGCGCAGCTGGCTCCTGACCGCCGAGGCGCCATCGCCGACGCTGTTCGGCTTGCGCGGGCAGGCGCTGTCGGTCGACAGCCTGTTGCAGGTGCTTGCCGCGCGGCCCGGGCAAGCCGTGCTGCTACTGGCCCCCGGTGATGCGCGCAACCTCGATATCGCCGGGCCGGTGCTGCGCGCGGGGCCGGGCGATCTCGATATCCCGCAGGGGGTCACGGTGCTGCGGGGCACCCCCCGCGACATCGCCGATTTCATGCAAGAGGATCTTGCCGAACCGGCCACCCGTCTTGCCGCCGCCATCGAAGATCGCCCGGATCTGGTGGCGCGCGGCTTCCTGATGCCGGGCTGGTCGCTGATGCCCGCCGCGGCCGAGGCTGCGCCCGATACCCAGGACCGCTCAGACCGCGACCGCCTGACCGCCGAGGCCGCGGCCTGGGACGCGGCCGAGGACGCCGACGATGCGGACGGCTACCGTGCCTATATCCGCGCCTTTCCCGATGGCCGCTTCGTGGACCTGGCCGAAGAGCGGATCAGCGCCCTCCTGGAGGAGCCCAACCGCGACGCTCGGCTGGCCGAAGAGGCGCTGTCGCTTTCGGCCGGTGACCGCCGCGCGGTGCAGGGCGACCTGACGGTGCTGGGCTACAATACTCGCGGCGTCGACGGCATCTTCGGGCCGGGCACCCGGCAGGCCGTCACCAACTGGCAGCAGTCCAACGGCTATCCGCAGACCAGCTACCTGACGCGGGGCCAGATCAACCGCCTGAACGCGCAGGCCGAGCGTCGCCGCGCCGAGATCGCCGCCGAGGAGGACCGCGCGCGCGCCGAAGCCGAACGGCTGGACCGGGAATACTGGTCCGAGACCGGCGCGCTTGGCGGCGAGGCGGGCTATCGCGCCTATCTGAACCGCTATCCCGGGGGGCTGTTCGCGGACGTGGCGCTGCGCCGGTTGGAGGCCATCGAGTCCGAGCGCGCCGAGGATGCGGAGCTGGCCGACCGGTCGGCCTGGGGCATCGCCGCCGCCGAGGACACGCGCGCCGCCTACGAGGACTACCTGGCCGCGTGGCCCGACGGTGTCTTTGCCGATCAGGCCCGCGCCCGGATCGACCGGATGCGGGGGCCGGATGTGTCCGACGACGAGATCGCCCGAGCCCGCGCACAGGAAGAGCGCCTGCAACTGAGCGGCGTGCGCGCGCAACTGCTGGAACTGCGGCTGCGCGACCTCGGCCTGTCGCCGGGGCCGCTGGACGGGGTCATCGACGACCGCACCCGAACCGCGCTGCGCAGCTATCAGACGGAGCAGGGCATCGCGCCCACGGGCTACCTCGACCAGGCAACGCTGGTACGCCTCATGGCCGGGGTCACCGGACAGTAGGGCGCGTTGGCCGGCCCTACTCCGGCCGGGCCGGAACGTAGCGTTCGAACAGCACTCGGATGACGCCCTGCACGGAGTCGTCGACCTGACGCACGGCGACAAGGTAGGTGCCCGGCTGGACCCGAAGCGCCAGCCTTGAATCGAGCGTACCGCCCGAATCGTCGTTGTGTCCCAACTGACGGCCCAGGTCGTCGAAGAGGGTCAGCACCGGATCACCCTGACCCTGGGCAATCGCCTCAATCAGCAGAAGGCCGGGCGCGGGCACCTCCACGACGTGCCAGGCGGCCGCGCCACCGACCCTGGCATCGGTGCGCTGCCGGGTCTGGACCTGGCCGAGGTCTGTCACCGGGTAGGAGCCGTCCAGGGGCGGCGCGGCTTCGCCCCTGTCATAAAGGGACTGCATGACCTCTTCGGGGTCGTAGTTGCGCACGCTTGTCACGACGGGCAGGGTGGTGTCGCCCAACGCGTCGACCGCCAGGCAGTATTGACCGGCTGGCAGCGGTTCGGCCATGTCGATCCGGCTGTTCAGCCCCTCGAAATCGTCGTTCTCGGCAAGCCAGTCACCCTGGGCGTCGTAGAGTGTCAGCACCGGGTCGGCGTTCTGGTTCTCGGCCGTCAGCGACAGTGCGGTGGGCTGATCCAGCGTGAAGCTGTAGAAAGGCGTGGTCTCGACCGGGGCCGAAAGTGGCGCGCCCAGCGTGATCGGCGTGGCCGCCGATGGATCGCAGGTGCCCCGTGTGGCAACGGGAGTGGGGCCCAGCCCCTCGGTTAGGGGCTGGTGCTCGGGGCGGCCCACCCGGACGAGGCCGGTCAGCGGCGACCCGTCGAAGCTGCGCAGGGCGAGGCAATAGGTGCCCGGATCGAGGGTGAGTTCGGCGCGGCTGTCGGTATTGCCGCCCGAATCGTCATCCGACGCCACGATGTTTCCCGCCGCGTCGTAGAGGTCGATCACGGTATCGCCGGTGCCGCGAGCGGCTGCCTCGACGCGGACCGGGCCGGGATCGGACAGCGAGAAGAGCGCGACGTATTCATCGCGCAGCATCACCAGTGCCATCTGTTCCAGATGATCGGGCGCGCGCGAGATGTCCGATCCCGCGGCGTCGCTGCCGATCCATTGCCCGTTTTCCCCGATCCCGCCGCAAAGATCGGTCTGCTGGGCATTGGCACCGGTGGCGGCCAAGCCGAGCACTGCGGCGGCCAAGCGGAGGGTGAGACAGGACATGACCGATCCTCGTGCTGCGTTGCGCGTCGCATTCAGCCTAGTCCGGGGGCGGTTGTCGTGGCCAGCGAAAACCGGGCGTGGTCACGGTGCGCTCGCATGAAATCACCCCTTGCGTCGGCGGAAGGTCAGGTCCGTTCGGAAAGGGCCATCGTCACGGCCTCGGGGTGAACGGCGCAATTTCCCCGGGCGGCGCCGGCACACCGGCGGCTGCGCCGGGAGTCTGGCCTGCAATGCAAAAGGCCGCGTCCCCGGGGACGCGGCCTTTGGTGTTCGGTTCCGGTTCGGGGATCAGCCCTGGCGAGCCTTGAACCGACGCTGGGTCTTGTTGATGACGTAGACCCGGCCCTTGCGGCGCACGACGCGGCAATCGCGATGACGCTGCTTGAGCGAGCGGAGGGAATTGCGAACCTTCATGGCACGTATCCTTCTGTCGCGGCGCGGCGATGCGCCTTGGGTTGCGTTCTGCGCCCGGCAGGCGCGGTGTTTGCGTGGTGGGCGATACTAGGTTCGAACTAGTGACCCCTTCGATGTCAACGAAGTGCTCTACCGCTGAGCTAATCGCCCTCGCCGTCGGCCGTTCGCATGTCCCGTAACGAAACAGGACGCGGGCGAACCGCGTCAGGTACGCGGGCTATATAAAGAGTCGCACCGGGGATCAAGGCCTTTTGGCAAATCGCCGAAACGGGCTAGACTGACCGACAGGAGGGTACATGACCGACCAAGCCTACACCTTGTCGCACCCCAGCCATCGCGCGACCAGCGTGGTTTTCGCCTCGCCCCACAGCGGGCGGGCCTATCCGGAGCGCTTCATGCGCGCGACCTGCCTGAGCGAGGCGCAGGTGCGTTCCTCCGAGGATGCCTTTGTCGACGATCTCTTCGCCGCCGCGGTGGATCACGGAGCGCCGCTTCTGGCGGCGCGGGCGCCGCGGGCCTTTCTGGACCTCAACCGCGGCGCGGACGAGTTGGACCCGGCCGTGATCGGCGGGCTGGTCCGCGGGGCACACAACCCGCGCATCGCCTCGGGACTGGGGGTAATCCCGCGCGTGGTGTCCAACGGTCGCCCGATCTATCGCGGCAAGATCGGCCTGGCCGAGGCGCATGACCGGATCCGAGATCATTGGCGCCCCTACCACGACCGATTGCAGGCGCTGATGGACGGGTCCGTCAACATCTTCGGCGAGGCGATCCTGATCGACTGCCATTCGATGCCGCACGAGGCGCTGGAAAGCGTCGGCCCCCGTGGCGGAACCCGCCCCGACGTGGTTCTGGGTGACCGGTTCGGTGCCTCGGCCGCGCCCGAGATTGTGGACCGGGTCGAAGCGGCCTTTGCGCAGGCGGGATTCAAGGTAGCGCGCAACATGCCCTTTGCCGGGGCCTACATCTGCCAGCACTATGGTCGCCCCGCGCGCCACCGCCATGCCGTGCAGGTCGAGATCGACCGCGCGCTCTACATGAACGAGGCGACGATCCGGGCCAGTGCCGACTACGACGCGATCAAGGCCACCCTGAACACCGTGATCGGACAGCTGGCCGATATCGGCCGGCCCGCGGACATGCCGATGGCGGCGGAATAGCTGGTCACCCGACAGCGCAGCGGTCGTCGCCGGTCCATCGCGGGACTCCGTGCTAGCGCAGCGCGCGGCCCTTGACGATGGCGTCGGTGCCGAACCGGGTCTTGATCCGGTCCAGCGCGCGTTCGGCCTCGGCCCGGCGAGCGGCGCCGGTGTCCAGCAGGTCGGCCTCGCGGTCGGCGGCAGTGGCTGGGACTAGATCGGAAATCCCCACACCCAGCAGGCGGAACGGCCCCTGATCGGCGGCCCCGTCGAAGAGCGCGCGCGCGGTGCGGTAGATCGTGTCGGCCAGTTGCGTGGGCTGGTGCAGGCTCTGGCGCCGGGTCAGGCCCTTGTGGTTGGCGCGTTTGAGCTTGAGCGTGACGACGCGCCCCGCCTTGCCCTTGGCCTTGGCGCGGGCGCTGACCTTTTCGGCCACGCGCCAGATGTGGCCATCGAGGATATCCGGATCGGCGGTGTCCTCGGGAAAGGTGGTCTCGTTTGACAGGCTCTTGATGGGACGGTGCGCGCTGACCCGGCGCGCATCCTTTCCGCGTGCCAGGTGCCAGAGGCGCGCGCCCATGCCGCCAAAGCGGTGTTGCAGATCGCGCAGGTCCCAGCGCAGCAGGTCGTCGAAGGTGCGTATGCCCGCCCGGGCGAGGCTATCCTGCGCCGCCGGGCCGATGCCCCAGATCAGGCGCACGGGTTGCGGGCGCAGGAAATCCATCGTCTCGGCCTGCCCGATCACGGAAAAGCCGCGCGGCTTGTCCAGGTCGCTGGCGACCTTGGCCAGGAACTTGTTGTGGCTCAGCCCGATCGAGCCGGTGATGCCGATCTCGTCCTGCATCCGCTTGACCAGCCGCGCAAGCATCACGGCGGGCGGGGCGCCGTGCAGCCGCGCGGTGCCGGTCAGGTCCATGAAGGCCTCGTCCAATGAAAGCGGTTCGACCACCGGGGTCAGGCCGTCCATCAGGGCGCGCACCTGTTTCGACACTTCGACGTAGCGGTCCATTCGGCCGCGCACGACGATGGCCTCGGGGCACAGCTGCAGGGCCTTGAACATGGGCATGGCCGATTTCACGCCCTTGATGCGGGCGACGTAGCAGGCGGTGGAAACCACCCCGCGCCGGCCGCCGCCGATGATGACCGGCTTGCCCTCGAGGTCGGGATTGTCGCGCTTTTCGACGGCGGCGTAGAAGGCGTCGCAGTCCATGTGCGCGATGCTCAGGTCGAACAGCTCGGGGTGGGCGAGCACGCGCGGCGATCGGCAGACCGGACACCGGGTGCCGCTGTCGAAGTCGTGCAGGCAGTCGCGGCACAGGCTGGGCATGTTGCGAGGATACAGGCGCGGCGCGGCCGCGTCAGCCGGAATCGCCGGCGTGGCTCTATTTGGCGCCCATCTCCGCGGTGATCGCGCGGGCCGCCGCGCGCGGGTCCGCGGCCTGCCAGACGGGACGGCCCACCACGACGTGATCGGCCCCGCCCGCGATGGCCTGCGCGGGGGTGGTCACGCGCTTCTGGTCGCCCGGGTCGCCGCCTGCCGGGCGCACGCCGGGGGTGACGATCAGCTTGCCGGCGGCCTCGGGCAGGGCGCGGATCAGCGCGGCCTCCTGCGGGCTGGCGATCACCCCGTCGGCCCCGTTGGCCAGCGCGATGCCGGCGCGTTCCTGCACGAGGTCGGTCATTTTCCCTGCCTTGATGCAGCTGGCGTCGAGGTCGCCGCGATCCAGCGATGTCAGGATGGTGACGGCGAGGATCTTCATGTCGCGGCCCCCGCGGCCCTGGGCGGCGGCGCGCACCACATGCGGGTCGCCATGCACTGTCAGGAAGTCCAGGTCGAATTGGGACAGGCCACGCACCGCGGCCTCGACCGTCGCGCCGATGTCGAACAGCTTCATGTCCAGAAAGATGCGCTTGCCGTGCTCGTCCTTGAGCTCGTTGGCCAGCGCCAGCCCGCCACCCGTCAGCATGCCCAGCCCGATCTTGTAGAACCCGACCGCGTCGCCAAGGGTCCGCGCCAGCTCCAGCCCCTGAAGCGCGTCGGGCACGTCCATGGCGACGATCAGGCGGTCATCGGCGGGGGGCTGGGGCATGGCGGCATTCCTCGTATGGATACGCCCATGCAGGTGCCCGCTGGTCCCGCGAAGGTCAAGCCGGAACGGATTTGTCGGAGCCGGGCAACTTGAAAACACATCGCCCTTTCCCCATCTGTTGAGCGAGGCCCAGAGAGGGTGCGCCGCGTGACGGGCACCCGGAACAGGGCGCTTGAAAAAGGAGAAAGCTCATGAACTTGGAGAAGTTCACCGAGCGGTCGCGGGGGTTCATCCAGGCCGCCCAGACGATCGCGATGCGGGAAAGCCATCAGAGGATGGTTCCCGAACACTTGTTGAAAGCCCTGATGGACGACGACCAGGGGTTGGCCGCCAACCTCATTGACCGTTCCGGCGGCAGCGCCAAGCGCGTGCAGGAGTCCATCGACCTTGCCGTCGGCAAGCTGCCGAAGGTGACCGGCGACGCCGGGCAGGTCTACCTTGATTCCACCACCGGCAAGGTGCTGGCCGAGGCCGAGAAGCTCGCCCAGAAAGCCGGCGACAGTTTCGTCCCGGTCGAACGGATGCTCATGGCGCTGGCCATGGTGAAATCCGGGGCCAAGACGGCCCTGGAGGAGGGGGCCGTGAATGCCCAGGCGCTCAATGCAGCCATCGAGGACATTCGCAAGGGCCGCACCGCCGACAGCGCCAGCGCGGAAGAAGGGTACGACGCGCTGAAGAAATACGCGCAGGACCTGACCGAACGCGCCAGCGCGGGCAAGATCGACCCGATCATCGGCCGCGACGAGGAGATTCGCCGCGCCATGCAGGTGCTGAGCCGCCGGACCAAGAACAACCCGGTCCTGATCGGGGAACCCGGCGTCGGCAAGACGGCCATCGCCGAGGGGCTGGCCCTGCGTATCATCAACGGTGACGTGCCCGAATCGCTGCGCAACAAGAAGCTGCTGGCGCTGGACATGGGCGCGCTGATCGCCGGGGCCAAGTACCGCGGCGAGTTCGAGGAACGCCTCAAGGCCGTGCTGACCGAGGTCACCGAGGCGGCGGGCGAGATCATCCTGTTCATCGACGAAATGCACACGCTGGTCGGCGCGGGCAAGACCGATGGCGCCATGGATGCCGCCAACCTGATCAAGCCCGCCCTGGCGCGCGGCGAGTTGCACTGCATCGGTGCCACCACGCTGGACGAGTATCGCAAGCACGTCGAGAAGGACGCGGCGCTGGCCCGGAGGTTCCAGCCGCTCATGGTCGAGGAACCCACGGTCGAGGATACCGTGTCGATCCTGCGCGGCATCAAGGAAAAGTACGAGATGCACCACGGCGTGCGGGTCTCGGATTCGGCGCTGGTCTCGGCGGCAACGCTGTCGGCGCGCTACATCACCGACCGTTTCCTGCCCGACAAGGCCATCGACCTCGTGGACGAGGCTGCTAGCCGCCTGCGGATGGAGGTCGACTCCAAGCCCGAGGAACTGGACCAGCTCGACCGCCAGATCCTGCAGTTGCAGATCGAGGCCGAGGCGCTCAAGAAAGAGGACGACACGGCCTCTAAGGACCGGCTGGAAAAGCTGGAAAAGGAACTGGCCGATCTGCAGGACCGCAGCGCCGAGATGACCGCCAAGTGGCAGTCCGAGCGGGACAAGCTGGAAAGCGCGCGCGACCTCAAGGCCCAGCTGGACCGCGCCCGCGCCGACCTGGACATCGCCAAGCGCGAGGGCAACCTGCAAAAGGCCGGCGAATTGTCCTACGGCATCATCCCGCAGCTGGAAAAGCAGCTGGCCGAGGCCGAACAGGCCGAAGGGGCCGAGGGCGTGATGGTCGACGAGGCCGTGCGCCCGGAACAGATCGCCGCCGTGGTCGAACGCTGGACGGGCATCCCGATGTCCAAGATGCTGGAAGGTGAGCGCGAGAAGCTGCTCAAGATGGAGTCCGAGCTTGGCCGCCGCGTCGTCGGGCAGCGTCAGGCCGTCACGGCCGTGTCGAACGCGGTGCGCCGGGCGCGCGCGGGGCTGCAGGACGAAAACCGCCCGCTGGGGTCGTTCCTGTTCCTTGGCCCCACGGGCGTGGGCAAGACCGAGCTGACCAAGGCGCTGGCCGACTACCTGTTCGACGACGACCAGGCCATGGTGCGCATCGACATGTCCGAGTTCATGGAAAAGCACGCGGTCTCGCGCCTGATCGGCGCGCCGCCGGGCTATGTCGGTTACGACGAGGGTGGCGTGCTGACCGAGGCGGTGCGCCGGCGCCCCTACCAGGTGGTGCTGTTCGACGAGGTCGAGAAGGCGCATCCGGAGGTCTTCAACGTGCTGTTGCAGGTGCTGGACGACGGTATCCTGACCGACGGGCACGGCCGCACAGTGGACTTCAAGCAGACGCTGATCGTGCTGACCTCGAATCTCGGCTCGCAGGCGCTCAGCCGGCTGGAGGACGGCGGCGATGCCGCTCGCGCCAAGCAGGACGTGATGGATGCCGTGCGCGCCCATTTCCGGCCCGAGTTCCTGAACCGGTTGGACGATCAGATCGTCTTCGATCGGCTGGGCCGCGCCGACATGAGCGGGATCGTCGATATCCAGCTGGCCCGGCTGCAGAAGCGGCTGGCCCCGCGCAAAATCACGCTTGAGCTGGACGAGGCGGCCCGCAAGTGGCTGGCCGACGAGGGGTATGACCCGGTCTTCGGCGCGCGCCCGCTGGGCCGCGTGATCCAGACCGCGCTGCAGAACCCGCTGGCCGAAGCCATGCTGGGCGGCGAGATCCGCGACGGCGATACCGTGCCGGTGACTGCCGGGGCGGACGGGCTCATCGTCGGCGAACGGTTGGGCAGCTCCGACCGGCCCAAGCCCGACGACGCTGTCGTCCACTGACCAGCCGAAAATCGAGCAAAGGCCCCGCCCGTCGGCGGGGCCTTTCGCGTTTCAGGTGGTCAGGACCATCCCGTCGCGGCCGATGTGCAGCTGCCCCTGCCAGTGCCTGCGCACCGCTTCGATCCAGTCATCCTCGGTGATGTCCGGGTCGCCGTCGGGCACCATGTGGGTCAGGGCCAGCTGGCCAACGCCGGCCGCGGCGGCGATGCGGCCGACGTCCTCGGCGCTGGTGTGGCTGCGCAGGATGTGATCGCGCAGGCGATCGTCGCCGTTGGTCATGCGCGCGACAAGGGCCTCGACCCCCGCTGGCAGCATCGCCTCGTGGATCAGGATATCCGCATCGGCGGCGAACTCGGCCATCTGCGGCATGTAAGCGGTATCGCCCGAGATCACGATGCTGTCGCCGCCACAGTCGATTCGCAGGGCGTAGCTCTCTGATATGGGCGGGTGATCGTTGCGCATGGCGTGAACCCGCACGCGCCCCGCGTCATGCACCAGCCCCTCGCACAGCCGGCCTATATCGAAGAGCGGGCCCGGCGGCACGCGGCCCTCGTCCTCCATCCGCAGGGTCACGTCGAAGGCCATGGCGTGCAGGAACCCCTCCCAGTAGGCCGACAGGCCCGGCGGCCCGATCACCGGCACGGGCGTGGTCAGCCCGGCGACCCAGGCCGTGTGAAACATCGGGCCGAGTTCCAGGTAGTGATCGGAATGCAGATGGGTGATGAGCACCAGGTCGATCCCGGTCAGCGGAACGCCCGCGTCGCAGAGCCCGCGCGTCGCGCCGAGGCCGGCATCGACGAGGATCGTCTTGCCGCCCGCGCGGACCAGCGTTGACGCGGGCATCTGCGATCCGGGCCGGATCGCGGGGCCGCCCTTGACGCCCATCAGCATGACTTCTGCCGCCATCGTCATCCCCGTTTGCCGTGCCCGCGCAGGTTTGCCCAGACCCGCGCAAAAGAAAAGACCCCGCCGAAGCGGGGCCTTTCCAATGCGTGGTGATCAAGGATCACTCGGGCATGATCACCTGGTCGATGACGTGGATCACGCCGTTCGAGGCCTCGATATCGGCCGCGGTCACGGTGGCGCCATCGACGGTGACGGCGTCACCGACGCCGATGGACACTTCGGCCCCGTTCACGGTTTCGGCCATCATGCCGTCGGACAGGTCGCCGGACATGACCTCGCCCGGCACCACGTGGTAGGTAAGGATCGCGGTCAGCGCCTCGGTGTCCTCCAGCAGGCCCTCGACGGTGCCCTCGGGCAGAGCGGCGAAGGCGTCATCCGTGGGGGCGAAGACGGTGAAGGGGCCGTCGCCCTTGAGCGTCTCGACCAGCCCGGCGGCCTCGACGGCGGCGACAAGTGTGGTGAAGTTGCCGGCGTCAACGGCGGTGTCGACGATGTCCATCGAATGATTGTCGGCAAGCGCCCCGGTGCCGAGGGTGGCGGCGGCGGTGGCGGCGATGAATGTACGACGTAGCATGTGGTCCTCCATAGTGCTTTTCATGTGCAGATGCCCGTGTGGGCACCCCGTCAATGCCGTCATTGGCATTGTGCTTATTACGTAGGGTTGCGACATCGGATTACGGGGGATTTCCGCCGACCGGACTTGACGGAAACGGGCTGGCCGCTAAGCCACGACAGTCGCGCGGTTCAAGTCACGACCCGGTGAAACCAAGTGATCCGCCGTGATCGACTGCACGGAAATCCAGCCGGGTTTCGGGGGCAGTGGAATAGCGACAAGCGCCAGGCGCCGTGGCAGGATGCCCGGGAAGGAGGTCCGCGATGTTCTCGTCCCTGCCGATGACCGTGCTCGAATGGCTGGCGCTTGTCCTCATCCTCGTGCTGGGGCTGGGCCTGCTGGCGCTGGCCGTGCTTTTCGTCCTCGACCGGACCCAGCGGGGTGACGCCATCCGGCGCAATTATCCGGTGATCGGGCGCTTTCGCGGCTTGTTCACCACGCTGGGCGAGTTCTTCCGCCAGTATTTCTTTGCTATGGACCGCGAGGAACTGCCCTTCAACCGCGCGCAGCGCGACTGGGTCCGGCACGCGGCCGAGCGCGAGGTCAACACGGTCGCCTTCGGATCGACGCGCAGCCTCGCCGTGGTCGGTACACCGCTGTTCGTGAACGCCGCCTTTCCGCCGCTGGACGACCAGTATGCCAGCACCGATCCCATGGTGATCGGCCCGGGGGCCCGGCAGCCCTATACTGCCAGGTCGATCTTCAACCTGTCGGGCATGTCCTATGGCGCGCTGTCGAGACCGGCGGTGCAGGCGCTGTCGCGCGGCTGCCAACAGGCGGGCATCTGGATGAACACCGGCGAAGGGGGCCTGTCGCCCCACCACCTGGAGGGTGGCTGCGATCTGGTGTTCCAGATGGGTACCGCGAAGTTCGGGGTGCGCGATGCCGAGGGCAACCTCGACGACGCCAAGCTGCGCGAGCTGGCGGCGCACGACCAGGTGCGCATGATCGAGATCAAGCTGGCCCAGGGGGCGAAACCGGGCAAGGGCGGCATCCTGCCCGCCGCCAAGATCAGCCCCGAGATCGCCCGCATCCGGGGCGTTGTGCCCGGCCAGGATGCGATATCCCCGAACCGGCACTTTGGCGTGGATGACTGGGACGACCTGCTGGATTTCATTGCCCACGTGCGCGACGTGTCGGGCCTGCCTACGGGCATCAAGACGGTCATGGGCACCGAGGCCGGCCTCGAAGGGCTGTTCGAGGCCATCACCGCGCGCGGGGCCGAGGCGGCGCCGGATTTCATCACGCTCGACGGCGGCGAGGGCGGCACCGGGGCCGCGCCGATGCCGCTGATCGATCTGGTCGGCATGTCGATCCGCGAGGCCCTGCCGCGCCTGGTGGACCTGCGCGATGCCCACGGGTTGCACGACCGCATCCGCATCGTGGCCAGCGGCAAGCTGGTCAATCCCGGCGACGTCGCCTGGGCGATCTGCGCGGGGGCGGACTTCGTCGTCTCGGCACGGGGGTTCATGTTCAGCCTGGCCTGCATCCAGGCGCTCAAGTGCAACAGGAATACCTGCCCTACCGGCATCACCACCCATGATCCGGGCCTGCAACGGGGCCTCGTGGTCGCGGAAAAGGACGCCCGCGTCGCCGCCTACGCCCGGCAGATCGTGCAGGAGGTCGAGACCATCGCGCATTCCGTCGGCGTGACCGAGCCGCGCCGGATGCGCCGGTCGCATGTGCGGATCGTGCAGGCCGACGGGGCGTCGGTGCCCATGGACAGCATCTACCCCGAGGCACGCGCTGGCGGGATCGTGACCGGGGTTTGAGTCGGTTTTTCGCGCGCGCGCGTTAGAACACGGTGAGCGAGACACAGGAGATGCACCATGGCCCGACGCTGGACGAACGACCTCACCCGCGATGACGTGACGCCGAAATCACTCTGGCTGAACCGCCGGCAGCTGATCGCGGGCCTGTCGGCGGTCGGCGCGGCCGGGATCGGCGGGCCGGTTGCCGCGAAGTCGGACCTGGAGCCGAACACCTGGGAAGAGATCACCACCTACAACAACTTCTACGAATTCGGCACAGGCAAGGGCGACCCGGCCAAGAACGCGCCGGCGATGGACACAACCGGTTGGCAGGTCACCGTCGACGGGCTGGTCGACAATCCGGGCACCTATGACCTGGCCGACCTGATCGGCGACATGGAGACCGAGGAACGCATCTACCGCTTCCGCTGTGTCGAGGCCTGGTCGATGGTGATCCCGTGGAACGGCTTCGAACTGGCCGACCTGCTGGCCAAGGTCGGAGTGCAGGACGGGGCCAACTACGTCGCCTTCGAAACCGTGGTCCGCCCCGACGTCATGCCCGGGGTGCGCCGCCGCGTGCTGGACTTTCCCTATGTTGAGGGGTTGCGGCTGGACGAGGCGATGCACCCGCTCACCCTCATGGCGACGGGGATCTACGGCGAGCCGCTGCCGAATCAGAACGGCGCGCCCATGCGGCTGGTGGTGCCGTGGAAGTACGGCTTCAAGTCGATCAAGAGCATCGTGCGCATCTCGCTGGTGGCCGAGCAGCCGCCGACAAGCTGGAACAAGGCGAACGCAAGCGAATACGGCTTTTACAGCAACGTGAACCCGAACGTGGACCACCCGCGCTGGTCGCAGGCCACCGAACGCCGCATCGGCGGCGGGCTTTTCGCGCAGCGGCAGGACACGCTGATGTTCAACGGCTACGACGAGGTGGCCGGCCTCTACGAAGGCATGGACCTGACCAAGTTCTTCTGATGGCCGTTGTCGACCGGATCAATGCGGCCGTGCGCCGGGTGCCCGCGTGGCCGATATATCCGGTGTGCGCGCTCTGGCTGGCCTGGGTGTTCTACCGC
Organism: Salibaculum halophilum; assembly: GCF_002094885.1. GTDB lineage: Bacteria > Pseudomonadota > Alphaproteobacteria > Rhodobacterales > Rhodobacteraceae > Salibaculum > Salibaculum halophilum. The sequence goes on from NZ_MSIT01000002.1 coordinate 285,888, forward strand.
GGCGCCACCGGCGGCCTCGGGGTTGAACCGATTGAGGCGCTGGAACACGAATACGGTGCCATGGCGTTGAAGGTTCTGGTCGTCGGGCTGGCGATCAGCCCGCTGCGCCGCCATGCCGGCCTCAACCTCGTGAAGTTTCGCCGGGCGCTGGGCGTCTCGGCCTTTGTTCTTGTGCTGGCACACTTGGCGGTCTGGGCGGTGCTGGACGTGCAGAGCCTGGATAGGATCTGGGCCGATATCGTGAAGCGGCCCTACGTGACCGTCGGAATGGCGGCGTTCCTGCTCCTGCTGCCGCTGGCGCTGACCTCCAACGACCGGGCCGTGCGCTGGCTGGGGCCGAAATGGCGGCGTCTGCACAAGCTGACCTACCCGGCGGCGGTGCTGGCGGGGGTCCACTTTCTGTGGCTGGCCAAGGGATTTCAGCTCGAGCCGCTGATCTGGCTGGCGGTGATCAGTGCGTTGCTGGTCCTGCGCTTTCGCCCGGGGCGCGGAGCCAGACCTCGTGCGGCGCCGACGCAAGGGTGACGGGCGCCCGTAATTGCGGTGACCTAGCGGAATCGGCCCCGGATGTCGCGATGATCCGGGGTTTCCCCACGGCTGAGCGACTCGCGCGGTGCCAGTAGAGGGGTGATTCAGGGGGGACGGACCAGGAGTCTTGGGGGTATCCTTGTGGACAACCCAATATCTGGGGCGCGCCTGATACAGATCGGGGTAACAAAATTACGACATGACAGACTCTCACGCAGGAATATTCAGGTAACTAGCCGGAAACAAAGAAAATTCGGCCAAATCCCAAAAAATCGCCCCGCGTCCGAAAAAACCTCTTGCAGGCCCCGGCACCAATCCGTAAATAACCCCTCACCGGCGGCGCTGAGGCGCACAAAGGGACGCCAGACGGGGCGGCGGCAAGATGCCAAGGCCAACGAGACGGAACGAACACCAGAGGTAATCGAGGCGGGGCGCGCCAAGGAAGTTAGGGCGCATCCAGTCGCTTTTGTCTCTACGCTCTTTGAAATCGCAAGTATCTGAAGAGATATGTGGGCGGTTTGGTTCAAATCGATGGATCAACACCTGCATATCGCGCTCCTAGGCCTCGGTCGATGATGGAGTGTCAGCTTCACTGTTTGGACGGTTTCCGGTTTCTAATGAAACCAGAAGCACAACAGACAGATGACTGTCCCGTTTGAACAACGGGACGATGTGCAGAGGTTCGAACGTCAAGGATACGCTGGTAACAGCGTTTCAACTTGAGAGTTTGATCCTGGCTCAGAACGAACGCTGGCGGCAGGCCTAACACATGCAAGTCGAACGAAGCCTTCGGGCTTAGTGGCGGACGGGTTAGTAACGCGTGGGAATGTACCCTTCACTACGGAATAGTCCCTGGAAACGGGGTTTAATACCGTATACGCCCTTTGGGGGAAAGAATATCGGTGATGGATCAGCCCGCGTTAGATTAGGTAGTTGGTGGGGTAACGGCCTACCAAGCCTACGATCTATAGCTGGTTTGAGAGGATGATCAGCAACACTGGGACTGAGACACGGCCCAGACTCCTACGGGAGGCAGCAGTGGGGAATCTTAGACAATGGGGGAAACCCTGATCTAGCCATGCCGCGTGAGTGACGAAGGTCTTAGGATCGTAAAGCTCTTTCAACTGTGAAGATAATGACGGTAGCAGTAGAAGAAACCCCGGCTAACTCCGTGCCAGCAGCCGCGGTAATACGGAGGGGGTTAGCGTTGTTCGGAATTACTGGGCGTAAAGCGCACGTAGGCGGACTATTAAGTCAGGGGTGAAATCCCGGGGCTCAACCCCGGAACTGCCTTTGATACTGGTAGTCTAGAGTTCGAGAGAGGTGAGTGGAATTCCGAGTGTAGAGGTGAAATTCGTAGATATTCGGAAGAACACCAGTGGCGAAGGCGGCTCACTGGCTCGATACTGACGCTGAGGTGCGAAAGTGTGGGTAGCAAACAGGATTAGATACCCTGGTAGTCCACACCGTAAACGTTGAATGCCAGTCGTCAGGGGGCTTGCCCCTTGGTGACACACCTAACGGAGTAAGCATTCCGCCTGGGGAGTACGGCCGCAAGGTTAAAACTCAAAGGAATTGACGGGGGCCCGCACAAGCGGTGGAGCATGTGGTTTAATTCGAAGCAACGCGCAGAACCTTACCAACCCTTGACATCCTGTGCTAACCCGAGAGATCGGGCGTTCCCTTCGGGGACGCAGTGACAGGTGCTGCATGGCTGTCGTCAGCTCGTGTCGTGAGATGTTCGGTTAAGTCCGGCAACGAGCGCAACCCACGCCCTTAGTTACCAGCGGTTCGGCCGGGAACTCTAGGGGAACTGCCCGTGATAAGCGGGAGGAAGGTGTGGATGACGTCAAGTCCTCATGGCCCTTACGGGTTGGGCTACACACGTGCTACAATGGCATCTACAGAGGGGTAACCCCTAAAAGATGTCTCAGTTCGGATTGTCGTCTGCAACTCGACGGCATGAAGTCGGAATCGCTAGTAATCGCGGAACAGCATGCCGCGGTGAATACGTTCCCGGGCCTTGTACACACCGCCCGTCACACCATGGGAGTTGGTTTTACCCGACGACGCTGCGCTAACCTTCGGGAGGCAGGCGGCCACGGTAAGATCAGCGACTGGGGTGAAGTCGTAACAAGGTAGCCGTAGGGGAACCTGCGGCTGGATCACCTCCTTTCTAAGGATGTTCCTAGACGACCGGCTTGCCGGTCTCGTGGAGCACTTAGCAGAAGATCGGCAGTCAAGCCGATCAATATCAGGGCCGAGCCGTCCTCATATCTCTTCAGAATGTGGTTTCCGCGCCAGCGGGAAAATACCGGGGCGTTAGCTCAGCTGGGAGAGCATCTGCTTTGCAAGCAGAGGGTCATCGGTTCGATCCCGATACGCTCCACCAGATGGGTCGGTAGCTCAGGTGGTTAGAGCGCACGCCTGATAAGCGTGAGGTCGGAGGTTCAAGTCCTCCTCGACCCACCATCGCCACGAACGAGACTTGATCGTCGAGCCGGCAGGCTCTGCCATCCAGTCTTGGATGATTTGACATCGTTTAGAGAGATACAATTACGACACTGCTTGGGTGTCCCAGTAGGGGACATCCTCTTTCGGTGCTGCGGCCTCGGCCGCGGCAAGCAGGTATACGGCCTCTCCAAGCCGATACTTTGTAGGCTGATCGAAACCGGCAGTGTTGTCCAAGTCAAGTACACTAACCCAAAACCCCTGTGAACCAGCGGGGGTGGGAAAGTAAATGACTTCTGATCCATCTGGCCCTTCGGGGTGAGGTAGCAAGGAAATGCAAAAGGCCTTGCTTCTTCTGGATCAGATCAAGCGCGAAAAGGGCGTTTGGTGGATGCCTTGGCAGCAAGAGGCGATGAAGGACGTGATAATCTGCGATAAGCCGTGAGGAGCCGATAATAGGCTTTGATCCACGGATCTCCGAATGGGGCAACCCACCTGACAGTTTGTTATAATAGCTTCGGCTACTTATAACCGGCTGAAACAGGTACTTGAGACCTGAATACATAGGGTTTTAAGAGCAAACCCGGGGAACTGAAACATCTAAGTACCCGGAGGAAAGGAAATCAATTGATACTCCCCCAGTAGCGGCGAGCGAACGGGGACCAGCCGAGCCGAGAGTGTGACTGGAATGGTCTGGAAAGGCCAACCATAGCGGGTGACAGTCCCGTACAGGAAGCACAATTGGACGCATCAAGTAAGGCGGGACACGTGAAATCCTGTCTGAAGATCGGGGGACCACCCTCGAAGGCTAAGTACTCCTTGCTGACCGATAGCGAACCAGTACCGTGAGGGAAAGGTGAAAAGCACCCCGACGAGGGGAGTGAAACAGTACCTGAAACCGAGCGCCTACAAACAGTCGGAGGTTCCTTGAGAGCTGACGGCGTACCTTTTGTATAATGGGTCATCGACTTAGTGTATCTAGCAAGCTTAAGCCGTTAGGTGTAGGCGCAGCGAAAGCGAGTCTTAATAGGGCGACCGAGTTAGATGCATTAGACCCGAAACCGAGTGATCTAGGCATGGCCAGGTTGAAGGTAAGGTAACACTTACTGGAGGACCGAACCCACATCTGTTGAAAAAGATCGGGATGAGCTGTGCCTAGGGGTGAAAGGCCAATCAAACTCGGAGATAGCTGGTTCTCTGCGAAATCTATTTAGGTAGAGCGTCATCCGAATACCCCCGGGGGTAGAGCACTGGATGGGTAATGGGGCCCCACAGGCTTACTGATCCTAACCAAACTCCGAATACCGGGGAGTACTAGATGGCAGACACACCATGGGTGCTAACGCCCATGGTGGAGAGGGAAACAACCCTGACCTACAGCTAAGGCCCCCAATTCATGGCTAAGTGGGAAAGCAGGTGGGACGACCAAAACAACCAGGAGGTTGGCTTAGAAGCAGCCATCCTTTAAAGATAGCGTAACAGCTCACTGGTCTAATCAAGTTGTCCTGCGGCGAAGATGTAACGGGGCTCAAGCCATGAGCCGAAGCTTAGGATGCCGCAAGGCATGGTAGCAGAGCGTAGTGTGACATAACTCCGTGCCTCCTCAGCCGTCTCCGGACGGCCCTGGAGGCAAGGGAGCTTTCTGTGAAGCCGGGGCGTGAGCCATCCGGTGGAGAGATCACTAGCGAGAATGATGACATGAGTAGCGATAAACAGGGTGAGAGACCCTGTCGCCGAAAGTCCAAGGGTTCCTGCTTAAAGCTAATCTGAGCAGGGTAAGCCGACCCCTAAGACGAGGCCGAAAGGCGTAGTCGATGGGAACCAGGTTAATATTCCTGGGCCAGGAGGACGTGACGGATCGAGACTGTTGTTCACCCTTATCGGATTGGGTGGGCCGCTGATCGGTTCCTGGAAATAGCCCTCCATTGGATCGTACCCTAAACCGACACAGGTGGACTGGTAGAGCATACCAAGGCGCTTGAGAGAACGATGTTGAAGGAACTCGGCAAAATACCTCCGTAAGTTCGCGAGAAGGAGGCCCAGTTTCTACGCAAGTATTGGCTGGGGGCACAAACCAGGGGGTGGCGACTGTTTACTAAAAACACAGGGCTCTGCGAAGTCGCAAGACGACGTATAGGGTCTGACGCCTGCCCGGTGCCTGAAGGTTAAGTGGAGGTGTGAGAGCACCGAAACGAAGCCCAGGTAAACGGCGGCCGTAACTATAACGGTCCTAAGGTAGCGAAATTCCTTGTCGGGTAAGTTCCGACCTGCACGAATGGCGTAACGACTTCCCCGCTGTCTCCAACATCGACTCAGCGAAATTGAATTACCTGTCAAGATGCAGGTTTCCCGCGGTTAGACGGAAAGACCCCGTGCACCTTTACTACAACTTCGCACTGGCATCAGGCACAACATGTGCAGGATAGGTGGCAGGCTTTGAAACCGGGACGCCAGTTCCGGTGGAGCCATCCTTGAGATATCACCCTTGTTCTGCTTGATGTCTAACCGCGGCCCGTTACCCGGGTCCGGGACCCTGCGTGGTGGGTAGTTTGACTGGGGCGGTCGCCTCCTAAATCGTAACGGAGGCGCGCGAAGGTTGGCTCAGAGCGGTCGGAAATCGCTCGTTGAGTGCAATGGCAGAAGCCAGCCTGACTGCGAGACTGACAAGTCGAGCAGAGTCGAAAGACGGCCATAGTGATCCGGTGGTCCCGAGTGGAAGGGCCATCGCTCAACGGATAAAAGGTACGCCGGGGATAACAGGCTGATACTGCCCAAGAGTCCATATCGACGGCAGTGTTTGGCACCTCGATGTCGGCTCATCTCATCCTGGGGCTGGAGCAGGTCCCAAGGGTATGGCTGTTCGCCATTTAAAGAGGTACGTGAGCTGGGTTTAGAACGTCGTGAGACAGTTCGGTCCCTATCTTCCGTGGGTGTAGGATACTTGAGAGGAGTTGCCCCTAGTACGAGAGGACCGGGGTGAACGATCCACTGGTGGACCTGTTGTTGCGCCAGCAGCAGTGCAGGGTAGCTATGATCGGACAGGATAACCGCTGAAGGCATCTAAGCGGGAAGCCCCCCTCAAAACAAGGTATCCCTGAGGACCGAGGTAGACCACCTCGTCGATAGGCCGGAGATGTAAGCGCTGCAAGGCGTTCAGTTGACCGGTACTAATGGTCCGATAGGCTTGATTTGATCCAGTAGAAGCAAGGCTGTTTCTGCAGATCGGAAGTCGGTTCGCTTGACTTGGACGATGTTTCTTTCTCGGTCTGGTGGTCATAGCACGAGCAAAACACCTGGCTCCATTCCGAACCCAGCCGTTAAGTGCCGTAGCGCTGATGGTACTGCGTCTCAAGACGTGGGAGAGTAAGTCGCTGCCAGACCTAGAAAGAAACATCCGGTGTATCTCTCGGCGATGCCACGTCCCTCCAACTAACGCTGTGCAGGTTCGTGCGGGGGATATCGAACGGTGAGACGAACGCATAGGTCGCCTTTACAATGGCGCCCACGTCTACACGATCAATGCGCTATCGTGCCCTCTGCGCCGTTGCGTTGGCGCTTCGCACCTCTCGGTCGTATCGTTGCGTGACCTCGCCCCAATGGACCGAGACATTGGCGCAGGTGTCCATTGCAACCCAGCAGGCTGGCTCACTGGCGAGAACAGCAACAGCCGCGTCCGCGCCAAACCTTGGTTGTACCGACCGTAAAATCGGCCCGACAGCACAAACTTGGCAGTCACCCTTCGCCAGATTGGTCCCCACAATGTTGCACTTTGTGGGGCTCGGTGTGCGCTCCGCCCTCGTCCTCGGGAAGCCGTAGGCACAACAAGGTGCCGCTGAGTGCGGAAGGTCCACCGCCTTGGTTCAATTCGGCGCCACCCAAAGTCTTTATTGAATGTGAACCCGATTTTGGCGGGCGCGCCAGAATTGCCTTGTAATCTCCATGTTTACTTGGCTATACGCATCAGCGGAGACGTGGCCGAGTGGTCGAAGGCGCTCCCCTGCTAAGGGAGTAGGCGGGAAACCGTCTCGAGGGTTCGAATCCCTTCGTCTCCGCCACTTGCCCCCGCGAAAGCGTTCTCCCCATGCGGCGG
>NZ_MSIT01000020.1 GCF_002094885.1 Salibaculum halophilum
GTGGCGGAGGGGATGGGACCGGGATCGGACGTTCTCCGGCTTCAGCCGGTCGCCACCAAAGCGTTAAAATCGTTTATTTTCCGAATCTTGGCTCGTCTTCGCTGCGTTTCCTACACCTAAGCACGCTCGTGGTCCGACGCGATCGCGTCGTGAACGAAGGTCATTCTGTCGACGAGCCACAGTTTCGCGCCCATCGCCATTATCCCTCCAAAAATTGTCGCCGAAAGGTTGAGGGTCACAAGCCCCCATCCGAGCACGATGGTACCGATCACGGTGGCCGAGCCGAGGACGACGACGGCCCGTTCGTGTCGGGCGACGACCGCTTCCGGCGGTCCCTCGAGCCAGATGCGTTCGCCTTGAACGGCCTTTGCCGCCCATCCGTCCTCATGGCGCGGCAACTGGAACAGCCTCGGATTCAGCCACGTCCAGGCGATCACGCACGCGATGGCCGCGAGCGACCACCACCCGATCCAGACGCGGCTCCAGACAGCGAGGGCGAAGAGCGGCAGGAGCGTCATTCGGGAATACACGCTCCATGGGTTCGCGTGGCGGCGCCAGGACGTGTCGTCCATCGACATCAGGCGCCGCGAGATCGAAAAGGCCAACGACATGAACTCCTGTCCCTTTCCCGGCAAATGGGCTTCGGTCGGTCACCGGAACATCAGGTCGAAGCCGAGCTCCTGCAGGCCGTTTTTCGCATCGCCATCGCAGAGCAGTTCAAAAGCGACGCGGACCGAAGGAGCCGGGTGAAGTTCTCGGACGAGGTCTTCTGCGCACCAAGCGGCGATCTCCGCCGTCGCGGCGTAGACGTCGGAGTGCGATAGCAGAACTTCGGTCTGCCGACCTCGCCCGGCTGCAATCGCTGAAATCCCAAGGCCGTAGGGTGGCGGATTGGCGAAGCGCATCGTGGCTTTCAGCGCTGCAAGACCGACGTCCCGCGGAAACATCCGCCCCAGAACCCGGCGCATCGACACAACCATGTCCGCGGGGCCGTTCAGGCCTCCGTGCCACAGGGCGAGCCGGCGAAATCTGTGACGATGGCGAAGCGCATCGAGTTCAGGCAGATACACGGGCATCGCGAGCGATGCTCCGAGCCCGCCGGGCCAGGCGAGACGACGAACCTCGAAGAGCCCGGCGCGCCGCCAGCCGTCGGCATAGATCCAGGTCGCATCGGTCGCGCCGTCGAGGATATCCGCGAGACCGGCTCGGCCGACCTCAGCAGCTCGGTACCGGGCCGAGAGCTCGACGCGCTCGGCGGCGCCGTGGGTCTCGGCAGCGAGATGTCCGACAAGACCTGGCAGACCCGGGTCAGCTCCGGCATCGACGATCACCTTCGCCCCAGCCTGTTCGAGCCTTGGACGCGCGGCCTGCAAGCCCGCAACTGCGTCAGGGTCGTGGCTGACCAGAACCAGTCGTCCACCCACGCGCGCCAGCGCCTCGCACATGGTCCCGGATGCGACACTGTCGAGGGGCGCCGCATGGATCACGACGTCGTGGTTGGAAAGCAAAGAGCCAAGAGCGTCGCCGTCATCGGCGTCTGCGCGTTCCGACACGACCCGGCCGGCCCGGTCTCCCCCGGCGAGATCCATCGCGGCCTTGCCGGCCTTTTCGGAGCTTCGCCCGGCGATCGTGACCCTGTCCGCCCCACGATCGAGCAGCAGCGCCGCGACGGCGCGCCCCAACTGGCCGTAGCCCCCGAGGATGGCGAACGAGAGCCGGTCAGCCATCCCGAGCGCCTTCCAGCTGCCGTTCGAAGTACTCGAGCTCGACACGCGTGTGGCGCTCGGCGTCGGTCTCCATGTCGAGCAACGCGACGGATACCCAGCTCAGCACGCGGCCGTAGAACGTGTCGGGAAAGTCTCCCCAGACGCGATGCGAGACGCGAAAACCGTCTCCTTCGCGACTTTCCTCGATCCGGAAGATCCCGCCTTCCTCGACGGTCGCGACCGGCAGGCCCCAGAGCGTGTAGTCGGTCTCGGCGCGCCAGCCGAAGCGCTCTTGCGGATAGACGTCGAACAGCTCCGCCTCAAGCACACCACGCAACCCGCCGACATACTCCTCCTGGCGGAACCGGAGACCGTCGCGCAGGGGCGCCTTCGGGTCGCTCAGCACGGCGGTGCCGCGGTGCGCCGGGTTCGAGTCCTCGAACGCCCCCTCGAAATCGGAGGCGACCCGCCAGATCTCCGCACGCGGCGCATCGATCATGGTCGATGCACTCACGTCCACGGTCTGCGGAACGAGCGTACCGATTGCGACGACGAACAGGGCTACGGCGGCCAGAGCCGACCCCGCGAAGACAAGCGGTCGTCTCATCCTGTTTCTTCCTTCCGCGCGGAACTGCCATGACCATAGAGATCGGCGTTCGTGTGCGCGTGATCCTCGTGTTCGAATTCAAGGCTGGAATGGGCGATGCCGAACCGATCGTTCAGGCGCGCCTTGATCTCGGTCTTTATGCCTTCGATCCGCGCCCAGCCTTCCTTTGTGAGAACGACATGGCAGTCGAGCGCCGCCTCGTGTTCCTGCATCTGCCAGAGATGGACGTGATGAACGTCCGCGACGCCGTCGATCCCGCGTATCGCATCGATGACGTCGCCGCAATCCAGATCGGGAGGGCTTCCCAGCATCAGCGTCCGGATCGGGCCGCCGATTTCGGTGGAAGCCAGATACAGGATGTAGAGTGCGATCCCGATCGTGATCGCCGGATCGACCCACCGCATGTCGTAAAGGATGATAAGCGAGCCGCCGACGATGACCGCGACCGAGGCGAGCGCGTCGGACAGGTTGTGCAGGAATAGCGCGCGGATGTTCACGCTGCCCTTCTGCATCGACCAGGTAAGCAGCGCCGTCAACGTGTCGACCACCAGCGCCACGGCCCCGAGGATCACCACCGTCCAGCCCTGCACCTCGGGTGGGTCGATCATCCGCATCCCGCCCTCATAGATCAGGTAGACGCCGATCAGGATCAACGTGGTGTAGTTGATCAGCGCGGCGACGATCTCGACCCGTCCGTAGCCGAAGGTCATGCGCTCATCCGCCGGGCGGCGCGCGATCTTGCGTGCGACGAAGGCGATCACCAGCGACGCCATGTCCGAGAAGTTGTGCAGCGCGTCCGCGATCAGCGCGAGACTGCCGGACAGGAGGCCTCCGACGATTTGCGCGACGGTCAGAAGAGCATTCGCCCAGATCGCGACGGAGACGCGGCGATCGCCGGACTTGGGGTCGATATGGGCGTGGCCATGATCATGCGGCATGTGCGTCCCCCTCGTAGCGGTGATTGAGCCGGGCAGTGCCTGGCTTGAGAGGCAGGCGCCCATCGCGGATCCTGCGAACCCGAGCATTCATCCAGTGCCGGACGATGTGACGATAGAGCCAATCGCGCAGCTGGCCGAACGCTTGCCGGTGCACGTCATAGAATTGGTCCGGCGTCTCGAATGTTCCCAGATCCCGGGCAATGCCAGTTTTTTGGATATACGTGCTGGCCCCCGTCCATTCGACCGGCGGACTGTTCAGGCACTCGGTGCCCGCACCATAGCCGCAGAGGCTGTCACTGTCGCTGAACGCCCGCTGCAACGCCGTGAGGTACGGCGCGTCGAGGATGAAACCCTCCAGGTCGATCCACGTGTCGCCGGTCTCCACCTCGATCCAGGAATGGAGGATTTCCGCGGGCGCGACCGGATAGACAAGCTCGGGGACGATACCGCGCTGGAGCGCCTTGTGAATGGTGAAGCCATGCAACCTGCACCGGATGCCGGCTCCCCTGAGCAGCGCCATCAGCAATTTGCCCTTGGTGTTGCATTGGCCGAAACCATCCGCCAGCACCTGCGATGCCGGGATGTCGTCGGCCCGATTGTAGCCGAAGGCGATTTGGTTTCGGACGAAATCGTAGATGGATCCGATCCGCGCCTCAGGCGGCAGAGCTTTCCAGCTCCAGCCCCGCGTTTCCAATAGAGTCGCGATTGCCGGACTCTCGAAATCGAGGAGCCGGGTGGGGGCGAGCAATGGATCTTTGTGAATCATGACATCTCTCCTCGAATCGGTATGGGAGAGAGATAATTGCTACAGCGACTGTAGCTTCAAGCCCCGAATTCACGCACCGCGCGGTGCGGCCAGAATGATCGCAGCGCCAACGAGGCACACCGCTGTACCGAGTACGTCCCACCCATCCGGCCTGTGTCCTTCCGCGAGCCACATCCACAGAACCGATGCCGCGATATAGACCCCGCCATAGGCCGCAAAGGCGCGTCCCGCCGCCACGGTGTCGACCTGCGCCAGAAGCCAGCCGAACGCCACCAGCGCGGCCACGCCGGGCACCAGCCAGAGGGCGGACGCGCCGAGGCGCCACCACGCCCAGATCGCGAAGCATCCGGCGATCTCGGCCAAGGCCGCGAGCGGATAGGCGAGCGCGGCAGGCATCTCAGGCGCCGATCTCGTCGTGGTCCGTCAGGCACTCGGAATGGTCGCGCAGCACCTCCAGCACGCGGCAATCGGCCGTCTGCCCGCCACTGCATTCGTGAACCATGCGCTGTAGTTCGATGCGCAGGGCTTCCAGACGCGCAAGGCGCTGCTCCACCTGCTTCAACTGCCTGCGCGCGATGGCGTCGGCCTCAAGGCACGGGCGATGGGGATGATCGCTGAGGTCCAGCAATTCCCGGATCGCTTCGAGGGAAAAGCCCAACTGTCGCGCGTGCCGGATGAAGGCGAGCCGGTCGAGCTCATCGTCGCCATAGCGGCGCTGGCCACCCTCGGTCCGACCAGGTTCCGGCATCAGACCGATCTGCTCGTAATAGCGGATCGTCTGCACCTTGGTGCCGGTTTTCCTGGCCAGACTGCCGATCGTCAGCATGGGCGCCTCCGTAATGCTTCAGTGTTGGTAGGTTTTGCCGCACCGATTGGCAAGGCCGTGAGCTTCTACACAGGTCCGTGAAGCCATCACGACGACGGAACAAGCGGGTTGAACCTCTAGTAGCTTGAGGGTGTAAACGGCAACAAAATCAAGAATCACAGGCAGGTCACGCGCATTGCGACTGACATTTCTTCAAAAGATCCTCTGGGCGCTCGTGGGCGTTGCGGCGCTGGCTTTCGTCTGGTTGCTGCTCTGGGCGGACTATCGATCCGACCAGACCGCGGAGGGCGAGCCTGCGTTACGTGCGGATTTCGAATTGACGGATCACACCGGAATGGTCCGCACGCAGGAGGATTACGCGGGCCGCTGGATGATGGTCTTCTTCGGCTTCGCCAATTGTCCCGATGTCTGCCCGACGACGCTGGCCGAGGTCGCCGCCGTCATAGACGGGCTGGGTGCGGATGCGGCGCAGGTTCAGCCGCTCTTCATCACCATCGATCCCGAGCGCGACACGCCGTCGGTTCTCGCGAGTTTCGTGCCGAGGTTCGAGGCCGGGATCGTGGGGCTGACCGGAACGCCCGACCAGATCGACCGGACCGCCGACAGCTTTCACATCTTCTACGAAAAGGTCGAGGAGGCCGCGGCGCCCGGCGGCTACACGATGGGTCATTCCTCGCAGTTGTTTCTGTTCGATCCGGAGGGCGGTTACGTGAAAGCCTGGAGCTACGGCACCCCGGCCGAGGAGATCCTTGCCGATCTGAGGGGGCGCGTCGCCGGATGAGTCGGGGATTGACGGGAGAAGCGGCTCTGACTGCCGCCTGGGTGGTGGCGCTCGTCGCAACACTCTCGGTGCTGTTCATCGGCGAGGTGCTGGGCCAGATGCCTTGTCTGCTGTGCTGGTACCAGCGCGCCTTCATGTTCCCGTTGCCCATCGTTCTGGGGCTCGGCCTGTGGTGGCAGGACGCCCGCGTCGGACGCTATGGGTTGGCGCTCAGCCTGCTCGGCGGGGCCGTCGCGCTCTGGCACATGGGCCTTTACGTCGGCATCATCCCGGAGCCCATCCAGCCCTGCACGGCGACCGGCCCCTCTTGCACCGACACCAATCAATTGATCCTCGGGGTTCCGATCCCGCTCCTGTCGCTTGTCGCCTTCACGCTCACCGCGAGCCTGTCGGCCCTCTCTCTGAAGGACCCGCGCCCATGAATCGTCGCGCTATCATGCTCTCCGTTGTTGCCGTCGCCGTTGCCGTCTTTGCCGCAGCGGCCTGGTTCACGACACGTCCCGCGTCCGTCGCCGCGACCGCGACGGTTCCGCCAGAACAGAGCGAGGCGCTGCTGCGGTCTTACTCCCCGATCCTCGGACCCGAGGATGCCCCCGTCACCATCGTCGAGTTCTTCGATCCGGCCTGCGAGGCGTGCCGCGCCTTCTATCCGGTGGTCAAGGACATCATGGAAGAGCACGGCGACGCTGTGCGCGTCGCGATCCGCTACACGCCGTTCCACGGCGAAGCGTCGGAGGAAGCGATCCGCGTGCTCGAGGCGGCCCGGATGCAGGACGTCTACGAGCCCGTGATGGAGGCGCTGCTGCGCGAGCAGCCCCGGTGGGCCTCGCATGGCGCGCCGGCTCCGGGACTGATTCTGGAGGTCGCTGCGACCGCAGGGCTGGATGTGGAAGCGGCGCGCACGCAGATGCTCGCGCCGGACGTCGTGGCGATCCTGAACCAAGATCGCGCCGATGTCGAAACCATGGGTGTGCGCCAGACGCCCACATTCTTCGTCAACGGGCGGCCGCTCGATCCGTTCGGTGAGGCCGAACTGCGCGCGCTGGTGGCCGAGGAAGTGGCCGCGAGCGGCTCGTGACCCTGGCACGCATGACAAGGAGGCACTTGCGAATGACCAAGCTCACCATCCCGATGCTGGCGACCCTCACCACACTAGCGCTCACCTCCGGTGTCGCCCTTGCCGGGTCGGAGGATGTGGTCGTCGATGACGCGTGGGCGCGGGCCTCCATCGGCGTCAACCGCCCCGGCGCGGCCTACATGACGATCCGCAACACCGGAGACGAGGCCGTCACGCTGACCGGCATTTCCACGCCGCTCGCCATGATGCCGGAGATCCACGAGAGCAAGACCAATGCCGAGGGTGTCAGTTCGATGGCGCCTGCGGGCGAGATAACCATCGCCCCCGGCGAAGCCGCGGAACTGGCGCCCGGCGGGCTGCACGCGATGCTCATGCAGCTACAACAGCCGATGACCGAGGGCGACAGCTTTCCGCTGACGCTGAGCTTCTCGGATGGCGGCGACGTGACAGTCGACGTGCCGATCCTCGGAATCGCGGCGCGCGGGCCGGAGGGCTGATGCGGCGCCGAACGGCTCTTGGATACGGCGCCACTGCTCTGGGTGCCATGGGGCTGACGCTGTTCGTCGGCTGGTGGCGGGTGGACGGCCCCGGCGCGCCGGAGGCTGTGGCAAGCCTTCCCATACCGCTCACTGAAATGGACTTTCGTCTTACTGATCACGAGGGGCAGCCGGTTGGCCCGGAGACCCTGGTCGGCCGTCCGACCATGGTGTTCTTCGGCTTCACCTTCTGCCCCGACGTCTGCCCGACCACACTGTCGGACATTTCCGGCTGGCTCGATGCGCTCGGCGAGGATGCCGGGCAGATGAACGTGGTCTTCATCACCGTGGATCCGGACCGCGACACCGTCGAGGCGATGGCCGAATATGTCGGCTACTTCCATCCGGCGATCCGCGGCTGGACCGGTGCGCAAGATCAGATAGCACGCGCGGCGGAAGGGTTCCGGGCGAGCTACGAGCGTGTTCCGACCGACGGCGGCGACTACACCATGACCCACACGGCGAGCGTGTTTCTGTTCGACGCGGCCGGCGGGTTCGTCAGCATGATCGACTATCACGAACCGAGGGAGTTCGCAGTGCCGAAGATCCGCCGGGCGCTGGAAGAAGAAACGGAGGGGGCGACATGAAGCTGAGGTATCTGGCGGTCGGAATCGTGACGGCGGGAAGCGTGTCTGCGACCGCCCTCGCGCTTTCGGGCACCTGGACACGAGACCCCGTTCCGCCCGGTCTTGCCGAGGCTGCACTCTGGACGCCTGAGGCCATGCCCATGCCGGTGCTTGCTGAGGCGCCGGTCCTCGCGGCGACCCTCGCCCGTTCGGATGTTGCCCCGACGGCCAGCTCGCCCGCTCTGCCGTCTGTCGGGACCGTCGCGCCATCGCTTCCGAGGGTCGAGCCTTCGCTCCGGACATGGGCACGCGAGATCGCCGCGGGCGAGACGCTCGACGCGGTTCTCGCGGAGGCGGGTCTCGACGCCCCGGTTCGCGCCGAGGTGGCGCTAGCACTTGCGGCGGAGTTCGACCTGCGCCGCTTGCGTCCTGGACATGCCCTCAGTGTCATCACCACCCCGAAGGGCAGCCCCCGTCGCGTCGTTCTGGAGGTGGACGACGGCGTCCGGATCGAGGCTGTCTTCGGCGAGCAGGTGGCGACGCGCGTTGTCGCCCCCGATCCCGAAAACGTCATTCTGGCCGGTGAAGCCCGCATCGAAAGCTCGGTCTTCGCCGCGCTCGACGCGGGCGGCATTCCGGCGCGCTTCGCGGTCGATCTGGCGCAGATGCTGGGTGGCGCCGTGGATTTCCGGCGCGACCTGGCCGGTGGCGAGACCCTTCGGCTGATGTGGCGCGAGGAGCGGGTTGGCGACGACATCGTCGGCCAGCCGGACCTGACCTTCGCGGCGCTCGATCTTGGCGACACGCTGTTCGAGATCGTCTGGCCGGAGGACGGCTCCGGGCGGGCCACGATTTACCGTGATGGCGTGGTCATGCGCGTCTTCGCGCAGCCGGTCGAGGGCGCGCGGCTCAGCTCCGTGTTTGGCCGCAGGACACACCCGGTCTACGGCGACACAAGAATGCATACCGGCGTGGATTTCGCCGCAGCCCGCGGCACCCCGGTTTATTCGACCGCACCCGGACGCATAAGTTTCATCGGTCGGCGCGGCGGCTACGGCCGCGTTGTCGAGATCGCGCATGGGTCGGAAACCATGACCCGTTATGCGCATCTGAGCGCCGTCCCAGACGGGCTTGTCCAAGGCGACCGTGTCGCGGCGGGGGATCTTATCGGCCGCGTCGGCGCGACGGGCACCGCAACCGGCCCAAACCTGCACTACGAGGTGCGTGTGAACGGCCGTCCCACTGACCCCCTCTCGGATGACCGCCTTGCCGAGGCTGCGGAACAGGCTGCAGACGACGCTGCGGCCCTCGACCGTCTAAGTGATGCGCGCGACCGTCTAGAGAAACGCCTCGCGCGCGTCTTTGCCCCCAATAGCACCGAAAGGCTCTGACCCATGAAACGATCCCTTGCCACCCTGGCACTCGCCCTGTTGTTCCTCCCGGCCGCACAGGCGCTGGCGCAGGGCACGCCGATCGAGGTCCGCAAGACAAACGGCTGCGGGTGTTGCCTCGCCTGGATGGAGCACCTGGAAGAAAACGGTTTCGCACCGACCGGGCAGGACATGTTCGCGGGACTTCTGGTGCGCTTCAAGCTCGACAACGGCGTGCCGCAGCGGATGGTCTCCTGCCACACGGCGCTCATCGACGGCTACGTGATCGAGGGGCATGTGCCCGCGTCGGACATCCGGCGATTGTTGGCGGAGCGTCCCGACGCGGTGGGTCTTGCGGTGCCCGAGATGCCGCTCGGATCGCCCGGCATGGATCAAGGCAGATGGCGGGAAGCCTATGACGTCTTCCTCATCCGCAACGACGGCTCGACGGAAGTCTTTGCCAGCTACGAAGGAAACTGATCCATGATCCGAGCGCGCACGCCGGGCAAGACGCTTATTTTGCTTGGAAGCCTGCTGGCACTCGGCGCCTGCGCCGTCCCGGTCGCCGAAAAGGCAGATTCCGATACGGGCCTCTCGGCAGAAGTGATGACCCAGCTGAACGCGATGGCTGCGCCCTTTCAGGATCTGCAGTCGGTCCGGTTGCGACCCGAGGACGGTTGCTACTGGTACCGCCATGTCGGACCCGTCGAGACGACGATGCTTCCGCTCCGAACGGCGGACGGTCGACCGATCTGCACGCAGCGCGTGGCCGAGGCGTGATGGCTGGATCGGCTCGCCTCGGTCCCCTGGCTGCGGAGAGCGATCTCCCGCGGATCGGAAAGCCGTCAGCTGTGTGCGGTGACCGGTCCGTCGCCCGCAGCCGGGTAGAGGTGGGCGGTCACGCCGGTCTCGACCTGCTCGTAGAGGTCGTTGATATGCGCCATGACCATGCGCACGCAGCCCGAACTGGCCCGACTGCCAATCGAGCGGGGGGATGGCGTGCCGTGGATCCGGAGGTAGGTGTCCCTGTCGCCGACAAAAAGGTAGAGGGCGCGCGACCCGAGGGCGTTCTGGGGACCGGGCTCCATCCCGTCGGCATACTGCGCGTAGGCTTCGGGTTCCCGCTCGATCATCGTCTGCGTCGGCGTCCAGTGCGGCCACTCCACCTTGCGGCGGATCGTGTAGGTGCCAGGCTCGTAGAGGCCACCCCGACCGATGGCCACACCGTAGCGCATGGCCGTACCGCCCTCCTCGATATGGTAGAGGTAGCGCGCGGTCGCATCGACATGGATGTCCCCGGGCACGAGCCCAGGCCGGGCCTCGACTCGCTGCGGCAGCAGGCGCGGATGCAGATCCCACGGGTTCGTCGTGGCCGGATCGTATCCCGGCGGCGTCACCTGCGCGTCCCACGCGGCCTTCTGATCATCGGTCGGCCAAGAATCGGCAAGGGCGACACCGGCAATCGCGGGCGAGAACAAGGCGGCGGTCGCGCCGATGAAGTGACGTCTGGTCAGCATGAAATTTCAATCCTTTCCTGTATACTCAGTATTTCAATTTTTGGATACGGAAGAAAGAACGGGTCCGGCGTCTTTGAGCACGACTTCGTGATGTTCTTTGGATGTCGATCGGTCGGCCGTCGGCTTAGCCTCGCAACGTCATTCCGGCGTCGTTCGCGCGACCGGTTTCCCGATGCCCTCACGTCCCGAAACGACCCATGACTGAACTCTCTCCAGTCGCTCTCGGCTTCCTGGGCAGTCTGGCTGCCGGGTCGCTGACCGCCATCGGGGCCATCCCGGTCCTGTTCGGGCGCGTGCCATCGCGCGCGGCACGGGATCTTTCGCTGGGATTCGCGGCCGGCGTGATGCTGGCGGCATCGTTCTTTTCGCTGATCATCCCGGCATTGGATGCGGCCGAGCCCATGTTCGCGAACGGCGCGATGCCCGCCGCCATCGTCTGCGTCTCGATCCTGATCGGAATGGGAGCGGTCGCGCTGATGAACGAGCGCCTGCCGCACGAGCACTTCAAGACAGGGCGCGAGGGGCCGGAGGCCGCGTCGCTCAGGCGCGTTTGGCTCTTCATCATCGCGATTACGATCCACAACTTTCCCGAGGGGCTCGCCGTAGGCGTCGGCTTCGGGTCGGGTGGCGTGGAAGACGGCCTGCCGTTGGCAATCGGCATCGGCCTTCAGAACGCGCCCGAGGGGCTCGCAGTGGGCGTTTCGCTTCTCGGTGAAGGATATTCCCGAGTTCGCGCTTGGGGCATCGCCGCATTGACCGGGCTCGTCGAACCCATTGGCGGGCTGCTTGGCGCCGGCATCATCACGCTGTCCGAACCTCTCCTGCCCTGGGGGCTCGCCTTCGCCGCAGGTGCAATGCTCTACGTCATCAGTCACGAGATCATCCCAGAGACCCACCGCAGCGGCCACCAGAACAAGGCGACGCTTGGCATGTCCATCGGGTTGGTCATCATGCTGTTTCTCGACGTCTGGCTGGGGTGATCGGATGCGACCTACGAAGCCTTTCCTTTTCACCGGTCTGTTCGCGACTCTGATTTCCTTCTTGTTCGATCAGGCCACCAAAGCGATCGTTGTCGCCAATGCTCTCGCCCTGACTGCCGGCGTGCCGGTCGTACCCGGCTTCAACCTCATCTACCTTCGCAATGACGGGGTGACCTTCGGGCTTCTCGGAGGCGCGCCGTGGTGGAGCCTTGTCGTCCTGGCGCTTGGAATCTGCGTCTGGCTGGCAGTCATGCTGGTCCGTACCAGCAGCCGGATCGAGGCCGTTGCCTATGGTGCGATCATCGGCGGTGCACTCGGCAACGTTCTGGACCGCGTCCGGTTTCGGGGTGTGACGGACTTCCTTGATTTCTACATCGGGGCGGCGCACTGGCCTGCCTTCAACATGGCCGACGTGTTCGTGGTTGGCGGTGTGGGGCTGCTGTTCGTTGGGCCGTGGGTTGCTGCCCGGCTTCGGACCGATCCATGAATCCAGGTTTGCTGAAGTTCATTGGGCGGGACTGTAGTTTGCTCGCGCGGATGGGTCTCGCCTGCATGGCGGGCGGTTTGACGGTTTTGACCCTTCCGCCGTTCTCGTGGCTCGTCGCGGTCCCTGTCGCTCTTTCCGCGATTTTTCTCCTCCTGCGGAACCTTTCGGCATTGCATGCCTTCCTTGTCGGCTGGGCCTTCGGACTGGGCCAGTTCGGGTTCGGAATCTCCTGGATCGCGGAGAGCTTCTATGTCGATGCCGAACGTTTCGGCGCACTGGCGATACCAGCGGTCGCGGGTCTGTCGGCGGGCCTTGCCGTCTTCCCGGCCATGGCAGCGGCGCTCTTTGCCGTCTTCGCGCAGCGACGTTCCCTCGGTGGCATTGCCGCGAGTCTGCTTCTCGCAACCTGCTGGGTGGCTGCGGAATGGTTGCGGGGTCATCTCCTGACGGGATTTCCGTGGAACCTCGCCGCCTATGCTCTTGTCGATCACGCCGCGCTGCGCCAGCCAGCCGCTTGGGTCGGAAGCTACGGGTTGAGCTTTCTCACCGTCCTGATCGGCGTCATGCCGGGAGCGGGGTTTTCGGCCGCGCCACCGCAGCGGCTGACCATTCTGGCGCTGTGCGCAGTGGCCACCATTGGATTATGGGGTGCCGGTACGCTCCGCCTTGGAACAGAGACGCCCTCGCCTGGGGTCGACCTGCGCATCGTACAAGGCAACGTGCCCCAGCGTGAAAAATGGGCGCCCGGAAACCGGGACGCGACCCTTCAGCGCTACCTCGACCTCTCATCTCGTCCCGGCAACGTCGATTTGCTGCTTTGGCCGGAAACGGCCTTTCCCGGTTTTCTCGACGAAGACGCGCCTGCGCGTGCAAGGATCGCCGTTGCCCTGCCTGAGGGCACGCGCCTGCTCACGGGAGTGCCTGATCGTGTAGAGAGGGATGGTGGCACAAGCTATTTCAACACGGTGCAGGCCTATGACAACCGTGGAGAAATCCTGACCGGATATGCAAAACACCACCTCGTGCCGTTCGGGGAATACGTCCCCCTCCGGGACTGGCTGCCCATCGAGCGTCTGACGGAAGGTTTGGGCGATTTCACGCCCGGGCCGGGGCCGCGCACCCTTGCCATTCCCGGGGCTCCGCTCATCGCCGTGGCGATCTGCTACGAGATCATCTTTCCTGGACACGTCGTCGACGGCCTGTTTCGACCCGACTGGATATTCAACGCCACCAACGATGCCTGGTTCGGAACCAGCATCGGACCCGAGCAGCACCTCGCAGCCGCGCGCATGCGCGCGGTCGAAGAAGGTCTTCCCGTGGTCCGCGCGGCCAACACCGGGATATCCGCTGTGATCGATGCCGATGGAGATATCGTTGCGCGTCTCGATACCGGTGAAACAGGAACTATCGATGCCGGCCTGCCGGGCGCGCGTGCTCCCACGCCCTATGCGCGTTTCGGTGACTGGACCCTGCTGGTGCTCGTCGTAGCGTGCTGGGCCTCGAGCTGGCTGGCCGGTTTGTTCGGACGATACCCCGACGCGGCGAATTCTGGAATGGAGAAATCCTGATGCTTGTGATCGTGGGCGTCGTCGGAGGGGCGATCTGGGGCAGCTATCTGGCACGACGGAGGACGGGGAACCGCCTCGATATTCTTCAGTATGCAGTTGCATCTGCGATCGCCTTCGGACTCGTCGCCCTGTTTGCAACCATCGTTCTTTCACGGAATCTGAGCTAGAAGAATTCGCGTAAGCCTGAACGCTTCAGACGCGTGGAGGCCCTTCATATAAGCGACCGAACGAGTTCCGCCGCACACTCATTTCTGTGTTAGCCGTCTCTCGAACGCCTCCAAGGTGGTCGCGCTGACGTGATGCTCGATGCCCTCCGCATCGCGTTCGGCAGTCTCTTCGTCGATCCCCAGGCTCAAAAGAAAGGCGA
Organism: Salibaculum halophilum; assembly: GCF_002094885.1. Lineage (GTDB taxonomy): Bacteria > Pseudomonadota > Alphaproteobacteria > Rhodobacterales > Rhodobacteraceae > Salibaculum > Salibaculum halophilum. The sequence continues at coordinate 14,094 of NZ_MSIT01000020.1, forward strand.
CGACGATTCTGTGGCGCCGTCGACAGGTCTCCGCGAGGTCTTGCCCTGCATCGGTGAGGAATATGGCGCGGTAAGGCTCCCGCCGTACCAAGCCAGCCGCCTTGAGACGCGAAAGGTTCTTGGTCACGGTCGGCGGCTTTACGCCAAGCCGCTCGGCGATATCGACCGGTCTGGCCTCTCCGCGTGTCTCGATCAGTTCCGCGATCAGTTCGACGTAATCCTCGGCCACTTCGCTCTCGTGTGCCTGACGCACGGTTGCAAACCCGTCCGCCTGCGCCTCGGGAGCCCTGTCGACAGCGTCAAACGCCTCACGCGCATGTGATTGCGACTTTGTCATGCCCGAACTTTGCAAGGAAGCACCGGGATTGACAACTGATTAGCTTGGGGTCGATAAGTTAGCCATGTCTAACTTTATCCCCCGGAGGCCGTGGTGATGCGAAATGTCATGAGGGTGCTGCTCGCCGCTCTCGCAAATGCGCTCGTCCTGTCCGGACCTGTCGCGGCGACGCCTGCCAAGGAGGCGCCCTGGCTTCCCGAGGCAGCGGCCTACCGGCTGACGCTCTTTCTTGGAAACCTCGCGCCTCTGCCCTGGGATGACTTCGAGACGACCTGGACCGAACCCTACCGGGGCTCGGAATTCTCGACCGGTGCGGTGGAATGGCTGGACCGCGAAAGCGATATCGAGCCTGACGGTCTCCTAGACGCCATGATGCGCGAAGACCGGCAGGCAGTCTTCGCAGAGGCGACGCAGCTCATCGCACTCAGGATCGAAGAGGAACTGGACCGGGCTCTCGCGGCCGAAGAATCGGCGACGGCACAGCAGGCCGTGCGAACGGCACGCGAACTCTACCGTGCGTTCGAGGACGGCATCGCAGCCGCCGATCCCGAGGCTGCAAGGCGCATCGGCCTTGCCTGGCTGGAGCTCAACAGCAGCACCGGGTTCTCTGGCGTACTCGGCGCAGGGTCGACATCTGCGGATCGCGAGACCATGGAAGCCGCGCGCACAGTCATCTCCGGCTATCTTGCGGAAAACTACCTTTTGGACAGCTTCGCTCCGCGTCGGACGCTGAGCGGCCTGCCGGAAACCGCCGTCCTGAGTGGCCGCACGATCGAGGTTCCGCCAAGCCTGCCACCGGGCTCCGACATCTTCGATCAGGACCCGCTGCCGCGTCTCGTTCTCAACTTCGAGGAGCAAGGCATCGACGAGACCGATCTGCCGCTCGTCGCCTACGGCGACATGCTGTTCGACAGCGCGCAGATCTTCGGAAGCCCGGCGCGCGATCTCGGGATAACCTGCTCGACCTGTCACAACCGCTCGGACATCAACCAGAGGCTCTTTATTCCGGGTGCCAGCCACCAGCCGGGCGCAATCGATGTCGACGGAGCATTCTTCAACCCGACTTTCAACGACCGGCGTGACGACCCGCTCGACATTCCCAGCCTGCGCGGTCTGCGCTTCACCGGGCCCTACGGCCGCGATGGCCGCTTCGCCTCCCTGCGCGATTTTACCCGCAACGTGATCGTCAACGAGTTCGGCGGGAATGAACCGACGCCCTTCATGCTGGACGCTCTCGTCGCCTACATGCTCGAGTTCGACTTCCTGCCGAATTCCATGCTCACGAGTGATGGCCGTCTGACCGACGTGGCCCCAGAGGCCACCCGGCGCGGCGAGGAGATCTTCAATACGCCCTTTGCGGGACTTGGCGATCGCTCCTGCGCCAGCTGCCATGTGCCGGACGCGAACTTCCTCGACCGGGAGGCCCACGACATCGGCTCCGTTGAGCCGGGCTATGAGGGGGCCCGCGTCGGCGCGCTCGACACACCGACACTGCTCGGGACCGCCTATACCGCGCCCTATTTCCACGACGGCTCGCTGCCGACGCTGGCCGCCGTCGTGGACTGGTTCGACGAGACGAAGTCGCTCGGGCTGACCGGGACGGAACGGGCCGACCTGACCGCCTATCTGGAGACCGTGGGCGCGGCGGACGAACCCTACGAGGCGTTCGACGCCGAAAACACCGCCTTCCGGCTGGCGTTCTCGGAACTGACGACCTTCGCCTCGACGCTCGACACGCTGCTGCCCCTGCGGGACGCTGAGCACATCCTACTTCTGACCGACACCGTCGCCGCGGACCTCGCGGCCGATGCCAGCACCATGTCGAACCTTACTGCGCGGCCCGAGGTCTACGCGCTGGCCGAACGTCTGGCCGAGGTCGGCGCCGCCGTGCGCGTGGAAGACTGGGCGGCCGCTGAAGCCAGTTGGACCGCGTTCAAGTCCGAAGCCGACGCAATCGAAGAGAGGGCATTCTGATGGCGATCCACCTGAACCGCAGAACGATGCTGGCACTGGCCGGTGCAGGCGCGGTGTCGCTGGCGACGCCTCTCGCGGCGCAGGACACTGAATTGCGGCTTGCCTTCATCCCGCAGGAGAACCCCGAGAAGCTGTTGGGGGACATCGAGGCCATCACGGGCTGGCTGTCCGAGCAGATCGGCGTCCCCGTCGAGGGGTTCGTCACCATCGACCATGCGGCAGCGGTCGAGGCGCTGCGAAACGGCGACGCCGATATCTCCTTCATGGGCGCCTTACCCTTCGTTCTGGCCGAGGCCGAGATCGGCGCGGTGCCGCTCCTGTCCGAAGTCTACCGGGGCGCGCCGAGCTACACGGGCCGCATCTTCGTGCGGCGCGACAGTGGCATCGACGGGCTCGCCGACCTGCGCGGGCACAACATCGCCTTTGCCGATCCGATCTCGGAATCGGGTTATCTCTATCCGCTCGCCGAATTCGTAGAGGCCGGGCTGGTTGAAGGTCCCGGCGCAGCGGAGGAATTTTTCGGCCGCGTCTTCTTCGCGGGCGGCTACCAGCAAGCCATGCAGGCAATGGCCGAAGGTCTGGTCGATGCCGCAGGCGCCAGCCAATATGCCGATCTTCTGTTGACCCCGGAGCAGCAGGCAGAGGTGACCTGGATCGCGGAAAGCAAACCAATCCCGAGCCATCTCGTAATCGCACGTGCTGCGCTGGATGCCGCCCTGCGGGATCGGTTCACGGACGCAATGATGCAACTCAACGAGCCCGAGAACCGCGACAAGCTGCGCTATCTCTACGGGCCGGACGGCTATGTCAGGGCCGACCCCGCCGCCTATCACGGCGTGCGCGACATGGCGCGGCGATACGGGCTGTTGGAATGAGTCCCGCCGCGCAGATCGACGACCTGACCTTCGCCCATCCGGGCGCGGATCTGCCGGCGCTGGAGCAGGTCTCGCTTCAGATTCCGGCGGGCGAAAGCGTCGCTTTGCTCGGCCCGTCCGGGGCGGGGAAGACGACGATTCTGGCGCTGCTCGATGGCAGGCTCCACGGCTGGCGCGGGCGCGTTTCGGTTTTGGGTGTGCCGCTCGATCCCGATCGACCGCCGCCGCGCGCAAGCCGGCCCGATACCGGCTTCGTGTTTCAGGAATTCGCCCTGGTCGAGCGGTCCACGGTTCTGCGCAACGTTCTCAACGGCCGCCTGGGACGAATGTCCCCTCTACGCGCCTTGCTTGGATCGCCGACCCCGCACGATCTGGAGATTGCGCGAACAGCGCTCGCCGATTGCGGCATCGCCGATCTCGCCGAACGCCGGGTGGACAGCCTTAGCGGCGGGCAGCGGCAGCGCGTGGCCATCGCGCGGTGTCTGGCGCAGGAGCCACGGCTGATCCTCGCCGATGAACCGGTAAGCCACCTCGACCCTGCGCGCGCTGGAGAGGTCCTGGCGCTGCTGACCGGGGCCGCGCGGGCGCGCGGGGCGACGGCGCTGTTTTCCTCGCACCAGCCCGACCTGGCGCGGCGTTTCGCGCAGCGTATCATCGGCATACGGGACGGGCGGGTCGCATTTGACGTCCCGAGTTCCGAGTTGAAGGACGAGGCGACAGCGGCTCTCTACCGGGAGGCAGAGCCGTTGCCCGGCCTCAGCCTCAGGGCGGTGTCTTGATGGGACCCCGAGGGTTCGGCGGCTTCGCGACCAGCGTCCTGATCGCCGGCGCGATCCTCTGGTCCTTCGTCACCACCGATGTCGAGTTGTCTCGTCTCGTCTCGGCCGGTCCGCGGATTGCCGATTTTCTCGGGCGGATGTTCCCGCCGGACCCGACGGTGATGGCCGAAATCAGGAAGGGCAGCGCAGAAACGCTGAGAATCGCGATCCTCGGTTCCCTCGGCGCGGTGATCCTGTCGATCCCTCTCGGCATTCTCGCGTCCGAGACGATGGTATCGCCCGCGCTCTACCGGCCGGTTAGAACGCTGCTTGCCTTCATACGGGCGATTCCGCTGATCCTCGTGGCCATGCTCATGGTGGGCGCTGTCGGACTCGGGCCGCTGCCCGGCATCATCGCGGTCGCCTTTCATGCAACGGGGATGCTCGCCAAGTTCTATGCCGAGGCGATCGACGGCGTGTCCCGCGCGCCCATCGCAGCGCTGGAAAGCGCGGGGGCCGGACCGCTCGTGCGGCTCAGGCACGCGATCTGGCCGCAGATGGCGCCGGTCGTCGCCCGGGACACGATCTTCCGGTTCGAGCTGAACCTGCGCGAGTCGCTGATCCTCGGCATCGTCGGCGCGGGCGGGATCGGCTTCTACATCCAGACCTACGTGCGTTCCTTCCAGTACGACAAGGCCGCCAGCGTTACGATTGCCGTTGTCGTCATGGTCATCGCCATCGAAGCGCTCAACGTCGCGCTGCGCCGTCGCTTTGCGTGATCGTCAAGCATAGATGTCAATTGGCGTTCCGTTCCTGACCATGGCGTAGATCTCCTCGATCTGGCCGTCCGTGACGGCGATGCAGCCTGCCGTCCAGTCGCGTACATTCATGGGGTCGATCCCGCGCCGCGGACCGCCGTGAATGAAGATGTCCTTTCCCGGAGATCGGCCTTGCGCTTCCGCGAATGCGATGTCGGCCTCATTCGGATATGAAATGCCGATGGACAGGTGGAAGAGGCTATCGGGGTTCCGCCGGTCAATCAGGTAGGAGCCCTCCGGCGTGCGCCCGTCCCCCTCAAACTGCTTGTGGCCCTCGGGCGCGAAGCCCAGTCCAATGGGATAGGTCCGCAAAACGTCATCCGCCCCGTCCAAGACCAGCAAACGCTGTGCCTTGTACATGCGCAGCCGGGTCACTTCTGGCCCGTCGTACGACCGAAACCTGCTGGCACAGCCTGACAGGAAGACGGCCAATCCGCCCAACAGCAAGACCCGTCGTGGCATTCTGGTATTTATCACTGCTCGACGCCCCTTTTTCGAGGTCTGGTTGATGTCAGACGCTACTCTACCGAAACCGCCGGATCAATGACCGTGCGCCAGTGCTCCCTTCGCCATCTGCTCGCCCAGCGGTTCACCGCCCGAAGGCCCCGCTTCGGCCCGGTGGCCATTCAGGAGCCGAAGTGCGTTGGCGACCACCAGCAGCGACACGCCCACATCCGCAGCAATGGCGCCCCACATCGAGGCCATGCCGAACGCGGTCAGCCCGACGAACAGCGCCTTGGTCGCCAGGGATATGCCGATATTCTGGTGAATGATCGTCATGGCACGGCGCGAATGGCCGATAAGCCAGGGTACCTTGCCGATGTCGTCGGTCATCAGCGCGATGTCGGCCGTCTCGATCGCGGCATCCGATCCGACAGCGCCCATAGCGATGGCATAATGCGCCCGGGCCATGGCCGGTGCGTCATTCACACCGTCGCCGATCATCGCCACCATGTCGTGGCTTTCGACGAGTTGCTCAATGGCCGTCACCTTGTCTTCTGGCAAGAGTTCGGCGCGCACCTCGTCGATGCCGACTTCGGCTGCCACCGCGCGCGCGGTGCGTTCGTTGTCGCCCGTCAACATCACGATGGTCTTCACACCTTGCGCATGCAGGCGCGCAACGATCCCCTTTGCATCGGGGCGGATTCGGTCGCGCAATTCCAGAACGCCAGTCACGCCCGTTTCGTCACCCACGGCAACAAGGGTGCTGCCTGCCCCTTCGATCCGGCCCCGCAGATCCGCCGGAATGGCACTGCCAAACCCCTTCTCCTCGGCGAACCGATCCGAGCCGAGCCAGATAGCGCGCCCGTCGGCGCGTCCTTCCAGCCCGCGCCCGGGCACGGTGCGTGTGTCCTCTGCGGCAGATATGGAAACACCATCGGTTTCGGCGCGCGCGAGGATGGCGCGGGCCAGCGGGTGCGACGACCGAGCTTCCAGACTCGCTGCCAGCGTCATGAGATCGCGTGCGGAGGCTTCGCCCAAGGGATGCACCGCAGCCACTTCGGGCTCACCCATGGTGATTGTCCCGGTCTTGTCCATCGCCAGTGCCGTCGTTCGCCCAGGCGCTTCGACATAGGCACCGCCCTTGATGAGTACTCCCGCCCGCGCCGAAGCGGTGAGCGCCGCGACGATGGAAACCGGTGTCGAGATGACAAGGGCACATGGGCAGGCGATGACCAACAGCACCAGCGCATTGTAGAACCAATAATCCAAGGCACCGCCCAGCAGGAGCGGTGGCACCAGCGCGATGGCGATCGCCAGCGCCATCACGATGGGTGTGTAGATGCGCGCGAACTTCGCGACCCACTGCTCGACCGGTGCGCGGCGCGCGTGGGCGTCGCCCACCATGCGGATGATTTTCGCCAGCACTGTGTCCGACGCGGTTTTCGTCGCGCGGATCGTCAGCGAACCCTCGCCGTTGATCGTGCCGGCATAGACCTCGTCGCCGCGCTCCTTGGACACCAATGCGCTCTCGCCGGTGATCGGGGCCTGATCGACGGCACCTGCCCCCTTCACGACTTGACCGTCGAGGGGGATGCGGTCGCCACCGCGCACGATGAAACGGTCGTTCACGGCAACCTCTGCCGCCGGAATGTCCGTCTCGGTGCCATCTGGCCGGATCAGGCGAGCCGTGGGCGGCGCCAGATCCAGCAGGGCCGATACCGCGTTTCGCGCACGGCCGACGCTCCAGCTTTCGAGGTAAAGGGAGAGCGAGAAGAAAAACGCGACCGTCGCGGCTTCGAAGAATTCGCCGAGCCCGATGGCACCCGCCACGGCCACCACCATCAACAGGTTCATATCCGGCGAGAGCCTGCGGGCCGATGACCACGCCTTGGGCGCTACCAGCCAGACGCCGAACACGATCGCCAGCGCGAAGAGACCGATCTCCGCCATCGGCATCGGCGCTCCGCCATGACCCGAGAACAGTCCCAGCGCGCCACCCAAGCCTGTCTCGACGATGTGATAGACAAACCCTGCAGCCCAGAAGCCGCCGCTGGCCGCGGTGAACCCCTTCTGGCGGGCAAGATGCGCGGCCTGATCCGCGGCGGCGTTTTCGGCGTCCCAGGGCCTGGCACTCATGCCCGTGCCCGCGACCAGCTTGACGATCCTGTCATCCGCCACGGATTCCGCACTGTCGAGAACGGTCATTCGCCCATTGATCACGTCGAAGGCCAGATGCTCCTGCCCGCCGACGGCCGGCCCGACGACCTTGTTCAGGATCGAGACCTCCTCGGCGCAATCCAGCCCGTTGACCTGGAAGCTCCGCCCATTGACCGAGCCGGACGCGGCCGGAGCGACATCCGCGCAGGTCGTCGTCCTACCCCAGCAGGCGCTATCCTTGCTCTCCGATGTTGACGGATGCGCATGGTCGTGATCGTGGTTGTAGTCGGTGTCGGACGACATGATCGGGCCCCGGATTGTTCAGTGCCCGTCAGAGATACTCCCTACAGCAACTAGAGCTTCAAGAAGTATCTTGCGATCCACCCCGAGCGAGATGGATGGCCTTCGCTGAACCACATTTCCTCCAAGCGGACCGCTTCCATCCAGTGCAGGGCAGGCAGGCGCACAGGTAGAGATCTTGACTAGTGCCAGCCTTTGCACGGGTCCGCATGACGCTGTAATCAGCAAGCCCGTCAGCGATGGTCGCGTCATCCGGCAGCAGAGCCAGTTCCTCGGCCGTCTGGGCTTGGACCTCCCGAATATACTCGATGGCGGGGCGATACGCCCCTGGCCCACTCGCGTCAGGAATGTCCATCGCGCAGCCGCCCAGCCAGATCGTCGCGAGAACGAGGGCGAAGCTACCGCCTCAAGCATCCCTCGTTGCGCGTCACGTGCTCTCTTCACGGTCTCGAATTGCTCGGCCGTTTGGGAGAAGCGGTCCTCTAGTCTACTGGGGCCATGGCGTGCCTCCCTCAGCCGATCTTCGCGCCCCAGAACGAAGTCTGGTCGGCGGCGAAGTAGCCGTCCGCGGCGCGGAAGTTGCCCTGCAGCTCGACGGTGTCACCGGCGGTGAGCGCGACCATCGTTTGCAGCCAGAGGGCCGTCGCCTCGGAGACATGCGCACCACTGATCTCGCCGAAGGAACCTCGGATCTCGGTCGTGCCGTTCAGGATGAGCCGCCCGCTCATGCGCGCGGACGTGCTGGCGTTGACCTTGTAGAGCAGCGTCGCGCCGAAGAGGTAAGTGCCGTCGACCGGGGCCACGAACCGGTTGTTCACGGCATCGAAAGCGCCCTGGTCGTTGGTGTCGGTGTTGTTGAGGCCGATCTTCGTCCAGGTCCCGACGCCGACATAGTTGTCGTAGTTCGTGTACGCCTTGAACCGAGGCAGCCGAGGCTGGTCGACGATGCCGTTCGCGTTGTCGACGCTCAGCCCGTCGAAGAAGGTGCTGCCGTCGGCCGAGACCGCGAGCCGGAACCGGTCCGAGCCAAAGAGACCGACCAGCGCCTTGGTCACGAACCCGGTCTGCAGCGTCAGCCCGAGGTCGTCGCCCGCAGCCTCCTTGTTCATGGTGTAGAACAGATCGCCGGTGCCACCCTCGGCCACGGTCTTCGCGGTCCAGAGCGCGGCGTTCAGCTTGGCCGAGAACGGATTCGAGGCATCGGCGGTCGTGCCGAGACCCAGCAGCGCGAGGTTCTGCAGCGAAGCCGGGGTTGTCCCGACCCAACCCGCACCATCGTAGACGACCAGCAGGCCCTCGTCCTCCACCCACGCCCGCCATCCGGTGCGCGGTGGCAGGCGCAGCCAGGCACCATCGGTCCAGAGCGCGACATTCAGGTCCCACCCCGCCCAGTCGCCTGTCGCGCCCGAGCCGACGATGTAGCGGTCGCCATCGGCGGGGCTGCCGGGCGGCGCGGTCAGGTCGCGGTCGAGGACCGAGAGCTGGACGAGCCCGTCGAGCAGCCGCAGCGCCTCGTTGTGGGTGACGTGCTTCTGGGCCTGCGCCGCCAGGATGTAGGGCAGCAGCAGTTGGGTCGTGGCGTCGGACATGGGATGGCCTTCAGAACGTGAGGGTGACGGTTTTCGGCGCGCCTCGCCCGACGAGGGCGGAGAGTTGGAAGATGCGAATGTCGAGCGTGTCGCCGGGGTCGAGCGGACCGCCCCAATCGGCGGTCTGCTGGGCGGCCGTGTAGACCGCGCTGGTCGTGGTCGTGCTCAGCACCCGCTTCACAGCAAGGCCGTCGAGGATCTCCACCTCGTAGGCTTCCAGTTCCTCGGTCAGTGGCACCTCAAGCCCGCCCCAGCTGTCGGCCGCGAGGGCTCGGGACCGGCGTGTCCAGCGGATCGTCAGATCGCCCGGCGCACGCGGCTTTCGCCACGGCTGCTCGACATGGGCGACGGAGAACGGCCGCAGACCCACACCCGCGGGCGTGAAGGCCTGCGCGACATAGGTCTCGTCGCTGACTGGGCGGCTCGCCGGGCCGATGCGCCAGTTCCACGGGATGCCGAGATCCGCCTCGGCGATCGGCAGCGATGCGAGGCTGTCGTCGAGTATCACGACTCTTGCGCCAGCGGGCGCCGGGTTGCCCATGGCGCCTTCGGTCCCACGCTGGCCGCGGAGGAGACGGGTCAGGCGATACCGGCCCGGGGCGATGAGCTCGCCCGCGCCCGCCTGCACGATCTCCAAGACGCCGGGCGCGCTCTCGATGGCGAGCGCATTCGCCCCGCCGAAGAGCGTCAGGTCCAGGACGCTTTCCAGCGTGCCGGTGCGCAGATCGACGATCAGCGCGTTGCCGAGGTCGAAGCGCGACGTGGGCCCCGCGTAGAAGTCCGAGACCAGTGCGCCGATCCGGGCCCGCGTCCCGAAGCTGGTGAGCAGTTCGAAGCCGTCAGTCGAGGGGCTGCGGAATACAGCGATCTCGCCCGGCCACGGCACGGCGTGCGCCGCAGCGAAGGGCCGATGCGCTGGCAGATCCTCGGTCAGCTGCGGCAGGTCAAGAAGCACCGCCTCGGGCGCGCCGAAGACCACCGCCTGTGACAGCGCCGAGGGCCGCGGCGCGCCCGGCGGCAGGTCGTAGGCCTCCCTGTCCTGGCGCACCGCCTCGACGCCACGGGCTTCGGCATCGGCGATGGAGACGAGCCGCAGCGGGACGGCGCGGCCGTCATGGACGAACGACACGACATCGGCCGGGTCGAGCGCCAGCCGCGATGGCGGCAGGCGAAAGACCGCGCTTTCGCGGCCGGTCCAGGCCTCCATCAGGGCGCGGCGGCAGCGGCGCTCAGCCTCTTCGGGCGGCACCGCCATGGGGAAGGACTCGGACGCGATCCGGGTCGTGTCGACGGTGATGCGCCGGGCCTCGACCTGCGCGGCCTCGTAATCCTCGTCGGCGCGGGCGACCTGCCACTTCAGAGCCTGCGGCAGTTCGGTTTCCTGGCCGCGCGTCAGCTCCAGCACGTCGCCCTCGCGGGCGGCGACCAGGTCGTCGGGGCTGACGCTCGCCACCGCCGCCCGGCCGCGCATGACGAAGCGGATCACCCCCTCGGTCTCGACCGCGTCGAAGCCGAAATGCCGCGACAGCGTGGTGATCGAGGCGCGCGGGCTTTCGAGTGCGCCGATGGCATATCCCTCGACGGCGCCCCAGAGACCGGTGACGTCGATCCGGGAGTCGGGCAGACCAGCACGCAGGCAGAGGTGCCGGACCAGCGCCGCCAGCGACACCGCGCCGAGCCGGCCGGTCAGCCAGTGGCCCAGCCGCCAGTTCGCCCCGTCCGTCCAGACGTCTGTCAGCGCCGGGAAGAACGGATAGGGCCGCGCGTCCCAGGTCCAGGCGGCGCATTCGGGGACGTGAACCATCCGGCCGCCGTAGACCGACGAGACCGGGTTGTTCGCGGCCTCGCCCCAGAACAGATACGTCGCTTCGAGATAGGCCCGCTGGATCGCATCGTCCCGCCAGCCGCGGGAGAAGTACGGCACAAAGCTTTCGGAGGATTTCGGGTCGAAGAAGACGTTCGGCTGGTTGGTCCCGCGGTCGATGGCAGGACAGCCCAGCTCCGTGAACCAGATCGGCTTGGACTCGGGCACCCATGCGGTCGGCGTCCCGCTCTCCACCCCGCCCGGGCGGTCGTAATGCTGGTTCGACCACCAGCTGCGGAGATCCTTGTAGCGGAAGACCCACGGCTTGCCCGAGGCGCCGTCCGTGATCGCGGTGCGGGCCTGCGCGGATCGGTCGGCCGCGCTGGCGTAGAACCAGTCGAAGCCTTCGCCGCCCGCGATGTTCGCCCGCAGGTAGGCGCGGTCGTAGATCGCGGGCCAGCCCTCGGCCGCGTCGGCATGCTCGAACCCGTCGCGCCAGTCCGACAGGGGCATGTAGTTGTCGATGCCAATGAAGTCGGTGTTGGCGTCGGCCCAGAGCGGATCGAGGTGGAAGTACACGTCGCCGCTGCCGTCGCCCGGCTGGTGCCCGAAATACTCGCTCCAGTCGGCCGCATAGCCGATCCTGGTGCCGAACCCGAGGATCGAGCGCACATCCGCGAGCAGGTCCCTATAGGCCTGCACCGCCGGATAGGCGCTGGCGCCCGAGCGGATCGTGGTCAGCCCGCGCATCTCGGTCCCGATCAGGAAGGCGTCGACCCCGCCGGCCGCCGCGCAGAGATGGGCGTAGTGCAACACCATGCGGCGCAGACCCCAGTCGCCCGGCGCCCCGGTCCACGAAACCGACTGACCCGAAACGTTGAAGCTCGCGGGCGTGGCCGCGCCGAACAGCGCCGCAACCTGGCTTGCGGCCGTGGCAGTCTTGTCCACGGTCCCGGTGTAGCCAGCAGCCGGGGAACAGGTGATCCGGCCTCGCCAAGGGAACGCGGGCTGGCCGGTCTCGGTGGCATTGTCGGAATACGGGTTCGGCAGCGTGTTGCCGGGCGGCACGTCCATCAGGATGAACGGATAGAAGGTGACGCGCAGCCCGCGGGCCTTCATCTCCTTGATCGCCTGCACCACCGCGAAGTCGGCGGGCGTCCCACCATAGACGGGACGGTCCTGGTCATCGCGGCTGACGAGGTGGGCGTTGGAGCGGGATACGCCATTCACCGACCACGTCTGCGGGCTGGTGGACTTTTCTGAGACCTCGACGCCCGGCCGGATAGTGCAGTCGCCCGCGCGCAGATCGTCTCCGAACCAGGCCACGACCAGCGAAACGCTTTCGACCTTTGGGGCCATGGCCTTCAGTCGGTCCAGCGCCACCACCATGTCGGCGGTGTCAGTCAGTGCGTTGAGGTTCTCGGGCTCGGACGACCCGCCGCCGCCCTTCCGGATGCCCTGCGTGGCATAGGCGAACTCACCTGATGCCGGGATCATGGTGACCGCTTGCGTCAGGCCCTCTGCCGTGTCTGGATCGGCGAGCGGGCGGAAGACCTCAAAACTCAGCTGCGGGATGCGATTGCCGTAGTTGCCGAGCGGCAGATCCTCGAACACTGCATAGGCCGTGCCGCGATAGGCGGGCGTGTTGGCCGCGCCCATCCTGGCCGCGATGAACGGGTCCGCCGTCTGCGCCTCATCACCCGGATACCAGCGCCATGTGATCCCGGCGGTGTCCAGCAGCTTCCCGTCGGCCCAGATGCGGCCGATCCCGGTGATCGGGCCCTCGCAGAGCGCCACGGCAAAAGAGGCGTAGTACAGATACTCGGTGGTCTTGACCTTGCCGCCCCCGCCGCCCTTGCCGCCGCCCTGCGTGGTGGTCTTCGTCTCCTCGCGGAAATCCGTCGCCCAGATCACGTTGCCGCCCATCCGCATGCGGCCGTAGACGCGCGGGACGAAGGCGCCCTCGGTCGAGGACGTGATCCGCAAGGAGTCGAGCCGCGGGCCTTCGATGCGCTGTGTGGGCGCGAGCGAGGACACGATCCAGCTGTCGACCACCGAGCCGATAGTCGAGCCGACGAAGCCGCCGATGGTCGCGGCGCTCACGCCGAGGATCGCGCCGCCGATCGAACCGCCAATGGCGGCCCCTGCGGCGCCGAGTACGAGGGTGGCCATGGTCTGGACTCAGCGTTGCGGGAACAAGAAGGCGAAGGCGATGCGCCGGCGCCAGGACGGCGTGAGCTGTTCTTCGATCACGCCCAGCCGCTCGTAGGCGTGAAGGAAGGTATCGGCCCCAGTCAGGATCCCGACATGCTTGGCGATGGCGCGGGGCCGCATGCGGAAGAGGACAAGCGCGCCGGGACCGGCCTCGGCGGGCGATACCTCGATCATCATGCGCCGCGCACCGTCGGCCAGCACCTCGCGCGGGCCGGTCTCGCCCCAGTCGCGGCTGTAGGGCGGGATCGGGAACGGCTCGGGACCGACCATCTCGCGCCAGACGCCCCGCGCGAGGCCGAGGCAGTCGCAGCCGACGCCCCGAAGGCTGGCCTGGTCGTGATAGGGCGTGCCGAGCCATGACCGCGCAATGGCAATGACGCGCGCCGGGTCGGCCGATGCGAGAGGTTGAGTCACAGCACGGACCCCTCATGCCCGCCGTCCTTCGTCGCGTACCGCAGGATCGTGTCCTGGCCCGGGATGTGCGGGAAGGCGCGGAAGTTGAGGGTGTTGGCGAACTTCGCGCCGCAGGTCTCGATCCGCTTGTCGCAGCCTGCACGGATCGTGAAACCGTCGCTCTCGGCGATCGCGCGCACCGGCGCATCGAGCAGGGTGAGGATAGCCACGCCGTCCGTCGCGTCGTGGCCCAGCACCTCGGCCTGACGCCCCGCGTTGGAGCCGCTGGTCCATTCGAGGGTGCCGAAGGTGAACCAGCCTGCTTCGAACCCGCCGAGCCCGGAGGCGGTGAAGGCCCGATCCCGGAGCAGATCGATGACGGCGCCCGCGCTCTTGAAGGCCGGGTCCTCCAGATCGACGCCGCAGCGCGCATCACCAAGCGCGGCATCGCAGGTTGCCTGGAAGGTCCGCCCAACCGTCTGGCCGAGGACGTGGGCGAGCGACCGGACCTCGGCCACAAACGCCAGCCGCCCACGTCGGATCTGTCCGATGGCGCCGCGCCGCATCAGCACGCGCTGGCCGGTGTCCGCCCAGTTCACGCGCCAGACCTCCACCTCCGCGTTGTCCCAGCGGCCATCGAGGATGTCGGTCTCGGTAATCCGGTCGGAGGTCAGCACGCCCTCGGCGTCCTGCGCATCGACCGACAGGTCGGAGCCGGAGCGGACCTCGGAGGCCGTCAGCCCACTCTCCGGCTCGAACTCCGTGCCGTCGAAGCTCAGCGTCCTGTCGTGGTCGGTGAAGCCGAAGCTCACGCCGTCGGCGCGACTGATCCGCCAGCACCAGGCGAGCGTCGTCGTGCCCTCGTCGAGATGGGCCTTGAGGGCAGGCGACAGGGATTTCATCGGCAGGTTCCCGTCATGCGATCGTCGAGATCGGCGATCCAGTCCGCCCATGCGGGCGGCACGGCGGCGACGGTCTCGGCCGCCGGGCGGGCCAGCCGCGCCTCCGCGTAAGCCATGCAGCCAGCGTCACCAGTTCCCGTCGTTGCGCCGCAACCGGTCAGCAGGATCGCCAGCGCTGCGACCGTGACGAACCGCGTCGCGCCCGCGCTCGACGCGCTTGCTCTTGTCTTCGATGGCATCGCGTTCGGCCTCCCGTTTGCGCGCGCGCTTCCCTTCGACACGGCCCCAGACCCGGCCGAGGACCACGCCCCCGACCGCGCCGAGCGCCGCCACCAGCCAGATCAGAAGGTCAGCCATCGC
>NZ_MSIT01000021.1 GCF_002094885.1 Salibaculum halophilum
CCGAGCTGTTCCGCAGCCGCTGGGGCGCGCCCGGCGACTGGGTCGCGCGCGCCGATGCGCAGGGCGGGCTGCACCTGGACCACCGGGTCGCGGCCGATGCCGCCCCGCCCCGCGCCGCCGAACGCTGACCGGAGGCGCCCATGAGACACGAGGACACGCTGCCCGTCCTCTTGCACCACGTTCAGGAGGCCCCGCCGCCCACCGCCCCCGCCTGGCGGGCCGGACCGGAGGTGGACCGGACGCACCGGCAGGGCCGCGGGCGGGCGGGTGTCGCCGCAGGCGCAGTCGCCCCGCCCGCGGACGAGACGCCCCGCGATCCGCTGGCCCGGCGCATCACCGCGCTGCACCTGCCGGGACTGGCGATGGAGCGTTACCTGCGCCACCGCGACCGGCAGGGCGAGCCGGTGCCCGACGATCTGCCGCTGGCGCTGGCCGTGGACGGCCCGCACGGCCCCGTCCTGCACGCCACCAACCGCGCCGCGCGGCTGGCCGGGATGCGCCTAGGCGAACGGGTCGTGGACATGCGCGCGCTCTGCCCCGAGTTGCAGGTCGAGTTCGCCGATACCGCGGGCGACCGGGCGATGCTGGCGCGGCTCATGCTCTGGTGCCGCCGCTGGTGCCCCTGGACGGCCCTGGACGGCGACACCGGCCTGGTCATGGACACCACCGGGTCGGATCACCTCTGGGGCGGCGAGGCGGCGATGCTGCGCGACATCGAGGAGAAATTCGCGCTCATGGGCCTGTCCTGCGCGCTGGCCACCGCCCCCACCCACGGCGCGGCCTGGGCGCTGTCGCGCCATGGCGGCCTGCGCGAGACCTGCCCCGCCCCCGAGCTGGCGCTGCGCATGGCGCCACTGCCCGTCGCCGCCCTACGACTGGAGGCCGACACCGTGCTGTTGCTGCACCGGCTGGGGCTGAAAACCGTGGGGGATCTGGCCGCGGTGCCGCGTCGGGCGCTGGCCCGGCGCTTTGCCCGGGCCCCGCTGGCGCAGAACCCGCTGATGCGGCTGGACCAGATGATGGGGCGGCTGGCCGAACCGGTGCAAAGCCCCGACGACCCGCCGCGCTTTGCCGTGCAATCCCGCCTGCCCGAGCCGGTGAGCGATCCCGAACCGCTGCTGCCGGGCCTGGCAGAGGAGCTCTGCGCCGGGCTGGCCGCCGCGGGCATGGGCGCGCGCCGCGTGACGCTGCATCTCTACCGCACCGACGGCGAGGTCGCGTCCCTGTCGGTGGCCACGGCGCGGGCCAGCCGCGCGGCGGACCACCTGCTGCGGCTCTTCGAAGGCCGGCTGGAGCGGCTCGACCCCGGCTTCGGCTTCGACCTCGTCACCCTGGAGGCCAGCGTGGCCGAGCGGCTGGACACGGTCCAGACCCGCATCGACGGCCATGTCGACAGCGACACCGAACTGGCCCGGCTGGTCGACCGGTTGTCGGCCCGCTTCGGCGCGGATCGCATCACCCGCCCCGCCCCGCGGGACAGCCATGTCCCCGAACGCCGCGAACGCTGGCAATCGGCCATGGCCCCCGCCGCCGGGGCACCGGAGGCACCGCGCAGCCCGCGCCCGCTGCGCCTGCTGGACCCGCCCGAGGAAATCCGCGTGCTCTACGCCGTGCCCGACGGGCCGCCGGTGCAATTCGTCTGGCGGCGGCTGACCCACAAGGTGACGCGCTTTGCCGGGCCGGAACGGATCGCGCCCGAGTGGTGGGCCGATCGCCCCACCGCCCGGCTGCGCGATTACTACCGCGTAGAGACCCACCACGGACGCCGCTACTGGCTGTTCCGCGAGGGAATGGCGGACGATGGCCGTGGCGGCGCGCCGCGCTGGGTGCTGCACGGGGTGTTTTCGTGATCACGCCCGCCAGAAGGGGGCGCTGCCCCCGTCGGCCGCAGGCCGACTCCCCCGCGGTATTTTTGACCCAAAGAAGCAGGGGGCGACGCGATGCGTGACATAGAACGCCCGCATCAGCGCGGGACCCTGCCCGAGGACGGGGATTTCACCTCGAACCCGCCTGCAGCTTTCGTCGAACTGGGGCTGGCCAGCTGCTTTTCCTTCCTGCGCGGAGCCTCGGACGCGGGGGAACTGGTGCAGCAGGCCTGCGCGCAGGGCCATCATGCGCTGGGGGTGGCCGACCTGAACACCTTCGCCGGGGTGGTACGGCTGCACACGGCGGCGAAACAGGCGCGGCTGCGCCCGCTGATCGGGGTGCGGCTGGCCCTGGTCAGCGGCGAGGAATTCCTCGCCTACCCGACGGACCGCGCCGCCTATGGCCGGCTGTCGCGGCTGCTGTCGAAGGGCAAGATGCAGGACACCAGGGGCCGCTGGCAGGCCAAGGGCGCCTGCGATATCACCCTGGCCGACCTTGTCGCACATTGCGATGGCGTGATCCTGATCGCCCTGCCCCCCGAGGACCTGCGCGGCTTTGCCCGCGTGCTGGCCGGGCTGAAACGGCGCCTGCCGGGGCTGGGCTATCTCGCCGCCGCCTACCGCTATCGCGGCGACGACCGGGCGCGGATCAACCGGCTGGACCGGATCGCGGGGCAGACCGGCCTGCGCCTGCTGGCCACCAACGACGTGCATTACCACGCCCCCGCGCGCCGCCCGCTGCAGGACGTGATGACCTGCATCCGCGAGAAGACCACGCTGACCCGCGCCGGGGCGCTGCTGCACCCCAATGCCGAACGCCACCTGAAATCGCCCGCCGAGATGGCGCGGCTGTTCCGCGAATGGCCGCATGCCATCGCCGCCACCCGCGCCGTGGCCGATGCGATCACCTTCGACCTGGGCCAGCTGGCCTATGAGTATCCGCGCGAGGTCATCCCCGCCGAGATGACGCCCCAGGCCTGGCTGGAGCACCTGACCTGGGCGGGCGCGGCGCGGCGCTACCCGGACGGGGTGCCGGAAGCGACGCGCGCCACGCTGCAAAAGGAACTGGCGCTGATCGCCAAGCTGGACATCGCGCGCTATTTCCTGACCATCCACGATATCATCACCTTTGCCCGCCAAGGCCTTGAAAAGCCGATTCTTTGCCAGGGCCGCGGGTCGGCGGCGAACTCGGCCGTCTGCTACGTTCTGGGCATAACGGCGGTGGACCCGGCGCAGCACCAGCTGTTGTTCGAACGCTTCATATCCGAAGAGCGCAAGGAGCCGCCGGATATCGACGTCGACTTCGAGCACGAGCGCCGCGAGGAGGTGATCCAGCACATCTACGACAAGTACGGCCGCGACCGTGCCGGGCTCTGCGCCACCGTGATCCATTACCGCCCGCGCTCGGCCGTGCGCGAGGTGGGCAAGGTCATGGGCCTGTCCGAGGATGTCACCGCCGCCCTGGCCAAGACCATCTGGGGCAGCTGGGGCAAGGACGTGGGCGCCGATCACCTGGCCGAGGCCGGGCTGGACCCCGCCGACCCCCTGATCCGGCGCACGGTCCTGCTGGCGCAGCAACTGGTGGGCATGCCGCGCCACCTGTCCCAGCACGTGGGCGGCTTCGTGCTGACCGACAGGCCGCTGGTGGAAACCGTGCCCATCGGCAACGGTGCCATGGCGGACCGGTCCTTCATCGAGTGGGACAAGGACGATATCGACGCGCTGGGCATCCTCAAGGTGGATATCCTGGCGCTCGGGATGCTGACCTGCATCCGCAAGTGTTTCGAAATTATTTCAGCGCATTACGGGCAGGACTTCACCCTCGCCGATGTGCCCAAGGACGACCCGCGCGTCTATGACATGCTGTGCCGCGGCGACTCCGTCGGTGTTTTCCAGGTGGAAAGCCGGGCGCAGATGAACATGCTGCCGCGGCTGCGCCCGCGGGCGTTCTACGACCTGGTGATCGAGGTCGCGATCGTCCGCCCCGGCCCGATCCAGGGCGATATGGTCCACCCCTACCTGCGCCGCCGCAATGGCGAGGAAGAGGTCGACTATCCCGCCCCCGGCGCGCCGCACGACCCGGCAGAGCTCAAGACCATCCTCGGCCGCACCCTGGGCGTGCCGATCTTCCAGGAACAGGCCATGAAGATCGCCATCGAGGCGGCGGAGTTCTCCCCCGCCGAGGCGAACGAGTTGCGCAAGGCCCTGGCGACCTTCCGCTCGCGCGGGAGCATCGACACCCTGCAGGACAAGATGATCGGGCGCATGGTCGCGCGCGGCTACGAGGAGGAGTTCGCCCGGCGCTGCTTCGACCAGATCAAGGGCTTCGGCGAATACGGCTTTCCCGAAAGCCACGCGGCCAGTTTCGCCCTGCTGGTCTATGTCTCGAGCTGGCTGAAATGCCATTACCCGGCGGCCTTTGCCGCCGCGCTGCTCAATTCCCAGCCCATGGGCTTCTATGCCCCGGCCCAGATCGTGCGCGATGCCCGCGACCACGGCGTGTCCGTGCGTCCCCCGGATGTGAATTTTTCCGATTGGGACAACACGTTGGAACCCGATGCTGACGGCATGGCCCTGCGCCTCGGCTTGCGCCAGATCAGCGGGCTGCGCGCCGGGGCGGCGGCGCGGCTGCTGGCCGCGCGCGACGCGCCCTACCCCGACCTCGGGGCGCTGCAAGCCCGCGCCGGGCTGCGCGGCGCCGACATCCGCAAGCTGGCCGAGGCGGATGCGCTGCGTTCGCTGTTTCTGGACCGCCGCCAGGCCTTGTGGGAGGCCAAGGCGCTGAAGGACGCCCCCGACCTGCCGCTGTTCGCCGGGGCGGCGGACGAGGGTGCCGAGCCGCCGGTGCCCCTGCCCGACATGCCGGTGACCGAACAGGTCGTGGCCGATTACCAGACATTGCGCCTGTCGCTGAAGGCGCACCCGCTGTCCTTCTTGCGCCCCGCGCTGGCCCGGCAGGGCTACGCCGCCTGCGCCGCCCTGGCCGAGAGCGGCAACGGACAGGCGGTCCGGCTGGCCGGGCTGGTGCTGATCCGCCAGCGGCCCGGCTCGGCCAAGGGGGTCTGCTTCATCACGCTGGAGGACGAGACCGGCACCGCCAACCTGGTGGTCTGGCCCAAGGTGCTGGCACGGTATCGCAAGGTGGTGATGCAGGCGCGGCTGCTGGTGGTGCACGGGTATGTCCAGCGCGAGCTGGACATTATCCACGTGGTCGCCCGGCACCTGGAGGACCGCACCGATGCGCTGCAGCGGCTGGCCGCCGACGGGATGACGCCGCAGCTGTCGCGCGCAGACGAGGTCGCACGCCCCCTGCCAGCACCAGACACGCGCCACCCGCGCACCGCGCAGGTCATTCCCAAGAGCCGGGACTTTCACTGACGGCCGACGCCGGGCGGGCGCTGCGTCGACGCAGCGCCGCGCTCGGTCGACCGAGCGCCCCCCCGGCGGCCCCGTCAGGCGCGTTGCTTTTCCGCCAGCACCCGTTCGGCGCCTTCACGGGCCAGCGGGGTCAGACCCTCGCCGCCCGCCGCCAGGTGGGCGCGCAGTTGCTCCAGCATCCGCGGCTCCCAGAAGTCGGACAGGTGGGCGGCGACGCGCCCCGCCTTGTCCGTCTCGGGCTGGGTCTCGAAGAACGTGGCGATCTGGTTGACCATCCGCACCATTTTCTCAGGCGACATCGTCATCCTCCTCTTTCACCCGTTCGGGGTGGGTGAATATCTCGAATGTCTCGTCCCGGGCCAGCGCGATCAGCGTCAGACCGGCGGCCTCGGCGGTACGCACCGCCAGCGTGGTCGGCGCCGAAACGGCGGTGATCACGCTGGCCCCGGCCATCGCGGATTTCTGCACCATCTCGACCGAGACCCGGCTGGTCAGCACCATCATGCCCGCGCTGCAATCGCCCACGGCCCCGATCAGCTTGTCCAGCGCATTGTGCCGGCCAACGTCCTCGCGCACCGCCACGACGCCCCGGCCGGGCAGGTAAAATCCCGCGCCGTGTACCGCGCGGGTGCGGTCGTGCAGGGCCTGGCAGGCGCGCAGATCGGCCATGGCCCGGGTCACGGCAGCCGGCGCGACGCGCACCCCCGGCCCGACGGTCGGCAGATCCCGCACCGCCTGCTCGAGGCTGTCCACGCCGCAAAGCCCGCACCCCACCGGCCCGGTCATGGCCCGTCGACGGGCCATGAGCTCCGCGGCCCGGTCCTCGGGCAACCACATGCGCACCTCGACGCCCGTGTCATGGGTCACGACCTCGGGCGGCGCGATCTCGTCGCGCGCCGCCAGACCTTCGGTCACGGTGAAGCCGCGGCCGAAATCGGCCAGATCGGCCGGGGTGGCCATCATCACCGCCTGAGTCGTGCCGTTATAGACCAGCGCCACCGGCACTTCCTCGGGCAAGGCCCGGGTGCCCGCGACGGCGCGACCGTCACGCACGATCTGCGTGTTGGTCGCGCCCGCGCCGATCATTCCGCCGCCGGCAGGATCTGCCGCGATTGCGCGGCCTGGGCCTGGTAGTCCTCCTGCCACTCGGTGGGGCCGTTCGAGGGACTGACCTGCACCGCCGTCACCTTGTACTCGGGGCAGTTCGTCGCCCAGTCGGAATGGTCCGAGGTGATCACGTTGGCCTGCGTGCCCGGGTGATGGAAGGTGGTATAGACCACGCCGGGGCTGACCTTGTCGGTGATCGTCGCGCGCAGCGTTGTCTCGCCCGACCGGCTGGCCAGCTTGACCAATTGCCCTTCCTTGACACCGCGCACCTCGGCATCGTGGGGGTGAATCTCCAGCAGGTCCTCCTCGTGCCAGACCACGTTGTCGGTCCGGCGAGTCTGGGCACCCACGTTGTACTGGGACAGGATGCGCCCGGTCGTGAGCAGCAGCGGAAAGCGCGGGCCGGTCCGCTCGTCCGTGGCGACGTATTCGGTGATCATGAAGCGGCCCTTGCCGCGCACGAAGCCATCGACATGCATCAGCGGAGTGCCGTCGGGATGCGCCTCGTTGCAGGGCCACTGGACCGAGCCCTTTTCCTCAAGCACATCGTAGGACACGCCGGCAAAGGACGGCGTCGTCGCCGCGATCTCGTCCATGATCTGGCCAGGATGGTCGTAGGACCAGCCCGCCCCCATGGCATTGGCCAGCAGTTGCGTGACCTCCCAGTCGGCATAGCCCGCGCGCGGCTTCATCACCTCGCGCACGCGGTTGATGCGGCGTTCGGCATTGGTAAAGGTGCCGTCCTTTTCCAGAAAGGTCGAGCCGGGCAGGAAAACATGGGCGTAGTTCGCCGTCTCGTTGAGAAACAGGTCATGCACGATGACGCATTCCATCGCCGCCAGCCCCGCAGCGACATGCTTGGTATCGGGGTCCGATTGCAGGATGTCCTCACCCTGGCAGTAGAGCCCCTTGAAGGTGCCATCGACGGCCGCGTCCAGCATGTTGGGGATGCGCAGGCCCGGCTCGGGGTCGATCTCGACGCCCCAGGCCTGCTTGAAGATGTCGCGCACCTCGGGGGTCTTGACGTGGCGATAGCCCGGCAGTTCGTGCGGGAAAGAACCCATGTCGCAGGAGCCCTGCACGTTGTTCTGCCCGCGCAACGGGTTCACCCCCATGCCGTTGCCGCCGACATTGCCGGTCAGCATGGCCAGGTTGGCGATGCCCATCACGGTGGTCGAACCCTGGCTGTGCTCGGTCACGCCGAGGCCGTAGTAAATCGACCCGCGCCCGCCGGTGGCAAAGGTGCGCGCCGCCGCGCGCAGCTCGGCCGCCGGCACGCCGGTCAGCATCTCGGTCGCCTCGGGGCCGTGGCGCGGGTCGCTGACGAACTCGACGTAGTGCTGGAATTCCTCCCAGTCGCAGCGGTCACGGATATAGGCCTCGTCGTAAAGGCCTTCGGTGACGATCACATGCGCCAGCGCCGTGACGACGGCGACGTTGGTGCCCGGCCGCAGCGGCAGATGGTGCGCAGCCGCAATGTGGCTGGACCTGACCAGGTCGATCTGGCGCGGGTCGATGACGATCAGCTTCGCCCCCTGCCGCAGCCGCTTTTTCAGGCGGCTGGCAAAGACCGGGTGCGCGTCGGTCGGGTTGGCGCCGATGACGATGACGACATCGGTCTCCTCGACGGAATCGAAGTCCTGCGTGCCGGCACTGGTGCCATAGGTCTGGCCCAGCCCGTAGCCCGTGGGCGAGTGGCACACCCGCGCGCAGGTGTCGGTGTTGTTGTTGCCAAAGACCGCGCGCGCCATCTTCTGCACCAGATAGGTTTCCTCGTTGGTGCAGCGGCTGGAGGTGATGACGCCGATGGACTTCTGGCCATACCTGTCCTGCAGGCCGCGCATCTTCTGCGCGGCAAAGTCCAGCGCCTCGTCCCAGCCGACCTCGCGCCAGGGTTCGTCGATCCGGTCGCGGATCATCGGGGTCAGGATACGGTCGGAATGGCTGGCGTAGCCGTAGGCGAAACGGCCCTTGACGCAGGAATGCCCGCGGTTGGCCTTGCCGTGCTTGTAGGGGACCATGCGCACCAGGTCGTCGCCCTGCAACTCGGCCTTGAAGGAACAGCCCACGCCGCAATAGGCGCAGGTCGTGACGACCGAGCGTTCCGGCGTGCCCTTCTCGATCACCGACTTTTCCTGCAGCGTCGCGGTCGGGCAGGCCTGCACGCAGGCCCCGCAGCTGACGCAATCCGAGGTCAGGAAATCGTCCAGCGCGCCGCCGGGCGAGACGCGGCTGTCGAACCCGCGGCCCTCGATTGTCAGGGCAAAGGTCCCCTGCACTTCCTCGCAGGCCCGCACGCAGCGGCTGCACACGATGCACTTGGACGGATCATAGGTGAAATAGGGGTTGGACTCGTCCTTGGGCAGGTACTGCGGGTTCACGTCCCCGCCCGTGTCGCGCGCCTCGAAGTGGTTCACGAACCCGCCCGAGGCGGGTTTTTCATAGCGCACGTCGCGCAGGCCCACGGCGCCGGCCATGTCCTGCAACTCGCAGTCGCCATTGGCCGCGCAGGTCAAGCAATCCAGCGGATGGTCGGAAATGTACAATTCCATCACGCCCTTGCGCGTTTTGCGCACCTTGGGTGATTGGGTATGGACAACCATGCCCTCGGCCACCGGCGTCGTGCAGGAGGCCGGCGTGCCGCGCCGCCCCTCGATCTCCACCACGCAGAGCCGGCAGGAGCCGAAGGCTTCCAGGCTGTCGGTCGCGCAGAGCTTGGGCACCTGGATGCCCGCCTCGGCGCTGGCGCGCATCACGCTCGTCCCCTCGGGCACCGCGACCTCGAAGCCGTCGATGCTGAGCGTGACGGTCTTGTCCGAGCTTGCGGCGGGCGTGCCCATGTCGCGCTCGTCGGTGGGGATGATGAAATCCTTCATCGGGTCGCTCCCGTCTTCATCTTGGCGTCAAAACTCCGGGGGGAGTCGCCGCCCCGGCGGCGACGGGGGGCTGGCCCCCCTTCGGTCGGATTTGCGCGGCAAATGCGAAACATCATTCGGCGGCCTCCTTTGAGCGCGCGAAATCCTCGGGGTAGTTCCGCATTGCCGAGAGCACGGGATAGGGCGTCAGCCCCCCCAGCGCGCAGAGCGACCCGTCGGTCATGGTGTCGCACAGGTCGACCAGCAGGTCCTTGGCCGCCGCGTCGCCCTCGGCGATGCGGTCGATGGTCTCGACCCCGCGCACCGCGCCGATGCGGCAGGGCGTGCACTTGCCACAGCTTTCGACCGCGCAGAATTCCATCGCAAAGCGCGCCATCTGCAGCATGTCGGCGGTGTCATCGAAAACCACCACCCCGGCATGGCCGATCAGCCCGCCCTGGCCGTCGAATTCTTCATAGGCAAAGGGCGTTTCGAATGTCTCGGGCGGCATGTAGGCGCCCAGCGGCCCGCCGACCTGCACCGCCTTGACCGGGCGGCCCGAGGCGGTGCCGCCGGCCACGTCCTCCACCAGCTCGCCCAGCGGCAGGCCGAAGGCGGTCTCGAACAGGCCGCCGCGTTTCACGTTGCCCGCGATCTGCACCGGCATGGTCCCGCGCGACCGGCCCAGCCCGAAATCGGCGTAGTGCTGCGCGCCGCGCTCGAAGATCACCGGCACGGTGGCCAGGCTGATCACGTTGTTGACCACCGTGGGCCGGCCCAGAAAGCCCTCGATCGCGGGCAGCGGCGGCTTGGCCCGCACCACGCCGCGCTTGCCTTCCATGGAATTGAGCAGCGAGGTTTCCTCGCCGCAGACATAGGCCCCGGCGCCGACACGGATTTCCATGTCGAAGGCCCGGCCCGAGCCCAGAACGTCGGCGCCCAGCAGGCCCCGCGCCCGGCCGATGCGCAGGGCCTCCTGCATGACCGTGATGGCGTCGGGATATTCCGAGCGCAGGTAGACGTAACCGCGCGTCGCGCCCACGGCGAGCCCGGCGATCGCCATGCCCTCGATCAGGGTGAAGGGATCGCCCTCCATGATCATGCGGTCGGCAAAGGTGCCGCTGTCGCCCTCGTCGGCGTTGCAGACGATGTATTTCTGGTCGGCCGGCGCGTCGTGGACGGTCTGCCACTTGATGCCCGTGGGGAACCCGGCGCCGCCGCGCCCGCGCAAGCCGCTGTCCTTGACCTCGTCGACGATCTGCTGGCCGGTCATGGCGATGGCCCGGCGCAGTCCGACCAGCCCGCCGTGGGCGGCGTAGGCGTCCAGGTCCAGCGGGTCGATCACGCCGCAGCGGGCAAAGGTCAGCCGGGTCTGGCGCGCGAAGAACGGGATTTCCTCGACCGGCCCCAGCCCGTCCAGCGTGCCGTCCAGCAGGGCGGGCACATCGGCGGGTGTCATCGGGCCGTAACCGTGGCGCACCCCGTCGCGTTCGACCTCGACCAGAGGTTCCAGCCAGACCATGCCGCGGCTGCCGGTGCGGATGACGGTGACGTCGATGCCACGGGCCTCGGCCCCGTACGCTATGGCGCTGGCCACGGCGTCGGCCCCCAGGGCCTTGGCGGCGCTGTCGCGGGGGACATAGACCTTCATGCCAGCGCCTCCTCGATCGTGGTTTCATCGGCGCGGCCGATCACCCGGTCGTCGACCATGGCCGCCGGCCCGCAGGCGCACAGCCCCAGGCAATAAACCGGCTCGACAGTGACGCGGCCGTCGGGCGTGGTGCCGCCCCAATCCAGGCCCAGCTTGTCCAGCACCGCCTGCGACAGCGCGGCGCCGCCGACGGCCTGGCAGGCCTCGGCGCGGCAGATCTTGAGCACGTGGCGCCCGACGGGTTCCTTGCGGAAATCGTGGTAGAAGCTGATAACACCGTGAACCTCGGCGCGTCCGATGTTCAGGTCATCGGCGATCAGCGGCACCGCCGCCTCGGGGATGTGCCCGAAGGCCTCCATCACCGAGTGCAGGATGGGCAGCATCGGCCCCTCGCGGCCGCGGTGGCGGGCGAAAATCTCGGCCATGGTTTCGGTCAGTGCGGCATCGCTCATGACGGGCGCCTCTCTTAGGTCTGCCCGCGCGTGATGCGCCAGGTTGCCCCATGAATCAATATCGAGGTTCCGTCATGCGATAGG
This sequence comes from Salibaculum halophilum, assembly GCF_002094885.1. Classification (GTDB taxonomy): domain Bacteria; phylum Pseudomonadota; class Alphaproteobacteria; order Rhodobacterales; family Rhodobacteraceae; genus Salibaculum; species Salibaculum halophilum. Next base: position 11,393 of record NZ_MSIT01000021.1, read on the forward strand.
AATTGCCTATCAATCGAGCGCCTGGTCCGAAAGCGACCGGGCAGCGCCCAGAAGCGCCCTGAGCACCGGGGTCATGGGTTCGCGATGCGGCGCGATCAGCCCCACGCCATGCGCCGCGTCGGGGTTCAGGATGGGCACAGCCCCCAGATCGCCGTCCTTAAGGAAAATCTCGGCCGCCTTGCGGGGCAGGATCGTGGCGAAATCGCCGCGCAGGACGTGGCTGACCAGAACGATGGTCGAGGACGATTCGATGCGCGGGTCCACCGTGACCCCGGCCTCGGCCAGGTGCTGGGTGATGATGCGGCGGTTCTGCATGTCCGGCGTCAGCAGGCACAGCGGCACCCCGTCCAGGTCGGCCCAGCCCAGCCCGTCGCACAGCAGCGGATGACCGCGGCGCGCCACCAGGACGTAGCGTTCGGCATAGATCGGCTGGGTCGCGACACGGCCCAGCGGCTCGTTGTCCAGGTAGGTCAGCCCGGCGTCCACCTCCAGGTTCTCGACCAGCTCGAGGATCTGGGCCGAGGTTCGCGACAACACGGTGAAGCGCACATTCGGATGCGTGCGCGCGAAGCCCTCGGTCAGGTCGGCCACAAGCGTCAAGGCGGTGGGGATGACGGCGATGGACAGGTTGCCCGACAGCCCCTCGCGGGCGACGCGCATCTCGTCGCGCAGGGCGCGGCTGTCGGCGACGATACGGCGCGCCCAGTCCAGCGTGCGCTGACCCTCGGGCGTCAGGCCGCGAAACCGCGACCCGCGCCAGACCAACATGACGCCAAGCTGATCCTCCAGCTGCTTGATGCCGGCCGACAGCGTCGGCTGGGTCACGCCCACGGCCTCGGCCGCCTTGCCGAAATGCGCCTCGCGCGCGAGGGCGATGAACATTTCCAGTTTGTCGATCACGGGCCGACCTTTCGATAGACTAGCGCCATGATAACCGCGGCCGAGCCTGCGACAAACGGGTTATTCGAACATGGCCCGCAGGTTGGCGGACTGCTCCACCCCGATCTGCGCCTTGTGATCGCGCAGGAAGGCCCCCGCGGCGCGCCGGCCCGCGGCCTTGAGTTGCGCGATGACCGAGGGCACCGGCACCGTCTTGGTGGCCACCGACAGCTCGTTCATCAGGCCGTCGTCGGAAATCATGTGGATCAGCGGGCGTTTCATCGCGTCCTTGTCCATGGTGCCCGCGTCCTGCAGCCGCTGGACGAAATCGATGGCCCGCAACTCGCGCAGCAGCGAAGAATTGAAGCTGATTTCGTTGATGCGGTTCTGGATCTCGGTCGGCGTGCGGGGCAGCTGATCGCGGTGCAGCGGGTTGATGTTGACCACCACGATATCGGGTGGCAACGCTGGCTCGAACAGCGGGAACAGCGCCGGGTTGCCGGTATAGCCGCCGTCCCAGAAGGCCTCGATGTTGCCGGTCTCGGGGTCCTCGACCTCGACCGCCTGGAACAGCGTCGGCAGGCAGGCCGAGGCGACGATGGCCTGCGTCGTGATCCTCTCGCCCGAAAAGACCCGCACCTTGCCGTCGCGCACCTGCGTGGCACAGACGTGAAAACCCGGGCCATCCTGCGCGCAGACCCGGCCAAAATCGAACTGCTCGACGATGGGGATCAGCGGGTTGCGGTAGAGCGGCCCCCAGCCGTAGGGCGACATCATGCGCCCCAGCATGTCGGACCAAGCAAAGGCCGGCGAGTATTCCAGCGCGCGGCTGACATGGCCCGGCTCGGGCAGCCAGGCGTGCATCCAGGCGCTGATGCCGTCGGCGCCGGTCGCGCCGATCTGCTGCCAGAGCCAGTCCAGCGTCTTGCGCGCGCCGGCGCGGCCCCCCGCCAGGAACCCGGATTTCAGCGCCGCCCCGTTCATGGCCCCCGCCGAGGTGCCCGAGATGGCGGCGATCTCCAGGTCGTCCTCTTGCAGCAGCCGGTCGAGCACGCCCCAGGTGAAGGCCCCGTGCGCCCCGCCGCCCTGCAGGGCCAGGTTGATGCGCCGTGTCACGCCCGGCCCGTCACAGCGCGGTCCACCCGCCGTCGACCGAGATCGAGGTCCCGGTGATCTGCGCGGCGGCGTCGGAACACAGGAAAATCGCCGTGCCGCCCATCTGTTCGACGGTGGCGAAGTCCTTGGAGGGCTGGCGCTTGAGCATGACCTCGCGGATCACGGTCTCGCGGTCCATGTCGTATTCGGCCATGGTATCGGGGATCTGGGCCTCGACCAGCGGGGTCAGCACATAGCCCGGGCAGATGGCATTGGAGGTGATCGGTTCCTCGGCGGTCTCCAGCGCGACGGTCTTGGTCAGGCCCATTATGCCGTGCTTGGCGGCCACGTAGGCGGCCTTGTAGGGCGAGGCGGTCAGCCCGTGGGCGCTGGCGACATTGACGATGCGGCCCCAGCCCGCCTCGCGCATCATCGGCAGCGCGGCGGCGGTTGTGTGAAAGGCCGAGGACAGGTTGATCGCGATGATCGCGTCCCACTTGGCGGCGGGGAACTGCTCGACCGGGGCAACGTGCTGGATGCCGGCGTTGTTGACGAGGATATCGCAGGCCCCGGATTTTTCGATCAGGGCGCGGCACTGGTCGGGGTCGGACATGTCGGCCTGGATGTAGCGCGCGGTGACGCCGTGATCGCGGGCGATTTCCTCGGCGAGGGCATGGTCGGCCGCGTCGTCGGTATAGGAATTGAGCACGACATCCGCCCCGGCCCCGGCCAGTTCCCGGGCGATGCCCAGACCGATGCCCGAGGTCGAGCCGGTGACAATGGCGGTCTTGCCTGCAAGCGATACGGTGTAGGCCATGGCGCGTCTCCCCTTTTGCTGCCTTGCAGCATTTCTAGGCCCTCCGCCAGGCAAGACCAACCCCTTTCGCGGCACTGCGCGCCCGCGCGCCGACCGCGGAGCCTCATGTCCCCGAGAGGTGCCGCACCAGCGCCAGCGCCTCGGGGCTTGCCCAGTCGGCCGCGCCCTGCAACCGCGCGATTTCCTGGCCCTCGGCAGTGATCAGCACGGTCACGGGCAGACCCAGCACACCCATCGCGCCCGACAGGCGGCTGCCCGGATCGGTGTGCAGCGGCAGGTTTTCGGCGCCCACGTCTCGTAGGAAGCGGTCCATGGTATCATGGCGATTGCGCCCCACCGAGATGGTGACGACCTTGAAGGTCTCGCCGCCCATCTCGGCCTGCAGGTCCGACAGCTGCGGCATCTCCTCGCGGCAGGGGGCGCACCAGGGTGCCCAGAAGTTCACCAGCACAGGCGTGCCCGCGAAGGCGTCCAGCGTCGTCGGTGCGCCGTCTGCGGCGGTAAATGCCACGTCCGCGACCGGGCGTGTCTCGACCTGCAGCCGGGCCATCTCGCCCACCAGAAGATCGCCCAGCCGCGCCCCCGGGTCGTCGGCCTGCTGCGCCCCGGCCGTTGGGGCCAGACACACCGCCGCAAGCAGCGCAGCAGGCCATGCCCGGCGTGTCAATGCGCGTGGCCCGCGTGGCTGTGCTGGGTCGCGTCGGCGGCCTCGACCTCGACGGTCAGGTCCACTTCGGCTTCGTCGAAGGCGAGGGTCAGGTCAAAGCTGTCGCCCTCGGCCAGCTCGCGCGAAAGACCGTCCAGCCGCAGCGCCACGCCCTGCGGGGCCAGCACCATCTCGGTGCCCGGGGCCACCGGCAGGGCGGGCAATTCGGGATAGACGGGCGTGCCGTCCTCGAGTGTGAAGCCCACCAGCGCCGCGCTTTCGGCCAGATCCGCTGCACCGCCGGTCAGGGTGACGGGCGTGTCGCCGGTATTCTCGATCTCGACGAAGACGAGCGCGGTATCGGCGTCGGTTGCCCGGGTCCAGCCGTGCAGCAGGCGCACGTCGCCCATGGTCGACAGGTGGGCGTCGTCGCTGGCGGCCTCTTCCTCGTGGGCGTGGTCCTCTTCGTGGGCATGCTGGTCGTCGTGGCCGTGGTCGTCGTCATGGCCATGCTCTTCCTCATGGCCGTGCTCGTCGTCGTGGCCGTGGTCTTCCTCGTGGCCATGTTCGCCGTCGTCGGCGTGGTCGGCGGCCGTGTCGGCGGAATGGTCGTCATGGGCCTGCGCAGGCAGCCCGGCCAACGCAGCGAGAAGGGCAAGGGAAATCAGGGACTTCGGGGTCATGGGTCTCTCCATTTACAGGTCAGCCGCGCAGGTCGCGCACGACGGGTCGGGTCATTGTCAGCCAGGCGGGGATCAGCGCCAGCAGGGCGGTCAGGCTCACGAAGGCGCCGACCAGGTGCAGCTCGGACCAGCCCAGCGAGGCGGTCACCAGGATGTCCGTGCGTGCCGTGATCACGCCCGAGATGACCCGCGTCAGCAGCACCCCGAGCGCCAGCCCCAGCCCGGCGCCCACCACGATCAGCGTCACGGCATAGGACCAGGTCAGGGCAAAGTTGAACCGCCGCGGCGCGCCCAGCGCCCGCAGCAGGGCAAGCCGGCGCGACAGCAGCCGCGTCAGCATCATCAGCCCGGCCAGCACGCCCACGGTGACAAGCACCTGCGTGACAACGGCCAGGATCGACATGACCTGCCGGATATCGCCCATCAGCGCGTGCAGCCGCGACAGCACCGTGCCCGGGAAAATGGCCATGGTGCGGTCGGTGTTGAACTGGGCCTGCATCACGTAGGCCCCGCCCAGCGTGTCGGCCTTGACCAGCGCCGCCGGCGTGCCGGGGAAATATTCGGGATCGAAGGGCGCGCCGACGGACCCGTCCCAACCGGGGCCGTGGCCATTGGCCAGCCCGTGCACCGACCAGACGGATTCCGCGGGCACGATATAGGCGCGATCCCAGGGCGAGCCGGTCATCGGCATCCGCCCCACGACCTGATATTTGAAATCCCCGTGCGCACCTTCGGCGGCATCGCCGCGCCCGTGCTGGGGCGCGAAACTGTCGCCGACGCCCAGCGGCGTGCGCGCGCCCGCGATGGCCTCGGTCTCGGTGGCAAAGACACGGCCCGCGGCCAGCCCTTCGGAAAGATACTCGACGAAGGCGGGGGTCGATCCGACCACGGGCGCATTCTCGTAGCTGTCGCCGAAGGCCAGCGGCGCGACGAGGTCGGCATTGGGGTGCGCGGCGACCTGGGCATAGGTCGGCCCATCGATCAGCGGGATCGAAGAGGGTTGCAGGTAGACCGCGGCCAGCATGGCGGTGATCTCGCTGCCCGGGGCGGCGACGACCAGTTCGAACTTGTCGGCGGCGCGGGCGGTGCCCTCGCGCAGGCCACGTTCCTGCGCGATCAGCCCGACGCCCAGCCCAATGGAGACCGCGATCAACGCGGTGAAGACCACGCTGACCCAGGCCTGCCGCCGAAGCAGCGCCGACAGCAGCGGCCCCACGGCAAAGCCGCGCAGCACCAGCGCCGCGATCACCAGCACCGGCAGCAAGGCCACCAGCAAAAGCAGCGTGTTTTCCATCCAGAGTGGCAGACCGGCCAGCAGGCCGGCGATGGCGTCAGGCATGCTGCACCTCGGGGGGTTCGACACGGCCGTCGACCACATCGATCACATGGTCGGCGCGATCGTGCAGCGCTGGGTCGTGGCTGACGGCAACCAGGGTCCGCCCGTCGTCGCGCGCCAGTCGCATCAGGTCGTCGGCCAGCGCATCGGCGTTGGGCCGGTCGAGGCTGGCGGTGGGCTCGTCGGCGAGGATGACCGGCGCATCCCCGGCCAGCGCCCGAACCACGGCGATGCGCTGACGCTCACCACCCGAGAAGGTGTCGGACCGGCGCGCCGCGCTCTCGCCCAGGCCGAGGCGGGCCAGCAGGCCACCGGCGCTGTCACGGATGCGGCGCCGGTCGCGGCGTGGCGCGTAAAGCGCGGTGATCGCCGCGTTGCCCAGCGCCGACAGTTCTTCGAAGAGCAGATGTTCCTGGAAGATGAAGCCGACGCTTTCGCGGCGAAAGGCGGCCCGGCCGCGCTCATCCCGTGCGGCGATGTCGGTATCGCCCCAGGTGATACGGCCCTGCGCCGGGGCGATGATCCCGGCCATGGCGTAAAGCAGTGTGGACTTGCCGGCCCCCGAAGGCCCGCGCACGGCCACAGCCGCGCCGGCGGGCACCTCCAGTTGCGGCACCGACAGGATGCGGCGGCCACCCTGCCCTGTCACCTCCAGCCCCGATATGGCCAGCGCGATTCCGGTCATCCGTAGCTGAACCGCGCGTTCTCGATCCGCACCATGCTCAGGAACCCCGTGTCCTCGTGACGGCGCGGGCCGAGGGACAGCTCCCCGGTGACCTCGATGCCGCGGTTGAAGGGCACGACGTCGAAGCCGCGGCGGGTGTAGACGGCCAGTATGTCGTCGGGCCACTCGGCCTCGGTCTCGCAGAACGGGCAGACCGACATCGGCTTCTTGGTCAGCACGAAGAACTCGATATCCGCCTTGAGCGGCGGGGCCATGAAGCCCTCTACACTGACGGTGCGGCCCTCAAGCTCCTTGGCGAGGGCGCTGAAATTCTGGTTGGCGTCGTAAAGCTCGCGCAGCTTGAGCATGTCTTCGGCGGTGGCGCTGCGGGCCAGCGCCGGGACGAAACCGGCCGCGAGACCGGCGACAATGCTGCGGCGTGTGGGGTTGGTCATCGTGATTCCCTTTCCGTTTCGATCTCGTAACCGGGAGATAAGACAGCCCCGTGACGATCCCAAAGGAGTGAGAGACACGAAGGGGGACGCAGCCGCCCCCCTTCGCATTATCGTGATCGCGCGATCACTCGGCGGTGAAGGCGTGGTGCATCACGTGGAAGATGTAGTTCTGCTCCACGGTGCCCTCGAGCAGGTGGGCGAAGGGCCCCTTGCCGTAAACCGCGACGTCCTCGGCCGAGTGGCTTTCCGACGAACGCGGCACCAGCGCCTGCTGGACGTAGTCGATGTCCTGGGCTTCCTCGTTGGTCACGACGGGGCGCGAGCCGAAGAATTCGCCACCGGGCTGTTCGAGCAGGACCGAGCTGGAGCCGTTGGTGTACATGCCAACGGTGTAGGGCTTGCCATCGGCGGCCATGACCGGCTCGCCGGTGTTCTCGACACCCTGGTTGTTGATCCCCATGCACAGGCCGAGGATGTCCGAGCCGCGGCCGCAGTAGCCGTTGAGCGCGAAGGAATGCTCGTGGTCGGCGGTGACGATGATCAGCGTGTCCTCGTCGTTGGTCATCTCGTCGACCATCTCGATGGTGCGGACGAACTCGGCGCCGTCGGTCACGGTGCGGGCCAGGTTGTTGCCATGGTGGGCGTGGTCGACACGGCCGGCCTCGACCTGCATAAAGAAGCCGTTGTCGCCGGCCTTCGCCTGCAGGTTGGTCAGCGCAATCTCGGTCATTTCCGACAGCGAGGGTTCGTCGCCGCGGTCGGCTTCGTAGGACATGTGGCTGTCCTCGAAGATGCCGAGGATCGGGGTGGAGCCATCGGTGGGCAGCTCACCGGCCGTTTCGGCGTTCCAGGCGTAGGCGATGCCGTTTTCCTGGGCTTCCTCGATCAGGTTGCGGCCGTCTTCACGGCGGCCCGAATCGCCCTCGTTGTCGGTCATGTCGCCGGTGATGAAGTTGCGGCGGCCGCCGCCCATGGCGACGTCGACACGGCCCTCGTACATCGCGTCGAGCAGCTGGTCGGCGATGGTCTTCTGGGTGTTGCAGCCCTCGGGCAGGGTCGCGGCGAAGTTGCGGTCGACGCTGTGGGCATAAGCCGCGCCCGGCGTGGCGTGGGTGATGCGCGCGGTCGAGACGATGCCGACTTCCTTGCCCAGCTCGGTGAAGATTTCCGAGGCGTTGGCAACCTCGTTGCCCGGCAGGGTCGAGCAGTCGCCGCGATCGACGTTGGAATTGACGCCCAGAACGCCGATGTCGGTCTTCACGCCGCTCATCATGGCGGTGCCGGTGCCGGCCGAGTCGGGGGTCTGCGAGTTCACGTTGTAGGTCTTGACCAGGCCCAGCGAGGGGAAGGTCTCGTGGTGCATGACATAGTCATCACCGAAGCCGCCGTCCTGCTGGCCCATGAACATGCGGGTGGCGTAGTTGGTGCCGACACCGTTGCCGTCGGCGATCAGGATGATCACGTTCTTGGCGGTGTTGGTGTTGGGCTGGGCTTCGAGTTGCGCTTGCAGGCGCTCCTGGGCGTCGGTGAACCAGGCGCTGTCGGCCTGCGGCAGATCCTGGGCCATCGCACCCGTCCCGATAAGGGTGGCGGTGATGGCAAGCATGGAAGTTTTCATGAGTGGTTCCTCTGGGTTGCGAACGCCCCGAGCGCTAAGGAGGCCGGATGACGGTCCGACTTCAGTTTCGTAACGATTTGACGAAGATTGGCCGATTCCGGCCCGAGGCCCGTTGACACTAATAACGTTATTTCATATCATTTCTGGCTCAAAAAAAACGCGCACGCCTGGCGGGTCAGTCAACCGGGCCATCGGCGGGGCTGCTGGAAATTGTTACCCGTATAGCCGCCGCGCCGTCCGACGCGGCAAGGCACTTCGCCGATCTGCCGGCCCTCAGGCGTCAGTCTTGCGCGCCGTACCCATGTAAAGCACCGTCTTGACCGGCAGGCGCCCGAAGGTCGGGTCGCCCCGCCGGGTGATCCCGCGCGGGCCGAGGCCGGTCATCGGCCCCGGCGTCAGCCCAGCGCGCGACAGCCCCGCGCGCAGCTCGGCGGGCTTGATGAAGAGCGCCGGGTCATGGGTGCCCCTGGGCAGCAGGCGCAGGATATCCTCGGCCATGGTGATCGTGGCAAGTCGCGCCAGCGGGTTGCGGTTGATCGTGTCGAACAGGAACAGCCCGCCGGGGCGCAGCACGCGGGCCACCTCGGCCAGCACCCGGTCAAGGTCGCTGACGTGTTCGAGCACGTCGACGCAAACCACGGCGTCGAACCCGGCCCGGTCATAGGGCAGCGCCTCGCCCACGCCGACGTCGTAGGCGATGGCGTGCTCGGCCGCGTGGGCATGGGCACGGGCGGCGGCGATGGCCTTTTCGGCCGGGTCGATTCCGGTGACCTGCGCGCCGCGTTCCGCCAGCGCCTCGGCCATGAAGCCCCCGGCGCAGCCGAGGTCGAGCACCCGCTTGCCGGCCCAGTCGATCTGCCGGTCGAACCACGACAGCCGCCCCGGCACGAGGTTCTTGAGCGTGCGCACCCAGCGGATCTCGTCCGACCACCACTGGTCGGCGACGGTGTCATAGATCGTCAGGTCGTTGCGCATTTCCGAGCCTCCTCTTGGGTAGGACATAGGGCACCCGCGCGCGGTACCGTTCGAAGCGATCACCGAAGCGTGCGGCAAAGCGGCGTTCCTTCAGGCGCGGGGCCAGAAGGCAATAGGCGGTATAGCTGACGGCCAGCACCAGCTGGTCCGGCGTCCAGACCGGCACCGTCCAGAGCGTCAGCGCGAAGGCGACGTAGATCGGCTGGCGGATGACGCGGAACAGGCCCAGCACGGGCATGTCGGGAAAGACCGGTTTGCGTCCGGCCAGCAGCGACATCCAGCCCAGCGCGCCCGACTGCACCTCGGCCCCGGCGTCGAAACTGGCCTTGATGAGCAACAACCACGACGCGGCATAGGCGGTGCAGATCGCCCAGAAGGCCGCCCCCTCGGCGCGCCACCAGACGAGGCCCGAGGGCGTCCAGAGCGCGAAGAGCGCCAGCAACTGCGCCGAGGCGATCACCGCATAGGTCGTGGTGGCCAGTGTGCCGCCATGGCGGCCCGGGATCAGCCGCGCCAACAGCCGGCCGCCGCGCGGTGTCAGCAGGGCCGAGTGCGCCAGCGGGAATTGCAGGATCAGCGCCGCGTTGGCCAGCGCGGCCCAGGGCCAGGGCACGCGGCCGAGGCTCTCGCTCAGCCCGAAGAACATCGCCACGATCATCGCCAGCACCGCCGCGGCGAACAGCGCGTGGCACAGCGCGCCCATGGTCAGCGCAAGCACCACGCGCCCCGCCCCCGGCGCGGGGCGCAGTGCCCCCGCGATCAGGCGGGCAAGCCCGGCGATGCGCGGGTCCTCACGCATCGTCATCGCCCAGGATGTCCGCGGCGATGGCGCGGCCGCTGGTCCAGGCCGCCTCGACCCGGCCGGCAAGGCACCAATCGCCGCCCAGGTGCAGCGTTCCGGTGGCATCGGTCAGAAAAGGCTGGCCCAGCGGCGTCGTCACCCGCGCATAACGCCAGCGGTGCGCCGCGACGTATAGCGCGCTCTCCGCCGCCGCGCCGATCTCGGCGCACAGCAGGGGCAGCATCCGGCAGGCGATCGTCGCGGTGTCCTCTTCCAGATGCGCGGCCGACCAGGCCGGGCCGGCCTGCGCCACCCATGTGACGGCCCCGTCCGGGCGGCGCGGTTTGCTGCTGTCGCGCGCGATGAAGGCCAGTGGTCCGTCCTCGAACCGCCGGCTCGCGAAGGGCGCGGGCGCATCTGCGGGAAAGGCGGCCATCAGCGTCAGGCCGGGGGCGATCCGCACGTCCTCCAGCTGGGCGGTGAGCGGGTGGTCGGCCCCGATCAGCGCGGCGACCTGCGGCGCGGGCACCGTCAGCACCACGCGCTCGGCCTCGATCACAGTTGCATCGGTTGTCACCTGCCACACCGGCCCGGCCCGGCTGACCGCGGTGGCCGCGACGCCCAGCGACACGTCCAGCCCGTCGGCCAGGGCGCGGGGCAGCCCGGACATGCCCGGCAGGCCCACGTGGTGCGGATGCGCCGCGCCATCGGCCCATAGCGCCGCCGCCTGCGACCCCTCCAGCAGCGCGGCGAAGGCGGGATCGCGGGCGGTGACGTATTGCGCCCCGTGGTCGAAACGCAACGGCTGGCCCGCCGGCGTCTCGGCCCGGCGGGTCGCCATGCGCCCGCCGATGCCGCGGCCCTTGTCGATCAGCCGCACCGGGTGGCCGGCGTCGTTCAGCGCCCGCGCGCAGGCGATCCCGGCCATGCCGGCGCCGATTACCAGCGTCCGCGTCATGACAGGCCCGCCGCGTGCAGGATGCGCGGGATCTGTTTCTTGACCTTGAAGAACCCGGCGGTGGCATGCGGCCAGATCAGACCGTCCCAGTCGCGCTGCCATTCGGCCAGGGTGATCCCGGCCTGCGCCAGCGCGGGCTGCGCCGCCTCCAGCCAGTCGCGCAGCGGACCGGTCGGCACATAGGGCGTGACGATCTGGCGCGCCCCGGCGCGGGAGGCCCAGCGCGCGAGGTCACCGGGCACGCCGGCGCGCAGCGGCACCGCCTCGATACCGGCGCGCCGGGCGGTATCGGCCAGCGCGCAGGCCTCGAAATCGGCCACGTCCCCAGACACCTCGCGCGGCGATCGCAGGTGGCTCGCGCTCAGCGAGGCGGCGGCGCGAATGTCGAAGTTCGTGCACGGAAAATCCTCAAGGCAGCCGTCCTCCTCGGTGACCAGCAGCGCGGTGGGCACCTGAGGATCGGGCGGCACCGGGCGGCGCAGGGGCTGAACCTGCGGCAGCCCCTCGGGCTCGAGGTGGTCCAGCCCCTGCACGTCCGCGGCCAGGTCGGCCTCCCGAGGGGCAAAGCGGCCATCGGTGAACTTCGCGATATTCCAGGCCTGCGCCTTGTAGGGCTTGCCGCGCGTGTGCAGCCCCGCGACCCAGCGCCAGCCCAGCGTGTTCGAGGCCGGGTCGCCGTCCAGCAGATGGCGATAAAAGAAATCGGCCCCCAACCGCCAGGGCAGGTCCAGCGTGAAAATCCAGATCGAGGCGAACCACATCCGCGCGTGGTTGTGCAGATAGCCCGTCTCGGCCAGTTCGCGCGCCCAGGCATCGAAACAGTCCAGCCCCGTTTCGCCCGCCTCGGCGCGGGCCACGTCGCGGCGCAGGCGGCGGTCGGTGTCGAGCACGGCAAGGTCATCGTCCAGCCCGTCGCGGTAGCTGGCCCAGACCTGCGGGCGGCGTTCCATCCAGCCCTTGAAGTAACCGCGCCAGATCACTTCCTGCACGAATTTCTCGGCCGCCTCGGGGCCGTGCTCGTCAAGCGCGGCGGCGACGGTTTCGCGTTCCGTCACCAGCCTGCGCCGCAGGTAGGGCGACAGGGTCGAGACATCGCGATGCGCGCCCGACCCGCGGTCGGTGTTGCGCCCGTTGGCATAGCGCCGGCCCATGCGCGGGGTGAAATCGGCCAGTATCTGCGTGCCCGCCGCGCGGGTCGCCTCGGTGTGGGGCATGTCCGGTCTCCTGCTGGGGCGGCAGATATCGCGGCCGCACGCGAAGGCAATGCGACGGATGGCTCAGCGCAGCTCGTCCAGCGCCGCGGCATCCAGATGCAGCGACACGCCCAGCGTACCGCTGTCCGCGCGGGCCGGGTATTTGCGCAGCGTCATGTCGAGCGCGAGAACCGGGGAATGCACGGCGCAGGCGCGCGCGATGCGAGACATCAACCACTCTTGCGTGGCATAAGGCCCGTCGCGGGCAAGTCGGTCGACCTCGGCCAACAGGGGATCATAGTCGAAGACATGCGCCATCCCGTCGCCCGCCACCAGCACCAGCGCCGGGTCGATCCAGAGCGTCAGATCGAGCAGATGCCCCTCGGGCACCGTGTCCTCCGAGTCGTAGGTACCGATGCGGGCGGGCAAGGCAAGGTCAGACAGCACGACCGTGGCGGATCGGGGCATCGGATGTCTCCTTCGATGGGTCAGACGCGGCAGCTAGGTCGGGACGCGCCGTCGCCAAGCCGCGAAACCATGTCCCGCGCGGCCACGGTGCCGGCGAGCACGCGGAATTGCCGTCCGCTCAAGACGATGCCGGGACCAGGCGGGGCGCGATCCGCGGCTTTTCCGAAACCGTGTGAGGCCGGGTGCGTGGATGCGGAAACGCGCGCCAACAAACCGGCCATGGTGCCGCGTATCGCGAAATTGCCTCGCCCGCCCCGGGCGCGGACACCACAGGCCAGTGGCGGGCAAGGCCGATGGGCTGCGCGGCCCAAGCTTCGCGGGGATCATTGCGAATGTGACCTGCCACTGAACTTTTATCCAGCCGCGACCTGCGTCCGTTTGGAGTTTACGCCGATTGGCGTGGGTTGAGCAATCGACCGACGCGCGGAGCTCTCATCTCGCGCAGCGGGGCGGGCGATTGCGGTGGTCAGGGTTCGTGCGTAGTCAGACGGTGTTTGGTAATCCAATGCCGAATGCGGGCGTTGGGTGTTGTAGTCGGCGGCCCGGTCGGCGACGACGACCCGCGCGCTGGCCAGGTTGCGGAACATGGTCTCGTTAAGCAGCTCGTCGCGCATCCGATCATTGAAACTCTCCACAAAGCCGTTCTGCATGGGCTTTCCGGGCGCAACGTAGTGCCATTCGATCCGATGCTCGGACCACCACCGCAGGATCGCGTTACTGGTCAGTTCGGTCCCGTCGCCAATGGTGCTCGGACCAGTGGGGCATCAAGGGCTCACCTAACCACTTTTTTGAAACCAGATCCTTCATGGCAGCCAGATCCAGCATCTGCTCGACAAGAAGCTTCTTCAACTTGGCGTTCTCATCCTCGAGCGCCTTAAGCCGCTTGGCCTCTGATACCGTCATGCCATCGAACTTGGCCGTCCAGTTGTAAAAGGGGCCTTCCGACATGCCTGCTTGCGGCACAGGTCAGCGCACTTCGCGCTGTTCGGCGTGGCCCTGGAACCGGTGGCGGTCTCACGCCTGACCGCGCGCGGAGAGGATACCGGTGATCTGTTCGTCCGTAAATCTCGTTCGCTTCATTGTCCGTCCCCAGGTTGGGCAGAACTTTAATCGGCGGTGGAGGAAAATCCCGTGGCAGGTCACCGCAATCCCTACGCTCCCGAACGGGTTGTTGGGTCCAATGTATCCCGCAACCAGTCTCCGATAATACTCATGGCGAGCGTTGTGAAGAATATTGCGAAACCTGGAACAGCCGCAATCCACCACGCGTTGAGAAGATAATCGCGCCCATAGCTGAGCAGATTGCCGAGGGAGGTGTTCGGCGGTTGAATACCAACGCCCAAGAAGCTCATTGAGGTCTCGAGGAGGACCGTTTCGGGAAAATTGATGGTGATTTGCACGATCAATGCCGCGGCGATGTTGGGCAGAATGTGCCGCAAGTAGACCCGCAGTGTCCCCGCGCCAAGCAGGCTCAGGGCCGACGCGTAGCCGTGATTGACGGCTGCAAGTGTCATGCCTCTCGTGATCCGCGCATACCTTTCCCAACCCTGAAAACCAACCAGCAGGACAAACAAGAGAAGGTTGCCCGTGCCGGTCACGGCGATGACCGAGAGCGCGATGATGACGAACGGCATCGAGGCCTGGAAATCGACAAGCACCATGATCAGGTCGTCGACTATACCGCGGAAGCGGGCCGCGATGAATCCGATCGCGCTGCCCACGATGGCACCGAACACCGTGCCGAAGACAGCGACCGCCATTGTAAGCTGAATCGCCGTAAGCAGGCGGCTAAACAGATCACGTCCCAGGTGATCCGTGCCCAGCAGATGAAAGGCACCTGTCCTGGTCGATGTACCGGGCGCTTCGAGGCGCGCCAACAGTGACGTCGCCTCCGGATCATAAGGCATGATCCACTGGGCAAAAAACGCTACGAAAACAACGAGCGAAAGCCAAACCGCCGCGCATCGAACAAGCAGCGGAGATTGCCCAAGGCCACGCGTGAACCGAAGACGACTTCGTTTTTTGGGTTCAGATGCGGCGTTGGCTTTTGCGCTCATTTTCTAGGCTCCGCTTGTCGCTGCATACCGCTGACGCGGGTCGATCATGAGATAGAGAAGGTCGACCGTGAGATTTGCCACGACCATTGAGAATGCCGTGAGCATGACGATCGTCTGAACGATGGCAAGTTCGCGCTGCGTGACCGAGTCGATCAGCAACCGTCCGATGCCGGGCCAGGCAAAAACGGATTCCGTCACGATAGAACCGCTGATCAGTGCGCCGACCATGAAGCCGAGGACGGTAATTGTCGGGATTGCCGCGTTGGGAAGCGCGATCCGCCAGATGATCTGTCGCTCCTGGACCCCTCTCGCCCGAGCGGCACGGATATAGGGCGCACTCAGGACCTCTAGCATCGACGAGCGGACGAACCGGGCGATAACTGCCGCTCCTGCGGTGCCAAGCGTGAAGACGGGCATGAGCAGGTTATACCACTTGTCGCTTCCGAAGGCGGGCAGAAGGCGAAGTTGCACCGAGAACAGCAGGATCAGCAGAATTCCCAAGAAAAAATTGGGCAGACTGAAGCCTGTCACAGACAGGGTCATGATTCCACGATCAATGACCGTTCCGCGGTTTATTGCGGCCAGGATGCCAAGCGGAAAACCCACGATCACGATGAAAGCGAACCCCGTCAGTGTGAGCGTCAGCGTCGCGGGAATACGTTCGCTGACGACCTCGAGCGCGGGTCGACCGTCACGGTAGGCATTGCCAAAGTCGCCTTGCGCAAGTCCCATCCAGTAGTCGGCATACTGCACTGCAAGCGGACGATTCAGCCCCCAGTCTTCTCGCATCTGATCCATGATCGCAGGGTCGGTGTCGTCGGGCATCATTGCCGATACCGGATCACCGGTCAGACGCAGGACAAAGAAAACGAAGGTTACGACCAGAAACAGTGTGAGCAATGCACGCAGAATACGTCTCGTGATCACGCGGATCATCATGCCAATTCCTTCTTTTTTTCAGGCACGGCCGCCAACAATGCGCGCGTGTAGGGATGAGATGGTGTGGAAAGCACCTGCTCGGCTGTGCCGAATTCGACCAACTCGCCTTTCTGCATGACCGCCACCTTCTGGCAGAGGCTGCGAATGATACGAAGATCGTGTGTTATGAAGACAAGAGAAAGCTGGAAGCGTTCCTGAAGCTCGCGGAGGAGTGCAATGATCCGCGCCTGCACGGAAACGTCCAGCGAGGCCGTCGCTTCGTCGCAAATGAGCATCTGCGGCTGCAGGCAGAGGGCGCGCGCGATGACGGCACGCTGGCATTGACCACCACTGATCTCGTGCGGATATCGGTCTGCGAATTCCGGGCCGAGGCCGACAGCTTCCAACAATTCGTCCCGCTTGTGCAGCTGCTCGGCCTGTGTGCCGATACGGTGGATGATCAGAGGTTCGCGTATCTGGTTCCCGATCGTCGCCCGCGGGTCCAGGGACAGGTAAGGATTTTGAGGAACCAACTGGACGAACCGGGCATAGGCACGATGCAAAACTGTGCCGAGTAACGGTACCGGTTCCCTGGAAAACAGTATCTCACCCTCAGCAGGGGCTTCCAGGCCCAACAGGAGCTTGCCGATTGTCGACTTGCCACTGCCGCTCTCTCCGATCACCGCAACGCTCTCACGATCATTGATGTCGAAGGACACATTCGAGACAGCACGAAACACGCCGCCGCCACCGACCCGATAGTCGCAGGCCGCATTCTTTATTTCTGCAATCGGCTCTTGCCGGGTGGACTTATTCGGGCAATGGCGGTGGTCCAACCGGCTCTGCTCTGCCGCGTGATTTCCACCGAGAGGGTTGAGGCAGGCAACGTCCCTGCCGGCAGAGAATGCAACGAGTCTCGGCGGCTCGGTCCGACAATCCGGGCGCGCCTCGCTGCAGCGTGGTGCGAATGCGCACCCAGTGGGGCGCTGCCCCGGTGCGGGAACCTGACCCGCAATGCCCGCGGGTATCTGCCCGGCGAGCGTCGGCATGGATGATATGAGCCCGCTCGTGTAGGGGTGCGCCGGCCGGTCAATGATGTCGGTGACAGGCCCGCTTTCCACGATGCGACCGGAGTACATCACGGAAACGGTATCGCAGATATCCTCGATGACGCCGAGGTCATGCGTGACGAAGACGATCCCCATGCCAGTCTCGTCGCGTATGGATTTCAACAGCTCCAGGATCTGGGACTGGATGGTCACATCAAGCGCGGTTGTGGGTTCGTCCGCGAAGAGGATGCGCGGTTGACCGGCAAGCGCGAGTGCGATCATGACACGCTGATTCTGGCCGCCGGATAGTTGGAACGGATAATAGTCGTATCGGGCTTCCGGCTCCGGCAGATCAACGCGCTTCAGCAGGTCCAGCGCCACCCGCCGCGCCGTTGCTCTGGACAAACGCCTCAGCCGGGCCACCGTTTCGGTCAACTGTTGTCCAATCGTTTGGATCGGGTTCAGCGACGAGGTTGCATCCTGAAAGATCATCGCCGCATCGAACCCGCGCCGCTCGGCTACGGCTTGAAGCGTCCTGTTGCCAGCCAGAGCGATCTGGCCGGAGATTTGCCAGTCATCGTTCAGAAGACCGAGTGCTGCCATGCATGTGATCGATTTGCCACTGCCACTTTCGCCGACCAACCCCCTGATTTCCCCGGGTTTGACAGACAGCGCCAGGTTTTCGATCACAGGGGCGTCCACGGCGTGGTGATATACGGTCAACCCTTCGATGGCGAGTGGGACGCGCTCACCCGTCATGATGTGCCTCCCAGCAGCGAACGAGATGACTCGCCGACCTCGAGCGCAGGATCATCAAGAACCAGTCCACTCGGCTCGCCCGGATTGGCCAGTCGCCAGTTGACCAGCTCGACAACACCCTGCGCCACATGCCGGGCCGAGCGACCTACCGTCGTGAGCGTCCTGCTCTCATCCGAGACGGCGCGAAGATGAACGATGCTGGCATCAGTCGGGACACTCAGACCTGCGGCGCCGAACCCTTGCCTGATGTCTCCGGCCTGAAACCGTCCAGAGACGATATATGCAGTAGGAAGAGATACACCGGCATCCCGGGCTTCATTGAGGCCCTCGGCAATGAGTTCCGAAAGCGCCTGGCTCTGATCTGGCTCGCTGATACGCAGCACCGGGCCTTCTTGCATGTCCGGATCGGCGGACAACATCTGATTGAACAGGTTTTCAACCTCGCCATATCCGGCTGCCGTGTCCAAGCGTTCGGTGATGAAGCCTATGTGACTGTGTCCGAGCGATCGAAGGTGATGCAAGGCGATCGCCATGCTCTTGGCCCGATTGCGCAGGAATACATCGACATCCATCAACTCCAGCTGGCGGCCTTCAACGATCATGTGTTTCGCCTTGGACTTGAGCAATTCCAACGCCTCGACCGGCAGAACGGAGCGCCGCGGTTGCAGAACGCAGATATCAAACCCGCCGCGGCCCAACAGGTCGGACAGGTCGTCCACATCCGTGTAAGAGACATGAATCGTCTTGTGTTGCGACGCGTTGAGAAACGACAACATGTGCTCGGCGATCTCCGCGCCCCGAAAGCTTGGGGTCGCATGGGAAACGATGAGAACTCGGGCACGCTGCGAGGGCGACGCGACGGGCCGTGCACCGGCAGTGAATGACCCTCGGCCCACGAAGCTCTGAATGAGCCCCTCTTCCTTGAGAGCTTCAAATGCGCGCTGTGCACCGAACTGGCTGACACCATACTGCGCCGCGATCTCGCGAATTGTCGGCAGTCGGCTGCCCCCCGAAAGCTTGGAAAACTCATCTCGAAGCGCGTCGATCAGCGTTTGGTTGTCGGGACTTTCGGACACGGCGATCTCCTTAGTTGTTGTCATTTGGCGTTATCCATGATTGTTTGTCAAACAAAATGTATTATGGGGTTTTTGTATGGCCGCCTACCAGATTGACGAACTGTCGCGCGATTATCTGAACGTCGAGATAGAGCCGCCCGACATCACGCGCTTCGCTGCCGGGAACCGCGGGGTTCCGTATGCCTGGACTTTCGATGGACTTGCGCCCGGACCCAGGGTTGTGGTTCTGGGGGCAATGCACGGCAACGAAATTGCCGGCGCCGCAATCCTCGAAAGTCTTCTGGACAATGGCATTCAGCCGCTTGTCGGGCAACTGTCGCTGATATTCGGCAATCCGGCAGCCTACCATGCGTTCGACCCGAGCCGCCCCTACCTGGGCCGCTTCATCGATGTCGACATCAACCGGGTGTGGGGGCGGGAACTCGTGGATGACACCGATGATCGCGCGGAGGTTCAGCGAGCCCGTGAACTGCTGCCCATCATAAGCGCGGCCGATTATCTGTTGGACTTGCATACAATGCAGGGCGTTGGAGCGCCGGTCGCCCTCTTGACCAGGAAACCGGCAACGATCGAGTTCGTTTCCGGAATGCAGTCGGTGCCATTCGTCTTGAGCGGCGCAATGCACCAGGCAGACCGGGTGCGACTGCGCGACTACGGCCGTTTCGGCGACCCCACGCGCCCGGCCGTCGCGATCCAGGTCGAAGCCGGGCAGCACTGGCAGTCGAGCTCCATTGCCACCGGGCTGAAGATCGTGCGTGATTTCCTGGCCTGTGCCGGGTTGATCGACAGAAAGGGCCCCAGACAGGCAATTGGTCAGAAGAAGCTCACGATCGTGGAAACCGTCTTGCCCGAAGCGCCGTTCTCCTTCGTGGCCGACTTTGCCAGCGGAACCTATTTCCCCGAACGCGGCACTCTTGTTGGCCTGTCAGGACCCGACCGCACCGAGATCCGCACGCCAGTGGACAACTGCTACATGATCATGCCTGTCCACTTCCGCCAAGCCGGTGGAAGCTGCTGCCGTTTCGCTGTCGAGGCATAATAATCAGAACGCGCCCCGCGTGGTGACCCGGGGCGCGCCTTCCGTTCTTCTGGGTCAGACGTTGTTCGGACCAAAGTCCAGATACGGCAACTCGTAAGGTCGCCAGTCAAGGTCCTTCGTTTTTCCGTAGAGCCAGACTTCCTGGAACAGGATGGCGCCCATCGGGTCATTCGTGCCCCATTCGTCCATCATGGTCCGGAACGCCGCCTTTCGCGCCGCAGGATCAGGGTCGGTTTCCAGCACACGTCCGGCGGCATTGAAGTCTTCGTTGACCCAGGCCCATCCGCGCCCTTCCATGACCGGGGGGCGGAAAAGTCGCCAAAGGATCGTGGCCGGGTCCTGCCACACCATGGTCGCCGACATGTTCCGTATCGAGTGTTCGCCCTTGGTGATCTGGCTCCAGTTTTCGCGGATCTGCAGATCGACATTGATGCCAGCAGCCTTCCACATCTCCCGCAGAACCTCCGCAACGGCCACTTCGCTGTCGATCACGTTAGGGAGCAACGGATAGTCGATGACCTCTCCATCATATCCCGACAACTCCAGCTCTTCCTGCGCGCGCCCCAGGTCGAACACGGGTTTCGGGTAGTCGGCATCATAGATCGGGCCGAAGCCGGGCAATTGCAGTCCGTTGGGAACACTCGCCCGCCCGGAGAAGAGCGCGTCCGCAATCAGTTGCCGGTCGATGCTGAATGTCAGCGCACGGCGGAAGTGCTTGTTCTTCATCATCGGATGCGCAAATTCGCCTTGATTGAAGATCAGAATTCGCATCTTGGCGCCAGGGCCGCCCACGACCTCGATATCGTCATATCGCGCGATGGTGTCGATCTGATCCGGTGGCACGACGGTTATGACATCGAAATCGCCGGACGCGAGGCCGGCGATACGGCCGGCAACCTCCGGAACCTCAACGAACCGGATCGACGACAGGTTCGGCGCGCCGCGCCAGTGGTCGTCGAACGCCTCCAATTCGAAGGCATCCGTATTGAGCGCGGTGACACGAAACGGACCTGTCCCGACCGGGTTCAACGCCCAGGCAAGGTACGAATCCGCCTCCTGATACGCTCGCTTGTTGACGATCTCGCCGCTCCACATCGCGAAACGCTGTTCGATCAGCGGGTCGACACCATCCATCGTGATCCGGACGGTCAGGTCATCGACGATCTCGACGCGGTCGATGTTCGAGAAGAATTGCGACAGCCGCACCGGGCCGTCGCCCTCGCGCCGTTCTGTCGAGAAAGTGAAGGCGACATCCTCGGCGGTCATCGTGTCGCCATTGTGGAACTTCACGCCCTCGCGCAGGGTGAAGGTGATCGTCGTGTGATCCTCGATCTGCCACGATGTCGCGAGCCCGGGGCCAGGCCTCATGTTGTTGCTGAAGTCCAGCTCGATCAGCTTGTCGAACACATTGTATGTGGTCGGCACGGTGTAGTCTGCCGTGTCCCGTCCCGGGCTGATGTTCTCTGGCAGGCGCTGAACGCCAACGGTAAGCGCGGGGCGTCCCTGAGCCCAGGATGCACCCGGAAGCGCACTGGCAGCTGTTACACCGCCCAGTGCTCCAAGGAATTCACGCCTTGCTAGTGTATACATTCTTTCCTCCCTGCTTGCTGGTCTGGCGACCCAGAACCTGGAAGAAGCATGCCGGATGCAAACAAACATTGCAAGTTAAAGTATGATTGTATTGTTTGTCTGTTTACAATCATTTCTCGGCCAAGGAGCCGAGTGATCTTGACCTGAGCTTCATCCGCCGTGTGAGTGTCAGCGGCATTCGATCCGGGTATGCCCAAGTCCACGACTGCCCGATGACCGCGCAGTTCGCCGCCCGGCTGCAGCGCGTCATCGGACGCGGTCTGCTGGTCCCGCCGCTTCTCGACTTCGGCGACGGCCGTCTCGCTCGGCAATATCTCTCGGATCGTCGCCCGCGGTCGCTCAAACCGGTGGCGCAACCTTGGCGACCGATCCATCGGCTCGCCCTCGACGGCCAGCTGTCGGTCGTCCGCGTCGAGCTTCTCGGATTTCTTGCCGTGAACCACATGGTTCAGCTCGGCCACCAGGTGCTCGAGACGCTTGACGACCTGCTGCAGGCTGGACTTCTCGCCCTTGAGGTTGCTGTTCTCGCGCAGCAGTGCGGCGATCGCATCGCGCTGGTCCTCGGGGATGGCCGAAAGGTCGATATCAGGCAGAGCCGACCAGAGCCGACATGCGTGAAATATACCCCGAACCGACTGGCAATGCGCGCCAGATCAGCCGCCCGATTCATTCTGCCGCAGCCGGCCGGCGCGCCTCCAGCACCTTTACCCGGCGCCAGTCCAGGCCGGCGAACAGCGCCTCGAACTGCGCCCGGTTCAGGGTCATCACCCCGTTCCGGATGGCCGGCCAGGTGGAGGTCGTTTCCTCAAGGCGCTTTTAGGCCATCACCAAACCATTCGTCGGGGAAACAGTCCCCCGGACTGTTTCCTGATCCTCCTCATCGTCCCAGAACAGGATCTTCAGCCGAGCCGCCCGCATTCACCATTGTGCTTGCACCGTCGCCAGTGGGTTCTCGAACCAGTGGCGCACCCACTGACGCCCGCACGAATGGCCCATCGCGGAACACGAACACAGTGCCGGTGAACGGATCCTCCTTCAGCACAGACTGAACCAGCGCCGCCAACCCGTCATGGCCCTTTCCGAAATCCCACGGCTGCGTCGTGCCCATGACACGGGCCTTGTGCGCGGGCAGCATCGCGCGTGCGCTCAGAGCGCCCGGACGATCTCGGCGATGCGAGCGGCGGGCGTGTCAGCCTCGAGCTGGATTACCACCTCGCCAACCGCGATCCGGACATCGCGTCCGGTGGCGCTGCCATACGCGTCGGGCACAGACCCCTCCGCATCACAGACCACGAGCGGCGCGAACACCGCCTGATCCCCATCGCGCTCATCGGCCGGCAGGACCAGACCGCCGTCCTTGGCCATGCGCCGCCAAGCCGACAACTGGTTCGGACGGATGCCGAACCGCGCCACTACGGCGTTGACCGCTGCACCAGGCCGAAGGGTCTCCACGACAACCCGCGCCTTCACCTCATCCAGCCAGCGTCGTTGCCCGGACGCATGGATCTCTACACCCAACGACCTGAGAAACGCGTTCTTCGCACACATTGCGAAACGCACTCCCGGCCTCACGACAAGAACGGTCTCGCATTGCCCGGAACACCGTGGAAGGTGGAAGCCAAGTCGCGCTTACAAAAAACCGGGTTGGTCATTGGAGCAATTGCAATGAATTTGCGTCTTGTCTCGTAGAGTGTGAGTTCAATGACCCCGTGTACATGCTGCCGCAGCGAATGACGGCAATGCGGGTTGCGACTGCAGCGACAGAGTGACGTTGCGAACGGCAGCAATTGGCCGGTCGCTTCTATAAGAACAACCATGACGTATCATTCAGCACACTCGCCAAAGGCTCTGGAACCAACATCTTCGACATTGGGCACGGCAACTGGAACCGCGACGACAGCTTCAACCTGGTGCAGGACTTCCTATCCAAGCACGAACAGATCGACGCGGTCTGGGCGCTGGACGACGATATGGCGGAGGGCGTTCTGGCCGCCATCGAGATGACGGCCGTCGGTCTGACGTAGAACGCGCCGGTGTCCGGCACTTTCACCCTCGGGTTGGGGCTGGCGACCAAAGAAAACGCAGAGCAATACTTCTACCCTGACAGCCCATTCTGATCCTTGCCCTCGAAGTCGGCCCGTCCAATGTGGCGGGCCGGCCATCGTCGCTTTTCCGGCTATCGGCGCACCAGGCCGTCCCGGCCCAGGGCGCTCAGCCCCACGGCGATCAGGATGATCGTCCCGACCAGGACTTCGCGCACGTAGCTGTCGACACGCATCTGCGTCAGACCGTTGTCGAGCACCCCCAGCACCACAACGCCAACGAGCGTCGCCAGGACCCTTGGCTGCCCGTCCCGGGTTAGCGTCATGCCCAGGAAGACCGCTGCGATCGCCGTCAGCATCAGGCCGTCGCCCTGTGTCGGGTTGGCCGAGGCCACCCGGCTTGCATACATCAAGCCCGCCAGCGCGGCCCCGACCCCGGTGAAGGCGAAGGCAGTCAGGCGCAGGGTCCGGACCGGAACACCGGCCAGGCGGGCCGCCTCGCGATTGCCACCGATGGCATAGAGGCGGCGGCCATAGGTCGTCTGTTCAAGCACCACCCAGACGACAAGCACCACCAGGGCGGCCACGATCACGAGGTTCGGCAGCAACAGCACGCGGTCATCCACGCTGGCCAGAGGTGGTCCGCCGCGCGCGAAATCGCCAAAGGGCGCGGGAATATCGCGCCCGAAGATGGTCCGGCCGTCGCTGATCAAGAAGGCCAGGCCGCTGAAGACGGTCAGGGTCGCCAAGGTTCCGACAAAGGGCAGGATTCCCACGAGACTAACGATGATCCCGTTGAACAGCCCACCCGCCAGCCCCACGGCGACGGCCGCGGCAACGGCCGCCGGGATCGACCAGTCCTGCACGAACAGCGTCGCGGCAACGATGCCTGACAGCGAGGCCATGGAACCGACCGAGAGATCGAAGTCGCCCATGACCATCACCACGGTCATGGTGGCCGCGATGACGGCCAGCATGCTGATTTGCTGGCCGATGTTGAGCCAGTTGCGCAGGGTCAGGAAGGTCTCGGGCAGACTTGCGGCAAAAAAGACCACCACCGCGATCATGCCGAAAAGCCCGCCGAAGCGTCGGATCAGCCACATCATGCCACCTGTTCTGTCTTGTCGATGTGATAAAAGCGCGCAAGAAGCGCGGCCTCGCTCAGACCCTCGGCATCGAGGGTCTCGGCCACGCGCCCGTCGCGCATGACCGCGATGCGGTCGCAAAGCCCGATGATCTCGGGCAGATCCGAAGAGGCCATGAGGATGGCAATGCCTTGGGCGCTCAGGCGGTGGATCAGGCGGTAGATCTCGAATCTGGCACCGATGTCGACGCCGCGCGTGGGCTCGTCGAGCAGAAGAACCCGGGGGTTTCCGGCCAGTGCCCGCGCGAAAAGCACCTTCTGCTGATTGCCGCCCGAAAGCTCGCGACAGCTCTGGTCGACCGAGGCGGCCTTGAGTGTAACGGCCCGCCCCAGATCCCGAGCCAGCCGGCGCTGTCGGCCGTGGTTCAGAAACAGCCCTGCCCGGGCCAAAGCGCCCAAATGCGGCAGCGCCACATTTTCGAAGATTGCCCGCCCGAGCATCAGACCCTGCGACCGGCGCTCGCGTGGGACATAGGCGATGCCGTGGCGCCAAGCCTCGGCGGGCGAACCGCGCACACGCACCGCGTTGACCGCCACCGTTCCCGCTTCGGCCGGGATGGCGCCGACGATGGCTTGCAGCAATGCGCCGCGTCCGGAGCCAGCCACCCCGGCCACTCCCAGGATTTCCCCGGCCCGAACCGACAGGTCAGCCGAAATCACGCGTCCAGCCCGCAGGCCGACGACGCTCAGCACCTCGGGGCCCGGGGCCTGGTCCCCGTGCCGGTCCGGGAACAGGCCGCTGAGGTCCCGGCCCGTCATTTGCTCGATGATGGTCTGCTGGCTGGTCTCGGACAGCGGCTGCGTCGAGACCCTGTGGCCATCGCGCAGCACGGTCACCCGGTCGGCCAGCCGCAGAACCTCCGGCATGCGGTGCGAGACATAGAGAATGCCCGCCCCCTGCCGGGTCAGGTCGCCGATGACATCGAACAGGCGCTCGGACTCCTCGGAGGTCAGCGCGGCCGTGGGTTCGTCCATGACATAAAGCCAGGGCGCGCTCGGGCCGTCCCCGATCAGCGTTGCCGCGATGCGCACAAGCATCTGGTCCCCCGGGCCAAGGTCCGACATCGGCCGCCTGGGATCGAGCCTGCCCAGGCCCAGCCGCCCCAGCGCCTGCGCCGCAGCTGTGTTCAGCGCGCGCCAGTTCACCAGCCCCAGCCGCCGCGGGTACGGGTGGTCGAGGTGCATGTTTTCCGCAATCGACAGGCCTGACACCGCGTGCAGCTCCTGGTGAATGAAGCGCAGGCCCGCCGCCCGTATCGACGCAGGGCTGTTGCGTGGCAGCGCCGTGCCGTCCAGCGCCAGCCAGCCTGTATCCGGGCGATCGAGCCCCGCGAGGATACGGATCAGCGTGGACTTGCCGGCGCCGTTTTCGCCCATGAGCGCATGAACCTCGCCCGAGCTGAGCGTGAGACTCACATCGTCAAGCGCCGTCACGGCGCCAAAGCACCGCCCGATATGGGTGAGATCGAATTGGGTCATGACGCCGGGCGCGGCCCCAAAACGGGGCCGCGCACCCTTTGGTCCTTAGTCCGCGTTCGCGGAGGTGATGAGTTGCGTCGGAACGTAGATCACGCGCCGGACAAGGTCCTCGCCGGCCAACAGCCTTGCGACCGTATCCGCGGCAGCCGTGCCGATGCCTTCGAAGTCCTGCGCCACCGAAGCCTCGAAATTGCCGCCCGCAGCGATGGCGTCGCGGGCCTGCGGGTTCGCGTCGATCCCGGTGATCACGATCCCCTCGTCATCGCGGCCCGCGGCCTCGATTGCCTGCAAGGCCCCAAGAGCAGGCTGATCCCAGGCGGCCCAGACCGCCGCGATGCTGCCGGGCTCGGGATTTGCGCTCAGGATTGCTTCCATCTGCGCGCGGCTGTCCGCAATGCCGCCATCGCTCACATCCGGCGTGATACGGTCCAGAATCTCGATATCCGGGAAGTTGCCAAACACCGCATCCGCAACGACACCTCGCACCTGAACCGGCGGAAAGGGGTCGAAGGTGAACATGACGACGCCGCCTTTGCCACCGATCCGATTGGCGACATAAACGGCCGTCTCGGCGGCCATGGCATAGCCGTTCGAAGTCACGTTGGCTGCCACGAGAGGATCGCTGCCCGCGTCCATGCCCACCACCGGAATGCCCGCGTCCGCGGCCGTCTGAAGGCCCGCGCCCACTTGGGCCGGATCGACGTTTATGACGATGGCATCGACGCCCTGGGTAACCACGTCTTCCATCCGGCTGATCACGGCGGCAACATCCCCGGCGGTGTCGATGACATTTAGATCCCACCCGGCCTCTTCGGCGCGGGCGGTGAAGCCATCCACGTAGAACTGCGTTCCCGGCTGCGCGAGATAGGGCGTGATGACAGCGACGTCCTGGGCCAGGGCCGGTGCGCCAAGGCCCATGGCCATGCTCAGGCCGATCAGTGTTGAACGGAATGTCATACAGTGTCTCTCCCTGTGGTATTGACTTATTGCTGAGCGTACCTTGCGGACGGACCGCTTGGATGTCCATAGATACTGACAACAGGAGGGGCCGTGGCCGCCACGCAATCAGATCCCGTGCTCATAGGGCTCGATATAGGCACCAGTTCTGTCAAGGGGCAGATGACCGCGCCGGGCGGAGAATGTCTTTCGACCTATTCCGCCCCGTGTCTGACGACTCACCCTGCCGGAGGAGGGGCGGAACAGGACCCTGCCGACTGGATGCGGCACGTCGAGGCGGCGCTGGCGCGTTTTGCCGCACATCCCCGCGCTGCCCAGGTCGCCGCGATCGGGGTGACGTCGCAGGTCAACACGCATGTGTTCTGCGATGCGAATGCGCGTCCCCTGCGCCCGGCCATAACGTGGCAGGACACACGCGCCGCGGTTCAGGCGGCACGGCTGGACGCGGCGCTCACGCCTCAGGCCAAGATTGCCGCCCTCGGTGCCCCGATCCCGATCGATGCCAGTCACGCATTGTCTCGCATGGCCTGGGTTGCACAGTTAGAACCCGACCTGTGGCAGGCGACAGCCCATGTGCTGCTACCCAAGGACCATGTTATTGCCGGTCTGACGGGCGAAATCGCAAGTGACCCGATCTCGGCCGTCGGTCTTGTCGGGACAGACCTGACATATGCGGGCGCCATTCTGGACCTCTGGCCCGGGGCCTCGGCAGTTCTGCCTCCGCTGGCTGACCCGCTTGATATTGTCGGCCGGGTAACCGCGGGGCATCCCTTCGCGGGCACGCCGGTGGCCTTGGGCACGATGGATGCCTGGGCCGGCATGTTCGGTCTGGGGGTCGCGGCCGATAGGCAGGCCTTCTACCTGTCGGGCACGAGCGACGTTCTCGGGCTAATCTCGAGCCGTGGCACAGGGGCCGCGGGGATCGTCACCTTTCCCGAATGGCGCGGGCTGCGGCTGCACGCAGGGCCGACGCAATCGGGCGGTGCATCGCTTGACTGGCTTTCACAGGTCGTTGGTCAGGAGATCGATGCGCTGGCGCGGCTGGCCGGGGACATCGCGGATCGGGGCCCGCTGTTCCTGCCACATCTGCAGGGCGAACGTGCGCCACTCTGGGACAGCCGGTCGCGCGGGGCCTTCTGCGGCATGACAGGCGCGACCGGCCCGGACGATCTTGTCGTCGCAGTCATGGAGGGCGTCGCCTTTTCGGGCCGCATGGCGCTCGAGGCGGTGGAGACCAGCGGTGCGCAAACCGTGCAACGGCTGCGGTATGGTGGCGGGGGCGCGCGCTCCGATGCCTGGAGTCGAATTCGCGCGACGGCCCTCGGCCGCAGCCTTGACCGGGTGGCGTCCTCCGATGTCGGCGCAGTCGGCGCCACGGTGATGGCGGGCGCGGCGTCGGGCGCGATGGGCAACCTGTCGGATGCGACAGCCGCGCTGGTCTCGCTGGATCGGTCCTTCGACCCGGACCCCAAAGAGGCCCCCCAGATAGAAGAGCGATACGCGGCCTTTTGTGAGCTATACCGGGCGCTTGGCAAAGTCAACGATCTGATCAACCCGGTCTCTGACGACGGCTGATGGCCAGGCAAGAGGCGGATCCCCTCCGCGCTGCAGGCGGCAGTGGCCGAATATCCATTCCTCTGGCGGGCCGCGTTCTCCATGCACTTGCTGCATGGCGGCATCGTTAAATAGACATTTTGCAGGCGCAGCATACGCCGGGACGAGGGTCAACCGACGCAGAACGCGCCGACACAAAGCCCGTACCGAAAGAGCACTCTCCTAGCACTTATGAATAACATCCGCCGTCGCGGTCTTTCACTGTCCGAGCGTGTGGCCCACTTGCAGGACGCCCTAGGCATCGGCCTCGAAGCGACCAGCGGCGCGGAAGCAGAGCTGAAAACCGACGGTTTCTACCGGTGGTCGCGCAATCCGCAATACTTCGCCGATATAGGCATCCTGATCGGATGGGCGAACTTGTCCGCCTCTCCCAACGTAGGGGGCATCGCGACTGGCGGCGTTGTTGCTTTTGCGCTCGCTCCGGCTGCAAAAGAGCCGTGGCTTAAGGGGGG
>NZ_MSIT01000022.1 GCF_002094885.1 Salibaculum halophilum
CTCCCGAGCGCCACGCCAAGCATGGACAGCGGAGTCCACTCATACCCCTCGAACAGGCTCAATAAGAACAGTGCAACAATTGGGAAAAGGACGGTGGCATAGCCGGCCCCGACCGACCCGATCCGGCCCACCAGCACGAGGTAGGCGGTGAAGCCACCGATGGAGCCCACGACCGAAAGATAGACAAGCGCGCCCCAGTAGAGCCCGCCCGTCGGGAGCGCGAGCGGCTGCCCCATTGCGGCGAGGATACCGAGAAGGCCGAGCGCCCCGATCCCCGTACCCCATTGCGTTTGCCGTCACCGGCGTGATGCCCAGCATCGCGTTGCGCCGGGACACCATGTTGCCCCACGAAAAGAACATCGTTCCGAGGACGGCCCAGCCGACCCCGCGCAGCGCCGCCGGATCGAACGAGATTGCGAGATCGTGCCAGAAGAGGAGAACGAGCCCCGCGACGCCGAGCCCGCCCGCGGCAACGGTCCGCGGGCTGATGCGGTCGCCGAAGAAGACCCGCGCGTTGATCGCGTTGAAGATCGACGCCAGCGAGAAGATCACCGCGACCAGACCTGAGGAGATCGTTGCGGTGGCGGTGTAGAGCCCGACGAAGTTGAGGCTGAATAGGCAGAGCGCCTGGATGACCACGAACCGCCACACCGGTTGCTTCCTGAGCCGCCCCAAGGCGAAAAGCGCGGCGAGCATCAGGAACCCGGCGAGCGCGAAACGGTAGAAGATCGAGACCGCGACCGGCACCTCGCCGACCTGCGCGGCAATGGCGATCCAGGTGGTCCCCTATATGAGAACGGTGACGCTGAAAAGCACGGGTGTGTTCATTGGCAACTCCTGCCCCGCGAATGACCCTCAGGCACGAAGAGAACCGCGTGCATGGTCCGCCCGGGGACCGGGGTGAACACCCCGGTAAGTAGCGACGCCGTGATGTGGAGGGCGACCAGCTTAAATATCCAATGATCATTGACGACCCGACATCGGGCCCATGGCGGCCAGCGCCCAGCCGACCAGCACGAGGCTGATCGTGGACGCCAGGGTTCGGATGTGGTTCCAGATCGTCCATGGCTGGGCGTAGTCCGTCCAGCGCGCGCCGGGGCTGGCCGCGGAGCGCGGTCGGAGCCCGGCAAGCGCCTCGTTCAAGGGCACGTTGACAGCGGCCGTGGGCCCGACAGCCCCGCCGACATGGACCAGCGCCGCGAGCGCCAGCGCGACCGCGGCGACACGGGCGCCGGTCTTGAATGTGATCGCGGCGGCCAGCAGGGTCACCACCGGGGTCAGGAAGAAGGTGACGAAGAAGACCGGGTTGCGGACCGCCGCGTTGATGCCCTGCATCGCCTCCATCGCGGCCGGTGCACCGATTCGATCGAGCCCCGGCATCACGGAGACGGAATAGGCATAGAAGAACCCGGCGATCCCGCCCGTGAGCACAAGCGAGACCAGCGTCGCGGGCCGGGCGAGGGCGCGCGTTATCCCGCGTTCCTCGCATTGGCGGGGTCGTCCGCCCGCTTGGGCAGCACCGGTCCGACAAGCTTGCCGATCAGAACGGCACAGCAGATCTGCGCAATGCCGACGGCCGGCCAGATGTCCCCGAAACTCGCCGCGAACCATTTCTGCGGCCCGAAGGACACCAGCGCCGCGCCGACGGCCGCCAGCGTGAGCCCGCGCCCCCAGGATGTTTCCAGCCCGTCGAGCATTATAGCCGCCACGCCGAGCGCGATGGCCGCCGAGAGGAACGGGCCGAGCGCGAAGAGGAAGATGTCCTGCGGCGGATGCGGCGGCGTCCCGGTGTAGAGCGCCGCCAGCATCAGGCCCTGCAGGATGACGAGGGTGGCCAGCGCGGCCCGGTCCGGGCGGGGTGCGGGTGTGTGGTTTGAACATGTCATGGCGTATCTCCTTTCTGCTGATCCGTAATATAGTGTACGGCATTGACATATCCGTACATACTATTACGGTTGTCGTAAACCCCGCGAGGAAATCAGATGAAGGACGACGCGAAATCCGAGCGGCGCCGGCAGATCATCGAGGCGGCCTATGCCGTTCTGGCCGAGAAAGGATATGCCGGCACCTCGATGCTGGCCGTCGCCAAGCGGGCGCGCGCCTCCAACGAGACGCTCTACAGCTGGTTCGGCTCCAAGCCGGGGCTGTTCCGGGCGATGGTGGAGGAGAATGCCCGCACGGCCGCGGAGATCCTGCAAGAGTATCCGGGCGGCGACGGCGACCCGGACACGGCGCTGTCGCGGCTCGGCCCGGCCCTCCTGCGGCTGGTGACCTCGGAGCGCGCGATCGCGCTGAACCGGGCGGCGGCCGCCGACTCGACCGATACCGGCACGCTCGGCCGGACGATCGCGGCGTCGGGGCGCGAGCATATCGTACCGTTGCTCGAGCGTCTGTTCGCCGGCGCCGCCGCGGCCGGCCGTCTGGGGGGCCGCACGCCCTCGGAGGCGGCCGAGCTCTACATCAGCCTGCTCATCGGGGATCTCCAGATCCGGCGCGTGATCGGCGTGGCGCCGCCCCCGGACGAGACCGAGATCGCGCGTCGCGCCGAGCGGGCAAGGCAGATCGTCCTGCCCCCCGCGGCCGGGTCCGAGGTGACCGCCCGGCCGGGGTGATGGGTGACGCGCGCGCGGGCGGTTTCGTTTGCACGACGGCAACAGGGGAATGGCGCGGTGTTTCTCGATCATGTCTTCATGTTCCATGACAGCCTGACGGATGCCGAGCAGGCGGGCCGGGCGCTCGGCCTGACGGAGACCTACCGCCGGCGGCATCCCGGGCAGGGCACGTCGAACATCTGCTATTGTTTCGACAACGCCTTCCTCGAATTCCTCGTGCTCAAAGACGCCGCCGCGGCGCGCGCGCCGGACATCGCGCGCACGGGGTTGCGCGAGAGGTCCCGGTGGCGTGAACTAGGAACCTGCCCGATCGGGATCGCGTGGCGCCGGGCCTCGGCGCAGGCGGCGCCGGCCTTTCCGACCTGGCCTTACCGGCCGCCCTATCTGCCCGCGGGACGCCAAATACCCGTCGCGCTCGAAAGCGACGATCCCACGGGCCCGATGCTGTTCGAATCTCCGGGGCAAGACGGGCCGTCGGACCGGACGGCAGAGGCGCGAAACAATCTTCAACATGCAGCCGGTTACCGGGCCATCCGCCGGATAACGCTTGTCTGCCCACCGGATTGGCGACCGGGCGCCGCATTTCGCGACGTGGCCGATGACCTCGGGATTCGTCTGGTGCACGGCGACGCGGGCGGCTGGCGCCTGAGCTTGCAGGCGGAGCAAATAACCGGCGAAACAAATGAACTGCGGATCCTCTGATCCGCCGCAGCAGGCGGTGTCGAGCGATCAGAACGCGCCTTCCGGGCCGCGGGACGGCGGTTGCCGCTCATCTCCGGAACATGACGATATTCCCGAGACCGGCGAGGGCCACGCCGAGCGCAGACAGCGGTGTCCACTCATCGCCCTTGAACAGGCTCGAGGCTGTCGGTGCGACGATCTGGCAAATGTCTGTGGCATACCCAAACGAATTGAAGCAGCAGATGCCCCGTCGTGCCTTTCGGCATCGCGACCTGCAGGGTGCCGGCACCCCTCGCGACCAGGGCCGCGAGGGCATGGGTGGAAATGATCAGCCCGTCATTCCACAGCGGTTGCCAGGTCATGGCGGCTCCTTTCGTAGACGAACGAGAGGGCAAGGCCTTCCGCGAGGACGACGAAAATCCAGAAGAAAAGTTCGAGTGCCACGAGGGCGAGCGGTTCGCGGAACATGTTGAAGGGCGTGTGAAACTCGAAATAGACGGCCATGAGCGCCCAGAGCACCACGGCGAAGCGCAACCCGCGCTGCAGACGGGTCCGTCCCAGGGCGGGTTCGATCATCATGAAAACCAGCCCGTGGACCGCGCCGACAGCGAAGCCGTAGGCCATGTAGAGCGGTCCGTTCTCGAACATCAGCGGGCGTGGCGCCATCTCGAAGAGCACATCAATGACCTTGGCGGACTGGATGTCCGGGTCGAACAAGATGGGTGCGCCGAGTTGGAAGAAGAGCAGGTTGCTCACGATATTGGCGAGCGTGAAGGCCACGAGCCCGGCGATAGGGGCGAGAAGGATTTTTGGCATGGGAGTGGTCCTTTTGCTGAATGACGATTGGTACGGGGGCGGGCGATCAGGTCGTCTGCAGTGACAGGGTCAGAGGGTCCCGGACACGGACCGCGATCATCGGGACGCATGGACCATGCCGAGAATGGTGGCGGACGACATTGGGCCCGGGTGTCATGGCAAGCTCCTTTCAGGTCGTGAGGTCCGCCGCCCGTTGTAAAATGTCAACAGATGCTGACTTTTCATTCCTGAAGGAGGCGGTTGCAAAAGTCAACGAGTGTTGGCAAAATATCTATATGAGCCGCACGGACAAGACGCCCCCGAAATCCGAGACGACCCGCCAGGCCATCCTCGAGGCCGCGCAAAGGCAGTTCTACGAGAGGGGGTATGATGGCGCCTCGGTGCGCCAAATCGCCCGAGACGTGCCGATCGACCCGGCCATGATCATGCGGTATTTCGGATCAAAAGAGGGGTTGTTCGCGGCGGCCGTCGTGATCGATCTCAAGCTGCCGGACCCGGACACGATCCCGCGCGACGCGGCTGGCACCGCCCTCGTCGCGCACTTCCTGAACCAGTGGGAGGGCGAGCGGAGCGCGATCGGCCTGCCGATACTGTTGCGCTCGGCCGCCTCCAACCAGGATGCGACCGACAAGATCCACGCGGTCTTCGCAAAGCAGGTCGCGCCGACCGTCGCGGGCCTGACCAAAGCCGATGACGCCGACGCCCGCGCGGGCCTGATCGTCAGCCAGCTCTTCGGGCTGGCGCTCTGCCGCTACATCCTCAAGCTGCCACCTGTGGTCGGCATGACGCAAGACGAGATCATCGCAAAGATCGGGCCCGTGGTGCAGGACCACCTGTGGCGCGCCTGATCGGTTAGCGGTGCGGGCCTTTTGCCCTGACGATACCGCCGTTCAGGGTTGGAGTGGAATTGCGACTCGGTCCAGGCGTATGTCAAAGGACCCACATGAAAAAGGACGATGGCGATACCGATCTCATGCCGCTGGTCGCGGTCGGCGCGTCACTTGTGGCCATCGGAACGGCCTTCAGCTCGACATGGCCGCTTCTCGGATTCCTGATCCTCGTGGGTGCGGTGACGCTTCTGGTTTTTGCAGTGGTACGAATGGTGCAACGTCAGAGGGAGCACGCCGGGGGTCGCGAGCCTGAGCGCTCCGACGCTTGGGTGGTGGCTCTTGTCGTTGGCATGATGGCGTCCGGCGGCGGCGCGGCGCTGTCGGCGGTGCATGCGCCGATGATCGGCCTCGGAATCGCGCTCGGCGGCGGGGTGCTTTGCGGTGTCGGCGGCTGGCGAATGATCGTCGGAGCCAACGGGCGCGACTAGGTTCTATCAAGAGCACAGGCCGGTCTTGTCGGGACTACAAGCGGCCCCTTGCAACCTCTCGTTCCCCCTCAAGGCGTTGCGCAGCGCCGTCAAGCCTGCCATTCGGTCCAGTCCACTGTTGCAGCAGGTGGCCGGTGCGTTGGCGGGACCGCCCTAAACACTGTGCCGCGCGCGCACCGCGAGGTATAGCGGCCAGCCGATCTGGGAAAACAGGCCGGTGCCCCACAGCAGGTTCCCGATGATCGACGGCACGACGGGATGCACAATGAGCGTTACAAATGCCATCGCGAT
This sequence comes from Salibaculum halophilum, assembly GCF_002094885.1. Taxonomy (GTDB): domain Bacteria; phylum Pseudomonadota; class Alphaproteobacteria; order Rhodobacterales; family Rhodobacteraceae; genus Salibaculum; species Salibaculum halophilum. The sequence goes on from NZ_MSIT01000022.1 coordinate 5,719, forward strand.
ACCGAACAGGCGCAGGCGGCCGTGATGATATCCGCGGGTGATCTCCCGACCCTCGACCAGCGTCTGCAACCACCACAGCGCCGCGAGGAACACGGCGAGGCCGATGCAGCCGATCACGCCGTAGTCGGCGGGGAACGGGGCCAGAAGCCCGACATAGACCTCACCGGCGAGCGCCACGGCGATCAGCAGCGCGCTCCACATCAGGATGATGTGGGCGAACCAGTAGCCAAGGAGCAGTTGTATCGTGCGCCCCCGCACCCGCGCGTTGCCGGCGCTGTCGAAATAGGCTCAGGCCAGCGCGAAGAGTGACAGCCCGCCCATCACGACGTTGAACAGGGTCCCGGCACCGACCTTGGAGATGCCCTTGTCCGAAAGGGTGACGACGATCTTGAAGAAACCCTCGCCGATCAGGATCAGCATCAGCAGCGCGAACCGCTCGGAGAGATGATCGAGCCGCGGCAGGAAGCGCTCGAAGCGCAGCGTGCCGATCCTCGGCAACATGTATTGCAGCTGGATGGCGACGACCCCTGCGCCGAAGACCCAGTAGGCCAGCGGGCGGGGCAGGACCGCGCAAAGGGCGAAGACCGCAGCGAAGACGAAGAAATTCCGCCCCTACTCGTAGGCCAGCGAGGAGGTCTCGGCACCGACCGATCGCGCGCGCCAGTAGAGCCACGCGGTCAGGGCGCGGTTCAGGGCGTATCCCACGGCGAAGAACGGCCACCCCCCCCTTGCGGTTACCGCCGGGATGGCGGCGGCGATGACCATCATTGTGACGATCTGCACCGCCATGACTGCGCGGTGCGGAATGTCGGTGGACACATAAAGCGAATTGTAGGCCGAGCTGTCGGCCCAGGCGAAGAAGACGGCGAGAAACAGCCCGGTGAAGACCAGGAACCCGGCCGGGTCGAGGTGATGCGACAAGAAGTTGCCGAGCTGGAAGATGGTCACCACGTAGACGAGGTCGAAGAACAGCTCGACCCAGTGCACGTGGTTGCCGGGCTTCTCCAGGTCCAGGTGGTGCTGCGGCTTGCGCCAGATCGGGACATCGCGCGACGTCATGTGCTTTCCTTTCAAACTTGACGGTCAGGGTCATTCGGCGCGGCCTAGACCACCACCTTGCCGCGGCATCATCCTGGCAGCGGGATAAACGCGTCCCGGTCGCCCTCGGGCAGGTCGAACTGGCCCTGGCCCCAGTTGGCCGCCTTCCATTCACGCTTGGCATGCTCGATCTTCTCGCGGCTGGACGAAACGAAATTCCACCAGATGTAGCGCGGCCCGTTCAGGGTGGCGCCGCCGAGGGCCATGAGGCGCGCGCCTTGCGGTCCGGCCTTCACGGCGATGCGGTCGCCGGGGCGAAAGACCATCATGCGGCCGGCCTCATAGGTCTGGCCGGCGATGCTGACCGCCCCCTCGGTGACGTAGAGCCCGCGATCCTCGTGGTCGTCGGGCAGCGGGAAGAGTGCGTCGGCGTCGAGCGTGACATCAAGGTAGAAGGTCTCGGAATGCAGCGTTGCCGGGGCCGCGCGCCCGTAGGCCGACCCGAGGATGAGGCGGGCGCTGACGCCGCCATCCTCGAATTCCGGCAGGGTGTCGGCGGCGTGGTGCTCAAAATCCGGGGGCATGTCCTCGCGGTTTTCGGGCAGGGCGATCCAGGTCTGGATACCGTAGAGCGAATGGGGGCCGGTGCGGGCCAGGCTGCTGGTGCGTTCCGAATGCGTGACGCCGCGGCCCGCGACCATCCAGTTCACCGCGCCGGGGCGGATGATCTGGTCGGTCCCGAGGCTGTCGCGGTGGTGGAAATCGCCGCGGTAGAGGTAGGTGACGGTGCCCAGCCCGATATGAGGATGCGGGCGCACGTCGATGCCCTGCCCTGTCAGGAAATCCGCCGGCCCGGCCTGGTCGAAGAAGATGAACGGCCCCACCATCTGCCGCTTTGGGGCCGGCAGGGCGCGGCGCACCTCGAAGCCGCCGATGTCGCGGGCGCGGGGCACGACAAGGGTCTCGATGGCGTCCACCCCGACCTCGTCGGGGCACACGGGGGCAAGCGCGGGATTCCAGCTCGTGAGCGTCTCCTTTCACGCGCCATGGTAGGTGCTGTGAAGCCGCACCGCCACAGCGGAGGCGTTCGTTTCGATCGAACACCGGGTTTCGGGCGCGCCACCCCTTGTGGACGAGCGAGTGCGGTCCATTCGGTCCTGCCGGAGTCGGGAGCCCGAAATGACCCCGCCCGACCTCCGACCGCTGCCGCAAGGTGCTGCAACGGATATGTCCCGACGCGGGTCGAGCTGATCGAACAGGGAAAGGCCTGAACAACCTTCGGCTGATCGTCACTCACGCCGCGCGGCGCTGCAAGACCTGGCGCCGCGCGATGGCTGTGAGAACCAGGATCGCGGCGATCCATTCGAGCGCGGGAACCGGGCCCCAGCACCCCGCGACCAGCAATGCGGCCGAGACCGGCAGGATCAATCCGGCCCGCCCCCGGAGACTCGCGGCGTCGCGGATCAGCCAGAGTGACGCGACGAAGGCAGCGGCCGAAAGTCCGATCAGCAGCGCGGCGGTGCTCGCCTGGCCTTGCGCGCTCAACACCACGCGCATCCCGCTGCCCACCAGCGCCGCGGCGGCGAAGACCGCGCCATGGCCGTAACCCCATTGCAGCGCCCGCGCCAGCCGCGTCTCGGCGAGATGCGCCTCGTCCGCGAAGTAGAGGCTCCAGAGCGAGAACGCGATCAAGGCGAAAAGGACCGCCTGCCACAGGCGCCCGGCATCCCCGGTGTCGGCCATGTCTTGCAAAGCCGCCACGATGGCGATGAAGCATTGGCCGAGCACGATCAGTGTCAGCCGGCCATAACGCGCGACGATATGGGCCCGGTGCCAGGCCGTCGCGCCCTTCCGCTCCGCGACGGCCGGTACCGCGAGTTCCAGCGTCGCCCCGGCCGCAAAGAGCGGCAGGTAGGCTTGCGATCCCGGCGGAATCACGATGACCAGCGCGATCCAGTAGAGCTGTGCCACCGTGATCCCGCCCGAGTATCGCACAGCCGTCGCACGGCGCTCCGGGTCGCCCCGCGCGGCCCCTAGCCAGAACACGACCAGCACCATGCGCATGAGAATGAAGCCTGCCAGCGCCAGCCAGAACGGCTCGCCGGAAAATACGTCGTTGATCCCCGCCGCCAGCATGAGTGCGCCGAACATCATAACCATGGTCAGGATTCGGAACGCAGCAGAGCCATCGTCATGGGCCGAGGCGAACCAAGTATAGTTCATCCACGCCCACCAGATCATGAAGAAGCTGCACAGAAACCCCGTTAGGGCCGTGCCGATCTCGCCGGAGGCGACCCCCTCGGACAGTTGCCCGGCCGTCGCCCCCGATGGCGACGACGGCTGCCAGGTCGAACATTAGCTCCAACGGCGTCACCCCGCGCACGGCGTCTTGGCTGTCGCGGGGCGCGAAGCGGGGCAATCCCTGGGCAGATCGCATGGCTGTCACCTTAATGGTTTCGCTTTGTTCTATGGTTTGTCAATAACAGGTATGGATCCTCTTGAATGTGCAGGCAGTTTTCCCACGCCGTTGCGGTTTCTTTAAAAACAAATAGTGGCAATGACCTGTCTGGCGGCTTGCAGTCGCAAGTCATTTTTCCGCGCAGCCATACGACCACTCGTCACCTGCGCCGGAAGGCTGGGTCGTGACGCCCCAAGGCACTGCCCGGTGGGGAAAGCGCGACCTGTCGTGCTGCGCCGCCAAACGGGGCGCTTTTCCCCGACGGGGGGATGCGCTACACCGCGCACAATCTGCCACCACGCCCTCGGGGACCCCATGAAATTCACGCTGTCCTGGTTGAAGGAACATCTCGAAACGACCGCCCCCGTCGCGGAGATTTGCGCGGCGCTGACCGATCTCGGGCTCGAGGTCGAGGGCGTCGAGGACCCCGCCGAGCGGCTGGCGCCCTTCACCCTGGCGCGGGTCAAATCTGCCGAGCCGCACCCGGACGCCGACCGCCTGCGCGTCTGCACCGTCGAGACCGACACGGGCGAGCGGCAGATCATCTGCGGCGCCCCCAATGCCCGAGCGGGCATAACCGTGGTGCTGGCCAAGCCGGGCGACTACGTGCCCGGGATCGACACGACCCTGTCGGTGGGCAAGATCCGCGGTGTGGAAAGCCACGGCATGATGGCTTCGGAACGCGAACTGGAACTGAGCGACGAACACGACGGGATCATCGAACTTCCCTCGGGAGAGGTGGGCCAGAAATTCACCGACTGGCTGGCGGCGCACGACCCCGCGAAGGTCGACCCGGTCATCGAGATCGCCATCACCCCGAACCGGCCCGACGCGCTGGGCGTGCGCGGCATCGCCCGCGACCTGGCGGCGCGGGGGCTGGGCCGGCTCAAGCCGCTGTCGGTCGATCCGGTTCCGACCGCGTTTCCCTGCCCGGTGTCCGTGTCCATCGACGACGACACGCGTGACCAGGCGCCGGTCTTTTTCGGCCGGCTGATCCGGGGCGTGACGAACGGCCCCAGTCCCGGCTGGCTGCAACAGCGCCTGGCGGCGATCGGGCTGCGGCCGATTTCCTTCCTCGTCGATGTGACCAACTGGTTCACGTACGATCTGAACCGCCCGCTGCACGTCTTCGACGCCGACAGGATCGCGGGCAGCGCCCTGCGCCTGTATCGCGCCGAAGGCGGCGAGACCCTGACCGGGCTGGACGAGAAGGACTATACCTTTCCCGCGGGCGCGACCGTGATCGCCGACGCGCAAGGCCCCGAAAGCATCGCCGGCGTGATGGGCGGCCTGCGCACGGGCTGCGGTGACGCGACGGTGAACGTCTTCGTCGAGGCCGCCTATTTCGACCCGGTCACCACGGCCCACACGGGCCGCGCGATGAAGATCAATTCCGACGCGCGCTATCGCTTCGAGCGCGGGATCGACCCTGTTTTCACCCACGAGGGGCTGGAACACGCGGTACGGATGATCGTCGATCACGCCGGCGGCGAGGCCTCCGAGGTGGTGCAGGCGGGCGATGTGCCGGATGTCGCGCGCGCCTACAAGCTGGACACCGCGCGGTGTTCCTCGCTCGTTGGGATGGACATTCCGGCCGAGACGCAGCGCGAAACGCTGACGGCGCTGGGCTTCACGCTCGACGGCGACATGGCCCATGTGCCCAGTTGGCGCCCGGATGTGCAAGGCGAGGCCGACCTCGTCGAAGAGGTCGCGCGCATCGCCTCGCTGACGAAATTGCAGGGCACACCGATGCCGCGCCCGCGCGCCGGGGTGCCCGCGCCGGTGCTGACCCCCATGCAGAAGCGCGAACAGATGGCCCGGCGCACCACGGCGGCGCTGGGCTATAACGAATGCGTCACCTACAGCTTCATCGACAAGGCGGCGGCCACGCTCTTCGGCGGTGGCGATGATGCGACCAGGCTGGAAAACCCGATCTCGTCGGAAATGTCGCACATGCGCCCCGCGCTGCTGCCCGGACTTTTGCAGGCCGCTGCCCGCAACCAGGCGCGCGGCATGCCCGACATGGCCCTGTTCGAGGTGGGCGATGCCTTCCACGGCGGCGAGCCGGGCGAACAGCAAACCCTTGTCACCGGCCTGCTGGTCGGGCGCACCACGCCCAAGGACGTGCACGGCGCCTCGCGCCCGGTGGACATCTACGACGCCAAGGCCGATGCTGAGGCGGTGCTGGCGGCCATGGGCGCGCCGGCCAAGGTTCAGATCCTGCGCGGGGCCGAGGGCTGGTGGCACCCGGGCCGGCACGGCATGATCTGCCTCGGGCCGAAAAAGGTGCTGGGGGTCTTCGGCGAATTGCACCCCAAGGTGCTGCGCGCGTTGGACGTGAAAGGCCCGGCCGTGGGCTTTACCCTCTGGCCGGCCGAAATCCCGTTGCCGCGCAAGGCGCAGGCCAGCCGCGGGGCGCTGCACGTGCCCGACCTGCAGCCCGTCGAACGCGACTTCGCCTTCGTGGTCGATACGGGGGTCGAGGCGCTGACGCTGGTCAATGCCGCCGCCGGGGCCGACAAGGCGCTGATCGAGGATGTCCGGGTCTTCGACGAATTCATCGGCGGGTCGCTGGGCGCGGACAAGAAGTCTCTGGCCATCACCGTGCGGATGCAACCCGAGGAAAAGACCCTGACCGAAAAGGACATCGAGGCCGTCAGCGCCCGCATCGTCGAAAAGGTTCAGACGGCCACGGGCGGCGCGTTGCGCGGCTAGACCCGCGCCAGCACCTCGGCCAGGTGGTCGAACACCAGCCTTATGCGCGGGCTGTTGTGGATTTCCCGGTGGGTGACCAGCCAGACCGGGAAATCGACCGACAGTACCTCGGGCAGGACCGGTTCGACCCGCGGCTCCTGCGCGGCGATGCTGGCGTCCATGGGGCAAACCCCCATGCCGCTGCAGACCATTTCCCAGGCGACGATCCCGTTCTCCGAGTGCACGACGAAACTTTCGGGTGACACGGGAACGCCCATGGCGCGGATATGGCCGCACATCAGGGCCGGGTCGCCAAAGGCCACCCAGTCGAGCGCGGCCATGGCCTCGGGCGTGGCGGGCCGACCCTTGCGGGCAAGATAGTCGGAGGCGGCGTAGAACAGGCCGTGCCCCTCGCGCACCCGCCGTGCCACCAGGTTCGGCTGTTCCGGGCGGACATGGCGGATCGCGATATCGGCCTCGCGTCGCAGCAGGTCGGAGAGCTGGTTGGTCGCCACCACCTCGATGGCCAGTTGCGGCGCGCGCCGGCGCAGCTCCGCCACGACGCCGGGCAAGAGGGTATGCGACAGGATATCGCTGGCCGAGATGCTGACCCGGCCCGAGATGCCGGATTGCTGGCCGATGGCGCTGACGGTCAGCCGGTCCGCCGCCGCGCCCATTTCGCGGACATGCGCCAGAAGCTCGCGGCCCGCGTCAGTGAGTTCAAGGCCGCGACCGACCCGCTCGAACAGCAGAAGTGACAACTGGTTTTCAAGGGCCGAGACTTGGCGGCTCAGCGTTGGCTGCGTCAACCCCAGCACCTTGGCCGCCCCCGAAAGCGAGCCGGCCTCGGCCGTGGCGAGAAACGCGCGCAGGCGGTTCCAGTCAGGTGGTGCCTGGTAATTCATGCATTTGTGTATAGATAGACTTCCATTTTCGTCAATTCCCGTCGGATCCATTCGCCGGTATCACAGCTTTCAAAGGAGAGACCGACATGACTGATCCAGCCCGCTTCTGGGACCGTGCCGCCCGGAAATACGCCGCCGCGCCGATCAAGGACATGGCGGCCTACGAATACACGCTGGATCGGACCCGCGCCTATCTGAAGCCCACGGATCGGGTGCTGGAGCTGGGCTGCGGCACCGGGTCCACCGCGTTGCTGCTGGCCGGGTCCGTGGCGCAGTATCACGGCACCGACATTTCGCCGGAAATGATCCGCATCGCCCGGGACAAGGCCGACCGGGACGCCGTCGAGACAGTTTCGTTCGCCGCCGCCCGGGCCGAAGATGGCATCGCCGCGGCGGGGCCGGTCGACGCCATCCTGGCGCTCAACCTGTTGCACCTTCTGCCCGACGCCGAGCGTGTCATCGCGGCCGCCCAGCGCAGCCTGCCCGCCGGGGGCTGGTTCATCTCCAAGACCGGGTGCCTGGCCGAGCCCTCGATCGGGCTGCGCCGCTTAGCCTTTCGCGCGATGATCCCGATGATGCGCGCGGTCCGGCTTGCGCCCTATGTGCGGTCCTTCAGTTTTGCCGGCCTGGAGCGGACCATCGAGTCCGCGGGCTTTGACCTGGTCGAGACCAGCACCGGCCCGGCGATGAGCCGCTATATCGTGGCGCGCAAGCGTTAGGGCTGCTATCACCCCGCCAGATCATTAAAGGGGGAAGGCATGCTCAGGGTTTACCTGTCCGGCGAGATACACACCGACTGGCGCGACCAGATCACCGAGGGGGCCGCGGGGCTGGATATCCGTTTCGACGGCCCGGTGACGGATCACGGCGCGTCCGACGATTGCGGCGTTGCGATCCTCGGGGCAGAGGACGACAAGTACTGGCACGATCACAAGGGGGCGATGCTCAACGCTATCCGCACCCGCAAGGGCTTGGCCGATGCCGATGTGGTGGTCGTGCGTTTCGGCGAGAAATACAAGCAATGGAACGCCGCATTTGATGCGGGTCAGGCGGCGGCGCTGGGCAAGTCGCTGATCGTGCTGCAACAGCCCGAGCATGACCATGCCCTCAAGGAGGTGGACGCCGCCGCCCTCGCCGTGGCGCGCGAGCCGGCGCAGGTGGTGCAGATCCTGCGCTATGTCCTGACCGGCCAACTGCCCGGGTAGGCGGGCGCGGGGCTGCCGCGCCCGCGCAGCGCTCAGGCGCCGATCTTGTCCTGCGTTTTCGTGTCGAAATCGCTGGCGTCGTGGCGTTCGTGCAGTTGCATCGCGGGATCGCCGAAGGGCCGGTTGACCATGCGGCCGCGCTGCACCGCCGGGCGCGCGTCGATCGCCTTGGCCCAGCGCATGACGTGCTCGTAGCTGTCCACGTCGAGGAATTCGGCGGCGTCATACATCCGGCCCAGCACGAGTTGCCCGTACCAGGCCCAGATGGCCATGTCGGCGATGGTGTAGTCGGCGCCGGCAATGAAAGCCTTGTCGGCAAGCTCGCGGTTGAGAACGTCAAGCTGGCGCTTGGTCTCCATTGTGAAGCGGTTGATGGGATATTCCATCTTTTCGGGGGCGTAGGCATAGAAGTGGCCGAAGCCGCCGCCGACATAGGGCGCGCTGCCCATCTGCCACATCAGCCAGTTCATAACCTCGACCCGGGCCGGGCCGCGCGCGGGCAGGAAGGCTCCGAAGGTCTCGGCTAGGTGAATCAGGATCGAGCCGCTCTCGAAGACGCGCAGCGGTTCCGGCCCGGTGTGATCCACCAGCGCCGGGATCTTGGAATTCGGGTTGATCCCGGCAAAGCCCGATCCGAACTGGTCGCCCTCGCCGATGTTGATCAGCCAGGCATCGTATTCGGCCCCGGCGTGGCCGGCGGCCAGCAATTCCTCGAACAGGACGGTGACCTTGACGCCGTTGGGCGTGGCCAGCGAGTAGAGCTGGTAGGGATGCTTGCCGACCGGCAGCTCCTTGTCATGGGTCGGGCCGGCGACGGGGCGATTGATGCTGGCGAAGCGTCCGCCGCTATCGCCCTCCCAAGTCCAGACGCGGGGCGGGGTGTAGGTGTCGGTCATCGGGACTCCTGTCAATTCGATGTTGCCGCAAACGTAACCAGACCGGACGCCGATACAAGGTTCACCCGCGCACAACCTTCTGTGGGGAAATGACATCGATCCCCAGGGCCTTGCCCACGGCGTAATAGGTCAACTGCCCGGCATGCACGTTCAGGCCGGCCAGAAGGTGTTCGTCCTCGGCGCAGGCCTGCCGCCAGCCCTTGTCGGCAAGCGCCAGCATGAAGGGCATGGTGGCATTGCCCAGCGCGATGGTCGAGGTGCGCGCCACCGCGCCGGGCATGTTGGCCACGCAGTAGTGCATGATGCCGTCGACCGCGTAGATCGGGTCGGCATGCGTGGTCGCGCGCGAGGTCTCGAAACAGCCGCCCTGGTCGATGGCCACGTCCACCAGCGCGGCGCCCGGTTTCATGGTCGAGAGCTGTTCACGTGTGACAAGCTTGGGCGCGGCGGCGCCGGGGATCAACACCGCCCCGATCACCATGTCGGCCGCGGCGACGGCCTCGGCGGTGTTGCCCTTCGAGGCATGCACTGTCCTGAATTCGCCGCGCAGCGTGTCGTCGAGGTGGCGCAGGCGGGGCAGGGACAGGTCGAGCACCGTGACATCCGCGCCCATGCCCGCGGCGATGCGGGCGGCCTGCGTGCCGACGACCCCGCCGCCGATCACCGCGACGCGGGCCGGGGCAACACCCGGCACGCCGCCCAACAACACCCCGCGCCCGCCGTTGGCCTTTTGCAGGGTCCAGCTGCCCACCTGCGGGGCCAGCTTGCCCGCGACCTCGGACATGGGCGCAAGCAGCGGCAGACCGCCATTGCGGTCCGTCACAGTTTCATAGGCAATGGCGGTGCAACCACTGTTCAGCAGGTCGCGTGTCTGGTCCGGGTCGGGGGCCAGGTGCAGATAGGTGAACAGCACTTGATCCGCGCGCAGCATCTTGCGTTCGCCCGGCTGGGGTTCCTTGACCTTCACAATCATGTCGGCGGTCGCGAAGATTTCGTCGGCCGTATCGACCGTGCGGGCGCCGGCCGCGTGATAATCCGCGTCGGTGAACCCTGCGCCCAGCCCGGCGCCGGCCTGCACGGTGACATCATGGCCATGGGCCACGGCCTCGCGCGCGGCGTTGGGGGTCAGCCCGACGCGAAACTCCTGCGGCTTGATCTCGGTAGGGCATCCGATATGCATTGTGATCCTCCTCTTTCACGGGTGCAGGATCGCGCCATTACGATGCAAATGCTTGGAGATTTCTTTGCCAATCCCGCGACGCCTCGCTAAATGATTGCACGCACCGACGCCTTTTCGGAAGATCATCTCGCATGTCGCTGGACGAGACCGACCGCCGCCTTCTGAACGCGCTGCAACGCCGCGGCCGGCTGTCCAACACGGAACTGTCCGAGGCGGTGAACCTGTCCCCGTCGGCCTGCCATCGCCGGGTTCAACGGCTCGAGCGGGAGGGCTATATCAGCGGCTACGTGGCTCTGCTTGACCCGGCCAGGGTCAATCGCCGCACCATCGTCTATGTCGAGATCACGCTTTCGGCCCAGGCCGACGAGCTGCTCGATGCCTTCGAGAAGGCCGTCGCCCGCGTGCCGGAAGTGCTGGAATGCCACCTCATGGCCGGGTCGGCGGATTACCTGCTCAAGGTCGTGGCCGAGGATGCCGAGGATTTCGCGCGTCTTCACCGCCGCGCCCTGACCCGCCTGCCGGGCGTGCAGGGGATGCAGTCGTCCTTTGCCTTGCGCACCGTGCGCCAGACCACCGCGCTGCCGCTCTAGCATGACAGAGGCGGCCACACCCCACCCGGTGCGCGACACCGTCCAGCGGCTGGAGGATCTGACCGGCGAGGGTCCGGTCACGCTGGGCATGATGATCGAGGCCTTCGGTCCCACCTCCTTCGTTCCGGCCCTGACCGTGCCCGCGCTCTTGGTCGTTTCGCCGCTGTCGGGCATTCCGCTGTTTTCCACCGCCTGCGGCGTGTCGATCACCCTTATCGCGCTGCAGATGGTCTTTTCGCGCCGCGCGGTCTGGTTGCCGCGGGTCCTGCTGCAGCGCCGCGTGGACCCGCAAAGCCTGCGCGCGGCCATGCGGCGCATGCGCGGTCTGGCCGAGCGGCTCGACCGCTTTTCGCGCGACAGGTTCCGGGTGCTGGTGCAGCCGCCCGGGCACCGCCTGCCGCAGGTGATGTGCATTGTGTCGGGCGCGTCCATGCCGGTTCTGGAACTGGTGCCCTTCTCGTCGTCGATCCTCGGGATGGCGGTCCTGAGTTGTTCGGTGGCCTTCATCGCCAGCGACGGGCTGTTCGTCTTCGTGGGCGCGGCCTTCATGGCGCTGGCGGCGGCAATCCCGGTTTTTGTTGTGACCAGTCTGGGGGGATAGGGTCGGCCCCGCGGCACCGGCCTGTACCTGACCCGCCAGACGACAAACCCCCGGGGCGGGGCCACGGGGGTCGTCACTTCGTCACGGCAAGGGCCGGGGTCGGCGGCAGAGGCTGCCTAAAGCAGACCCTCGCGCTGGGCCTTCTTGCGCGCGAGCTTGCGCTGACGGCGAATCGCCTCGGCCTTCTGACGTGCCTTCTTCTCGGACGGCTTCTCGAACTGCTGACGCAGCTTCATTTCACGGAAGACGCCTTCGCGCTGAAGTTTTTTCTTCAGGGCACGGAGAGCCTGATCGACGTTGTTGTCGCGGACGCTTACCTGCATGTGGTTGTCACCACCTTTCTAGGGTTCGGGTTGCAATGATTTGCAGGAAGTGGGCAGATAGCAAAGTCCCGCTATCTTGTCCAGAGCGCACGAAACCAAAGCAGGAGGCCCCCATGTACCATCCCGCCCCGGACCCCCGGACCCGTGAACTTCTGGCGGCCATCGTGCCCCATGTCGTTTTCGACGGCTGGAGCGAGCAGGCCTTCCGCGCCGCCTGTTCGGATATCGAGATGCCCCTGGACGAGGCCCGCCTGCTGTGCCCGCGCGGCGCGGTCGACCTGGCTGTGCTGTTCCACCGCGAGGGCGACCAGCGCATGGTCGATATGCTGGATACCGCCGATCTGTCGCAGATGCGCTTTCGCGAGAAGGTCGCCCATGCGATCCGACTGCGCCTGCAGGCCGCCGGCGACAAGGAGGCCGTGCGCCGCGGCACCTCGCTTTTCGCCCTGCCGCACATGGCCGCCGAGGGCTCGGGCTTGATCTGGGGCACGGCCGACGCGATCTGGACAGCGCTGGGCGACACCTCGGAAGATGCCAACTGGTATACCAAGCGCGCCACGCTCTCGGCCGTCTACGGGTCGGTGGTTCTGTTCTGGCTGGGCGACACCAGCCCCGACGACATGGACACCGATGCCTTCATCGATCGCCGTATCGCGGACGTGATGCGGTTCGAAAAGGTCAAGGCGGCTGTCAACGACAACCCGCTGCTCAAGCCGCTGACCGTGCCGCTGGGCAAGCTGGCCGGGCGGGTCAGGGCGCCGCGCCGCGCTGCCGATGATCTGCCCGGGCGCTGGGCCGCGCCGCGCTAGGCTTGCGCGGCGCGATCCTGACACGTTTAAAGGAGGCGCCATGCGCGTTGTCGAAATCAGTCAGCCCGGCGGCCCCGAGGTCCTGACCCCGGCCCACCGTGACGTGCCGCAGCCCGGCCCAGGCGAGGTGCGGATCAGGGTCGCCCATGCCGGGGTCAACCGCCCTGACGCGCTGCAACGGGCCGGGCTTTACAATCCGCCGCCCGGCGCCTCGGACCTGCCGGGGCTGGAGGCCGCGGGCGAGATCAGCGCGCGGGGCGAGGGCGTGACGGACTGGGCCGTCGGCGATCAGGTCTGCGCCCTGCTGCCGGGCGGCGGCTATGCCGAGGAGGTCGTGACGCCAGCCGCCCACTGCCTGCCGGTGCCCGCGGGCCTGTCGCTGAAACAGGCCGCCTGCCTGCCGGAAACCTTCTTTACCGTCTGGTCCAACGTGTTTCAGCGCGGCGGCCTGCAGGCGTGCGAGCGGTTCCTTGTGCATGGCGGCTCCTCCGGCATCGGCACGACGGCGATCCAGCTTGCCCATGTGATGGGCGCGCGCGTCTTCACCACTGCCGGGTCCGAGGCCAAATGCGCGGCCTGCCGCGACCTGGGCGCCGAGCGGGCGATCAATTACCGCGACGAGGATTTCGTCGAGGTGCTGCGGGCCCAGGGCGGCGCGCACCTGATCCTCGACATGGTGGGTGGCGATTACCTGCCGCGCAACGTCAAGGCGCTGGCCGACGAGGGGCGCCTGGTGCAGATCGCCTTTCTGCAGGGGCCAAAGGTCGAGTTGAACTTCGCGCAGGTGATGCTTCGGCGGCTTACGATCACGGGCAGTACCCTGCGCCCGCAGTCCGACCAGGCCAAGGCCGAGATTGCCCGCGCCCTGCACGAGCGGGTCTGGCCGCTGCTCGACTCGGGCCGCATCGCGCCCGTCATGGACCGGGAATTTCCGCTGGAAGAGGCCGCCGCCGCCCATGCCCGCATGGAAAGCAGCGCCCATATCGGCAAGATCGTCCTCACCGTGGGCTGAGCGACTATTTCACCGCCCGGCGGTAAAGGTGCCAGGTGGCGTGGCCCAGGACGGGCATCACGATCACCAGCCCCACGAGCGCCGGAAGCGCGCCGAGGACCAACGATGCGGCGACGACCAGCCCCCAGGTGCAGATCACGCGGGGGTTCTTTCGGAACACCTCGACCGAGGTCATGATGGCTTTGGGCACGCTGACATGGCGCTCCATCAGCAGCGGGAACGACACCACGCTTGTCGCCAGCACGAGCAGCGCGAAGAGAAAGCCCGTTCCCGTGCCCAGCAGGATCATCGCCCAGCCCGCGCCGGTGGTGAACGTCTCCGACAGGAAGCCCGAGAGCGAGGCCGGCGGCTGCGGCCCCAGCGTCAGGGCATGGATGGCGAAGGCCGCGATCAACCAGGCCCCGAAGATGGCCATGAGGCACAGCCCCAGCACCACCAGCGCCGCGAAGTAGGGCTGACCGAAGACCCCGAGCGCGGCGCCCCAACTGACGGGCTCGCCCTTCTCGCGGCGGCGGCTGATCTCGTAGAGGCCGACGGCGGCCAGCGGCCCCAGCAGCGCAAAGCCCGCCACGAGCGGGAACAGCATCGGCAGCGCGGCCAGGTCGGTGGCCATGGCCAGCAGCACCAGCCCGATCACCGGGTAGACCACGACCAGGAACAGCGCATCGGCCCGCGCGGCGGTGAAATCCTGCATCCCGAGCCTCAGCGCTTCGCGCAGGTCCTCCTGGCTGAGATGCTGAACCTGCGGCGCGCTGTCCTCGGTGCCGCCGATGGCCTCGACCGACTCGCCGACATGGCCCGAGGCCCGGCCGAAGGCCTTGCCGATCCAGCTGAGCGGATTTCCGATCGTCTGTGTCATGTCGCCTCCCGTTCGTGGCTGGCAGATCGTGTCGCGTGGCTTGGGCCGCGACACGACGTCACACTAGGACGATAACAGGCCGCGGCGCTACCCACTGTCACGATTTCGAGACAGCGCGTGTCCCGCCTTGCGGTCAACGGCCTAGCGGATCGGCGCGAGCAGGGCGTTGTCCAGCGCGCAGTCGCGCCGGACGTCCGCGCCGCACTCGCGGAAGTCCAGATCGCGGGTCAGGCAGATGCGCGCTTCGGCGATACCGCCCGAGCGGCAGATCACGGTGATCGCGTCGGCCGACAGGGCCGGGTTGTCGCGCAGGAAGGCCTGCTCCACCACCCTTGCGGGCAGGCGCACGGGATCGTTCAGGTCTCGGAACACCTGCGGGCGGGTGACGCGGGCGTAGGCCGTCGCCGACAGGTCGTAATAGGCGTCGGCCGACAGGCCGGAACAGACGCCGTGCTTGGCCCACTGGTGCCTGGCCGAGCGGGCTGACCCGAACAGGCCCGCCTGCGCGGTGGTCTGCACCGGCGTCGGGGCGCGGTGGGTGGTGGCGCAATAGTCCGGCCAGCCGCGCGCGTATTGCGGCCAGAGCCCGTGCAGCACCCAGCCGAAATCCGCCCCGGTTGCGCACTGCGGGGAGTCGCGGTCGTCCCCCGTGCGGGCGCACCAGTTGGGCGACCAGCTCAGCGCCATGACGTAGTAGTCGAACTCGCCGGCCGTGCCCCCGGCGCGCAGCGGGCCGGCCAAAACGGCAATAACAAGGATCAGGCGCAGCATTTCGGGGCTTTCCATGTCGTCCGGGTGCGATTATACCGCGCCGAAGTTCCCCGACAACGAGAACCTGATCCGCACGCCGGGTCGCCCCATCCAGGGCCGGGGAGAGAAGTATTCGCGAAGGAGCCGAGACCATGGCTGACAAGCCGATCATGACCAAGGCAACCGCCGTCTGGCTGGTGGACAACACGACGATCACCTTCAAGCAGATTGCCGACTTCGTGGGCCTGCACGAGTTGGAGGTGCAGGGCATCGCCGACGGCGACGTCGCCGCGGGGGTCAAGGGCTTCGATCCGGTTGCCAACAACCAGCTGACCCAGGCCGAGATCGACCGCGCCGAGGCGGACCCGCAGCACAAGCTGACGCTCAAGCACAACCCCGCCGCCGAAGGCGAGGAAAAGCGCCGCGGTCCGCGCTATACCCCGCTGTCCAAGCGCCAGGACCGGCCCAATTCGATCCTTTGGCTGGTCAAGTTTCACCCCGAACTGACCGACGCGCAGATTTCCAGGCTGGTTGGCACGACCAAGCCGACGATCCAGTCGATCCGCGAGCGGACGCACTGGAACATCTCGAACATGGAACCCATCGACCCGGTGGCGCTGGGCCTGTGCAAGCAGTCCGAACTGGACGCGGCCGTGCAGAAGGCCAACGCCAAGCGCGCGAGCGAAGGCGAGGTCATGTCCGACGACGAGCGCCGCAAGCTGGTCTCGACCGAGCAGAGCCTCGCCGCCGAAGCCGAGCCGCGCATGCCCACGGCGATCGAGGGGCTGGAGACCTTTTCGTTGTCCAATGCCGACGACGATGCGGACGAGGAAGAGCCCACGCCCGACGCCGACAGCTTCTTCAACCTGCCCGACGATGACGGGGACGACGACGAGGACTGATCCCGTCCGCACCACACGACCGGACCTCTGGCCCGCAAGGCCCGGGCAATTTTCTGGTGGGTGCTGTCAGACACTGAACGGATGCGGCCGCGGGATCCGCTGACAGGGTGGCCGTTTCCGGCCCGCTCAGGGCCGCGTCACCGGCCGGTCGCTGACCAGGCGCAGGCCGAGGTGGGCCGGGGGCGTTCCGACGGCGCAGCCGCCGCGGGCCGGATCGCGGATCAGGTAGGACATCGCGGCGACATGCTCGCCGCCCATGAGGTAGGCCGGGCACCGGGCGGGGTCGACGCCCTGCGCGGCCCCGGCATAGCAATCCTGCGTCCATTCCCAGACGCTGCCGTCCAGGTCCGCGATGCCCGCGGGCGTGGTCGAGAAACTGCCCTGCGGCCTGAGCGCGCGGGGTGCCTCGCCCTCGCTCAGGTAGGTGGAGGCCCAGTCAAGGGCGGGGTCGGTGAAGATCGGGGCGGCGTCGTCGTGCAGCACCGGGCGGGCGATCTCGCGCCACTCGGCGGCGGTGGGCAGGCGGAATGCCTGCCCGGTCTCATCGTTGATCCAGTGCAGGTATTCCATCGAGTCGGCATGGCTGATGCCGGTGGCCGGGGTCACGGCCGGGTCCTGGCCCGGCCGCGCGCGCAGGCGCAGCGTGCAGCCGCCTCCGTCGTGGCAGCGGTTCCAGTCGGCGACGGTCACCTCGTGTTTCTGGACGTGAAGCGGCGCGCCGTCCGCGCGCGTCACGGCCACGAACGCGGCCTCGGTCACGTCCGACGGGGTGGTTTCGGGGCCACGCCAGTCCGGCGCGGCCCCGAGAAGGGCCACCCCCGCGGCGATCAGCACAGCCGTGATCAGGCCATACCTGGCGGCGGGCATCATGGTCCGGGGGGCGGTCATGGGTCGGGTCCTTTCGGGTCAGGTGGCGAAGGGGCGCGGGGCGACGACCTGTTCCATCAGGTCGTTGTTCCAGTCGCCCTCGACGACAAAGTGCGCCGTCCCGCCGAGCATCGCGCCGATGATCAGGTTGTGGTTGACGTAGGCGTAGACACCCGGCTGCTCGAAGGTGTACATCGCCGCCGCCGCGCTGCCGCCGCGGACGAACCATGTCTCCATCCCCGTCATCGGCGGATCGGTGAAGGAGCTTTCCCAGACGTAGTCGCCATGCCCGCCGATCAGGTGCGGGCGGCTGTCCACGTTGCACGAATTGTGCACCATCAGCACGGTCTCGCCGACCTTGGCCTTCAACGCGTTCTCGCCCGTCAGGGCCCCGACCGCGCCGTTGAACACCTGGTGCGTCGGCACCAGCCCGCGCATGGCCTCGAGGCTGTCGGCATAGTCGTCGCCGGCGGCGTCATAGGTCTTGTAGTCGCCGTTCTCGTCCGTCGGCAGGTAGTAGTCCTGTTCCCCGAAATAGGCGATGCTGTCATAGCGCAGCGGGTTGCCCCGGGCATCCTTGAGCCCGTCGCGCGGCAGCACCATGATGGCACCGTTCATGCCGTGGGTGACGTGATAGGGGATCATCGCGCCGCCGGGGGCGCAGTGGTAGGTGAAGCAGCCGGGCTTGATCGCCTTCCAGCGCAGCACGGTTTCCTCGCCGGGGTAGACATGCGTCAGCCCGCCGCCGCCGAGGGCGCCTGTCGAGGCGTGGAAGTCAATGTTGTGCTCCATCATGCTGTCATGCGGGTTGCGCAGGGTCAGCTCGACCATGTCGCCTTCGTGCACGATGATCAGCGGGCCGGGGACCGACCCGTTATAGGTCAGCGCCCAGACCTCGGCGCCGGTATCCTCGTCGACGACCATGAGTTTCTCGGTGGTATCCATTGTGATCTCGACGATCTTGGGTCCGCCGGTCGCGACCTGGTCATGGTCGGGCGCGAAAGGCGGCGCGACTAGTTCCTGCTTGACGCGGGTATAGCCCGACAGGTCGGCGGGTTTCGCGGTGCTATCGGCGCTCTGTTCGCCGGCGGCCTTGTAGAGCCGCGCCGAGGCCGCGTTGGCCCGGTCGAGCCGGGGCGCCCGCGGGCCGGTCATGGCGGCCGTGCCGGTCATGGCGGCGGCGCCGGCCAGAACCGAGCCGCGCAGCACGTTGCGGCGGCTTGTCGTCGACAGTCTGGGGTTGATGAATTTGGTCATGGGGCCCTCCATGGGGGGTATGGTTGCAGGTGCATCGGCTCGCGCACCGGAAAAGTTTCAGAGGTTGTCGAGCTGGGCCTCGAAGCGTTGCTTGGCCCGGGGCGGCACGCGGCCCGCGAGGTAGCCCTCGGGGACCTCGGCATCGCCCACGGCGATGGTCATCACCATGCCCATGGCGTAGTGCGGCGTGCACCGGACGGCGTAGAGGCCGTCCTCGGTCAGCGTGACCTCGATCTCCTCGTTGATACGGCCCGAGAACCCCTCGGCGCCGTCGGGGATCATGCCGTCGACGCTCTCGGCGTTGTGGCCGGGGTCGATGGCGAGGAACTTGATCGTGTCGCCCGGCGCGGCCTGCACGAAGGCGGGCTCGAAGACCATGCGTTCGCCGTCGCTGCCCTTGTTGAGCATCTCGACTTCAAAGGTTTCGGCGACGGCGGCGCCGCCCATCAGGGCGGCGAGGGCGAGGCCGGTTGCAAGGGGTCTGATCATCGGTTTGTCCTTTCAGATCATCGTTGCGATCGAGGGAATATTACCCTGTCCGTCAGGGTGCGTTTTGCGCTGGCACAAACTCCCGCACGATCAGGCCGGAATGCCGCGTTGGTGTCGCCGTCCAATCTGTGGCAAGAAATGCGGATGGACGATGCTCCCGCTCGCAAGACCCTGCCGCGGCTCGACGAGAGCCTGCTGACGCACCTGCCGCCATTCTCGCGCCTCGAGACCCGGCAGATCCGCACGGTTTTGGACCAGGCCACGTCACGGCGCTACGAGGCAGGCGTTTCGATCTTCGAAGAAGGCCACCCCGCGGAACGGTTCTACATGCTGCTGGATGGCTATGTTCGCGTCGTCCGGACGTCACCCACAGGCGAACAGGTCACGGCGTTGCATATCCCGGCGGGGCAGTTGTTGGGCATCGCCAAAGCCATCGGGCGCGACACCTACCCGGCTACCGCCGTGGCGGCGACCGAGTCCATCGCGCTCAGCTGGCCGATGCGGCTTTGGGATACCTTCGTTGCCGACTACGAGGGGTTCGCCACGGAGACGTACAAGACGTTGGGCAACAGGCTTTCCGAAGTGCACAGCCACGTCATGGAAATGGCCACCCAGCAGGTCGAACAGCGGGTGGCCAATGCCCTGCTGCGCCTGATCAACCAGACCGGCCGCAAGGTCGAGGACGGCATAGAAATCGACTTTCCGATCACCCGGCAGGACCTGTCGGAACTCACCGCTACGACGCTGCACACCGTCAGCCGGGTGCTCAGCGGCTGGGAAAAGCGCGGCCTTGTCGAAAGCCGGCGCAAGCGCATCACCGTGCGCGACCCCCATGCCCTGATGGTTCTCGGCCAGGGATGACGTCCATCAGGCCAACCCGGCGGCCCGCATCAGCTCCCACAGGAACAGCTCTTCATCCAGGTGATAGGCCGCACAGGCATCGCTCACCGTGTGGATCGGGCTGACGAGGCACCCCACGCAGAGCATCCCGTGCCGCAGGAAGACCGAGATGGTCTGCGGCCATTCGGTCATCAGATCGGCCAGCGGCAGGTCCGGGTCGTCAATACGGATACGCGCCATCGGGAACCTCCTTTCGGGATCACCCTAGGCGCGCCATCGCGCCGAACTTTGCGCTGGCACAAACTCCTTCGCCGACGGCGGGACTAGGAACCGGGCATCCCGCACTCAAGGAGGCCCGATCATGGCTGAATTCCTGACGAAATCCCGGGCGCGCAACATCTTCTACGGGGGCTCGATCTTCTTCGTCGTGGTCTTCGTGGCGATGACCGTCCATTCGCACCGCTACGTGGTGCAGACCTCGACCGCCGGCATGGAGCTGAGCGACGCGGTCGTTCACGGCAAGCATGTCTGGGAGGAACACTCCTGCATCAACTGCCACAGCCTGCACGGCGAGGGTGCCTATTTCGCACCCGAACTGGGCAACGTGATGACGCGCTGGGGCGTGCGTGACGACCCCGAGGGCGCTTTCCAGACCCTCAAGGGCTGGATCGCGGCCCAGCCCAGCGGCATCGAGGGCCGCCGCCAGATGCCCGCCTACGACATGACCGACGAGGACCTGCGCGGCCTCGCCGAATTCCTGCGCTGGGCCGACCAGACAGACACCCAGGGCTGGCCGCCCACCGACGCCGGATAAGGAGGCATCACGATGAAATACGAAACACAGAGAATCGCCTACTGGTACATCCTCGCCGCGCTCGGCCTTTTCGCCGTTCAGGTGCTGGGCGGGCTGATCGCCGGATGGATTTACGTTGCCCCCAATTTCCTGTCGGAGATCCTGCCGTTCAACGTGATCCGCATGATCCATACCAATGCGCTGATCGTCTGGTTGCTGCTGGGCTTCTTCGGCGCGGCCTATTTCCTTGTCCCCGAGGAGTCGGAACGCGAAATATGGTCGCCGAGGCTGGCCTATGTCCAGCTGGTCATCCTCGTGGTCGGCACGCTGGGCGCGGTGGGCAGCTACCTTGTCGGCATCCATGGCGGGCGCGAGTTCCTCGAACAGCCCCTTTGGGTCAAGTTCGGCATTCTCGTCGCCGCGCTGATCTTCCTGCTCAACATCTCCATGACCGTGCTGTCGGGCAAGAAGACGGCGATCACCGGTGTCCTTCTCATGGGGCTGTGGCTGCTGTCGCTGCTCTGGATCTTCGCCTTCATCAACCCCGACAACCTGTCGCTCGACAAGATGTACTGGTGGTTCGTCGTCCACCTCTGGGTCGAGGCGACCTGGGAGCTGGTCATGGCCGCGATCCTTGCCTTCCTTCTGCTCAAGCTGACGGGCGTGGACCGCGAGGTGGTGGAAAAATGGCTTTACGTCATCGTCGCCACGGCGCTGTTTTCCGGCATCCTTGGCACCGGGCACCACTTCTACTGGATCGGCCTGCCGGGCTACTGGCAATGGGTCGGGTCGATCTTCTCGACCTTCGAGGTGGTCCCCTTCTTCCTGATGATGTCCTTCGCCTTCGTCATGGTCTGGAAGGGCCGCAAGAACCACCCCAACAAGGCCGCGCTGCTGTGGTCGCTGGGGTCCTCGACCGTGGCCTTCTTCGGCGCGGGGGTCTGGGGCTTTCTGCACACGCTGCACGGGGTGAATTTCTACAGCCACGGCACGCAGATCACCGCGGCGCACGGGCACCTGGCCTTCTACGGGGCCTATGTGGCGCTGAACCTCGCGGTCTTCAGCTACGCCATGCCGATGCTGCGGCAACGCGCGCCCTACAACCAGGTGCTCAACATGGCGTCCTTCTGGCTGATGACCGGCGGCATGGCCTTCATGACCTTCGTGCTGACCTTCGCGGGCACGATCCAGACGCACATGCAGCGCGTCATCGGCGACTATTACATGAGCGTGCAGGACAGCCTGTCGATATTCTACCTGATGCGCTTCGGGGCCGGGGCGGCGGTGGTCATCGGGGCGCTGCTGTTCATCTATTCGCTGCTCGTGGTGCGCAAGACCGAGGTTATTGCGCCCGGCCCCGCCAACCCAGCCCCCGGAGAATGAGCCATGAACATGCAAACGACACCAACCCTGCCGTACTACGAGCCCACCGGCCGCGAATGCGACCTGTTCGAGACGGCCCATGACAATGGCCTGCCCCTTCTTCTGAAGGGGCCGACCGGCTGCGGCAAGACCCGCTTTGTCGAACACATGGCCGCGAAGCTGGGCAAGCCGCTCTATACCGTGGCCTGCCACGACGACCTGTCCTCAGCCGACCTGATCGGGCGTTACCTGCTGAAGGGCGGAGAGACCGTCTGGGTCGACGGGCCCTTGACCCGCGCCGTGCGCGAGGGCGGGATCTGCTACCTTGATGAGGTGGTCGAGGCGCGCAAGGACGTCACGGTTGTGCTGCACCCGCTGACCGACACCCGGCGCAGCCTGATGATCGACCGCACGGGCGAGGAACTGGTCGCGCCACCGGGCTTCATGCTGGTGGCCAGCTACAACCCGGGGTATCAGAACGTGCTCAAGCGGCTGAAACCCTCGACCCGGCAGCGGTTCCTTTCGATCTCTTTCGATTTCCCGAAGGCAGAAACGGAAATCGACGTTGTCGCGGCCGAAAGCGGGCTGGAACCGGGGCGCGTTGCCCCACTGGTGCGGCTGGCCGGGCATATCCGCAATCTGTCGGGCATGGACCTGGAAGAGGGCGTCTCGACCCGCCTGCTGATTTACGCCGCGACGCTGATGGCCGGTGGCACGGGTATCGACTACGCACTGGAGGCCGCGGTGATCGAACCGCTCAGCGATGAGCCAGACGTGCAGCAGGCGCTGCGCGACCTGGTCGCGACGATCTACGGGTAGGGCCATGCATCTGCGCGACCTGATGGAGCCCGAAGAGACGGTCGGCAACCTCTGGCACGACATGGCCAGCGGCATCGGGGCGGATGTCACCCATCCGCAGGCGGGGGTGACCCTTGCCGCGGTTCGGCCCAGCCTGGCTGTGCTGTTCCGCGGCCTGGGCGGTGCGCCTGGGGTGGAACTGGCCGAGGCCCCGGCGACCCTCGTGCAGCATCGCCGTCCCCTCCGGCGCAAGCTGGGGGCCGAGCGCGACCGCGAATGGATCGCCCGGTTCGACGGCGAACGGCTGACCCTGCCGCCCGTGATGGCCGCCTTTCCCGACCCCGCCCTGAACCGCGCCGCCTATTTCTGGCTGACCGCGCTGGCGGCCACGGCCGATCCGGAGCAGATGGACCTTGACCAGACCGGGCCCGCGCATGACTGCGCGCAGATCCGGGCCAACGCCCGGGCCGCCGATGCGGCCCATGCGGCTTGTCCGGGGCTGCGGCGGGCCTATGCCGAGATGGCGCGGCACTGCGCCGAGGCGCGCCCTGACGTGACGCGCCCCGCACAGGAAGCGGCGCTGGAGGCCGCGATCCGGGATCAGCTTTGCGGCCACACGCCGGAGTTGGCCGCGGCCCCAGCCGCGCGCGGTTACATGCCCATGGCCCCCGTGCCGATCTGGCTGCGCTTCGCCGCGCCGGGCAAAGGCGATGCGGCCGAGGAGGCGGCGCCTGATCCGGCCGCGCCGCCCCCGGCTGCCGAGCAAACCAGCCGCAAGCTGGGCGAGCGCAAGGACCAGGATCAGCACAACCGCAAGGACAGCTTTATCATCCACCGCTTCGAGTCGATCCTGTCCTGGGTCGAGTCGATGAACATCAATCGCAGCGTCGACGATGACGACGACGAGAACGCCCAAAAGGCCGCCGACGACCAGGACCGCATCACCCTGTCGAAACAGGCCCGCAAGGTCGCCACCCGCCTGCGCCTGCACCTGGACCTGTCGCCGGCCGATGCGGACCACGAGGCGCTGGCCGGCAAACACACCTACCCCGAATGGAACCACCGCGCGCGCAGCTACATGGACGCGCACTGCCGCGTGCTGGACGCGCCCGTGGCCCCGTCGGGCACCCCCTTCGCTCCCGATGCGCGCCGGATGCGCGAGGTGCGCCGCCAGTTCGAGGCCCTGCGCCCGCGCCGCGTGCTGCAACCGCGCCAGGTGGACGGCACGGAGCTGGACCTCGACGCGGTGCTGACCGCGCGCGCCGATCTCGCCGCCACCGGGCGCGGGTCCGACCGCATCTGGCAATCGGCCCGGCAGGTCGACCGGGATGTCTCGGTCGCGTTCCTGATCGACACCTCGCGCTCGACCGAATCCGCCATCGGCGATACCAGCGTGATCGAGGTCGCGCGCGAGACCATGGCGGCGCTTGCGGGTGGCATCGACGCGGCCGGCGACAGGCTTGGCATCTGGGGCTTTTCATCGCTGCGCCGTGACCGCGTGTTCCTGAGCCGCTGCAAGGCTTTCGACGCGCCCATGTCGCCAGAGATCACCGCCAATATCGGTGCCCTGACCCCCGGCCACTATACCCGCCTCGGGGCCGCGATTCGCCACGTCAGCGCGCAACTGGCCGACGAGCCGAGCGCGCGCAGGCTGCTGATCGTGCTGACAGACGGCAAGCCCAACGACCTGGACCACTACGAGGGGCAGCACGGCATCGAGGACAGCCACATGGCCGTGCGCGAGGCCCGAAATGCCGGCCAGAGCCTGCACGGCATCGTCATCGACGCGGACGGTCAGGACTGGTTCGCCCGCATCTTCGGGCGTGGCGGCTTCACCCTGCTGCCCACGCCCGAGCGCCTGTCCCGGGCCTTGCCCGACATCTACCGCACCCTGACACAGGAGACCTGACATGCGCCGACTGATGCCGCTTTTGCCCGCCCTGCTCGCATCGCCCGCCCTGGCCGAAGAGTTCGATCGCCCCATACCGCAGGCGCAATCGGCCACGGCCGAGCTCTGGTATGCCCTGGCCTGCCTGGCGCTTGTCGTGGCCATGATCGCGGTGCAGCGGCTGGTGGCGCGCCGATGACGCGGCCGATAACAGAGCGGGGCTGGCCGACATACAAGATCGCGCTGGCGCTCTACCCGTTCGGGGCCGGGGCGGCGGCGGTCAACGTCTTCTTCGCCGCGCTCATCTTCAGCTGGGTCGGCGGCCCGGTCCTGTCCACGGCATGGTCGATCGGGCTCGGCTGCGTGATCGGGGCCCCGGCAACGTGGTATTTCGCGCGGCATATCCGCAGGCTCATGGACACGGCAGACGCGGGCACCGACCCCGCAGGAGAATGAACATGGCAAGCACATCGGCAGAGCAGATGCGCGCCTGGACAGGCCCGGCGCTCTTCAGCTTCGGGTTCCGGCCCTTCTTTCTATTCGGCGCGGCGTGGGCGGTTCTGTCGATGCTGATCTGGTTGCCGATGCTGGCGGGCGCAATCACCCTGCCCAGCCGATTCGACCCTGTCTCGTGGCACGCGCATGAATTCCTGTTCGGCTATCTCGGGGCGGTCCTGGCCGGGTTCCTGCTGACGGCGGTGCCCAACTGGACGGGCCGCCTGCCCATGGTCGGCTGGCGGCTCGCCGCGCTCTTCGCACTCTGGGTGGCCGGGCGGATCGCGGTGCTGGTCTCGGTGCTGCTGCCTGTCGCCATCGCGCCGGTCATCGACCTGGCGTTTCCGCTGGTGCTGGGCGGGCTGATCCTGCGCGAGATCATCGCCGGACGGAACTGGCGCAACCTCGTCGTTCTGGCCCTGTTGGTGGTCTTCACCCTGGCCAATGCGCTGTTTCATGCCGAGGCCATGGCGGGCGGCTATCCGGCGCAGGGGCCGGGCCTGCGGCTTGGCGTGGCGACGGCGGTGATGATGATCGCGGTAATCGGCGGGCGCATCGTGCCGTCCTTCACACGCAACTGGCTGGTCAAGGCCGGCCAGCCCGCGCGCCCCGCGCCGCCGATGCAGCGGTTCGACAAGCTGGTCCTGCTGGTCAGCGTCGCGGTGCTGCTGGCCTGGGTCCTGTGGCCCGCCGCACCGGCGACCGGGGCGGGGCTGGTCGGCATGGGGCTGCTGCACCTGGCGCGGCAGGCCCGTTGGCAGCCGCACCGGACGCTGCGCGCGCCCCTGCTGTTCGTGCTGCATGCCGCCTATCTCTTTGTTCCGGCCGGGGCGCTGGCCATGGGACTGGACCTGGCCGCCGGGCTGGCCGGCCCCGCCGCGGCGCAGCACCTCTGGATGACCGGGGCCATCGGCGTGATGACGCTGGCGGTGATGACCCGGGCCAGCCTGGGCCACACCGGGCAGGCGCTGACCGCGAACCGCGCGACCGTCGCGATCTACCTCTGCGTCTTCGGGGCCGCGATCCTGCGGTTTGCAGCCTCCGCGCACGTTGAGTTCAGCCAGCTGTCCGGGCTGTTGTGGATCGCCGCCTTCGCGGGGTTCGTTGTCGCCTACGGTCCGGCGCTGCTGCGCCCCAAGCCGGGGGCATGACCATGGGTTGGGCCGGGTTCGCTGCGGTCTTCGCGGGCTTTTTCCTGACGCATTCGATCCCCGTGCGTCCGGGCGTCAAGGCGCGTCTGGTCGGCCTGCTCGGCCGGCGCGGCTTCGGCCTGGCCTATTCGGCGCTGTCGCTGGCGATGCTGGCGCTGCTGATCCGGGCCGCGGGGGCGGCGCCGTATCTGCCGCTCTGGTATCAGGCGGGCTGGCATCGGCAGGCCGCGCAGGCGGGCATGTTGGCGGTGTGCCTGGCCCTCGCGTTTTCCATCGCGCGGCCCAACCCGTTCTCCTTCGGCGGGGCGCGAAACGACGCATTCGACCCGCACAGGGCGGGCATCCTGCGCTGGACCCGGCACCCGATCCTGCTGGCGCTGGCGCTCTGGGCCGGGGTGCACATGTTGGCCAACGGTGATCTGGCCCATGTGATCCTGTTTGGCGTGCTGGGCGGCTTTGCCATCGCGGGGCAGTGGCTGATCGACCGACGCAAGCGGCGCGACCTCGGCCCGGCGCACTGGGCGGCGCTGGACTCCGCCCGCCGCGCCGCCCCGCGTCTGCAACCGCCCCTGTCCCGGCGCGGCGCCATCCTGCGGGGGCTGGCGGGCCTGGCAGCATTTGCGGCCCTGTTACTGGCGCACCCATATGTCATCGGCGTGGCCGTTGTGTGACTGGTGTCTCCATCTGTCGGAATGGGCCGCGACGTCTGCGCGCCAGTTGCGGCAAGATCCTAGTCGCGCCTGCTGGCCCCGAGGATCATCCGCAAGCCTCCGACACCACACGGAACGCCGCCGCCGAGCGCGATGCTCAAGCCGACCATCGGCGCCTGCACCACCGACAGAGCCGCGCCGCCCCCGGACAGCATCATTCCGATGACGATGACCCCCACCCAGACGCCGGATCGGTCGGGTGTGCGCCGCTCCGGACTGCCCCTGTTGGCGTTGCACTATGCGCACCACCGCGAAAAACAGCAGCATCACCGCACCGACAAGGATCAGGAGCCCAAGCAGCGGCTGTGCCGAAGCGAGCGCCGTGCCGGG
The DNA here is from genome assembly GCF_002094885.1 of Salibaculum halophilum. Lineage (GTDB taxonomy): Bacteria > Pseudomonadota > Alphaproteobacteria > Rhodobacterales > Rhodobacteraceae > Salibaculum > Salibaculum halophilum. Next base: position 32,921 of record NZ_MSIT01000022.1, read on the forward strand.
GGCCATCAGGGCAGGACCCGCCGCAACGAGGGGCATGAGGTCGCCATCGTCGTTTTCCGGCGTCACCGCTCTGTCGAGACACAGGTCCGGCGCGACTTCCAATTCCGGGCAAGTCCCCCGGCCGCGCCCGGCCAGCAGGGCCATGCCGACAGGGTCATCAATGCGTCCCCCGGAGCCGGCATGGTGCCGGAAATTGCTCGAGTTCGGGGTTTTCGTCAGGCCGAGCGCCTTTACCGTTCGCGCCAAACACGAGCCCGATTTCATGCTGAAAACCGGCGTGTCCCATGGGGACCTCCAAGCGGCCGAGGCTGTCCATGCCGTCCCCGAGCCACCTCGGGCCGCGACGTCCGTCTCCCGTCGAAACAGGGCCGCTCAGAACCGTTTGCGCGCGTTCAGGGCGGCGGTGATCGTGCCGTCGTCAAGGTAGTCCAGTTCCCCGCCCACGGGCACGCCCTGGGCCAGCGAGGTGACCGAAACCTCGGCCAGTTCGTCGGCGATGTAATGGGCCGTGGTCTGGCCGTCCACGGTGGCCCCCAGCGCCAGGATCACCTCGGTGACGCCCTCGGCGGCGACCCGGGATTTCAGCCGCGGGATGCGGAGGTCCTCGGGGCCGATATCGTCGAGCGCCGACAGCGTGCCGCCCAGCACGTGATAGCGGCCGGTAAAAACGCCCGCGCGTTCCATCGCCCAGAGGTCGGCCACGTCCTCGACCACGCAGATCTGGCCGGTGGCGCGCTTCTCGGCGGTGCAGATGTCGCAGATGTCCGCGGTGCCGATGTTGCCGCAGTTGAGGCATTCGCGCGCCGTGCTGCCGACCCGCGCCATGGCCTCGGCCAGCGGAGTCAGGAGGGTCCCGCGCTTCTTGATCAGATACAGCACCGCGCGCCGGGCGGAACGCGGACCCAGGCCCGGCAGGCGGGCCATCAGCTCGATCAAGTCCTCGATGTCGCCGGTTGGTCTGGTCAAGATGGTCTCCCGCCGGGTCAATTCGCCGCGCGACTTGCCCCGGAGTGTGCCGCGTGCACTCGCATTCCCCCGCGACACTCTGACTTACTGTTTACGCATGTCCGGGGCGCGCAAAACCGGTTCCGGGTTTTGCGCGACATGCTCTAGAATGGCAGTTTCATGCCGGCGGGCAGGCCCAGTTCCTCCTGGATTTTCTGCATTTCCTCGGCGGCGCGGTCGCTGGCCTTGGACTGCGCGTCCTTGATGGCGGCCAGAATCAGGTCCTCGACCACCTCCTTGTCGTCGCCGTTGAAGATCGACGGGTCGATGTCCAGGCCCTTGAGGTCGCCCTTGGCGCTGGCGGTGGCCTTGACCAGCCCGGCGCCGCTTTCGCCGGTGACCATGATCTCGTGCATCTCTTCCTGAAGCTGCTCCATCTTCTGCTGCAGCTCCTGGGCGGATTTCATCATCTTGGCCATGTCGCCCATCTGGCCCATTCCCTTGAACATTCCCGTATCTCCTGTCGACTGCGGTTTCAGTGCAGATATTGCCCTGGCGTCACGGCCACAAGGCCGGATCAGTCCTCCTCGAAGGGGTCCCATTCCTCGTCCACCTCCGGCAGGGCCTCGATCTCGGCCTCTTGCTGCAAGGCGTCGGGGCTGCGGACGTCGCTGATGCGTGCCTCGGGAAAGCGCGTCAGAACGGCCCTGACCAGCGGGTGCGCGGCGGCCTGGTCGCGCAGGCTGGCCGCGTCGGCGTCGCGGGTCTCGGCAATGGTCGCGCCGCCGCCGGCGCCCACGACCGTGACCGCCCAGCGGTTGCCTGTCCAGCTCTGCAGGCGGGTGCCCAGCGTCGCGGCGAGGTCGCGCGGGGCGTCCTCGGTTGGCTGGAACTCGATCCGGCCGGGCTGGTAGGCAACAAGGCGGACGCAGTTTTCCACGTCGACCAGCAGTTTCACGTCGCGGTGGCTGCGGATCAGCTCGACGACGTGTTCGAAGGTCGGGTAGCGGGCGAGCGCGGCCTCGGCCGCAACCGCCCGCTGCGCGCCGCCCGTGCCGGCGGACGGCCCCGAGGGGCCGGTGGCGGGCGGGGCCAC
>NZ_MSIT01000023.1 GCF_002094885.1 Salibaculum halophilum
GGGGCCTGACACGCGCCAGCCGCCCGCGACCGCCCGGGCCAGCGCGCCGGACGACGCGCGCGCCAACCGTTTCGCCATGGGCTTTCTCGACGCGATCCAGCCGCGCTCGGTCGCGCTGCGGCGCGAGTTCTGCGGGTTCTTCCGCGTCACCGAGACCGGCGCGATCGCCGCGACACCGCCCCGGGTTGGCGATTTTGCGGGTTGCGAGATGCCCGTTCCGCGCGCCGGCGCGGGGGTTTTCGCCTCGTATCATACACACAGCGCCTTCGCGCCGGGCTATGACAACGAGGTGCCTTCGCTGCAAGACCTGCGCAATGATGTCCGGCTGGGGATCGACGGCTACGTCAGCACGCCGGGGGGCCGGGTCTGGCGGGTGGACCACGCGACGCGCAGCACCGTCCAGCTTTGCGGGCTCGGCTGCGTCTTCATGGACCCGGGCTTTTTGCCGCTGAATGAGTCCGGCATCCGGGCGCGCTATTCCATGGCTGATCTGCGCCGCCGCGCGGCCGCCAACTGACCCTCCGGCCGGCCCTTGCTGTCAGTGCGCCGCGGACCCGCCGGTCAGCCGCGCCATGACATGGCCCACTGCGGGAATCAGCAGCAGCCCGACCGCCAGCCCGATCAGCCCGTCCAGCCCGGCCGTGACCGCCCAGCTGGCGAAGCCGCCCTCGCCCACCGTCGCCGCGGCCCCGTGGATGCCGTCGTAGACCAGGTGCCAGCCCAGGTCATGCGTGCCATGGACGAGGATCGATCCCCCCACCCAGAGCATGGCCACGGTGCCGATGATCGACAGCAGTTTCATCACGTGGGGCATCCCCTTGACCAGCCCGCGGCCGAGGCCCCGACCCAGCCCGCTGCGCCCTTCGGCCGCCAGCGCCAGGCCGATGTCGTCCATCTTCACGATCAGCCCGACCGTGCCGTAGACCAGCGCGGTGATGCCCACGGCCACGATGGCCAGAGTCGCGGCCTCCAGCAGGAAGGTGCCCTCGGGGATCGCGGCCAACGAGATGGTCATGATCTCGGCGGAGAGTATGAAATCCGTCTTGATCGCACCTTTCACGCGCTTCTCCTCCAGATGCACGGGGTCGCCCACGTCGAGGTCCTTCTCGACCTGCGCATCGGCACGCGGGAACAGCCAGTGGTGGACCTTCTCGGCGCCCTCGAAACACAGGTAGAACCCGCCCAGCATCAGCAGCGGCGTGCTCAGCCAGGGCGCAAAGGCATTGAGCGCCAGTGCCACCGGCAGCAGGATCACCAGCTTGTTGAAAAAACTCGCCCGGGCGATCTTCCAGATGATCGGCAATTCGCGCTTCGGGTCCAGCCCGTGGACGTATTTCGGCGTCACCGCCGCATCGTCGATCACCACGCCCGCGGCCTTGGACCCGGCCTTGGCCGACATGCCCGCCACGTCATCCATGCTGGTGGCCGCCAGTCGCGCGAGCGCCGCGACATCGTCCAACAGGGCCAGAAGACCACTCATTCTGCATACTCCGTCCGTGTCGCAGCCACTCTTGCGTCTCAGCGGTGCGGTTGCAAGGCGAAGCGTCCCGCCCGCTGTGCGGCCAGCACCAGACAGCCGCCCGCGATGGCCCAGTTCTTGACGAAGATCGAGATCTGCCAGGGGTCGTCCGGAAGGAAATGGAACAGGCTGGTCCCCGCGCAATAGCCCGCCAGCAGCAGCGCCACGAGGCGCACGCGCCAGCCCAAGGCCAGCGCCAGCCCCGCCAGCGCGTTGAAGGCCAGCGCGGGCCAGACCAACGCGCCCGGAAGGCCGCGCGCGGCCAGCAGGGCCATGGCCGGGTCCGGGTCGAGCGCCTTTTGCGCCGCGCCGCCCAGGAAAAGCGCCGCGATCAGCAGCCGCCCCGCGAGCACAAGCCAGTCATCGAAGCGATTCTCCATGGCCCCAGATACCATGCCGCTGGCGGACTGTTAGCGGCACCGCGCCAACGGGTCCGTGACCGGCGTTAGCGCAAACCGCCCCAAACCCGCCGACGTTATCGCTAACCTTCTGGTCACTCGTCATTTTCCAGCTTGGTATACGGCAGAATACCGCCTATGACACGCCCGGACAGCGCCCTGAGGAGACCCCCATGACAGTCACCATCGGCATCAACGGGTTCGGCCGCATCGGCCGGTGCACCCTCGCCCATATCGCCGAGGCCGCCCGCAATGACGTGCAGGTCGTCAAGATCAACGCCACCGGCCCGGTCGAGACCAACGCCCACCTTCTACGCTATGACAGCGTGCACGGGCGCTTCGGCGGCCAGGTCGATGTGGTCGACGGCAAGCTGGACCTCGGCCGCGGTGGCATCGAGGTCATGTCGCGTTACGACCCGCAGGACCTCGACTGGGAGGGCTGCGACGTCGTCCTGGAATGCACGGGCCAGTTCAACGACGGCCGCGAGTCCGCCGTCCACCTGGAGCGCGGCGCGGGCAAGGTGCTGATCTCGGCGCCGGCGCGCAACGTGGACCGGACCATCGTCTACGGCGTCAACCACCGCATGCTCGATATCGAGGACCGCATGGTCTCGAACGGGTCCTGCACCACCAATTGCCTGGCGCCACTGGTCAAGGTGCTCAACGACGGGATCGGGATCGAACGCGGGCTGATGACCACGATCCACAGCTACACCGGCGACCAGCCCACGCTGGACCGCCGCCACGACGATCTCTACCGCGCCCGCGCCGCCGCCATGGCAATGATCCCCACCAGCACCGGCGCCGCCCGGGCACTGTCCGAGGTGCTGCCCGAGATGGCGGGCAAGCTCGACGGCACCGCGATGCGCGTGCCCACGCCCAACGTGTCCTGCGTCGACCTGACCTTCGAGGCGCAGCGGGACGTGACCGCCGCGGACGTCAACGCCGTCGTCGCCGAGGCCTGCGCCGGGCACATGGGCATGGTCATGGCCTATGATCCCGCCCCCAAGGTCTCGGTCGATTTCAACCATACGCCGCAAAGCGCCATCTTCGCGCCGGACCAGACCAAGGTCGTGGGCGGGCGCAGCGTGCGGGTGCTGGCCTGGTATGACAACGAATGGGGCTTTTCGGCGCGCATGGCCGACGTGGCGGGCCACATGGGCCGGCTGATCTGACCGGGAAACCGGGCTACGCGGCCCGGCCAGGCCAACTGCCCAATAGGCCTTTGCCTTCGCCCCCGCGGACTCCTAAGAAGGCGGCATGACCAACCGCGTCGCGATATGGCTGCTGCTGCTTCTGGCCGGGCTCCTGGTGCTGGACGGACTCGCGCAGGACTCCGCCTTCACCATCTTCCTGGGCCGCAAGTTCATGGAATTGCTGCAATACCTCGCGATCTGGCGCTGACCGGGCCGGCCCGCCGCAAGACAGGCGGGTTGACCTTTGGCCAAAAAAGCGGATGTTAGCGCCAACAGCGGCGCGGAGGCCAAGCCGCACCATGCCAATCCAACAACCACGCCAATCCAAGACGGAGGGCCCTTCCATGTCAGTCAAAGTCGCCATCAACGGGTTCGGTCGGATCGGCCGCAACGTGCTGCGCTCCATCGTCGAATCGGGGCGCACCGACATCGAGGTCGTCGCCATCAACGATCTCGGCCCGGTCGAGACCAACGCCCACCTGCTGCAGTTCGACAGCGTCCACGGCCGGTTCCCGGTCGCGGTCAGCCACACCGACGACAGCATCGACGTGGGCCGCGGCCCCATCGCCGTCACCGCCATCCGCAACCCGGCCGAGCTGCCCTGGTCCCATGTCGACGTCGTGCTGGAATGCACCGGCATCTTCACCTCCAAGGAGGCCTGCCAGGCGCACCTGCAAACCGGGGCCAAGCGGGTGCTGATCTCGGCCCCCGGCAAGGGTGCGGACAAGACGATCGTCTACGGCGTCAACCACGACCAGCTGGGGCCCGAGGACATCGTCGTCTCCAACGCCTCCTGCACCACAAACTGCCTGTCCCCGGTGGCCAAGGTGCTTCATGACGAGATCGGCATCGTCAAGGGCTTCATGACCACGATCCACAGCTACACCGGCGACCAGCCGACGCTGGACACGATGCACAAGGATCTCTACCGCGCCCGCGCCGCGGGGCTGTCGATGATCCCCACCTCGACCGGCGCGGCCAAGGCGGTTGGGCTGGTCCTGCCCGAGCTGGACGGCAAGCTCGACGGTGTGGCGATCCGCGTGCCCACGCCCAACGTCTCGGTCGTGGACCTGACGTTCGAGGCCGCCCGGGACACCACCGCGGACGAGGTCAACGCCGCCATCCGCACCGCCGCGGACGGCCCCCTCAAGGGTGTGCTGGGCTATACTGACAAGCCGCTGGTCAGCACGGATTTCAACCACGACCCGCATTCCTCGGTCTTCCACACCGACCAGACCAAGGTCATGGAGGGCGGCATGGTGCGCATCCTGTCGTGGTACGACAACGAATGGGGCTTTTCCAGCCGCATGGCCGACACCGCCGTCGAGATGGGCAAGCACATCTGACACTCCCGGACCATGCAGAAACCGTGAAAGCCGTCCCCGCCGGGGGCGGCTTTTTCGTATCCACCGCGCGGGGCCATGCGGAAAACGCAAGGCCGTTAGCGCAAACTGTCAGTGGTGCTGCAGCGCGGCATTCCCATATAAGCGGGGCAACGGACACCGGAACGGCCAACCAAAAAAGGAGACTGACATGACCGCTTTCACCACCCTCCGCACGGCCCTGAAAAAGCGCGCCGCCTACGCCCGCACCAAGCGCGAACTGGCCAACGTGCCGCACGCGCTGGCCATCGAGGACCTGGGCTTCTACACCGGCGACGCCGACAAGATCGCGCACAAGGCCGTGTACGGCTGACCGCGCCGGTCATATTGGCAAATAAACGCGATCAACCCCGGCCGGGCCCACGCCCCGCCGGGGTTTCGCGTTGCGCGGCCGATGTCCCCGCAAAACCTGCGCAGTGCAGCCGCCCCGCCGGATCAGCCCAGCCTGTCGCGCAGCGCGGCCTCGACCGGGGGCGAGACGAATTTCGACACGGCCCCGCCCAGCCGGGCGATCTCCTTGACCAGCTTCGAAGCGATAGCCTGGTGTTGCGCGTCGGCCATGAGGAAGACCGTTTCCACCCGGTCGTCCAGCGCCCGGTTCATGCCGACCATCTGGTATTCGTATTCGAAATCGGCCACGGCGCGCAGCCCGCGGACGATGATCTGCGCGCCCACGTCGCCCGCGCAATCGATCAGCAGGTTCTCGAAGGGGTGGGCGACGATCTCGGTGCCGGTCTCGGCGGTCAGGGCCACGCACTCCGCCTCGATCATCGCCACACGCTCTTCCAGCGTGAAGAGCGGGCCCTTGTCGCGGTTGATGGCAACACCGATCACTAGCCTGTCCACCAGCGTGCAGGCCCGGCGGATGATGTCCACATGGCCCAGTGTCACCGGGTCGAACGTGCCTGGGTAAAGGCCGATGCGCATCGCTGGTCCTTTCGGGCTGCCGTGTCGCGGCGCAGGCAACACCAGCGCGCGGGGGAATGCAAGCGGCGCCGGGGAGCCTCAGTGGCCCATGATCATGCCTTCCAGCGCGTCCTTTTCCATCGCCAGTTCGGCCAGGCGCGCCTTGACCACGTCGCCGATCGAGATCAGCCCGATCATCCGGCCGTTCTCCATCACCGGCAGGTGGCGAAAGCGCCCTTCGGTCATGCGGCTCAGCACCGCGTCGGAACTGTCGGCGGGGGTGCAGGTGACCGGGTCGCGGGTCATGACCTCGCCCACGGTCTTGGACAGGCACTCGGGCCCCTGCCGGCCGATCTCGCGCACGATGTCGCGTTCCGACAGGATGCCGGTGGGCGTGATCCCGTCGTCATCGCTGATCACCATGGTCCCGATCCGGCGGTCGGACATGATCGCCGCGGCGTCCTTTGTCTGGGCATCGCTGCGCAGCGTCAGCACCCCGTCGACGGCCTTTGAGGAGAGAATTTGTTGCACGAGCATGGCATGTCCCTTGTGACTTTGCGCCAGCGTCCCCGCGTCCGCCCCGTCTGTCAAGCGACCATGCGTTCCAGCCGCGCCACCTCGGCGCGGGTGCCGTCCGCCACCACCCACGCGCAGTAGCTGCGCCTGCACCGCTAGGAAGACCCGCATGTCGTCCCTGTTCCGCACGCCGCCCCCGTTTTGCAAAATGACAAACCCTTTTGATGGATCGCCTCTTCTTGCGGCAGGATTGCACGGCTAGACTGCGCGCATTCAGACCGCAGGAGGACCCCATGCACGAGATCGGCCACTACATCGACGGCGCGCGCGTCGCGGGCACCTCGGGCCGTTTCGGCGATGTCATGAACCCCGCCACCGGCGAGGTGCAGGCCAGGGTGGCCCTCGCCACCCCGCAGGAGGTCGACGACGCCGTCGCTCGTGCTGCGACGGCGCAGGAGGCCTGGGCGAAAGTGAACCCGCAGCGCCGCGCGCGGGTGATGATGAAGCTGGGCCAGCTCATCACCGAGAACATGGACGCCCTCGCCGAGGCCGTCAGCCGCGAACACGGCAAGACCCTGCCCGACGCGCGCGGCGACGTGCAGCGCGGACTTGAGGTGGTCGAGGTCTGCATGGGCGCGCCGCACATGCTCAAGGGCGAGTTCACCGACAACGGCGGCCCGGGCATCGACCTGCACTCGATGCGCCAACCGCTGGGCGTCGTCGCGGGTATCACGCCCTTCAACTTCCCGGCCATGATTCCCCTGTGGCAACTGGCCGGGGCCATCGTCTGCGGCAACGCGATGGTGCTGAAGCCCTCGGAACGGGTGCCCAGCACAGCGCTGATGCTGGCCGAGTTGTGTTCGCAGGCCGGGGTGCCCGACGGCATCCTGCAGGTCGTCAACGGCGACAAGGCGGTCGTCGACGCCCTGCTGGACAACGAGACGATCCAGGCGGTGGGCTTCGTCGGCTCCACCCCGATCGCGCAGTACATCTATGCCCGCGCCAGCGCCAACGGCAAGCGTGCGCAATGCTTCGGCGGGGCCAAGAATCACATGGTCATCATGCCCGATGCCGACCTGGACAAGGCCGCCGACGCGCTGGTCGGCGCGGGTTACGGCGCGGCGGGCGAGCGTTGCATGGCGATCTCGGTGGCCGTGCCCGTGGGCGCGGACACCGCCGACCGGCTGACCGAGAAGCTGCTGCCGCGCATCGAGAACCTGAAGGTCGGCCCCTACACCGCCGGCGAGGACGTGGACTACGGCCCCGTCATCACCGCCCAAGCGCGCGAGCGTATCCTCGGGCTGATCGGCGCGGGCGTGGACCAGGGCGCCGAGCTGCGCATCGACGGGCGCGATTTCGCGCTGCAGGGCTACGAGCGGGGCTATTTCATCGGGCCGTCGTTCTTCGACCGCGTCACCCCGGACATGGACATCTACCGCGAGGAAATCTTCGGCCCGGTCCTGTGCCAGGTCCGTGCGGGCAGCTACGACGAGGCGCTGCAGCTCGTGATGGACAACCCCTACGGCAACGGCACCGCGATCTATACCGCCGACGGTGATACCGCGCGGGACTATGCCCACCGGGTCAACGTCGGCATGGTTGGTGTCAACTTCCCGATCCCGGTGCCGCTGTCCTATCACACCTTCGGTGGCTGGAAGAAATCGGGCTTCGGCGACCTCAACCAGTACGGCCCCGACGCCTTCCGGTTCTACACGCGCACCAAGACCGTGACCTCGCGCTGGTTCTCGGGGATCAAGGACGGCGGCGAGTTCAACTTCAAGGCCATGGACTGACCGCAGGCGGCGGCCGGTCCGCGCTTGCCGTTTGCGCCGCGCCGCCGCAGACTGCCGGCCAGTGATACCTGCTCCAGGAGGCCGGGATGATTGAGCCGGAATTCTCGATCGGCATCGAGGAGGAATATCTTCTCGTCGACAAGGACACCATGGCGCTGGCCGTGGTGCCCGAGGGCCTGATGGCCGATTGCGAGGCCGCGCTCGGCGGGCAGGTCGCGCCCGAATACCTGCAATGCCAGATCGAGATCGGCACCAAGGTCTGCGCCACGGTGGCCGAGGCGCGCGCAGACCTCGCCCACCTGCGCCGCACCATCCGCGACTGCGCCGCCGCCTACGGCCTGACGCCCATCGCCGCCTCGTGTCATCCGCTGGCCGACTGGAAGGACCAGCACCACACCCACAAGCAGCGCTACGACCAGCTACGCGAGGACCTGGGCGGCGTCGTCCGGCGCATGTTGATCTGCGGGATGCATGTACATGTCGGTCTGAACTCGGACGCGCTGCGCGCCGACCTGCTGGGCCAGCTGTCCTATTTCCTGCCGCACCTGCTGGCGATGTCCACCTCCTCGCCCTTCTGGCAGGGCGAGGATACCGGGTTGGCCTCGTACCGGCTGTCGATCTTCGACAACCTGCCGCGCACCGGGCTGCCGCCCGCGCTGGACAGCTGGGACGAATACCAGCGCTCGGTCCAGGCGCTGGTGGAGCTGGGCGTGATCGAGGACGCCACCAAGATCTGGTGGGACCTGCGCCCCTCGGCCCATTACCCGACGCTGGAGGCGCGGATCTGCGATGTCTCGCCCCGGCTGGATCATGCCGTCGGGCTGGCGGCGCTGATCCAGGCGCTGACGCGGCTGCTCTGGCGGTTGCGCGTGCGCAACCAGCGCTGGCGGCGCTACGACAACTTCCTGGTGCAGGAAAACCGCTGGCGCGCGCAGCGGTATGGCACCACCAGCGGGCTGATCGACTTCGGCCGCGGCGAGATCGTCCCCTTTGCCGAGCTTTTCGAGGAACTGCTGGAACTGGTCGAGGCCGACGCGGGGGTGCTGCAATGCAGCCAGGCGATCGAATCGCTGCGCGGGATCATGACCACGGGCACCAGCGCCGAACGCCAGCGCGCCGCCAGCCGCGCCGCACGGGACGCGGGCGCCGATGGAGAGGGGCAGATGCGCGCGGTGGTCGGCCACCTGATCGAGGAATTCAGCGCCGACCTGTGAGGCCCTTCTTGATCGGCAGGGGGCGTCCAGATGGAAATCGACCCTCCGGGGGGAGTTTATAGGCCAAGATGAAGGAACACGCATGAGCGACAGTCATATCCGCCCCGACCGCCCCGCGGGCCGTGTCGCACTGACCCGGCCCCGCGCATGAGCTGGCTGGAGGAGACCGACCTGGTCCGGCTGGACGCGCCGGACCGCGCCGCGCTTGCGCGGCTCGCGCCGGTGACGCTGCCGCGCGGACGCAGCCTGTTTCACCCCGGCGAGGCCGCCGAGGGCTTTCCACTGGTCCTGCGCGGTCGCGTCGAGGTCTTTCTGGTGGGGCCGTCGGGACGTGACATCCTGCTTTATGCCATCGACCCCGGCGAGACCTGCGTGCAGACCACGCTGGGCCTGATGGGCGGCGAACCCTATACCGGCGAGGCGCTGACCGCGCGGGAGACCGAGGTGGTGACCGTCCCCAAGGTGCTGTTCCTCAGGCTCATGGACGACTCCGACGTGTTCCGGGCCTTCGTGTTCCGGGCCTTTGCCCAACGCATGAAAAGCACCATGCATGTTCTTGAAAAAGTAGCATTTCACAAGATCGAGTCGCGTCTGGCCGAAGCGCTTCTCGATCTTGCCGAGGGCGATCACGTCACCGCCACGCAGGCCGAGCTGGCCAGCCGCATCGGCTCGGCCCGCGAGGTGATCTCGCGCCGGCTGGACGGCTTCGCGCGGCGCGGCTGGGTACGGCGCGACCGCGGCCATGTCACCCTGCTGGATCGAGCGGCCCTCGCCCGGCTGGCCCGGATCGCGGCGGAAAGCTGAGCCTTGCGTGACGTGGTCACAGACGCCGGGCGGCGTTTGGGCTAGCTTCGCGTCATCTGCCCGACTCAGTCGGGTGCACTGCAAAAAGGCACATACAATGACCAAGAACATCGGCAGCACGGAACGCGTCATCCGCGGCCTTGTCGGCGTGGCGCTGATCCTCGCCTTCTTTCTGAACTCGGACGGCCAGTACAGCTGGCTCTACCTGCTGGGGATCATCCCGCTGGGCACGGCTTTCGTCGGCTGGTGCCCGCCCTATGCGCTGCTGGGCATCAACACCTGCAAGACCGGCAAGTGAGAGAACCCCGGGCGGGGGCGCACGGGCGCCCCTGCCGACTGTCAACGCCGGCCCGCGGCGGGGCGGTTTTTCCTGTTGGGCCGCACCCGGCCCAGCGACATTCTTCTTTCATTAACCATTCTGGGATGGTGTAACAGCGCCACCACACGACTGGGATTCTGAAAAAAGGGAGGGCGCCATGGCCGGATCCGTCAACAAGGTCATTCTGATCGGCAACCTGGGGCGCGACCCGGAAACGCGCACCTTCCAGAACGGCGGCAAGGTCTGCAACCTGCGCATCGCCACCTCGGAAAACTGGAAGGACCGCAACACCGGCGAACGCCGCGAAAAGACCGAATGGCACTCGGTCGCGATCTTCTCGGAGCCGCTGGCCAACGTTGCCGAGCGGTACCTGAAAAAGGGCTCAAAGGTCTATCTTGAGGGCCAGCTGGAAACCCGCAAGTGGCAGGACCAGTCCGGCCAGGACCGTTATTCGACCGAGGTCGTTCTGCGACCCTACAAGTCCGAACTGACGATGCTCGACGGCCGCGGCGAAGGCGGCGGCGGGGGCGGCGGCTACATGTCCGACCAGTCGGGCGGTGGTTTCGGCGGCGGCTACGACAGCGGCCCGGCCAGCCCGGCCGGCGGCGACATGGACGACGAGATCCCGTTCTGAGGCACGTGCAATGGGCGCCCTGCCCCCGGAACTGAAGATCCTGATCCTGAACGCGGCCGGCCTGGCCGTGGCCTATCTGGGCATCTATCCCAGCATGGCGCGCATCACCCTGCGCCGCCTGTTGCGGCAGGATGTCGTGCTGTCGGTGGTGCTGCTGGGCGTGGCGGGCGTGATGTTCGCGGGCACCGGCACGCGGTTCTCGCTGGTGGTGTTCGACACCCCGTGGTGGGTCTTCACCCTGCTGACGGCCATGGTCATGGAATGGCCGCTGTTCCGCTGGTTCTGCCGGCGCCACGCGATCGACCCGTTTTCCGAGGACGCCTGGCACGACGACGACTAGAGCGCGTCGGCCAGCACCCGTTCGACGACCGCGCGCGGCACATCCGACGTGACGAAGGCCGCGCCGATCCCGCGCGCCATGACGAAGCGCAGCTGCCCGTCCACGACCTTCTTGTCCTGACCCATGAGATCGACCAGCGCCGCGGCGCCGGGCAAGGTGCCGGGGATGTCGCGCAGGTCGGTCTTCATGCCCATGGCGGCGAGGTGCGCGCGCAGGCGGCTGGGGTCCTCCTGCGGGCACAGGCCATGCCGGGCGGAGGTCTCGAAGGCCAGCGCGCAGCCGATCGCCACCCCCTCGCCATGCAGCAGACGGTCGGAATAGCCCGTCGCGGCCTCGAGCGCGTGGCAGAAGGTGTGGCCGAGGTTGAGCAGCGCGCGGTCGCCCTGCTCGGTCTCGTCGCGCATCACGATATCGGCCTTCATGCGGACCGACCGGGTCACCGCGTCCACCAGCGCGGCGGCATCCTCGCGCAGGTTGGGGCCGTTGTCCTCGAGCCAGGCAAAGAAATCGGCGTCCCCCAGCAGCCCGTACTTGACCACCTCGCCGTAGCCCGACAGGAAATCGCGGGCCGGCATGCTGGCGAGTGCCGCCGTGTCGGCCAGCACCAGCGCGGGCTGATGGAACGCGCCGACGAGGTTCTTGCCCTGCGGCGTGTTGATGCCGGTCTTGCCGCCCACGGAACTGTCCACCTGCGCCAGGAGCGAGGTCGGCACCTGCACGAAGCGCACCCCGCGGCGCACCACGGCGGCGGCGAATCCGACAAGATCGCCGATCACCCCGCCCCCCAGCGCCACGACGATATCGCCGCGCTCGACCTGCCGCTCGAGCAGCCATTCGACGGTGCGGGTGAACTGCGCCCAGCCCTTGGTGGCCTCGCCCGGCGGCAGGGTCAGCGCGGTGCTTTCGATGCCCTCGGCGCGCAGGGCGTCTTGCAGCGGCGCCAGGTGCAGTGCGGCGACAGTTTCCTCGGTCACGATCACCAGGCGCGGCCGGCGCAGAAGCGGCGCGATCTCGGCGCCGGCCCGCCCGATCAGCCCCGGCCCGATTCGCACGTCGTAGGCCCGGCCGGGCAGATCGACGGCGACGGTTTCAATGCGCATCGGGCACCTCCAGGATATCGGGCCGGTCGGCCAGCACCGCGATCACGCGGTCGGTCATGGCGTCGATGGACAGGCCCGGCTCGGCGCGGGCGCGCAGGCCGGCCTGCGCGTAGATCGGCGCGCGCTCCTCCAGCAGCCGGGCCAGCGTCGCCTTGGGGTCCGGCGTGCGCAGGAGCGGCCGGGTGTCCTTGTGGCGCACCCGCTCCCACAGCAGGTCGAGATCGGCCTCCAGCCAGAGCGCCACGCCACGGGCGGCGATGGCCCGGCGGTTGCGCTCGGCCAGAAAGGCCCCGCCCCCTGTGGACAGCACGCAAGGCGTGGCCCGCAGCAGGCGGGCGATGACCTCGGCCTCGCGGGCGCGGAAGAAGGCCTCGCCGTCGCGGGCGAAGATTTCCGGGATGGTGGCGTTGGCGGCCGCCTCGATCTCGGCGTCCGAATCGACGAAGCCGACACCCAGCCGCGCGGCCAGGCTGCGCCCGATGGCCGACTTGCCGCAGCCCATCATGCCCACCAGAACCACCGTGCAATGAAGCCGCGGCCGCCCGGTGATCCGCCTGTGCCCTGTGCTGCTGCCCACGTCTGCCCTGCCCCTGCCTTCACAACCACTGTCATCCTGTCGCGCCCGGCCGTCGGCACCGCCCCGCCGGTTGGTGAAATTTCCCGTTCAATGACGTGAAATTCATCCGATGGCCATGTATAAGCCTCAACGTGGGGTAGCGAAACCGCCCGCGTCCGCCAGCCCGCGCCGGAAGTGGCGCGAACACGGGGGCGCGGCACGGGGCAGAAAAAACGGATTGGGGCAAAGGCATGGTGTGGCGGCTGATCAAGGCAGTGCTGGTGTTGACGATTTTCGCGGCACTGGGTCTGATCGCCTATGCCTATATCGGGCCGATCTTCTTTGCCGAGGATTTCGCACCGCCGGTCGAACAGGTCACCAAGCCCGTGACACTCGAGGTGGAATAGCGGTGAAACCCCTCTCGATATCAGGGATCGCATTGGGGTTGGCCGCCATTCTGGCCACTGCCCCGGCCCCGGCCCAGACGACCGAACCGGCCGACATGCGACCCATGTCGGCCATCGACTGGCTGTCGGAAAGCGTGCGCGTGCCCACCACCGCCCCGCGTCAGGACCCCGGGCCGCACCCACCCGAGGACCCGGTCGCCGACAGCGCCACGATCCCGGATGTCTCAGTGCGTCCACTGGATGCGCCCTCGCCCGACCGGGTGGGGCTGATGTCACCGGCCACGACCGGCCTGCCCGAGACGCTCTGGGCGGGCAGCGACTCCGAGACGCTGGTGACACTCCTGCGGGCCGAGCGGGTTGAGACCCTCGCCCCCCTGCGCGACCTTCTGATGCGGCTGATCCTGACCGAAGCCGACCCGCCCGCGAATGCCGGCCCCGAGGGCGCGCTGTTTCTGGCGCGGGTGGACACGCTGCTCGACATCGGCGCGCTCGACCCCGCGCAGGCCATGCTCGAGGCCGCCGATCCCGACACGCCGGCGCTGTTCCGGCGCTGGTTCGACGTCTCGCTTCTGACCGGTACCGAGCGGCGGGCCTGCGATGTTATGCAGGACAAGCCCGGCATCGCGCCGACCCCGGCCGCGCGCATCTTCTGTCTGGCCCGCGCCGGCGACTGGTCGGCGGCGGCCCTGACACTCAACAGCGCCGAGGCGCTGGGCGAGATCGACGCGGAGACAGCCGATCTCATGGCCTGGTTCCTCGACCCCGAGCTGTTCGCGGGCGAGACGCCGCCGCGCCCGGATCGCGTCACGCCGCTGATCTTTCGCATCCGCGAGGCCGTGGGCGAGCGCCTGTCCACGACCGGCCTGCCCCGCGCCTTTGCCCATTCCGACCTGCGCGACACCGTCGGCTGGAAATCCCGGATCGAGGCCGGCGAAAGGCTGTTGCGCACCGGCGCGATCGCGCCGACGGTCCTGCTGGACCTCTATACCCGGCAGGTGCCCTCGGCCTCGGGCGGGGTCTGGGAACGGGTGCGCGCGGTGCAACGGCTCGAGACCACGCTGTCGGGCCGGCAGGCCGAGGCGGCCTCGGCGGCGCTGGTGGCCGCCTGGGACCGGCTGACGGGTGCGGGCACGCAGGCGGTGCTGGTCAACGGGTTTGCCGAGCGGCTGTCGCAGGCCAGCCTGACACCGCGCGCCACCGGGCTGCGCTACCGCGTGCTGATGCTGACCGAGGCCTACGAGACCCACGCGCTCGACCTCGCCGCGCCCGAGGGCACCGAACTGCTGCGGGCGGTGGCGCGCGGCCGGGTTGATCCGGACATGCCCGTTCCCCGAGCGGCGGAACCGATCCGGGCCGCCTTCGCCGCCCCGCGCCCGGACGAACGGCTGGTCGAGATGGCCGAAAAGGACCGGCTGGGCGAAGCCATCCTGCGCAGCATCGCCACGGTCCAGCAGGGCCTCGACGGCGATCCGGCGGCCCTGACCGAGGGGCTGTCGACCCTGCGCGCGCTGGGGCTGGAGGACATCGCCCGGCGCACCGCGCTGCATCACCTGATCCTGTCGGGGACATGAGCGCCGCCGATCAGCCCCGCGCCCACTGGCTGCAGGCCTTCCTCGAGGCGCAGGCCGCCGAACTGGACGCCGCCGAGAACACGCGGCAGGCCTATACCCGCGACCTGACCGCCTTCGGCGACTGGCTGGAGGCGCGCGGGGCGCATTTCGCCACCGTGACGCGGGACCAGATCGAGGACTACCTCGTGACCTGCGCGGCCGAGGGGCTGGCCCCCGCCACCCGCGCCCGGCGGCTGTCGGCGATCAAGCAGCTCTTCCGCTTTGCCTTCGACGAGGGCTGGCGTAGCGACGACCCGGCCAGCCGGATCGCCGGGCCGGGCCGGCCCCGAAACTTGCCCCGCACCCTGACCCTCGCGGAGGTCGAGGCGCTGCTGGACGCCGCCCGCAACAGCGCTCGCGACCGGACGCGCAACACCTGCCTGATGGAACTGCTCTATGCCACCGGCATGCGGGTTTCCGAGCTGGTCGCCCTGCCCGTCTCGGCCGCGCGGGGCGACCCGCGGATGCTGCTGGTGCGCGGCAAGGGCAACAAGGACCGCATGGTGCCGCTGTCGGACCCCGCACGCGCCGCGCTCGTTGCCTGGCTGGCGGACCGGGATGCCGCCGAGGATGCGGCGGCCGCCCGACGCAAGCCGCGCTCGCCTTACTTGTTCCCCTCGCGCGGCAAGGCCGGCCACCTGACCCGGCAGACTTTTCACGGGCTGCTCAAGACCTGGGCCGCGCAGGCGGGCCTCGCCCCCGACCGTGTCAGCCCGCATGTCCTGCGGCATGCCTTTGCCACGCACCTGCTGGCCGGCGGCGCCGACCTGCGCGCGATCCAGACGCTGCTGGGGCACGCCGACCTGGGCACCACGGAAATCTACACCCATGTCCTCGAGGAACGGCTGCGCGACCTCGTGCTGGAGCACCATCCCCTGGCCGTCGATTCCCCCGGCGATGCTTGAAGCCGCGCGCTCGAGGCCTCATAACGACGTCATGCAACGGATTAGCCTCACATGATCGACGCCGCCTTCTGGATGACCGCGGGAACCATCCTCGTGCTGCTGGTGCTTTCGGGCTGCTTCTCGGGGTCGGAGACCGCGTTGACGGCGGCCTCGCGCGGCAAGCTGCGCTCGAACGCCGACAAGGGCGACAAGGGCGCGGCCCGGGCGCTGGCCGTCACCGAGGACAGCGAGCGGCTGATCGGCTCGATCCTGCTGGGCAACAACCTGGTCAATATCCTGGCGACCTCGCTGGCCACGGCGCTGTTCACGCGCGCCTTCGGCGAAAGCGGCGTTGCCATGGCGACGCTGGTCATGACGTTGCTGGTGCTGATCTTCGCCGAGGTTCTGCCCAAGACCTATGCCATCACCAACGCCGAAACGGCCGCCGCGCTGGCCTCGCGGCCGATTTCCGTGGTGGTCACACTCTTCGCGCCGATCGTGGCCGCCGTGCGCCTGCTGGTGCGCGGGGTGCTGCAGGTCTTCGGCGTGCCCACGGACCCCGACACCAACATCCTGGCTGTGCGCGACGAGATCGCCGGCGCGCTGCAGCTGGGCCATTCCGAGGGCGTGGTCGAGAAGGAGGACCGCGACCGCATCCTCGGCGCGCTCGACCTGGGGGAACGCGCGGTCGAGGAGATCATGCTGCACCGCTCTGAGATCGAGATGATCGACGCCGGCCTGCCGGTGATGGACATCCTCTCGCATGTGCTCGACAGCAAGCACACGCGCCTGCCGCTGTTCCGCGACGAGCCAGAGAACATCGTCGGCGTGTTGCACGCCAAGGACCTGCTGCGCGCCATGCACCGGATGCTGGGCGACGGCCGCATCGACCCCGAGGAACTGGCCGATTTCGACATCCTGACAGTCGCCATGGAGCCCTACTTCATCCCCGAGACGACCTCGCTCGACGACCAGATGCGCAAGTTCCTCGGCCGCAAGACCCATTTCGCGCTGGTGGTCGACGAATACGGCGCGCTGCAGGGGCTGATCACGCTGGAGGACATCCTCGAGGAGATCGTCGGCGAGATCACCGACGAGTTCGACACCGACGACGCGCAGGAGTTCACCGCCGCCGAGGACGGCAGCGTGACGGTCGAGGGCGGCATGACGATCCGCGACCTCAACCGCGCCATGGACTGGACCCTGCCCGACGACGAGGCCAACACCGTCGCCGGGCTGGTCATCCACGAGGCGCAGATGATCCCCGCGCAGGGCCAGGTCTTTTCCTTCCACGGGTTCCGCTTCGAAGTGACGGAAAAGGAGGAAAACCGCCTGACCCAGCTGCGGATCAGCCCGACCTGACGCGCCGGGGGTCGAGGGGCTTCCGATCGCGGAACGGGCGGGCAAATGCCGCCCATCCCGCGACTTCACGCTGTGGCCGGTTCAGAACAGTCTGCCGTACATCGTGCCGAAGGTCGAAAAGCCCGGATTTGCGACGGTTCCGGCAATGGATTGGTCCGGCACGGTCGCGTCAGACTCACCGAAGGGCATGGTCAGCATCAGGCTGAAGCCCTCGATCGTGTCACCGCCCCCAGACGCTGAGAAGCTGCGATACTCACCCGACAGCACAAGGGCCCGGCGAGAAAACGCGCCGGGGATCTTGTAAGAGGCCCCGATGGCGCCTCTCTCGATCGTTTCTCCGAAAAAGCCGTCCAGCGACATGGCCCCACCGAACAGGGCAATTTCCGGTGTCACCTTGTAGTGCCCGGCCAGCCCGGTGGCTGTCAGCTCATCACCGCCACTATCCTCCAGGTTCTGGTAAGACCCGTAGACGCCGAGCTACCTAGTCCGGTAGCCCGCGTGCAGGCCCCATTCGTCGTTGTTGTTGTCGGACCCATGCTCGGTGGTCTGACCAGCATAGGCCGACACGTGCACGCCCTCGGCGGCGTATCCGAGCGACAACCCGTAGCTATCGAGGGTCAACGGAGCACCCGCGGACTCGTCAAGAGTGAAACGATGAAGGTAGGCACCGGCCGTCAGGCCGTTCCGGAACTGATACCCCACGGACCCGAAAACATTGTAGATTTGATCCTCATCACCACCGTCATCAAGCAGGTTCGCCCGACCGGTCAGATCGATCATGAGGCCGTTTGCGAAATCGGTCGAATAGGTCCCGTTCACGAGCCAGCTGTCGTTGGTATCGCTGCCCGCGTCCGTCTGGCCGTATCCCAGGGAAACCGTTCCGCTTTCCGCCAGTGCCGTCATGGGCAGGATCGAGGCAAGGGCGGTGACTAATACCGTCTGCTTCATCGGGAAACCTCCTGTCGTTGCGGGCAAGTCTTCGGCGGCGAAGTCCATGATATCACGTGACAAAAATCAAAACCTGCGCATGTAGATCCGCGCTGGTCGATCATTTCCGTCCGGGTTCCGTGTCGTCAGGCGGTCGGCTGGGGTATACTCGTCGGCCCATGAGACCCAGAGCGCACCGCGTGACGGTGAATGACCACGGCCCGTGTCGGTCGCCCGTGACGGGCAGGAATTTATTAACGTGTTCGCTGCATCCTGAAAGGGCGCCGTGGCCAGGCTCCTCCGGCCGCGGTGCATCCTCCCTGTCAGACTTGCCGCGCCTTCGGGCGCGGCGATTTTCGTGGACGCGGTGCCGTTCGGCGGCGGTCATCAGGGCGTGTCATGGCCGCCATGACAGATCGTCAAGATTGGCTGTTGACGGGTGACACGGGTTTGCGTAGCGTTCAACCGATAAGTCGGCCAAGTCCGACAGGGAGAATTGGAAAAGGGTCCGCGAGGGCCCTTTTTCATTTGGTGAACCTCTGGACAGCCAGCCCCTTGCGCGGGCCGCCGCCGACAGCCATGGCGGCATGCGCCGAAGACTGGACCTCGGCGGATTTCGGTCTGACAGGGGCGCCGATCCGTGCTAGGCCAACCCCGACCGGAAACCAAGTGGACGCGAACATGACTTCCAAGACCATTCTCTCCCTCGTGGCCGTCATGGCGATGCTGGGCCTGCCCGCCGTGGCGCAAGACGATAGCGCAACGGACCCGGCCGCCGGGCTCGACATGGGCACGCCCGTCGACGAGGAGGGCAACCCGATCACCGACGACCCTCAGCCGGGCCAGCAGTACGTCCGCGACGAATTTGACGACTGGTCCGTGCGCTGCCTGCGCACCGAAGAGGGCGAAGACCCCTGCCAGATCTACCAGTTGCTGTCGGACGAAGAGGGCAACGACGTGGCCGAGGTCTCGATGGTCAGCATCGACGAGGGCCAGGCGGCCGCCGGGGCGACCATCGTGGCGCCGCTGGGTACGCTTCTGACCGAACAACTGACCCTGCGCGTGGACGGCGGCACCGCGCGGCGCTTCCAGTTCACCACTTGCAACGAGGGCGGCTGCATCGCTCGCGTCGGCTTTACCGAACAGGACGTCGGGCTGTTCAAGGCCGGCGCCGAGGCGACCCTGCGCCTTGTGCCCTTCGCCGCGCCCGATCAGGAGGTTATTCTGACCGTCTCGCTCGCCGGCTTCACCGCAGCCTTCGACTCGCTCTGAGCCACCGGCGCCATTTTGCCACCGTCGTCCCGGTCCCCCGGGGCGGCGGTTTCCTGTGTCAGGGGGCCCGTTTCAGCGCCAGCACGGCATTCAGCCCGCCAAAGGCGAAGGCGTTCGACAGCGCCACCTCGACCGGCGCCTCGCGCGCCGCGTTGGGCACCACGTCCAGCGCGCACTCGGGGTCGAACTCCTCGTAACCGATGGTGGGGGCCACCACCCCGTCGCGCAGCGCCATGATGCACGCCAGCAGTTCCACCGCACCGGTGCCGCCGATCAGGTGGCCGTGCATGGACTTGGTCGAGGAGATCATCAGGTTGTCGGCCTGCGCCCCGAAGACATCCGCCACGGCGGCGCATTCGGTCTTGTCGTTGGCGGCCGTGCCCGTGCCGTGGGCGTTGATGTAGCCCACCGCCGAGCGGTCGATACCGCCATCGCGCAGCGCGCCTGCGATGGCCCGTGCCGCCCCCTGTTTCGAGGGCATGACGATATCCGAGGCATCCGAGGACATGGCGAATCCCGCCACCTCGGCGAGGATCTCGGCGCCGCGCTTTTTCGCGTGGTCCAGCCGCTCGAAGACGAAAACGCCCGCCCCTTCGCCCTGCACCATGCCGTTGCGCGTGGCACTGAAGGGGCGGCAGGCGTCCTTGGACATCACGCGCAGCCCTTCCCAGGCCTTGACCCCGCCGAAACACAGCATGGATTCCGACCCGCCGGCCAGCATCACCTCGGCCATGCCGGACCGGATCATGTTGAAGGCCTGCCCCATGGCATGGTTGGACGAGGCGCAGGCGGTCGCCACGGTAAAGGACGGCCCGCGAAGGTTCCATTCCATGCTGACGTGGCTGGTGGCGGCATTGTTCATCAGTTTTGGCACGATGAAGGGATGGACCCGGTTCTTGCCTTCTTCGTAGACCGCGCGGTAGTTTTCGTCCTGCGTGTTCAGCCCGCCGCCCGAGGTGCCCAGCACCACGCCGGACCGGTCCGCGAGGTCGCCCGAGAACGACAGCCCCGCCTGCCCCAGCGCCTGCCGCGCGGCCAGCAGGGTGAACTGCGTGAACCGGTCGTAGAGCGAGATTTGCTGGCGGTTGAAATGGGTCAGTTCGTCGTAGTCCGTGACCTGCCCGCCGATCTTGACGGCCAGCCGGTCCACATCGCGGATGTCCAGCGGGCCGATACCGCAGCGCCCCTCGCGCATGGCCTCCAGCGTGGCGGGCACGTCATGGCCCAGGGCGTTGATCGTGCCGGCCCCGGTGATGACGACGCGGTGGCTCACGTCTGGTCCTGCACCAACCGCTCCACCGCCGCGATGATGGCGCTGACCGAGGAAATGTCGAAGTCGCTCTCCGACGGGTCGTTGGCGTTGAAGGGAACCGAGATGTCGAAGGTCTCCTCGATGGCGAAGATGCTCTCGACCAGCCCGAGACTGTCGATGCCAAGATCCTCGAGCGTGCTCTGCGGTGTCACGTCAGACGGGTCGAGCATGGCCTGTTCGGCGATGATGGCGATCACCTTGTCAGCGATGTCGTCACGCATGATGTCCTCTCGGCGGCCCTGCCGGTGATTTAGGGATTCGGACGCTGCTTGGAAACAGTTAATCGCCCCGCGCCAGCCGGCGCAGCGCCCGCAGCTCGGCGCGGTGGTCCCGGGTCGGCCGCGCCGGGTGGCCGCTGACGAACCGGCCGTCGCCGACATCCGCAAGGATGACCGCCCCGCCGCCGGCGACCACGTCGCGCCCGACCGACAGGTTGTCGGCCACCCCCGCCTTGCCGCCCAGGATCACGCGCGGCCCCAGCACGCTGGAGCCGGCGATGGCCGCCTGCGCGCAGAGCAGGCAATCGTCGCCCAAAACCACGTTGTGGCCGACCTGGACCAGGTTGTCGATCTTGACCCCGTTGCCGATGCGGGTGGCCCGGATCGTGCCGGCATCCACGGTGCTGTTGGCGCCGATTCCCACGTCGTCGCCGATCTCGACCCCGCCCAGCGAATGAATGCGATGCCACGCCCCGTCCTCGGGCGGGGGGAGCGGCGCATCGCCGCGCTGGCGCATGGCGCGGTCCACGTTCGACGGGCCGGCCGTGGTAAAGGAAAAGCCGTCACCGCCGATCACCACGCCCGGCTGGGCGATGATGCGGGCGCCGATGCGCACACGAGCTGCAATGCGCACCCCGGCGTGCAGGGTGGCCCCCGCCCCGATGCGGGTTTCGGGGCCGATGCTGACATGCGCGCCGATCCGCGCGCCCGGCCCGATCACCACCCCCGGCCCGATCACCACGAAGGGGCCGATCAAGGCATCGGCGGGCACCTCGGCGGTGGGGTCGATCACGGCCGTGGGGTGGCACCCGGACAACCCCGCGAAGGCCGGGTCGTGGTCCATCATCGCCGTCACCCCGGCCAGTGTCAGGCGTCCGCCCGGGGCGACGATCGCGCCCTCGAGTCCCAGCGCCCCGAGATTGGCACCGGGCCAGACCACGGCCGCACGCGCCCGCCCGCCGGCCAGACTGTCGGCGAATTTCGGCGTCAGCGCCATGGCAAGGTCATCCGGCCCCGCAGCCCCCGGCTCGGCCAGCCCGTCAACCACGAGGGTGGCATCGCCGAGGGTTTCGGCCCCCAACGCGGCGGCAATCTCTTTCAGGCTGTGACGCATGGCGGCCCCCTCTGTTGCGAGGGCCAGCCTTAGCCGCCGAGGGCGCGGATCGCCACCCCCGCGTCAACCAGCGCGCGCCAGATCCGGGCATCGCGCCCGTAGACATCGTCGCGGAAGTTCAACTTCCCGTTGGTATGGGTGAAGGCCGTGCGGTAGACGATATGAACCGGCACCGGCGTCTCGAGGTCGACGCGGGTCTCGCGGCCGGTGTCCAGGCGGCTGTGAAAGAAGCCCTCAGGGTCGTTCGTCTGCGGTGCCAGCAGGGTATAGGCGAACTCGAAGGGCTCGTTCAGGCGGATGCATCCGTGGCTGAAGGTCCGCGTCGAGCGGCTGAACAGGCTCTTTTGCGGCGTGTCGTGCAGGTATATGTTGTGCCGGTTGGGAAACATGAACTTCACCAGCCCCAGCGCGTTGCCCCGGCTGGGGGGCTGGCGCATCGAGAAGGGAAAGGTGCGCCGGTTGAACTGGCTGAAGTCAACGGCCCCGCGGTTCACCCGACGGCCCTGGCTGTCGGTGATCTCGATATGGCTGACCGCATTAGGATTGCGCTGCAGCATCGGCAGGTATTCCTTGGTGACGATCGAGCGCGGCACATACCAGCTGGGGTTGATGACCATGAACTCCATGACATCCGAGAACTCGGGGCTCTGGCGGTCGCTCGACCGGGCGCCGATGACCGAGCGGGTCACGAAGGTGGGCACGTCGTCGTCCATGATGATGGCGTGGAAATCGGCCAGGTTGACCCAGACATGCCGCGCCCCGCGCGGCCGGTTCATCCAGCGTTCCCGTTCCATGGCCACGATCACGCTCTGCAGCCGCGCCTGCGCGGAGGTGTTGATCGCGCGCAGCGTCCCATCGCCGACGATACCGTCGGGCGAGAGGGCATGCGCCTGCTGGAATCGCTGAACGCCGGCCTGGATGGCCGCGTCGTAAACCTGCGTTGCCGAGCGGTCCATGTAGCCCATGCGCACCAGCCGGTCGCGAAGGGCCACCACGGCGGCGCCGCTGTCCCCGGCCTCGAGCCGCCCGCCGGGCACCGGCGCGCCCCAGCCGCCCCGGGCCAGCAGCCGCTCCAGCCGCACTTTCTCGCGCAGCAGGCGCGCATACTCGGGCGACTGCGGCGGCAGTGACGAGAGGAAGGCGGCCGGGCCCGACTGTGCGAAGCCGCGGATCAGGTCCAGCCGGTCACGGTAAGGTACCTCGCGCTTGATCGCGGGCACTACGTCGCCGGGGGTCAGCAGCCCTGTCTGAATATCCCGGGCATATTGCAGGAACAGTTCGCTCAGGTAGACCTCGGTCGCGCCCTTCTCGGCGGGGGTCTCGGCGGCACGCAGGCGGGCCATGACACGGTCGGGGTCGTAGTCAGCCGTGGGCAGGCCGTGCTCGCCCGCGTCGGCCAGCGCCCCGAGGAACGCGTTGCGCCGGTCGCGGTCGCGGCCCGAGGTGCCCGTCCAGATCCCTTCGAATCCGCGCGCGCGATAGAAGGCCGAGAGCGCCTCGTCGCGCGCAGCACTCTCGGCGACCGCCTGGCGAAAGGCCGTCACCTGCGCCACGGCCCCTGTCGGCAGCGCGGCGGCCAGTATCACGGCGCAGAGGATAACCGCGGCCGCGACCCGGCCCGCGATCGAGAATTTGCTAACCAGTCTGAGCGACATAGACATTACCCGAAACGCCTCCGTGGATATTGCGGCCATTATCGAAATTGCAGTCTTCGACGCGGACCGATGGCCTGTCCATTCACAATCGCGAAAACGGGCGCCGCACAGCCGCGGGTGTTGCTTGCTTGCGCGGGTCTTGGGGCCAGCACGTCCGGAATGTCACAAGTCAGGAAATTCCGACCTTTTGCGCAAAATCCCGCCGATTTTTACCTTGCCCCGTGACCGTCGCGCCCCGGGGGTTGGTTGGCGAATCGATTTGTGGCATAGGAATTGTGCAGCCAGCGACGAGACGACAAACCAATGTCGCCCGAGGGCGAGCGACAAAAAACGCGACGGGACAGGCGCAAACTCAATGACCATGAACACCTCTCGGGGCATAACACGGCGTGGGCTGTTGGGGGCCTTTGCAGCCACCACGATCTCGGCCGCGCCGACCTTTACAAGTGCTGCCGGTTTTCTTCGCGGCGGCGGCGATATCCGGCGGATCCGGATGTACAATGGCCGCACCGGGGAACGCATTGATACCATCTACTGGATCGAGGGCGAGTATATCGGCGAAGCGCTGCGCGAGATCACCCTGTTCATGCGCGACTGGCGCACGGACCAGGCCAAGGACGTCGACACTCGGACTGTCGATATCATGGCTGCCTCGCACAACCTCATGGAGGCGAGCGAGCCCTACCTGCTGCTCTCGGGCTACCGCTCGCCGCAGACCAACGCGATGCTGCGGCGCCGGTCCTCGGGCGTGGCGCGCAATTCGCTGCACATGAAGGGCCAGGCCGCCGACCTGCGGCTGGAGAGCCGCTCGGTGGCGCAGATGGCGCGGGCCGCCAAGGCCTGCCGCGCCGGCGGCGTCGGGCGCTACACCGGCTCGAATTTCGTGCACATGGATTGCGGCCCGGTGCGCAGCTGGGGCCGCTGAGCGCCCTTCACCCGATCACCCAATCAAAACTGCCCTGTCCATGGGCGGGCCTCTGCCACCGGCGGGACGTCTGCCGGGGTCGCCGATGCGGCACGACCGTTGCCAGCCGCAACGCATTGATTTTTTCCGCGCGACAAGAAAAACTGCTGCCGAGCGACTTGGGGGCGCGCCCGCGGAAAGGACGGACATGGCAGAGCGGAAGATTCGCAACATGGAGGAATTCGCGGCCCTGAGCGGGATCTCGCGTCCGACAGTCTCGAAATACTTCCACGACCCCGCCAGCGTGCGCCCCAAGACCCGCGCGCGTATCGAGAAGGCGCTGGAGCAGTACGACTACCGCCCCAACATCTTCGCGATCAACCAGAACCGGCGGCAAACCAACAACGTCGGCATCGTCGTCCCCTATCTTACCGACCCGTTCTTCGCCGAGATCGCCCGGCGGCTCGAGGACCGCTGCGTCGCGGCCGGTTTCCGGCCGACGCTCTACAGTCCATATGGAGATTCCGACCTCGAAGTCGAAATCCTCGAGACCATCCGGCAGCTCAAACCCGCTGGTGTCCTGCTGGCCCCGCTGGGGCGGCTGACCGACCGCGCCGCGGTCGAGAAATTCTGCGCCGAAGTGCCCACCGTCCTGTTCGACAGCGAGATCGAAGGCATCGGCCAGGCCTTTGTCGGATCGGACAATTTCAGCTTCGTTTCGCACACCGTGGACTACCTCGCGCGCACCGGCACGCCGCCGTGCTTTTTCGAGATGCGCACGCCGGCCAATCCCAACGCCAACAAGCGCCGCCTGGCCTACGTCGAACTGATGGAGCGGCTGGGCGCGACGCCCCGGGTGCTCAGCGTCGAGGGCGAGGGCTGGGCCTTCGAGGAAATTGGGCGCGAAGGCGCGCTGCGCATCCTCGAGGGCGGCGGCTTTCCCGGCGACACGGTACTGTGCAGCAACGACCGCCTGGCCATCGGCCTGCTGTCGGCTTGCTATGAAAAGGGCCTGCGCGTGGGCCGCAGCGAGGGCTCTGCGCTGCGCGTGGCCTCGCACGACGACCACCCGTTTTCCCGGTTTTCCTGCCCCTCGTTGACAACGGCTGCGCATGACTACGATTCGGTCTCCGCAGCGGCGATGGAGACGCTGACCCGCCTGATCGAGGCCGGTGGCGGATTCGCAACGCGCGAAGTGTCGCTCTACCCGGCCAAGCTGATCCTGCGCAGCTCAGCGTAAGTTTACGCGCGAAAAAATTTTGTTGACGCACGAAACATCGGCTGCTTAGGCTGCGCGGGCATCCAAGTCAGGGAGGATTCAGGATGAAACTGAGGAGCACGTTTCGCGCCGCCACGGCGCTGACGCTGGTGTCCGCTGCGGCGGTCTCGGCGGAGACCATCACCATCGCCACTGTGAACAACGGCGACATGATCCGCATGCAGGGCTACACCGACGACTTCACCGAAAAGACCGGGCACGAGGTCGAGTGGGTCACGCTGGAGGAGAACGTCCTGCGCCAGCGTGTGACGACCGACATCACAACCAACGGCGGCCAGTTCGACATCATGACCATCGGCATGTACGAAACCCCGATCTGGGGGGCCAACGACTGGCTGGTGCCGCTCGATGACCTGTCCGAGGACTATGACGTCAACGACATCCTGCCGGCCATGCGCGCGGGCCTGAGCCATGACGACACGCTTTATGCGGCGCCCTTCTACGGCGAAAGTTCCATGGTCATGTATCGCACCGACCTGATGGAAGAGGCCGGACTGGAAATGCCCGATGCCCCGACCTGGCAGTTCATCCGCGAGGCCGCCGCGGCCATGGACGACCCGGAAAACCACGTCAACGGCATCTGCCTGCGCGGCAAGGCCGGCTGGGGCGAGGGCGGCGCCTTCATCACCGTGACTGGCAATTCCTTCGGCGCGCGCTGGTTCGACATGGACTGGAACGCCCAGTTCGACCAGCCCGAGTGGAAAGAGGCGCTGACCTTCTTCGTCAACCTTATGAACGACTACGGCCCCGAGGGCTACGCGACCAACGGCTTCAACGAGAACCTGTCTCTGTTCCAGCAGGGCAAGTGCGGCATGTGGATCGACGCCACCGTCGCCGCGTCCTTCGTGACCAACCCCGAGGACTCGGAAGTGGCCGACAGCGTTGGCTTCGCGCTGGCCCCGAATTCCGAGGGCGTCGAGAAGCGATCCAACTGGCTCTGGGCCTGGGCGCTGGCCATCCCGGCGGGCACCCAGAAGGAGGACGCCGCCAAGGAGTTCATCGAGTGGGCCACATCGAAGGACTACATCGAGATGGTCGCCGAGAACGAGGGCTGGGCCAACGTGCCGCCGGGCGCGCGGACCTCGCTCTACGAGACGCCTGAATACCAGGAGGTCCCCTTCGCCGACATCACGCTGGACTCGATCAATGCCGCCGATCCGACCGACCCGACGGTCGACCCGGTACCCTATGTCGGCATCCAGTTCGTCGCCATCCCGGAATTCGCCGGCATCGCCACGCAGGTGAGCCAGGAATTCTCGGCCGTCTACGCCGGCCAGCAATCCATCGATGAAGCGTTGGAGACGGCCCAGGCCATCACCAACGAGGCGATGGAAGCCGCCGGTTACCAGTAAGACGCGCCCCTTCCCCGGGGCCGGTGCACCGGCCCCGGGGACCTTGCGCCCCTTTTGCAATTCGTGGTCTTCGCCGGCGCCTGCCCGCGGTCGTCGTGACCGTGACCCGGCCATTTCAGGAGTGATGTCCCATGGCGACCAAGGCGTCCCGTTCCGCCGCCCGGCTCATGATGGCACCCGCCGTGGTGCTGCTCATGGCCTGGATGCTGGTGCCGCTGTCGATGACCGTCTGGTTCTCGTTTCGCAAATATCTGCCGCTGCGCGGCGGTGACCTCGGGTTCGCCGGGTTCGAGAACTACGGCCGCTTCGTCAGCTCCAGCAGTTTCTGGCCCGCGGTCTCGACCACGCTGATCATCGTCGGCAGCGTGCTGGTCATCACCGTGGTGCTGGGCGTGCTGCTGGCGCTGCTGCTGGATCAGCCGTTCTGGGGCCAGGGGGTGGTGCGCATCCTCATCATCGCGCCCTTCTTCGTGATGCCCACGGTCTCGGCGCTGGTCTGGAAGAACATGTTCATGGACCCGACCAACGGCCTTTTCGCGCATCTGTGGCGCTTGTTCGGGGCCGACCCGGTGGCCTGGCTGTCGGAAGCCTCGACCGGGTCTGTGGTGCTGATCATCGCCTGGCGCTGGCTGCCCTTTGCTACGCTGATCCTGCTGACCGCGATCCAGTCGCTGGACAGCGAACAGCTCGAGGCGGCGGAAATGGACGGCGCTGGGCCGCTGCAACGCTTCGGCCATATCATCCTGCCGCACCTGGGGCGGGCCATCACCATCGTGATCCTGATCCAGACGATCTTTCTGCTGTCGATCTTCGCCGAGATCTTCGTGACCACCGGCGGCGCCTTCGGCACCCGCACGCTGACCTACCTAATCTTCCAGCGCGTGCTGGAAAGCCAGAACGTTGGCCTGGGCAGCGCCGGCGGGGTCTACGCCATCATCCTGGCCAATATCGTCGCGCTGTTCCTCATGCGCATCGTCGGCAAGAACCTGGACGCCTGAGGAGACCCGCCCATGGCCCGCGCCGTTACCACCCGACGCAAGACGCTGACCACCGCCCTGGCCTGGGTGGTGGGGCTGGTGATCTTCTTTCCCATTCTCTGGACGATCCTGACCAGCTTCAAGACCGAGGCGCAGGCCGTCGCCAACCCACCCTTATTCCTGAATTTCGACTGGACGCTGGAAAACTACGCCGTCGTACAGGAACGCTCGAACTACATGCGGTTCCTGTGGAACTCGGTCATCCTTGCGGGCGGCTCGACAATCCTGGGCATCCTCGTGGCGGTGCCGGCGGCCTGGTCCATGGCCTTCGTGCCCTCTCGGCGCACCAAGGATATCCTGCTGTGGATGCTCTCGACCAAGATGCTGCCGGCGGTGGGCGTGCTCTACCCCATCTACCTGCTGTTCATCCGGTTCGGGCTTCTGGATAGCCGCGCCGGGCTGGTCATGGTGCTGATGCTGATCAACCTGCCGATCATCGTCTGGATGCTTTACACCTATTTCCGCGAGATCCCGGGCGAGATCCTGGAAGCGGCGCGCATGGATGGGGCGACCCTGAGGGAAGAGCTGCTCTATATCCTCACGCCGATGGCCATTCCGGGCATCGCCTCGACGGTGCTGCTGAATTTCATCCTGGCCTGGAACGAGGCCTTCTGGACCCTCAACCTGACGGCCGTCGACGCCGCCCCGCTGACCGCCTTCATCGCCAGCTATTCCAGCCCCGAGGGCCTGTTCTTCGCCAAGCTGTCGGCGGCCTCGACCATGGCCATCGCGCCGATCCTCATCCTTGGCTGGTTCAGCCAGAAACAACTCGTCCGCGGCCTGACCTTCGGCGCGGTGAAATAAGGACCCGACCCATGGGACAGATTGAACTCAAGCAGGTCACCAAGAGCTTCGGCGACGTGCAGGTCATCCCGCCGCTCGACCTGACCATCGAGGACGGTGAATTCACCGTCTTCGTCGGCCCCTCCGGCTGTGGCAAGTCCACACTGCTGCGCCTGATCGCGGGGCTGGAGGACATCACCACCGGCCATATCGCGATCGACGGCACGGACGCCACCGGACTGGTGCCGGCCAAGCGCGGGCTGGCCATGGTGTTCCAGTCTTACGCGCTTTATCCGCACATGAGCGTGCGCAAGAACATCGCTTTCCCGCTGCGCATGGCCAAGATGGACAAGGCCGAGATCGACAAGCGCGTCGCGGCGGCGGCCGAGGTGCTCAACCTCGGCGATTACATCGACCGCCGCCCCGGCCAGTTGTCGGGCGGCCAGCGCCAGCGCGTCGCTATCGGCCGCGCCATCGTCCGCGAACCGGCGGCGTTCCTGTTCGACGAGCCGCTGTCGAACCTGGACGCCGCGCTGCGCGTGGGCATGCGCATGGAGATCATGGAGCTTCACAAGAAGCTGGACACGACGATGATCTACGTCACCCACGACCAGGTCGAGGCCATGACCATGGCCGACAAGATCGTGGTCCTTCAGGCCGGCAACATCGAACAGGTGGGCAGCCCGCTGGAGCTGTACCAGCACCCGCGCAACAAGTTCGTTGCGGGCTTCATCGGCTCGCCCCGGATGAACCTGATCGAGGGGCCCGAGGCCGCCAAGCACGACGCGACGACCATCGGCATCCGGCCCGAACACACGCGGCTTTCGACCACCGAGGGCACCTGGCAGGGCACGGTCGGCGTGGCGGAGCACCTCGGCTCGGACACCTTCCTGCACATCCACGGCATCCCCGGCTGCGACCCCTTCACGGTGCGTACCGGCGGCGAGGTCGCCCTGTCCCACGGCGACACCGCCTTCCTGACGCCCGATCCCGACAAGATGCACCGTTTCGACGCGCAGGGGCTGCGGATCGCATGACCCGTCTGGCCGGCAAGACCGCCCTGATCACCGGGGCCGCGCGGGGAATCGGCCTGGCCTTCGCCCGGGCCTATGTCGCCGAGGGCGCGCGCGTGGCCATCGCGGATATCGATATCCACCGGGCGCGCGCGTCGGCCGCGGATATCGGCCCGGCCGCCGTGGCCGTCGAGATGGACGCGACGCGGCAGGACAGCATCGAGTCGGCCGTTGACGCCAGCGTGCAGGCCCTCGGCGGAATCGACATCCTTGTCAACAACGCCGCGCTGTTTACCGCCGCGCCGATCACCGAGATCACCCGCGACGATTTCACCCGCGTCTTCGATCTGAACGTCGCGGGCACGCTGTTCACAATGCAGGCCGTCGCGCGACACATGATCGACCGCGGCCGGGGCGGCAAGATCATCAACATGGCCAGCCAGGCCGGCCGCCGCGGCGAGCCGCTGGTCGCGGTCTACTGCGCCTCCAAGGCCGCGGTGATCAGCCTGACGCAATCGGCCGGGCTGAACCTGATCGAGCACGGCATCAACGTGAACGCCATCGCCCCCGGCGTTGTCGACGGCGAACACTGGGACGGCGTCGATGCCTTCTTTGCACGATACGAGGGCAAGGCCCCGGGCCGGAAAAAGGCCGAGGTCGGCGCGGCCGTGCCCTTTGGCCGCATGGGCCGCGCAGAGGACCTGACCGGAATGGCCATCTTCCTGGCCACGAAAGAAGCCGATTACATCGTCGCACAGACCTACAACGTCGACGGCGGGAACTGGATGAGCTGATGCCCGAGACCGCCCCGACCCCCGCGCCCGTGCCATTGTCCGATGCCACGCTGGATGCCCTGCCCGGGGACATCGCCCGGCCGCGTTACGATCGGGGCGCGCTGACCCCCGGCATCGTCCACATCGGAGTGGGCAATTTCCACCGCGCCCACCAGGGCTGGTATCTGCACCGCCTGATGCAGCAGGGCCTGGCCCACGACTGGGCCATCATCGGCGCCGGTGTTCGGCCCTACGACGCCGCGATGCGCGACAGGCTGCTGGCGCAGGACTGCCTGACCACCCTGATCGAGCTGGACCCGGCGGGCCGGTCGGCCGAGGTCGTCGGCTCGATGATCGACTACCTGGCCATCGAGGATGGCCACGGCCCGCTGATCGCGCGGATGGCCGATCCGGCGATCCGCATCGTCGCCCTGACCGTGACCGAGGGCGGCTATTACACCGACCCGGTCACGGGCGGTTTCGACGCGGCCCACCCCGATATCCGCCACGACGCCGACCATCCCGACCGGCCGCGCACCGCCTTCGGCGCCATGGTCGCGGCCCTGCGCCGGCGCCGCGACGCGGGCCACGGCCCCTTCACGGCGCAAAGCTGCGACAACCTGCCGGGCAACGGCCGCGTCCTGCGCCAGACGCTCGTCTCGCTCGCACGACTGAGCGACGAGGGCCTGGCCGACTGGATCGAGGCGCATTGCAGCTTTCCCGACTCAATGGTCGATTGCATCGTGCCCGCGACCGGCGACGGCGAACGCGCCCTCGTCCGGGACTTCGGCATTGCCGATGCCGCCCCCGTGACCCACGAGAACTTCCGCCAATGGGTGATCGAGGACGATTTCTGCGCCGGACGGCCTGACTGGGACCGTGCCGGGGCCACCTTCTCGGACCAGGTTCACGCCCACGAGGCGATGAAGCTGCGCATCCTCAACGCGGGCCACCAGGTGCTGGCCAATGCCGGCGAGATCGCCGGGATCGAGACCATCGCGGGCTGCATGGCCCATCCGGGCATTTCGGCGATGTTCCACAAGGTCCAGCACGCAGAGATAACGCCGCATGTCAGCGCCGCGCCGGGCACATCGGCACAGGACTACGTGGCGCTGGTCGCGCAGCGTTTCGCCAACCCCGCCATCGTGGACACCACGAGGCGGGTGGCCTTCGATGGCGCGGCGCGGCACACCGGGTTCGTCCTGCCGATCCTGCGCGACGCGTTGGCTACCGGCACGCCCGTCACCGGGCTGGCGCTGGTCGAGGCGCTCTGGGCCCGCATGTGCGCGGGCACCCGCGAGGACGGCAGCCCGATCGCCCCGAACGATCCGCAGTGGGAGGCGCTGACCGCATGCGCTCAGACGGCCCGCCACCGGCCCGAGGTCTGGCTGGAGCAGCGCCGGATCTACGGTGATCTGGCCGAGGCGACAGCGTTTCGCGACCAGTTCTCGGACTGGCTGACCCGGTTGTGGGCCGACGGGCTGGCCCCGACGCTGGAAAGCTACCGCGCCCGTTGATGGGCTGTCGGCCCGTCAGCGGTCGTCCCGGGTGTCGTCCTGCTTGGGCGGCTGGGCCTTGCGGCGCTTGCCCATGGCCTGCATGCCCTTGTTGATCCCGCCCCCGATGATCTTGCGCATCACGATGCGCACCACCATGTTCATCAACTGATTGGCGTTCATCCCGTGCCCTCCGGTTTGCCTCTGGTCACGATATAGCAATGGAACGTGCCGATTTCACGGCACGCGGCGTGAATTCTGCAGGCGCGGTCGCATCACGCGCACCGTGCGCCTTCACTCCGCGTCGAACAAGCCGCCCTGGTCCGCGTCGTCGTCCTCCGCGTCCGCGTCGTCGCTGCCCTCGCCGGGCGGCGGGCGGTTGTCCAGCAACCCGGCGGCGCGCAGCTCTTTCAGGCCCGGCAGGTCGCGGGCGCTTTCCAGGCCGAAGTGATCTAGGAACGCCTCGGTGACGATGAAGGTCACCGGCCGGCCCGGCGTCGCGCGGCGGCGGCCGAAGCGGATCCAGCCCATCTCGATCAGCTGGTCGATGGTGCCGCGGCTGACGGAGACGCCGCGGATCTCCTCGATCTCGGCCCGGGTGACGGGCTGATGGTAGGCGATGATCGCAAGGGTCTCCATCGCCGCGCGCGACAGCTTGCGCACCTCGACTGTTTCCTTCTGCATAAGAAAGCCGAGGTCGGGCGCGGTGCGCAGCGCCCAGGCCTCGCCCACCCGGACGACGCGCACGCCGCGCCCCTCGTACCGGCGGCGCAGATGCTCCAGCGCCGTGGCCGGGTCGGACCCGTTCGGCATCCGCCCGGCCAGATCGCGCACCGTCACGGGGTCGGCGCTGGCGAAAAGCACCGCCTCGACCATGCGCTCCTGTTCGGCCATGGGCGGGGCCTCGAAGAGGGTCTCGTCCTGCGACGGGTCGGCGCCGGTCCCGGGGTCAGCCATCCTCCGTCCTCCTGATCTGGATCGGGGCGAAACTCTCGCCCTGGCGCATCTCGATCCGGCCCTCCTTGACCAGTTCCAGTGAGGCGGCAAAGGTCGAGGCGGTGGCGCTGCGGCGCCGGGCCGGGTCGTCCTGCCAGCCCTCGGGCAGGTAGGACAGGATATCCGTCCACTCCCCGGCGAACCCGATCAGCGGCCGCAGGCGCCCCAGCGCCTCTTCCAGGGTCAGAACCGCGTCGCGGTCCATGGTGTAGGGGCGAAACTCTTCGCGGGTGCGCAGGCGCGCGTAGGCCTGCATCAGGTCCAGCAGGGTCGCTGTATGGGTGACACGGCGGGTGCGCGTGACATCCTCGGTCACGCCGCGGGCGAAGAAATCGCGCCCCAGCCGGTCGCGGGCCATCAGCGTGGCGGCCTTCTCGCGCATGGCCTGCAGGCGTTCGAGCTGAAACGCCAGATGCGCGGCCAGGTCCTCGCCCGAGGGGCCCTCCTCGGCCGGGTCGGGCGGCAGCAGCAGGCGCGACTTGAGAAAGGCCAGCCAGGCGGCCATGACGAGGTAGTCGGCGGCCAGTTCGATGCGCAGGTCACGGGCCTTCTCGATGAAGGACAGGTATTGCTCGGCCAGCGCCAGCACGCTGATCTGGCGCAGGTCCACCTTTTGCGTGCGCGACAGCGTCAGCAACAAGTCGAGCGGGCCCTCGAAGCCCTCCACGTCGACGATCAGCGCCTCGGCGGCCTGCCGCTCGGCAACGCTGGTGACAGTGCTGGTGCTGAAGTCGGTGTCGGTCATCTGCCCCCGCGGCCGGGCCCCGGCCCCACAAGGCCTTCAAACTCCGCAACGAGGGCGGCAATGTCAACGGGCGCCCCGGCCGGGCGGGCCGCCAGCGCCGCGCGGGCGCGCGTCTCCGCCGGGCCGGTCAGCGGGC
>NZ_MSIT01000024.1 GCF_002094885.1 Salibaculum halophilum
GGCGGGCTCGGCGGCGGCGGGGGCCGCCTCGGCCGGGGCGGCCTGCGGCTGCGCGGTCTCAACGTCGGCCTTGATGATGCGCCCGTGCGGGCCCGAGCCGGTGATCTGCGCCAGGTCCAGCCCCTTGTCGGCGGCGATGCGGCGCGCCAGCGGCGAGGCGAAGATGCGCGTGCCATCCTTGACCGGCGCGGCCGGGGCGGCCGTCGCGGCCTCGGCCGGGGCGGGGGCGGGGGCGTCGGAGCCGCCCGAGGCGGCCACCTCCTTTCCCGCGTCGGCTGGCGCCGACGGGGACGCGGGCCCGGCGTTCGACATGTCCTCGCCCTCTTCGCCGATCAAGGCGATGGGCGTGTTGACCTTGACGCCCTCGGTGCCCTCGGACACCAGGATCTTGCCGATGGTGCCCTCGTCCACGGCCTCGAATTCCATCGTGGCCTTGTCGGTCTCGATCTCGGCCAGAAGGTCGCCGGCGTTTACGGTGTCGCCTTCCTTGACCAGCCACTTGGCGAGCGTGCCTTCCTCCATGGTGGGCGACAGGGCGGGCATGAGAATTTCGGTAGCCATCGGGACGCTCCTTACCGGTAGGTGACTTGGTTCACGGCCTCGATGACCTCGTCGGTGGTCACCAGGGCGTGGCGTTCGAGGTTGGCCGCGTAGGGCATCGGCACGTCCTTGCCGCAGAGGTTCAGGACCGGCGCGTCAAGGTAGTCGAAGGCATGGGTCATGACATGGGCCGAGAGATGGTTGCCGATGGCCCCGACCGGCCAGCCCTCTTCGACGGTGACCATGCGGTTGGTCTTGCGGACACTGGCGAGCACCGTGTCGTAATCCAGCGGGCGCAGGGTGCGCAGGTTGACGACCTCGGCCTGCACGCCCTCTTCGGCGAGGCGCTCGGCGGCCTCCATGGCGTAGGTCATGCCGATCCCGAAGGAGACGATGGTGACGTCGGAGCCGGCGCGCTCGATGCGGGCCTTGCCGAAGGGCAGGGTGAAATCGTCCAGCGCGGGCACCTCGAAGGAGCGGCCGTAGAGGATCTCGTTTTCCAGGAAGATCACCGGGTTGGGGTCGCGGATGGCGGATTTCAGCAGGCCCTTGGCGTCGGCCGCCGAATAGGGGATCGCCACCTTCAGCCCCGGGATATGGGCATACCAGGCGGAATAGTCCTGGCTGTGCTGGGCGCCGACGCGGGCGGCCGCGCCGTTGGGGCCGCGGAACACCATGGGCGCGCCCATCTGGCCGCCGGACATGTAGAGCGTCTTGGCCGCCGAGTTCACGATCTGGTCGATCGCCTGCATGGCGAAGTTGAAGGTCATGAACTCGACGATGGGCTTGAGCCCGCCGAAGGCCGCGCCCACGGCGATGCCGGCGAAGCCGTGCTCGGTGATCGGTGTGTCGACGATCCGCTTGGCGCCAAACCGGTCAAGCAGGCCCTGGGTGATCTTGTAGGCGCCTTCGTATTCGGCGACCTCCTCGCCCATCAGGAAGACGCTGGCGTCGCGCTCCATCTCCTCGACCATGGCGGTATTGAGCGCCTCGCGCACAGTCATGGTGGCCATTTCGGTGCCCGCGGGCCAGTCCGGGCTCTGGTCGGGCGCGGGGGCCGCCGGCGCGGCGCTTACCGGGGCGGGGGCGGGCGCGTCGGAGCCGCCTGCGGCGGCCGCCTCCTTGCCCGCGTCGGCTGGCGCCGACGGGGAGGCGGCCCCCGCGTCGGACATGTCCTCGCCCTCTTCGCCGATCACGGCGATGGGCGTGTTGACCTTGACGCCCTCGGTGCCCTCGGACACCAGGATCTTGCCGATGGTGCCCTCGTCCACGGCCTCGAACTCCATCGTGGCCTTGTCGGTCTCGATCTCGGCCAGGATATCCCCGGCGTTGACGGTGTCACCTTCCTTGACCAGCCACTTGGCCAGCGTGCCTTCTTCCATCGTGGGCGAGAGGGCGGGCATGAGAATTTCGGTAGCCATGTCTGTGATCCTCCCTCAGGCTTCCTGCGGAATTTCGGCTGCGTAGATATCCGTCCAGAGCGCGTCGAGATCGGGCTCGGGGCTTTCCTTGGCGAATTCGGCGCTGGTGTTGATGATCTCCTTGGTTTCCTTGTCGATGGCCTTGAGATCCTCCTCGGTGGCGTGCTCGCCCTCGAGCAGCATGGTACGGATGTGCTCGATCGGATCGCGTTCCTCGCGCATCTTCTGGACTTCCTCGCGGGTGCGGTATTTCGCCGGGTCCGACATGGAATGGCCGCGGTAGCGGTAGGTCTTGATTTCCAGAATGTAGGGGCCGTTGCCGGCACGGCAGTGCGCGACGGCCTTGTCGCCGGCCTCCTTGACGGCGAGCACGTCCATGCCGTCGACCATCTCGCCGGGGATGCCGAAGGCCGCGCCGCGCTTGTAGAGATCGGCGCTGGAGGTCGAGCGCTGCTGCGCGGTGCCCATGGCGTACTGGTTGTTCTCGATGACGAAGACCACCGGCAGTTCCCACAGGGCGGCCATGTTGAAGGTCTCGTAGACCTGGCCCTGGTTGGCCGCACCGTCGCCGAAATAGGTGAAGGTCACGCGATCGGTGTCGTTGTACTTGTCGGCAAAGGCCAGCCCCGCGCCCAGCGGCACGTTGGCGCCGACGATGCCGTGGCCGCCGTAGAAATCCTTTTCCTTGGAAAACATGTGCATCGAGCCGCCCTTGCCGCCCGAGTAGCCGTCCTCGCGGCCGGTCAGTTCGGCCATGACGCCCTTGGGGTCCATGCCGCAGGCCAGCATGTGGCCGTGGTCGCGGTAGGTGGTGATGCGCTTGTCGCCCTGCTCGGCGGCGGCCTCGAGGCCGACGACCACGGCCTCCTGGCCGATGTAGAGGTGGCAAAACCCACCGATCAGGCCCATCCCGTAGAGCTGGCCGGCCTTTTCCTCGAATCGCCGGATCAGAAGCATGTCCTTGTAGTACGCCTTCAACGCGTCGGCCGAGACATTGGGTTTCTTGGTGGTCTTTTTCGCAGGCATGGGTCCTCCCCCTCGCGCGGAACGGATAGTTTAGTATTAAACTATCCCTACAAGAGGGTCCGGCGAAAATCCACCGCGAATGTGGGGGCGGCCGGCCGGAGGGGCGAAACCCCGCCCTGCGCGGGGCGCATGGCTTGGCCCGGGGTCAGCGGATCACGATCTCGTCGGCGCGGATGAGGCCCAGAACCTCGCGGGCCTGTTCATCCAGCAGGTCGAGGTCGAGATAACTGTCCGACAGCCGGCGCGTGAGGTTTTCCATCCGGGCGACCTCGGCCTCGAGCGCCGCGAGACGCGCGGCAAGCTCGGCGCCCTCGGCCTCGATCTCGGCGCGCTTGAACACGCCGTAATCGCCCTGGACGGCGGCGAAGGTGAAATAGAGCCCCAAAAGCAGCAGCCCTGTGAAATAGAGGATGGCGCCCAGGGGCGCACGCCTGCGTGTGCTCATGCCTGCCTCGTGTGCCCGGAGTCGTGCCGCCCCGCTCGGTCATCAGAATCGCACAGACGATTCGCTTTGTGAATCCCCTTTTTGCCACCTAGAATCGCGGGTCAGGAGGTGCCCCATGACCCTGCCGCCGCGCGACGCCCTGACCACCCACGAGGTGACCAACCAGCCGCCCGCGCGCGGCGATGCCGACCTCTGGGCGGATGATCCGGCGCTGCGCGACCACGCCCGCGGTGGCGATGCCGCGACCCTGGCCGCCTATGGCCGGGACTGGGGCACCGCCGCGCGGCGCGCGGCCGGGCGTGATGCCAACCGCCATCCGCCCGAGCTGGTATCGGTCGACGCCGGCGGGCGGAGGTTGGACGAGGTGCGCTTTCACCCCGCCTATCACGATCTGCTGGGGGCAGGACTGCGCGATGGCTATGCCGCTACCGCCTGGGACGGGGGCAGCCATGTCAGCCATGCCGCCATGGTCTACATGACCAGCCAGGTAGAGCCGGGCGTCTGCTGCCCCATGACCATGACCTACGCTGCGGTGCCGGCGCTGGCGGGCACCGATCTGGCCGCCACCTGGGGGCCGAAACTGACCGCGCGCGCCTACGACGGCCGCGCCGTGCCGCTGGCCGCGAAACCCGCCGCAACCCTGGGCATGGCGATGACCGAGAAACAGGGCGGATCGGACGTGCGCGCCAACACCACGCGGGCCTGGCCCGAGGGCGACGCCTACAGGCTGCGCGGGCACAAGTGGTTCTGTTCCGCGCCGATGTCCGACGGTTTCCTCACGCTGGCGCAGGCCGATGGGGGCCTGACCTGTTTCATGGTGCCGCGCTGGCTGGACCACGGGCGCAACGGCATCCGCCTGACGCGCCTGAAGGACAAGCTGGGCAACCGCGCCAACGCCTCGGCCGAGATCGACTACGAGGACGCGCTGGCCTGGCGCATCGGCGAGGAGGGCGCGGGGCTGCGCCGGATCATCGAGATGGTCCATCACACCCGGCTGGACACGGCGCTCGCCCCGGCCGGCCTGATGCGGGCCGCGCTGGTCGAGGCGCATCACTGGGTGGCCCACCGCACCGCCTTTCAGAAACGGCTGATCGACCAGCCGCTGATGCGCGGCGTGCTGGCCGACCTGGCGCTGGACTGGGAAGGCACGCTGGCGCTTGGCCTGCGGGTGGCGCGGGCCTTCGACGGGGCCGACGCGGCGTTGCGCGGCTTTGCCCGCATTGGCGTGGCGCTGGCCAAGTTCCTCGGCAACAAGCTGTGCCCCAATGTCACCTACGAGGCGATGGAGGTGCTGGGCGGCATGGGCTATGTCGAGGACGGCCCGATGCCGCTGTTCTATCGCGAGGCGCCGCTCAACTCCATCTGGGAAGGGTCGGGCAACGTGATCTGCCTCGACGTGCTGCGGACCCTGGCGCGCGACGCGGCGGCCGGGGCGGCCGTCGACGACGCGCTGGCGCAGGTCGCGGGGCAGGATCGCAGGTTCGACGCGGCGCTGGCCGCCCATCGCGAGGCCTGGCCCGGACTGCCGCTCGAGGCCGAGGCGCGCGTCTTCTGCGAGAGCCTGGGTGTGTTGCTGACGGCCGCAACGCTGCTGCAGCAGGCCCCGGCTGCGGTCAGCGATGGCTACATCGCGACCCGGCTGGGCACGCGGGGCCGGGTCACTGGTGCGGTGCGCGGGCTGGACACGGCCGGAATACTGGCGCGGCTTTCGGCGTAGACGCACGGCGCGTCGACGCGCCGTGACCGCGCCGCGCGCGCGCGGCGCGAAAACGGGCTTGCGCAAGCCCGTGCGCGTCTCGCGGATGCGAGACGCTCCTCCGCGTCGACGCGGAGGCCGCGCTCAGGTGCTGGAGGCCCGGTAGATGCTGTCGATCCCGGCGGCAATGGTTTCATTGAACTCCGCGTCGGAGTGCTGCGCCGACAGCCCCTCGGCCAGCGCCCGGCTGAAGCTGGCGATCATGCCGTGGTTCTGCTCCAGCAGCGCGTTGGCGTCGTCGCGGGCATGCCCGCCCGACAGAGCCACGACTCGCATGACCTTGGGATGGTCGATCAGGGGCCTGTAGAACCCCGCCTCGCTCGGCAGCGAGAGTTTCAGCATGACCTCCTCGCCCTCGGGCAGGGCCTCGAGGCCCGACAGGATCTCGTCCATCAGGATCCTCTCGGCCTCGGCCTTGTCGGGGATCGAGATCGTCACCTCCGGTTCCAGGATCGGCATCAGCCCGTGGCGCTTGATCTGCGCGGCCAGCTGGAACTGCTGGGCCACGTTCGCGCGGATGCCCGCGGCGTCGGCAGCGTCGATGACCGAGCGCATCTTGGTGCCGAAGACCCCGTGACCGACGGCGCGTTCGCACATGGTGTCCAGCGTGGGGATGGGTTTCATCAGGCGCACGCCCCGGTCGGCGTCCTCCAGCCCCTTGTCGACCTTGAGGAAAGGCACGACGCCCCGCTTTTCCCACAGGAACCGCGCGCTGGGCAGGCCGTCGATCTCGCGGTCCATGGTCATCTCGAAGAGGATCGCGCCGATCACCTTCTCGCCGGTGAAGGCGGGCGCCTTGACGATGCGCGTGCGCATGGCGTGGACCATGTCGAACATCTCGGCCTCGCCGGAATATGCGTCCTCGCCGACGCCATACTGCGCAAGGGCCTTGGGGGTGGACCCGCCCGACTGGTCCAGCGCCGCGATGAAGCCCGGGGCGCTGCGCATCTGGTCGGCTTTGGCTTGGTCGGTCATGGTCGGCTCCGTCTTGGCTGCACTCATAAGTCTACGCCGGGACCCGGGTGCCGGCAATCATTGTCGCGCCAATGGCCTCAGGCGCGTTCGAGGGCCGCGACACCGGGCAGGGTCCTGCCTTCCATCCATTCCAGGAAAGCCCCACCGGCGGTCGAGACATAGCTGAAATCCCCGGCCGCGCCCGCCTTGTTCAGCGCGGCGACGGTGTCGCCGCCCCCGGCGACCGAGACCAGCGTGCCGGCCCGGGACAGCTCGGCGGCGCGGGCCGCGGCGGCATTGGTCGCGGCATCGAAGGGGGCGATCTCGAAGGCCCCGAGCGGGCCGTTCCAGACCAGCGTCTTCGCCCCTTCCAGCGCGGCGATGACGGCGCGCACCGACTCCGGCCCGGCATCGAGGATCATTGCGTCGCCCGGGCAGGCTGCGGCGGGGACGACCTCGTGCGCCGCCCCCGCCTTGAACTCGCGCGCCACCACCACGTCGGTGGGCAGCAGGATCGTGCAGCCCCCGGCCGCGGCCCGGTCCATGATCTCGCGCGCGGTTGCGGCCAGGTCGTGCTCGCACAGCGATTTGCCCACATCGAGGCCCTGCGCGGCGAGGAACGTGTTGGCCATGCCGCCGCCGATCACCAGCGTGTCGACCTTGGCGATCAGGTTGCCCAGCAGGTCGAGCTTGGTCGAGACCTTGGCCCCGCCGACAACGGCCACCACCGGGCGCTCGGGGCTTTCCAGCGCCGCCTCGAGCGCGCCAAGTTCCTGTGCCATGAGGCGGCCGGCGCAGCTGGGCAGGTGGTGCGCGACGCCCTCGGTGCTGGCATGGGCGCGGTGGGCGGCGGAAAAGGCATCGTTGCAGTAGACATCGCCGAGGCTAGCCAGGAACTGCGCCATTTCCGGCGCATTCTCCGTCTCCTGCGGGGTGAACCGGGTGTTTTCCAGCAGGATCACGCCGGCGGTCGCGTCGATGGTGGCCTGGTCGGGGCGTTCGAGGAAGGTCACGTCGCGGCCCAGCACGTCCTGCAGGGCGGGCTGGACCAGGCGCAGCGACATGGCCGGGTCGGGCTGGCCCTTGGGCCGGCCGAAATGCGCCATCAGCACCGGCTTGCCCCCCTTGGCGAGGATATCGTCGATCGTGGGCTTGATGCGCTCGATCCGGGTGGCGTCGGTCACCCGGCCGTCCTCGACCGGCACGTTGATGTCCACGCGGGTCAGCACGACCTTTCCCTGCAGGTCCATGTCGTCGAGCGTCGTCCAGCGCATCCCGGTCCCCTTTGCCTGTGCTTTGTCGCCCTGTGTCTGGGCTTTTCGCCCGGGCGGGTCAAGCGCGCGCTTGGCAAGGGCCGGGGGCCGGCATAGGTTGCCACCGACAGGCAACCAAGGAGGGCCGCATGGCCGAGATCAAGGACCCCGAGAACACGATCCTCATCGCGCTGGAGGGCGGCACCGTCACGGTCGAGCTTTTGCCCGACATCGCGCCCAAGCACTGCGCGCGGATGAAGGAACTGGCCCGCGCGGGCGCCTATGACGGGGTGATCTTCCACCGGGTGATCGACGGCTTCATGGCCCAGACCGGCGATGTGCAGTTCGGCAACACCAACGATGGCTTCAACCCGTCGCGCGCGGGCACGGGCGGGTCGGACA
Source organism: Salibaculum halophilum (assembly GCF_002094885.1). Taxonomy (GTDB): domain Bacteria; phylum Pseudomonadota; class Alphaproteobacteria; order Rhodobacterales; family Rhodobacteraceae; genus Salibaculum; species Salibaculum halophilum. Next base: position 7,798 of record NZ_MSIT01000024.1, read on the forward strand.
AACCCGACCTTCCTGCCGAGTTCTCCAAGCTGCCGCATGATCGCGGCACTATAGGCGCGGCGCGCGCGGCCAACCCCAATTCGGCCAATTCGCAGTTCTTCATCAGCTTCAAGGACAATCACTTCCTCAACGGCCAATACACCGTCTATGGCCGGGTGATCGAGGGGATGGACCTGGTCGATGGCATCACCCGGGGCGAGCCGCCCGCCGAGCCCGACCGGATGGTCAGCGTCAAGGTGGCCGCCGATGCGTAAGCTTGCCCTGATCCTCGCCCTGACGGGCACGCAGGCCGCCGCCGCGGGCCTTGAAATCGATGTCGCGGGCCAGGCCAGTGGCACCGTCGCCATCGACCTTTTCGAGGAGACTGCCCCGGACCACGCCGACCGGATCACCACGCTGGCCGCCGATGGCGCGTATGACGGCGTCGTCTTCCACCGGGTGATCGACGGCTTCATGGCCCAGACCGGCGACGTGCAATACGGCGACCGCGCCGCCGAGGGCTTCGACATGCGCCGGGCAGGCACCGGCGGCTCGGACATGGGCACCCTCGGCGCCGAGTTCTCCGACACGCTTTCCTTCGCCCGCGGCACGGTCGGCATGGCCCGGGCCGCCGATCCCGACAGCGCCAACAGCCAGTTCTTCATCATGTTCGCCCCCGCTCCGCATCTGGACGGGCAATATACCGTTGTCGGTGAGGTGACCGCCGGCATGGACGTGGTCGACGCCATCAAGCGCGGCGAGGGCCGCAACGGCGCGGTGATCGGGGAACCCGACTGGATGGAACAGGTGCGCGTGACCGAGTGACACGCGCCGCTGACGGGCGATCACGTTCCGGTCAGGGGGGCTGGGCCGCGCGGCCCGGCCCGGTCAGGCTACGCGTAGGAGGACCCGACCCATGCGCCATCTCATCCTTGCCCTGACCCTGACCGTTTTCGCCGGCGCCGCTGCCGCCAACCCGCAAGCCTGGGCGCGCGAATGGCCCGACACCGATTTTCAGCAAACGACCATTGACGACTGGTCCGAGGTCATCTCGGGCGGGCCGCCCAAGGACGGCATCCCGGCGCTGACGGGGCCCGATTTCATCCCCGCCGCCGATGAAACGCGCATAGACGGCCGCGAGCCCGTCATTACCGTGGAAATCGAGGGCGAGACGCCGCACGCCTACCCGATCCGCTATCTGACCTGGCACGAGATCGTCAACGACACGGTCGGCGACAGGCCGATCGCCGTGACCTTCTGCCCGCTGTGCAATTCGGGCATCACCTTCGACCGCCGCGTCGCAGGCGGGGTGCTGGAATTCGGCGTGTCGGGCAAGCTGCGCCATTCTGACATGATCATGTACGACCGCCAGACCGAAAGCTGGTGGCAACAGGCCATTGGCGAGGCCGTGGTCGGCGAGCTGACCGGCACCGAGCTGGAGCGTCTGCCCACCTGGATGGAAAGCTGGTCGGAGTTCACCGCTCGTAATCCCGAGGGCCTGGTCATGGCAGAACCAAACTACCCGCGCGATTACGGCCGCAACCCCTACGTCAAATACGACAGTTCCCAGCGGCCGTTTCTTTACCGCGGGGAAAATCCGCCACATGATATCCCGCCGCTGGTCCGCGTCGTCGCGATCGACGGCCAGGCTTGGCCGCTGACGCGGCTGGCCGAGGAAGGCCGGATCGAGGAAGCCGGCCACGTGCTGTCCTGGTCGGCTGGGCAGGCCTCGGCGCTGGACACCGCGCGGATCGCGGATGCGCGCGACGTGGGCACCGTGCGGGTGCGCGACGCGCAGGGCAATGACGTGGCCCACGACGTGATGTTCGCCTTCGCTTTCCACGCCTTCTGGCCCGAGGGCGAGTGGATGCTGGCCGAGTGACGGCCCGCCGCGGCGCGCTCTCAGGTCCCGCAGAAGGTCTGGGTGACCCGCTCCTCGGGTTCGGGCGGCGCGGTGTAGCGCGTATCGGCCTCGGCGAAGGGGGTGGTCACGACTGACAGCATCTCGTCGAAGGGGGCGAAATCGCCGGCTACGGCGGCGGCGATCACCGCCTCGATGCGGTGCAGCCGTGGGATGACCCGCGGGTTCGATCGCGCCACGAGGTTCATGTCCGGCCCGCGCGCCTGCCATTGCCGCGCCCAGTCCTCCAGCCCCGCGGGCACCTGCGGCAGCGCGGCGAAGGTGTTGGTGAAATCCAGCCCCTCTTGCGCCATGTGGCTCAGGAAGGCCTCGATCAGCGGGCGGTCGTCCGGCGTGGCCTCGGCCAGCCCGACCTTGGCCCCGAAGTGACGCAGCCAGGCCGCCTCGTAGAGCGGCGGGAAGGCCTTGATCGCCTCGGTCAGATCGGCCACCGCCTTGTCCTCGTCGCCCATGATCGGCACCAGTGCGCTGGCGAACTGCGCGATGTTCCAGTGCGCGATGGGCGGCTGGTTGGAATAGGCATAGCGCCCCTGCCGGTCGATCGAGGACAGCACCGTGTCGGGGTGATAGCGATCCATGAAGGCGCAGGGGCCGTAATCGATCGTCTCGCCCGACAGCGCCATGTTGTCGGTGTTCATCACCCCGTGGATGAAACCGATGGACATCCAGCGCGCCACCAGGTCGGCCTGCACTTCCATCAGCCCCTGCAACAGGTCCAGCGGGCCGTCGGCCCCGGGGAAATGCCGCGCGATGGTGTAATCGGTCAGCCGCTGCAGCGCGTCGGTGTCGTTGCGGGCGGCGAAGGCCTGGAAGGTGCCCACCCGGATGTGGCTGGCGGCCACGCGGGTCAGGATGGCGCCGGGCATCGGCCCGTCCTCGCGCAGCACCGGCTCGCCCGTGGTCACGGCGGCCAGCGCGCGGGTGGTGGGCACGCCGAGGGCGGCCATGGCCTCGGACATAAGGTATTCGCGGATCACCGGGCCGACCCAGGCGCGCCCGTCGCCCATGCGCGAATAGGGTGTGGGGCCCGATCCCTTCAGCTGGATATCGCGGCGACCCTGCGCCGTTTCGACCTCGCCCAGCAAAAGCGCCCGGCCATCGCCCAACTGCGGCGAGAAGCCGCCGAACTGGTGGCCCGCGTAAAGCTGTGCCAAAGGCGCCGCGCCTGGCGGCGTCGCGTTGCCCGAAAAGACCTCGGCCAGCGCGGCGCGATCATCGGCCGTCTCGGACCCGGCCCCGGCGATGCCCAGCGCCCGCGCGAGCGGCGCGTTGAAGGCGAACAGCTCGGGCGCACGCACGGGCACCGCGCCCTGCCGGGTGTAGAACCGGTCGGGCAGGGCGGCGTAGGTGTTATCGAACGGAATATGCAGGCTCATGAAAACAACATAGGGGTGTCGCGGGCGGCGGAAAAGCCCCGCGCGCGCCGTGCTTGCCTTCCGGCCGGCCCGTCTTATTTCACTCTGCGACAATACGTAACAGGAGTATCGCAATGACCGCATCGACCCGCACCCGGATGGCGCTGCGCGACCGTCCCGAGTTCGCCAGCAAGCCGAGGCCGCTGACCTTCCCGGCCGAGACCATGGCGAGCGAGGCCGTCGCCGCCATGTCCGACAAGAGCTTCGGCTCGGTCGTGGTGGTCGATGGCGACAACAAGGTGACGGGCATCGTGACCGAGCGCGACATCATGAAGAAGATCGTCAACGCCGGGCGCGACGCGGCCAAGACGCCGCTGTCCGAGATCATGACCGCCGAGCCGCGCGTCGCGCGCGACACCGACGAGGTTGTCGACTGGCTGCGCATCATGTCCAACGAACGCTTTCGCCGCCTGCCGGTGGTGGACGAAAACGGCCGGATCAAGGCCGTCTTCACCCAGGGCGATTTCGTCAGCTACACGTGGCCCGACCTGATTTACCAGGCCGGCCAGATGGCCAAGGCCAGCGTCTTCAAGAACTGGCACATCGCGCTGATCGGCGGCGGCATCGCGCTTTATTCCATCATCATGGTCATCGTGGTGGCGACGGCCACCTGAGCGCGGCCGCTGCGTGCACGCAGCGGAGGGCGATCCGTCGACGGATCGCCCGCCTCGCTCAGAGCGTGGCGATGTGGCGGGTCAGCAGCGCGAAGTACCCGTCCGCGTCGACATTGCCGACGAAGTGGGCGTTGGCGGGGCGGTCGGTCACCCGCCACCAGTCGGCGACGGTCATGCCGCGGGTGAGCGGGCTGTGCACCTCGATCTCGACGTTGATGTGCCGGCCCGAGAACAGCTCGGGCGCCAGCAGCCAGGCAATGGTGCAGGGGTCGTGCAGCGGCGCGCCCTCCTGGCCGTATTTCTCCTTGTCGAAGCGTTCGAAGAAAACCGTCCAGGCCGCGACGGCCGCGCCCACGGGCGTGCCCATCTGGCGAAAACCCGCGATGTGGGCGGGCGTCGTCAGGGCCTTGTGCGTCACGTCCAGCGGCATGACCACCAGCGGCACGCCGGCGTTGAACACGATCTCGGCCGCCTCGGGGTCGACGTAGATGTTGAATTCGGCCGCCGGGGTGATGTTGCCAACCTCGAAATAGGCCCCGCCCATCAGAACGATCTCCTGCACGCGGTCCACGATGTCGGGTGCGCGCCGAAAGGCGGTGGCGATATTGGTCAGCGGCCCGATGGGGCAGAGCGTGACCGTGCCGGGTGGTTCCGTGCGAAGGGTCTCGATCAGGAAATCCACCGCATGGGCGTCCTGCAGCGGGGTGATGGGCGCGGGCAGGTCGGGGCCGTCAAGCCCGGTCTTGCCGTGGACATGCTCGGCGGTGACGAGGGGGTGGGCCAGCGGCCGGTCGCAGCCCGCGAACACTGGGATGTCCGGCCGCCCGGCGAGGTCGCAGACCTTGCGCGCGTTGGTCTGGGTCAGCTCCAGCGGCACGTTGCCGGCCACCGCCGTCAGGCCCAGGACCTCGAGGTCCGGCGCGGCCAGCGCCAGCAGGATGGCGACGGCGTCGTCCTGGCCGGGGTCGGTGTCGATGATGATCTTGCGCTGTGTCATGCGACGATCATTGCGCGGGCCGCCGGACGTGGCAAGGCGCGCGCTGTCCGCACCGTCCGACGCGGCGCGCTGGGACGGCGCGCCGGCCCTCCTGGGGGAGGTCAGGGGCCAAGATGAAGGTCAGGCGCGGCCGAGCCCGTGCAGCTTGTCGTAGAGGGCATCGGCGGCGGTGTGGCCCACGTCCAGCGCGAAAACCCAGGCGTGGGTCAGGTAGAAACAGGCCGCGTCCAGATCGTTGGAGCAGTTCGCGGCCTCTTCGTAAAGCGCGACGAGGGCGGCGCGGTCGTCGCGGGCGTGGGCCTCGAGCAGGCGGCGGGCGAGATCAGCCATGGCTCTGCATCCTTTCGGCAACCCAGTCGTGAAAGCAGTGCGTGGGGCTGTCCATGGCCGGGCTGAAGCGGCCGCCGTCGAAGCCCGGGGCGCTGCGGCCCCGCTGCATGCCCTCGCAGACGCCGATGTCCTCCTCGAAGACGGTTCTCCACAGCGTGGCGTTCTTGGCGCGCATGCCCTCGTCGGTCTTGGGAGTGGCGTAGAACAGGTGGATATGTTCGCGGGTGTGGTCCGGCGCGACAGGGTCCAGCACGATGGCGAAGGCGTGGTCGCGCTGCACCCCCAGCAGGACGTTGGGGTAGAGGGCGACGTATTCACCGCCCTCGTCCCATTGCTCCGACAGGCCATCGAAATCGGGGAAGACCTCTTCGTTGACGCCGCGCAGTTGGCGGTAGACCAGCGTGCCCTGGCCGGAATACTTGCCCGGGGCCTCGATATTGTAGTGATCTTCCAGCCGCGAATAGCTGTTCAGGCCCGGGTGAACCCAGGGCAGGTGGTAGCTTTCGCAATAGTTCTCGACGGCGAGTTTCCAGTTGGTCTTGACGTCGAGCACGAAGGTGCTGTCGGCGCCGCCGTGATAGAGCGGCTTGTCGTGCTCGGCCCAGCGGGCGATCAGGTCGGCGTGCACCTCCTCGAAGGGCGGGGCGGTGCCGTCGACGTTGATGAAGACCACCTCGCGCCAGATGTGGCTGGGCACCTCGATCAGGCCCAGCGCATCCTTGTCGATGGCCTCGTGCGTGTTGTGGCCCGGCCCGCCCACATGGGGGGTCGAGACCAGCCGCCCGGCGGTGGAATAGCACCATGAATGATAGGGGCAGCGGATCGCGCCCTCGATCTTGCGCGGTTCGGGCACGAGAATCATGCCGCGGTGGCGGCAGATGTTCTGGAATACCCGCACCGCGCCCTGCTTGTCGCGGATCAGCAGCAGCGGCATGCCGAGGAACTCCATCGGCACCGCGTCGCCCGGTTCGGGCACGTCGGCGGTGACGGCCAGCCCGGCCCAGGTGGACATGAGCAGGGCCTGCGCCTCGGTGCGGAACATGTCCGGGTCGGTGTAATGCGCGTTGGGCAGGCCGTTGGCATTGGCGACGCGGCGGCGCACCGCCTCAAGCGCGTCGGACTCGATATCCTTGGCCATTGGGCACCCTCCTGTCGTCTGCTGGCGAGTCACCTTACCGCGCCAACGGGGCGGGCGCCGCCATCGCAGCGACATGCGGTTTTCTCACCGCGACATGCGGGGAAGGTTGGCCTGACAGGAGGAGCGTGTGATGGTCCGCGCCGCGGGCCGGCGCGGCCGGTTACTTTGCGCCGCGGGCCAGCGCGACCGTTACTTTGCGCCGCGGGCCAGCGCGGCGACGCCCGTGCGCGCCATCTCCACCAGCCCGATGGGGCGCATCAGGTCGGCGAAGGCGTCGATCTTTTCCGGCGTGCCGGTGATCTCGAAGACGAAGCTCTCCAGTGTGCTGTCCACGACGCGGGCGCGAAAGACATCCGCAAGGCGCAGCGCCTCGACCCGGTCCTCGCCCTTGCCGGAGACCTTGAAGAGCGCCAGTTCCCGCTCCACGCTGTGCCCCTCGACCGTGAGGTCATGGACCTCGTGGACGGGCACGATCCGGCCCAGCTGGGCGGTGATCTGGTTGATCACCTGCGGCGTGCCGGTGGTCACGATGGTGATGCGGCTCAGGTGGCCGGTATGGTCCACCTCGGCGACGGTCAGGCTCTCGATGTTGTAGCCCCGCCCCGAGAACAGCCCGATGACCCGGGCCAGCACGCCGGGTTCGTTTTCCACCAGAACGGCGAGGGTGTGACGTTCCTCGGTGTCCGAGAAAGTGGGCCGAAGGTTGTATGCGGAGTGGCTCGTGGAGCCCTTCTTGATGTTGAGCGCGGACATTTTCGTTCCTGTTTTTCCTGTCGCGGGGCCAAAATTCCAGAATTTTGGCGGCATTCCGAAAATTCTGGAATTTTCGGGTCAGACCAGCACCGATCCCTTGCTGTCGATCACGCCCTGCGTCTCAGCCTCGCCCAGCAGCATCTCGTTATGGGCCTTGCCCGACGGGATCATCGGGAAGCAATTCTCGTGCTTCTCGACAAGGCAGTCGAAGATCACCGGGCCGTCGTGGTCGAGCATCTCCATGATCGCGTCGTCCAGGTCGTCGGGGTCGCTGACGCAGATGCCCTTGGCGCCGAAGGCCTCAGCCAGTTTCACGAAATCGGGCAGCGCCTCGGACCAACTCGACGAATAGCGCTCGCCGTGCAGCAGTTCCTGCCACTGGCGCACCATGCCCAGCCGTTCGTTGTTTAGGATGAACTGCTTGACCGGCAGGCGGTACTGCACCGCTGTCCCCAGTTCCTGCATGTTCATCAGCCACGATGCCTCGCCGGCGACGTTGATGACCAGCGCGTCGGGGTGGCCCATCTGCACCCCGATCGAGGCGGGAAAGCCGTAGCCCATGGTGCCCAGCCCGCCGGATGTCATCCAGCGGTTGGGATCGTCGAAACCCATGTACTGCGCCGCCCACATCTGGTGCTGGCCGACCTCGGTGGAGATGAACCGGTCCTTGCGATGCTTGGTCAGCGCTTCCAGCCGCTCGACCGCGTATTGCGGGCGGATCGTCTTGCCTTCTTGCGTATAGGCCAAGCAGTTGACCGTCTTCCAGTCGGCGATCTGCGCCCACCACTCGTCCAGCCCGGCGCGGTCGGTCTTGCGGCCGCGCGATTTCCAGACCTTGAGCACGTCTTCCAGCACATGGGCGACGTCGCCGACGATGGCGATGTCGGTGCGGATCACCTTGTTGATCGAGGAGGGGTCGACGTCGATATGAACCTTCTTCGAATTGGGGCTGAAGGCGTCGATGCGGCCCGTGATCCGGTCGTCGAAGCGCGCGCCGATGTTGATCATCAAATCGCAATCGTGCATCGCCATGTTGGATTCATAGAGCCCGTGCATGCCCAGCATGCCCAGCCAGTTGTCGCCCGAGGCGGGGTAGGCGCCCAGCCCCATCAGCGTCGAGGTGATGGGAAAGCCGGTGCCATCGACCAGTTCGCGCAGCAGCTGGCTCGCCGCCGGGCCGGAATTGATGACCCCGCCGCCGGTGTAGAAGATCGGCTTTTTCGCCGTCTCGATGGCCTTGACCAGGTCGGTGATCCCTTCGATGTCGCCCTTGACCTGGGGGCGGTAGTGCGAGGTCATCGCCCGCGGCGCGGTGTAGTCGGCCGCGGCGAACTGCACGTCCTTGGGGATGTCGACCAGCACCGGGCCGGGCCGGCCGCTGGCGGCGACGTGAAAGGCCTCGTGGATGGTGTTCGACAGCTTTTCGGTGTCCTTGACCAGCCAGTTGTGCTTGGTGCAGGGGCGGGTGATGCCCACGGTGTCGGCCTCCTGGAAGGCGTCCGAGCCGATCATGAAGGTCGGCACCTGGCCCGAGAAGACCACCAGCGGGATCGAATCCATCAGCGCGTCGGTCAGCCCGGTCACCGCGTTGGTCGCGCCGGGGCCCGAGGTGACCAGCGCCACGCCGACCTTGCCGGTCGCACGGGCGTACCCCTCGGCGGCGTGGATCGCGCCCTGTTCGTGGCGCACCAGGACGTGGCGAATCGAATTCTGCTGAAAGACCTCGTCGTAGATGGGCAGCACGGCCCCGCCGGGATAGCCGAATACCGTGTCCACACCCTGATCGATCAGGGCCTGGACCACCATCTTCGCGCCGGTCATCTGTGCTGACATCGTCTTATCCTCATCTCGTGACGTCTCTGCAGTGCGCATAAAAAAGCCCCCGGCGGGATATCCGAGGGCGCATGGGTCACCGTTATGGCAAAACCGTTACCGGCCCATGCGCGTTTCCCCTACAAGTACCAGGATCGTGGTCATTCTCGGCGGCTTTCCTCTCGCGTGCGGGCAGTTTGCACGGGCGCGGCCGAGGGTCAACCGCGAATCCGGAGAAAGTGTCGCCCCGACGGCCGTTTTTGGAATTATCTTTCCGGTGATGACGCCTGCCGGGACGGTTCGCGCCGCGTCAGGCCCTGGTGCCTGGCCCGCGTTTCAGCCGTGCGGCGCGGCCGCCGCGGCGCACGCGGAGCAGCTCGGCGCGGCCGGGCAGGTCTGCCATGATGGCGCGGCGGGCCTCCGCGCTCAGGCGTGACCAACTGGCGATCTCGTCCAGGCTGCGGTGGCAGCCGGTGCAGATGCGCGCCTCGGGGTGGACCACGCAGACCTGGATGCAGGGGCTCTCGATCTCGGCCCGCGTCCAGACGGCATCCGTGTCGTCGCGATCCTCCGGCCCTGTCATCCGCCCGCCCCGATATTGCGCATCCGATCCAGCATCCCCTGCAGGATAACACCGGCGGCGACGTGGTCGATCACCTCGGCGCGACGTTTGCGTGACGCATCCGCCTCCAGCAGGGCGCGTTCGGCGGCCACGGTGGACAGGCGTTCGTCCCAGAAAGTAAGGGGCAGGTCGGTCAGCTGCGACAGGTTGCGTGCGAAGGCCCGGGTGGATTGGGCGCGCGGCCCCTCGGTGCCGTCCATGTTGCGCGGCAGGCCCAGCACTAGCCCGCCGACCTCGCGCCGGGCCACCAGCGCCAGCAGCGCCTCTGCATCGGCGGTGAACTTGCGGCGCTTGAGCGTCTCAAGGGGTGTGGCCACCGTGTGCAGCCGGTCCGAGAGGGCGATGCCGATGGTCTTCGTTCCCAGGTCGAGGCCCGCCACCGGCGCCATGGGCGGCAGCGCGGCGGCGAACGCCTCGGGGGTGTCGCGGATCATTCGGCGACGCCGGCGGCACGGGCCGCGCCGCGGATGGTCTCCAGCGCCTCGGTGTCGCCCGCAAAGACCTGCTGCGCCTCGGCCCAGATCGCGGCGGCGCGCTCATTCCGGCCCAGCACGCCCAGGGCGCGGATCAGCTGCGCCCAGTCGGCCGGCGGGCCGCCCTGTTCGGCCAGCCGCGTCGACAGGCCCGAGACCATGTTCTCGATCATCGCGGCGCGGTCCTCTTCGGACATGTCCTGCGCGGCCTGCATGTCGGCAGCCGAGGGGCCGCGCCCCTGCGGCTCGGGCAGGGTGTAGTCGACGCCTGCGCGCCGGGCCACGGACTCGATCTGGTTGGCGGCCATGGTGTAATGGAGGCTGTCGGGGCTGCCCGTCTCGATCACCCGGCGGAAGAAGTCGAAGGCCCGGTCCGGCCGGTCGGTCTGCGAATAGAGCAACCCCGCGTAATAGAGTGCGGCGACGTTGCCCCGGTCGCGTTGCAGCAGCCGCACGGCGATCGTCTCGGCCTCGGGCGTGACGACCCCGTTAGCGGCGCTGACAAGGTAGTCGAGAAGTTCGGCGTAGTCCTCGGTCGTCGCCGCGTCGCCGCGGGTGGCGATCTGGCGTTCCTTGGCGCGGGCGGCGGCTTGGAAATGCCCGATCGAGCGGGCATCCAGCGCCATGGCCTGCCACAGCTCGGCCCGGGCGGCGGAGTCCTCGGCGATTCCGTTGACCTCGGCCTGCAGGTCGGGGCTGATGCCACCGTCGTCTGCGATGAAGCGATAGAAGGCCAGGCGATAGCGGTCGGTCTCGCTGGCCGCCTCGCCCTTGAGCGCGACGACACGGGCCTGCGCCTCGGCGGCGGCCGCGAAGTTCATCAGCCGCCCCTCGTTGTCGGCCAGCAACTGCCAGCCGTCCAGGTCGTCGGGGCGGGTGGGCACGATCTCGCGCAGGCGCTCGATCATGTCGCGCGTCTCGGCGTCGACCTGCGGGGTGGCGGCGATCTTGTCGGTGACGCGGGCCTCGGCCTCGCGCTGGCTCGGCCGGTTGCGGCGCATCTCCTCGGCGGCGGCGATGCGTTCGGCCCGGGGCAGGTCGCCGTATCCGGGCTGGCCCAGCGTCATGTACCCCCAGAGCGCGGCCCCCGCCACGGCCAGCATCGTGACCACCGCCAGCGCGATGTTGAGCCGCCGGGGCGCCTCGTCGCGCGGTTCGGCCCCGGTTCCGGCGCGGTCGGCGGCCAGAAGGCGGCGGGCGATCTCGGTGCGGGTGCGCTCGGCCTCCTCGGCGTTGAGGACACCGCGCGCCAGGTCGCGCTCGACCTCGGCCAGCTGGGACTTGTAGATGTCCACGTCGGTGACCTCGCCCGCCTCGCTGTCGTCGGCGCGGCGGGCACGGATCAGCGGGGCGACGAGGGCGGCGACGGTCAGCCCCACCAGCGCGGCGGCGGTGACCCAGAATATCCAGACGGTCTGTTCCATTGTCGCCCTCGTCTACCCGGTGTTGCGGCGGCGCGAAAGACCCCGCGCGATGCGCCATTGCGGCAAATTGGCCGCGCCCGGCGGCCTTGTCGGAAACGCGCCGCCAAATGCCGCCGAGAGTCCGCTGCACCGCCGGCCCATGCGCCACAACGAAGGCCGAGACCGCCCTGACGCGAGAGCCGCCCCATGAGACGCTTTTCCGCCTTTGCCATCGCCCGCGAAGCCATGCGCCAGCACACGGGCTGGAACCGGCACTGGCGCTCGCCCGAGCCCAGGAAACACTACGACGCCATCATCATCGGCGCCGGCGGGCACGGGCTGGCCACGGCCTATTTTCTCGGCAAGGAACACGGCATCACCAATGTCGCCGTCCTCGAAAAGGGCTGGCTGGGCGGCGGCAACACCGGCCGCAACACGACGATCATCCGCTCGAACTACCTGCAGGATCCGTCGGCCGCGATCTACGAAAAATCGCGCAGCCTTTACGAGACGATGAGCCAGGACTTGAACTACAACGTGATGTATTCGCCCCGCGGCGTCATCATGCTGGCCCAGACCGAACACGAGGTCCGCGGCTACCTGCGCACCGCGCATGCCAATGCCCTGCAGGGGGTGCAGACGGAATTCATCCCGCCCGCCCGCGTCAAGGAACTGGTGCCGATCATCAACCTGGATGGGCCGCGCTACCCGGTGCTGGGCGGTCTGTGGCAGGCCCGCGCGGGCACCGCGCGCCACGACGCCGTGGCCTGGGGCTATGCCCGCGCCTGTTCCGACATGGGCATGGACATCATCCAGCAGTGCGAGGTCACCGGCATCACCCGCGACGGCGATACCGTGACCGGCGTGCAGACCACCAAGGGCGACATCGGCTGCAACAAGCTGGGGATCGTTGTGGCCGGGCACTCGGGCGTGCTGGCCGAGAAGGCGGGCTTCCGCCTGCCCATCGAGAGCGTGGCGCTGCAGGCGCTGGTGTCCGAGCCGATCAAGCCCTGCATGGATGTGGTCGTCATGGCCAACACCGTGCACGGCTACATGTCGCAGTCCGACAAGGGCGAGATGGTCATCGGCGGTGGCGCGGACGGCTACAACAACTACACCCAGCGCGGCAGCTTCCACCATATCGAGGAAACCGTCCGCGCGCTGGTCGAGACCTTCCCGATGATCTCGCGGCTCAAGATGCTGCGGCAATGGGGCGGGATCGTGGACATGACCGGCGACCGCTCGCCGATCCTGTCGAAAACGCCGGTCGAGGGCGTCTTCGTCAACTGCGGCTGGGGCACCGGCGGGTTCAAGGCCACGCCCGGATCGGGCTTTGCCATGGCCGAGCTGATGGCCAAGGGCCGCTCGCCCCTGACCGACGAGTTCAGCATGTGGCGCTTCCGCGAGGGCAAGTTCATCGATGAGAGCGTCGCGGCGGGGGTGGCGCATTGATGGTGGCGGTTGGTTTCCCGACCGGCGATGCCTGCATCGCCGATCGCGCCCGACCCGACCCCCAGGGCGGGCGCCATGTCATCGCCCCCACCCTCGGGCCGGGCGCGGTGGCTTTGACACCGTGTTTTCCCAAGGGAAGAGGAACAACGCCATGATGATGCTTACCTGCCCCAACTGCGGCGTCACCGCCGAGGAAACCGAGTTTCACCCCGGCGGCGAGGCGCATCTGACGCGGCATGGCCCCGGGTCCTCGGATGACGATTTCGAGGGCTACCTCTTTCTGCGCGAAAACCCCCGCGGGGTGCACTTCGAACGCTGGCGCCACGCGCATGGCTGCGGCAAGTGGTTTCACGCCGCCCGCGACACGGCGACGCTGGAGGTCTTCGGCACCTATTCGGCCCAGACCACCGAGCCGCCGCAAGAGATCAAGGACGCCGTCAGCGCCAAGCGCCCCGGCTGGCGCTGGCGCGACATCTCGGACGGCGGCGCATGAGGCATCTTCTGGCACGAAATATCCTCGGGGGGTCCGGGGGGCAGACAGCTCCCCGGCCGCTCTCCGGCAATGCGAGGACCCGCGCATGAGCACACGTCTGGCAACCGGCGGCCGGCTGATCGACCGGTCGCAAAAACGGCACTTCACCTTCGACGGCAAGCCGATGACCGGCTTTGCCGGCGACACGCTGGCGGCGAGCCTGCTGGCCAATGACCGGATGCTGGTGGGCCGGTCCTTCAAGTATCACCGCCCGCGCGGGGTGGTCGCCGCGGGCGCGGAGGAGCCCAACGCGCTGGTGGGCCTCGGGCAGGGCGACCGGTTCGAGCCGAACCAGCGCGCCACGACGACCGAGCTGTTCGAGGGGCTTGAGGCGTCCTCGCAGAACCATTTCCCCAGCCTGGAGTTTGACATCGGGGCGGTGAACACCGCGCTGGCGCGGTTCCTGCCCGCGGGCTTCTACTACAAGATGTTCATCCACCCGCGGCCCCTGTGGAAACACGTCTACGAGCCCTTCATCCGCCGCTCGGCCGGGCTGGGCAAGGCACCGGAGGCCGAGGCGCGCGACACCGACACCTATGAACATTTCTACGCCTTCGTGGACGTGCTGGTGCTGGGCGGCGGCGTGGCGGGCCTGTCCGCCGCCTTGGCCGCGGGGCGGGCCGGGGCGCGGGTGCTGCTGGCCGAACAGACCGCCCATTGGGGTGGCCGCGCGCCCGTGGACGGGGCCGAGGTCGACGGCAAACCGGCCGACGATTGGATCAAGGACGCCCTGCAAGAGCTTGAGGGCATGGAGAATGTCCAGACCCGCACCCGCCTGATGGGCGCGGGGGTCTACGACCACGGCTATGTTCTGGCCTACGAACGGCTGACCGACCACGCCCCCGATCTGGACGGCCCGCGTCATCGCCTCTGGCGCATCCGGGCGGCGCAGGTCGTCACCGCCACCGGCGCGATCGAGCGGCCCCTGTCCTTTGCCGGAAACGATATCCCCGGGGTGATGCTGGCCAGCGCGGTGCGCGATTACGTCGTCAACCACGCGGTCAGCCCCGGCGACCGCACCGTGGTGGTCACCAACAACGACGATGCCTATCGCACTGCCCTGACGCTGCGCGCCGCGGGGCTGGAGGTACCGGCAATCGTCGATGCCCGCGCCGAGGCCGGGGCCATGGCCAAACGCGCCGAGGCCGAGGGGGTCAGGGTGCTGCTCGGCAAGGGCATCGCAAAGGTCAAGGGCGGCAAGCGCGTGACCGGCGTGGCGATCTGCGCCCAGGCGGGCGAGGGCGCCGTGCTGGACGAGATCGCCTGCGACGCGGTCGCCATGTCGGGCGGCTGGTCGCCGGTGGTGCACCTGTGGTCGCACTGCGGCGGCAAGCTGATCTGGGACGAGGCGCAGGCCCATTTCCGCCCCGACCCCGAGCGCGCGCCGACCGGGGCGAGCGGCGAGGCTTTCGTGATTGCCGCCGGGGCGGCCCATGGCGCCATGCGAACCCGCGACGTGGTCGCGAACGCGCATGACGCGGGCGCGGCGGCGGCCCGCGCCGCCGGTGCCGCGGGCGCGGCGGGCGCCGCCCCGCAAGGCGACGCCCCCGAGGAAAGCCCGATGCAGCCGGTTTGGATGATGCCGCAGGGCGCAGGCCACAAGCTGCGCGCCAAGATGTGGCTGGACTACCAGAACGACGTGAAGGTCGCCGACGTGCAACTGGCCGCGCAAGAGGGCTATGAATCGGTCGAACACACCAAGCGGTATACCACGCTGGGCATGGCCACCGACCAGGGCAAGCTGAGCAATATCAACGGGTTGGCGGTGCTTTCCGACGCGCTGGGGCAACCGATCCCGGCGACGGGCACCACTACCTTCCGCCCGCCCTACACGCCCATTTCCATGGGCGTGATCGCGGGCGAGGCGCGCGGCGAGACCTTCCAGCCGATCCGGCGCACGCCGATGCACGACTGGCACGCGGCAAACGGCGCCGCCTGGGAACCGGTCGGCCAGTGGCGGCGGCCCTACTGCTATCCCCGCGATGGCGAGAGCAAGCACGACGCCGTCATGCGCGAGGTGACGAACGCGCGGCAGAACCTCGGGCTGCTGGATGCCTCGACCCTGGGCAAGATCGTGGTCAAGGGGCCGGATGCCGCGCGCTTCATGGACATGCTCTACACCAACATGATGAGCACGCTGAAGGTGGGGCGCTGTCGTTACGGCCTGATGTGTTCGGAAAACGGCTTTCTGACCGACGACGGGGTCGTCGCGCGGCTCGATGAGGACACCTTCCTGTGCCACACGACCTCGGGCGGGGCCGACAGCGTCCATGCCCACATGGAGGAATGGCTGCAGACCGAGTGGTGGGACTGGCAGGTGTACGTCGCCAACCTGACCGAACAGTATGCCCAGATCGCCGTGGTCGGCCCCAATGCCCGCAAGGTGCTGGAAACGCTTGGTACCGACATCGACCTGTCGCCCGAGGCGCTGACCTTCATGGGCTGGACGCAGGGCAAGATTGGCGGCATCGAGGCGCGGGTCTTCCGCATCTCCTTCTCGGGCGAGTTATCCTATGAAATCGCCGTGCCCGCCGGGCAGGGCCTGGCCCTGTGGGAGGCGCTGCACGCGGCCGGGCAGGACTTCGGCGTGATGCCCTATGGCACCGAGTGCCTGCACATCATGCGTGCCGAGAAGGGCTTCATCATGATCGGCGACGAGACCGACGGCACGGTGATCCCGCAGGATCTCGGGCTGCACTGGGCGATTTCCAAGAAAAAGGACGACTATATCGGCAAGCGCGCACAGGAACGCCGCCACATGGCCGACCCCGACCGCTGGCAGCTTGTGGGGCTGGAAACGCTCGACGGCTCGGTCCTGCCCGACGGGGCCTATGCCGCCGTGCCCGGCACCAATGCCAACGGCCAGCGTAACACCGAAGGGCGCGTGACCTCGACCTATCACTCGCCAACGCTGGGCCGGGGCATCGCCATGGGGCTGGTCCACAACGGCCCCGACCGCA
>NZ_MSIT01000025.1 GCF_002094885.1 Salibaculum halophilum
TGGGCGAGACGGTAACCTTCGTGCGCACCGACGGCACAGAGTTGCCCGCCCGGATCGTCAGCACGCTCTTTTACGACCCTGAGGGGGAGAAGCAGAATGCCTGAGACAACCACACCCCCGACAACCGTGCGCCAACTGGGCCCGCAGGGCATGATAACCCTGCGCGGCGACCTGGCCTCGGACAGCCTGCGCGATGTCTGCACGCAGATCTCCGGGCAGGGCCTGCCGGGGCCGGGTCAGGCCAACGTGGAGGGCGAAACCGGCGTGCTGTGGATGTCGCCGGACGAACTGCTGGTGCTGGTCCCGCACGCGCAGGTCGGCGACGCGATCGCGCGGATCGACACCGCGCTGGCCGGAGAGCACCACCTGGCCGTCGATGTCTCGGACGCGCGCAGCCTCTTTGCCGTCGAGGGTCCCGACGCGCGCGAGGTCATCGCCAAGCTCTGCCCCGTGGACATGGGGCCAGCGGCATTTGCCCCCGGCACTTTCCGCCGCACCCGCATGGCGCAGATCGCCGCGGCCATCTGGATGGAGCCCGACCACGCGCTGCGGGTGATCTGCTTTCGCTCCGTTGACCGTTACGCGCTGGATTTGCTAACTGCCTCCGTGCAGGCTGGGGCGGTCGGCTTCCTGGCCGGAGTCGCCGAGTAAAGCGACAGCAAGCGCGATCTGGCCCGGCTGGACAAAAAGGGGCAGGACAGGTGCGTATTTCCTCAATCACGACCATGAAGGACGAGGGGCCGTTCTTGCTGGAATGGGTCGCCTACCACCGGCTGATCGGTGTCAACGACATTCTCGTTTTTACCAATGATTGCAGCGACGGCACCGACCAGATGCTGGAACGCCTCGACGAGATGGGCGTGCTGCGGCACTATCCCAACCCCGCTTTCATGACGGGGCGGACCAAGTATCACCTGCAGGTCATACGCTATGCCAACGGTCTGCCGCGATTGCGCCGGTCGGACTGGGTTGTCAGCCTCGACGTGGACGAGTTCATCTGCGTCAACGCCGGACAAGGGCGGCTGGTGGATCTTTTCGCGGCCACCGGCGACTCCAACATGATCGTTATGAACCAGCATAATTTCGGGCATGGCGGCGTGGAACGCTTTGAGGACCGCCTGCTCATCGACCAGTTCAGGTATGCTTGGGACAAGGAAACCCCCTACCACCGCCGCATCAACCGGCGTGGCACCAAAACCTTGACGCATCGCGTGGCCAACCCGCGGGAGTGGCACAACCATTCCCCGGTGTTCGCCCCCGGAGACGTGGCTGGCGTGCGCCCGGTCAACGGTTCTGGCCATCCGCTGCCGCCGGATGCTGACCTGACATCGGATATCAAGAGCCTTAAGGCCCCGCATTACGGCTTCGATCTGGTTCAGCTCAATCACTATGCGCTGCGCTCGGTCGAGTCGTTCCTGCTCAAGATCGCGAGGGGTAATGCCAACCACCCCGAGGAGGGCTATGACATGTCCTACTGGCGCCGCTACGATCAGAACGATCTGCGTGATGACAATATTACCCGCTGGGTCGATCCCGTCACACAGTATCGCGATGAATTGCTAGAGGATGCCGAACTCGGCCGCCTGCACACCGCCGCAGTCGCCCGGGCAAAGGACAAAATTTCCGAACTGCGCGACAGTCCCGCGATCAATGACTTGCTACGCCGGATCGACCAGCACTGCCGCGACAACCCCGGCGTCTTGGCACAACGGACCTAAGGGAACGGGTCAGGCGGCCTTTTCGATTTCGGCCTCGGGACGGCAGAGTTTGACCCAGCTGTCATCCTCGGCATAGCCCAGCGCGCGCAAGGCGGGGCCGTAACGGCGCGCATAGGGTTCGGCCACCTCTCGCGGGAGTTGCGTTTCCCATTGCCGCGCCGCGCCAGAAACCACGTGCGCCTTGACGTTGGGCTTGACCTGAGCGGGATCGGAGAGGTCACCAAACAGGCTGTGGCGCCAGTAATAGGCGGCCACGCCGTCGGTGTCGAACCCATCGACGTCTAGCTTTTCCAGTGCGGCGCGAAAGCGTGCACAGTCGTGATCCTCGATCATGTCCTCGTAGCGCAGGTCAACCGCGCCCGGATGGCCGTAGGGCCAGGACAACATTTCCATCAGCGTCTCGTCGTGGCGGCCCGCCATCTCGAACAAGAGCTGATCGATCCGCGTCGGTAGCCGCTGGATATGTGACTGGTAGCTTTCACCGCCGAGTTCGTCGCGGGGGCGGCCCAGCCACTTCTCGTTGCCCAGCGGCGCGTCGAGGTGGTAGCGCTGCCCCGACAGAAGCACGTCGCGCGGATCGCGGATCATGTGCAGGAACCGCGCCTCGGGATGACGCAGCATGTTCATCGGAAAACGCGACTCCCAGTTCACGACAAGGGCCGGACCGGTCTTCGGCAGTTCCTCGATGGTGCCGGGCTTGGAAAACCGGATGACCGGGATACCGCTGTCGGTGGCGTACTTGTGAAAGGTCCGCCGCATCCAGACCGTGCCGGTCTTGTGGTGGGTGCCGATACACAGAAATCGCGCGGTCATTCGGCCGCTTCCTTCATCGGTTCGAAGATCCCGGTGTCGATGAAGGTGCGGAACTCGGGCACCTGCAACTGATAATCCAGCACCCTGCGCGAACAGTCGTGGCAGGCCCGGATCAGCGCGGCGAGGTCAGCATCTTGCAACCATTCGTCCATCTGCGGGCGTATGCCCTCGGTGCGGATCGAACGGTCCTCGTTGGTGTTGATGTCGTAGGTCTTCCAGTAGTCCATGTCGATCCGGTCTTTGTTCTTGGAGTTGGCCGTTCCGCGCAGACGCTTGAGAAGGAAGTCCTCCCGGCTCTTGATCGCGTAGTGGTTCACCTGGGCGCCCTGTCCGGTGACATTCTCGGCGTTGCCGCGCCAGCCCTTCTGCAGGATGTTGCCGCCCATCGGCTTGCCGTCGGCGTTGGTCCAGGTCGCCAGGTCCTCGGTAAGCTCGCGGTCCTTTTCGAACTTGGGACGGTGGACACCGAAGAAATCGAAAGAGGCGGGGCGGAAGAGGGTCTTGAAGCCCCAGACCAGCCCGTTCTCGGGGGTTTCGAAGGTCGATCCCTTTGTGAACCGCTCGGTGACCAGCGCCTGCGGGTCCCAGTGCGCCGCCCCGCAGGAGCCCATGAGCCGCCAGTTGACCGAGATGGCATCGGGGGCGCCGCAATGGTCGATGAGGGCATCGACGCTGCCGTCGCCCACGTGGACGTTGAGGAATTCATCGGCATCCACGATCAGCACCCAGTCGGCACTGCGGACCCAGTCGGTCTTGCCCGCACGGCTGTAGGCGCGGCGCTGCGGGTCCATCCGCGGTCCCAGCGGGTTGTCGAAATGCCGGACGACACCCATCTGGTCGAGCCGGTTGAGGATCAGGTTCGTGCCGTCCGTGCAGTCGTTCGAGAACAGGCAGAACTCGTCGATGCCGATGGACTTGTGATAGGCCAGCCACTCCAGCAGGTAGGGGCCCTCGTTCTTCATGGTCGAAACGAGGACCTTGCGGCCGGCGTCGGGGGGTGTCGGGGCAGTGGCCATGGGCGGCCTCATGACTTGGCCGAGGTCGACCGGTTGGCGGACCTGCGGCTAGTGGATTTGGTCGTTCGCGACTTGGCGGCGGATTTCGAGCTGGTCGTGCCAGAGGCCTTGCCGGACGACGTGCCCCCGGACTTGGCCTTGGCGGCCTTGCCGGTCGATGTCGCGCGGCCGGATTTCGATCCGGCGGCCCCGGCCCCGCGGCCCTTGGTCGGGGCGGACTTGGTCTTTGCCCGCGGTGCCGTGCCCGATCCGCTGCCCGACGTTGCGGCCGCCTCGGGGCCCGTCGGTTTCGGGACGGTGTCGGGCGGGCTCTGCACCCCTTCCGAGACACTCAAGGTGGCCGCGTCGAGGATGTGGTTGATGGGCGGGGCCGGGTCGGAGATGTCCACCGTCGCCTCGGTGGTGGGCGCCTCGGCCTCGGGCGAGGCTTCGGCGGCGGGCGGCGCGGCGCGCCGGGATTGCTCGGCAGCCAGGGCCTTTTTCGCCGCCTCGGCCTTTTTTAGAAGGTCGGCCGCGCGCGGGTCGTCGCCCCCGGCGGCCTGGGCTGCAAGCGCGATCTTCTGCGTGCGTTCCTGCGTCAGCGGCACGCCCAGCCCGTCCGCCGCCTCTGTGCCCATGAACGGATTGTCGAGGTTCTCCGCGTCACCGTCGCCGCGCGCCTTGAACGAATGCGAGTCAAGCCTGTCTTCGGGGTTGTGCCCGGCGGCACGCAGCAATTCCTGGCGCGTCTCGCCTTTCTTGGCGGTCTGCGTCTGCGAGATCATCTTCGCGATCTGCTTGTCGGGGACTCCCTGGGCCTGAAGCTCCTTGACCTTTTCCTGCCACTCCTTGGGCAGGTGCTGCACGAAGAGAACCTCGTCGAGCGCGTCGATGGGGACTTTCGCGGCTTCTTTCAACTCGGCCAGCCAGGTATCGTATTCGCCACCCTCGCGCAGGATCCTGACGCGGTCGCGGTGGAACGCGAGCGCCCTGTCCTGCAGATCGCGCATGACCGGGTCCGACAGGATCTTCGCCATGCGTTTCTTGGTGCCGCGCAGGTGGCGCTGGACGTTGGTATGCTCTTCCTCGTTGCGGTCGAACATCGCGAAATAGGCGTCGTTGTACTTGTCGGGCTTGTTGTTGACGTTGCCGCGCACCCGGCGCAGCAGGTAGGCCTCGTAGGACTTGACGGCGTAGTGGTTCAGTTCCGCCCACTTGTAGCCCAGGGTCGGCTTGGTCGAGCGCCAGCCCGAGAGCGAAAACTCGTCTGGCATCGGATCGCCCGAGCCGTTCAGCCAGAGTTGGTCGAAAAGCCGCTTCGCGTTTTCAGGTTCTTGCTTGGCCTTCTTGATATGCGGGCGGTGGATGCCCAGCTTCATGTCTCGGAATGGTTTGAACAGTGTCTTTACGCCCCAGCCCTTCTTGAACATGTCCGGCGCGGCGCGGGTGTAGTTCTCGATCACCAGGCCCGGGTTCCATTCGCTGATCCCGTTCGAGCCGAAAAACCGCCAAGTGATCGCCATGGCGCTGGCGGCCGGGTCCATGCGTTCGACGATGTCGGAAATCCATCCGCGCCCGACCTTGATCGACAGGAACTCGTCCGCGTCCATCGTCAGGATCCATTCGCTGTCGATTACCTCGGGGTTCTGCGAGGCCAGCGACAGGGCGTTCGGCTGGGGCTTCTTGCCCTCGGGCACGTCGTTGCGAAAATGCTGGACCCAGCCCATCTCTTCGAGTCGGATCAGCATGTCATCGGTGCCGTCCGAGCAGTTGTTGGTGTAGACGACGATGTTATCAAAGCCCAGGTGGGTGTGGTACGCCACCCATTCGACAAGCGAATGGCCCTCGTCCTTCATCATGGACAGTATGGTATAGGTGTGCTTGGCCATCACGCGCCACCGGTCCGGAGACTGGTCGGCGCGGGCCGGGCCGTTCGGCAAAAGGTCACTTGGTCACCTGCTCGGTTCGTTGTGAGGGGCGTCACGCTCCCGGTGTCCTCTTGAGCGGGACACCTAGGCGAGACCATAACAAAAAGACGGCGAAAGTCTACCGATCCGGACATATTCGGGGCAACCAGCGGCGTATTTTGAGCGCGTCGGTGCTTGACCTGAGGGGCCACAAGGCTTTGTTAGGCAAGATAACGTGAATGAACCGATACAAGGGGACCACCATGGCATTCGACCTTCCCGATCTTCCCTATGCCCACGACGCGCTGGCGTCCAAGGGCATGTCCGCCGAGACGCTGGAATATCACCACGACATCCACCACAAGGCCTATGTCGACAATGGCAACAAGGCCATCGCCGGCACCGAGTGGGAGGGCAAGTCCGTCGAGGAGATCATCAAGGGCACCTATGACCCGACGGCGGTGGCGCAGTCGGGTATTTTCAACAACGCCTCGCAATACTGGAACCACAACCAGTTCTGGGAAATGATGACCCCGGGCGAGAGCAAGATGCCCGGCGAGCTGGAAACGGCACTGGTCGACACCTTCGGCTCGATCGACGACTTCAAGGCGCAGTTCGCCGCCGCCGGGGCCGGGCAGTTCGGCTCGGGCTGGGCCTGGCTGGTCAAGGACACCGACGGCAGCCTCAAGATCACCAAGACCGAGAACGGCGTGAACCCGCTGTGCTTCGGCCAGACCGCGCTGCTGGGCTGCGACGTGTGGGAGCATTCCTACTACATCGACTTCCGCAACAAGCGCCCGGCCTACCTGCAGAACTTCCTCGACAACCTTGTCAACTGGGAAAACGTCGCCAGCCGCATGTGACCGGCCCGCGCGACGCACAGCCACTGGGGCCGGCCGGGCAACGGCCGGCCCCGTTTCATTGGCGCAGGCGAATATCGGCCACCACCGGGTAGTGATCGCTGGGCCAAGTCGCGCCGAACCGGCGGCGCAGCACGACAGGATCGCCCGCCGGGGCGATCCCGTCGGAATGGGCGATGTGGTCGATGGCGCCGAACAGGTTGATCCCGCGGTTGAAGTGGTAGGTCGCCCCGTCCACCGGAAGGAAGTCCAGCCCGGCCTGTTCCAGCCGCGCCATGGTCCTTGAGCCGTGCAGCGCGTTGATGTCGCCCATCAGCAGCACCGGGGTGCCGCTCGTGATCACCGGGCCGATGCGGTCGCGCACGAGGGCCGCTGACAACAGCCGGTTCGACCCGCTGCGGTATTCGAAGTGCACGTTGACCACGCGAAACACCTGCCCCGAGGGCGCGCGGAACTCGGCCCAGCTGGCAAAGGCGGGCCAGGACCCGTCGAAGGTGGGCGAATAGATCACGTTCGGGGTGTCGGAAAAGAAGAACCAGCCCTCGTCCATCAGCGTCAGCCGGTCGGTGCGGTAGAGGATCGGCTGGGTCGAGGGGAATTCGGCCGGGTCGCCCTTGGCCGCCGCCGCGAGGCCGGGAGTGCGATCCAGCAGGTAATCGAGCGTCAGGTTGGTGCCGTCGCGGTTCGTGGCCGGAAAGGTCTCGGATTCCTGCAAGGCCAGGATATCTGGCGCAATCGCCTTGACCGCAGCCGCCATCGGGCCCCTGCGCCGCTCCCATCCGGGCACGGACCACGGGCCGCCGTCACCATTCTCGACGATATAATGCACGTTGAAGGTGGCCACTCGCAGGGCATCCTCGGGCCGAGGCGGCAGGCTTTCGTCGCCCGAGTTGACGATATGCGCCCCGCAGGCCAGCAGCAGCGTGGCGAGGCTCAGCCCGGCGAGGGCCTTGAGGATGCGGCGTATCATGGCGATTATCCTGCCGGGCGCGGCGCCGTGGCGCCAGTCCGCATCGCGCAAGCGTGATCCACGCCCCTCAGGCGCTGTTCAGCGCAGCGGCCAGCCCGGCCTCGAGCGCGGAAACATCGCCGACAACTTTGAACAGCGCCAGCAGGCCGGCATCGGCAAAGCCCTGCGCAACGATCTGCTCGGCCAGCGCGACCAGCGGGTCCCAGTAACCGGCAGTGTTGAGCAGGAAGATCGGCTTGGCGTGCAGCCCCAGCTGCGCCCAGGTCAGCACCTCGAAGAACTCGTCCAGGCTGCCCGCGCCACCGGGCAGGACCACGACCGCCTCGGCGTTCATCAGCATGACCTTCTTGCGCTCGTGCATGGTCTCGGTGACGATCAGCGTGGTCAGGTCGCGCTTGCCCACCTCGCGCGCGAGCAGATGGGCGGGGATCACGCCCAGGGTCTGCCCGCCCCGGGCCTGGGCGGCACGCGCCACGCGCCCCATCAGCCCGACGTCGCCCGCCCCGTAGACCAGCCGCCAGCCGCGATCGGCGATCATCGTGCCGGTCGCCTCGGCGGCCGCGGCATAAGCCGGGTCGGCCCCGTCGCGGGACCCGCAGTAGACGCAGACGGAAACGGGGGCAGGGGTCATCGCGGGCACCTCGGTCGAACGGGGATTGTTTTGACCCCTGTTAAGCGGGTTGATAAGGTTTGCCAATGGATTGGAAGGCGGCCCCGGGGATGCGCCGCCGCGGATGGGAACCAGGTGAACGACAAGCTTGTGATATTGCTGGGCGGCGGCGTTGCCGCCGGCGCGGTGGCCGCCGCCTTCGTCCTGCGGCCGTTGCCCGAGGTGGACCCGGGCGACGCGCCCCGTGCGAGTGCGGTGGAACAGGCCGCCCCGCCCGGCGATACCCCCGCGGCCGCCGCCCCGGCCGAGGACGCAGAGCCGCCTGCCGGGGCGGCCACCCCGCCGCCGGGGCCTCGCCTGGCCCAGCTCGCGGTCGAGGCCGACGGCATGGCGCTGATCTTCGGGCGGGCCGAACCGGGCGCCGAGGTGGCCGTGATCGTGGATGGAACCGAGGTGGACCGGGTGACTTCCGACGCCTCGGGCAGCTTTCAGTCCTTCCCCGACCTGGGCTATTCCAACGATCCCCGGATGCTCGCCTTCGTGGCCGATCCAGAGGGGGCCGCCCGGCGCTCGGCCGAACGTTATGTGATCGGGGCCAACCCGGCGCCGGCACCCGATCCAGAGGCCGAGGCACCGGTCGTCGCCAGCGCGGAGACCGGCGGCGCGCCCACACCGCGCCTGCCCGGGTCCGCGGCCCCGGTCGAAGGCGGGCCATCCCCCGGGGGGCCGCAGCGGCCCGAAAGGTCCGACGCCGATCTATCGGGCATCGCGACCGACCCCGGCCGGGCAGCCGACCCCGCCCCGGATGCAGCTAGGCAAGCGGCGGCGCAGCCCGACCCCACCCCGGAGGCGGAACGGCAAGCGGCAGCGCAGGCCGCCCCCGCCTCCGACACACGGCCCGCGGACCTCGACCCGGCTGGCGCCGCGTCCGACGGCGCGCAAGTCGGCAGTGCCGATCCGTCCACGCCCCCAGATCAGGATCGCGAAGAGCCGACGGAGACCCGCGCGCCCGACCCTGCCGCGGAACCGCCCGTGGCCGTGGCCGAGGCAACGGCGCCTGACCTCCGGGCCGACCCGCCGCCCGCCGGCGGGGACGATACCGCCCCGACGCCCCCCGGGGCCGGGCCCGTGCCAGAACCCGAGACGCAGCCGCAGCCGGTGCCAAAGGCCGAAACCGGGACGGAGGCCGCCCGGCCCCCCGCGCCCGAGGTGGCCA
>NZ_MSIT01000026.1 GCF_002094885.1 Salibaculum halophilum
GCGTGTGTCCCACTTTGTGTTACACCCGACCGTCCAGCCGCTAGCCCTATGATTTAAAATGAAATGGAGGCGAGTACCGGAATCGAACCGGTGTAGACGGATTTGCAATCCGCTGCGTCACCACTCCGCCAACTCGCCGCCAGTGGTTCGTATCGATGCAAGCGAGATATACCAGCACCAGAGGGCGTGCAAGGGTGATCAGGCGTTGCCCGGACCCGGGCAATGTGGCAAGACACCGATGAACACTCTGAACGAAAGAGTTTAGCTCGTGGCCGACTTCGAAACGCTCCGTACCGTGATGGTGGATACGCAGGTCCGCCCGTCGGATGTCACCAAGTTTCCCATCATAGATGCGATGCTCTCTGTCCCGCGCGAGGATTTCGTGCCCGACGACAGGCGCGAGGCCGCCTATGTGGACGACAACCTCGACCTCGGCGGGGGCCGGGTCATCCTCGAGCCGCGGACCATGGGCAAGATGCTCGACGCGCTCGATATCCAGGGGTCCGAGGTCGTGATGGACCTCGGTTGTGGGCTGGGCTACTCGACCGCGCTGCTGGCGCGGCTGGCCGAGTTCGTTGTTGCCGTCGAGGATGACGAGGCCCGCGTGACCGAGGCGCAGGCCAACCTCTCGGCCCATGACGTGGACAACGCCGCCGTGGTGCACGGGACCCTCGCCGCCGGTGCGCCCAAGCAGGGGCCCTATGACGTGATCGTTCTGGAAGGCGCGGCCGACCAGGTGCCCGACACGCTGGTCGATCAACTCAAGGATGGCGGCCGCATGGCGGTGCTGTTCAGCGAGGGCGCGCTCGGCGTCATGCGGATCGGCCACAAGCTGGACGGCGCGATGACCTGGCGGATGGCCTTCAACGCCGGCGCGCCGGTTGTACCGGGGTTCGAGCGCCGCCCTGCCTTTACCTTGTAACTCGGCCCGTCCGGCTGCGCCGGGGCCAATTCGGGAGACGCGCCAGATGTTTCTTCGCCGACTGGCCACGACAGCGGGCCTCGTGCTGGCTCTTGCCACCCCCGCGACCGCGGAGTCCCTCGCCGACGCCCTGGCCGACAGTTACCGCAATTCCGGCCTGCTGGACCAGAACCGCGCCCTGCTGCGCGCCGCGGACGAAGATGTCGCCCAGTCGCTGGCCGCGCTGCGGCCGGTCGTGCAGTGGTCGGCGAATTACAGTTGGCGCGAGTCCGATCTCTCTCCGCCGGGCACCGAGCCAACCTCCGCCAATTTCGAGCTCTCCGCCAGCCTGTTGCTCTACGATGGCGGGGCGAGCAAGCACCGGACAGAGGCCGCCAAGGCCCTCGTGCTGGAAACCCGCCAGGACCTGCGCGGCATCGAACAGGACGTCCTGCTGCGCGCGGCCACCGCCTACATGAACGTGCGCCGCAACACCGAGTTCGTCGCCCTGCGCAAGAGCAACATGAGCCTCATCGAGCAAGAGCTGCGCGCCGCGCGCGACCGGTTCGAGGTGGGCGAGGTGACGCGCACCGACGTGGCGCTGGCTGAGGCCCGCCTGGCCGCCACCCGCAGCGAACTGGCCGCCGCCGAAGGGTCGCTCGCGCAGTCGGTCGAGGAGTTTCGCGCCGCCGTGGGCCGGGCGCCGGGTAACCTCGACGTGGTCGCGCCGGCACCGCTCGACCGGGGGCAGGAGGCGGCCCGCGGCTTCGCTCTTGGCAATCACCCTTCGATCAAGGCGGCGCAGCAGGCCGTGACAGCGGCCGAACTGACCCTCCGCGCGGCCAAGGCGGGGTTGAGCCCTTCGGTCAACCTGCGCGGGTCGGCGTCTGTCGATGACGATGGCAACGCCACCGAAAGCCTCGGGGTCACCTTCGGCGGGCCGATCTACTCGGGCGGGCAGTTGGAAAGCGCGATCCGGCAAGCCACCGCGCGGCGCGACGCGGCCCGCGCCGGGCTGCACCTGTCGGGCCAGTCCGTGGCGCAATCGGTGGGCAATGCCTTTGCACAACTGCGCGTGGCGCGCGCCAGCAGCGAGGCGTCGAGGCTGCAGATCCGCGCCGCACGCACCGCCTTCGAAGGGGTGCGCGAAGAGGCGACACTGGGCGCGCGCACCACGCTCGACGTGCTCAACGCCGAGCAGGAACTGCTCGATGCCCGGGCCAACGGGATTTCGGCGCAGGCCGACGAGGTCATCGCCAGCTACGAGGTGCTGGCGTCGATGGGGCTGATGACCGCCGACCACCTCGGGCTGGCGGTTCAGACCTATGACCCGGCAGCCTATTACAACATGGTCAAGGACGCCCCGGCGACCCTGTCGCCACAGGGCCGCGCCCTTGACCGGGTGCTGGAGTCCATCGGCGACTAGCTCAAATCACCGGTATCTGTTGTCGCCCGGTCCGGTTGCGCGTAGACTCGACCTCGAGGCAAAAGCAGAGTGATCTATGTCGGATCCCGTATCAAACGTCGAAATCGAGGACGTCCTGTCCTCAATCCGAAAACTCGTGAGCGAAGGCGAGCAGGCCCGCGGCCGCGACCCCGAGCCGGCAGAGGGATCCGAGGTGGACCCGGACGACGAACTCGGCGGGCAGGGTCCGGACGCGGATCATCCGGCCGAGGATGAGCGGCCCGGAAAACTGGTTCTGACCCCGGCGCAACTGGTGGCACATGGTGACGGGGCGTCGGCGGCCGCGTCGGAGCGTGGCGATGAGGAGCCGCCCCGGACGGCCGATCCCGAGACGCCCGAGACCACGGACAATGCCGTCGTGCCGCACCTTCTGGATAGGCCAATTGGCAATTTCCTGCGGCAGGCCGAGGATGAGTTCGCCGCGCCGAACACCGAAGAGCGCCAGCCGGACCCGCCGGATGCCCCCTCGGCCCGAGACCGGGACGCGGCCGTGGCTGACGCGGCCTCCGAGAGCGCGCCGGATAACCCGGAGCCGGACGACGAGGCCCCCGACACCCCGGGCCGCGACACGACGACGGCCGAAGACCGCCGGTCGGCGCTCGAGGCGACGATTGCCGAGCTCGAGGCCTCGGTCGACGGTCACGGGTTCGAGCCGGACGGGTCCGAGGCCAGCGATACAACGGCGACCTTCGACTGGCCCGGCCGCCGGTCCGGCATCGATTTCGGGGCTGAAGCGGCATGGACGGTCGATGAGGCGCCCGAAAAGACATCGCACTCGGCGGCGTCCCTCGCCGAAGACGACCCCTCCAACGAGGACACCACCGCAGAAGAGCTGGCCAAGGGCACCGGGCCGGACGCCGCCGATGACCGGGTCTACGACGAGGACCTGTCCGGTCTGGATGGGCTGGATGATGCGGCCCTGCGCACGCTGGTCGCCGAGATCGTGCGCGAGGAACTACAGGGCGCCCTCGGCGAACGCATCACCCGCAATGTCCGCAAGCTGGTGCGCCGCGAAATCTATCGCATCCTGTCCAGCCAGGATTTCGAGTAGCCCGCGCCGCGGAACAGCGGGAACCGGCATCGCTCTACGGGATGTGCCGTCTGAACTGCACAGTGCGGATCACTTGAACGATCAAGGCGGCAAGTCCTCGCACTCTTTCGTACGCTGTCTTCGTTGCCGCAGCCCCGATGGCTCTCGCCCGGGCAAACGTCGTGGCGCTGTGTCGTGCTGGTTTCGCGCCAAGGCGAGGCAGGCCGCCACGACACGCGACGGCCTCGCCTGCCAAAGACCGGTGCCCCGAAACGAACTGCACGGCGTCACGACGTGCGCCTGTGATCAGAGTGTCAAGACGATCGGACCACGGCGGTCAGGCCGCGCGAGCGGCCTCTTCGAGGGCCTCGGCAGCGTGGCGGCGCTCGCTCTCCTCGCGCGACAGGGCGACAGAGGTGCGCACGCCGTTGGACACGAAATTCATCAGGCCGGTGACGACGCGCTCGGTGGGGTCGATCCCCGCGCAGGACAGCACCTCGCGCCCGTCGCGCGAGCGCGCCCAGCGGGCGATCTGGTCCGGCCCGTTCCCGTACTTCTTGTCATCGGCGATGGCGTCATCCAGCGCAGCCAGGACCACCGCCGCAAAAAGCTTGCGGGCGCGGTTGCCTTGCTCGTTGTTGAACGCGGTGCCGTCGACGAGATCTCGCATATCGGGTCCTTCGGTTTGTCTTGTAATTGGCGTGAAGGGCAATATGCCTGTTCACGGACGATTCGGGTGGGCTGTTTTGGAATGTCAGGTATGCGCTTGGCGCATATCTGGGCAGGGTCCGAAACAGTATCTGTCGGGTTGCCCCGCTATCGCGCTCAAGATATAGGATCGAGGCGCGCGCGATCAACCTTTCGACACAGTCTGGACAGAATTCGACATGCCCAAGATCAACGGTAACGAGATCCGGCCCGGCAATGTTCTCGAACACGCCGGCGGCCTCTGGGTCGCGGTGAAGGTCGACCACGTCAAGCCCGGCAAGGGCGGGGCCTTCGCGCAGGTCGAGATGAAAAACCTGCGCAACAATTCCAAGCTGAACGAACGCTTCCGCTCGGCCGACAAGATCGAGCGCGTGCGGCTGGAACAGCGTGACCAGCAGTTCCTGTATGAAAGCGACGGCATGCTGGTGTTCATGGACACCGAGACCTTCGACCAGATCGAACTACCCGCTGACCTTCTGGGAGAACGCCGCCCGTTCCTCAGGGACGGGATGACCGTCGAAATCGAATATTACGAGACCGAGGCGCTCAACGTCACGCTGCCGCAGAAAGTCACCTGCACCGTCGTCGAGACCGAACCGGTGGTGAAGGGCCAGACGGCGGCCAACAGCTTCAAGCCTGCGGTGCTGGACAACGGCGTGCGGGTCATGGTGCCGCCCTTCGTCGGTCAGGACGAGGACATCGTCGTCAATACCGAGAGCATGGACTACGCCGAACGCGCCTGACCGGGCGCGGGGCCGCTGCGTCGACGCAGCGGCGCGATCCGTCCACGGATCGCCTAAGCCCCCAGCCGCGCCAGCCGGTCCTCGACCATGCCCGTGTAGCCCGGCCCGAAGAGACGCAGGTGCACCAGCGCCGGCCAAAGCTGATAGACCGCGCGGCGGGTCGCCCAATCCCCCTGCGGCCAGCCGTAGGCCGCGTAGAACGCCTCAGGTGGGGTGGCGAACAGCTCCAGCATGGCGAGGTCCACCTCGGCGTCACCGTGATAGCAGGCCGGGTCGATCAGATAGGCCGCCCCGTCGGTGAAAAGCGCGTTGCCGGACCAGAGGTCGCCGTGCAGCAGCGCCGCCGGCGGTGCGGCTGGGATCAGCTCGGGCAGGCGCCGGGCCAGCCCCTCCAACCGGTGGACAAGCCCCGCGGGCAGGGCCGCGCGTCCGGCCAGAAGGCGGTTTTCGGCCCAGAACGCCACCCAGTCCCCGCGGCGCGCGTTGGGGATGGCGACATCGCCGAAGGCATAGTCGACAGGCCAGCCGTAGTCCGACGCGGTCGTCGCGTGCAGCCGGGCCAGCCCGGCCCCTAGCGCGTGCCATGCCGCGCCGCTCGGGCGAGTCTCGGGCAGGTGTTCCAGCACCAGCAGCGTCTTTTCGGCGGCGAGGACACGCGGCACCGGCGCGCCCGCCGCGGCCATGGCCTCGAGCATGCGCGCCTCGCGGATCACCAGCGGCCCGTCCTTGGCCACTACGTCGCGCCCGTCGGCCAGGCGCACGGTCCAGACCTGCGACAGGTCGCCCCCGTGCAAACGGCGCATCCCCGTCGGCGCGGCCCCGAACAGCCGCGCCAGCCCGGCGCTTACGGGGTCCATGTCACGGTGGCGTCGCCGGCCTGCATCGGCCCCTTGGCCCGGTCGAAGCGCAGGTAGGCCAGCGCCTTGTCGCCCGACTGGGTGAAAAGCGTGCCCGCCGGTTTCTCGCCCGCCGTGATCGGGGTGCCGACCGGCGCGGCGCCTTCGATCTGCACCTGCGTCAGCCCCTTGCGCAGTTCCGTCTTGTGTTTCATCCGCGCCGTGACTTCCTGCCCGACGTAGCAGCCCTTGCGGAAATCCACGCCGGAAAGCCGGTCCAGGCCGACCTCCAGCGGAAAGCTGTCCGTCGACATCTCTATGCCCAGTTCGGGGATGACATGCGCGACGCGCAGCGCGTCCCAGTCCACGTCCTCGGACAGGTCCGTCTCGCCGATCAGGCGCCAGCCCATGGCGGGATGGCGCGGGTCGGGCAGGGCGCCCTCGGGCGCAGGCCCCACCCCGCGTGAGACCACCAGGCCCGTCTCGGCGATCTCGACCTTCGATCGCAGCTTGTACATCGACAGCCGCTGGAACAGCGCCGCCGCGTGGTCGGCGGCCACGTCCAGAAGGATGGCGTCACCGTCCTGCTGGAGGAAGAAATCCACGATCAGCTTGCCCTGCGGCGTGAGAAGCGCGGTGTAGACCAGCCCCTCGGACAAACTGTCGATATCGTTGGTGACGAGGCCCTGCAGGAAGCCGGCCCTGTCATCCCCGGTGATGCGTAGAACGGTGCGCTGTGTCATGCCCTCAACCTAGGACGGATCTGTGCCGCCGAAAAGCCGTGCCACGACCCCGCGGGCGGCGCGCACCGGGGCGGTGGCGGCGGGCCTGCGCTTGCGCTTGGCGGCGGCGGTATCCACCACCTGCCGGCCGTCCTCGAATTGTAGCCGGTAGAGATCGGCATAGAGCCCGCCGCGCGCGAGCAGCGCGTCGTGCGGGCCGTCGTCCACCACGCGGCCCTTGTCCATCACCAGGATCCTGTCGGCATTGCGCACGGTCGAAAGGCGATGCGCGATCACCAGCGTGGTGCGCCCCTCGGCCAGCCGGTCCAGCGCGGCCTGGACCACCGCCTCGGACTTGGTGTCCAGCGCCGAGGTCGCCTCGTCCAGAAGAAGGATCGGCGTGTCGCGCAGCAAGGCGCGGGCGATGGCCACGCGCTGGCGCTGCCCGCCCGAAAGGTTCGACCCGCGCGGGCCGACGGGCGTGTCCAGCCCGTCGCGCAGCTGCGGCAGGAAGTCCGAGACATGCGCCGCGTCCAGAACCTTTTGCAGATGTTCCGGGTCCACGTCGGTGCGGCCCAGCAGGATGTTGTCGCGCAGGCTCTCGTCGAAGAGTGCGGCGTCTTGCGCCACCGTCGAGACGAGCCCGCGCAGCCGGTCGATATCGATGTCGGCGACCGGGGTGCCATCCAGCGTGGCCCGGCCCGCGCCGGGATCGACAAGCCGGGTGAGCACGTTGAAAACCGTGCTCTTGCCTGCGCCCGAGGCCCCCACGAGCGCGGTGGTCCGCCCCGCCTGCGCGGTGAAGCTGGCGCCACGCAGCACCGGCAGATCGCCATAGGCCAGGTGCACGTCCTCGAAGCAAATCTCGGGCGCTTCCGGCGGCGGCGGCGCCGGCGCGGCGGGCGAAACCAGTGTCGGGCGGATGTCGAAGAGCTCGCGGATACGCTCGACCGCCGCTGCCGCGGCCTGCCACAGCCCCGACAGGTTGCCCAGCCGCCGCAGCGGGTCGAAGGCGAGCGCCATGGCGGTGAAGAAAGCCATGAAATCGCCCACGGTCTTGTCGCCCTCGACGATGTCCGACCCGGCGAAGAACAGCACGCAGAAAAAGCCGATCCCGGTCATGATGTCGATCAGCCCCGGGATCAGCGCCTGGCCCAGCGCGGCCTGGGTTTCCGTGGCCACGCGATCATCGTTTAGCTGCTCGTAGCGGCCCTGTTGATAGCGTTCCAGGCTGTTGAGCTTGATCGGCATCATGCCGTGGAAGACCTCGTCGAGCCGGGTCGACATCGCGGCCGAGACCTCGCGCGCGGTGCGGGCCTTGCCGCGCACGTAGCGCTGCACGGCGAGCGAGGGTGCCACTAGCAGCGGAATGCCCACCAGGGCCACCAGCGTCCATTTCCAGTCGATGAAAAGCGCCACGCCAAATAGCCAGAACACCGAGATCACGTCACGCCCCAGCCCGGTGATGATACCCGTCCAGACCCGTCCGAGGGCCTGCACGTCGCCCTGGACCCGTTCGATCAGGGTGCCCGGCGAATAGGCCTGATGAAAGCCCATGTCGAGGGTCATCAGGTGGGCCATGAGATCGGTGCGCATACGCGCCGCGCTGACTTCGGCGATCCGCTTGAGCAGCACCCGGTGGGTCACCGAGGTCACGGCGCGGAGGAAAAACACCCCCATGATGATCAGCCCGACCACCCAGAGCGCGGCCATGTCGCCACCGATGAAGACATTGTCGAACATCGGCTTGGTCATGTAGCTCATGACGCCGAGGGTGGCGCCCTCGATCATCATGACGACCAACGCGATCACGATGATGGGCAGGTGTTCGCGCAGGTAGGTCTGCCAGAGCCAGCGGCCCATGGATTGACGGCGCGGGCTCATGCCCGGCTCCGGCGGGCGGCGAAATTGGCCGTGGTCGTGTCGGGATCGTAGTGCTGGGCCACCCAGTCGCGGAACCCGATCTCGCCCAACGCGCGCCGGGCGGCGTAGTCCGCGATCACCTGGTCCAGCACGCCTGTGGCCGTGGCGCGCAGGTGCAGGTAGCGCCAGGACAGCATGCGCCGGGCGCCCGCGATGTCGGCCCCGTCCCGCGTCAGAAGAACGATGGCGCTGGCCAGGCCGGCCCGGTCGGCGCCGGACTTGCAATGGATCAGCAGCGGTCGGTCAAGCGATGCCAGCAGGTCGATCAGCTCGAGCAGGGCAGCGCGCGGCGGCGCCCGGCGCGCGTTCAGGCGCAGGTCGGCAAGGGTCATTCCCAGCGCCTCGCAGGTCTCGCGCTCGAACAGGTAGGGCGAATGCGCGGTCGCCCCGCGCAGGTTCAGCACGGTTCGGATACCGCGCCGGGCCATGCGGCGCAGGCGCCTCGGGTCGGGCTGGTTGGAGCGATACACATCCGGCGCGACCCGGTCGAAGTTCGTCCAGAGGTGGCGCAGGATGCCGTGGTCGAGAAACTGGTAGTGCAACCAGGCGCCGCGCCGTGCCGCGGGCGTCGAGATGTCCCGCCCCAGCCGGTTGTGCAGGTCCCGCTCCCAGCGGTGAATTCTATGGAACAGTCCCGAGACCATGGGCGCGCTGGGCCTTTCGATGCCACTCGTCCGCGCCGTTTACGCGGAATCGGGGCGGGCGAAAAGGGGCGGCAGCGCGCGGCCCGGATTGACGCCGGTTCGGCGCGGCGTAGTGTGCTGGGAAGACAACCTGAGGACCGGGGAATCGAGATGTTCGCGAACGGCCTGCCCTACCTGGCGATCCCCGGCCCCTCGGTCATGCCGGACCGGGTGCTGCGAGCCATGCAGCGCCCCGCGCCCAACATCTACACCGGCGCGCTGCACGAGATGACGCATTCGCTGATCCCTGATCTGCGGGCCGTGGCGGGCACGTCCGGGCATGCGGCGATCTACATCGCCAACGGCCATGGCACCTGGGAAGCGGCGCTCGCCAATGTCGTTGCCGAGGGCGACCGGGTGCTGGTGCTGGCCACAGGCGTTTTCTGCAAGGGCTGGGGCGAAATGGCCAAGGGCCTCGGCGTCGCCGTCGACCTGCTCGATTTCGGTGACAGTGCCGCGGTGGACCCGGCCCGGATCGAGGATGCCCTACGCGCAGACGGCGCGGGTCGGATCAGGGCGGTGCTGATGGTGCTGGTCGATACCTCGACCGGGGTGCTGAACGATGTCGGCGCGGTGCGCGCGGCCATGGATGCAGCCGGGCACGACGCGCTGTTGATGGTGGATGCCATCGCCTCGCTGGGCTGCGACCGCTACGAGATGGACGCCAGCGGCGCGGATGTGACCATCGCGGCCAGTCAGAAGGGGCTGATGACGCCGCCGGGGTTGGGCTTTGTCTGGTTCAACGACAGGGCGGACGCGCAGCGCGGTTCGCTGGCCCGCGTCAGCCGCTACTGGGATTGGCGCCCGCGGGTCGACCCGGACGAATACTGGAAGTATTTCGACGGTACGGCGCCCACACATCACCTCTTTGCGCTGCGCGAGGCACTCGACATGATCGACGAGGAGGGCCTGCCGGCGATCTGGGCCCGGCACGACGGGCTGGCCCGGGCGATATGGGCGGCCTGCGACGTTTGGGGTGAAGGCGGGCCGCTGCGGCTGAACGTGCCCGATCCTGCGGCGCGGTCGCGGGCCATCACCTCGATCGGGCTGGAGCCGGGGCAGGGCGATGCCCTGCGCGGCTGGGTCGAACGGACGGCCGGCGTCACGCTGGGTATCGGGCTGGGCCGCGATCCCGCCAGCGCCTTCGTCCGCATCGGCCACATGGGCCATGTCAACGCGCACATGGTCCTGGGCGTGCTGGCCAGTATCGAGGCGGGGCTGGCGGCCCTCGACATCCCGCACGGGCCGGGCGGCACGGCAGCGGCCAGCGCTGTGCTGGCCGATCTGGCGCGGCCGGTCTAGCGGCGGCGCGTCCCCAGGGCCCGCAGGCCAAGCTCGATCCCGGTGGCGCTGATCACCACCCAGAAGAAGCCCGCGACCGAGGCAATCGTCCAGAAGACCATGAACAGCAGCACGCCGACCATCCACAGGAAGGGCGTCGTGTAATTCTCGACCCGGCGGGGGTAGTGATACATGGCAGCCTCCGGCAACAGCTTCCCGGCAAACTTAACGCGGATTCAGCGCGACTCACCTAACGCTTTCGTGCATCCGCCAGCGCGCCCGGCAGGGCCTCGGCCAGCAGGTCGAGGTCCTGCGGTCGGCCGGCGCTGATGCGGATGCACCTGTCCTGCGGGGCGACGAAGGGCATGCGCACGAAGATGTCGCGCGCCAGCAAGCCGTCGAGCACCGTTTTGGCAAAGCCCCCGTCGCCGCCGCAGTCCACGGCCACGAAACTGGCCGCCGAGGTCAGCGCGGTCAGGCCGTTGTCGGCGGCGATGGCCCCGATGCGGTCGCGCGCGCGGGCCACCTCGGTGCGCACATGGTCCAGCCAGTCGCCGTCCTGCGCGGTGGCCAGCGCGCCCGCCTGGCTGATGCGCCCGATGCCGAAGTGATCGCGCACCAGGTTGAAGGCCCCGATCAGCGCGGTATCGCCGATGGCATAGCCCACCCGCGCGCCGGCCAGCCCGTGCGCCTTGGAAAAGGTGCGCAGGCGGATGACGCGGGGGTCGTCGGGGTCGATCCCGGGGGCGGTGCCGTCGGGGGCAAAGTCGATATAGGCCTCGTCCAGTACCAGCAGGCTGCCGTCGGGGACGGCCGCGACCATGCGCGCGATGGTGGCTGCGTCGTGCCGGGTGCCCATGGGATTGTCGGGGTTGGACAGGTAGATCAGCCGCGCACCCACCTGCGCCGCTTTGGCGATCAGGCGCTCGGGGTCCTCGTGATCGGCAGTGTAGGGCACCTTGTGCAGCACCCCGCCGTGGCCGGTGACGTGGTAGTTGAACGTGGGATAGGCGCCGTCCGAGGTCACGACCGGCGCGCCCAGCGGCACGGTCAGCCGCACCAATGCGCCCAGCAGCCCGTCGATCCCGGCGCCGATGACGATGTTGTCCATCGCCACGCCGTGGTGCGCGGCCAGATGGTGGCGCAGGTCGAAACTGGCCGAGTCGCCGTATTTCCAGACTTCCGCCGCGGCCTCCTGCATGGCCGCCACGGCCTGCGGTGATGGGCCGAAGACGCTTTCGTTGGCGCCCAACCGGGCGCGGAAGGGGCGGCCGCGGTCGCGTTCGTGCGCCTCGGGGCCGACGAAGGGCACGGTGCGCGGCAGGCCTTGGACGAGCGGGGTCAGGCGGGGATCATGGTCCATGGGTCAAAGTGACAAGTCGTGGCGGGTTTGAAAAGGGCCGGGGGCGGGGCGTGAGTTCATTGGCGAGGATGACGCAGCAACACGGTCAGCCCATGTCCTCCAGCCGGGTCATGGCGGCCTTTAGCTGGGACATTTCCTCCTGCCGCAGGGCCAGGGTCTCGCGCGTCTCCTCGACAACCTCTTCGGGGGCGCTTGCCACGAAGTTGGGGTTGTCCAGACGCCCCGACAGCCCGGCAATTTCCTTGTCCAGCTTGCCCATGACCTTGGCGATGCGCGCCTTCTCGGCCTCGACGTCGATGATGTCGGCCAGCGGCAGGGCGAACTGCGCGCCCTGCGCCGTCACCGACAGCGCGCCCCGTGGCGCCTCGCTCGCCTCTTGCAGCGTTGCGATCCGGGCCATGCGCTTGATCAGGGCCTCATTGTTGGCCAGCGCGGTGCGGGCGGCGGCGTCGGCCTCAAGTTGCAGCACGGGGATGTAAAGCCCCACCGGCACGTTCATCTGCGCCCGGGCCGAGCGGACGCCCTCGATGAAGGCGATGACCCAGCGCATCTCGCGTTCGGCCGCGTCGTCCACCAGTTCTGGGCCGTAGGTGGGCCAGTCGGCATGGACCAGCATCTTGTCGCGGGTGCCGAGCGTGCCCCAGAGCTCCTCGGTGATGAAGGGCATGATCGGGTGCAGCAGGATCAGGCACTGGTCCATGACCCAGGCCATGGTTGCGCGCGTCTCGGCCTGCTCGGCCGCGCCGCCGTCCAGCAGCAGCGGCTTGGAGAACTCGACATACCAGTCGCAGACCACGTTCCAGACGAAGTGATAAAGCGCCGAGGCGGCATCGTTGAAGCGATAGGCCGCCAGGGCCGCGTCCACCTCGGCGCGCACGCGGGCGGTTTCGCCGATGATCCAGCGGTTCACCGTGGCCGTGGGTTGCGGCAGGCTGCCGTCCGACCCGGTGGCGCCGTTCATCTCGGCAAAGCGGCAGGCGTTCCAGAGCTTGGTGCCGAAGTTGCGGTAGCCCTTGATGCGGTCTTCCGAGAGTTTCAGCACCCCGCCGATGGCCGCCATGGCCGCGTTGGCAAAGCGCAGGGAATCCGCGCCGTAATCCTCGATCACCGCGATGGGGTCGATGACATTGCCGGTGGTCTTGGACATCTTCTTGCCCTTCGCGTCGCGCACCAGCCCGTGCAGGTAGACGGTATGGAACGGGTCCTGCCCGACCACGGCGTTCTGCATCATCATCATCCGCGCGACCCAGAAGAACAGGATGTCCTGCCCGGTGATCAGCACGTCGGTGGGGAAATACTTGGCGTACTCCTCGGTGGGTTCGGGCCAGCCCAGCGTGCCGATAGGCCAGAGGCCCGAGGAGAACCAGGTGTCGAGCACGTCGGGGTCGCGCCAGACCGGGTAGACCAGCTTGGTCAGGTCCTGCGTGACGTTGTACTCGGCCAGCGCGGCGGCGAAGGTGTGCATCGCCTCCTGCTTGTCGGCAACCTCGATCACGCGGGCATGGCTGATCGGGTTCGGGACGTCGATGTTGTCGTTCTCGAACAGCGGGATGACTTCGTCGAAGCTGAAGGCGCAGTGGCTGACCTCCTGCCGGTGCAGCATGCCGCCCTCGGTCAGAAGGTCCAGCAGGCGCACTTCGTCCAGCGCGCCACTGGCATTCAGGTCGTCATCGACACCGAGGTTCAGCCCGTACCACACCGGGATCTGGTGCCCCCACCAGAGCTGGCGCGAGATGCACCAAGGCTCGATATTTTCCAGCCAGTGGAAATAGGTTTTCTTGCCGCTTTCGGGCATGATCTCGGTGCGGCCTTCGCGGACGGCCTCCAGCGCGGGGCCGACGACCTTTTCGGCATCAACGAACCACTGGTCGGTCAGCATCGGCTCGATCACCACCTTTGAGCGGTCGCCGAAGGGCTGCATGATTTTCTTGTCCTCGACCGCGATCATCAGGCCCTCGGCGTCGATGTCCGCGACCACGCGGGTGCGGGCCTCGAACCGGTCGAGCCCGCGATAGGCCTCGGGGACGAGGTTGATCGCGTCGACCTGCGCCATGGTGAACTCCGCGCCGCGGGCAAGGTCCTGCGCGCGCCCGGCCTCCTCGGCGTAGGGGGCGCCATCGGCGCGCATGTGCCCGCTGGTGTCCATCAGGCGATACATCGGGATGCTGCCGCGCTTGGCGACCTCGTAGTCGTTGAAGTCATGCGCGCCGGTGATCTTGACCGCGCCCGACCCGAAGGCGGGGTCGGGGTAGCTGTCGGTGATGATCGGGATCAGGCGGCGGTGCTCTTTCGGGCCGACCGGGATCTCGCAAAGCTTGCCGACGATGGGGGCATAGCGCGCGTCGTCGGGATGCACGGCAACCGCGCCGTCGCCCAGCATCGTCTCGGGCCGTGTCGTGGCGATCGAGATATAGTCGCGCTCTTCCTCCAGCACCACGGTGCCGTCTTCGTCCTTCTCGACGTAGGTGTAGGTCTCGCCCCCGGCGAGCGGGTACTTGAAGTGCCACATGTGGCCGTCGACCTCGATGTTCTCGACCTCGAGGTCGGAAATCGCGGTCTCGAAATGCGGGTCCCAGTTGACCAGCCGCTTGCCGCGGTAGATCAGCCCCTTGCGGTGCATGTCCACGAAGACCTTGATGACGGCGTCGTGGAAATTGCCCGCGTTGCCTTCCGGGGCGCCCGGCGCACCGGACATGGTGAAGGCATTGCGCGACCAGTCGCAGGAGGCACCAAGCCGCTTGAGCTGGTCGATGATCTGGCCGCCGTACTGGTCCTTCCATTCCCAGACCTTGGCGAGGAAGTCCTCGCGGCTCAGGTCGGTGCGGCGCAGGCCTTCCTCGGTCTTGAGCTTCTTTTCCACCTGCAACTGCGTGGCGATGCCGGCATGGTCCTGCCCCGGCTGCCACAGCGTGTCGTAGCCGCGCATCCGGTGCCAGCGGATCAGGATGTCCTGCAGGGTGTTGTTGAAGGCATGGCCCAGGTGTAGCGCGCCGGTCACGTTGGGCGGCGGGATCATGATGGAAAAGGTCTCGTCGCGCGTGGCGTTGGCGCCCGCCTTGAACGCGCCGCTGTCTTCCCAGGCCTTGTAGATGCGCGGTTCCGCCGCGGCGGCGTCGAAGGTCTTTTCCATGGGCATGATCTGTCTTTCCTGGCTGTCGCAACCCCCCTGTAACCCGCCCCGGGCGCGGCGAAAAGAGGCCCCGGCCCCCGGGCTGGACATGGCCCCGCGAACCGCTAGGGTCGCGGCGACAGACAGGAGAGGCCAGCATGGAAAAATTCGGCAAATCCCAGCCGGTGAAACGGGTCGAGGATCAGCGCTTCCTGACCGGGCACGGCCGCTACGTCGACGACATCGCGCCCGCCGGGGCGTTGCGGGCGGTTTTCCTGCGCGCCCCGGTGGCGCATGCCCGCATCACCGAGCTGGACGTGAGCGCGGCGCGCGCGGCCCCCGGCGTGCAGCTGGTGCTGACGCTCGCCGACCTCGCGGCAGAGGGCGTGCAGGTGAACATGAAAAGCACCGTGGTGCGCAACGCCGACGGCA
Source organism: Salibaculum halophilum (assembly GCF_002094885.1). Classification (GTDB taxonomy): domain Bacteria; phylum Pseudomonadota; class Alphaproteobacteria; order Rhodobacterales; family Rhodobacteraceae; genus Salibaculum; species Salibaculum halophilum. The sequence continues at coordinate 15,197 of NZ_MSIT01000026.1, forward strand.
GCCGCGGCACGCGCCCCGACAGGCCCCTGCTGGCGGGCGACCGGGTGCGCTACGTGGGCGAGGCCATCGCCATGGTGGTGGCCGAGACGCTGCCGCAGGCCCGCGATGCCGCCGAGATGATCGCGCTCGACTTCGAGGATCAGGACCCGCATGTCGCGCTGGCCCCCGGCGGGCCGCAATTGCATGACGGTATTGACGACAACATCGCCTTCGACTGGGCGCTGGGCGACGCCGCGGCGGTGGACAGCGCCATCGCGGGGGCGGCGCATGTCCTGACCTACGAGATCAGCGACAACCGCGTCATCGTCAATTCGATGGAGCCACGCGGAGCCTACGCAGAGCCCGAGGGCAACGGCCGCCTGCACATCGCCGTCAACGGGCAGGGGGTCTGGGGGCCGAAAGCCAGCGCCGCGCGCCACCTTGGCCTGCCGCCCGAGGATATCCGCGTGACCAATCCCGACACCGGCGGCGGCTTCGGGATGAAGGGCATGGACCACCCCGAAACCTTCGTCGTGGCGCAGGCGGCGCGGATGCTCAACCGCCCCGTGCGCTGGATGGCCGAACGCACCGAGTCGATGTTGTCCGACAACGCCGGGCGCGACCTGGCGACCACCGCCACGCTGGCTTTTGACGCCGATCATCGGCTGATCGGCTACCGGCTGGAGACGCTCGCGAATCTGGGGGCTTACAACTCGCAGTTCGCCCAGCCGATCCAGACCGACCTGTTTTCCAAGGTGGCGCCGGGGGTCTACGACCTGCAGGCGATCCACCTGCGCTGCCGCGGCATCTATACCAACACCGCGCCGGTCGATGCCTATCGCGGCGCCGGCCGGCCCGAGGCGATCTATGTTCTCGAACGCGCGATGGACTACGCCGCGCGTGATCTGGGCGTCGATCCTTGGGACCTGCACCGGCGCAATTTCATCCCGGCCGAGAAGTTCCCTTACACATCCGCGACCGGACAGGCCTATGATACGGGTGATTTCCACCGCGTTCTTGACCTTTTGGAACATAATGCAGATCGCGCCGGGTTCGCCGCCCGCCGCGCCGAGTCGCAGGCGCGCGGCAAGCTGCGCGGGCTGGGGCTGTGCTACTACATCGAGAGCATCCTGGGCGATCCCGAGGAAACCGCCCGGGTCGATTTCAATGCCGACGGCACCGCCGCGATCTTCGTGGGCACGCAATCGAACGGGCAGGGACACGAGACCGTCTTCGCGCAGTTCCTGGCCGACCAGACCGGCATCCCGGCCGACCGGATCACCGTGGTCCAGGGCGACAGCGACCTGATCGCGCAGGGTGGCGGCACGGGGGGATCGCGCTCGGTCACGGTGCAGAACACCGCCACGCTGGGCGCGGTCGCGGCCATCACCGAGGCCTTTGCCGCCTTCCTGGCCGAGCGCGAGGGCGTTGCCGCCGCCGACATCACCTTCGACGACGAGCGGTTTCGCATCCCCGGCTCCAACCTGACGCCGACCATGCTGGAGGTGGCCGAGATGGCCCGCGCCGAGGGGCGCGGCGACCTGCTGAGCCATTCGCGCACCACCCGGCTGGAGAACCGGTCCTTTCCCAACGGCGCCCATGCCGCCGAGGTCGAGGTCGACCCGGACACCGGCAAAGTGACGCTGGACCGCTACACGGTGGTTGACGATTTCGGCAATCTCATCAACCCCATGCTTGTCGAAGGTCAGGTGCACGGCGGGGTGGTTCAGGGCGTCGGCCAGGCCCTGACGGAACACGCCCACTACGACGCCGACGGCCAGCTCATCACGGCAACGTTCATGGACTACGCCATGCCGCGTGCCGATGATGTGCCAATGTTCGGGTTTGCCACGCAATCGACGCCCTCGCGCTACAACCCGATGGGCATGAAGGGCTGCGGCGAGGCCGGAACGGTCGGGTCGATGGCGGCCACCGCCAACGCGGTGCGCGATGCGCTGGCCGCGCGCGGGGTGGCCCGGGCCGACATGCCCTTTACCCCGCACCGGGTCTGGGAGCTTCTGCACGAGGCCGGGCATGGGGGTTCGTGACCGCCTTCTGTCGCTTTTCGGCCGCGGCCCCCGGGCCGAGGCCGGGGCGCACCGTCGCCGTGGCCCCGCAACCCATGTCATCATCATCGACGGAACCATGTCCTCGCTCGCCGAGGGCTGCGAGAGCCACGCCGGCCAGCTTTACAAGCTGATCCTCGAGGCCGGACGCCGCGCCAACCTGACGGTATATTACGAGGCGGGCATCCAGTGGCGCGACTGGTCGCGCACGATGGACGTGATGATGGGCCGGGGTATCAACCGCCAGATCCAGCGGGCCTACGGTGTGCTGGCCTCGCGCTACCGGCCCGGCGACACCATCATCCTGGCCGGGTTCTCGCGCGGGGCCTACGCCGTGCGCTCGTTGGCGGGCATTGTCGACATGGTGGGGCTGGTGCGCGCCGACTGCGCGACCGAGCGCATGATTCGCCAGGCCTATCGTCACTACCGCGCCGGGGCGCGCGGCCCGGTGGCCGAGGCCTTCTGCCGCGACTACTGCCAGCAGGCGGTCGCGATCGAGGCCGTCGCGGTCTGGGACACGGTCAAGGCGCTGGGCCTGCGGCTGCCGCTGTTGTGGCAGGTCACTGAGCCGAAGCACCGGTTTCACAATCACACGCTGGGGCCCTGCATTCGGCACGGCTTTCACGCGCTGGCGCATGACGAAACGCGCGAGGCCTATGCGCCTGTCCTCTGGGCCTGTCCGCCCGAGCGTACGGCGCGGGTCGAACAGGTCTGGTTCCGCGGCACCCATGGCGACGTGGGCGGCCAGCTGAGCGGGTTCCACGCCGCACGGCCGCTGTCGAACATCTCGCTGGTCTGGATGCTGGAGCGGCTGGAGGGCTGCGGCCTGCCCCTGCCCGAAAACTGGCGCGCCCGCTTTCCCTGCGACGCGGACGCCCCCTCGGTCGGGACGTGGCAGGGCTGGGCCAAGCTGTTCTGGCTGCGCAAACCCCGCGTTGTCGGGCGCGACCGGTCCGAGCGCCTGCACCCGACGCTGGCCGCGCGCCTGCCGGCCGAGGCCGAGGCGCTGGCCGCAGACCGCGCCTAGTGCAGGACGGGGCGGGCGGGGCAGCTCGGGTCCGGAGTGTCCCGCCCATGGGGCGCCCCGCCGTCACGCTGCAGGTGCAGTGCCGCCATCTGGGCGATGTCGGCGACGATCGGCGCGGCGTCGGCGCGGACCAGCAGGCAGGCGATCATCATCGCGTCCTCGCGCGCGCCCTCGGCGGCACTGCCGATCAACTGCGCAAGGCAGGCCTCGTCGGCCCCCAGGCACTGGCACCCGACATGGTGGCGCATCAGCGGGCGGCGCCCGAAATGCTGCAGCGCCTCCAGGATCTGGCCCAGGTAATAGACCCCGCGGGCCACCTCGGCCGGCGGCGTGCCCGTCCATTCGCGCAGGGCGACAACGGCGGCGGCCTCGTGGGGCGGCAGGTCGGCGAGGCGCCCGACGGGGGCGGCCCCGCGGCAGGGGGTTGTTGTGTCGGTCATGTCAGGCCTTGGTTCGAAACTGGGGAAAACCTGACAAAATTACTTTGTCTTGTCAATCCCGGGCGTGCTGTCGGTGCCGCGCGCATTTGTCCTGCCGCGCGCCGCAGACGAAAACTGCCCCGCGCTGGGGGCAGCGCGGGGCGGTGCAGGGCCGTGGCGGTCCGTCTCCGGTCAGGCGACGTTCTGCAGGCTCACGCCCGGGGTCAGGCCAAGCGCGTGGCAGACATCGCGCGTCAGGTCCGGCTTGTTGAGCGTGTAGAAATGCAGATGTTCGACCCCGCCCGACAACAGATCGTCGCACAGTTCCGTCGCCAGTGCCGTGGCCAGCAGGTCGGCCCCGCCATCGCGCTCGGCGGTCTCGAAGGCATCGGCGACCACCTGCGGGATCGAGGTGCCGCAGGCCTCGGCAAAGCGGCGCGTGCCGGCCCAGTTCTCGACCGGCAGGATGCCGGGAATGATCGGCGCGTCGATCCCCGCCTTCTCGCAGGCGTCGCGGAACCGGAAAAAGGTCTCGGCCTCGAAAAAGAACTGCGTGATCGCGGTATCGGCCCCCGCGTCGAGCTTGCGCTTGAGGTGCTCGATATCGGCCGAATGATCGGCCGCGTCGGGGTGTTTCTCGGGGTAGGCGCCCACGGTGACGTCAAAGCCGCGTCCGGCCAGTGCTTCCACGAGATCAACCGACCCGGAAAACCCGTCGGGCCGCGCCACGAACCGGCCCGCACCCTTGGGCGGGTCGCCACGCAGGGCGACGATGCGGTCCACGCCCGCCTTGCGATATTCCTCGGCGATGCCCAGCGTCTCGTCGCGGCTGGCCTCCACGCAGGTCAGATGCGCGGCCACGTCCAGCCCGGTCTGCGCGCCGATGGCCTGCACCGCCTCGTGAGTCAGTTTGCGTGTGGTGCCGCCGGCGCCGTAAGTCACCGACACGAAGTCGGGCGCCAGCGGAGCCAGCGCGGTCACGCAATCCCACAGGCGAAAGGATTGCGGCAGCGACTTGGGCGGGAAGAACTCGAAGGACAGGGCAGGGCGGGTCATGGGGCTCTCCGTTGATTTCGCGCTCTTGTCCCACAGCACCGCCTGTGAGACAAATTCATAACTTCGAACACGATCATGAGCGCCATGCATATTGAGTTCCGCCACCTGCGCAGCATCAAGGCCATCAATGACACCGGCGGGCTGGCCCGCGCGGCCGAGGTTCTGGGCCTGACCCAGTCGGCGCTGTCGCACCAGATAAAAGGCATCGAGGACCAGGCTGGCGTCGAGCTTTTCGTGCGCCGGTCCAAGCCGCTGCGGCTCTCGCCGGCGGGCAAGCGGATGCTGGCGGCGGCCGAGCGCATCCTGCCGCAGGTCGAGGCGCTGCAGGCCGAGTTCGCGGGGCTGGTGCAGGGCCGCGCGGGCCGGCTGCACATCGCCATCGAGTGCCACGCCTGTTTCGAGTGGCTGTTTCCGGTGCTGGAACAGTTCCGCCGGGCCTGGCCCGACGTCGACGTGGACATCCGCGCGGGGCTGGCCTTCGAGGCCATGCCGGCGCTCGCCCGCGAGGAGGTGGACCTCGTCATCACCTCCGACCCCGAGGACATGCGCGGGCTGACCTACCTGCCGCTGTTCGATTACGAGCCTGTCCTGGTCGCGCGGGACGGCCACCCGCTGGCCGACAGGCCCTTCGTCACGCCCGAGGATTTGCGCGGCGAGACGCTGATCACCTACCCGGTGGACCGGGCCAAGCTGGACGTCTTCTCGCAGTTCCTGACCCCGGCGGGGATCGAGCCGGCGGCGGTGCGCCAGGTCGAACTGACGGCGGTGATCCTGCTGCTGGTGGGCTCGGGGCGCGGGGTGACGGTGCTGCCAGACTGGGTGCTGCGCCAGAGCCGCTACGGCGCGGGCTACGTCACCCGGCCGCTGACCGAGAGCGGACTGACCCGGCGGCTGTTCGCGGCCGTCCGCGCGGCCGATTCCGACCTGCCCTACATGGCGCACCTGGCGCGGCTGGCCCGGCAGGAGGCCGGGCGCCTGCACCGCGACGCCTAGGCCCTTGTTCCCCCCGGACCGAGCGCCTATACGCGCGTCTTGATCCCCCGCCCGGATGCACCGCCCCGGGTTTTGCAAGGAGTGCCCGATGACCGGCAGCGCGAACCTCAACGTCATGACCAGCACCGCGCGCCGCGTGGGCCGCGCCCTGCTCAAGGACTTCGGCGAGGTCGAGAACCTGCAGGTCTCGACCAAGGGACCTGCCGATTTCGTCAGCCGCGCCGACCGCAACGCCGAAGAGATGATCCGCAAGGCGCTGATGGAGGCCCGCCCGACCTACGGGTTTCTGGGCGAGGAAGGCGAGGAGATCGCTGGCCAGGACCCCACCCGGCGCTGGATCGTCGACCCGCTGGACGGGACCACGAACTTCCTGCACGGGATGCCGCACTGGGCGATTTCGATCGCGCTGGAACACAAGGGCCGGATTGTCGCCGGGGTCGTCCATGACCCGTTCAAGGACGAATGCTTTTTTGCCGAAAAGGGCGAGGGCGCATGGATGAACAACCGCCGTCTGCGCGTCTCGGGCCGCACGCGGATGATCGAGTGCTGCTTTGCCACCGGCCTGCCCTTCGCCGGGCGGTCCGACCTGCCCGCGACCCTGCAGGATCTGGGGCGGCTGCTGCCCGCCTGCGCCGGGGTGCGGCGCTGGGGGGCGGCGGCGCTGGACCTGGCCTATGTGGCCGCGGGCCGCTACGACGGGTTCTGGGAACGCCGTCTCAACGCCTGGGACATCGCCGCCGGGATTATCCTGGTGCAGGAGGCTGGCGGCATCATCGAGCCGCTGAACCCCGCGGGCGACATCATGGCCGATGGCGAGCTGGTCTGCGCCGCCGAGCCGATCTTCGACAAGTTCGCCAAGGTGATCCGGGGGTAGGTCATCCCCAAGGGCCGGAGCGCCGCCGCGAGACGCGCGGCACCGAGCTTGGCCGCACCTCGTGGCGCGTTTCGGGGTGCGGTGGGTGGCCGTCGGTGCGGGCCCAATAGGCCGCCCCGCCGCGCCGCAGCCACAGCGGCACGGTCAGCAGGAAACCGGCCACGAATCCGCCGACATGCGCCCAGTAGGCAACGCCCCCCTGCGAAATATCAGCGCTCACGCCGTTGAAGAACTGCAACCCGAACCACATCCCCAGCACCAGCCAGGCCGGGATCGGGATGATGCGGATGATGAAGATCAGGAAGATGAAGACATCCACCCGAGCCCGCGGAAACAGCAGCAGGTAGCCCCCCATGACCCCGGCGATCGCCCCCGAGGCGCCGACCATTGGCACGCGGCTGGTGGGGTCAGGCAGGTACTGCAGCCAGGCCGCCGCCAGCCCCGACAGCAGGTAGAACACGACGAAGCCGAGATGGCCAAACTCGTCTTCCATGTTGTCGCCGAAAACCCACAGGAACAGCATGTTGCCGCCCAGGTGCATCCACCCGCCGTGCAGGAACATGTGGGTGATCAACCCTGAATAACCCTCGCCCTCGGTGACAAGCAGCGGAAAGAAGGCATAATCGACGTAGAATTCCCACTGCTGGGCGCGGGTCTGGATCAGGCCCTGCTCGACCAGAAAGATTGCCACGTTCGCCGCGAGCAGCATGTATGTGACATAGGGCACCTTGTCCGAGGGGTTGTGGTCGCGGATGGGAAACATGGGCGCGCGGTCCGTCCTGAGGGGATGGCCGGAGTTTAGGTCGCCTTGCGCAGGTCGTCCAGAAAGGCGGGCAATTCGCGCGCGTCGACCAGCGCCTCGCGCACCAGTACGTCGAAATGCCGGGTCATGAACTGCACCCGGTCGGTATCACGGAAGGCCAGGTAATTCTGCCCGATATAAAGCACCGCCATGAGCGGCCCGAAGACCGTGAGCGGTGCCGCGAACAACTGCCGCGCGTCAAACAGATGCAGCCGCAGGGTCGGGTAGAACTGGTCGTGCAACTCGGCCAGCCGGTCCAGTTGCGCTCGGCGCAGCGGTGCCGACAGCCCCTCGTAATAGCCCGTCCCTTTGGCAAAGCTGGTCAGCTCGTAGAGCGGCACCGCGATCTCGTAGTCGGACCGGGCCTGCCGCATCCAGCTCAGCCGGTCCTGCGAGGCACCGAGGGCCTGTTCAGTGCTGCGCCCCAGCGAGGGTTCGTATTCCCATTTCAGCACCTCGGGCGTCTTGAACATGTCGGGCAGCCCGGCGGGAACATGGCGCACCTTGTAGCCCGCCGCCTGCTGGTGCCAGGCAAAGATCTGCTCGTCGACCAGCGCGCGCGGGGCCTTGGTGATCTCCATCGCGGCGGCGACGAGGTCGGCGGCGTTCTCGGGCCGGTCGGTCAGCCCCAGCAGCCAGTCGGCCGACACCCCCAAAGCCCCGGCGCATTCGGCCACCACCTGGGCATTGGGCAGGCGGGCGCTTTCGCCCGACAGCAATTGCGAAACGGTCGAGCGGTCGACCCCGATGCGGCGGGCCAGACCGGCCTGGGTCGCGCCGCGATCCGTCATCGCCTCGGCGAGGCGATTACGGAACAGGGCAGCGCGGGCACGCTTGTCCACGGTTTCCGACATGCGTTTAGCATTATCAACATACATCTTTTTTGTTAACACGAAACAGGATGGCCGAACCGGCGCCCGGCGCGGCACATGGACGCGTTAAATCGCATCATGCAAACCCCCGAGAGGCGCCCTATGGAGACCCCCCGTCGCAGCCTGTTGAAAGCGGTGATCTGGCAAGTGATCGGTCTGATCTGCATGAGCCTTGTCGGCCTGGTGATAACCGGGTCCGTGGCGCTGGGCGGGGCCATGGCGCTGGCCAACACGGCCGTGGGGTTCTGTCTCTACGTCGCTTACGAACGCGTCTGGGCGCGCATCCCCTGGGGGCGCCTGCATGGATAAGCCGGGTGGCCCGGCGACCTCTGCCACCCAAACCGCGCGGGTCGAGGGGCTGACCCTTGGCCTGATCCTGGGCTGCTACGCCCTGTGGGCCATGGCGCTGTTCTTGCTGGCCGGCCTGTCAGTGCCGCTGGCGGTTGTCCTGCTGGGCGTCGTCATCGCCTTTCACTCGTCGCTCAGCCACGAGGCGATCCACGGCCACCCCTTCGCCTCGGCCCGGCTAAACGCGTTGCTCATGGCCCCGGCGCTGGCGCTGGTGGTGCCCTACGCGCGGTTTCGCGACACGCATCTGGCGCATCACCGCGACGAACACCTGACCGATCCTTACGACGACCCGGAATCCAACTACCTCGCCCCGGCCCGCTGGTCGGCGCTGTCGCGGCCCGTCAGGGCGCTTCTGCGCGTCAACAACACGCTGGCCGGGCGCCTGCTTCTGGGGCCGGTGATCGGCACGCTCTTCTGGCTGCGCGGCGACGTGGCGGCGATACGGGCCGGCGACCGGCAGGTCATCGCCGGCTGGCTGGCGCATCTGCCGGCGCTGGCGTCGGTGCTGGGGCTGGTCGGGGCGTCGACGATGCCGCTGGGGGCCTACGCGCTGGCGGTCTACCTCGGGCTGTCGCTGCTCGGGATCCGCACCTTTCTGGAGCACCGCGCCCACGAAAAGGCCCGCGCCCGCACCGTCATCATCGAGGACCGCGGGCCGCTGGCCTGGTTGTTTCTCAACAACAACCTGCACGTGGTCCATCACATGCACCCGGCGGTGCCCTGGTACCACCTGCCCGCGCTGTATCATGCCAACCGCGCCGATTACCTGCGCCGCAACGCGGCCTATCGCTATTCCTCCTACGCGCAGGTCTTCCGGCTGCACCTGCTGCGGCCCAAGGACCCGGTGCCGCATCCGCTCTAGACGCCGGAGTGAGACCCGGCCTGACGGACCCGCGGCGTCCGGATCATGCCGCGCCATCGGCGTCGGCCCGGCCCGCACCCTAAACCCGGTCCAGCGGCGAATTCCCACCAAGCTGCGTGATCAGGTGGCGTTCGTCGTCGTTACGAAAGAAGGGCACATGCGCGGGCTTACCGGGGCGATCAAGACCGGCGGCGACTTCGGCCAGCACGACCTCGGTGATGAAGGGCAGGTCCAGCGCCCGCGCCTCGGCCAGTCGGACCCAGCGCAGCCCGCTCAATTCGTCCTCGGCGCGCGAAAAATCGTCGGGATTGGTGGTCAGCGCCTCGGCCTCGGCCAGGAAAAAGCGCGCGTCGAACCGGCGCGGCCGTCCCGGCGGCGTGACCGCGCGAAAGACGAAGTGCAGCGGCGCGGCATCCGGCAGGTGGCCCGTGGCCGCAAAGCCGCGCCAGCCCGGCGGCGCGTCGGGCCAGGCGCCGGGGCGGCCGATCTGCTGGCCGGTTTCCTCCCACAGTTCGCGGATGGCCGCGGCGGCCAGCCCGGCGGCGGGACAGCGGCTGTCCTCGGCCAGGCGGTCGGCGCAGGGCCGGGCCAGGGGGCGGCCGAAGGGTACATCGCTGTCCGCCGCGTCCACAGCGCCGCCGGGAAACACGAATTTCGACGGCATGAAGGCCGCCCGCGCACCGCGCTGGCCCATCAGGACCCGCGGGTCGCTGGCCCGGTCGCGCAGCACGATCATCGTGGCCGCGTCGCGGATCGCACACTTGTCCATGGCCGCCTTTCCCGTTTCGGCAGGGCCGGGGCTCAGGCCTCGTCGTCGAACCCGTGCATCCGGCGGGACCACTGGATGTTGACCACCATCCCCTTCATTCGCGGCAGAAGATAAAGCGACAGCGCGACGCAGCCAATGGTAAAGACGGTGGCAAGCACCAGTGGGTCGGGCCGGAACTGCGTGAAGGCCACATGGATGAGCGGCGCCATCAGGTGGCCGACCACGAGGATCGTCAGGTAGGCCGGCCCGTCATCGGCGCGGTGATGGCTCAGCGTCTCTTGGCAGGCCGGGCATTCGTCGGCCACCTTGAGATAGCCCTTGAACATCGTGCCTTCGCCGCAGTTCGGACAGCGACGGCGCAGCCCGCGCCACATGGCCCGTTTCATGGGGCGGTCGTCCTCTGTCATCGGCGGTCCGGGTTTATCGGCCATGTTGTCCTCATTCTAGCTGTTAAGCGTGGCCCCTGTCGCGAACGAAGGAAAGGGGCGATCCGGTCGCCGCGTCGGGATGTCGCGTGACAGTCAGATTTCTTGTGTCGTCGGCGACGGAACCCCGGCCCCCGCGCGTTCAAGAACCAGACACCGCCCGGACAGGTGTCCCCAAGCCGCCCCGACGACGGGGCGCCAACCGAAAGGACAAGACCCATGACCGCAAGGACCCCCCTTCTGATCGGCGCCATCACCGCCGGCCTCGCGCTGACCGCAGATGCCGAGGCGCGCGGTGTCGGCCAAGGCCCCGGCGTCGCTTTGCCCGCGTTCGAGAGCCTGGACCTCGACGCCGACGGGCGCCTGACCCCGGACGAGATGCGCCAGGCCATGCAGGCCCGTGCCCGGACGCGGTTCGATGCCGCCGACCGCAACGGCGACGGCGCCCTGAGCGCGCAGGAAATGACCGCCGCGGCCGAGGCGCGCATGGCCGCGCGCATGGCCGATCGCATCGCGGCGCGCCTCGACAAGCTGGACACCAACGGCGACGGGCAGTTGCAAATCGAGGAGATGCGGGCCGGGGGCGGCCGTGCGCAGGGCGACGGGCGGCTTTTCCAGAGGCTCGATGACGACGGGGATGGCGCGCTTGACGCGCAGGAATTCGAGTCCCTCCAGGATCGCATGAGTGCACGGATAGGCGGGCCGCGCGGCCATCGCGGGCGCGGCCAGTAGGCCGGCGCGCCGGGGGGCCAGGCCGTGTCGCGCGGAGCCGCTAGTTGCCCTTGGCCGTGCGGCCCGCCTTGCCCGGGGGCCGGGTTCTGACTACGCCGCTGACCCATGAGTGTGCCGCCCTTGCAGGACAGACCAAGCGACGAGGCCCTTCTGGCGGCCTATGCGCAGGGTGATCGGGCCGCGGCGCTGGCGCTCACCCATCGAGTGCTGCCGCGGGTGCTGGGCCAGGCGCAGCGGATGCTGGGAGACGCCGCAGAGGCCGAGGACGTGGCGCAGGAGGCCATGCTGCGGCTCTGGCGTATCGCCCCCGACTGGGAGGCGGACCGGGCTCGCGTGACGACCTGGCTTTACCGGGTGGTGGCGAACCTCTGCACCGACCGGCTGCGCAAGACCGGGCGCGGCGTGGCCCTCGAGGCGGTGCCGGAACCGCAGGACGACACCCCCGGCGCGGCAGCGGGGATGCAGGAGGCGGCCCGCCGGGCGGCGCTGCGCGCGGCCTTGGCCGACCTGCCCGAGCGGCAGGCCCGGGCCGTGGCCCTGCGCCACCTCGAGGATCTGCCGAACCCCGAGGTGGCGCGGATCATGGGCGAGCGCCTGCGCACGGTGGAAAGCCTTGTTGCACGGGGCAAGAAAGGACTGATTGCGCGCCTGCGGGGGCGCAGGGCAGAGTTGGGATATGACGATGACGCATGACCGCGACGAGGCGCTGTTCCGCGAGGTGATCGGGGTGGCGCGGGCGCAGCCGCCCGCGCAGCCCGGAGAGGACCTGTTGGCCAGGGTCATGGCTGATGCCGAGCAGGAGCTTGATACGCGCGCGGCGGCCCGCGCACCGCGCCGATCCGCCCTGGCCGCGGTCTGGGCGGCGCTGGGCGGCTGGGCCGCGGTCGGCCCGATGGCGGCGGCGGGGGTGACCGGGCTGTGGATCGGGATATCGCCGCCCGCCGGCCTGTCGGCCCTGTCACAGGGCGTGCTGGGGGCGCAGATCGTGGCGGTGCCGCTGCTGGGCACCGAGACCCTGGCCGGGCTGGAGGCGGCACCGTGAGCGCCGCGCAGAGTCGCGAAACAGGCCGGGAAGGCCGCTGGCGGCGCTGGCTGCTGGTGGTGTCGCTGGCGCTGAACATCCTTGTTTTGGGGCTCGTGGTCGGTGCCGTGCTGCGTGGTGGTCCACCCGGCGGTGGCGGTGTCCGTGTGGACCTGACGCTCGGCCCGTTGTTGCGCGCGTTCGAGGCCGAGGACCGCGCCGCGATTCGCACTGGTTTGCAGGCGCGGCGGCCGGTCGAGCGGCGCGCCCGCGTCGAGATGCGCCGCGACATGCGTGCCATGCGCGACGCGCTACGGGCCGAGACCTTCGAGCCGGCGCGGATACGTGCGCTCATGGACCGTCAGTTTGGCCGGTTGCGAACCATCCGGGGCCGCGCCGCGGATCAGGTCATCGACCAGCTCGCCACCATGTCGCCGGCCGAGCGCCGCGCCCTTGCCGACCGGTTCGAGGCCGAATTGCGCGGCGGGGTCGGCCCGCGCGATCATGGCCGGGGCGGCCATGGGGACTGAGTCTGGCCGCCGGGCGACCGGCTGCGGGTGTCGGCCCGGCACGTGCGGCATGGGGCGCGAGGGGCCCGTTCGGGCCATCACGCCGCCGAAAGGCTGACCGTGTTGCGCCCCGACCCCTTGGCGGCATAGAGCGCCAGGTCGGCGGCGCGGACAAGGTCGCCCGTGGCCGCCGTCGCCTTGCTGAGCAGCGGCGCCGGGTCCGGACCGGACAGGCTGACGCCGATCGACATGGTGACGTGGATCGCATGGGCATCGCCGCCCACGTAGAAGGGCGCGCGCGAGATCACCTGGCATAATCGCTCGGCGGCCTGGCGGGCGTGGTCGGCGCCGCTTTCGGGAATGGCGACAAGGAATTCCTCGCCGCCGATACGCGCCAGCAGGTCGACGGCGCGGACGTTGTCGCGCAGCCGTCCGGCGACCTGTTGCAGGATCTCGTCCCCGGCGGCATGGCCGTAGCGGTCGTTGATGTCCTTGAAGTGGTCGATATCCAGCACCATCACGGCCATCCGGTGATTGGCCTCGGTCGCGCGCCCGGCCATGTTCTCAAGGTGGGGCAGGGCATAGCGGCGGTTGAACAGCCCGGTCAACGGGTCGGTGACGGCCGCACGCAGCCCCGAGCGCACCGTGTCGCGCAGGGCGTCGTTGCGCCGCTTGTCGGCGATCAGGCCGGTGGCCCGCAGCACCAGTTCCTGGGCGCTGGCCCCGGCCGTGACCAGGTCGTTGGCGCCCAGATCCAGCGCCATGGCCTGGACCGTGGCTTGGCCCTCGGGCAGGACGACCAGGATGGCGGCATTGCGGGTGTCGGATCGGCTGCGCAGTTCCGACAGCAGGCGGTAAAGTTCGGCCTCGGGCAGGGCCGCGTCGCGGCCGTCGACAAGCAGCAGATCGCCGGAGAGTTCGCCGGGCAGGCCCGCGCCCGGGCTGAACCCGGCCCCGCGAACCCGGATGTTCCGGCACCCGGCGAACTTGCGGTCCGCGCACCGCAGAAACCGCGGATCAGGCGACAGGGCGACGACTGTGGCACCGGGGTCGAAGCCGGCCGGCGCCTCGGCAAAGCCCAGGGCGCGGCGCGTGTCCTCACGCAGGCGCAGCTCGAGATTGGCGTCGCGCGCGCGCAAAAGCGACCGGATGCGTGCCTGAAGGATCTGGTCGTTGACCGGACGGGCCAGCACGTCGTCGGCCCCGGCCTCGAGCGCGCGCACGCGGTCGCCCGGGCGGGAAAAACTGCCGGTGGCGATCACCGGGACCAGGGCAGTCTCCGCCTGCTGTTTGAGCCTGCGGCAAAACGCCAGGGCCGCGGCGCTGTCGGTCGTTACGTCCAGTACGACAAGGTCGGGCAGGGCGGTCGCGATCTCCGCGAGGGCCGAGGCGGTATCCGCGCAGGGGCGCACGCGGTGTTGCGCTGCCACGAGTTTTACCTTGAGAACGATGCGGTTGGTGGCCACACTGTCGACAATCAGGATGTCGCCGGGCATTCTTTTGATCCTTCCAAGCGGCCATTGACCTTCCCCAATCCCAATGTCGGCGCTATTCGTTAATAAACCGTTTCCAGGAGGGCAGGGACCGCCGATGACACCTGAACAGGCCGAGGATGTCGCCATTCGGGCCCTGGGCTGGCTGGCCGGCAACGAGGACCTCTGCCCCGTGTTCCTCGCCTCGACCGGGGCCGCCGCAGAGGATCTGCGCGCGCTGGCGCGCGTCCCTGCGTTTCTCGCCTCGGTGCTGGAATTCGTGACCATGGACGACGCCTGGGTCGTCGCCTTCTGCGACACGCAGGGCCTGCCGTACGAGGCGCCACTCAGGGCACGCCACGCTCTGCCCGGTGCCGAGCAGGTGCACTGGACCTGAGGCGGCGCACCTGCTGGCCGACCCATGCCCGAAATTCCGACCCGAGGGCGCCGTTCAGGCGGTTGTGCCGCGACTTTACCCCGCTGTGGCGGAGTTGGGATCAACCAATTGCCGGGGTGCCTGTCGCGCAATACCCGTTGATCCGACAAACCCGCTCGGGCCTGTGGCCGGCGCCCCGACGGATTTCTGATGCCGGCCCTGACCGCTGAGCGGACGGAAATTCTGGAATTTCCGTGCGGCCGCGGCGGGGTTTTTCACAGGTTCGGGTAGAGCGGGAAGGTGCTGCAGAGGGTGTCGACCTCCTTGCGGACGCGGGCCTCGGTCTCATGGTTGGCCTCGGCGCCGTT